>NZ_JAHLZF010000096.1 GCF_018967645.1 Allobacillus halotolerans | reverse complement strand
CTCGGACAATCAACCCTTTGAATATATATTTTTTAATCGTTTAAAAAATGAAAATCTTTCTGCACGCTCAATAGAAAAGCGAACTACAGAATATAATACTCACATAAAAGAAAGGTTCGGAAATATCCCTATTGGCAAAATCACTACTACGCAATGTACTGCTTTCAGGAATTATTTGTTAAACGATGCAGGTCTTTCTGTTGGCTATGCACGATCTGTGTGGGCAGGTTTTAAAGCAGTTATCAATTACGCCAAAAAGCATTACAAGCTCTTATACGACCCCACATTATCGGTAACTCCTATTCCCAGAACAAAACCACAAGCTAAATTTATCACTCGTGAAGAATTTGATGAAAAAGTAGAACAAATCACAAACGATACTTCTCGTCAGCTAACTAAACTGTTATTTTATTCTGGTCTTAGAATAGGCGAAGCTTTAGCTTTGCAGTGGAAAGATTACGATAAAATAAAAGGCGAAATTGACGTAAATAAGAAAATCAATT
>NZ_JAHLZF010000095.1 GCF_018967645.1 Allobacillus halotolerans | reverse complement strand
GGCTAACTACGTGCCAGCAGCCGCGGTAATACGTAGGTGGCAAGCGTTATCCGGAATTATTGGGCGTAAAGCGCGCGCAGGCGGTTTCTTAAGTCTGATGTGAAAGCCCACGGCTTAACCGTGGAGGGTCATTGGAAACTGGGGAACTTGAGTACAGAAGAGGAGAGTGGAATTCCACGTGTAGCGGTGAAATGCGTAGAGATGTGGAGGAACACCAGTGGCGAAGGCGACTCTCTGGTCTGTAACTGACGCTGAGGCGCGAAAGCGTGGGTAGCAAACAGGATTAGATACCCTGGTAGTCCACGCCGTAAACGATGAGTGCTAGGTGTTAGGGGTTCCAACCCTTAGTGCTGCAGTTAACGCAATAAGCACTCCGCCTGGGGAGTACGGCCGCAAGGCTGAAACTCAAAGGAATTGACGGGGGCCCGCACAAGCGGTGGAGCATGTGGTTTAATTCGACGCAACGCGAAGAACCTTACCAGGTCTTGACATCCCGCTGACCGGCCTAGAGATAGGCCTT
>NZ_JAHLZF010000094.1 GCF_018967645.1 Allobacillus halotolerans | reverse complement strand
TTACTTAATTAAGGGGTGATTTTTATGGAAGGTAATTTTAAAAATGTAAAGAAACTTATTTACGAAGGCGAAGAATATACAAAAGTATATGCTGGAAATATCCAAGTATGGAAAAAGCCTTCATCTTTTGTAATAAAACCCTTACCTAAAAATAAATATCCGGATAGCATAGAAGAATCAACAGCAAAATGGACAATAAATGGAGTTGAACCTAATAAAAGTTATCAGGTGACAATAGAAAATGTACGTAGCGGTATAATGAGGGTTTCGCAAACTAATTTAGGTTCAAGTGATTTAGGAATATCAGGAGTCAATAGCGGAGTTGCAAGTAAAAATATCAACTTTAGTAATCCTTCAGGGATGTTGTATGTCACTATAAGTGATGTTTATTCAGGATCTCCGACATTGACCATTGAATAATTTTAAACGACTAATTTTTAGTCGTTTTTTTATTTTGGAAAAAAGGAGCAAACAAATGGATGCAAAAGTAATAACAAGATACATCGTATTGATCTTAGCATTAGTAAATCAATTCTT
>NZ_JAHLZF010000093.1 GCF_018967645.1 Allobacillus halotolerans | reverse complement strand
GTGGTTGGCTATTTAAGATATATAATAGCTACATAACCTTGTTTGCCACTGTCTGGTGTGTAATGTGTAGTAACTATCATGACCAGCAACAGTTGTACTAGCAGGTGCAGCATTTATTAACACAACAGGTGGTACTTGTAGATGCAGCATTTATTCTTAATGTAGTACCGGCAATGTAACAGTTGGCAATTATGGTTCAGCATTTATCATTTGGTGGTTGCAGTTAATAGATACAACCAGCATAACAGTTGGTAACCACGGTTCAGCATTTATCATTTGGTGGTTGTAGATAATAGATATGACCAGCATAACAGTTGGCAACCACGGTTCAGCATTTATCATTTGGTGGTTGTAGATAATAGATACGACCAGCATTTATTCTTAGCAACAGGTGATGTTGAAACCAAACTTCTAACCAATCAATAGTTGTAACCTGTAGAGTATGTAAACCAGAACAGCAACACTTTCAATTGTCATGACCATATTAGAATTGAATTGACACCAGTTTAGTTATTACCAATAGATATAACACCCATTT
>NZ_JAHLZF010000092.1 GCF_018967645.1 Allobacillus halotolerans | reverse complement strand
ACATTACCTGTCTTTTTAACATTTTCAGGGTCAATATAAGCGGGCATGGTCAAAGTTGCTTTTACATCATCTTTAGTATTTACATAGTCTGTAAATGTATAAATAACATTACCATCACTATCGATTACACCATTTGCCAATACTTGATCTCCAGCCATAATTGGTGGCACTTTAGCAGTTGAAGTTACACCATTTAAGTTTAATTCTTTAGGTACAGTTATTTTGAATGTGTCACCTTTAACAGCAGAATTAGGCACTGAAAAACCATAATTCAGTTTGACATAACCTGCTTGGTGCGGATACACAGTCGTACCAGAGTCAATACCAACTGTCACATTCGTCAACTGATTCGTAATATCTGTGCCAGCTGCCGGTGCATCTGCAGCTACTGCCGCTAAACTAAATGCTCTCATTCTAGGCGCACTTGTATTAACCGCTTGATTAACTACATCTTTATTACTTGCATCTGTACTCTGTGGAGCTGATTCATTGTTTGAAGGTGTTGCTTCAGTTGAAGTATCTTGCGTTGTTGAAACATTT
>NZ_JAHLZF010000091.1 GCF_018967645.1 Allobacillus halotolerans | reverse complement strand
TATATTATAAACTTAAATGGTTGGTATTATATCATGCACTTCATTGTATCCTGTCATGAGCGCCGTGATGCCTTCAAGCATATCCACAGCTTCTCTTTCTATATTCTCCTGTTGTGCCGGGAGAACAGGCGGTTCCATGGTTTCTTCTGTCTCTCCCTGTACGCTACCATGCAGCATGGCCTTTACCTGGTCCGGAGATATCTTTCTGACACCACGTCCGGTCAGCTCCTTGCATGCCGTGACAATGTCCGTTCCGGAAAATCCATTTTTTCGGGCATAGTCCAGCAACAGAACAAACGTCCTGTTGTCCTCCTTGAAATGGATGTCATACAGCCTTCTCAGTTCTTCCGGTGCTCTTTGCCAAACCACAGAGTGGGGCAATGCCCCCGGTTTACGGGAAAGTGTACGCAAATAGTGCTCCAGCTTGATGCACCAGTCTCCACCGCAATAACTGCGTTGATGAGAGGCCACTTTCTCCTTCCCGTACAGGATGACGATTTTTTCACTATAAACCTTGACATGTACTTTTTCTCCCACAAGAGAAT
>NZ_JAHLZF010000090.1 GCF_018967645.1 Allobacillus halotolerans | reverse complement strand
CTGGAGATAAAGTGAAAGAACTCGGCGTGACACCTATTGCACGATTCGTTGGTTTTAAGGCAGTAGGCGTTGACCCGAAAATTATGGGTATTGGGCCTGCATATGCGATTCCTGAAGTATTGTCACTCAGCAATCTATCTGTTGAAGACATTGATTTGATCGAATTGAACGAAGCATTTGCTTCTCAAACGATTGCATCTATTAAAGAAGTAGGTCTAGATATATCACGTACGAATGTGAATGGTGGCGCTATTGCTTTAGGTCATCCATTAGGTGCTACAGGCGCAATGTTAACCGCGCGTTTACTTAATGAAATGGGTAGACGTCCCGATAGCCGTTACGGCATGGTTACGATGTGTATTGGTGTCGGCATGGGTGCAGCTGCTATATTTGAATATGTGCGTTAGAATGGTTGATTTTGGATGAAGCGGATTCGTTTTGTTATTGAATGAAGTAGGCTGAAGTTGAAGCCAGTTGAAGTTGAAGCGGGTTGAAGCAATTTCGTTTTATTAATGAAGCTGTGTGAAATATAGTGATTGAACAAAAAAGT
>NZ_JAHLZF010000089.1 GCF_018967645.1 Allobacillus halotolerans | reverse complement strand
GAAACAGGAGACGTAGTTAGACCGCCGGTCGATAGCGTAACAAAATATGGACCTGTAAAAGGAGACTCGATTGTAGAAAAAGAAGAGATTCCATTCGAGAAAGAACGTAAATTTAATCCGGATTTAGCACCAGGGACAGAAAAAGTAACAAGAGAAGGACAAAAAGGTGAGAAGACAATAACGACGCCAACACTAAAAAATCCATTAACTGGAGAAATTATTAGTAAAGGTGAATCGAAAGAAGAAATCACAAAAGATCCGATTAATGAATTAACAGAATACGGACCAGAAACGATAACACCAGGTCATCGAGACGAATTTGATCCGAAGTTACCAACAGGAGAGAAAGAGGAAGTTCCAGGTAAACCAGGAATTAAGAATCCAGAAACAGGAGATGTAGTTAGACCACCGGTCGATAGCGTAACAAAATATGGACCTGTAAAAGGAGACTCGATTGTAGAAAAAGAAGAAATTCCATTCGAGAAAGAACGTAAATTTAATCCTGATTTAGCACCAGGGACAGAAAAAGTAACAAGAGAAGGACAAAAAGGTGAGAAG
>NZ_JAHLZF010000088.1 GCF_018967645.1 Allobacillus halotolerans | reverse complement strand
GGCTGTTATCGATTGTCACAAAAATGTTAACTTATGGGAGCAACAAGTATTCATGTACAAGCAGTGAAGCCGGGGAGTGAGATTCACAACTTTAGGGAAAAAGAGTTGGACTATGTTCGTCCCGAACTTAGTCATTTGAATGAAAGCTGGGTTGGAGATAGCATCTCCCATCGGCTGGAAAGTGCGAAACAAAGATATCTCGATACGGTTGGGCAGAAGATGCAGGCTAAAGCCGCACCCATACGAGAGGGAGTAATAGTAATCAAACAAGAAACCACCATGCAGGAACTCCAGCAGTTTGCCACGGTCTGCAAAGAACGTTTCGGTATCGAAGCATTTCAAATCCATATACACAAGGACGAAGGATACATGAACGCAAAGCAATGGACACCTAACCTTCATGCCCATGTAGTTTTCGATTGGACGCAGCCGAATGGGAAAAGTGTGCGTTTATCGCGTGATGACATGGCAGAACTCCAAACCATAGCATCTGAAACACTGGGCATGGAACGTGGCGTTTCTTCTGACCGCAAACACTTATCGGCTATGCAGTACAAGACCGAATG
>NZ_JAHLZF010000087.1 GCF_018967645.1 Allobacillus halotolerans | reverse complement strand
TCGGGTGATGCTGCCAACTTACTGATTTAGTGTATGATGGTGTTTTTGAGGTGCTCCAGTGGCTTCTGTTTCTATCAGCTGTCCCTCCTGTTCAGCTACTGACGGGGTGGTGCGTAACGGCAAAAGCACCGCCGGACATCAGCGCTATCTCTGCTCTCACTGCCGTAAAACATGGCAACTGCAGTTCACTTACACCGCTTCTCAACCCGGTACGCACCAGAAAATCATTGATATGGCCATGAATGGCGTTGGATGCCGGGCAACAGCCCGCATTATGGGCGTTGGCCTCAACACGATTTTACGTCACTTAAAAAACTCAGGCCGCAGTCGGTAACCTCGCGCATACAGCCGGGCAGTGACGTCATCGTCTGCGCGGAAATGGACGAACAGTGGGGCTATGTCGGGGCTAAATCGCGCCAGCGCTGGCTGTTTTACGCGTATGACAGGCTCCGGAAGACGGTTGTTGCGCACGTATTCGGTGAACGCACTATGGCGACGCTGGGGCGTCTTATGAGCCTGCTGTCACCCTTTGACGTGGTGATATGGATGACGGATGGCTGGCCGCT
>NZ_JAHLZF010000009.1:63678-103791 GCF_018967645.1 Allobacillus halotolerans | reverse complement strand
CTTATGATTCGGGCGTTTTGGAGCCTCCTATTCGACCGGATCTCTTTCTCCTCTTGTGATTCGGGCTATTTTCCCAACTACGTGAACTAATAGTAATATGTCCAACGTTTTTTTCCACCTCTCTTGAAATTTTTTTGAAGTGCAGAAGAAATTCCTTTTTTCGAGATTAAGCTGTTACACCATTCATGCGTTTGAGAAACTGTGATTTTCATTTCAGGAAATAGCAATACAAAATCATTCACTGTCCGAACAACTGAATCAGCAAATGGTTCGTTCCACCCACAGTCATCACAGTAAACTGTTCTTCCTTCCAACTTAACGATGGATGAGCTGCATTTTCCACAAAGTATCCCTTTTTTTACTTGTTCATAAGAGTACGCTGGCTTTTTTTGAAATGGTGATTGATCTAAATGTTGTTCTATAAGTTTTTCCGCCAATCGCTTATGTACATGATTAAGACGTGATGGGATTGTTTGAAGATATTTTAAATGAGGATCAATTTGAGTGGGTAGGATCATTGAGGTATTTGGTGGCGCATTGAAAAGTGTGAAGTTCTTGTTTATAAAAATGACATGTGACTGAATCGGCCAGTTAAATCCTAGTTTTCGGATGAGCTGAGTTAATAGAGAAGTCGACCTTGCGATTTGATGCAGAGGGTTTTGAATTTCTTGTTGGGGAAATTTAAAGAATTTTTCTTGCTCGTAAATGAATTCACCGTGAAAGTTCTTCACCTCATAAACGAAAATTTTTTCTTGAGTAATCAGTAACGTATCGATTTGAAACACAGTCCCATTAAACGTCAATAATAAATCGTTCACCTGTAGATGTTTATTACTCAAACTTTCAAGCATGGAATCAAATAATCTTTCTCCTTCAAAACCTTTTTTAAGTTTAACTAAATCACTTTGCTTTTTCGGTGATAATGCTGTACGGTGAGCTAAAACTTCAAGCTGCAGAAGTTCCAAAGGTTTTGATCTTTCTTTATAGATCATTACTTATACACCCGTTTCTTTTTTTAAAATCATTATAGCTAAACGGAAGCCAGTTATGAAATTAGCGTAACTTCATCTTCTTTTAAAAAATAGTAAATTCAGCATCAGACCATGCTAAATTCCATTAAATAAGTAAAAGTAATTAAAAATCATAAAAAAAGCGAGCGTATCTCGCCCGCTTTTTAATCCAATATTCGATTGTTTTCATCTACATTTGCGACTTCATTCGTCTTCCGCTGGCTCGCGGATGATTCAAAACCTGTACCGTTACAGACCGTACACGTGTATTGCCATTTTTCATCATCCATTAACAAGCCGTCTCCGTCGCAAGCTCTGCATCTAAATTCATGTGCACTCATTCCTTGCCCTTCCTTCTACTGAGTATATCGGAAGTCACTTAGGCCATTTTACTTTGACGTTTCTTGACCCAGTTGATGACTCCTCCTTCTAGTAGAATGTCCATATGGCGTTCGGTTAATGCATGAGACACAGGAATCGTTAAGTCTTTTCCTTTCACTTTCACATCGAAATCTTTCTGTTTACGAATGGTTTCGCGAACATTTTCAAATTGAAGGATGTCTCCTTCTTCAAGTTTTTCGTAGTCTTCTTCATTTTTGAAGGTGATTGGTAAGATACCAAAGTTAATCAAGTTCTGTAAATGAATGCGTGCAAAGTCTTTCACCAATGCAACTTGAAGTCCTAAGAACCTTGGAGCCAGTGCAGCGTGTTCACGGCTGGAACCTTGACCATAGTTAAATCCGCCAACAACCGCATGGCCACCTTGATCTTTAATTTCCATCGCGCGGTCATAATAAGATTCATCAACAATCTCGAAGGAGAACGTAGCAATTTGTTGTAAGTTACTGCGATAAGGTAAAACTCTTGAACCACCAGCTAGAATTTCATCGGTTGAGATGTTATCTCCCATTTTCAATAAAATCGGCACTTCGAATTCGTCTTTGATTGGTTCGATCTCTGGAATCGAGCTGATATTCGGTCCTTTTTCAAGCTCTGCATGATCTTCTTTTCTCTCAGCAGGTGCTTCAAGTAGACTTTGTTCTTGTTTCAAGTTTTTATTTTCTGGTTCCTCGATATGCGGATAATCCATATCCAATGTTCTTGGATCGGTTATCTTGCCCGTTAATGCAGAAGCTGCTGCTGTTTCTGGGCTAACAAGGAAAACACTGTCTTCTTTTGTACCTGAACGTCCAGGAAAGTTACGCGGTGTCGTGCGTAAGCTATTTCTTCCTGTCGCTGGTGCCTGCCCCATTCCAATACAGCCGTTACAACCAGCTTGGTGCAGACGTCCACCAGCTGAAAGCAGACTGGCAATATGTCCGTTATCGACAAGGTTTGTCAGCATTTGTCTAGAAGACGGGTTGATGTCAAAAGAAAGTCCTTCGGCGACTGACTTTCCTTTTACAATCTCTGCAGCCATTGCAAAATCACGATAGCCTGGGTTTGCAGAAGAACCGATATAAGACTGATAAATTGGTTCGCCCTCTACCTCGGTTACCGGAACAACATTACCTGGACTTGATGGTAAAGCAATGAGTGGCTCAAGTTCTGACAAATTGATTTCTTCATCAATGTCATAAGTAGCATCTTCATCGGCCACTAGTTCTTGCCATTCATCTTCTCGGCCTTGGGTTCTCATATAACGTTTTACTTCATCATCGGAAGGAAATACAGTGGTCGTTGCACCGAGTTCAGCACCCATATTCGCGATGACGTGACGATCCATGGCAGATAGATTTTTTAAGCCAGGACCATAATACTCAATTACCTTGCCGACGCCACCTTTTACATCATGACGACGAAGCATCTCTAAAATGACGTCCTTAGCACTGACCCAGTCCGGTAGTTCTCCTGTTAAGCGAACACCCCACACTTGAGGCATATTGATGTAATACGGTTCACCGGCGATTGCCATAGCCACATCAATTCCACCGGCGCCCATCGCTAACATTCCCATACAACCATTCGCACACGTGTGGCTGTCAGAACCAAGCATCGTTCTACCTGGACGGCTTAATCGCTGCATGTGTACCGGGTGACTCACCCCGTTACCTGGACGACTGTAATATAGACCGAATCGGTTTGCCGCACTTCTTAAAAATAAATGGTCGTCAGGATTTCGGTAGTCATCTTGGATTAAGTTATGATCGACGTACTGCGCAGAGGCTTCCGTTTTTGCTTTATCAAGACCCATCGCCTCCAATTCAAGCATTACCATCGTTCCCGTTGCGTCCTGTGTTAACGTTTGGTCAATCTTTAGACCAATTTCTTTTCCGGGAACCATCTCACCTGAAGTCAAATGGTCTTGAATCAACTTTTGTGTAACATTTAGTCCCAATGCCATACTCCTTTCCATTCAATAGGTTATTATTCCTACCCATACTATGTCTATGTGTAAGTTTACCCTTTTTGCCTGTTGAATAAACAAGTGAACAATCAACCGTATCCACCTTACTGCTAGAAATTGCTTATTTTTCAGAAATCCATTTACGAACACACGTTCTTATACTATACTGTGAATTAACACGGAGGTGGATTCGATGGAATACGGTATCTTTCTAGTCATTATTGCTTTTAGTTCATTCATCGTCGCTTTATTATCCCTCATTGTGCAAATAATAATTGCGATTACAAAGAAAAAATAAAACCCAGACGAACGATTATCATTCGTCTGGGTAGCTTATTATTGAATTGCCCATTCTACTGCCTTTTTAGCATGTATAGTCGTCGTGTCGATCAACGGCAATTGAAAATCATCCTCTTTGATGAGTAATCCAATTTCCGTACAACCAAGCACGATTGCTTCAGCACCATTATGTTTTAACCCTTGCATAACTTTTATAAAGTAATCCTTAGAGGAATCATTTAGTTCGCCATGAACCAATTCCTCGAAAATGATTCGATTAATCTCGTCAATCTGGGGATCCGACGGTAAAACTGGATCAATATTTCGTTCCTTCAGTCGATCTTTGAAGAAATCAAGCTTCAACGTATACTTTGTCCCCAGTAAGCCAACTCGAGAAATCTTCATATTGTCTAACTCTTCAGCAACCGCATCAACAATATGAAGAAACGGCACTGAAATTTTTTCTTCGATCTGTTCAGCAACTTTATGCATTGTATTGGTAGCCAGCAACACGCCATCCGCGCCAGCTCTTTCTAAATTCAACGCCTCATTGCCCAGGATCTCGCCAGCTTTTTCCCAAACCCCCTGCGCTTGTAACTGTTCAATTTCATGAAAGTTCACACTCGATATCAAACAATTCGCTGAATGTAATCCACCAAAACGTTGATTTACCATCCGATTGATCATCTGGTAATACGTAACGGTCGACTCCCAGCTCATCCCTCCAAGAATGCCGATTTTTTTCATGAAGGACCTCCCTTCTTAATGGATAAATTTCATTTTCAATTGAAATCAAAATCATGTCATAAACAATCATTTCCCAGGAAATACTGTCGTTTAAAGCTTGAGATCTGTCGAATCAACCAACTGAATTCCTGTTTTTCGTAATTCTGACCAACCTTGCTCAGATACCTCTTCGAATCCAGGGATACAGCTCATTCCATCCGTCAACACGTATATTTGTTTCAAAAATTCATGATCCTCACGGTAATGATCAACGATTTGTTTCACTGACTCATAAACACAATGCGACTCAGCTTGTCCCGCAACGATAATTTTATCGAATTCACGTAAATAACTTAATAATGATTCATCTTTTTCACGACCAACTTCTGGTTGGACAATTCCATACATTTCACTGAACCCTTTTCCTTTAACGACTTTTTTAATCGGGTTGCCATGAACGAATGAATGGAAGTGAATAAACTTAGCGAACTGGCTCTCCAACATCACACCCGTTGTTCCCTCGATACAATGGTACGGCCATATGCATAACTGTTTTTGTCCATTTTCCTCTAATGCCTTCACATAAGCTAAACTATCTTCTTTATGTTTAACAGGCTGCCATTTGCCGGATTCTACATCTTCCACGGAAATAATCGTCATAGGCTCTGGATGATTGCCGTCCTCATCGATCCACCATGCCGCATGGAAAACTTGTTGGATGAAATGCGTATCCAGCGAAACTGCAATGTGTGAAATTTTATTAAAATGCTCATACAAAAAACGAAGTGTTCTTTCTAGATCTTTGAACGAATCTGGTACACCAAGTGCCCCACCTTCCAGAAAGTCATTTTGAAGATCGACACCCAAAAAAAGTATTTTTTCATCTGATTTTGATACCTGTTCGATTTCCGCCAGTTTCGCCAATTCATTTAGATCAACTGGATCATTTTCACCAAAACGGTTGATATCAATGATCTCCTCAAAAGTCGTTTTCATTGTTCCATCCCCCTATATAATGATCTCTCTCCATTATACACAAGAAAGATTTTGTTTTAATTTAAATCCTAAAATAAATAACTTTTAAAATATTCAGTATATTGCGTTGACTTATTTACTGATATCCAATATATTGGATATATGAAAACGCATACAAACTTTAAATCCATTAATAAAATTAGTTTATCCCAACACGTCTATCATGCGATTAAAGATGCCATTATCACCTTGGAGCTAGAACCAGGCCAGAAAATTCGGGATGTGGAACTAGCAGATAGCTTTGAGGTTAGCCGAACCCCCATACGGGAGGCACTCAAGCAATTAGAGTTGGAAGGTTTAGTCGAAACCAGACCAGCTTCTCACACTCGAATCAGCGAAATCGACGAGCAGGAGGTGAAAGAGTCATTCGTCGTTGTAGCCAATTTACATGCGCTCGCCACTAAACTAGCTATTCCTAATATGCTTCCAGAAGATTTATTAAAGTTGAAAGAATTGAACCAACAATTGGCCATAAAGATAAAGCAAAAAAACTCCCTGGAAGCGATTCAAGCAGATGATCAATTTCATAACTTATTCATTCGGTTAGCACGTAACAAAAAGATTGATGAATGCATCCAAAGCTTGCTCCCCCAAATTCGACGATTGGAATATCTCAAATTCGATTCTACACAAGCACAATACTCCATCCAAGATCACGAAAAAATCATTTATTATGTTGAAAATGGCAAAACAGAACAAGCTGCTTTAGCAGTTGAAGAGAATTGGTTAAGTTTGTCAAAACAATTGATCTAAGGAGGAATTTTCATGGAAACAATTCAGCGACTGGAAGTACATGATGAGAAAGTTTTAAATTGGGCAAGAGAGTTAATCGAGCAAAGCCCTTCTGCACGAATGGCTGGTCAGGAAGTCGTCAATGCTGTACGAAGAAATGAAATCTGGCGAGGAGATGAATGCCTGAACTTGCTTGCGCCTGAAGCACCGACAAGTCCAATTGTTCGTAAATTGCTGTCTGCAGAAGTCGGTACAAGGGCTGCTGAAGGTCACATTGGCTCTCTACAACGTTGGTTTGCCGGTACTCAATACATTGATGAAATCGAAGCTTTATGTATGGAATTATTGAAAAAAGCGTTTAACGTTAACTATGCAGATCATCGATTAATCGCCAGCATGATTGGAAACTTGACGGTTTATGGAACATTAACAGAGCCCGGAGATACGGTAATGACGATGTCACAGCCTGTTGGTGGCCATTCCAGTAACCGCTCGGATGGTCCGGCAGGAATTCGAGGTTTAAAGATTGAAGATATTCCGTTTGACTCCCATGAGTTAACAGTCGACCTTGATGCATTTGCTGAGAAAGCCAAAGCAATTCAACCTAAATTAGTCACACTAGGTGCTTCCATGACTCTCTTTCCATTTCCGATTCGTGAGATGGCTGACATCGTGTCTGAATGGGGCGGAAAAATTTACTTTGATGGTGCTCACCAACTCGGATTGATTGGCGCAGGATACTTCCAAGACCCTTTGAAAGAAGGAGCCGCCGTAATCACAGGTTCTGCTGGTAAAACCTTTTCAGGTCCTCAAAGTGGAATCATCCTATGGGACGATCCTGATTTGACTCAAGGAATTACCGATACAATATTCCCGGCACTTGCTGCTACCCACCAAGTCAATAGAGTTGCTGCTTTAGCTGTTTCTGCTGCGGAATTTATTGAATTTGGCAAGGAATACATGGGGCAAATCATCAAAAACGCTAAAGCCCTCGCTAAAGGACTTAATGATCGAGGGATTAGTGTATTGGGTGAACACAAAGGATACACAGAAACACACCAGGTAATTGCAAAAGTCGGCGAATTCGGTGGTGGATACGAAGTAGCTAACCGATTAGCTGAAGCCAATATCATCGTCAATAAAAACCTCATTCCAACAGATCGACCTGAAGATTGGGATAAACCAAGCGGGCTTCGCATCGGAACAATTGAAGCAACACGACTTGGTATGAAAGAAAAAGATATGGATTATATCGCTGAATTGATCTCCAAGATTGTAAAAAATGAAGACCAACCAACAAATGTTAAGAAAAAAGTGTTGGATTTGAGAAGGGATTTTAATACTTTTCATTACTGTTTTGAGGAATAATTTGAAAACAAGCGGCGTGTTGGCCGCTTGTTTTTTTGGTTTCTAATATAATGCATCAAAAATCCGTCCAGCTGAGTTTATCCCAGCCAAACGGATTCAGATTCAATCTATTATTGATTTCTCTCTGCTTCATTAGAAAATAACAGGTGCATGAATAAAGCTAAACCTACTATGAAGAACAAGGCAAAGCTCACTATTCCTGCCAACCAATTGGATGTATAATACCCAACTGTGATGGTAACGAAGATGGCAAACAGCATTGCTCCTACGGCACAGGCATATAAAGCTGCTCTTTGGTGCGTCATGTTTTTGTCTACTCTTATTTTTCTAGCGAGTAAAGAGTAAGTGAATAGCATTCCTCCGAGTACAGCATAGAAAAACATCGCTGGTGCTGCTGTCGTGTAAATGCCGAATAATGAAATATTCATAGACATCACTATGCCGAGTAGTAAAAAGCCAATTCCTGCTACCATTCCTGCAATCGATAGCTTATTGGTCATGGATGGATGTACGTGTTGCTCTGTTGACGTTCCATCCAATATATTTTTATTTTCGCAGCGATCTGTAAATCCTTGGAGGTTCTTCGTATTGACGATTGCTTCTTCAAAGGCATCTTGGTCGCTCACTCCGGATTGTTCAAATTCACGCATGCTTTCAGAAAGCTTCATGCTTATTTCTTCTTTTTTCTCTTTTACACGTTCGGTTTCATGTGCTTCGGCGTACAATTCGTCTACATAATCGTCTATTTCTCTTCGATGAGTCATTAACAATACCTCCCATGTTGCAAAACACTCACTTAGATTTTGTTCTTGGGTTCGGCTTACTGTTTATTTTCCCGATACAGAGATGTTTAAACACGTTAGCGAGCAAGGAGTGAGCTTATAACGACCTTTTACACGAGTAAAATAAGCTTTACGGAAGGTTGTTGTCCGACAATCACTACCCCATCTTGAGTGGTCAATTATGTCGGAGATTTTACCCATACTAAAAAAGTGGACCGCATCCTTTAGCGACCCACTCTTAAATTCTATATTTTCGTGCTTTCTAAATACAAAATAGCCTGTTCGGTTGATTCGACAAGTTCTTGATTCCCTTTGCTGCTTCTGATGGTAAGGGCATCTTGAAAGGCTTCCATTGCTTCTTCATACTGGCCCATTTCCATCAAACATTTGCCTTTGTGCTGAAAGGCAAAATCAATATACGCCGCGTCATTTTCGTATGCGGTGTGGAGTGCTTGCTCGAATAATGTTAAAGCCTTTGCGTGCTTGTTGGCATATTTTAATGACTCACCAAGACGTATGGTCGCAATGATTTCCTTCGTAAGATCTTTGTTTTCTTTCGCAATTTCCAAACTCACATTTAAGTATCCGATCGAGCGGTTTAATTTTCCGATCACTCGATAAAGATTCCCCATCGTTCCAGCTAAGAAAAAACGTTCATTGGAATCATCTTCATTGATGAATAAATGTTCCGCTTCATCGATTAATGCTTGGATCTTTTTCTTATCTCGTGCTTTTTCTCGTAAATAGTCATTTTCATCAAAATAGACTAAGCGTGGCACCCATTTTAATTTTTCTCTAAAACGAGCATTTTTCATATGTATCTAGGTTCCCCTTTTCTTTCTAATACGATGATACTAGTATAACGAAAAAAATGTAAACGTCCATAGATTCACAATCTATAGACGTTAGGCTAATTCTATTTCGTTGTTTTCACTAATAGATCGTTTAATTTAAACAAATCCACATTACCTCCGGATAAGACATTCACGACCGTTTTGCCTTTGATGTCTACATCACTGTTTAATGCTGCGGTCAGGGAAACAGCTGCGGACGGTTCAATCACTTGTTTCATTCGTTCATAAACGAAGCTCATTGCAAATCGAACATCGTCCTCTTTTACAACGATGAGATCGTCAATATATTTTTGTAAAATCGGAAACGTTAAATCGCCAGGTTGATCCGTTCGTAGACCATCGGCAATCGTGTTCGCTGGGTTTCCGGCTGTCATAATCTTACCTTCTTGCAATGAGACAGCTGTGTCATTCGCGAGTTCTGGTTCGACGCCATAAACCTTAATGTTTGGGTTGATTTCTTTAATTGCCGTCAAGATTCCTGCAACTAAACCGCCACCGCCGACTGGAACAAAAACGATATCTACATCTTGTACCTGCTCAGTAATTTCTAAGCCGACTGTTCCTTGGCCCGCGATAATATCTGGATGATCGTAAGGTGGAATAAATACACCATCATTTTCTTTTGCGACTTCCTTCGCTTTCGGAATTCGATCGGCTGACGTAGTTCCCGCAAACTCTACGTTCCCATTATAATTTCGAATGGCATTCACTTTGCTCTCTGTAGCGTCTGTTGGAACGACAATGGTGGCAGGAATGCCTAACTGATTCGAAATATAGGCAACGGCCTGCCCGTGGTTACCAGAAGAGGCAGCGGTAATGTATTTTGCGCCTTCTTTCTCGGCATTGATCACCCTGTTCGTTGCTCCACGAATCTTAAATGAGCCTGTTTTTTGCAAATGCTCCGATTTGAAAAGCATATTCGCTCCTGTCATTTCTGATAACTGAGAGGATCGAAGAATACGCGTTTTGTGAATCGTCTCAGCGATTTGTTCCCTCGCTCTCAAGACATCCTCTAATGAGACCATAAAATTTCCTCCTTTTGATTTAATGTACTCATGACCGTTCTTTGAATATCTTGTTCGTCATTTTCCCGATAAACAAGTCGGTTAACCGATTTTTCTATCAACTATAGATAAAAGTCTTCTATAATTCACCCTGAAATATTCAATCATGTCTTTGTCATTCCATATTCGCAATTGGAATATCCGTTTCGAGTTTTCCTGTAAGTGTTGATTGTTGAAAATCATTTCCCTTCAACCATTGTTGAAAATCAAAAACTTCAGGTTGCTGGTTTCCGCCAAGTGATATCCATGCTTTCAACGCTCGCGGTTGATATAGTGACGTATGAATCGTTCCCGACCAGCTTTTGTAATTGTCCGAGAAAATTCCTTTGTCCTTCGCATTAAATGTTTCAAATGCCTTTTCAGGTGAAAGCATCGAAGATTTAAGTTCACTGATTTTGTCCAATCGTGTTTGGGACTCTTTGATATGATGTCGATTCTCTTTTTCTTGCGTGAGAAAGTGATTGGTACATTCACTTGCTTGCCGTACGGTTACATCTCTTGGACTGGCTTCAATAATATAATGCTCACCAGTTTGATCGAGTAAAATATAACTAAAGGCATTTCGATGCGGCAATTCTTTGATGAGCTGAACGGCTTGATCGACATTTTCACACAGCTCCAAAATCATTCGCGAGATCATATAGCATACGAACCCATCCTTTGTTTTTTTACGATGCGTAAAGTTGTATCCGATCGCTAGGCCGTACTCATTCATGCCATCCATTCGTCCCGTCACTCTTGAGCTTGGTCCAATCACCGCCAGACCTCCATCGGTCGGTTGATAAACCATATACCGTCCATCGTAAGTTACCGGTTGAAAATCATAATTTCTGACTAAAAATTCATCTTGGACAAATACTGAACAGCCGCTTCTTTCTGGTTCCATCCGATATCCACCAAAGTCTCGCAAAATATTCTCAAGTGGTTGTTTAGATCCGTCAGAAATGCCCTCAAATTCATCCCAAATTTTTGGAGCAAATTGCAGAAAAGCTGATTTCGCTTCCTGAACGTCTATGTTGAATCGTGGTCGTTTTAATTTCCAATATTTATGGCGCGTCTTTAAGATAGGCGAGTCGCTTAATTCTTCGCCTTGTCGATAACCCAGTTCATAATGAGTCCCTCGAAATTGTCGTAGATCGCTTTGAATCGTTATCATAAATAATCACCTACCGAAAGTATATCATGAATGCCTGAAGTAATTCTTTATAAATTAAATTTTCTGAAACTGTTTAAATACAAAAAGGTTGGGGATAACTCACTATGTAAGAAATAAAATCCAAGGAGGTCATAAACGTGTCTCATCAAGAAAATCAACAATTAATTCAAACACTTCATGAATGTGTTGCAGCATGTAATCACTGCTTTGATGCATGTCTTCAGGAAGATAATGTGAAGATGATGGCTGAATGTATCAAGCTCGACCGCGAATGTGCGGATATCTGTGCATTTTTCGAACAAGCCCTTTCTCAAAACACAAAGTATAAAAAAGAACTCGCGCAACTTTGCGCACAGGTTTGTGAAGATTGTGCAACAGAATGTGAAAAACACGAGCATGATCACTGTAAAGAATGTGCAGAGGCTTGCCGCAAGTGTGCGGAAGCTTGTAAACAAGTTGCATAATAGAGTTACATTGAGCCTTAAACGTAATTATTATTTCATATCCCTAGTCGCAAAAGTGGCTAGGGATATTTTGATGAGATCCTTTAAATATGTTTGCGAAGACTGATTTTATCGTTGCCGTCTGGTCTTAAGTAGCGATATGGATTCTCTAGGACCGAATTCATTTGCTCGGCGTTCGATCAGGCGTCGAGACGAGTTCTCTTCGACCAAACTCTTTCCTCTTACATGTAATCGGTCGTGGAGTTCTTCATTCAGTAACTACTTGATTTAAATTCAGATGATGAAAAAATTATTGATGTTACACTTTTCTCCTCTCTCATTTCACAAAAAATGTTATATTAATGAGAATAATTTTCATTTACCTCTTGATTTCTTAAAACTTTCATTATAATATTTACCTTAGCGACAATGATAATCATTATCAATTGCATGTACCAGTTTTAAAGAGGACGGCGCATTTTCTTTATTGGCAAACCCTAGGGGAATTACGAAATGAAAGTATGATTAGCAATGAAAATTAGATACTTAGTGATCGCTTTAGTTGTATTCTCAGTAAGCTCTGTTTTTATCGGAGTTTCAAGTATTAGCTTAACTGATATTTTCCATTTAAATGAATTTCAGCAACAGATTTTATTGCACAGCCGACTTCCTCGTTTAATCAGTATCATCATCGCGGGAGCGAGCATGGCCATTTGTGGATTGATTATGCAGCAGTTAAGCCGAAACAAATTTGTTTCTCCAACGACGGCTGGAACGATGGATTCAGCAAGATTAGGTATTCTCGTATCCATGCTTGCATTCTCAGCGGCAAATCCACTCTTCCGGGTAGGTAGCGCTTTTTTCTTTGCTTTGCTCGGTACATTTCTATTTATGAAATTACTCGATAAGATCAAATTCAAAGACGCGATATTCATTCCATTGGTCGGAATCATGTTCGGAAATATCATCGGTTCAATCACAATGTTTTTTGCTTATAAAAACGATATGATTCAAACGATTACTGCCTGGTTGCAAGGTGACTTTTCGATGATCTTATCTGGAAGCTATGAGCTGTTATACATAAGTATTCCAGCACTATTCATCGCTTACTTTTTTGCGAATAAGTTCACGATTGCCGGGATGGGTGAGGATTTTTCCATTAACCTTGGAATGAATCATAAACGAGTGGTTAATGTCGGGTTGATCATTGTTGCCGTATCGACTTCTGTCGTTGTGTTGACAGTTGGGGTCATTCCATTTTTAGGATTGATCATTCCGAATATCGTCTCCATTTATCAGGGAGATAATTTACGTAGTAATCTACCACATACCGCTTTACTCGGCGCTGTGTTTGTCTTGTTTTGTGACATTTTAGGAAGAGTGTTGATTTATCCTTACGAGATTCCAATCGGATTAACGGTCGGTGTGATTGGAAGCGGCATGTTCATTTATCTTTTATTACGGAGAAAGAAATATGCGTAATTCAACCAAACTAGTCATTTTATCCGTTTTGGCAGTCGTGCTCATTTTAGCCTTCCTTTTCACCGACCTAGGAAGCAACTGGGATTATATTTTGCCAAAACGTACGATGAAAATTATTTCGATAATCTTGACAGGCAGTGCCATTGCCTTTTCGACCGTTATCTTTCAAACAATTACGAACAACCGGATTCTGACACCAAGTATTATTGGGTTGGACTCACTTTATTTATTGATTCAAACGTTTATCATCTTTTTATTCGGTTCAACACATATGACCTTAATGAACCAACATGTGAATTTCTTCATCTCTGTTATTTTAATGATTTTATTCTCTTTAGGCCTCTATCATTTTTTATTCAAACGAGAAGGTAATATTTATTTCCTGTTATTGATTGGATTGATTTTCGGGACATTTTTCTCAAGTTTATCTGACTTCATGCAAGTGTTGATTGATCCGAATGAATTTCAAATTGTTCAAGATGCAATGTTTGCGAGCTTTAATAACGTCAATACCGAACTATTTTATGTAGCTCTTTTGATCATGGGACTAGCGACATTATACTTTTTGAAATTCGAAAAATACTTAGATGTTCTTTCGCTTGGAAAAGATACAGCCATTAACTTAGGTGTCGACTATGACAGGGTCGTTCAACGACTTTTTATCATCATTGCAATCTTGATCTCCGTTGCTACTGTTCTCGTTGGCCCAATTACTTTTTTAGGCTTATTGGTCGCAAACGTAGCATATGAGTTCTTGAAAACGTATCGACATCGCATACTGATTCTTGGTGCCATTCTGATCAGCATCATCGCTTTAGTGGCTGGCCAGCTGATCGTTGAACGAATTTTCACCTTCTCAACGACGATTAGCGTCATTATTAACTTCATCGGTGGAGTGTACTTCATCTACCTTCTATTAAAGGAGAGTCGAGCATGATTAAAGTAAAAAACTTATCCAAAAAATATAATGATAAAACCGTTGTAGACAATGTTTCCGTCAATATTAAAAAAGGAAAAATCACATCCTTCATTGGGCCGAATGGTGCGGGGAAAAGTACGTTACTCTCAGCCGTGAGCCGACTGATTAAACATGATGTCGGTGAAATCATGATCGATAAAAAAGAGATCAACAGCTGGAAAAGTAACGAGCTATCCAAAAAGGTTGCGATTCTAAAGCAAGCCAACAACTTGAATGTTCGCCTGACGATTCGAGAACTCGTATCTTTTGGTCGCTTTCCCTACTCCCAAGGTAATTTGACTCAAGAGGACTGGGATAAAGTCGATGAAGCGTTGTCGTTTATGGAGCTTCACGAAATCGAAAATCAATTTTTGGATGAGCTCAGTGGTGGTCAACGCCAACGTGCATTCATCGCCATGGTCATCGCTCAGGACACCGAATATATTTTGCTCGATGAACCATTAAACAACTTGGATATGAAGCATTCTGTACAAATCATGAAAGTATTAAGACGACTTGTTGATGAATTAGGGAAAACAGTTATTCTCGTTATTCATGATATCAACTTTGCATCATTTTATTCAGACTATGTAGTTGCTTTGAAAAATGGTGAGATCATCCGCCAAGGACCAACGAATGAAATCATTGAACAAGGAACATTAAAAGAAATATATGATATGGACATTCCGATTAAACAAATCGATAAATGTAGAGTTTGTGTTTATTTTGCTTAATTAAATTAACAAAAATCAAAGGATGGTTACAGATGAAAAAGTTTCTGTTTATTGTATTGATTGGATTAATGACTTTCGCCTTAGCTGCATGCGGTTCGGACGATGCACAAGGTGATACTGACGATGAGAAAGAGACCATTACAATTGACCACAAACTGGAAGACGGCGTAGAAGTTGAAAAGAATCCAGAAAAGGTCGTTGTTTTTGATTTCGGTATGCTTGACTCCATGAAAGCATTGGATCTTCCTGTTGCGGGAGTACCGAAAGATTCTTTACCAACTTATTTAGAGGAATATGACGCTGAAGACTATGAACATGTCGGTGGCTTAAAGGAACCTGATTTTGAAGCCATTCACGCTATGGATCCTGATTTGATTATTATTTCAACTCGTCAACGAGATGCTTATGAAGATTTCAGTGAAATTGCGCCAACCATTTATGTGGAATTAGACACAGATAACTATATGGAATCATTTGAACATAATGTTGGTTTACTTGGAAAAATCTTTGACAAAGAAGACAAGGTGCAAAAAGAAGTCGACAAAGTGAATGAACAACTTACAGAGCTACAAGATAAAGCTGAGAACACTGAGGAAGATGCACTTGTCGTTTTATCAAACGGTGGTAAAGTCAGTGCATTTGGACCTGGTTCACGCTTCGGCATGGTGCATGAAGTATTCGGTGTAAAACCAGCTGACGAGAATGTTGAAGTTGCTCAGCATGGACAGAACGTTTCATTTGAATACATTGTCGACCTAGATCCAGACTACTTATTTGTCATCGACCGGGATGCTGTTGTCAATGACCAACCAATGGCTCAAGAAACAATCGAAAACAAATTAATGGAAAATACGACAGCTTATCAAGAAGACCAAATTGTCTACCTTGATCCAAACTACTGGTATTTATCTGGTGGAGGAATTATTTCAGTATCTGAAATGATTGGTGCTGTCAGCGAAGCGATTGAATAAGACACGACAAAAAAAGGCTTCAATCATCAGTTATTGATGGTTGAAGCCTTTTTTGGCTTTGCTTATTACCACCACATTCTCTTTAGTGACGAGCGAATCATCTTTGCAGTTAAAAAAATCAGTCTCTAACAATGCTTTCCTGCTAGCATCGTTAGAGACTGACCCCTTACTACTGAACATGCCGATTGATGTTTAGCTAAACTGCCTATTCACCCTGCGACTTTCCTTGTAATTTATTATAGTATTGCACACTCGTCATCGCGCCTTCACTCACCATTTCGGCATCTTCTACGTCCGATGGCTTGCCCCAACTTTTCACATCGGTTTTGTTAAACTTATTTAGCCCTTTATTTAACTGCTTTTTTAACTTCTCACGGTTTTCGCTTTTTGACAGATATGTCGCTCCAGCAGCAACACCGGCCACACCTAGTACTTTTGATAATTTTCCCATTGATATCACTTTCCCCTCATAGAAATATTGAACCAATGAACATGAAATATTGACAAAATTCTTATATTTATTATCTCATATTGGTATACATAAATAAACTTAAACCAACTTATACGGGTTTTTAACAATGAAATTGACAAATGGTCATAAAAAATCCCGATGTAATAGACACCGGGAAATATTTACACATCAATCGTCTACGTCGTAACTTAGGTTAATCTCTTCTTCATTATCGTACTTGACTTCAAGCTCGAATTCTTGAATGTCATTTTCATTGATATCTATCTGTCCAAGTACATTTTTCTTTATTTCAGCAAAGCTTTGGTCAGAGGAAATTTTCACATTTTCCAGTAGTTTCTCAATTTCTTCGTGAGCACCTTCTGTTTCTTCACCGTTCGCTTTTTCGATAACAGCTTCACCGCTTCGTTCATAGTCATATTCCAATTCATCATTATTGTTTTTGGTCACTGAGAGATTAAAACCAAGAATTTCACCATTTCCTGGGCCTTTTGCTGTTCGATGTTCAACGCTATATTGAGGTCCTTGCTTATAGTTCGTTTCCAATTTATAATCCGCTAAATTGGTTATATCAATGTTGATATGACTTAATGTTGCTTCAACCATATCATCTATCGGCTGATTCGGATCAATATGTGCAAATCCACGTAATTCTTCCAAGTCAGCTTTTGCGTCTTCTCCAGTAATCTCTTGTGTATTTCCATTTCCTACTTCGATCTCATACTCATTATCCTGTGAATCATAAGAGTAGTCATACTTTTCTTCGTTAATTAAATCAATCTGCAACTCATATCCGACAATGTCACTCTCAGAAAGTTGTTTTGAGTCACTTGTATCTGTTTCATTGCCATTTCCTTGATCCGTAGTTGTGTCTTCTTTTTCAGCCTCGTTGCCATTCTCCGTATTTTCCACTTGAGATTCAGAACTTTCTCCTGAGGAATCATTAGCATTCTGTTCCTCACCAGAATTACATGCGACTAAAAAGCTTGTAATAAGAAACGTCATTAGAGCAAAATATACCTTTTTCATAGTTGTTCAGCCCCTTTCTTTCTGTCTTTATTTTCCCACTTCCTACCTGGATTAATCTTAAAAACAGAATTGAATTAGAAATGTTAAAACCATTCCAATTAAATGTGTACCTGTGATATTTACTTTTAAACCAGGGTAAAATAATTCGACTATGAAGTGGGGTACTGAGAGCGCAAGGTAAATTGCTTAATGTTAATCAAAAAAAAAGAAGAGGGTTCTTGCAGCCTCTTCTTTTGATATTCTATTGAGCAATTTTCAATTAACGCCAAAACATCGAAGAGACTAAAAGACCTCCAACACTAATAAAACGAAAAATAGACAAACTGTAAATACGACACCACTTATATATTTTCTTGAGGGATCTATTCCTTTTTTCTTAAAAAATATTCCCATAATAATCGTGTATATAACCCCTGCTAGTAACGAGGTTGAAAGTGTTTTTAAAATCATTTGTAAACTCCTCCTCATGATAAGTCTTAGTCATTCATTCTTCATCGAGTTTTGCGAGAAATGCCTTAATGGATTCCTTTAATTCATCTGCAAGAGGTAAATTCGGTTGGTTATATGTCTTCAGATTTTCGCTTCGTTCCATTGGCGCAGGCTTCAATACATGGTTCATGCCTTCAATAATTTTTAATTGTGCATCTTGAGCCTTAGAATGGAGCATCTCAGCAGCTTCGACAGGCACTTGAAGGTCCGTCGACCCATTGATGATTAACATTGGAATACTCAACTGGCTAATTTCAGTCACCGGATTATAGTTCATCCAAGAGATTAAAAATGGTTGAACACTTTTGCGAAAAGTGCTCTCCAGTGGCTGACTGATATCATCTACTTGATGGCCATCACGAAGCTGCTCAATGATTTGTTCAGCTTCTGTTAGAAGATCGCCATCAAGTTGAGCGGAAAGCTGCTCTTGTAGTACTTGATTGATTGGCCTTCCTGCACCAGCTAAGGAGATAAAGGCATCGATTTCTACTTGTTGGGCGGCTGTCATTCCGACTAACGAACCTTGGCTATGACCGATGACAATGAGACGCTCAAAGCGGTCGTCTGCTCGTAATTCTTCCAACCAAAAAACCGCGTCATCAATGAAGTCATCAAATGAAAGGTTCTCTTCATTAATGACCGCATCTTGATTTAATCCTGCACCACGTTTATCGTAACGTAAGCTTGCAACATTCTCTTCACGCAGCAATTCCGCGAGCATTTTTAAGCTGTTGTTCGTGCCAGCGGCTGAATTTCCATTTCGATCGGTTGGACCTGAGCCTGGAATAATTAATGCGACTGTACCTGTCTCTTTTTCAGGAAGCAATAATTCACCTGATAATTTTCCATGATTTGTTTCAACGGAAACGATGTCGCTTGCAGTGTCTTCAGTCGATGATTCATTTTCGGGCGAGCGTTCTAAATAAAACGGAAAAGTTGCACCTTGCTGATGAAATTCACCTTCAATAAGTTCAGAAGTAACTTTACTGGATTTGAATCGAATCACTTGTCCAGGAATTTCCATATCAAAGGAAAGTTCTTCGTCTTGAAAGCTCATGTTGGATAAACTGAACCCTTGGATATTTTGGGGTGGAATAGTAATTGTTCCGGTTAACTCTTCGTCATGATCGAATGTGATCTCAATCGGGAGTGGAGCGTTTGGCGTTTCAATTGCACCGTACCAATCTCCATTAATTTCCGGCAATTCTTTCGAGGATTCATTGTTCGAGCATCCAACACATAAAATCAGCAATAGAGCGACTAACGTATATTTGTTCATTTATGTACACCTCTCACTAGTTATACGATTTAAGGAATCAATCCGTTTCAATCTTCAAAGAATATTCGCTTCAACATGGTTGAAATCTTTTCATCCATGTTATAATAATAGCAAGATATGTATTGAAAAGACATAGGGGGAACAGTTTTGGGTAGAAGAATATTAATGTTTATATTGACGAACATACTCGTATTGACGACCATCGTCATTATTTGGTCGATTATTACGTCCTTTTTTGATATCGGTGGCATCACCAACGCTCAAGGTGAAATCAGTTATGTCACATTAGGGATCTTCAGCTTGGTGGTCGGTTTTACCGGCTCCTTCATTTCACTTGCCATGTCACGATTTATGGCGAAAAAAATGATGGGTGTACAAGTGCTTGACCCGAGTGACAATTTATCAACTGCGGAACGTCAACTCGTCGAAAGAGTTCACCGCTTAGCTCGTGCTGCTGGCTTAATGCATATGCCAGAAGTCGGGATTTACCAATCACGCGAAGTGAACGCCTTTGCGACAGGACCAACGAAAAAACGCTCATTAGTTGCTGTATCTAGCGGACTTTTACAGTCAATGGATGAAGACGCCGTTGAAGGTGTTTTAGCTCATGAGATGGCTCACGTAAGTAATGGCGATATGGTTACAATGACGCTTTTACAAGGTGTCGTAAACACATTTGTCGTGTTCTTATCTCGTGTTGCAGCGATAATTGTTTCGAGATTCGTCCGTGAAGAAATGGCTTACGTCGTACGTTTTGCGGCGATCATTATTTTCCAAATCCTTTTCTCCATACTCGGAAGTATCGTTGTCATGGCCTTCTCGCGTTATAGAGAGTACCATGCAGACCGAGGTGGCGCAGATTTAGCAGGGAAAGATAAGATGATTCATGCACTTGAATCGTTGAAAAATCAAGTAGCTGCTGATGACCGTCATGATGATGCAGCGATTCAAACGTTGAAAATCAATGGAAAAGGTGGATTTGCTTCACTCTTTTCTTCTCACCCAGATTTGGATGAACGTATTGCTCGTCTACGTGCAAAATAAGCAAATCCCGCCAAATGTTTGGCGGGATTTTTTATTGATTTCACTTACCAAATGAGTACGGCGACAATCGTCATCACAATTAAACCGACCATGACCGGTAAAAAGTTTTTCCTCACCAATTCCATAACCGAAATTCCACTAAAACCGGCGATTGCGACAAGGGATGACCAGGCGACAATTGTTCCGCCTCCCGTCCAAATCGAACCAAGCTGACCGATGGCTGCCAAGGTTTCTGGATCAATGCCATTTGTATTTAGCGCACCAGATAATGCACCGGTCAAAGGCAAACCTGAAAATCCTGAACCATCAAGACCTGTAATAATTCCGATGATTAAAATTCCGAAGGCGGTTAAAAAAGCACTTTCTGGTATGGCATTTTGGCCTGCCTCCACTAACTCAAATAGTAGCGCTGGAGCCGTCGCATCCTCTCCCAATGAAAGAATACTTCCGGAAAATTCATTACTTCCGAGGAAAAAGAAGCCAGCAATTGGGATAACTGGACCCATTGCTTTGAAAGCAAACACGAAACCGTTTGTGATATGCTCACTGATATGATCAAACGCTTTCCCTTTCCCATAGGCTACAGAAGCGGCCGCTAACAATAACACGGCAACTCCACCGATAAAGGCAGCACCATCGCCTCCATCCAGTTCACTCGCTCCCCCGCTGTTCACTTTTGTATAAACCATAAAGAGCATGACGAGTAACATTGAAATCGGAACCGCATAGGCAAAAAACTTTCTCCATACGGGAAGGTTTTTTGTTTGTAATTTTCGTGTCGTGATTTCTTCCTCTGATTGACCAGGAAGTTTCTTCATTTCCTTTTCGTTGAGCGGATTCTCTGGTTGTTTGATTTTTTTATAAATCATTAGATAAGCTATACCAATCGCAATCACACCTGCGATCAGTGAGAGAACTAACGCTTTATCAGCAATAATCGCCGTCTCCAAATTACCAGCAGTTGCACTGATGGTCGGAGCAATTTGAATAACATAATCGGATGATAAGGCCATTCCCTGTCCGGCAATCGCAATCGCCATAGCTCCTCCTATAACCGGCAATCCAGCACTGACTGCTGCAGGTAACAACAATGCGCAAATCAGTGGAACTGCAGGCGTCGGCCAAAAGAACAATGAAATGACATATGTCACAACGACCAAGACAAAGAAAGCCAGGTGACCATTCACCATAATTTTTTGAATCGGCTTAATCATTTCCTGGTCAGCACCGAGATCTTTCAATGCATATAATAAGGCTACCATAAACGTAATAATCAAAAATATATTGAATAGTTCAGTCGCTGCCGTAAGATTGGCATTGAAAACAGACGTAAAACCAGTCACCAAATTTCCTGTCATCATCCACGCAACAATAAACGTACCAATTAATGTAGGCAGTACAACGCCACGCCTCATCACCATTGTGACAATGACAACGAGCGTTACGAAAGCATACATCCCATGAGCTAAGGTTAATTCCATGATGACGCCCCCTTTTTGAGCATCATATGCACTTACCTAGGCGTGGGTGACTGATGATAAGTGCGAGCTGACTGATGATAAACGCGAGCTAACTGTTGATAAAATGCTTTTAACTGTTGATAGGCGGGCGCTGACTGTCGATAAAATGCTTCTAACTGTTGATAAGCGCTCGATGACTGTTGATAAAACCGTTCTAACTGACGATAAGCGCGCGCTAACTGCTGATAAACCGCTCCTAACTGTTGATAAGCGCACGATGACTGTCGATAAAATGCTTCTAACTGTTGATAAGCACGCGCTGACTGTCGATAAAATGCTTCTAACTGTTGATAAGCACGCGCTAACTGCTGATAAACCGCTCCTAACTGTTGATAAGCACGCGCTGACTGTCGATAAAATGCTTCTAACTGTTGATAAGCGCTCGATGACTGTCGATAAACCGCTCCTAACTGTTGATAAGCACGCGCTGACTGTCGATAAAATGCTCCTAACTGTTGATAAGCACGCGCTAACTGCTGATAAACCGCTCCTAACTGACGATAAACACACACGAACTGTTGATAACTTTACATAGATTCAAAATTCATTTTTTGATATGCTAAATGCAGATAAAATTTATGGAGTGAATCCAATGTCATTACCTACTTGCCAAAATTGCAATAACCAATGGACGTGGAAGATGACCTTTCTCCAACTTCTACGATTCAAACGAGAATTGACTTGCCCTTATTGCGGAAAAGCGCAATATCAATCAAAAGACTCTCTATGGAAAATGAACTTCACAGGTATAGGCCCTTATATTTTGCTGCCTATCCTATTTGGTTTGTCGATTCCGTTACCGGTCATCATTAGCTACAGCGTAATTATCATTCTCCTATTTTTTCTCATTTCACCGTATCTCATGGGCTTATCAAATGAAGAAGAACCCATATTCTAAAATTAAATGGCTAGTTACTACGCTTTTTTACTCCGCAATAAATAAAAAAGCGAACCGCCCTAAGCGATTCGCTTCTTCTCAAATATTTATAAATACATAATTCCAAAATAGATCACTAAAAGAATAATTGCAATCAGAACAATCAAAGCAATCCATGGACCTACATTCCCTGGGTTTCTCTTGATTTTTACAATCGAATACCAGGTAGATAAAACTAGAGTGACAAGTATAAATACAAAGGCAATCAGCATAAGTGAAAACATCGGTTACGTCTCCTTAATGCGGTTGTTTGATTCGCTCAATAAAGGTCCAAGCCTCACGGAACTCATCTTCCGTAAAATTTTGTTTACTTTTAACAGTCAATACTTTTTCTTCTACTTCGTTTTTCGGAAGGTTATCAAAGTAAAGCATCGTGGAAACAAGCTCCAAAAAACGAGAAGAATTTGCATTCATTTCATCGATGAGGGCAGAAATGTTTGGTAGTTTTGGTTTCGTTTGATCCAAAAAAGAAATGCCTTCATCCGTCAGTTGATATCTATATTGATGGTACCCTTTTTCCTTCTCCTTATTCTCTCGGATAAAGCCTAGATTCGACAGTTCTTCTATACGTGTAGACAACTCCTCAGAGTATGGACCATAAAAATGAAAGGAGTACCGTTCTGAAAAATCAATTCCATTTTTCTTTAAAATATAGATCATTTTTTGCAGGCGTTTTCGTCCGACAACTTCCTTTGCTTGCTCAAAAAATGCTAACAGTTTGGCGTGATCCTCTAACATTCTACTCGACTCCTATCCTCTTAAAATTTCCAAGATTCGTTTCTTAGCTTGTGATTCTTCGGGAAGTTGTTCAATTAAATCTTTTGGAAAATACAACTTATGATCTGTTCTCTTCTTACCCGAAATTGCCTCTACAATATCAGATAGTCTCGATAACTCTTTCAGTTCTCCATTCGGGAACAGTAAATGAATCGGTAGGCGTTCTTCTTCCTCACCCGGTCGGTAAAAATCATAAGGTAAGTCTGATGAGGAATCGACTTCCAAGTAGTACGCTGGGTCGATGCCTGCCTCTGCAAAGGCTTCCTTTAATTCAATTAGTTCTCGATATCTATTTCCTGGATCGAACTCAATATACTTGAACAAATCTCGATTAACAAAACGTCGACAGAGATTCGCTAAAATTTCATCATTTTCTTCCTGCCAGATCTGGAAGTAATAATAGACGATATTTTCATCTAATTTCAAATAATCCTCCACTGATATCTCTTTGTTAAAGAAACTTTCAAAGTGGCGTGGTTTCAATGCAAATTGGTATTTATTGCTGTGATAAAGGTGCATCGCGCGGTGCAAAATTTTTGTCAAAATCACTTCTGCACTTCGCGTTACAGGGTGGAAATACACTTGCCAATACATTTGATAGCGGCTCATAATATAATCTTCCACCGCATGCATACCACTTTCCTTAATCACTAACTGATCCTCGAGTGGTCGCATGACACGCAAAATCCGCTCCATATCAAAATAACCGTAACTAACGCCCGTGAAATACGCATCACGTTGTAAGTAATCCATTCGGTCGGCATCGATTTGACTCGAAATTAAACTGACGACAAGCTTGTTCGCATACGTTTTATTGATCACATCTGCGACATCTTGAGGAAAGCTTTCATCCACCCTACGTAAGACTGCATTCACCTCGGTATTTCCGAGGATAATCGCACGGGTGAATTCCTCATGATCTAGATTAAATACTTTTTCGAATGAATGGGAAAAAGGACCGTGGCCCAAATCATGAAGTAATGCAGCACATAAGCAAACTAACCGCTCGCTCGGATCCCATTCTGGCTGATCACGAAAGTTTTCAAGAATTCGGCGGACGATTTCATAGACGCCCAATGAATGGTTAAAACGACTATGTTCCGCTCCATGAAACGTCAAATTAGTTGTACCAAGCTGCTTAACACGCCTTAACCGTTGAAATTCCGCGGTACCTACTAAATCCCATATAACTTTATCCCTGACATGAATATAACGATGGACAGGATCTTTAAATACTTTTTCTTCCGTTAGTTGCTCATCACGATATGGCATTTTTACCGACCTTTCTCTTCTATTCGACCAATCATTCTCTATATTATAGCGTTTTTTTAACAGGAAAAAAACACCTTGACAACGTACCGCACAATTATTTCACGGTCCAAGTCTTTGCAGGTATGCTTTTACACACTTTTTATTTTTCAGGAAAAAATGTACGATAATAGAAGAAATGAAGTCATGAATGTTGAAGGAGGAGCTACATATGCACGAAGTAAAACGATTGAACGCTGACCATGCAACAGATTTAGTGACACTTGGACAGCAAGCATATACTGCCAATGCAACGGAATCGAAAGAGAAATTAGATGAAATCATTGAAAAAACGAAAAAGAATTTGGCTCGTGAGGAGCGCAAATACTATGGGGTTATGCAAGCCGATAAACTGATCGGTTCCATGCAGTTGTTCGACTATGAAATGAATGTATTTGGTCAATTTATGAAAACAGGCGGGCTAAGCTCTGTCGCTGTTGACCTTTTGCATAAAAAAGAACGCATCGCTAAATCAATGGTTGAGTATTATTTAAAGCATTACGATGAAGCTGGATACACATTTGGTGTACTCTACGCATTTCGACCTGATTTTTATCATCAAATGGGCTTCGGTTATGGTACGAAAATGGATCAATATCGAATTGCGCCCCATGCATTCCCGAATTTTGGCTATAAAGGCGATCTTGTCTATTTACAGGAAAAAGATTTAGATCTGCTCGTTGATTGTTATAATCGGTTTGCTGCACAACATCATGGCGCCATGAAAAAAGTAGCAGAACAATACGAATGGATGATTCAAAAGCCTAATTTCAAATATATAGGGATTGAAAAGAATGGTCATTTGACTGGCTATGTCGTCTTCTCCTTCATGAAGCGTGAAGATGCAAATAACACGCTATCCAATAACATCATGGTTCACGAATTTGTTTACACGGATGATGACGCCTTACGACAATTATGTACCTTTTTGCATTCACAAAAAGACCAAGTGCACCGCCTATTTTTCCAGACACAGGATGAAGCATTTCACCATTTACTGACCGATCCACGAGACGGCTCTGATCACAAAATTCCTTTCGTATACCATCAGACAAATGTTTCAGGCGTCGGATTGATGTACCGGGTCATTAATGTAAAGCGTCTTTTCATGAATTTAGGTGACCACCGATTTGGACAATCGAACTTGACGGTAACATTTGATATTCAGGATTCTTTTTATCAAGCGAATGAACAAGAAGTCACTGTAAAATTTAATGCAGGAAAACCTACTGTTATCCAAGGTGCCAAACCCGATGTAAACGTGACAATCGACATTGCGGATTTCTCCAGTCTCATCATGGGCGTAGTTGATTTTGATAGACTTCATTTGTATGGAAAAATTTCGCTAGATGATTCGTCTTATGTTGAAAAGCTGACCGATCTTTTCCATACGAAAGAAAAACCAATCTGTTTGACGAATTTTTAAGTGAATCTCCCACCCTCTTTCGATGAGTGGGGGATTTTTATGCTTGTTCGATGTTAGCTGAGTGGGTAGCGACAGTTATGTGCAGTTTATCAACAGTTCGAACCAATTTATCGACAGTCTGAGTGCTCTTATCAACAGTTAGAAACCGTTTATCGACAGTCTGAGCACTCTTATCAACAGTTAGAAACCGTTTATCGACAGTCTGAGTGCTCTTATCAACAGTTAGAAACGATTTATCGACAGTCTGAGTACTCTTATCAACAGTTAGCTCATCCTATCAACAGCGCACGCTCATTTTTTCAAAAACTCGCGAGAAGAGTCATAAGACAATAGGTATTTTCGCTGTTTTCTTTCTCCTGCGTATTGCAAGTTTCTCAACATATGTTTCGCGCTACTGGCCGATTCCACTCCGGTAAACTCTCTAAACTCCCGATTCGTGATCGTCTTGTTTCCAAGTAAATAGTAATCTTTCAATGCTGAAATATGTGCATCTATCGAACGGTGGCCGCAGCGAACGCATTCCCAGCGTCGATTTTTTCGTTCCATGCCTAAGTGTGTGCACTGTGGGCAGCAAACGCCTGGTAGAATTTCTTCAAATTCTAGTTTCCATCGCTTGAGGATGTTCGGTGTATAATGTGTATGGGCTTTTGCGATTCTTTGGGCAAGGTGTTTAGATTCTCGAAGATTCATAAACTCTTGCTTGTATTTTTGATTGATTTCTCGGAGTTTACTGGATAGTTTGCTGAGTGGAATGACGCGATCACGAAAGTAATCTGTTCGGTCGGAGGCTTGGAGGATCACATGTGGATGGGTCATGACAACAAGGGTTTCAATAGGTAGCGGTGGGATTCGTTGATGCTCTAACCAAGTGGTGAGTTGGAATTTTTGTTCTTCCACTTGAACGATCGGGTCGTCATATACTTTTTCAGTGGTATGTGGACTTGGCTGTTGAATTGTTTGTGAAAAATCATTTCGGAATAGAACTTGTCCACGGTAGGCTTTCACTTCAATTGCGAGCAAAAACCTTGGTGTTACGATCAAGGTGTCGATTTGAAAATAGGTGTGATGGTATGGAAGTCGAACGTCATGAAGGGTAAAATGCTTGAAGTCTAGTTTGCTGAGAGAATAATCAAGGCGCTGTTCACCGTGATAACCAGCCTTCTCTCTGCTAAGGCGTTCGGCAACTTTTGAATAATTCGGATGGTTTTTGGGTAATCTTCTCAAGAGGTTTTCTAGCATGAGGGAATAAATTGTGGGAATATGAGGCTTGATAATCAATACATAATCTCCTTTCGATCTAGTGTACTTTTATTATATATTTGCTTAGGAAATAAACAAGTTCGATATTTGTTATAATTGGGGCAGTTATAGAGAAAAGGACGTTGACCAATGAAACATGAATTACTAAAACTTAATCAGCTAAATTTAATTGAAGACACTAATCCGGACAAATCTGATGTTCTTTCTTCATTTGCGATGGATGACACACTCTGCATGTCTGCTGGTGAAAGCAATGAATCAACCATTCGTTTTTGGGTCCATCGACCGACCGCCGTGTTAGGCATTCCGGATAGTCGATTGCCAAATATCGATGAAGCAGTCGACTATTTAACGAATCAGCAACATGATGTAATCATTCGAAATTCCGGTGGGCTTGCTGTTGTTTTAGATGAGGGGATTTTGAACATTTCACTCATCTTCCCACATGGAAAAAATATCGATATACACGAAGGCTATCAAGCGATGGTCTCGTTTGTTCAATGGATTTTTGAAGATGAGCCGATTGAAATCGAAGCCTATGAAATTGAGGACTCTTATTGTCCAGGAACCTATGATTTAAGTGTGAACGGAAAAAAGTTCGCAGGTGTTTCCCAACGCCGTGTTAAAGATGGGACAGCCGTTCAAGTTTATTTAGCTATAGAAGGAAGCGGCTCCGAACGTGCAGAGCTTGTACGCCAGTTTTATCAAATCGGTAAAAATGATGAAGAAACGAAATTTACCTACCCTGAAGTCAATCCGCAAGTCATGGTAACACTAGAAGAAGTGCTCAACAAACCGATGTCGGTTGAAGACTTGGTGAGCAAAATAAATCGAAAACTTACGGACAATGGTGTTCAACTCACAAAAAAGGTACTTAATGAACAAGAAACAGAGTGGTTTGAAAAACGATTGAACATGATGAAAAAAAGAAACGAACAAATGAATAGCCAATGAACGGTTCAACGAAATCAAACCCCTTCAATCGTAACAAAACGTTCGTTGCTCTTACTCTAACCTGACGGGCAACTATGTTATAGTGAAATTGTGTGAAATAATGTTATAGAAAAGGAGTGACAAACCATGCCAGCAGCTGAAGCAGTTGAAACATTAGATGGTTGGTATTGTTTACATGACTTTCGTTCCGTCAATTGGTCCGCTTGGAAAAAAGCTTCTGAAGATGAGCGCAAACAAGCGATCCAAGAGCTTAATCAATTGATGGGTGATTGGGAAGGTGTCGAAAAAGAAAAGAACGGAAGCTTCGGTTTTTATACCATTGTTGGTCAAAAAGCTGATTTACTCTTCATGAACCTTCGCCCGACGATGGAAGAATTAACTGAATTAGAAATGGCATTCAACAAAACAAAAATTGCCGAGTACTTAGAACCCGCTTATTCCTATGTATCTGTTGTTGAGTTATCAACGTATATGTCAAAAGCAGAGGATATGGAAAAAAGCCCTGAAATTCAAGCACGTTTGCATCCGATCTTACCGAAATGGAACCACGTCTGTTTCTATCCAATGGATAAACGCCGGGAAGTCGACGACAACTGGTATTCAATGGAGTTTGAAGAACGTGGCCGCTTGATGTATGATCACGGCATGACTGGCAGAAAATATGCCGGTAAAGTTCGTCAAATGATCACCGGTAGTATGGGCTTTGACGATTGGGAGTGGGGTGTCACGCTTTATGCGCATGATATCCTTCAGTTCAAAAAATTAATTTATGAAATGCGTTTTGATGAAGTCAGTGCTCGTTTTGCTGAATTCGGTTCGTTTTACATCGGTCATCGTAAAGAACGAGACGACTTAGACGGGATTTTTTCCGTATAATGAATGTATGCGTGTGAGATCTTTATAGATTTCACACGCTTTTTTATTTCCTCAAATAATTAACTTGCCAATCGCAGTAGGTTCTATTGACCTCCACACCACGCTTCTTCTCAAAAATTCCTTTTTAAAAGAATGTTTCCGCATTATCTACATATATATGGATACAGTGGTACGCCTAAAGGAATGGGGTGATGCTTACTTAGCATTCACCATGTACACAGAGACTTATTTTGGAAAGCTCGTTCGAATCAATACTTCTTAGGAGGTCGATGATTGTTGGATGAATCAAAACAAGATCAGCAAGCGCCTGAACAAAAGGTGAACGAACAAGACCAGCGTGGTATGGAAAGCAAGAAGAAAACACCTGGATACAAACAACCCGCCTATGAACATTACCAACCACAACAAGGAGCAAAAAAATGGATGCCGCATGATCAGAAACAACCAGGCACGTGGTATAATCAAGGAAATCAACAACAGGGGCTATATCAGCCTCCTCAATACGGAAATCATAGTATGGGTCAAGGAGGATGGGGATCTCCTCCACCGCCACAGCCAAACCAGCAGCAAGGCGGAGTATCTATGCAATATGGTCAGCCATCCGGTTCCATGAATCAAAACCCGGCAAACTTCCAAGCCGGCGGAATGCCTCCAAGTGGCGGCTCACCTATGACAATGACGTATTCACCTCAAGGCAGTATGCCAGGTGCTGTCGCTCCAAGAGAACAATCCTATATCGAAAACATTCTGCGTTTAAATCGAGGCAAACCGGCAACCGTCTATATGACATTCGAAAACAACACGGAATGGAATGCCGAAGTTTTTCGGGGAATTATCCGTGAAGCCGGTCGTGACCACATTGTCCTTGAAGATCCCCGAAGCGGTCGCTGGTACTTACTACTGATGATTTACTTGGACTATGTTGTATTTAATGAACCATTGAATTATGAATATCCATATGCGTAAAACTTCTTACCCGTATCACTTGAAAACAAGTGATACGGTTTTTTTATTCAAATGTCCCACCTTTTTCAAGTTCGTTACGATTCTATTCATGAGTGCACAGATTTATAGAAACTTGAAAGTCGACTGAATTTCCGAGTTTTTATCTACAAATTTTGATAAATCACTCATAGAACATGTTCTATTGAACCAATAATTTTTAATTTACAATAAAACAGAGATTTTACGAATGTTGGATATTCGAGTAAATTATAATCGCTAGCGGTAAAATGGGGCAGAGACCGGTCTCCTTTTGAGGAGGAGAAATTTCAAGTGTTACAGCAAGGGGGAAATCGAGAAAGAGACGTAGAATTCGAACATGTATTTATGGAATATAAAAAAATGATTCATCACTTGATCCATAAATACCATATTCAAGATCCACAAGGGGAATTTTTTCAAGAAGGCATGATTGCCTTATGGGATGCTTATCAACGATACGGCGATCGAGATACTTTCGGTAAAATGGCTTACATAACCATTCGTAGCCGGTTGATCGACTTGATTCGTAAGAAAAACAGACGAGCGGACAAAGAAACGGCGACTGATCTTGTCAGTGAATCGGCTTATACGGATGAATCCATCGACTCATTTGATCCATTTTTCTGGGAGCGAATCCAAAATGCACTGACCGATAAACAGTGGGTTTTTGTTCGTCGCAAAATCATCGAGGGCAGAGCGTATAAAGATATTGCCGAACTTGAAAATACAACTGTAGATGCCGTAAAAGGCTGGGGGAAGGAAGTCAAAAAGAAACTGAAGACTCTATTAGAAGCGGATTTTAAATAATAGAAACAAAGCATCCAAACGGATCGAGTTGGATGCTTCTTCCTCATTGTTCAGGCATCGAATACGCTACAAAATGACTACTGCTCTCTTCCACCACACGGAAAATATCGTCCAGCACTGCCTGAGCACGTTCCTCAGAGTCATACTTACCGACAATTTCACTCCACTTTTGTAAAGGGTGCCACTGAATAATTCCTTCAATCTTTTTGCCTTTGATCAGTAGTTGATTGACTTGCAGCAATGAATCTTGATCTTGTGCTTTAATCCAAATCATCTAAATTCCCCCTTTAAAATGACCGTTTTCCAGAAATTGCTTAACGAAATTCGCTGTTCGTTCTTTGTGGTGTATTTCCAGATGGTGATAAGGTAGTATAATAAAATCTTTGAATTCATCCATTGGAACAGAGGACAACTCGACTTTACCGTCATTTTCTTCACGAATGAGCCTACCCAGTAATCCTTTTGACTTTGTACCTGCAATCGCACCGATTTCTACCCCATTCGGCGCCTCAATATTTAACTGATCAATATACGCTCGATCCAATGATTTTAATGTTCTGAACCTCGAAACATACCACTTCATCCGGCCTGCTAGAGTTGCCAGATAGCTGCCTCGATTTGGCGTTGCAATCAACACGGCCCTACCAACCTGCCGGACAATGTCTTCATCCATCAGTAGATGACGGATCACCAATCCCCCAGTACTGTGACCTACCAAATGAATTCTCTCATCGGGATGAGTATGTTTTTGAATAAATTCTTTTAACACGACTGTACTGCGGTCAAACTCCTGATAAGTCAATGGCAGCGTTGGTACCAAACATTCGTAACCCCAATTCTCCAAATCCTTTTTCATTGAGAAAAAATCTTTTTTATCTCTGTAAAACCCGTGAACTAAGATGACTTTCATGATCATGCTCCTTTAACAATTAAACGGTTCTTCGACTGATCAAAATAGTAACGGCATGCAAGATGAATAAACCTGTTAGCAGAAACCATATAGCATCCTTGTATCCTTCATAAGTCATTGAGTATACATAGTCATTAATCAATTCGATGACTAACCAACCAAGCGGCATAAGCGGAAAAGCGATGCTATACGAACGGTTTAAAATTGTTTGTCCTCGTTCATCCTTACCTTCCGAGCTCCATTGGAATTTCAATGAATAATAGACTGACCAAAAGAAAACAATGACATAAAACAATGCAAAAAATCCCATCCTCTTCCCTCCTATTGATATAAAAAGATATCTTCCACTCCAACATCAAATAACCTTGCCAGCTCAAATGCTAGTTTCAATGATGGGTTATAACGATTTTTTTCAATCGAAATAATCGTTTGTCGACTGACCCCAACTTTCTTTGCGACATCTTGCTGCGAATATCCTTTTTGGGCACGATATACGGCTAAACGATTTGTTAATTGACCACTTTCAAACAAATTCGTCACCACCCTTCTATAACTATAGTATAGTATTTTTTACATATAGTAAACTATTTTTTACATAATGGGCAAAGTTGAAGAAGACTGAGATGACTTCCATCTACAGATGTATTTAAAAATCAATCGCTGTTCTGTTAAACGAACTTGAGAAATTCTTTAAGATAAAGTTAATCAATTAAACGGAGGTCAAAATAATGATCAATAATCATGCGGAAAAAATCGAGCGGTTGAATGAGCTAAAGAGGAAATATGGCAGTCAAACTTACGTTGCTTCTAAGCCTAAGCGAAAGAGACTTGTTTTCAGAGGTTACTTAGATCGATGGATGAAACACTTTCTAACAAAAAGCCCTGCTTCATAAGTACAATATGGAGATCCCCAGGGAGCGATTTCTAAGCACTGACTTCGGTTGGTGCTTTTTTCTTGCTAAAACATTTTAAAATTGAAGGTTTTTAGATTAACACTGAAGAAGCGTGCATTAACGCTGAAGAAAAGCACTTTAACACTGAAGGTGCTCGCATTAACACTGAAGATCAGCCTTTAACACTGAAGATGCGCGGATTAACACTGAAGAAAAGCAAATTAACACTGAAGAAGCGCACATTAACACTGAAGAAAAGCAAATTAACACTGAAGAAGCTCACATTAACACTGAAGACTCACGCATTAACACTGAACACAAATTAATAGTGAACCCACTTTTTCCTAACTCATCTCAGCACAAGAATCAAACAAGCGACTGAGGCGATTGCCATTGCATAGTATCCGGACAGCATAAACCGATCTTTACCCTTTCCTTTCCGGTGCTCAAAAACAACCATGGTCACAAAAAACAAAATAGCTAATGAGAAAATCCATGCGCGGATTATCAATTCATCAACTCCCATCAAATATATAATTAGCCACTTAACTGAATATTCTTCTATTCATTGTTATAATTAGAGTAACACAAAACCGGAGTGAAGCGAGATGAAGAAAGAAGAATTACTAAAACGACTTGAGTCCCACCAACCAGACATTCTAGGAATGCCAAATACGAGAGAGCATGCTGTTATCTTACCAGTGATTGAAAAGGCAGAGGATTTACACATTTTATTCGAAGTTCGATCACAGCGAATGCGTAGACAACCTGGCGAAGTATGCTTCCCCGGAGGCAAAATAGATTCAGGAGAAACACCTCAAGAAGCTGCATTAAGAGAAATGCATGAGGAAATCGGGATCCATCCGGACGAGGTGTCATTTGTACGGAAACTTGGCATGGTCACGACCCCATTTGGCGTTAAATTACATGTTTTTATTGGCTTTTTGCCATCGGATTTAGATCTAACACTCAACCCAGATGAGGTTGAAGAAGTGTTCTCAGTACCTTTTACTTTTTTCAAGAATAACCCAGCCATCGATCATTATATTCATATGCATATGGAACCAGATGAAAAGTTTCCCACAAAAGACATACCGAACGGAAAGAATTATAAGTGGCAGAAAGTTCATTATCGAGAAAACTTTTATTACTACAAAAACTACGTTATCTGGGGACTGACGGCTTTAATTGTCGCAGACTTCGTAGAACGCTTTCAGATTCGGTAATAATTAAAAGGTTATTACCTGGATTAAAGGACTCGGAACCATAGTGGTTTCAGTCCTTTTTTTGTTATAAGTCTAGATTGCACGAATAGACTTACCACGGTAACCATTTAAATAAATTCAGTATATTTAAAATATTACCCGTATACACTGGTATAGTATAATAAGAGTTATTTTCCTTCATTCATCAGGCCATTAGATTCTCATAAAATGAAGAGAGGGAAGTGAACAAATGACGGACAGACAAAAAAAGGGACGTTTCAAGCGACTAAAATGGTGGATTTCTTCTCTGAGTATATTTGTTGTTTTTATGATCGTGTTTTTTATTGTTGACGGAACGATCTTTGAGCCAAACTTAAACGACTCGGATAACGTAGCAGGTAAGGCTGCAGATTGGCTGGAGGAAACGGAGCTCTTTAATGTATGGTTTACCCCTTTTAATTTTCCGTGGTTTAATTTGGTTACACTTTTATATATTGTTTTTTTGCTTGTAAGTGCAATAGTAGATACGTTTTCTTTAAAGAGGGATAAACAAAATTAAGATTCATGCAATTCGATGCAGTTACGTTGTTAAATTGAATCATTATTCATAAAAAAAGCACCGCCAAAGGCAGTGCGAATTAATCTTCTAAGTTCATATAATTTGTAATACGCAACGATATGTTCTTTTCTCGTAACGTCTCTTAGGAAAACCGTAGATCTCTCGTTTTTGCTTATCCTTTATAAACGTCTTGATAATCATCGTTTTTTGCCAACTTATGATCGGCATATGAGCAAGATGCCACCAGTTTTTTATCCTGTTTACGGGCGTAATTCACCATTGCGTCGACTAACTTTCCACCAGCACCTTTTCCTTGCATGGATTCAGATACCTCTGTATGAGTAACTTCCAGTGTATTTTCATCCACTTTTTCAAAGACGATCTGTGCATCAGGATTTGATTCATCACCTACAAATAATTGATTTGCACCTTCTTGAATTTCCATGTAAATGCCTCCTTTAATTCATGTCTCTTTAGTATGTTCCCAAACAACTCCATATTCAAAACGCTGTATCAAAAGTCTGTTCGCCATTCATTTCAACTGCTTCGATCGCCAACGATTGCTCTTCAAACTTCCCTTGGTCCTTATAATAATTGAACATAAAATAAGTCAGAATAGTTACGAGAACAACGATTACCAAAATAACAATAACAGCAAGCGACCCTTTTTTCTTCATTCGAATAGCTCCTTTCGGTTATTGATTCTTTTTCATTTTCATATCCATTCGTATGTATTTTTCATTTTTCTCATGCCATCCGACAAATGCGACGACCATTGCCAAAGTCGTTCCGAGGAACAAAATAAGCCACCAAAATTCAGCATATTCACGTAACGCTTGTAAAAGAGGTATGCCACTTTCGATCATTTTTCCAAAACAAGGAAAAAGAAAATTGACCCGATTGTTTTCAACCATTCTTTTAACGCAAAGAAGACAATGCCTCTTTCTCTCGTTTTCTTCCACATACGATAAAATCTTTCTTCGGCTATTACCTTCTCTTCGAATTCGAATATCATCGTAAATAAGAATAAGATCGATATAAATACATAATAGAACGTTTGATAATAAATGTCCAAATAGTATGGGATGGAGAATAGAACAACATATAAACCAAGAACGACTGCACGTTGGAACTTTTGCTTATTCAAAGTTTCCACCTCTAACAGAATAGAATCATTTTCTCTCTCTTATCATACTGCAACGTCCACAGCGTAAAATGATAGTAAGACGGGCAGGTGCTGACCATGACATTTCTTCACTATGCAATTGTGTTTTTTATCGTATTGATTTTTACCGGAATACTGCGGTTTCTTCAGCTTCAAAATCAAATTTGGGTGGAACTCTATTTATTTGTCTTCGCTCCATTGGCGGGTCTCTCGCTACTCTGTCTTTTCCTTGTCTTTATTCAAATGAAAGCAGCCGTCTTTTTAGAAATCGGCCGCTTCCTGTTGATCTATTCTACGCTTGGAATTCTTCTGGGCTATTGCTGGCAATCCATCATTAAACGCTATTAAACGTTGTATTCGTAAAAATGTTGCGTTCGATAAATTTCAAAGCCGACAGGTTGATATAAGTTTTCAATCGAGACGTTTTTCGTATTGACTTCAACGAAAATGGAATGTCCATCCTCTTTCTCTTGTCGGACAACTTCAATCAAGGCACTTTTTCCAATGCCCATTTTTTGATACTTTGAATCAATCGCAAAACCAAAGATATAACTCTCAAGTCCTTCTGATTTCAAACGAATCTTTCCAACGGCTTCTCCTTCATATTCAATCATATAAAGACGGTGAGCCAGCTCTTCTTTATACATGCGCGTCATGCCCTCAGCTTCTTCACGCGTTAAATTGAATGCTTGCTGATCGAGTTCCACAATGCGGTCAAAATCCTTACGCTCTGCCATACGCAGTTGAACATTTAACTGCTGCTTCGGTAACTCGGTCGCTTTCCAACGCATCTCATATTCTGAATAAGCATATTTAGCGCCAATTTCATCCAATGTTTTCTCTGCGTCTTTTGCGTTTTCAGGTGCACTAATATAAATCGTATCAACACCATTCTTACGAACAACCTCAGTAGCTTCATTTAAAAGTTTCGTGAAGATTCCTTTTTGCCGATGCTCCGGATGAACCATTCCACTTAATTCGTAGGCTCCTCCGATATAATAAAGTGCAGCGTACCCTAACAATTGACCACCTTCATAATAGAAGAAATCTTCATCATCCGATTTGCGGTCAACTAAAAAGTACCAATCCAACTTGAGTTCAACTTGATCTGCTTCCTCAGAAAGCATTTTCAAACGATCGATTGAACGTAATTGATCTGGAGTTAACATGTAAAACCCCTCCTCTTCCCCCTTGAGGTGAATGTCTTTTTATTGTATTAAACTGAGTTAAAATTCCAAGTTTTTAGCTCGCAGTCATGTATTTTTTCGAATGGTTATTTCCAAAATGGCAATATTCGTTGCTAGCCAGGCGAATCCGAGTAAAAATCCACCAATGACATCACTCGCATAATGTACACCTAAATAAATACGACTGAACCCAATTAAGAAAATAAGTAAGCCAAGAACAATTCCGACAATCCATTTGGCAACCAATGGAAATCGACTTCGAATAATCAAATAAATAATAAACCCATAAAACACCATGGGACCCGTCGAATGGCCACTTGGAAAGCTGTATCCCGTGCCATCATATTCTTGGATGAGATTCGGTCGGTCTCTTTCAAAAAGTTCTTTCAAACTCGATGTGAGAACGGAAATCCCTATCATCGTAACAGCAAAATAAAGAACACGCCACAATCGATTACTGGGATAAAACAACAATATAATTCCAACGATAATGGAACCCGTGGCAATCAGCCAGACCGCCCCTAATTCGGTAATGAATCCAAAAATCGAATCCAACGTGTCCGACTGTATAGATGAAACAAATTGAGAAGCCATCTGGTCGATTTGAAATTTCTCTTTTTCAAAAACATCATCTGCTATTTCAGCAAACAAGAAAAAGGCCCCGCCGATTAAGACAATGGCCAATACAATCCAAATAAGATTTTTTTGAAGGAATTGTTTAAACAACACGACTCACCCTAAAAGATGATTGATGAAAAAAACATATTCAATAAATAATCCACAAACGTAAAACCAAATAATGCGACACTTACAACAAGCAATCCTAATGAAACATATATATTAAACGCTTCTTGATGCTTTTTCCAATAATGTAACGTAAATACGGCATAAATCAAACCAATGAGGAAGAAAATTGGCCAAAAAATAATTGTTACAGGGCTTACGAATAAATAAACGACATAAATAATTAGTAAAAAATAAGCTGGTATGTTTCCCATTGATATCCTCTCCGGTTCCGATGAACGTATGTATATTGAAATTGAATAGCCGCTCTTAAATATATTTGCTAAGTGCGTTACTTATTAACTATTTACCACAATTCTTTTTAAAGTAATCTTTTATCGTAATCAAATACATACGTCCAGAATGCGAAGTTTATTCTCATTATCACGGACGCTCGCTTTTCAGCATTGATTTTTGCTAAGATGGGAATAGAGGTGATTGTTATGAAAATTAAATCCATTGAACCGACACCAAGTCCATATTCAATGAAAATTAATGTGACGGAAACATTACCGGATGGTCAAACGGAAAACTATAAATTAGGTGATGACTTAACCGATGCACCTACATATGCAAAACAACTATTTGAAATCGAAGGCGTGAAAGACCTTTATCGCGTCATTGATTTTATTGCGCTAGAAAGAAATCCTAAAGTTCCTTGGGAAGAAATCCTACCTCAAGTAAAAGAAGTGTTTGGTGAAGAAGAAAGCAATGAAGTTCATGATGCTGGACAATCGGACCAACCAGAAGAAGAAGCTTTCGGCGAAGTGAAGGTTTTCTTTCAAGTGTTCAGGAATATTCCCGTACAAGTTAAGTTGGAAGATGACGAAGGTGAGACTCGCTTCGGGCTTGATCAGCGATTTATGCATGCCGCGATGGAGGCGTCTGAAAATGCGGATTACTTAGCTGAACGTAAATGGGTCGAGCAAGATCCACGTTACGGAAACCCAGGTGAAATCGGGCAAGATATTGTCGATGAAATCGAAGCTTCCTACGATGAAGAGCGTTTGAATCGACTTGTTGAAATGGCAAAAGCGAATGAAACTGCTGGTCGCTCCGTTTTTTCAGAGCCGATTACAATAGAAGATTTAGAAGTCGATGACTGGAAAGAACGTTACCGGAAACTTGAGCGCATGCCTGATCCGACCGTCGAAGACCTGCCTGTTTTGGGTAAAGCGTTGGACGATGCGAAAATGTCCATTCGTCGCTTAGCAACTGCCTATTTAGGAATGATTGAAGAAAAAGAAGTCCTTCCTTATTTGGAGAAAGCCTTAAAAGATAAGACAGTTACCGTCCGACGTACAGCAGGCGATTGCATGTCTGATATCGGATTTACAGAAGCAATCCCTGCCATGATTGAAACGTTAGAAGATAAAAGCCGCATTGTCCGCTGGCGAGGTGCGATGTTTTTATATGAATACGGCGATGAATCAGCCATTCCAGCTTTAGAGAAAGCATTGGAAGACCCAGAATTCGAAGTCCGCATGCAAGCGAAAATGGCACTCGGCCGAATCCAAGGTGGAGAAGCTGCACAAGGCTCCATTTGGAAGCAAATGAGTGAAATGATTGAGAAAAAAAATAAAAATTAATCAGCTGTATAGCCTAGTTTAAAAGGCTTTTCCATCGAATTTAAAAAAGTTTTTTCCAAATCAATACAGAAAATGGTATCTTTTTTAAATGAGCCGTGCTATACTAAGGTTAACTTAATTGTTCGGCTAGCAATACAAGATCCAGGTTTCATCTTACGAGGTAGAACATCGTCTTGAATTATTATAAGAACAACCAAAGTAATACTCGTGCAAAAATGCACAACGGAGGAATTTCTATGAACACAGGTTCAGTAAAATGGTTTAACGCAGACAAAGGCTTCGGTTTTATCGAAGTTGAAGGTGGAGACGATGTATTCGTACACTTCTCAGCAATTCAAGGCGAAGGTTTCAAAACTCTAGATGAAGGTCAACAAGTTACTTTCGATATCGAAGAAGGCAACCGTGGACCACAAGCAACTAACGTTGTAAAATAATTCAATCGAATTAGTGAACAGCTCTTCTGGTTACAGAAGGGCTTTTTATTTTGTCTAAAAATATAAGTTGAACTGATCGTATTGTTAGCGGCTGGCTGATTGTTGAGGGGTGACTGTTGAAGCGGGAAGCATCAGGAATTACTCGACTTCCGTGCGTCTCGTTACCCAAATGAGTACTTGTGCAGCGTGAAATGTCGTCGTGAACGTGTCTCGATGGAAGCTCCAAGATTTACTCATCTTCCGTGCTTGATAGACGCTCTCGATTACGGAAGCTCCAGGAGTTGCTCG
>NZ_JAHLZF010000009.1:0-63557 GCF_018967645.1 Allobacillus halotolerans | reverse complement strand
GCTTCCGTGCTTGATAGACGCTCTCGACTACGGAAGCTCCAGGAGTTGCTCGGCTTCCGTGCTTGATAGACGCTCTCCATAAGGGTATCTCTGCTGATAAAGTGATTCTAGCTATCGATAAACGATTGATCAAACAAAAAAAGACGACAACTTCTGCACAGAATGCAGGAATTACCGTCGCCTTTCATATATGCAGTATGTCTAGAGTAGCCACTCGAGACCGTCACTCAATCTCTTGCAGCAATCCGTCTCCTCGCAGTTCCACTTCCAAATCTTCCGGTACGATCAATTGAAAACTTTGATAATAAAAGTTGCTCAACTTGTGCAGTTCTTGGTCAGTTAGTTGATTAGGATTCACGTAATGATTGATAAATTCTTCTTTCGAAATAATAGTCTGTGATATGGAGTATTGGTCATGAGGAATGATAAGAGCCAACTCTTTACCTAATAGCGTTACATCAGGATATTTAATGTTTTCCTCAGGTACCTCTATGCCTCGAATATAGAATGTTGAAGGACGATAGTAACCAATTTCAATATTTGGCTCATTATCTTCTCGTCTCTTTACACGAACTTCCGTTTCGGACTCTACAACTAGGTTTCCATACTTTTCATCCAACTCATATTCCCATCTACCCGCTAGTGTGAATGCGTCAATTTCTTCATATGAAACTGGTGGATACGCATGTAGCTGATCCAAAGTCGACTCATAGTCATCATGCAACTTTACGTCTGCCGCCTCTATATCCGCTTGGGTAATAAAAACATAATAAACAACAATAGACATAGCTAGAATCACACTATAAATGAAAACGTTTCTTTTTCCGCGACTCTTTTTTCGTTTCGTTCTATTTGTTCTTTTCAATATAAAATATGCCAACAAAATCATTAAGATAAGCGGAAGAAGTCCTGTAAGTGTAACATTAGTCATCTGCGCACCTCCATTCGTCGAGTCAAAAAGATGACGATCGTATAAATGAGAACGGAGAACCCTAGCACTTTCAGGAACAACATCGACCATTCTGTTTCTGTTGAAAAAATCATGACGAGTTGCCCAATCCCGACTGTGTCTCCAATTTTCGCATCGAGCACGATATTCCCTATAGCCAACGCAGGTATAATGAATATAAAGGCTTGATTCCAATTCACAAGTTCGCCAACGAAATAACCGACCGATGCCAGTAAGAAGGTTAAACTAATGATAACAATTACGCCGATTAAAATTTCTTTGATTGTATACGGTTTGGCGATTACGACGGAGTCGGTTGAATAAAACAGAAAGTACAATGCCTTTCCGAGAAAAAGAGAAAAGAATCCGATTAATCCGCCGATAACACTCGCAAATCCGATATATAAAATGGATGACATATGACTTGTGAATCGATTGGATACAAAGCTGAAATCCATTTCACGAAAAGCAGGACGTGCCAATGTCCAGCCGACGACGAACGCCCAGATAAGCACAAAAACAAAAGCTAAATCGCTAGAAACATAATGAATCGCAACTTTCCCAAATTCATTTGTGCTATAGGAAGAACTCCCGCCAAACGCTGATGAAAGCACCGCAAACACGAGAAGGCCAATCAAAATATTGAATAAGTGCCAATTCATCTGAACTTTAAACTTGGTTGAGAGCTTTATGTAATGCCATGTTTTCTTATTCAAAGACATGATCAATCCCTCCTCGTTTTGCTTGGGTTAAAAACATACAAACATCGTCAATTGAAACCGGTGAAAAGCGAACATCTTCTTTCTCTAGTTGCAACTTCGTCTCTTCTGCTAAATCACCCAAAATAACTTGATACACCTGATTTCCGCTCAATTTTTCCTCATGTAAAATCTGAACATCACCCGGTAAATGATTGAGTGATTCCTCGCTACCCGTCAGGCCGTAACTTTTCTCTTTCAACTGATCGACCGATTCCTGGATGACAAATCTACCTTCATCAATCAACAGGATCGTCTCCAACACTGTCTCTAATTCAGTCAATAAATGACTGGATAAAATAATCGTTCGGGGATGTTGAATATAATCTTTCAATAATGCACGGTAAAAATCTTGACGAACAGAATAGTCCATCCCTGTTGTCGGTTCATCGAAAATCGTAATTTTCGTCCGAGCACATAAGCCGATTATCATATTGAATGTGCTCTTCTTTCCTTTTGACAACTCACCATGCAGTTGGTCCGGACGAAATGAAAAGTAGTCGAATAATCGCTGTGCCAGGGTTTGGTCCCAATTCGGATAAAATCGAGCAGCCGTTTGTAAAATATCCGCTAAGTTAATTTCTGAAGAGAAACTCATTTCGTCATCCACAAAGATTAAATTCTCCGAAACGAATAAACTATCAAACGGATCTTCACCGAGAACACGCACTTGTCCGTCCGTCGGGTGATAATAGCCAGCTAAACATTTCAGCAATGTTGATTTCCCCGCACCGTTTCTTCCGATCAGGCCGATGATTTCATTTTCTTCAATGGAAAAATTGACCGCATTCAACGCATGCAGTCCGCCGTATTGCTTTGTTAATCCTTGAACATCGATAACCGTCATCCTTCTTCCCTCTCTTCTTCATGAATTTTCCGTAACATTTCATTTAACTCATCCATCGAAACATCCAAGTAATTTGCCTCTTTGACAATTTCTCGAAGCATCCGCTTCAACGTTTTATTTTTACGTTTTTCTTTAATGATGGTTACTGCCGCTTCTTCGACAAACATTCCAAGACCTCTTCGCTTATGAACAATCTCTTCCTCAGCAAGCAAATTCAGTCCTTTTGCCGCGGTGGCAGGATTAATATTGAAGCGATCGGCAAGCTGATATTGTGAATAAATTTTTTCTCCGACCTTTACTCGCTCGGATAAAATCTCATTCTCCAACCATTCAGCAATTTGTATATAAATCGGCTTATTGCTTGCATGATCTAGCAAATCCTCCCACCCCACTTTATGTATTTAATCTATAATCAGTGCATTACTGCACTAATGCACTAGGTATATTATAACTATATATGGATGGATTCATCTTGTCAATGACTTTTAAATCGTTCAATATTAAAGAAGGAACAGTGCAACATATACATATATGCGCTTTAGTCGGATGGTAAGGAGAGAAAACAATGAAAATTATCGTTGATGCTGATGCAAGTCCAGTAAAAAGCGAGGTGATTGAAGTCGCGGGTGAGTTTGGGTTAGGGGTTTTGCTCGTGATGAGTTACGCCCACTTTTCTGCTGAACAGTACCCCAGTTTTGTGAAAACGGTGTATGTTGATTCTGAAAGTGAAGCGGCGGATTACAAAGTGATGCAAATGGCAAGCCAAGGTGATCTAATCATTACCCAAGATTATGGATTAGCTTCTTTAGTCCTATCAAAAGGATGTTCGGCCATGCACCATAAAGGCTTTTTATATACCCATGAAAACATCGACCGGCTGTTGACTTCACGCTATTTAAATCAACAAGCACGAAAGAGCGGTCAACGATTTAAAGGACCTAAACCGTTCACCGGTGAAGAAAGAGAGATATTTCGCCAAAAATTAGTGCGTATCGCAAAAGAAACAGTCGAATAAATAAAAAAACTCTCGCCCGAACAGTCTGTTCAAGCAAGAGGTGAAATGTTATAGCTTAATTTCTTTATATTTATGGAACCACGGTTGTTCTTTTTCAATTTGATGTGCCAATTGGAACAGTAATTCATCTTCTCCTAAGCGCCCAAAGAAGTGCGTTCCTACAGGTATTCCTTCCTCTGTCCAATGTGTTGGAACACTCATCGCTGGTTGTCCGGTCGCATTGGCAAGTGGCATGAACGGATTATAATTCAGCATGTTCTCGAGCATCGGTCCATATGCTTCTGTCACGTCTTTCTCTTCGCCTGTTTTCTTCGGAAGCTGATTCATCGTCGGTGTCATCCAAACATCATATTCCTGGAAGAAAGACATGATTTTTTCTGATTCAATTGCAGCAAATACCCGCGCTTCCTCATAGTCAGCCGCCGAAATATTTTGGCCGTATTTCATAATTTCATAGGAAAGCGGTTCGACATTTTCACGCGTGACTTCTTTGCCAACCATTTGTCCCATATGTTTAATCATGACAGAGCCTGACGATAACCAAATATTAATGAATGCATTTGCTACTCCCTCATAATCATAAGCAGGTGTCGCTTCGACAACTTCATGGCCCAAGTCTTTCATTAATTGAACGGATTGGTCGAGATTCTTTCTTGTTTCAGCATCAAGCTCTACTTTTCCACCTGCATCATAAGTGACGGCAATTTTAAGCTTGCCTGGAGATTGCTGTGATTTTTCCGCAAAGTCTGTCCGCTTCTCGAAAGATGGATACAAAGATCGCGGCACCCCACCATTTAAGACATCCAACAAAGCTGCACTATCACGAACCGATCGTGTGATGGCATGGTTGATCGGGAAATGGTTAATGTATGGCGGATATGGCAGTCGACCTCGGCTCGGCTTGAAACCGAATAAACCAGTTGCAGAAGCCGGAATACGAAGAGAGCCTCCTCCATCATTTCCATGTGCAAAAGGAACGAGTCCTGCCGCTACTGCTGCGGACGTTCCACCACTGGAACCACCCGGTGACCGATCTAATGCCCAAGGATTCTTCGTCGGTCCAAATAAAGTCGGCTCCGTCGTTGGCAAAAATCCAAATTCCGGCGTGTTTGTTTTTCCTAAAAACACAAGTCCTGCTTTCTCATAGCGGTCTACGAGCTCATCATTCTCAGGTGCAATCACATCTTCATGCAACTTCGAGCCACTTGTCAGCGGTTGATTTTTGATCGCATTCAAATCCTTGATCAAAAACGGCAATCCGGCAACAGGACTTGCATTTAAATCAACATTCTTCACTTGATCTTTCGCTTCGTCAAACATTTCATGGACGACTGCATTCAACGACGGGTTGTACGTTTGTATTTGTTTTATGTAAAAATCAGTTAATTCCTTCGCGGTAATTTCATTTGCATCAAGAAGCTCTTTTTGTCCAAGTGCATCCTTTTCTAACAGTTCTTCAAAGTTTTCCATCGTTATTTCCTCTCCTATCAACATATTGACTTACCAAATATTCTTTACAATAGAACTAACCAAGCGTGGCAGATAAAGAAAGATATCTGCAAAATTAAACAAAAGTTCCAACCAAGGGTTTTCTGTTCTTCGCCTTTTCCCAACCTTTTTTCGGCCATCCTTATGATTATGGTCTTTCACCAGATCGATTCCTCCTCGCAAGCCTTCTAATTATTAATCTTATCTGAAATGAACTGAAATGCAAAAAAATTTGTATTATTTAGGGTTAACTTTTGCATGAATTTGTACAAACGTGTGTCAATGTGAAAAAGGAGCACATTCAAACAAATAAGGCCTTCTTAATGACGCGGATTCATTAACATATATTAGCAAACGAAGAATGAAGAATAATGACTCGTGACAGGCATACCTCCTTTGGTGTTGGCATACAAATATAGACGTAGTTTATTATGTTTAAAGTTGTAAAATTATTTGTTAGTTTTAAAGATTTTTCGCATAAAAATATGCTACTATAATCATATAGGAATATTAAGGGGGCTCATTTTTTTATGAAGAGAATTTTAGGAACACTGCTATTACTATCAGTCTTAATCTTGGCTGCATGTAGTGGTGGAGATGATGATAGAAGTGAGAAAGAGCAAGTTATTGAAGCTCTCCAAAACACTGTAGAGGCGACCAGCTTTGAGTCGGTCAGTAACGTAGACGTTAATTTAGAAGGAAACTTCAATGACCCGACTGTCGATCCATATCTTCAAATGTTCAATGATATGGAAATCAGCTTCGAGAGTATCTATGATGAAGATGCCGGAAAGCAACAAGTTACATTCAATTTAAATGGTCAGATGGCACCAATGACTCTCGACTTAAGCGTACCGTTTTTGCAAGACCTGGAGAGTGAAAAAATTTACATCCGCACAGATAGCTTAGTCGAAAACTTCGGGATGATGTTTCCAATCCCACAAGAGTTAAACGGAAAATTACTTGAAGTCGACATAGCTGAATTGGAACAAGCACAAGGCACCGAAGAACAAATTGATCCTGAAGAACTGAAGGCTCAATCACAGAAGTTGGCTACTGACTTCTTAAATGAGAAAAGTGAAGATGACTTTTCAAAAGAAGACGGTGTGTATACGGTTCAATTGACAAAAGAAGACTTTATTAACCTCGTTGAAAAAAGCGGTGAAATATCCGGTGAGGCACTTAGCGACGAAGAAATTGAACAAATGAAAACAGATTTGGAAAACACTGCGGAACAAACGACGGTGCACCAATTTGAACTTCAACTAGAAATCGACGATGACATGATTCAAAAACAAACATTTGTTGGCGACGTGGAAGTTAGTGAAAACGGAGAAGACATGCGTATTGGCTTAACGCTTGATACAACATATAACAACATTAATGGAGACGTCGAGTTCTCGATTAACCCTGAAGAAGAAGAAATTATCACTCCAGAAGAACTGCAAATGTTCCAAATGCAAGGATACTAATAGAACTGACCTTATGCCTCAAGAGCCAAGCTGGCTTTTGAGGCAATTTTTATACAACCATCACAGGAAAAAAGATTGACGAAAATCCACCCATCGGACAAACTAAGACTATGCAATTTGATTGAAAAGGAGATATTACCTTGATTGATTGGTCATTTTTAAAACAACTGGATGATTTTGATGTCCTAAAATCCATCGCAATCACAATAGGAATCTTTATCTTATTTTCCTTATTTCGAAAGATTTTCACCAAATATATTTTCAAACTCATCTTAAAATTAGCGAATAAAAGCCCTACATCATTATTTAAGAATATATTATATGCCTTTGAGAAACCGATGCGCTGGCTCATTGTCATCATTGGAATCTACGTGGCATTAGAATATTTCCCTTATTTTGACGAGAAAAATTTCGCTTTTATCCGATTAATTCGAGTGGCACTTATTGTTTTGATCACGTGGGGATTATGGAATTTGTCATCAGGAACGTCAGAAGTATTTAATAAAATCAATGAACATTATGATAATAAAATTGATGAAATCCTTATTCCCTTCCTGACGAAAGTACTCCGTTTTGTTATTGTCGCCATCAGTTTTTCAATTATTGCACAAGAATTTGGATACGATGTCAATGGATTCGTCGCTGGTCTTGGTCTGGGTGGATTAGCCTTTGCCCTTGCAGCTCAAGAAGTCATTAAAAATTTATTCGGCGGCGTTGTCATTATAACGGAAAAGCCTTTTAACTTGGGAGATTGGATTATGACACCAAGTATCGAAGGGATCGTTGAGGATATCAGTTTCAGAAGCACTGCCGTACGCACTTTCGCCGATTCCTTAGTAATCATACCCAATTCGACTCTTTCGAATGAACCGATTACAAATTGGAGTGAGATGGGTAAACGACAAATTAGCTATGATTTGAAAATCAGTTCACACACACCGAAAGAAAAACTAGAACATTCGATTAAACAAATTCGCACTTATGTTGAGAACCATCCAGGTATTCACCCGGAAACAATCTTTGTGAATTTTACTCGGTACGAAACCGATAGTTTAAATATTATGCTATATTTCTTTACGAAAACGACTGACTGGGGAGAATTTTTAGCCATCCAAGAAGAAATCAACTTCAAAATCCTTGAAATCCTCAGCAAAGAAAACGTCAAAGTTGCCGTTCCTGCGCAATCTTTACGTGTGGAAGAAGAAGGCCCTGTAAAAAGAAATCCATTAAAAGTGAAGAAAGTTCCCTCCAACAAAGGGGAAAAATAAGGTATAGAGCACCGGCTGAGTGGCTGGTGCTTTTTCTTTGTCTGATCGTGGATAGAAGACTTATTTTCTACTCTATCTATGATTAGATGTGTTCTATTCACGGGTAGAGCGAGCTTTTTTGCCCGCTCGGGGGTATAGAGCGCTTCTATAGGACTTTTCGAACTCGTTTTCTGCTCGCTCGGGGGTATAGAGCGCTTCTATAAGACTTTCCGAACTTGTTTTCTGCCCGCTCGGGGGTATAGAGCACTTCTATAGGACTTTTCGAACTCGTTTTTTGTCCGCTCGGGGGTATAGAGTGCTTCTATAAGACTTTTCGAAGTCGTTTTCTGCTCGCTCAGGGGTATAGAGCGCTTCTATAGGACTTTTCGAACTCGTTTTTTGCCCGCTCGGGGGTATAGAGTGCTTCTATAAGACTTTTCGACTTCACTTGCCTCCCGTTCGTGGGTATAGAGCGTTTCATAAGACTTTCCAGTTTTCGCACTACTCACGATTAAAGTTTGAGCCTTGATCTCTCGATGCTTTTTTACTATTCCCTTTTAACTTAAATATGCCATAAACAATAAGTCCTAACAAGATCCCTGCAATTAAATAGCTATATACCGGGACTTCAAACGATGTACCGAAATCGGGCAGGAAGTAAATGGGCAAAACGAAAACACCGATACTCAAAGCGCTAATTAACCATAAATAAAAAAATTCCAGATATTTATTGATGTTCTTAAACATGGACCACTTTAAATATTCCATAACGATAAATAAGAAGAAGAATGCAATCAACAAGGAGATGCTGGATTGGACGATGGCAGTTCCAAGATAAACCTCATCCATCGCGCTTCCTTTACCAAAGATATAATACATGACCGTATCAATTAATCCATTAAATATGAGCACGGATGCAAAAAATGAAAAACTTCCTAATAAAAATAAATTGAATCGTTCTTTTGTCATGGATTTTGGTATTTCTCCAAGCAACTCATTCGCATATTGCTTTGGATCATCACCGAAAACCTCGGTGAAGTCTTTCCCTTCTTCTTGGGCTTCTAATAAATGGTCAAGCAGCTCGTTTAACAACTCCTCGGTTTCTTGTTCTGATTTAAGAAACGATAAACGAAGGTAAACCAACATGTCTTCGTAATATTTTAGGTTTTCTTCATTGAGCTTTTCTCTTTTTTTGTTGTTTAACTTGATTAATTCTTGAGAATTCATCCCTTTCGCCTCCCCATTAATTGATCGACTGGCGTTTTAATGGCTTCCCAGTTGTTTACAAATTCTGTTAATGCTTCCTGACCTTTATCTGTGATGTAATAATATTTTCGATTCGGTCCGCTCGGTGACTTCTCCATCTTTCCATAAATTAGATCGTCTTTTTGTAACCTCAAAAGAATTGGATAGATAGATCCTTCACTGACCTCCAGCCCTTGATCTTGCAGCTTTTTCGAAAGTTCATATCCGTAAACCGTTTCATTGGAGATGACGGCTAACAGACAGCCTTCCAGCACTCCCTTTAGTAACTGACTTCGCATAGACACACTTATCAAACCCTTTTCTCATCTATCTTGTAATACATGATAGTATATCTTTCAGTATATTGCAATACAAGATAGCAAATTAAAAAAAAGAAGAATCCGAGTATCAATCGGATTCTTCTCCTCTAATAATTATCCGTTCAAGATTGCACCACCATTGACATGAATCATCTGACCGGAGACATACGTAGAATCATCACTTGCTAGATAAACATAGGCTGGTGCCAATTCGGCTGGTTGGCCTGGCCGCTTCATCGGTTGACTTCCACCGAAGTTATCCACTTGTTTTTCAGAAAATGATGCAGGAATTAATGGTGTCCAAATAGGACCTGGTGCAACCCCATTGACCCGAATGCCCTTTCCGACAACATTTTGAGAAAGGGAGCGGGTAAATGACGTGATCGCTCCTTTAGTAGCTGAGTAATCAATCAACACCGGATTTCCTTCATATGCTGTGATGGAAGACGTATTAATGATACTGCTTCCTTCTTTCAAGTGTGGCATGACAGCTTGCGTTAAATAGACCATACCAAAGAAATTCGTTTCGAACGTGCGCTTTAGTTGGTCACTTGTTATATCCATGAAGTCTTCTAGGACATGCTGTTCAGCAGCATTATTTACGAGAATATCGATTTTACCAAACTGATTAAGCGTCTCATCGACAATTTGCTTAGAGAATTCTTCTTTTCCGATATCCCCTGCAATCAGTAGACACTCGCCACCTTCTTTCTCTATCAATTCCTTTGTTTTGTTCGCATCTTCGTCTTCATCGTAGTAAACGATGACGACCTTCGCCCCTTCAATGGCAAAGTGGAGACTGACAGCTCTACCGATTCCGCTATCTCCTCCAGTTACAATAGCTACTTTATCTTTCAGTTTGTCGCTACCTTTATAGCCTTCACGAATGTACTCAGGCTCTGGATTCATTTCATTTTCAAAGCCTGGTTGACGAGATTGTTTCTGAGCTGGAGGTGTTATTTTTCCATTTTGTTTTTCCATTCCAGACATGTAATCTCTCCTTTATCGAAAATTAGGTACACAAGTATTTTACCCATTTTCAATAAGAATCAATCTCGCCCACCAATGTCCATGTGAATTACCCTTGAATATCTCGTTTCGAGTAAAACGTAAGTCCAGCGACTACAAGAACAATGGCCACTCCTATTAACCCAAAGAACGGTACGACTTCGAATTCATCAACAGGCAGCTGTGATACATGACCGAATGGCGTAACGTTACTAAACCATTCATCTAATTGAAATAGATTCCCCATATAAACAATGATGAAAGAATAGACTAAGTAAACCCATGTGAGTGAAACAACATTCGGTTTCAACCCGATTAATAACGCAGATAAGCCAATCATGACAAACATGGCAGGTATATATGCCAACGAGGCACCGATCATTGTTCCGAACGAAACAGGATCATCCATAACCGTCGAACCTGCTGCCCATAAACCAATCCCCGCAAGAATCACAGAAACGAACGCATTGATCACTGCAACCAATAAGTAACTGCCCATCATCGTCTTCCGAGAGACAGGCTTGGCATAAAGTAATTCTAGTCTAGATTTCTTTTCTTCACCGTATAATTTATTCATTGAGATTAGTGCAGGTATCGTAGCTATCATTCCCATGACTGTCATGATAATCGAAATAAACTGCTCCGCAATTGAATACCCTTCTTCTTGCACAAGAATTTTCTCTACCATTTCATTTCCTTGAAAAAATGAATCCAAATCACCTAACACAGATCCATATGAGATTCCCAATAAGAGCATACCGACCGCCCAAGAAATAAAAGCCGTGCGTTGCAAGCGGAATGCTAAACCAAAAGGACTCAATAAATTGTTTGAAGCGCGAGCTTTTCCAGGTTTAGAAGGAAATAATCCCGCCTCTAAATCCCTTTTCGCATTTAACCGGTAGGCGAGCAATAAGACGACAAAAGAAAAAGCGAGCATTAAAAAGATTGGCCACCAATGATTCTCTGTGAAAATCATCGTTTTCGTCGTCCAGCCGAGCGGTGAAAATAACGACAATGCTTCACTCCCGATATCACCGATTGCACGGAGGACATAGAAAAACAGTAATAGACCAATCGACCAACCAGTAGCTCCGCGGGAACTGTCAGATAGCTGAGTAAATAGGGCAGTAACCGCCGTAAAACAGATGCCCGTTCCTCCGAGTGTGGCTCCATAAAGAAGTGCCCCTTCGATCCCAAGACTTTCAATCGGTTGTACCATTAAACCAATCGCAACCAACACTGCAAGAACGACATTCACAAACACAACATACATCGTAGTGGCATGGAGCGTTGCTAACCGTCCCACTGGCAGGGCACGGATCAACTCAACTCGACCTTCTTCTTCATCTGTACGGGTGTGTCGTACAAACAGCAGAATACTCATAATTCCTACAAACACTGCAGTAATCAATACCATTTGATGAGCAGACATGGCGCCAATCGTATAATTGTCCAAGTCTCCTTCACCGACCATCGCAACCATCGCCGGATTTTCCATTGTTACCGCCATTGCATCACGATCCTGTTGATCAGGATAAAGATTTTGGAAGGATCCCGGAATAATTAAGGTGAAAAACGCTAGCGCGAAAATCCATATGGAAGCACGTATGCGATCACGTCGAATCGTCAATTTGAACAATTGAAAGGATCGTTTGAATAACTCGCTCATTCAACCACCTCATCAGTTCCTTCATAATGACGCATAAAAAGATCTTCTAAGGTAGGTGGGGCACTCTCGAATTTTTGAATCGGATATTGACTCGCAAACTTAATCACTTGGTCCATCTGTTCAGCATTTACTTGAAATCGATACGTATTCCCATCTTGATTTACGTCATGCACCCCCTCTACATCTCTCAGTCCATCAAGACTCGAAGTCGTTTCTAGTAAAACATGATGGCGCGTTAAATGACGCAATTCTTCCAAACTACCTTGTTCAATGATTGTGCCATCCCGTATGATTCCAACTCGATCGCAAAGCTTTTCGACTTCAGATAAAATATGACTGGACAATAATACGCTCTTTCCTTCTTGTCGTAGATTCCGCACATCCTCTTGAAAGGTCTGCTCCATCAGCGGGTCCAATCCCGACGTCGGTTCATCGAAAATATACAAATCGGCTTCTGATAATAGAGCGGAAACGAGTGCGACTTTTTGACGGTTTCCCTTTGAATACGTGCGACATTTTTTCGTTGGGTCAAGTTTATAGCGTTCCAGCAACTCTTCACGCCGTTTGGTCTGACGCCCACCACGAAGCTTGGCAAACAAATCGATGACCTCTCCACCGGTTAAATTCGGCCATAAATTGACATCACCAGGCACATAGGCAATCTGGCGGTGAATCTCCATCGAATCGTTCCATACGTCTTTTCCGAAAATGGTTGCTTGACCTTCAGTTGCTTTTAAAATCCCTAGTAAAATACGAATCGTCGTCGACTTACCGGCCCCATTTGGACCAATAAAGCCAAAGACCTCCCCCTTTCGAACGGAAAAATCTACTTCATCAAGTGCTTTGAAATCCCCGAACTTTTTCGTAACGCGCTTAATGTCAACTACCTTTTCCATCCATGTGACCCCCTTATTGGTAATATACTTTTTTCAGTAAATCTAAGTACTCATAAAACTCATCCCAATAGTTCTTCAAATTAATCGAACTAATTTGTTCACCTTTCAATTGATGTTCAAGTTCTTGCTGGTAACCATCAAGTGACCACCGAACTAGATTCAATGCTTTCTCCGAATCGATATCATCTTTGAACAATGAGAGGTCAATATCTTTATATAAAAGGTCATAGGCTTGCTGTTGTAACGTCTGCATTTTCTGCTGAATTTCCGTCGGTAAACTGAGAAAATCTTGTAGAATAAGCGAACTCATAAAATTAAACACATGAGGTTCTTTCGCCATATACTCAGCCTTAAGACGTGCAGTGATGTAATATCGTTCAATGAAATCACCCTTCGATTCCTGGATGGCTGTCTGTAGTTGAGCAACCATTTGTGAATAAATTCGATCTAAACAGTAATGCATCAAATAAGTGTATAAGTCTTTTTTGCTGTTGAAATAATAAAATAACATGCCCTTTCCGATTCCCGCGTTTTTTACAATCCGGTTCGTTGAGGCATGTTCAAAGTCAAAGGCGCTAAATTCTTCTAAAGCCGCTTGTATGATTTTTGATTGTTTTTCTGAATCTAAACGTTCAAATTTTTCGTGCAAGATTAACCCTCCTAAGATATGACGTTACTTATTTCGACCACCTCGGTCTATTGAACTTATCACATGTGGACCACACTGGTCAAATTGATTTTTGTTGTTTAATCATCCCCCTTTTAGTGAATTACCTACATAGGGGGTGGCTAGCCATGACGACAATCCTCATCGTGATCGCATTATTAGTCATTGTTATTAATCTGTTTTACTTTTTCACCAACAAATCATATAAGAAAAGTTATTTTCATCTGGCTTTATTCATTAAATTATTTTTCGTATTATCCATTCTGACTGTCGCGTTTGCAGTCCTTTATTATGCCATCGGTTTAGAACAAGTTTCTTTGAGACATAGCGATGAAAATGGCGATCCTGTAGAACCGACTTTTTGGAATATGTTTTATTATAGCGGGGTTACCATGTTATCCGTCGGTTTTGGAGACTATGTACCTGTCGGAATCAGTCGTTTCTTTTCATTATTACAAGCCTCGCTTGGCTTTTTGTTACCTACGGCTTACTTTTTGACGGCACTCGGCCAAAAGGAATCCAAATAAGTTGTATCTTTTCAAGAATTATTGTACATTAATTATAGTGAGTTTTTAATTATAATTATTATAAATAAGGAGGATTTATATGGAGTTAAAAGATTATGGAGCAAACCCATTCGTTACAGATATTGAGGAAGCCACGAAACAAAACGAGAACTATCGGACAGCGCTTTGGACAGGGAAAAATCTACAGGTAACGTTAATGAGTATTGCTGTCGGTGAGGACATCGGATTGGAAGTCCACAATCACATCGACCAATTCTTGCGCATTGAAGAAGGCGAAGGCCTTTGCCAAATGGGTGACAGCAAAGACAATCTAGATTTTGAGAAAAAAGTAGGGCATGATGATGTCGTTCTTGTACCTGCAGGCAAATGGCATAATGTCACCAACAAAGGGGACAAGCCTTTAAAACTATATTCCATCTATGCACCGCCAGAACATCCACACGGAACTGTTCATGAAACAAGAGCAATTGGCATGGAAGCCGAAGAACATCATGACCACGAATAATTATGCTAAATTAAAAGGATAGCACAAAGGTTCATAGAAGAAATGAAAACCCGAACGATTTTGGTGTAAATAAATCGTTCGGGTTTACTGCTTGAATGGCGCTCCATCAAAACACTTCTTGTCTGCTTACTTCATTTTCTATATAAATTTTTGTCTTTATCATCCATATTTTTTGTCTCAGCCTATCTTTACAAATCATTTAGCGCGGCTTCGACTTCTTGATCACCGGATATCAAATCGAAGCTTTTATATTCAGTTGATTCTGTATCCAAACACGACACAAGCACGCGTGCGACGTCTTCACGTGGAATCGTACCTCGTTCAATAAGGTCCTTACTGCCAATTTTTATTTTTTCAGTACCTGGATCATTCACAAGTCCGCCTGGTCTCACGATTGTATAAGCTAACTTACTTCGCTTCAGTTCTTTATCTGCAAAATGCTTTGCCACATAGTAGTAAACAATCTCCTCATTCCAATTTCCCCGATTATTTGCTTGAAAAGCACTCACCATTAAAAATCGCCCAACACCAGCGACTTCAGCTGCCTTGATCATCTTAGCAGCACCATCCAAATCAATTCTTAATGTCATATCTGCTCCTGTTTTTGGGCCCGATCCTGCTGTGAAAATGACCGCATCAAATCCTTCAACAGTTTGTTTCAAGGATTCTACGGAGTCGAGCAGGTCAGCTACAGTTGTTTGAATGCCTTTTGACTCGAAATAATCTTTTTGCTCTTCATTTCGAATCATAGCAACAACTTCGTGCTCATCTTCTTCTTGGAGCAATTGCGTTACATGCCTGCCAATCTGACCATTCGCTCCTACGACAAGTGTTTTCATGTTTGTATACTCCTTTCTTTAGATCGAACATTGCATTCGATTAAATTTACCGTGCTTCCGTATTTATACTCCTATTCATTCCCTTCCCTAGAACATAAAAAACCAATTCTAAGTCAACTGTTGAGGCTATGACAAAATTTTTAAAGAGATCGCGAATTAACCCTGAAGCCTCGCATATTAACCCTGAAGATTCACAAATTAACACTGAAGCCCGGCAGATAAACCCTGAAGATCTCCAATTTAACACTGAAGCTCAGCGAATTAACCCTGAAGGACTTCAAATTAACACTGAAGCACCGCGAATTAACCCTGAAGGTCTCCAAATTAACCCTGAAGCTCTAAGAACTAGCATTGAAAACGTCACAGATGTCGACTTATTCCCCTCCAGTACAAGCATCCGCCGTAAGCGGTCACCTTACACCAACGGCCATCATCGAAACCTACGCTAAGTTGTGTATTTACCCCTACAAATGTTTTAGAGCAAAAAAACCGAACCACCTATTGGTGATCCGGTTGATGTGCTTTTAATGTTATTGAGCTTGCTTATTCGCATGTCCTTGTTCTTCTATTGCTTGAAGTTTCTCGTCAATTTCTTCGTCTGTCATTTTATGCTCAATGACGTAGCGGTTACGTGGGTGCACACGGCACTCATGTGAACAGCTTCTCATATAGAAATGTTCATTTTCTTCAGACATAATGATTTGTTCATTACATTCTGGATTTGCACAGTTCACATAGCGTTCGCATGGCTCACCAGTGAAATAATCGCGGCCGACAACAACATGTTTCACTCGATTAATCGGTACACTGATTCGCTCATCAAAAACGTAGCATTGACCGTCCCATAGCTCTCCCTTTACTTCAGGGTCTTGGCCATAAGTGACAATTCCGCCATGTAATTGACCAACATCATCGATGCCCTCTTTTTTCAGCCATCCAGTGAACTTTTCGCAACGGATACCGCCTGTACAATAAGTGAGTACGCGTTTCCCTTCAAGCTTTTCTTTATTTTCACGGACCCATTCAGGCAATTCACGGAACGACCGAATATCCGGACGAATTGCTCCACGGAAGTGTCCGAGGTCGTATTCATAATCATTTCTTGCGTCTAAGACAACGACATCATCTCGTTGCAACTCTTCGTAAAATTCCTTTGGTTCTAGAAATTCAGCTGTATCTTCAGTTGGGTTAGTATCTTCTTCACCAAGTCGAAGGGTTACAAGCTCGTCGCGATGTCTTACATGCATCTTCTTGAATGCATGGCCTTCAGACTCATCAATTTTAAAAACCATATCCTCGAATCGCGGGTCGGCATGCATTGTGTCCATGTACTTTTGTGTTTGTTCAACTGTACCGGAAACCGTTCCGTTAATGCCTTCCTCCGCAATTAAAATTCTTCCTTTTAACCCTAATTCCTTACAAAACGTCAAATGTTCTTCAGAGTATTCCTCTGGATTTTCGATCGTTACAAACTTGTAGTAAAGCAAAACACGATATGCTTCTTTTTCCATGTCAAAACCACCTTGCAATGATAATTTTTTAATGGAAAGATGTCTTTCATAAGCATATGAAGTATATGTTTATAAAAATAAATATCTTCCTTCCAATCAGATATTGTATCATAAATTGATGACCTTCGCAATCTTCCTACCATGCTACTTAATTTTGAAGAAAACTTTCCTCAAAAAGTGATGCAGTATTCGAATTCGGGTAAACAAAGGAATAACACACATGATGACCAATCTTCAGTCAGACAGCAAAGGAGAGAACAAATGAATTGGAAGTTATTCGTTTTGCTACTGATAACACTTGTTGTGTTGGTAGCTTGTAGTGAAGATGATCAAACAGAAGATACCAATGTAACAGCAGAGGATCAAGAGACTGAAACAGAGCAGAAAACGAATTCCTCTAATGAATCAAATTCCGGCGAAAGCATTACTGAGGAATCCGTCGACCAAGCAGAATTACAGCCGGTAACTGAAGTCGAAATTACTGAAGCTTCCGAGCCGAGGGATCTCGAAGAATATATAGAAATGGACCGAGTCATGAAAGATGTGGATGTCGACTCCCACGCTTTACATGTCGTTACTGATCATCCTGGTAAGAGAGTTATTATTTATACAAAGGATGAAGAACAGTTATATAAATCCGTTTATGTAAAAAGAAACGCCCTCTTCAAATTAATCGACTTACAAAAAAGTAAACCGGTCGCCGTTGAAGAAATTCAATAATCTATTTACCCAAGTTCAGCTTAGCTTGGGTTTTTTTGTATATGTTTTTTGCTATAATGAAGAATAATGACAATAAGCTATATAAAAGGAGTTTAAGAATATGCCAGACTTTAATGATTTTCATGCATTGGATATTCGGATTGGAACAGTGACGGCTGCGGAAAATTTTGAAGAAGCCCGAAAACCTGCAATCAAATTATGGATTGATTTTGGTGAGCTTGGGACGAAACAATCGTCGGCACAAATCACCAAGCGCTATTCACCAGAGATCATGGTCGGTCGTCAAGTTGTTGCGGTAACTGGATTTGAGCCCCTGCGAATCGCTGGGTTCAAGTCTGAAGTCCTTGTTATTGGTGGCGTGCCAGAACAGGACGATGTTGTTTTATTAACACCGGACGAGAACGTTCCGAATGGCACGAAGGTTTTATAGTCAGGAGGAAAATCATGCACTTACCAGTATGCTCGGTCTGTAAACAAAAATGGACATGGAAAGAAACATGGAAATCTTCACTTCGCTTGGATACTCGCATCCCTTGTCCGAAATGCCAATCAACCCAGTTCATCACGAAAAGATCCCGACGTAAGCAAATGTTTCTCACATGGCCATTACTTCTCCCTATTCTTTTACCGCTAACTGGCCTTTCTTTCGTGTGGATTATTCTTCTTTGGGCACTGTTGATTCTTTTATATATTGTCTTCTATCCTTATTTTGTTCGGTTATCAGATCAAGAAGAAGACCATTTCACCGACTCACTTAAGAACCACAGTTAATGTTCAGTAACTATACTTCATCACCACACTTCCCCAGCCGAAAGATGTTTACATTTAATTGAATCCGGGGATTGACCTGTGAGTAACTTACAGAGGATGGTGATGGTATGTTACGTACGATTCTAATGATTATTGGTGCCATTGTAGTGATTAGCTTAATTCTTTCTTTGATTTAATATTGAAAAATCTAGCCAAAAAAACCTAACGACTTTGCGAAGATCCAGCCATTTTATCCTGCAATACATCGTTAGGTTTACATAGATATCCAATTATATGAGAGTGTTTCGATACCACTCAGCTGCTGCTTTTACTTCTCCGATTGTCAGCTGATGGCCCTGGCTTTCCCAATGAAGGTCGACTTTCGCTCCCGCTTCAGTTAACAATGCTTTTAGTTCTTCCGATTCTTGCGACGGGCAAATCGGATCATTTGTCCCTGCCGCGATAAACACCGCCTTATCCGTCAAATCAGGTAATTCGATTCCTCTTCTAGGAACCATCGGATGATGTAAGCTTGCACCTTTTAATGCACCTTCATAATGAAAGAGTAAGCTTGCAGCAATGTTTGCCCCGTTCGAATAACCGAATGCGATCACTTGTCCCCGGTCAAAACCATACTCTTTTGCCGCTTCATCAAGAAACGTATTCAATTCTTTTGTTCTAAAAATCAAATCCTCTTCATCAAAAACACCTTCCGCTAAGCGTTTAAAGAAACGTGGCATACCATTTTCGGATACATTTCCTCGAACACTCAACACATTGGCTTCTGGATCAATATAATCTACTAAAGGTAGCAGATCTTCTTCTGTTCCGCCCGTCCCATGCAATAGTAGCAATGTATGTGGTGTCTTTCCTGTTCCTTTTTTAAATACATGTTTTAATGCTAATTCATTCGACATTTTGTTCGTCCCCTTCTTTTTCATACGCCTTTCTTTAATTGTATCAAACGTTGAAATGGCTGACCCAATGTTCAGCTTTTCAATGACACTAAAACGTGTTTGAAGTACAAAACTTTCGGCAATGCCTTTATTAAGAACGTTATATTCATAACCTCTTTCAAAGATGACTTTGAGTCTCGTTTTCATAGATGTTTTCACAAATTGAATCGGGCTCTCTAAAACTTTTATCACTGTTGACAATTAACTTCTCTGAGAATAAAAAAAGCAAAAAGATTATGCTAACGGAAAGGAGTATGACAATGCTACGGAAATTTTCCATACAAACAAAGCACCATAGTGAAATGGTGGATATCACTTCTCTTGTACAAGATTTCATCACCGAGGAGCAAGTCATTAACGGAAGTGCTGTCGTTTACTCACCACATACGACTGCCGGCATTACAATCAATGAAAATGCCGATCCTGACGTCAAAACGGATATGCTAAGACGATTTGATGAAGTTTTCCCTTGGGTCAACGAACAAGACCAACATGCAGAGGGGAATACAGCAGCACATATGAAAACGAGCACTGTCGGTACCTCTGAATTCATTATCGTAGATAACCGCGAATTGCTATTAGGTACATGGCAAGGAATTTATTTTTGTGAATTCGATGGACCACGAGAGCGAAATTTTTATGTAAAAATCAATGAAAAGACGGATTAAATGTAGAAGGGTCCTTTTCCGCAAATCAAAGCAAATCGAAAGCGTCAAGACACCAATAGTTAATTTGCTCGTTCAATAAAGAACGTCAACGAAAAAGGCTGGGACAAAAGATCAACGCCAAGTCCAGCCTTTGTGTCTACATATTTTTCGGTAAAATGACTTTATTTCATTTCTTCCCTTATTCTTTGCTGAAAATCCGTATACATTGAACAGTAGTCTTCTTTTATATCCTTTACGATTTCTCTCTCCACTTTTGGTGTAAATAAGAAGTATCCTAGGTTTCGCCGATTAAACGCACGGTTCCAAGATTTCTCATTCCCAATAACACCTAACTTTGCACTTTCTTTAACTGCTTGCCTTGGCGTTTTAACCGATATGCCCTTTGCATCTAAATAGCCATACAGCGTTTTTCGTGCATGCTCCAAACACATCTCATGAAAGTGAACGAGAGTGGCAGCATCCGATATGCTCATTGTTTCCTTTTCAACTTCAGATGTCAACAATGAAAAAGCTTTCTCGAAGGATTCAAAAAGCTCTTTCCATCGTCCAACTTTGTGTTCTTCCAACATATACTTCCTTTCGTTGTCATTTATTTACCTTAAGGGTCCTGGGACTGTTCCTTTTTTTATTGATGTTTTATTTTTTTCCATCCAATGATTGTATACCTCTTGAAATCGATCTTCTTCTTCATCTTTATAACCTTCAAATAAAACCTTGTCAATATTTTCTTCATTAAAATAGAACACGTTGTTTGGATCTAATCCTTGAGGATATAAACAACCAGAATAATCATACATAATTCTTTCATCTTCCGGCCTTTCAGCTGGAAAGATTGGCCCCCGATTCAAAATCATTATCTTGGTCCTTCCTTCGTTTAGGTACACTACTGAACCTATCGGTAACATCGTTTTATCCCCCCTCTTCTAATCAATCAAATTGCAATCCCGAAGTAACTTCACTCTTTTTGGTGAAATCTGTTGTTCTGATGGTGCCTCATTCTTCAGAGGTCACTGCCTAATAACTCCAGAAAATCTTATGAAGATGAACAGTAGAACTAAACAGGGCACTTTATATAAAATTTCACTTCTTCGTACATCAGACCTATATCGCTATTTTTTCGTCATCTTTAATTTTAACATTGAAATCCCCTACCCCAATTGCTAAGAGCCCAACAAATAATGCAATGAATAAAAAAAGCATACCAAAAATGAGGATGAGGACATTAGCTGCTACTTGAATGAATCCACCCCACATCAACAAGGTAAATCCAAAAAAGAATGAGTAAGTTAAAAATACAAAGAGCGCATACTTCAATGAGTCTGGTCTGATCCAGATACGCACCATCGAATATTCATTCAAGTTGATGGTCTGATACAAGTTTTTCCGATTCTTTCGGTTTATATAGTAATAGACGAATATAACAAGCAAAAAAGCAATAAATACGATTGATGAATTGATGAGAGTGGTTCCTTCCACATCAAAGAAACTCACCAAGGGTTGCAGCAAACTGGCTAAAAGTACGCCGACCAACCCCGCAAGCAATCCTTCACGAGTCGTTGATTTCTGTTTCACTTTGGGTGCTTTTATTTTTTCGATTAACTCGTAATCATTGACTTTGTAAGCAGTATTCGGGAGAATCCAATACAAAAATGGAAATAAAATTTTCCATATGGAGTCTCCTAAATCTACGATGTAATCTTTTTCATCAATCGTTACGATTCTATATCTTAAATTCATGTACACGCCATGTACAATACATTTCATTTCGCGATCAATCCTTTTCATCGGGATACTTATCGAAAATCATATTTTATTTGAAAAATGGTTTCTAGTAATCACCTTAGAAGATTACAGAATTTAAATCCAACAATTATTCCAATAACATTTGAAAAATAGAGCATTTTACCCATTTTATGAAACTTTATAATTTAAATGTCTATTAAAGATTTTTTAATCCTATTTTAAAAGAGGTAGCCAACATGATCTTGTTTTTGTATTTTACTGAAATTTTTTATTGACAATGAATTCAATTCGATTTATGCTATTGAATAATCATATGAATGAAAAGCGTTGACGAAGAAGAGTAGTTCGTTTTCTGTACTTCAGAGAGCTGGTGGTTGGTGTGAACCAGTGTGCGAAATGAATGAATGGCCTTCCGAGCTTCCAAACCGAAACGACTGCGTAAGTAGGCTTTGGCGAAATGTCTCGTCGTTATCTGAGACACACATTCAAGCAATTGGGCTGGATGTTGTAAAGAGAGCTTCATGTTGAAGCTAACAAAGGTGGTACCACGGGTTCCCTCGTCCTTTATTTAGGATGTGGGAACCTTTTTGTTTTCAGTAAAATTATATAACGATTAATCAATGACGAAGAAGAGTAGGTTTATGGCAGATCATCAAAGAGAGCTGGTGTCGGTGGAAATCCAGCATGGTCGGTAAGCTGAATGGACTTCAGAGAGTTTTTCCGAAATGCAAAGAGTAGGAAAAAACGGTTTCCCGCCGTTATCGGGTATTGAGCGGAAGAGGTAATTCTCTTCAACTAAAGGTGGCACCGCGGTTTCGATCGTCCCTTATGAACACATACTTATTGTGTTTGTAAGGGACTTTTTATATGAAAACGAAAAAAGGAGCGATTGACATGTTGGATTATTTACGAACGATCACAGAACGGAAAAGCTTGTCTTTCAATGAAATGAAGCTTGCAGCAGAGCAGTTATTCTCAGAAGAGATTACCGATATTGAGCGTGGAGCATTTTTATCAGCCTTACGAGTGAAAGGTGAAACACCGGAAGAAATTGCTGGGTTAGCAGCGGCGATTCAGGCAAAATCACTGCAACTTCCAGTCGACTCCCCGGATATTATCGACAACTGTGGTACAGGAGGCGATGGGTCGATGAGTTTCAATATTAGTACGACTGCTGCATTCGTCATGGCTGGTGCTGGACTGACCGTTGCAAAACATGGCAATCGTAGCGTTTCTAGTAAAACCGGCAGTGCAGATGTGTTGGAAGAACTCGGTGTCAATTTATCTTTGTCTGGTCACCACGCAAAAGAGCTTCTCGAACAAAATGGCATTACCTTTTTATTCGCCCCGACCATCCATCCGGCGATGAAAAAGCTGATGACAGTTCGAAAGACTTTACGAATTCCGACGGTCATGAATCTTATTGGCCCATTGACCAACCCAGTATCACTTTCTTCTCAATTTCTGGGAATCAACCGCGCGGATATGGTCACGGATATGGCTGAAGTACTTCGTCAACTAGGCAGAAAACGTGCCATTGTCGTCCATGGTGCAGGTGGAATGGATGAAGCCTCTCTTGCCGGCTATAATCAACTGGCTCTGTTGGATCAGGAGGCCATCTCTGATTTCCGGTTGCATCCAGAAGAAATCGGCTTACCCGTATATCCACTGGAAGCGATTCGTGGCGGGGACACGAAAGAAAACGCAACGATTTTAAACAGTGTCTTGCGAGGAGAAAAAGGTGCTTATCGCGATACGACACTACTGAATGCAGGACTTGGGATTTATGCGAATGGAAAAGTCTCATCTCTTGAAGAAGGAATCCTTGCAGCCAAAGAAAGCATCGATTCCGGAGCAGCGAACGAAAAATTAGCAATGTTGATTGAGTATAGTCAACGTGTAAAGCGAGGTGCATAACATGACCATTCTTGATGAAATTTTAGCGAAAAAACAACAGGAAATTACCGAATTGAAACGGTCTTATCAAAGACAATCGAGTCAAAAGAAGTCTCTCGTTTCTCTATATGAATCCTTTCAGCAATCTGACCGAATGAATATCATTGCAGAATTCAAGCGCGCCTCCCCTTCCAAAGGTCCGATTAACGTCGATGCGGACCCAGGAATTCATACGAAAATGTACGATCAATTTGGCGCAAATGCTATTTCTGTTTTAACCGACCAACCTTTTTTCCAAGGAAGCATGGAAGATTTACAACGTATCCGACAGGTCGTCGACATCCCTGTTTTAAATAAAGATTTTATTTTAGATGAGATTCAAATCGACCGCGCACTCGATTATGGTGCAGACGTCATCTTATTAATTGCTGCAGCCATGAATCCAGCGCGCTTAGAGCAGCTTTATCGCTATGCAACCGGATTAGGCTTAGAAGTTTTACTGGAGATCCATACGGAAGAAGAAGCCGTAATCGCGAACGATTTAAATGCGAATATCGTCGGCATCAATAATCGTGATTTAAAAACGTTCAACGTTGACTTGGCGACAACTGAGCGGTTAGCTGAACAAATAAAAGATCCGGCGACACTACTGATCAGTGAAAGTGGCATGAAAACGACGGCAGATGTCGAGCGCGTTCAACAAGCTGGTGTGAGTGGAATTCTTGTCGGCGAAACGATGATGCAATCAAACGATTTAAAACAAACATTTAACGAACTGCGTATACCTTTAAACGAGGTGAGCTTGCATGATCGTTAAAGTCTGCGGTGTTCAGGATAAAGAGACTGCATTAGCCGTAGCCGCTTCTGGTGCTGATTTTATCGGATTTGTTTTTGCGGAAAGTTCACGACGGGTCGAGCCAGAGGTCGTCAAAGAAATCATCGCTTTTTTACCGGATACGATCAAAAAAGTAGGTGTCTTTGTTAATGAATCGCCTGATGAAATTAATCGAATTGCCGCTTTCGCCGGGCTAGATATCATCCAATTACACGGGGATGAAACGCCGACGGAGTGTGAGCAGATCGACTATCCGGTCATCAAAGCTTTTCCTATTCGGGAACCACATAATCTAGAACGACTTTCTCTGTATGATGTTGCTTATTCGTTAGTCGACCATCCAGGAGGGAAATATCGTGGTGGTTCGGGGCATGCATTCGATTGGCAATTATTGAAGCAAGCAACTCCGAGTCATAGCCAGATTATTTTAGCCGGGGGACTGCATCCGGAGAATGTTCAGGAAGCGATCCAAACAGCGCAACCATTTGGAGTCGATGTTTCCAGCGGTGTAGAAACAGATGGCAGAAAAGATGTTTCGAAAATCCAAGCATTTGTGACGCAAGCAAAAAATAAGGAGATGAAAATATGACAACGACTCAACAACCGAACACTCAAGGGTATTATGGTGAATTTGGCGGCAGATTTGTCCCAGAGACGTTGATGCCAGCAATCCTGGAGTTAGAAGAAGCTTATCATGAAGCAAAGCAAGACCCAGCTTTTCAACAGGAGTTAGACCAGTATTTACGCCAATACGTTGGTAGAGAAACACCTTTATATTATGCCGAAAGACTCTCTAAATCACTTGGCGGTCCAAAGATTTATTTAAAACGCGAAGACCTTAATCATACCGGTGCACACAAAATCAATAATGCACTAGGCCAAGCACTGTTGACCAAACGAATGGGCAAGCGAAAAGTCGTTGCTGAAACAGGAGCCGGCCAACACGGCGTAGCGACGGCAACCGTCTGTGCTTTACTTGATTTAGATTGTGTCATTTTCATGGGAAAAGAAGATATTGAACGACAGAAGCTAAATGTTTTTCGGATGGAGTTATTAGGTGCGACCGTCAAAAGTGTCGACCAAGGAAGCGGTACGTTAAAAGATGCCGTCAATGAAGCATTACGTTATTGGGTGAGTAACGTAACAGACACCCATTATATTATTGGCTCCGTTGTTGGGCCTCATCCCTTCCCACAAATTGTCCGGGATTTTCAACGCGTGATCGGTGATGAAACGAAAGAACAAATCGTGACACAGGAAGGAAGACTGCCGGATGCTGTTGTTGCCTGTGTCGGTGGTGGTAGTAATGCAATGGGCATGTTCGCACCCTTTGTAGAGGAAGAAGACGTTCAGTTATACGGAGTTGAAGCAGGAGGCTCAGGCATTGAAACCGGAAAGCATGCAGCTACATTAACAGGCGGATCTGCTGGCATCTTACACGGAACCTTGACTTATTTACTGCAAGATCAAGACGGACAGATCCAAGAAGCACATTCGATCTCCGCAGGTTTAGACTATCCAGGTATCGGACCGGAGCATAGCTATTTACATGCATCCAACCGGGTCACTTACTCATCAATCACAGACGATGAAGCATTGGAAGCTTTACAGTTATTGTCGAAAACGGAAGGGATTCTTCCTGCACTCGAAAGCTCACACGCAATCGCTTATACGATGAAGTTGGCAGAGTCATTGTCGAGTGATCATACTGTTGTCGCCTGTTTATCCGGTCGTGGCGATAAAGATGTCGAAGCGGTAAAAGCTCATTTGGGAGGTGGCTTTCATGGGTAAATTTTCAATTGATACGGCAATTCAGCGGGTTTTGGATAAAGGTGATAAAGCATTTGTTCCTTATATCATGGCCGGCGATGGCGGACTAGATCAACTGGAATCACAAATTCAATTATTGGCCAACGCAGGAGCTACCATCATTGAGTTAGGTATTCCATTCTCAGACCCTGTCGCTGACGGACCAACCATTCAAGCGGCTGGCCAACGTGCATTAACGAGTGGTGTCACGTTAAAAAAAGTGTTGGATGAATTAAAACGTTTTAAAGAATCGCGTGATATACCGATTGTGTTGATGACCTATATCAACCCTGTTTTTACTTACGGTCCTAAACGATTTGCCGAAGATTGTGAGGCGAGTGGCGTGGATGGTGTGATTGTTCCGGATGTTCCCTTGGAAGAATCCGACCTTGTTTCGAACGCACTAAAAGAACACGAGATTGCCTTTATCCGATTAGCCACGCTGACCAGTACACCGGATCGTTTGGCTAAAATTGCCGAGCAGACGGAAGGATTTTTATATGCCGTAACGATTAACGGCATAACAGGTGTACAAAATAGGTTTGGTGACCAATTGGGCAACCATTTAACGAACATCAAGCAACAAACAGATAAACCCGTGTTTGCCGGTTTCGGTGTCTCCTCTCCCGAACACGTGCGGGAGCTAACCGCGTATTGCGATGGTGTCATCGTCGGCAGTAAAATTGTCGACCTTCTCCATCAAGGAAACGAGGAAAAGATCCAGACGTTGATCCAATCAGCAAAAACTGCACATGTATAGGTGAAAAGAGCTGTCATACCGCGACAGCTCTTTTATTTTCCACTAATGTTTCGAGGAATGACTTCCTTGCTGTCCTTGTCCCATCATATTGTTGATACCTGGAATCATTTGTTGAAGTTGGCCTCCTCTGCCTGTCATCATACTATAGGCAGCCGCTCCAATTCCGATGGATGCAACGATCGGTAACCAATCGACGTTTTTCATTTTCTTATCACACCTTTCCCTTATAATTCATCTATAGTTTGTGATGCTAAAACAAAGGCTATGTATGACAATAGATGGGATGGAATTTGGGGTAATTAAGCGCTTTAATGGACTCATTCCGTCTTGCTACCCGGGCATACCGTGCTTTTATCCAATGATTCCGTTCTAAATCGAGTTGATTCCGTGGTTTTTTCGAACTATTCCGTGCATCTTTATAACTATTCCGTGCTTAATTATTTTGCGAAATGGAAACGCTCATTTAAGATAAGAATAGATGTTGCAAAAAAGGAAGTGCTGAAAAAATGGAACCAAAACAGGCTATTCGATTCGATCATGTTGATTACAAGATTGATGACACGAAAATTTTGAAAGATATTAATCACGGATTTAATCAAGGGGAAATCACAACACTTGTCGGACCTTCCGGAGCTGGAAAAACGACGTTAATCCGGCTGTGCAATGGGCTGATTTCACCGACTAAAGGACGAATTTACATTCATGATCAGCCAATTGATGAATACAACCCCGTCGATCTCCGGAAAAAAGTCGGTATGGTCATGCAAGGCGTGACGATGCTAAAAGGGACGGTCAGAGAAAATTTGGCTATTCCGTTGAAATTACAGGACAAGACATTAACCGATGAAGAAGCATCAAGACTGTTGGATATGGTCGGCCTACCCGCTTCTTTCTTGGATAAAAATAGTAACAGCTTATCTGGCGGACAAAAACAACGCATCTCGATCGCACGCTCACTCGTGAATCGTCCAAGTGTCCTGCTGCTCGATGAGATAACTTCTTCACTCGACACCGTTTCTCAACAAGAAGTCGAATCATTGATCAAACGAATTAATGAAGAATATAAAACGACGATTGTCTGGATTACCCATAACTTACGTCAGGCTTTAAACATCGGTGATTACAGCTGGGTGATGATGGACGGCGAAGTGATTGAGACAGGAAAGAGCGAATTTCTAAATCAACCGAACGATGAACGGGTCAAAGCATTTGTAAGGAGCGAATTTCAATGAGTTATCTAACATTAGCTTTTTCACTCATATTTGTTTTAATTCCATTAATTCTATCTAAAACGTTAAATCTTGGGCTTGAGAAAGATACAATCATTGCGACGATACGCTCCATCATCCAACTACTTGCGGTTGGTTATATTTTGCAGTTCGTCTTCGACTCGGAAAGCTCCATTTACATTTGGCTCATGGTCGGCTTAATGATTGTTGCAGCCACCCAAAACGCCAGAAAAAAAGGAACCAGCATTCAAGGTATCACTTGGAAATTGGTGGGGACATTCATTTTTGTCGAGGTATTAACGCAAAGTGTTCTGATCGGATTGGGGATTACTCCACCAACAGCTCAGTATGTGATTCCCATCAGTGGAATGGTCATTGGAAACTCGATGGTGCTTGGAATTTTATTTTTAAATCGGTTTACGGCCGAAATGGATGACAAACGCAATGAAACCGAGCTGATTTTATCTCTTGGCGGAACGCCGAAACAAGCTGTTCAACGACAATTGAAAACGTCGATTCAAGCAAGTATTATCCCAACAATTGAAAGCCAAAAAACGATCGGGCTCGTTCAACTTCCCGGAATGATGAGCGGACAAATCATTGCCGGCGCTGACCCTGTTCAAGCCGTTTTATTTCAGCTTTTAATTTTATTCTTGTTACTGACGACTGCCGTAATTACTAGTGCATTGCTTGGCTTCCTGTCTTATCCGACGCTCTTTAATGAACGTATGCAATTGCTCGAGGAAAAAATCAAGACCGATTCCTAAGCTGATGACGACATCATTTACCTCAGATATGGCCGTGAGAACTCATCTTACGACTTTTATCTCTATAATTTAATAAACCTGTGAAACTTAGCCTTATAATTTTTTTGAACAATCCATAAGACATAAAAAAAGGCATATCAATCGCACTCCAAATTGACATGCCTTCCTATTTTAGTCTTTTTGATCTTTTTTCCGATCAATTGTTCCATCGCTATAATCATCAGAAACCTGCTCGCGTGTTTCAGCTAGTCCTTCCTTAAACTGTGAATCATCCGATTGGTCATAGGATGGATCGTAATTTTTTTCAGCGATTTTCTCGCTATCTTTTTTGTTATATTTCTTTTCGGACATGTTTAGCCTCCATTCATTTTTTGTTAGTGAACAGAAAATTGAATCGCATGCTATACGTGTTCCCTTTTAATCCATCCTTTAATCGAAATCTTATCCACCGAAAAACAAGTCAACGATGTTCCCTGCAGTGGAAGTGTTTCTGTTGTATAACTCGGAGTAGCCGCAATTCTTACAGTAAACAACTTGAAATTTATTATGCTGCACATCAAATAATTTCGATAGCCCTGCCCCGCTTGTTGCGATTTCTTTTGTGGCTGCATCGGTACTTCCGCATTTAATACATCCTTCTGATTTCATAAGAAATATTCCCCCTTAGTTATTTATTGTATTCGTAAAAAATCCCATCTTGTCACGATTCCTAATAAACCTTCCTCTTCTTTACCATTTTCGGTGACCAATAAGGCATCAATTTTTATACCTTCTTCCAGGTTGTCTTTAAAGATTTCCTTTGCATCATAAACAGACATTTCGCGATCGACAAATTCATAATTATGCTGTTCTTCCTCATACGAGATGACTTGATGCAGTTTTGTCTCCACCAAAGAAACAATCTCATCTTCCACATTCCTCGATAGCCAGTTGGTGACCCCACTTTCGGAAAGAAGGCCAATGAATTTTTCACCATCATATACCGGAAATTGGGTAAATTCTTGTTCGCGAATGGTTTGTAAAATCGTCGCCAATGAATCAAGCTTAAGATCGCAACAAAGATCAATGCATTAGTGCTGCCACTTTCGGTAACGAAGCGTGGCTAGGTCCTGCTTGAAAAATCACCACTTCTTTTTGAAATGTCGGGAACACTTTTCGTGGGTGAATAATCTCTTCTTCAATCATCTTGATTTTTTCCACGGTCGAGTCATGCGGTTCGGCGATCGTAAAAGCAGGATTCGTTGAATTATGTACAATCGCGTTACGTAAATCGGCAAATTCACGTAAATCATTTTCATAGCGCTTTACGACGGCATTCTTTTTCGATGATTCTTTGACCATGAAGCTAAATGTTTGGTATTCATCGCTTCCGAATTGCGTGCGTAATGCTTTTCAATCCGATTGAATGATGCAAGATAACGATCGGAATTATCCGGCATGTTTTCACCTCTTTCTTTATTGATATCCATTCTATATACTCTTCGCCTTTATGATGAAAAAATCCTACTTCACTTCGGACTTCTTTCGTCCGACTTACCAAAATTCGAAAAAGAGCTACCGTTTAAAAACGATAGCTCCTGTCCACTCAAATTATTCAACCTCGCCTTTTGCATCCAACACCAAAAGGGTCCCCTTGAAATTTTCATACACATAATGCCAAAGCTCAGGCTCTTCTTTGTACCTGCGTGTCAGTTCTTGAATCATTTCTTTTTGTTTCTCTTTAAAATCAGGATCCTCTTTGTCAGGAAGGCTGTCACGAAATTCATCGACGATTTGTTGAACTTCCGGAGCACGCGGCCCCCATTCGCCCACCAACTCACCTTGATCATTCAAAATCAAAACAATCGGAATCGAGCGTGAACCATTGGTTAAATGACGATCGATCAAATCCGTATCTTCATCCCGATACACAACGCGCGTCTCTTTTTCCGCCGCTTCAGCCAGTTTACGAATGACCGGATTAATCATCATCGCATCGCCACACCAATCTTCCGTGATAATCAAAAAGTGAACTGGAAAATCTTTTAATTGTTCAGCAAAGCCATCATCCGGAAGTTTAAAGTTTTCATACACTTGAAAGCTTTCTTCTTTCAGTTTACTCATGTTGTCCATATATTCCTGAATCGTTTGTCCTTCTTCAAAGTACTCCTGCTCAGTTTTCATCGGATTCAACCTCTTTCTTTCGGTAGTTTTCGAGATATATTCAGTATGACCCATGCCGATTAATCTAGGCAACTAGTTCGCTTGATAGAGGAACATTCTAAATTCCCTGTAAATATTTCTGAATTTTGTTTCTTATTTTTGGAAATTAAGATACATTAGAATTAACCATTCATTTTTAGGGGGGACGAGGATTGAGCAAGCATACGAAGCCTGAAAAGAGCTGGATGATGTATGACATGGCAAATTCCGCCTATTCAGTCGTCATCACAACAGCCATCTTTCCGATTTATTATAAAGCAGTGGCTAATGAAGCTGGTGTCAGTGCCGCGGATTCAACCGCCTATTTAGGGTACACGATCTCCATTGCAACATTTATCCTGGCCATGCTGGGACCTATTCTCGGTTCAGTTGCCGATTTCAAAGATATGAAACGTAAATTTTTCACTTTCTTCTTTTTACTCGGTTCGTTATCCACAATCGGCTTAGTACTTGTGCCCGAAGACCAGTGGCTACTCTTACTGATCATTTACACACTGACAGCCATCGGAGCACGTGGAGCGAATCTTTTTTACGACGCTTACTTGGTTGATGTGACGGAAAGGGACAAGATGGATGACCTATCTGCCAAAGGATTTGCTGTTGGTTACATAGGCAGTGTCATTCCATTCATCCTCTCGATTTCTGTGATCATTTTAAGCCAGCAAGAAATTCTTCCGCTTTCCGTCGGTAATGCCAGTAAAATTGCGTTTTTGATCACGGCAATTTGGTGGATTCTATTTACGATTCCTTTATTAAAAAATGTTCGCCAAAAACACTGGATTGAACGCAAACCACGAATTGTCGCGAACAGCTTCAAAGAATTGAAGAAAACTTTTTTGGAAATCAAACAACATAAAGCGATCCTGCTCTTTTTGATTGCTTACTTCTTTTATATTGATGGGGTTGGAACCATCATCTCGATGTCAACCGCTTACGGAACAGATGTCGGTTTAGGTGCAACGGACTTGATTATCGCTCTACTTGCGGTTCAAATTGTTGCAGCGCCATTTGCCATGTTATTCGGTCGCCTTGCCCGTAAATTCGGCGCTAAGCGAATGATTTATGTCGGCATTTTTATTTATATCATCGTTTGTGTGTACGCCATGTTCTTGGATAACGTCGTAGACTTTTGGATTCTAGCCATGCTCGTTGCATCAGCGCAAGGTGGGATCCAAGCCCTCAGTCGGTCCTTTTTCGCCCAAATGGTTCCGAAAGAAAAATCCAACTCATTCTTTGGATTTTATAACGTATTCGGACGTTTTGCCGCCGTATCGGGACCGTTTCTCGTTGGGGGAATGACCCAATTAACTGGAAATTCAGCCTACGGTGTCTTCAGCTTAGTCATTTTATTCATCATCGGCTTTATCATTCTTTTATTTGTACCGGACCCACGGAACGAACAAACTGCTTAACCATACGTAAAAAAGCCATGCAGTCGATATTCAGCTGCATGGCTTTTTCGTGTGTTCATAAAACACACCTATTGACTTTCGCTATACATGGATTCCATTCATTCCCATTATGTCGAATTGACGATCGAATGAGAAAATCTTTTGGATACCTAATTCCTTCATGATCACGACACTTAATGCATTACAGTAGGAGATTTTTTGATCGTTGAATTTGGTTAATAGCTGAAGTGCCGATGTCCGAAACGATGGTGTAACTTCAGCAACCATAAATTCATCTTCTTCTAACACCGTTTTCAAAAAATGGTGAGCCACTTTATAGCCCATTCGATATCTTAGAAGTGTGTAGGTTTCTGTGAGGATTGCATTCGTGACGATGAGTTCTTGTCCAGTTAGTGAGGAAGCAAGTTGTTTGGCTTGATCATGATATTGATCGCTCACATCATTCAAAGCGATCAATGCACTTGTATCGATTAAACACTTATTTTTTCTCATTTTCATAAATCTCCACCAAATAACCATCATGTTTAACAGAAGTGTCCCCGGCTGAGTCTATCGAATAACGCTCTGCTTCTTCAGCCATCTCAAGTAGTGGATTTCTTACCGGCTTTTCTCTTAAGGCATATTCACGAATCGCATCCCGAACGATTTCTGCTTCCGAACAACCTTTGTCAGAGGCAAGTTCTTTTAACAACCGATCGTCTTCATGTGTTAAATGAAACTGTTTTCTTTTCATAGAATTATCCATCGCGAGACCTCCTACACACCTATTATACATTAAGTGTGTAGGATAGTGAATTAAAATAGGTCTACCTATGCATTTTTCTCTATTGACTTTGCACCGAAACTAGCGTAAATTACTTAATGGACGAACAATTTATATTAATAATAAAATAATGTTCGTTTTCAAAGGAGAATAATGATGAATAACGTATTCGACTATGAAGATATTCAGCTGATTCCGAAAAAGTGTATTGTGATGAGCCGCTCTGAATGCAATCCGACGGTAAGGTTGGGTAAGCATCAATTTAAGTTACCAGTCGTACCTGCAAATATGCAGACAGTGATCGATGAAAAGGTCGCTATCTTTTTAGCCGAAAATGATTATTTTTACGTCATGCATCGTTTCGAACCTGAAACACGCTATGACTTCATCAAAGATATGCACACTCGTGGGCTAATTGCTTCAATTAGTGTTGGGGTGAAAGATGACGAGTATAGCTTTATTGAAAAACTGGCAGACAATCAAGTCGAACCCGATTTTATAACAATTGATATTGCACACGGTCATTCCAATGCCGTCATTGAAATGATTAAACATATCAAAAAGCACCTACCAAATAGCTTCATCATTGCAGGAAACGTCGGTACACCGGATGCTGTTCGCAACTTAGAAGCAGCTGGTGCAGATGCCACAAAAGTCGGGATCGGACCTGGAAAAGCTTGTACAACGAAAATCAAAACGGGTTTCGGCACAGGTGGCTGGCAATTGGCAGCACTACAATGGTGCGCCGAAGCAGCAACAAAACCACTCATCGCTGACGGTGGAATTCGTACGCATGGAGATATTGCCAAGTCGATCCGTTTTGGCGCTTCAATGGTTATGGTTGGCTCTCTATTTGCAGGCCATGAAGAATCACCTGGTGAAACCGTTGAACTTGAGGGAAAAAAATATAAAGAGTATTTTGGTTCTGCTTCTGAATATCAAAAAGGCGAGAAGAAAAACGTCGAAGGTAAGAAAATGCTTGTAGAGTATAAAGGGAACTTGATCGATACACTAAAGGAAATTGAACAAGATCTTCAATCTTCCATTTCTTATGCTGGAGGCAAGACGCTCGAAGCAATCCGTGATGTCGATTATGTTGTCGTCAGAAACACCATCTTTAATGGAGACCGATAACCGGATACTTTACAAGGATTCATTAATCTTTTACGATGAAAGTAGAATCGAAAATTAAATATGCTCAAGCACTAGGGGAGCTATCTGTTTAGGATGGCTGAGATGGCGTTGCCAGACCCTCATTACCCGAACTGGATAATACTAGCGTGGGAAAGTGCAGTTCACAGGATTATTTTCTATAACAGATCGTGTGTACAACTGCATTCCCACGGGAGTGCAGTTTTTTTATTTTAAAAAATTTAAGGAGGAATTTATGATGACGAACGAATGTGGAACGAATCGAATCGCCGGATGCCAGTTTACACTATTTCCGATGAGTGAGGACTTTGTAGACGTCATCTTATCGGCTCTGGAACAAGTAGACACATCAAAGGTTTGGAAAGAAACAGACGACGTCAGCACATGTATCCGCGGAAAAATGGTCCATGTTTTTGACGTAGCGAACGCGATCTTTTTGCATGCTGTTAAGTCTGGTAAACATGTAGCGATGAGTGGAACGTTTTCCATCGGTTGTCCCGGAGACAGCGAGGGCCATGTCTATATGGATGAAACAAACGAACCGATGAACCAACAGAATGTTCAGGAAATCCAGCAAAAAGCAGGCTGCAAATTTGCCCTCTACCCAATGGGAACAGAAGATTATATGGAGAAAATCACCGAACAAATCGACCTGTCCAAAGAGTGGGGTGTTAAGGTCACGCCGACTCACTATGCCACCCGATTAGATGGCGAAGTAAAGGATATTTTCAGCGCAATGAAAGAATCATTCGCCAAAGTGCAAACCGTCGTCAACCATATCACCATGACCTTCACCATCTCTGCAAACAGCCCGTCGAATCAGTAGAATAGAAATTAAAGGGTTGTTTTAATCATGTATTCGCAATTTGAGCATATTGTGGAAGCATTTTTTTGCTGGCTTTATTTCGTGTTGAGTAAATTCTTCAATGAGGTTCGTATTTAACTATTTGATGTCTAATTACCTCATTACCGAATGTAGATAATTTAGTGATGAATGGCTTTGATATACCACTAGAGAGTTATTTTCATTCGCATCAAGGCTTTCACTATACTCATCTAGAGTTTCAGAAAGTGATTTAAAAAATGGATTGCACACAATCAATGTCGCATTGTGGCAATTGCTTAGATAACTCACTAATGGAATCCTTTTTTGGATATTTAAAAAATGTGGTCAATATCAGAAGTTGTAGAACCATAAAAGAATTATGATCATTGATAAATGAATATATATTAGATTACAACACGTCGAGATATCAACAGACAGTAAATAAGATGACCCCGGATCAATATCGAGATTCACTTATAGCTGCGTTGTTTTTATAAATTGCCTACTTTCAGAAGTACAATTCAATATATTTACCATTGGCTGAACTCCTTTGTCTCTCAATTAATCAATATCTTTTATACTTCAAATAACTTTTGATTCCGAACACTGAATAGATTAATAGAATGATAATTCCTAACGTGATTGATATATTGAATCCTATGTTCACATGATAAGCCCCTGCTAGAATTATGAAAACAACCAATATTCCTCCAAGCACCTTATTTTTTTGTAGGATTGAAGGTAAAATTAAAAATAGAAGACTTGCTATTACTAAAATGAAAGCAATGATTACTAGTTGAATGGTAAATTCATTCATACAAACAAACCTCCCCATTAATATAACGCTATTCCTTCTTACATAAATATACTACTAAATAGTAAAGACTGTAAAAAAATTTTTAGTTTCTAATTATAACATAACTGAAGTTTGAGCTGATAGTTTTTTCAGTCACTTTTGAGCGTTAATTCGTATTTTTAAAATAAAAAAGTCCATAATTGTTTTTTTCTGACTATTGCGTTAATATGTAGTAAATAATAAAAAGAAATGGAGAGAGGAAAATGAAAAAGTTTATTCTATCAATTACTGTAGTTCTATTGTTTTTTAGTACTGTTGGCTCAACATCTTACGCTACTGCGATAGAAGCTAATGACGGTATTCAGCCGATGGCAATAACAGTAGAGGTGGATAAGCCTATTTATGATTTAGATTATGTATCCAACTATGAATTAGGACAGATTTTAGCTGAAAGAGATAGAGCAACCACTTGGTATACCATTGCGAGTGAAATAGTTTTCTTAGGTAATTTGACACCTGTAGGGATTGTTAATAGTATAGCTTTAGCTCTAGAAAATGAAGGAGAAAACAGTCTTGAACGGGCTTACTATAATGGTGATGATTTATATTATGCAATTTTAAATGCTAATGGAAAAAAACATAGTTTAACACATGAGGCTGTTATGATACCTTCTCAAGCTCCAATTAATTTTGTATATACTGGATATTAAAAATAACTTGAATTACTTATCAGGATTTTTGATTATTGAATAATAATTCACCTTTTGAATTTTATTTTTTGTTTAATCGTACTATGTATAAAATTAAAACATCCTCGATAATAGTACAACACCTGCGAGGGTGCAACAGCCGATTCCCTTTCAAAGTGGGATCGGCTTATATGCAAGTTCTGAAGTAACCTGCTGACCGAGCCAACGATCAAGGGTAGGTTACTTCTTATTTAAGCAGGCTAACACACCTAGAATTAAAATTGAAAAGAAATCAATGAGAGCTCTTCAAGGACTATTAGCATAGATAGCCCAACCTTTCTTTAGGGAGGAAATGAAGATTGCTGACCCACCTTTGCGAGTGCATGTATTCCATTAATACAAAAACAAAAAGTATTACGTTGATTTAGGTTTCTTAGCTTTTAAGAAGTACTCACCATATTCCCCAATATGTACTTTTTCAATTTAGGTTCCTTTTTAGCGATAGTCATTATAGCAAGTAGAAACTTACAAAAAAAGTTCTAAAACAATTTGTTTTTTCAATATAAAGAACGAAAGGTTTCTCTTTTTTAATTGCCAATGAAATCTTTATCTTCCGGTATGTTTTTTCTCTTTAAACTGTATCTTGTTTTACTACAAAAATTCTCCTAAATTAACACAAAAAATACAACCCGAATTTTAAACTAATATAAAATAAATCATGGAAGATTAATTTTGCGCACTTGAAGACAAAAACTGCTCAACCCTTTGTTCTAATTCTTCGATCCGCGCTTCCTGCTTAATGAAAGCAGTGATTAGGACTGCGAACACAAAAGCAACGAGAATAATGGCAAACCATATATATTCAACGATCAATCCTAAAAAGAAAAATGAAAAAATGCTACAAACAATGACACATGCCAAAAAGGTACCGATAAATTCTTTCAAGCGTTCTCCCCTCCCTAAGTTTAAGCATTGAATTGCCAGGCAATTTAATGCTTTTTTTATGTGGCGAGTGCGAGTAAACACTGAACCAAAGTAAATGAACATTGAAGCCTGGTGGTTGAACACTGAAGCTCGAAAGATGAACACTGAAGCCGAGTGTTTGAACACTGATGACTGAAGAATTAACATTGAAGCCTGACACAACAACACTGAAGCCAGACCCCACTAAATAAGATCCTTGTAGAAACCCGTTGCCTTTCCTTCAAAACCTCTATCTTTATAAAATTGTTGCGCATCGCTCCGCTCGTCTCGATTACCACTATTCAAAACTAATTTAGTAGCTCCCTTTTCTCTAGCCCATTCCTCAGCTGTTTGGATTAACCGCTCACCAATTCCTTGTCTCCGATAATTTTGATCAACAACTAAAGCAACGATCCTTATGTAATTACCATTCTTTTCGTAGTGGTAGCCAAGGTTCATCCCTATCATTCCAGCGATGTTCCCATTCACTTCCGCTACTTGCGTATTATATAAGAGATTTGTGCCTATATTTTTAAATCTACCTTTCATCTCCTCGTCTGTTGTTGGATACCCTAACCCCCCATCAAACGAGCTAATTCACTTACATCTTCCATTGTTGCTTTTCGAATCAAGCTATTCCTCCCGATAAATTACTTCCGACTATTGATAAAGTGTAGCTAACTGTCGACAACTGCTCTAACTGTTGATAAAACGCTTCTAACTGCCGATACAGCCACTCTAACTGTTGATAAAGCCGTGCTGACTGTTGATAGAGTCATTCTAACTGTTGATGAGATGCTACTAACTGTCGATACAGCTGCTCTAACTGTTGATAAAACACTGCTGACTGTCGATACAGATACCCTAACTGTTGATAAAACACTGCTAACTGCCGATACAGCCACGCTGATTGTTGATAAACTCACGCTAACTACTGATAATCACACCTAAGTTACTTTTCTAATCAACAAAACCTTAGCTATTTCAAAAAGCTTTTAACCATGCCTTTTTCGACCAGCCGCAGGAACCTTTCCAGCAAACTTCCGACCATAATAGTTTGTAAATACAATAATCATCGGCGTAAATACAATGGTTGGAAGAAACCAAATGAATAGGCTCACGGATTCAACTTGGAGCAGTCGAGGCGCACCGAATACGACAAATGCGGTGATCGCCGCAATGGAGCTTGCAAGCATTCCACTGATGTGTTCCACCACCCAGTGGGAACGATATTTTGGAACAGTCACCCAGTAAACGAGCTGTGTGCCTCCAAGAAAAAGGCCGACAATCGGGAAATATTGGAGTAATGGAAATCCAATAACCCAACCGTAGATCATCACCGCTATACTTGAGACAAGCAAAGCAAGAGGAAATAATAAATCGAGCAACTGCCGATGTGGGTGGTTTCTTCGCTTGAACTTCAAAACGCGTAATCCGTACCATACGGATGCACCACTCAAAATAGCAATAAAGATCAAAAACCACGAGAACGAACGTGCAGCAGCTTCAATATCTGGTGTCCATAGCAGACGATAAATCCCCATGTAAATTGCCGTCACCGAAATGCTCGCCATTGAAATGACAAATACCCATCCGGATTTTCTGTGAAGTTTGTTTCCTTTTCGCGTTAAAATAGGAACCCACAAAACCACTATTGCTGTAAAACCCGCAACCACGTGAATCCAAAGCGCCATTTGGAAAATGAACGTCATTCCATTTACCTTCTCCCTATTTGATTTTTCAAATAACTTATCATTAGGATATCATATCCTCCATTCGGAAAGGAGACTTAAATCGACTGCTTAAGCGATTAGCTTAGCATCTTGAACGTTTAGACGCTTTCTATGAGTAATTAGCGCGAACCCCTGAGCGGTTAGCTCGGTATTTTAAATGTTAAGTCTGTCATGCTGTTACCAAGAATTCATGGTATAATTCGGTGGCTTGTTCACTTTATTCGACGGCTTGGATGCTGAATTAAGCGGCTAGGACTCTCTTTTCAACGGCTTCTTCGCATAATTCAGCGGCTCGTTCGCTTTATTCAACGGGTTCTACTCATAATTCAGCGGCTAGAGCTCCTTTTTCGGTGGCTTTCCAGAACAACGAGCTACAGCGGTCAATCTTAAGCGGTCAGTAGCAAAAAATAAAAATACAGCTAGGCTCATGCTCCCAACTGTATTCTATCTCAATATTTCGCCAATACTTTATTTACTTCAGCCGCTTTCGTCGGCCTATCCGACCTTCTTTCTCATCATGAATGTTTCCCAACCAACACATCCAGATCAACTGTCACATTCCCAGACGATCCATGTACGAATCGATCGATCTTTTCTTGATCGGCATGCCATGCGAGTGGTGCCATTTGGGACAGATGCTTGCGTTCTTGTGCGGTCAGTTCCACTTGATTTGTTAATGAAATTACATCAATCAATTGAAAGTGTTCACCAAAGAGCGACGTAATTTTTTTATTATCATACGCTTGCGCCTCTTTTTTCCCGATTGCTTCCCGAAGTTCTGCCAGATAGTCAGACCGTGGAACGACCTTAATAATCAGCCCATCGTCGACTAACACGCGTTTAAACTCTTGATAATTCGCAGGTGAAAGGATGTTCATGATTACCGCCACTGATTGATCCGCTATAGGAAGATTGGCCAGGTCTGCAACAAACCACATTTGATCTTTGTATTGCCCTGCTGCCATCTTGACGCCTTCTTTTGAAATGTCGATCCCAATACCGCTAACGGTTGGTTCTTGCTGACTCTTCACAACCTCATGCAGATGTGATCCTTCTCCGCTTCCTGCATCCAATATCATATACTGACCAGCTTCCGGTAAATTTTCAGCTACGATTTCAGCTATTTTTTTATGCAAAAGATGATACAAACCCGTCTCCGTTATGATTTGACGCCTCGAAGCGAACAACTTTTTATCATACTGACTGTCACTAGGCTGATTCAACAAATTCACATAGCCTTGTTTGGCCAGATCAAATGAATGTCGATTCGTACAAATTAGTTTATTTGATTCACCTATTCTTATAGGCTGATGACAAATCGGACAGCGCAATTGTTGCTCATGATGTTGAATACGTTTTGCTGATTCTTCTATACTCGACAATTTCAATGCTTCCTTCCAATACAATAGTATCTCCATTATAAGGAAAGAAAAGTGTCGATTCCATCCTAACAAAAAAAAAGACCGGAGATTCCCGGTCCATTGAAACAATATTAAACCAAAGTTTCACTGAGGATTTCCTCCCCAAGATTTTCTTGCTCCATATATTGTTGGTGCCAAATGATAAAGACCAACACCGCCCAGATCTTTCTGGAATAATCGATTTTACCGAATCGGTGGGCTTCCAATAATTCAAGGACATACTCTTTATTGAACAAATGGTCAGTCGGACTCTCTTCGATGAGATTTTTCGCCCATTCATATAGTTCATTTTGTAACCAATGACGAATCGGCACCGGGAATCCCAGCTTACGGTTATACAACACGGAGTCAGGTACAATTCCTCGCATAGCCTCCCGCAACATATACTTGGTTGTTTCCTTTGTAACGCACTGGTCGGGTGTTAATTTGGAAGCAACCTCGAATACTTTCCGATCCATGAACGGTGTGCGGATCTCCAGACCATGTGCAGCAGTCATCCGATTTGCCTTGACGAGAATATCGCCGGGTACCCATGTATGCAAGTCAATGTACTGCATTTTTTGAATATCTGGGTAATGCGATACTTGGTTGTATAAGGGCTCAGTGATTTTCCGATAATCATATTCTGCTTTGTAATTCTTTAAGACGGAAGCTTTTTCAGTCTCATTAAAGAGCTTCGCATTCCCGATAAATCGATCCTCCAGTGGGGTCGTTCCACGTTCAATGAAACTTTTCCCTCGCATCCCTTCTGGCAATTTTTCTGCCAGCTGATTCAGCATTGAATGCATCGATTTCGGCACATAGTGAAACATTCTTAACGAATTAGGCTCACGGTAAATATTATAACCGCCAAACAACTCATCTGCCCCTTCTCCGGAAAGGATGACATCGACCTGTTTCTTCGCCTCTCTGGAGATAAAATAAAGCGGAATCGCGGCCGGATCTGCGACAGGTGTTTCCATTTCTCCGATTATATTAGGCAGCTCTTCCATGAATTCATCGATCCCAACGACATAATGATGATTATCCACACCTAATTGAAGAGCGGTATTCTTCGCAATATCAATTTCACTATACCCATCACGTTCAAATCCAACAGTAAACGTCTGGATGGTCGGATGAATCTCCTTCGCCAAGGCTACGACGGCACTTGAATCCACGCCACCGGAAAGAAATGCACCAATTGGCCGATCTGACTGCACATGCGTATGGACGGAGTCTCTTACCGTATCTCTTATTTCTTTCAACTGTGAATTTGAAACTCTCTCGCTTGGATTAAAACTCGGCTTCCAATACGTATTGGTCACCATAGGTTCGCCTGGTCTTTTCGTCAAATAATGACCTGGTTGTAGCCGTTTGATTTCTTGTTGCATCACTTGTGGTTCAGGTACGTATTGGTAGGTCAGATAATGATGTAATCCCTCTATGTTTAGTTCTTCTTTCTCTCCATCAACCAGATACTTCACTTCTCCGGAAACGGAAAGGCCCGCTTCACTTTCTAAATAAAAGAACGGTTTGATGCCAAATGGATCCCTTGCTCCAAACAACTCTTTCTCTTCCTTATCCCAAATCAATAAGCTGAACATACCACGTAATTGATCGAGCATTTTTTCCTTTTGATCCATATACATGGCTAACAGGACTTCTGTTTCCAATGTCGTTGAAAAAGAATAACCGCTATCTTCCAGTTTTGCTCGTAGCTCTTTCACATTGTAGATTGCCCCATCGAAAACTATGACAACTCGTTCTTTTTCAAAAATCTTCCCTTCCGGTGGAGCATCCATAGTCACTTGATTGTACCCTAGAAAAATCGATTCATCCCTATAATGAAATTCATCTTCCATCTCATTTACATCGACTGCCAATGGATGATTACGTAAATATCCATGAAATTTTGTCATCTGAAAACCCTCTTTTCTAATAGAAATTACCTAATAATTTATGTATCTCATTACATCATATCAAAATATTGGTTAAATTAGTTCTAAATTTTGTTATGATTAGACATATTTTGTCGCATTACTTTGTATTGGCATCTATGTAACGAAGGTTATAAGTGGAAAGTTTCATTTGATTGGAATTTTCTTGAGTAAATTTAAAAAAGGAGCATTTCGATTCAAAAGAAAAAGGCTAGCCCTTACATAGAGCTAGCCAAAACTAAGATTGTTATTTATTTTTCCTAGAAGCCTTAAATATACCGCCAATATCGATCATTCTCATCGCTTTTTTTGAACCCTTTGGACAAATAGAAAGGTATACCCAAATCGTTACCTTCTTGCACGGAAGCATACTGCACCGTCGCTCCATTCTTCTTATGCTCAGCCGTAAATTCATCTAATAATTTTGAACCAATCCCTTGGTAGCGATATGTTTCATCAATATAGAAAACATAGATTTCACTCACACCTTCTTTGCTGAGGACACCGCCAATTGTCCCGACAACTTGATCGTCAATGATTGCTACATGCGTATATGTACCATTTTGAATATCGTTTAATACTTTTTTGTGGTTATACCAATATTCTACGTTTTTTGCTTGGTATTCTTCATCGTAAATACCTTGAACCGTCTGGCGCCAGCCATCCGAGCAAATTTTGCTAATCGCTTCTGTATGTTCTGGAATCGGTTTTGTAATCATCATTTTTATTCTCCCTCTTCTATAAATCTTCATTAAATAGGTTGAGAGATCCATAATTTATATCCATTTGGATCAACAATGACAGCTTCCTTCACTCCCCAATCGCGATCAATCGGTTCCTGTGCGACTAGTCCGCCTGCTTCTTTAATGGATGTAATGGCTGATACCACATCATCTACCGATAACTCGATCACAATCCCTTTTTCGACTGGTTCAGGTTGATCGATGACATGAAGCAGTATCGTTGTTTCATTCCCATCCGAGCCAAAAGAGAAATATGCCATGCTTTCATCAACATATCCTTTACGTAACTGAAGTACTTCCTCGTAAAATTGGATCGATTCATTCAAATCCTTTACAGGTATGATGACCGTGTTTACTCTATCTAAATGAAATTTTGACATATGGCATCCTCCATTCAATTACTTCAACAGGTTTTCCAATACGTAAATCACTTTTTTGATTTCATTTTGATTGATTGAATAATACTTTGTGTTTCCTTCTTGCCTGACGGAAACGAGGTTTGTTTTGTGCAAATAATTCAAATGACGAGAAACCGAACTTTGTTTGAGATTCAATTCATTCACAATTTGCTGAGCGAACATTTCATCGTTTTTGGCCAATAGATGAATGATCTGCAGTCTTGTTGAATCCCCTAGCCCCTCAAACGCGAGATTAACCTCTGCTGAATTATTCTTCTCAGCGGATGCATAATCGTTCGTCGACGTTGGTTCAAACATGAGAAAACCATGACGATTGAACTTGAGAAAAGACAATAACCTTCCCATATTCGGAACGGGTATGAACGTTAATTCATGTACTCGATTCATCTCTTCTTTTTCCATGGTATCCGGGTATAAACCTGTTATGTCAAAAATGGCTTCTTCATTCATACCATAAGGATTAGACAGCTTTGAGAGCTGATTTTCTTTCCATCCAACAATACGACTCTTACTGGATTGCCAACAAGCCTGAAACCCTGAATTCCAAACTCCATCCAGTAGGCGGATGATCCGTTCTTTGACCCCTTTTAAATCATTAAATAGAGAAGCTAATTCTTCAAAATCCTTCACCGACCAGCTTTCCAATACGATTGAAATTGCTTTTTCCCGATTGGAAAGAACTTTTAGTTGTTCTGACTCTAAACTGATTTCTTGTAGTTTTTCATCGACTGAAGGATCGCTTGGCAAATATTTTTCATAATAGGCCATATTTTCTTGAATGCCGTATATAACAAGTTCCAATACATCTGTTTCGGAAAACGTTTCCCACCACTCTCTAAAATCATCCCAATCTTGATTGATCGAAGTTTGATGCTTTAAATAATAATCACGAAGAATAACACCATGAGCAAAAATAGTCCTCAAAACGCGAAGATCTTTTTTTAAATTCTCAGGTAATGCTTTTGCAAAGTCCTTTACCCATTTCGATTCAACAGCCGAATTATTTAAACAATAATCGAGTAGTTGGATATTCGTTAATACACTTACGCCAACAGACTCAGTCATCCGTAATTTTGTTTTCGGATAAGTTGGGATTAATAAATTTCTTTCCATTCAGTCACCTTCATTCAATTATGCAATATTTAAATATTAGTTATACTAAATGATAAACGACTTAATTGTTTTTTGCAATAGAATAGTGGTAATAATGGAGGCAGGATGAGACAGAAGTAGTCTTGAGACGGATAAGCTAAAAAATCGGCCAAGATGATGACATCTTAGCCGAACCGTATTAAGTGTGTGGTTCAATAACAAAAAGCATTTATTTAGATTTCCTAATCAGCAGCCCCAATTTTGTAGATATAAGAATAATTAGCAAATGGTTCTGCGCTACCCTGCATTATATTTTTTATCTTTTTTAATCCGCTCTTTCCAAAATTATGATCAATCAATACGTAATAATCTGTTTCGCCTATGTTATCAATAATCTCATCAGGTATTGGGATGATGGCCTTTTTTCCTATCGGATGTTTAGTTGTAAATTCTTCATAAACCTCACCTTCAATATTAAAAAATACCACTTTCTCCATCACGTCAGTATTCACTTGCTCAATGGATATATAGTGACTCTGGTCAGTGATTCCAATTGTATTTAACTTCTTTTTATTATGATCTAAAATCGCCAATTCTAATGCAGCTCGTTCACTTGTGAGATCACTTGGCTCTAACAACGAAGAATCTTCTTCATATGTATCTTTGTTATCTGTTTCTACCAGTGACAAGTTATCTGAATTACTTATATGCATCCGTATTGGACTATACCGAAGATTCGTATCGACCGGCGCGTCTTTATCTAAAAAAATAAATGCAATCTCTTTAAAATCAAAATTCTCTTCAAACTCGATTAGATTAGTTAGAGAAATTGAATGGTTTCCTGATGGTAAATCTATATCATAATATATCTTTGTATCGTCTTCCTCATCATTAACTTGTATTGGAAGAAAACGATCACTATCCCAAATCATGAGTCTGAAATTTTTATTTACCGGGCTATCTATATCTACAATTAAATCAAATGTTGCAGTGTGCTCCACAGGACGAAGATATTCCAATTCTTCACCCAGCAAATTTACTGAAGAGGAAAATTCATCTTCAACTTCAATTTGTATTTTGTAATGAGGTTTAAACCCAAGCTCTTCTAGATCTGTGGGTTGGATAAGTATGTTTTCATCCTTATGAGTTTCCTCTTGGATGGTAAACGAGATATCACTTGTGTCTTCGTTATTGCAACTATACAGTAACGCAATAGCTATTAAAAAAAATATAATCAAGATACCTTTTTTCACTATATCCCTCCCCAAAGTAAAAAAGAGGCCGAGAATAGCCTCTTTTTTTAATAGCTTAAACTGTCACCAGTATACCCAACTGAGTGTCCATAGGGTTTAGTTATCGTATGTGTCCCATGAGCTCTATATTCTGTTCCAACCGGTACAATACCAGGATAAGCAACAGCAGAGGCAGAAGCAGTTTTAGCAAATGGCGGAGTACTACCGTCTCTATCAATTTCCTGTCCATCTCTCATTAGTATCACAACAACAGAAGATGTACCAAGAGCATCATCTCTTTCAGTTTGAGCATTAGCTGTTATTCTAGAAACTGGATAAGCCGTGGGTTGAGCTTCTCCGGCAATCCCATTATTAGACGCCGTTAAATTTAGCGTACCCTTCCCCCAGTCATCATACCATATTGCCTGTGTACCAACTCTCTCTTCATAGTTTAATTCAGTTTCTGTAGCCAAGTATGGCACGGCATCCCAATAGTATTTTGTTGATTGATTATCTTTACTGAAATCCGATGCAGAAACTGTACTGAAGCCAAAGCTGATTGAAATGAAACTTGACAAAAATAGAATTTTTAATATTTTACTCATAATAATTCTCCCCTCCTTTCTATCACTGATTGATAACCAACTAGATTCGATAAAAAACTACTTGGGCTATAAAACTTCATTTGCAATTTAAACAATAAAGAAATATTCACTATGGCTACAATGTTTCACATTCATTTTTCTCTTTAATACCTTATATTCCTTATATTAACATTATCCTTTGAATATTTCAAATTATCTATATAAACAACATTTATATTAGTGTTTTATTCCAGCTATATATTTTTTGCGAATACACATTGCAAGCAATCTATATAGGGAATCCGAAACAAGTTAGACAAAAATTAAACTAAATTGAAATTAGACAGTACCCTAAAAAGATATAAGTAGGATTAATAAAGTTAAGAGATGGACTACAATGATTGAAACCGGTCTAACAAGAGGGCCCTTTAGTAAGATTTTTTATTAAGCCACCTTTACCATTTTTTCTCCTCCCTCTTCGCCAACTCCCCCACAACCATTTCTGAAAGACCAAGCCAATCAGTCCAATCCCGAATGTCACCGCTCCGACGACTTGGAAAATCGTGAATACGCCAAAGAGCTGAACTAGGAAACCACCTGTGACTGGAGCGACGATTAAAATGATGCCGGTAAGCGATTCATACATGCCAGACAATTGACCGACCTTCCCTTCAGGACTTTCTACCTGAAGTATATAGCTAAAAACGACACTGAATATTCCGGTTCCCACCCCAATGATTAATCCTGCCAGAAGGATCATCCATATTTCCGTGTCCATCCACATCATTCCCATTGCGAAAATTCCGCTTCCGATCAGAAAAACTGCACTTCCGAGAAACAGGCTGTAACGTTTAATTTCCGTTAATCGATTCAAAAACAATAGAATGGTAACCGCACCCAAGCCAACGACCGAAATCAACCATCCGAAAATCGACGGATGAAGAGGGAACAGCTCTCGCGTCAAAACGACAAATTGAGCATCGATCAGTTGGATGGCCAAAAATGCGATCAACGAAAACGTAAAACTGACCCATAGTGGTTTCGATTGGAAGATCGAGCGCCAATTACTCCGCCAACTCTTCCAATAAGTTTCTGGCTCTACATCTCCATTCTCTAAAAACCTATTGGAATCCTCCCGATCGATATGGCGAACGAGCAGAAGAATCCCCACTGAAATCAATAAAAAAACCGCATAGATGGCAAAACTCAATCATGGAGAAAATGCGGCAGCAATCGATGCACCGACAAACGGACCAATCACTTTGGACAATTGATTGACCGTTCCATTCAGCGTCACCGCCTTCATCAACAAGTCTTCATGTACAACTTGCTTTACAAGGGCTTGCTGAGCAGGAAAATGTACGGTAGAAATGGTCGCACGCACAAAGATGATTCCCAGCATCATCCAGAGATTAAAGGTGAAAATCATTGAGATCGTACAGACAGCCGTCAACAGATCCGCCACCAGTATAATCTTTACTTTTTTACCCCGGTCCACAAAAATACCGGAAAATTGGCTGAACAATGCATATGGAACCGCATAAGCAACGGGATTCAATGAAATCAGCCACGGCTCTGCCTGCCACACATAACTGAACATCAGCATCACAGCAAGTATATCAAAGAACTTACCAAGCGTAGAAATGGTATATGAACTAAATAATAGAAGATACATCTTATTATTCCATATCGATTGATCGATTTCTTGATTTTTCATGTCATCACTCTCCTATCGGTAAGGATAAGTGATGAATGTCAGAGGAATATCAAATGAGCGAAAATAGCTGAGATTCAATTTTCGGTTTTAATTGTTCAAGTTCCGTTTCCTCTATGTATCGTTCCCCTGCCTGATCATAGAATTGGATCGTTTCTTTGCTTGCACCCGAGTTAGGCAACAAGAGTTTTAGCAATTGATAAATAAATAACAAATAATACGTATGACCGGATTGGCGAATCAAACCCCTGCCTTCTTCAATCTTCTCCCGACCTGCTTTTTCGTCTCCATCACGAATCAACAACAGCCCTTGCAATACGCGTAAAGCACTTGTTTCACGTAAGTATGGCAACTGACGCAAAAGAATCTCCGTATTTTCAATCGATCGCTTGGCTTCATCCAATTTATTTTGGTAGAACAGAATGGCCGACTTCATCACATTTAAAAATGGGAAAAAACCGTGATGGATGTCTCTAATTCCATCGATTTCCTGTTGAACGAGCTGCAATGAAGTTTCTGGACGCCCGAACTTCATATACCATAACGACAGACTGAAACAAGAAATATCCATTCGTTCCTTCTCATCGATCCTAACTTGATCAAGAACTTTATTATGTATGTCAATCACTTTTTCTGTGTTGGGTTCAACAAAACCATAAAGTAATAGTGGAACGAACGCATTGCCTGAATCGGAAAGTCGATCCAGCAATGACCTAAAATCACTAGAAAGCCACAGCAACACCGTTTCTTGTTTTTCATTCAACGCCAAACCTAGCACTTTATTCGTAAGGAGTTCCCTTAACGCCTTCCCTTGACCATATTTATAATAAGTATCGAACAGCTCATTCGCCTGCTTTTCAATTTCTTCCGGGACAGGTGTTGGTGTTTCTTCAACTGGTTCTTTTAGTTCTAATCGGTACCCAAGCCCCTTGATTGTTCTGATTGTTCCTATATCTTGAAACGAACTAAGTTTCTTTCTAAGACGATAAATATGATCATCCACCGTACGGTCTGTCGGAAACTCGTGCGGCCAAATGGCATCCAAAAGCTCTTCTCGCGAAAATGCGCGTCCATTATTCATATATAAAAATTTCAACAATAAGAATTCCTTTCGAAGCAATTCTACTTTTACACCATCGACCAAAACGGTATAGCCATCATCCGAAAATATCATGTTCTATGCCTCCAACGTAAAGTGCGCGAAACCTAATGAATGGGGTAGTTTTAAAAAAGAGAAGGCAAGGTACGCGCAACATAATAAAAAACAGAAACTTTCATTAGACGATTTGGTGAGCCCTCATTTCAAATCGGTTTTAAATACATAACTCACCTTATCATAACCCATTTTGTGATCATAAAAGTGGTGGGCCTTTGTTCGTTGTAATCCTGAAGACAATGCAACGCTTTCGTAATGATGCTCTTTAGCCCAATCATGAACGAATTCCAATAATAACTCACCATAACCTTTTGAACGTTGATGATCGTCTGTTACTAAGTCGCAGACCCAAATGAATCTACCATAATATAAGGTAATCATAGGCTTAAACCCAACGACTGCAACAATTTTCTCGTTTTGGTTGAGTGCGTACATTCTGTAGCGATCTTTTTGTTGTGCTTCTGAAACTAGTCCTACGTAGGTCTCCTGATCAAGGTGACTTCGTAATTGTTTCATAATCGGGTATGCTTCGACGATCTCTTTTTGAGATTGAAGCTCTTGAATGTTTGTTCGATTCATTGTATTGGTTCCTTTCTAATCTTTAACTATCATTTTACCTTAAATGCCTCAATCTCAAAATAAGATCTATTCACAAATTTATTCACTTTTCCTCACTGACACCGATTAACTCCGGAATTGTAACAAATTCCATTCCTTCTTGTTGGAGACGTGGGATGATTTCATGTAAAGCATTGACGGTACCTGATAAATCCATTGTCCAATCACCACCATCATGCATAAGGATGATGGAACCCGGTGTCGCCTGGGCTAATACGTTGTCTGCAATGATTTCAGCCCCCAATTGCCTCCAATCTAAAGAATCGACGTTCCAGAGAACCACGGTATTGCCCATGTTGCCCAGCAATTCGACAATCTCTCGATTCAAAGCACCGTACGGCGGTCTGAATAACCTTGGGCGGAAGCCAAGAATTTGCTCAATGGTTTCTTCCGTTGTGGCCACTTCCCATTGAACTCTGCCTAAGCTCTCCTCCGTTAAATTCGGGTGCCAATACGTATGATTTCCGATCGCATGACCTTCACCGTACATTCTTCTGACGATATCAGAGTGCTCTGCGGCCCTTGCGCCCATTAAAAAGAATGTAGCTTTCACCTGATATTGACCAAGTACATCCAGCACTTGCGGCGTAAATCGAATATCCGGACCATCATCAAAACTTAAAGCCACTTTATTGTCATCCAGTGATCCTCTCAAAACAACAATATTTGGATATTCACGTTGCAAAAGTGAATTTGCAATTAAATTAGGCTCTCTGCCAACATTTTCGCCTCCTCCTTCTGGCTGGCTTTGTTGAATATTTCCATTATTCCTATTCAACCAAAAATCACCATATCGTGTAAACATCTATATACTAACCTCCACATGTACCCATATATTTTTTACTATATGAGGGATGTTGGGTGGTAGTTACACATGCGGGATGAATCAGTTTTGTTTTGGAGATTATCTCTCTCAACGGAGTTATTCCGAAAATCCCAGCTCTAACTCCATCGAAAGCTGTCCTCAACGGAGTTATATCGAAAATAAGAGCTCCAACTCCTTCGAAAGCTGTCCTCAACGGAGTTATTCCGGAAATCCCAGCTACAACTCCGTCGATAGCTGTCCTCAACGGAGTTACATCGAAAATCCCAGCTCTAACTCCGGCGACAGCTGTCCTCAACGGAGTTAAATCGAAAATCCCAGCTCTAACTCCGGCGACAGCTGTCCTCAATGGAGTTATAACGAAAATCCCAGCTCCATCTCCGTCGAAAGCCGTCCTCAACGGAGTTATAACGAAAATCCCAGCTCTAACTCGGCGAGAGTCGTCCTCAACGGAGTTATATCGGAAATCCCAGCTCTAACTCCGGCGATAGCTGTCCTCAACGGAGTTATTCCGGAAATTCCAGCTCCACCTCCGTCGAGAGTTCTTCTCCTACCCAAAATGATTCTTGGCTTAACACTTATAGTTTAAATGTTGATGCATCACCGGAATAAATAACTACGTATTGGACGTTCGTTTACTAAATCAGTATGCAAGTTAAAACTAAATACATCATCGAACCGTTGGCCATGTTCCAGCTCTTCAATTTGTTGATCTTCAAGGAAAAAATATTTCTGGATGAACATCTTGGATCACCTGCACATCTTTCATTCGAGCATCTGTGCTAAGCAAGTAACGATTACCTGCATCATCTGTTAATAGACTGTCATAGTCTATTCGATCCAAAGCTGTAAATGCCTTTTTCGCCGGTAGTTGGGCATCTGAACTTGAAATGAACGTCGGATCGTCGACACGGTCGTGTTTTACTCTATACATATGAAATCCTTCAATTCTTGGAGAAAAGGTTATATCATAAATATCAAGTGACTCTTCAGAAAAGTCTACGACCCTCGTTCGGAAATCTTCCATTTGTCCTGTTGAATTAAATCTAAGAGACAAATTTGTAATTCCAGCCTCATCACTTATAGTTAATTTCTCCTGTATTTTCTCGAAGTCCTGTTCAAAACTAGGTGTCTTTACATTGGTACTTTCGATCAAGAAACTAAATCGAAAAAACAAAAAATAACTAACAATGATAGCTACTACAAGAATTGAAATGATCTTCATATTTCTGATAAACTTCTGTTTCTTTAACCTTTCCTTCAATTCTTCATCAAATGAGTAGTAATCCCTTAGAATTATGTAGGTTCGCGCCTTTTCTGACAGCATAAGCAATACTTTTCTGATCATCAGTTTTTCATCGAGTGAGGAATAAGCATCAGAATGGTCTGGAAGTGAAATTTCTGTCGGGTCTATAATTTCTTCTTTACTTTGTTTCTTTCGTATGGAATCTAAATAGGTATTTCTTGCTATGACAAATAACCATGTCTTTAAGCTAGACTCCATTTTGAACCGTTTTATGGATTTGAATGCTTTAAGGAATGTCTCTTGTGTTAGCTCCTCTGAAAGATGATGCTGTAATGTCGAGCGATAAAAATAATTGTAGATTAACGGCTTATATTGTTGATAGATTTTCTCTAATAATTGACCATCCATGCTTCCCCCCCTTTCATCAACGGTAAAGACGGATAAGTCCACCATAAGTTACAACTAATTCTTATTTATACAAAAGTAAAAAAAGAAGAGCTACCTGTCATAGATAGCTCGACTCCACTGCTGCTTAAATTGTTTGTCACTTACTAAACGCTTCACGATAGACCTCACGTACCTAGCTGAGTTATCTTGCCAATTAATCGGATTACCCATGACGATCTGGCCAAACACATCCAAACACCGACACCAGCCTGTAGCAGTATTTATTGCCCAAGAATCATCAACAAACGTATGTAACCGTTCAGTTAAAATTTCTTCCGGAAACTCCAATAGGATTGGATCTTATGACTCAAACACATCTTTAAAAAACAACTTGTTGTTTATTTTTGGTAAAGAACGTAACAACCAACAATATGCCTATAGATATAGGTAACCCGATAAAAATAGGATGCAAGCCAAAAGGATGTCCTAAAACCTGCCAGATGACGGCCGTAAGCAGTCCACCCCACATGGAAGCAAGCCCCGCAAGCTTCGTTACTCTTTTCCAGAACAGTCCAAACAAAACCGGTGCGAGCAATCCGGAAACTGACATGGCAGTCCCTGTTACCATGAGGTTCACTAATCCCGGAATCGCCAAAGAAAATACAAGAGCAATAACCGATACAATTAACACAGAAATCTTACTATAGGCTAACATCTTCTTGTTATCGGATTGTTTTACGTTCGGTCTGATTAAATCATTCGCGATGGAAGATGAGCCTGCGATAAAGAACGAGTCTGCACTCGATATGACCGTTGCCAAAAGCACAACAATCATCACAACTACTAGAGAGAAAGGAAATAACTCCCCGATGACACCATAATAAATGAGTGCTGGGTCAACACCTTCTAGATTTAACCCGTAACGACTGAATACCCCAATGGCAACAACCAACGCAGCTAAACCAATGGCGATAATCATTGAAATCCAATAACCGTTTCTCGCTGTTTCCATACTCTTCGCTGCCCAAACACGCTGCCAAAGGTCCTGGCGAATAAATTGATAAACACCCAACGTCAAGAGATAAACGAAGATCTCGCTTGTTTCGATATTTAAGATACTGATCATGCTTTCTTCATTCATTGAACGGGCATTCTCAGCAATCAGCTCCCAACCGCCTGCAGCTACTACCACTACCACAAACAAGATGACAATACCCAATGTCTGAATGGTCCCGTGAAAAACATCCTGCCAAATGACCGCTTTCAGCCCACCTAAGTATGTTTTCAAGGTTAAAATAAGCCAACCAAGGACAATACCGAGTGTCATATCAAGCCCGATGATTAAATTTAAAATGGTCCCGATTGCGACAAACTGCATGCCTGTCATCGCACAATAGGAAAACAAAACACTAATCACCGTAGGAATACGAGCCTTTTCACCATAGCGCAAAGCCGTATAGTCACCCAACGTGACCATGTTATGTACTTCGCCAAGCTTCCTCACTCGTTTCAATAAGAATGAAGCAAAAATTATGATAGAAAAGAGCATGGTGATATTGATCCACTGCTCGCCCATGCCTAAACGATAACCATTCTCCATATAACCTAATAAGGTTGATCCACCAACACCAGTTCCAATAAACGTTAACATGATCGGAAATAGACCTACTGATCTCCCGGCAACATTATAATCTTCATACGTTTTCGTTTTCCGGTTCATATATAAGGCCAATACAAATAAAAAGATAAAGTAAACGAAAACAGTTACAGTTAATATGATTCGTTCTTCTCCGTTGAACATTTAGACACCCCTTGATTGAATTCAATTACGATAGGTTTAGAGACTTTTTCAAAATTGAATGCTAAAAAAAGAAAGAGTTCCCATTTTCACGGGAACCCTTATTATTATAGCTTATTAAACTGTGATCTTCATAGATAAAATTCAAACTTTGTTCATTGAATTACTGAGATTTCAACAAGAATAATCTAATCGATTCTCTACTCCACCGTCACGCTCTTAGCCAAATTCCTCGGCTTATCAACGTCACAGTTACGATGAAGTGCTGCATAATAAGCCATTAGCTGAAGTGGTAAAACCGTGACAAGTGGTGCGAGCAATGGATGCACGTCTTGGATGACGACATCATCTCCTGGACGTTCCAATCCTTCTCTTGTTATCATGCACACGTTTGCGCCTCTTGCTTCCACTTCTTGAACGTTACTGCGAATTAAGTTATTCACGTGTTCTTGCGTGGATAGGGCAATAACTGGTGTGCCTTCTTCAATTAATGCAATCGTTCCGTGTTTCAGTTCACCGCCTGCGAAGCCTTCTGCTTGGATATACGAAATCTCCTTCAGCTTCAGTGCTCCTTCCAAGGCCACGTGGTAATCCATTCCGCGTCCAATGAAGAAACAGTTTCGTGTCGTATATAAAAATTGATAAGCAATTTTTTCAAATTGGTCTTTTTGATCGCATAGGGCCTCCATTGCGTTACCGACAATGGCTAGTTCTTTCAATGGGTCAAAGCCCAACTCGATTCCCTTTGCCTGTGCTGTGTCGACAGCAAGTATTGTGAGTACAGCCAGTTGAGCCGTATAGGCTTTAGTGGATGCGACAGCAATTTCCGGTCCTGCGAGTAAATGCAGCGTGTGAGTGGCTTCACGAGAAAGGGTTGATCCGGGTACATTCGTCATCGTAATGGATGGATGTCCTAGTTTTTTAATCTCCACTAACACGGCGCGTAAATCTGCTGTTTCTCCACTTTGCGAAATAAAGATGAATAATGGTTTCTCAGACAGCAATGGCATATTATAGGAAAATTCGCTGGCTATATGCACTTCTGTCGGTACTTCTGCTACTTTCTCAAGCATCTCTTTTCCAATAAGTCCTGCATGATAGCTCGTTCCCGCTGCGATGATATACACACGGTCGCATGCTTTCATGGCATTTCGAACACCTTCATCGAGTTTGATTTGATCGGACTCATTTTGATACTCCTGAATGATTTTACGCATGACAAAAGGCTGTTCGTCGATTTCTTTCAGCATAAAATGTGGATAGGTTCCTTTTTCAATATCATCCAGATCCATATCTACTTCAAATGGCTCGCGGTTAACGTTTGTGCCATCGAGCTTTTGAATCGTCACTTGATCTTCTTGAACAATGACAAGCTCTTCGTCCATTAATTCCACGAATTGATCGGTGACTTGAAGCATTGCCATGGAGTCACTGGAGACGACATTGAATCCTTCTCCTAATCCAACGAGTAGCGGGCTTTTATTTTTCGCCACATAAATTGTTTCTTTGTCTTTTTTATCCAATAAAGCAATCGCATAGGATCCTTCCAATAGAGCAATCGTTTTCCGGAATGCTTCGATAGTTGATCCTGTTTCATTCGCTAATTGCTCGATTAACTGCACAATGACTTCTGTATCTGTTTCACTGACAAAATCAATGTCAGCTAGATAGTCATTTTTCAATTCCTGATAGTTTTCGATAACCCCATTGTGTACAAGTATATAACGACCTGATTGACTCACATGGGGATGGGCGTTCGTCTCACTTGGTTCACCATGGGTCGCCCAACGTGTATGACCGATTCCGACTGTTGCATCAAAGGTCTCATCGACCGCTTCCCGAAGTGTCGCAATCCGACCTTTTACTTTGAAAAGCTTGAGATCGTTAGTCGATTGAACAGCAATACCAGCTGAATCATACCCCCGATATTCAAGTTTTTCTAAGCCATTCAATAAAATTCCTTTTGCATCATTTTCCCCGATATATCCAACAATTCCGCACATACTATTTACCTCCAATGGAAAGAGGCAAACAAATATCCTTTTATGTGGGGCATTCGTTTGCCCCTTTCTCGTGTTTGTTATGTCCATCTAGTCTGCAGCTTTGTACATGAAGTCACCTTCATGCTTTAACCACAAACATAGCAGTTGAGATGGGCAACCGGGAGGCATCCGCCGAAAACATCGATTAACCTCCTCCTCGTCAACTATTTTCGTAACCGTACAGAAAATAGTCCAGGCGCTTTACATATAACTGTTTCTTCTACCCTCCTTGCTTTTTCCAAATAAGTGTAACATTATCAGTTTAAATACATTCAACCGATTCGTCAACAGAAAGTTAAAAAAGAGTATAGAGTTTTTAACTCTACACTCTTTTTTAATCTATGTTATTTTAAACCAAACGTTTTCTCAATGGCTTCGACAACTTGATCGACTGCTTTTTCACACTCTTCTTTTGTCGGAGCTTCCGCCATGACACGAACGACAGGTTCTGTGCCAGAAGGGCGAACAAGTACTCGGCCTTTATCTCCAAGATTTTCTTCGACGCGATCTATCTCTTCTTGAATGACGTTACTTGTCAGTACTTCGTTTTTATCTAATACGCGAACGTTTTTTAAAACCTGTGGGAAAATTTCAATCTCACTAGCCAACTCGGAAAGTGATTTTTCTTTTTCCACCATGACATTGATTAATTGCAGCCCAGATAGCATGCCATCGCCAGTTGTATTATGGTCCAGGAAGATAAGATGTCCAGATTGTTCCCCACCAAAGTTATGGCCCTGCTTGACCATTTCCTCCATGACATAACGGTCGCCTACAGCTGTTTTATCCGATGTAATGCCGACTTCATCGAAAGCACGGTATAGACCAATATTACTCATGATCGTTGTTACAACTGTATCATTTTTCAACTGACCTTTTTCTTTCAGATGTTTCCCGCAAATGTACATGATTCGGTCGCCATCAATAATATTCCCTTTTTCATCAACAGCGATCAATCGGTCGCCATCTCCGTCAAAAGCAAGACCGATATCTGCACCCTCATCGAGTACGGCCTTCTGTAAGTTTTCCGGGCTCGTTGACCCGTAACCATCATTGATATTCAAGCCATTCGGCGCTGCACCAATGGATTGGATATTCGCTTCAAGGTCGCCGAATAAGTGGGAGGCAATCCATGAAGTAGCACCATGTGCACAGTCTAGTACAACCTTTACATCATCAAAGTCAACATCAACCGTGTCTTTCAAATGCTGAATATATTTCTGAGCACCTTCAAAATAATCAATGATTTGACCGACATCGCCAGCAACAGGACGTTCGAGGTCATCTTCTCCATCAATTAATCGTTCAATAGCCTCTTCATTTTCATCACTTAATTTATATCCACTTGCTCCAAAGAACTTAATTCCATTGTCTTCTACCGGATTATGCGAAGCAGAGATCATGACTCCTGCTTGTGCTCCGGAAGCTTTTGTTAAATAAGCAACTCCTGGTGTAGAGATGACGCCTAAGCGCATGACGTCTACGCCTGCTGATAGGATTCCAGCAATCAGTGCACTCTCAAGCATTTCACCTGAAATTCGTGTATCTTTCCCTACTAAAATACGCGGTTTCTCTGTTGCATCCTTCGTTAATATATAAGCTCCATAACGACCTAACTTAAAGGCTAGTTCTGGTGTTAATTCTTTGTTTGCTACTCCTCTTACTCCATCCGTACCAAAATACTTTCCCATATTGTTCACTCCTTCATCTGAACTATCGTTCGATTTGAATGCGTATACGCTCTTCTTCTGTACGTAAACGTGTGTTTTCAGGTCCTTTTAGTTCTATTTCTGCAAATACTTCACCTTCGACATACTCACTGACGTCAATCGAAGCTCGTACATCTTTTCGTTTCAAATGATCTAGGTCTTCTTTCGTACCAATCGCCGTGATATCAATAACTGGCTCTTCACGATCAACGAATGTAATCGTAGCGTCTTCTGGTGCATTCTCAATCTCGATTTCCACGTCTTCGAATACTTTTTCTTTGGCTTCAGAAACGTTAATTTCAACTTCCACGGTTTCTGGCTCAATTTTTGCTGTATCGGAAGGTTTTGGAACATCCATTTCAATGGTTGTCGATTCGGTAATTTCAGATAGGTCTATTTCCAATGGATCTAATGCACTTATTTGATCTAATCGCTCTTCTTTTGCATGAAGCGTTGCTGAGACTGGTTGAACATTAATCGACTCCAAGACCAAGCTATCATCCAATTCTCCGATTTTTTCATATTGGATTGGATAACGACGATCACGTACGGACACATCCGCCTGTACTGAAGCAGTCGTTGGGGTCACAAATACATTCAGTTCATTTCCTTGGTTATCATATACGCGAATCGGAATATTCGTGACTTCCCCATCATTCTCTAACTCATTAAAATTGATTAAAGCTCGTACGGTTGCGATTTTGTCTACTTCCGATTCAGATCCCGTCACTTCGACTTCCTTTGGCTCAATTGTCGGCTCTTCAGCAAACACTTCCGTAATATCGGCATCCCCTTGACCGATATACTCTTTTTCTAATGGAAAGGTCGCCGTTGCTCTTTCTTCCAAAATGACCTCTACTGTCTCCGGTTCAATGTAAACCGTTAACTGATTCGACAGTCCATTATGTTGCAGGTTGACATTATGTACACCTGCTTCATATTCATTCAAATCAATATAAACATCAAAGTCCCGTTGTCTCGCTGTCTGCATGACAACGCTTTTAGGTCCTTCTATTGATAGATCAACCGTTTCTGGAACCCCTCGTACAACATATTGTTCGTCATCCATCGATACTTGTAGAGGGATATCGTTGATAGTTGTGACATCTGTTGAAGATGAGGGTAAAAGCGTATTACTTGGTGCCTGTGAATTTGCTTCATCAATTGCTACGGTAATGTATAATAAGATTGCTAAAAACAACGAAACAACTCTTGTAAACCATGGGCTTTTCAACCATTTATCCATTTGATTTCCCCCTCCAGTTCCATGACTTGGATGTTGAGGAGTCTTCCAATACGTTCAGTTCTTTCATGAGGATTTTACGTAATTTTTCTTCATCCAATTGGCGATGAAGCTCGCCATTTTTTGAGCACGAAATATGACCCGTCTCTTCAGATACAATAATCGTTAACGCGTCGGTCACTTCGCTTATCCCCATCGCCGCTCTGTGTCTTGTACCTAATTCTTTTGAGATGAAAGGACTTTCACTTAATGGTAAATAACACGCAGCAGCGACGATTTCATCATCTCGAATAACGACAGCTCCATCGTGTAGTGGAGCATTTGGGATAAATATATTGGTAAGCAGTTCACTCGTCAGCTTCCCACCTACTGGAATCCCCGTTTCAATATAATCATTCAAACCCGTTTCGCGCTCAATCGACATTAATGCGCCGATCCGTCTCTTGCTCATATAATTACAGGATTTAATAATTGCATCGATTGATTCTTGAATCGTTTTCTCCTCTGATTGCGAATATCGAGAAAACAAACTACCTCTTCCCAGTTGTTCCAATGCTCGTCGGATTTCTGGTTGAAATAAGATAATTACTGCTAAGAAACCCCAATCAATCGCTTGGTAGACTAACCATTGCACGGTTTGGAGTTCGAAAAATGAACTCAATAACCAAATGGCCAAAATGACAAATATCCCTTGTAATAATTGCACCGCTTTCGTTCCACGAATCACGGAAAATAATTTATAGATAACGAACCAAACGAGGGCAATGTCCACAACGATTCGCAAAATATCGAGGAGGTTAAACTCTTCCCAACTCATGCCCACACTTCCTTCATTAATATCAGTTTACCGTTCTCTCAAATGTACCCTTTATTATAGCATAACTATCCCCCTCATTTACATTTTCCGTTAGAAGAAATGTGAAAACGTCCAATTTCTTCTCACAAAGAAGATGGACGTTTTCATAAATTCACTGCATATTTCATTGGTAGATAAATTGCTGGAAAAACTCAGTGACTTCCCGTGAAAGGCGCATTGATGCCCATTTAAAGAAACGATTCACCTGTACGATTTCTCCGCTGATGTTACTGTTCGTCTGCGCAAGTTCGCTATTGACCAATGTTAAATTTCCGTTTACATGTCCTTGAATTTCAACGATTGCATTTTCAATCGTCAAATCTCCATGAATCACTTTGCCTTTTGGTACAATCACTCGATTCCCTTCGACCTGAATGCCTTCATAATTTGAAACATACACATTTTGATCTGATTGGAATTCGATGAAAGCTGACGTCATTAACATAACCAAAAACACGGCACAAGCTGTAATCAAAGGATGCTCTTTGATCGTTTTGGCGAACTTCTTTGGTTTCGATTCCTTTGGCAAACGGTTGATGATATCTTGTTTAAAAGTTGAAGGTTGGGAGATGGCAGGTGCGTTTTTTAACTGTTTTTCCACATTGTTTAGTTCTCTAAAATGCAGTAAACAATTCTCGCAATTCATCAGATGGTTTTTAAACGTTAGCTCTTCATTGTAACTCATTTCTTGATCGATATATTGATGAATTTTTTCTTGATATCCATGCGTGCAAGCCATCTCGTCACTGACCTCCCTTCGCTCGTCCGTGCATTAACTCTCGAAGCGCTTCTCTTCCTCGGTGTAACTGGGTTTTAATTGTTCCTATTGGTAAATCAAGCACTTCCGACATTTCTTTTATCGATAATTCGTCCATATAACGTAATACGAGTACAACACGATATTTACTTGGCAACTGCAACAAGAATTGCTGCATTTCATCCTGATTTTCTTTTTGTTCAATTGTCTCTTCCGGTGTTTCAGATGTATTTTTTACGTGATCTAAATACGTGATATTTTCACCGACAGCAATTGGTTGATCTAGTATGTACAAAGGCTTTTTCTTACGCATCCAATCCACTGCTGTATTCGTCGCTATTCGATATATCCACGGTGAGAATTTTTGCTTGTTTTTAAACGTATGAATTTTGGTATAAGCTTTGACAAAGGCTTCCTGGGTTACTTCCTCAGCGTCATGAAAGCTACCTAATAATCGGTAACAATGCTGGTAAATCCGCCTTTCATAAGCATCGATGATTACCCCGAAAGCATCCTTATTACCCTTCTTCACCTGTTTAATGATTTGATTGATTTCATTTTCCATAAACATGACCTCTGTTCGCCACTTTGGCTAGCTAATAGTAGTACGTTTGACTGATCATTGAGGTTTCATTTGTCTTAAAGTTTTATTAAATCGTTCAGATTTGAAAAACTGACGTGAAGACACGTAATATTAAAAGAACTACCTGCTTAATGTCAGGTAGTCTCTAACTCGAAATAGATTATATATATCGTTCACCTAATAACGATCCAATTAGTTCAACCGTTCGCTTAGCTGTTTGATTTCTTTCATCCAATAATGGATTCACTTCAACGAACTCAGCAGATACGATTTTTTCAGACTCATTCAGCAATCTTAATGCATAATGAGATTCTCTTACGGATAACCCGCCTTCAACCGGTGTTCCAGTTCCAGGAACGTAAATCGGGTCTAAAGAATCTACATCGAAGCTCAAATGAATTCCGTCTGTTCGGGCTGTTAAATAGTTAAGAGATTCTTTAATAACAGATTCAATACCCTGTTGCTCGACTTCATGCGCTGTGTAGACTTTGATCCCTTTCTCTTTAATTAATTCCCTTTCACCAGAATCGATTGATCGAGCACCAATAATAATCACATTTTCAGGTTTAATCTTTGGTTCGTTTTGTAAAATTGAAGTCAACTTCTCATGTCCCATGCCTAAATTGACAGCAAGGGACATACCATGGATATTTCCTGAAGGGGAAGTTTCCTCTGTGTTAAAATCCGCATGAGCGTCATACCAAATAACACCTAGATTTTCATAATGCTGTTGCACCCCAGCAATTGTTCCGATGGCCATACTGTGATCGCCACCCAATAGGAGTGGAAACTGACCCTCTTGGATCATCTCTGAAACTTTATTGGCCGTCAGTTCACTAGCAGCTGCGACTTCATTTAAATTTTTTAAATTTGTTGCTTGATCTATTTGATTTGCTTCTTCATTTTTTATCTGTACATTACCATAATCCTGATAACTTGCATTCAAATTTTGTAACACAGTATATAAACCTGCATGTCTAATGGCATCAGGACCCAAATCGGCACCTTTATTCGGTTGACCGATTGTAATCGGTACGCCTAATATTCCAAGCTTATTCATTTGAGAATGCCTCCTCTTGCTGCAATCATTCTAAACATATTATTAGTTTGGTTCAACTGCACAAAATATTGAATATTTATTCAAGAAGTTGTGGATTGTTTGATGTGGAACTCCTTCTGTTAAAAGAATAGCTAGTACTAATCTGAAGTTTAATGAATTTCTGAGTTGAAGGGAGTTAGGAGTGCTTGTCAAACACGGAAGAAGCTATTTTGGCTCGCCTTCCGGTGTTGAGAGCGCCTATCAAACACGGAAGAAACTCTTTCTCTTCGTCTTCCGGTGTTGAGAGCGCCTATCAAACACGGAAGGAGCTAGTTTGGCTCGCCTTCCGGTGTTGAGAGCGCCTATCAAGCACGGAAGGAGCTAGTTTGGCTCGTCTTCCGGTGTTGAGAGCGCCTATCAAGCACGGAAGGAGCTAGTTTCATTCGCCTTCCGGTGTTGAGAGCGCTTATCAAGCACGGAAGGAGCTAGTTTGGCTCGCCTTCCGGTGTTGAGAGCGCCTATCAAACACGGAAAAATCTATTTT
>NZ_JAHLZF010000086.1 GCF_018967645.1 Allobacillus halotolerans | reverse complement strand
GAGACCTTGCGGTCTCAATGCGGCTCATCGCATCCATTTTTTGCCTGGCAACGTTCTACTCTAGCGGAACGTAAGTTCGACTACCATCGACGCTAAGGAGCTTAACTTCTGTGTTCGGCATGGGAACAGGTGTGACCTCCTTGCTATAGTCACCAGACATATGAATGTAATTTATACATTCAAAACTAGATAGTAAGTAAAAGTGATTTTGCTTCGCAAAACATTTATTTTGATTAAGTCTTCGATCGATTAGTATTCGTCAGCTCCACATGTCACCATGCTTCCACCTCGAACCTATTAACCTCATCATCTTTGAGGGATCTTATAACCGAAGTTGGGAAATCTCATCTTGAGGGGGGCTTCATGCTTAGATGCTTTCAGCACTTATCCCGTCCACACATAGCTACCCAGCTATGCCGTTGGCACGACAACTGGTACACCAGAGGTATGTCCATCCCGGTCCTCTCGTACTAAGGACAGCTCCTCTCAAATTTCCTACGCCCACGACGGATAGGGACCGAACTGTCTCACGACGTTCTGAACCCAGCTCGCGTACCGCTTTAATGGGCGAACA
>NZ_JAHLZF010000085.1 GCF_018967645.1 Allobacillus halotolerans | reverse complement strand
CGATAGGCACTGATAAAACGGATACAAAAACGTTTTACGGTGCCTTTTGTTCTGCAATTGAAGTTATTAGAAAGAATAATCCAGATTCAAAAATACTAGTGATGACAGCTACAAGACAATGCCCTATGAGTGGTACAACAATACGCCGTAAAGACACGGACAAAAACAAACTAGGGTTAACACTTGAGGACTATGTAAACGCTCAAATATTAGCTTGTAGTGAGTTAGATGTACCAGTGTTTGACGCATATCACACAGATTACTTTAAGCCATACAATCCAGCTTTTAGGAAAGCGAGCATGGAGGACGGCTTACACCCTAACGAAAAAGGTCACGAGGTTATTATGTACGAGTTAATCAAGGATTATTACAGTTTTTACGACTAAAGGAGGCAACCAATGGCTTACGGATTAATTACAAGTTTACATTCAATGACAGGTCGGAAAATAGTTGCTCAACATGAGTATAACTATCGCTTGTTAGATGAAGGTATGAGCAAACTTGAGAAAATGTTTATATACCATCAAAAAGAAGAAATATACGCACACTCAGCGAAACAAATTAAATACTTGAATGACAGTGTTGAAGATTATT
>NZ_JAHLZF010000084.1 GCF_018967645.1 Allobacillus halotolerans | reverse complement strand
AGACATAGAACCTATGTATTTGCGAGAAATAAGAAGAAAAGAAGAGTTGAATTACAGGTTTACTCAACCAATTTCTGATGATTACGTGAAATTAGATAAAAACAACTTCCCGGATTATGAATATTCAAGACACGATCAACAAATTTATGTAAATGGTAAACAGTATAAAGTTATTTTTAACGGAGTTATAAACCCTAAACAAAAAGGTAATAAAGTTTCTTTTGAACTAAAATTCGAAACTACAGAATTACCATACGGTGAAAGTATTGGAACAAGCCTAGAGTTAGAAGAAAACAAAAAGGTTGGATTGTGGTCGTTTGATTTTAATATTGATTGGCATGCAGGCGGAGACAAAAGAAAGTATACATTTGAAAATTTGAGCAAAGGTACAGTTTACTATCATGGTAGTGCTCCTAACGACCAATTCAACATGTATAAAAAGATAACAATTATTTTAGGCGAAGATACAGAATCGTTTGTATGGAATTTAACGCATGCTGAAATAATGAAAATCGAAGGGATCAAACTAAAAGCTGGAGACAGAATTGTTTATGATAGCTTCCGAGTTTATAAAAACGGTGTTGAAATAAGTACCGAAACGAAT
>NZ_JAHLZF010000083.1 GCF_018967645.1 Allobacillus halotolerans | reverse complement strand
TAACTGGCGTAATGAATCGAACGCTTTCAATGTTTGGTACAAGTTGGTCACAGATATGGAGTACAATCACTAATTTTGTTAGCAGTATTTGGAGCACTGTTACAAGTTGGTTCAGTCGTGTTGCTTGGAGTGTGGCTGAAAAAATGGGACAAGCATTAAACTTTATTATCACAAAAGGTTCTGAATGGGTTTCTAACATTTGGAATACAGTTACAAGTTTCGCGAGTAAAGTAGCTGATGGGTTTAAAAGAGTTGTCTCAAATGTAGGTGACGGTATGAGTGATGCACTTGGTAAGATTAAAAGTTTCTTCAGTGATTTCTTAAATGCCGGAGCGGAATTAATCGGCAAAGTAGCTGAGGGTGTAGCCAATGCTGCGCACAAAGTAGTCAGCGCGGTAGGCGATGCGATTTCATCAGCTTGGGACTCTGTAACTTCATTCGTAAGTGGACACGGTGGAGGTAGTAGCTTAGGTAAAGGTTTAGCGGTATCACAAGCAAAAGTAATTGCTACAGACTTTGGCAGTGCCTTTAATAAAGAGCTATCCTCTACTTTGACAGATAGTATAGTAAATCCTGTAAGTACTTCTATAGACAGACACATGACTAGCGATGTT
>NZ_JAHLZF010000082.1 GCF_018967645.1 Allobacillus halotolerans | reverse complement strand
TGAATACGTTCCCGGGCCTTGTACACACCGCCCGTCACACCACGAGAGTTGGCAACACCCGAAGTCGGTGGGGTAACACAATACGTGAGCCAGCCGCCGAAGGTGGGGCCAATGATTGGGGTGAAGTCGTAACAAGGTAGCCGTATCGGAAGGTGCGGCTGGATCACCTCCTTTCTAAGGATAAGTAAGAGTGGAGCCAGCTTACTGATTTGCTGAAATATTCTGGAGTCGTAGCGAGCATATTTCTATGCCGATAAGAGATTCGGAGTATGGAAAGTCAAGTCAGTAGGACGGAAACAGATTCCACAAATGACATTAGTGCTATTTTGTTTAGTTTTGAAGGATTGAAATGCCTTCGGATGGGCCTGTAGCTCAGTTGGTCAGAGCGCACGCCTGATAAGCGTGAGGTCGGTGGTTCAAGTCCACTCAGGCCCACCATCTAAGGGGCCTTAGCTCAGCTGGGAGAGCGCCTGCTTTGCACGCAGGAGGTCAGCGGTTCGATCCCGCTAGGCTCCACCATATACAACAGTTTTATTGTGTAGATTTCTGCCACATGTGGTGGAAATTTATCTATCTAAAGCTGATAAACATGTACCTTGAAAACTAGATAAGAAGCAAGCATCGAAACGAAAAGATTTAGGCGTCTTTTCACGCAAGTAAGTTAA
>NZ_JAHLZF010000081.1 GCF_018967645.1 Allobacillus halotolerans | reverse complement strand
TCCGGTGAAGATGCCGGATACCTGCGACAGGACGGAAAGACCCCATGGAGCTTTACTGTAGCTTGACATTGGGTCTTGGTACTACATGTACAGGATAGGTGGGAGGCTTTGAAACCAGGACGCCAGTTTTGGCGGAGCCATCCTTGGGATACCACCCTTGTAGTACTGGGACTCTAACCATAGGCCATGAATCTGGTCTTGGGACACTGTCAGGTGGGCAGTTTGACTGGGGCGGTCGCCTCCCAAAAGGTAACGGAGGCGCTCAAAGGTTCTCTCAGTACGGTCGGAAATCGTACGTAGAGTGTAAAGGCAAAAGAGAGCTTGATTGCAAGACATACAGGTCGAGCAAGGATGAAAATCGGACTTAGTGATCCGGTGGTTCTGCGTGGAAGGGCCATCGCTCAACGGATAAAAGCTACCCTGGGGATAACAGGCTTATCTCCCCCAAGAGTCCACATCGACGGGGAGGTTTGGCACCTCGATGTCGGCTCATCACATCCTGGGGCTGTAGTAGGTCCCAAGGGTTGGGCTGTTCGCCCATTAAAGTGGTACGCGAGCTGGGTTCAGAACGTCGTGAGACAGTTCGGTCCCTATCCGTCGCAGGCGTAGGAAATTTGAGAAGACCTGTCCTTAGTACGAGAGGACCGGGATGGACGTACCTCTGGTGTACCAGT
>NZ_JAHLZF010000080.1 GCF_018967645.1 Allobacillus halotolerans | reverse complement strand
TGTTAGGGAAGTTTAACCTAATAAAATACATTGGATTGTCATAATAATGAACATGTCTTGTCACAGTTTCAGGACCCCAACCAGGTTGCGCAACGCCATTAGTCCAACCTTTACCGTTCCAGTTTTGACCAAATGATGTGAAAGTATTTAAATTTGCGCTCTCAACAATTTCAACGTGTCCAGCTCCGCCACCATACTTTGACGGGAAAACGACAATATCCAACTTTTGCGGTAAAAAGCTGTCATAGTTTTTAATTATTTGACCATATTTTTCAATCTTTGCTTTATTATCAAACGGGATATTATAAGCATATAAACCTTGCAGCCTTTCGCCTGTCGCTAACATAAAGAACATATTGGCGTAATCATAACACTGAAATCCATACCAACCATCTGGGTTGAATTGTTTCCCTAATGAATTGTCAAACCATTTTTCTGCTTGATTTTTTGTCATTAACATATATCAACCACCTACCCTAAATCATTTGTGTCGTTCATATTCGTAGGTGTCATTACTTCTTTAATAGGTGCTTGTCCTGTTGCTTTTCTATATTTACTTTCAGCTTTATATTTCTTTAATTTTTGATTCGCCCATTTCCCTTCTTGAGATGTTGGATTATCTTTATATGTAGTATATAAAGCAACAACTGTTAAGATAATCGATGAAACACTTTCTTCATCTACTGGTATCGGACTTATACCTTTATTCGCTAAGA
>NZ_JAHLZF010000079.1 GCF_018967645.1 Allobacillus halotolerans | reverse complement strand
AACACAGAAGTTAAGCTCTCTAGCGCCGATGGTAGTTGGGGTTTTTCCCCTGCAAGAGTAGGACGTTGCCGGGCAATATACATAGCAAGTCACTGAATGTCATCTTTATAGATGATTGAATAAAATATAATTGGATTTATATTTTATTTTTTTGTATAATTGGAAGCTAGGAAGCAAGACAAGCACTGAGTAGGTTGAATAAAGTGTGTGTCATATAAATTTCTCTTATTAAATTCCAGCGTAGCTCAGTGGTAGAGCAGTTGGCTGTTAACCAATTGGTCGCAGGTTCGAATCCTGCCGCTGGAGCCATTGCTTCCTTAGCTCAGTCGGTAGAGCGCATCCATGGTAAGGATGAGGTCGCCGGTTCAAGTCCGGCAGGAAGCTTTTATGTAGAACATGGCCCGTTGGTCAAGTGGTTAAGACACCGCCCTTTCACGGCGGTAACACGGGTTCGAATCCCGTACGGGTCATATAATCGGAGGATTAGCTCAGCTGGGAGAGCACCTGCCTTACAAGCAGGGGGTCGCAGGTTCAAGTCCTGCATCCTCCACCATTTATGCCGGCCTAGCTCAACTGGTAGAGCAACTGACTTGTAATCAGTAGGTTGGGGGTTCAAGTCCTCTGGCCGGCACCATTTTAGACGGAGGGGTAGCGAAGTGGCTAAACGCGGCGGACTGTAAATCCGCTCCCTCAGGGTTCGGGAGTTCGAATCTCTCCCC
>NZ_JAHLZF010000008.1 GCF_018967645.1 Allobacillus halotolerans | reverse complement strand
CGACAAACGTGTGGAACCGCCCGACAAGCGTGTGGAGCCGCTCGACAAGCGCGTGCCACCGCCCGACAAACGCGAGCAGCCGCCCGACAAGCGTGTGGAACCGCCCGACAAGCGTGTCGAACCGCCCGACAAGCGTGTGGAACCGCCCGACAAGCGTGTGCAGCCACCCGACAAACGCGAGCAACCGCCCGACAAACGCGTCAAGCCGCCCGACAAACGCGAGCAACCGCCCGACAAGCGTGTGGAACCGCCCGACAAACGCGAGCAACCGCCCGACAAGCGCGAGCAACCGCCCGACAAGCGTGTGGAACCGCCCGACAAACGCGTGGAACCGCCCGACAAGCGTGTGGAACCGCCCGACAAACGCGTGGAACCGCCCGACAAGCGTGTGGAACCGCCCGACAAGCGCGTGGAACCGCCCGACAAACGTGTGCAACCGCCCGACGAACGTGCGAAACCGCCCGACGAAAACGTTTTAGAAAAATTCCCTCCGTCAAGATTGAAAGTTTTACGGTTTGTAATTAATATTGATTGAAAAGAAAATCATCAAGATCAGATGAACCACAAGAAAAATTCCGATTCCTAATCCCCATATTGCATACAAACGACTTTTTTTACTAAATAGGCCGACGATTCCCGAGAATACTGATGCCATTATAAAAAAGACGTATGGCGAGATTGATGTATTCATTTTCGTTAAATACTCAACATTGAAATAGGCTAAACCGAGAAGTGCACTAATAATCGAAACCAACCCAGGTATACCAGCTACTTTCGATTTAATTTTCATCGCCAATTCCATAGTTTCACCTCGCCAACTTTAAGGCTTCTAACATACTCGTTGTCCTGAAGCTTTCGAATTTCAGATGCTGGTCCTGTAACAACAGCTCCATAAATATTTACACCATTTTCTTGAATGTAATCAATGCGTTCATCAAGGGCTAATGTTTTAGCTCGGGCGATTTTCGTCGCTTGCTCTTCGTGGTTCTCTAAATGGTTTAAAATCTCTTTAAAAACTTCGCTATTATCCTGCCTGTTATCAAAAGGCGTCCACGTTGGTGGATCTTTATAAATAGGGTATCCGATTGGTGTAACTGGCAGTCCTTCACTATCAAGGACTTTCTTTTCGACCCCTGTATCAACAGCTAACCATAAAAAATCGATATCTGGGTCGCGACCGGGGTTAATGTCACGAATGTCATCTGGTCTTATTGGATTGCTGAAAGATATATAGGCTTCTACAACCGTTCCATCAGGGACGTTTTGAACAATTTCCCACTCTTTTTTGAATTCATAAGGTACATGGAGTGCTGGATGGATAAAATAGCTAGGCTCATCTCTAGGCGGTATTTCTGGATGCGGTCGATCCAAAAAGAACGTTCGATTCGGGAAAGCGGGTTGATCCAACATATAATCGATGTCATATTCTCCCACTCGATATTCTTCTTTTCCAATCCGTTTATAAACATCAAAGTTCAAATCCATTGAAAAGAAATCGATCGTTTCTTCTAATTCCATTCGTTTTACAAACATATTCGGCTCGGTCACTTCGATTACGTCACTAGCGACTTTGATTTGCGTGTTTGCCCGGCCGTCATGGCCACCGCTTCCATAATAAAAATAGGTAAGCAGTGTTAAAGTGGGTACAATCATCAAAAGAACTGCCAAACTAATTAAAATGTTTGTCGTCAAAGCTTTATGGCGACTTTTTTTTAGTATTTTATTGGAATCAATATTTGTGTTTTCATCAAATTGCTTTTTTGATCGGTCAATCATCTTCCAATAATTTTGATCATCACTCATCTTGATTCCTCCGTTCGTTTAATTTACTCATCAATGCTTGCCTACCACGATACAAATTACTTTTAAATGAATTGATGTTTAGTTCCATAATTTGTGCACCTTCTTCATATGTAAGTTCGTGTAGATCACAAAGGATGACAGCGTGTTGGTGTTTCGGCCGCAGTTGATGGACCATTTCGATAAGTTGTTGGTACTCTTCATTTTGAAGTACTTGATCCTCGGGTGTCCAAGCACTGGACTCTTTGTCTTTTAATCGTTCGATCTCTTCATTAGGAATTTGTTTCTTATTTTTGCGCGTATCATCGATAAATGTATGATAGGCAACTTTAAACAACCAAGCTTTGATGTTCGTAATATTTTGTTCAGGTAAGCTTAAGTAAGTCCGGTAAAATGTTTCTTGTACTAAATCTTCTGCAGTATGGTGATTTTTTGAAAGGGAGAATAAATAACGATATAGATCGTACATGTAGTTTTTGTATATATCGTCAATTTCCATTTATGATCCCCCTTTCACTCAAACAACGGATGAGCCGCACAAAAAGTTGCACGTTTACTGACATTTTATCATGGTTACAATTTTTTGTTTGACATTATACCGTTAGGGGTATATGATGTAAATATATCGGTTGAAATAACACATGATAAACTTGGGATTAATTAGTAGAGGGGGGAAGATGCAATGGAATACGATGATAAAATAAAGAATCGCATTAAACGATTGGAAGGCCAGCTAAGAGGCGCACTTCGAATGATGGAAGAAGGCTCGGATTGTCAAGATGTCATTACGCAGCTTTCCGCAAGTCGAACGGCGATTGACCGAGCAATTGGTGTAATCGTCAGCGAAAATTTAATTGAATGTGTGCGTGAAGCAGAAGAAAACGGCGAGAACACAGATGATAAAGTTAAGGAAGCTGTGAATTTATTGGTAAAAAGTCGATAAGTAAAAAAATAAATTTACTTGTTGACAATCATTCTTTTATTTTATAATATACCCCATAGGGTATTAAAATATAAAAAACAATTAACAGGAGGAATTTTATAATGAATATTGAGAAGACATTAGACGCTAAAGGACTTGCATGCCCAATGCCAGTTGTAAGAACAAAGAAAACGATTGATGACATTGAAAGTGGTCAAATTCTCGAAGTGGTAACAACTGATGCAGGATCTAAGAGTGATATTACCGCATGGGCAAAGTCTTCTGGACATGAGCTCGTTGATCTAAAAGAAGAAGACGGCGTATTCTATTTCTATATTAAAAAAGCATAAATTTTTTTAGATGATAATATACCTGTACGGGTATGTGTATGAGGGGGAGCGAAATACAACTTTCGTTCTCTCTTCAAATAACCATTTAGGAGGAAGTAAAATGTCCGAAAGAAAAAAGACGAATATCATCTTGTTTAGTGGTGATTACGATAAAGTGATGGCTGCCTATATTATTGCGAATGGTGCGGCAGCATACGATCATGATGTGACAATTTTTCACACGTTTTGGGGATTAAATACGTTGCGTAAAGATGAGAAATTACAACCGAAGAAATCATTTATGGAGAAAATGTTTGCAAAAATGATGCCTCGTGGGGCAGAAAATATGCCATTATCAAAAATGCAATTTCTAGGAATGGGTCCTAAGATGATCAAAAAAGTGATGAAGAAGCACAATGCTATGCCTGTTTCTGATTTAGTCGACTTGGCTAAAGAGCAGGATATTAAGTTGCTTGCTTGTACGATGACAATGGACCTTTTAGGTTTGAAAAAAGAAGAATTAATGGATGACATCGAATACGGTGGTGTCGCAGCTTATATCGCTGACGGTGAAGATGGCGCCATTAATTTATTCATTTAATAGTTGGAGGAATTTCGAATGAAAACAATTGATGCAAAGACAGTACAAGAAAAATTAGAAAATGGTGAGCAATTGAATCTAATTGATGTCCGTGAAGCGGAAGAAGTAGCTGCTGGGAAAATCCCTGGCGCGCTACACATGCCACTTGGTTTAGTTGAATTTCGCGAGCATGAATTAGATAAAAATGCAGCATATATTATGGTATGCCGCTCTGGTGGGCGTAGTGGCCAAGCGACGCAGTACCTTGAATCGAAAGGTTTTAACGTCACCAATATGACTGGCGGTATGTTGGATTGGCAAGGTCCAGTCGAATAACAATTGGAGGGATTTGTAATGACAGAAATTAAAGCAGATCACGTTTTAGATAGTAAAGGAATGGCTTGTCCGATGCCTGTTGTAAAAACGCGTAAGGAAATCGATCAGTTAGAGCCAGGAAAAGTATTATTAGTCGAAGCGACCGACCCTGGGTCCAAAGCAGATTTGAAAGCATGGTCTGAGCGTGGCGGACACCAATATTTAGGGGTTGTTGAAGAGGATGATGTCATTAAACATTATATCCGTAAAGCTTCATCAGACGAAGTGAGCGAAGAAACGACTCATGAAAATAAAGTGAATAATGAACAATTGAAACAGAAGTTGACAGCAGAAAACGTTACGTTAGTTGATGTGCGCGAACCGGCAGAATATGCTTTTGGTCACATTCCGACTGCTGTATCGATTCCATTTGGCGAATTGGAAGCTCGTTTGAACGAGATTGAAAAGGACCAAGAAGTTTATGTAGTATGTCGAACAGGAAGCCGTAGTGATTTAGCTGCACAGTTATTGACCGAAAAAGGATTTGAGAACGTCTATAATGTTGTGCCAGGTATGAGTACTTGGGACGGCGACGTCGAACGTAGTGGATAATCAACTCGTCTAAGGACGGGTTTTCATTATACAAATTTATATACCTTAGGGGGTAATTTGGAATGTCTATTCAAACAATGAATGTAAAAGAAGTAGCGAAAAAAGTTTTAAATAAAGATCAATTGTTTATTCTAGACGTCAGAAACGAAGATGATTTTAACGATTGGAAAATTGAAGGCGAACAATTTAGCTATGTAAATACACCATATTTCGATTTAATTGACGGTATTGACCCGATCAAAGACCAATTGCCAACAGATCAAGACATTTTAATTGTCTGTGCAAAAGGTGGTTCTTCTGAGTTTGTTGGTGAAATGCTAGTTGAAGAAGGTTATGAAAATGTTTACTCACTAGAAGGCGGCATGAAAGCTTGGAGTGAACATTTAGAGCCTATTAAAGTTGCTGACTTAACTGATGGTGGCGAGCTATATCAATTTGTTCGTTTAGGTAAAGGTTGCTTATCTTATATGATTATTTCTGGAGATGAAGCGGCAACGATTGATGCAGTACGGATGACGGATGTGTTTGTTGATTTCGCAAAAGAAAAAGGCGCCAAAATCACACATGCGTTAGACACGCACTTGCACGCAGATCATATTTCTGGTGGCCGTCGCTTAGCCGAGAAAACAGGAGCAACGTATTGGTTACCACCAAAAGACGCAACAGAAGTTCAATATGAATACAAGCCATTAAACGATCAGGATGTCATTCAAGTTGGTTCATCAAATATTGATGTTCATGCCCTATACTCACCAGGGCATACAATTGGGTCTACTTCGTTTATTGTAGACGATCAATATCTATTGTCCGGCGATATCTTGTTTGTGAATTCCATCGGTCGTCCAGACTTGGCAGGTAAGGCAGAGGACTGGGTAGGAGATTTACGTGAAACACTGTACAGTAGATATAAAGAAGTATCTTCTGAACTTTATGTTTTACCAGCTCACTTCATGACGAATGATGAGTTGAATGAAGATGGCTCAGTTGGTGAGAAGCTAGGAACTTTATATGAAAAGAACCACGGATTAAACGTTGAGGATGAGAGTGAATTCCGCAGCATGGTAACAGAAAACTTACCACCACAACCAAATTCACACCAAGAAATTCGCGAAACGAACATGGGTAAAATTTCACCAGATCACGATAGACAACGTGAAATGGAAATTGGACCAAACCGTTGTGCGATCCAGTAAATGAATAAAGGAGTGGAAGGATTGAGGCTCGTCCTTAATCCTTCCTTCTTATGAAGTGGGGGAGATTTCATTGGAATATAGTATTTTGTTTCTATTACTGATTTTTATCATTGGCTTTGTCGGTTCATTCATTTCTGGTATGGTCGGAATCGGCGGCTCCATTATTAAGTATCCGATGCTTTTATATATACCATCAATATTAGGGTTTGCAGCTTTTACAGCACATGAAGTGTCTGGCATCAGCGCCATTCAAGTATTCTTTGCGACCATTGGCGGTGTCTGGGCCTACCGTAAAGGTGGATATTTAAATAAACAACTTATTATTTACATGGGTGCCAGCATATTGATCGGTAGCTTTATCGGTGGTTTTGGTTCTCGTTTCCTTTCAGAGGGATCCGTTAACTTTGTCTATGCCATCCTTGCGACCATCGCAGTCGTGATGATGTTTTTGCCGAAAAAAGGATTGGATGATCAATCGTTCGATGAAGTAACGTTCAACAAAATGTTAGCATCTAGTCTAGCATTGGCAGTTGGTATTGGAGCCGGAATAGTTGGTGCAGCCGGAGCATTTATTTTAGTGCCGATTATGTTAATCGTCCTGAAAATTCCTACACGAATGACAATCGCATCATCTTTAGCGATTACATTTATATCATCGATCGGTTCGACAGCAGGTAAATTAATGACCGGTCAAATTCTTTTCGTTCCTTCTGCAGTCATGATTGTTGCTAGCTTAATCGCAGCTCCAATCGGTGCGATGATGGGTAAGAAAATGGATACAAAAATCTTACAGTGGATTTTATCTGTATTGATTTTTGCTTCAGCGATTAAAATATGGTTGGAATTTATTTAATAGACCATATATTTTGGAAATGGGCGCATATATTCCGTATATGGGCCCATTTATTTTGCTGGTGGGCACATAAATCTATCAAAATATCTCCGAATCTCATAAGTTAAGAACCATTTCTCAACCGGCCACAAAGTCTCATCAGTTTATCAACCAAATCATTAATTAATCTGTCCAAAATTAAGCACCGGTATTTACCTACAAAGGAAAATAGTATATGTTTGAATCATAATGAAATCGTAAAAGAGGTCGTATACTAATGAATAGTTCTGGTCAAACGAATAAAAAGAATGTTTGGCTCATAATCATAGGTTTTATATTGCTATTGGCCCTATTACGCATGGCTTGGATGACGATTTTTGTTCCAAGCGAAGCGGGTCGGCCCGCAATTGAGGAAGGGTTATTGGATCTAAGCGATACTTCGATCATCGATGGACAAACGGTCAACTTGGATGGGGAGTGGCGATTTTTTCCAAATAGGCTTTCGTCCGATCTGGGGGAGGCGTACTCGACGGTCGACGTTCCAGGCCAATGGTCCGAGAGCTTAGCGGAGGAAGATTCATCGGTTGCCTATGGTACATATGAACTGACCATCTTAGTAGACCCTGATCAACCGTATACATATAGTTTACATTTTCCGAGCATCAGGAATGCTTCGGCTTTATTTGTTAATGGGCAACAGGTCGAACAGTCAGGAACAATCGCTACATCCCGAGCGGATTATGTTGCAAAAAACTTACCATATACAGCTACATTTTCACCGAATGAGGATGGTGTCATCACGATTCAGTTACAGGCTGCCAATCATTTGAACCCCTCTGACGGCGGAATCGTCCGCTCGGTTAAATTCGGAGAAACCTCTCAAGTGCTTTCCGAGAATCAATCATCCTATACTATGCAGTTAATCATTTTCGTCGCGTTTGTACTTTGTGCCATTTATGCAGTCAGTTTGTTTTTCATCAATGATCGAAATTGGTCATTCATACAAGTCTCATTATTATTATTTGGCGCAATCGTTACCCATTCATTGGGAAGTGATGAAAAACTCTTGGCTGTCTGGTTAGACCTTGATTATCTATGGAACTTGAAACTAGCGAACGCAGCATCGGTCGGATTGGTATTCGCTTTATGGCTGTTAGTGAAAAATACTTCGTTAACGATCAATCAAAACGCGCAACGAATCATTGCTTATCTCACAATTGTTTTGACGATTGCGATTTTTGCTATGCCAGTTCAATCGTTGGAGCAATTACAAGGTTTCTTTAGTCTGTTTTTTATCGTAGCATTGGTTCTTGCAATCATTCTACTGTTCAAAAACCAAAACAAAAACAGCGTATGGATGCAGCTAGCCTTAATCGCTCTATTAAATAGTTATATCTGGTGGGGGATTTGGAATATACAAGGGATCAACACGTATTTTTATCCGATTGACTTACTGGTTACCATCGGCTGTTTTACGATGATGTGGATCATTCAATATGTTGGACTATATAAAAATTCTCAGGAGCAAGCACATCGATTACGGAAAATTTCTGATGAGAAAGATGAATTTTTGGTCAAAACATCACATGAATTAAGAAATCCACTACATAGCATGTTGAACTTAACGCAAACGACCATTGAGCGAAACAAAGATCGATTGGATCAACGAAGTGTAAAGGAATTGGAGACGGTTTTGATTTCTGGTAACCGTCTATCTCTATTGCTTGATGATTTATTTGAGATAGCTAATTTGAAAATAACCAAGCCAACAATTTCTCCTTCACCGTTTCGCCTCCAGTCGATTGTGGGTGGGGTTCTTGACATGTTTCGGTATACGATCAATGAAAACAAGGTTCAACTGGTGAACCGGGTGCCTGACGATGTGCCGGTAGTTCAGGCAGATCAAAATCGGATCATTCAAGTGTTGTATAATCTCCTTCATAATTCGGTTAAATACACGGATGAAGGTGAGATTACCGTAGATGCTCGAGTTGAAAACGACAAGGTCGTTGTTACGATCTCAGATACTGGCGTTGGTATGGACGAGGAGACTGTCCAACAAATCTTTGATCCCTATCATCAAGGAAGGAACACACGTAACCAATCGGAAGGATTTGGGCTTGGACTGAACATCAGTAAGCAATTAGTCGAACTGCATGGTGAAGAGATTTCTATTGATTCGGAAAAAAACAAAGGAACCATTGCTAGATTTACGTTGCCGATCAGTGAGGAAGAGATTCCTGAAATTTCGTCTGCTGTAAAACCATTTTTGCCTAAAAAGTATTTAGTAGAACCTGTTCAAGGTGAATCTGATGACTTGCATTCGAAAATTTTAATCATTGATGATGATTTGGTGAATCTGAATGTCATTGAGTCTGTACTATCAGAGGAAAACTATGAGCTGATGGGTGTTCAGCACGTCGAAGAGTTTATGGATTATCTGGATAACGAGCAATGGGACTTATTGATTATCGATGTCATGATGCCAAGGATGTCAGGGTATGATCTGACGCGAAAAATCCGAGAACGTTACAATCAAACTGAACTTCCGATTCTATTATTGACAGCGAGAAACCACCCGAATGACATTGATACAGGCTTTCGGGTTGGCGCAAATGACTATATTAGCAAACCAGTAGAGACAAAGGAGTTGAGAGCCCGCGTCCGCCACCTCACAAATTTGAAAAAGATGACTCAGGAACAATTAGCGCTTGAGACAAGGTGGTTGCAAGCTCAAATTCGACCTCATTTCATTTTTAATACATTAAATACGATCAATGCATTAAGTATGATGGATGCTGCAAAAACACAAAAGTTAATTGATGAATTCAGTAAGTTTTTGAGAAACAAATTTGATTTTGACGCGGCCTATAAATGGATCACAGTGGATGAAGAGGTTTCGATCGTTCGTTCTTATCTATATATCCAGCAGGTTCGTTTCGGTGATAAACTGGATGTAAGGTGGGAGATCGGTGATATTGAAGGTTTTCAATTACCGGCTTTAACCATTCAACCGATTGTGGAAAATGCAATTCAACACGGAATTATGAAACAACCGGATGGTGGTAGAATCGAAATAAAAGTCTTTCGAAAAATAGATTATTTGAGGATTATCATAAAGGATGATGGTGTTGGAATGGAAGACTCGGTCATTCAATCGATTGAAGATCATGAGACAAAAGGTGTTGGACTGTTAAATACAAATAAACGGCTCATCAAACATTTTGGCGAAGGTTTGAAGGTGAGAAGTAAACAAGGAATCGGTACTGTCATTGCTTTTAATATAAATTCTTTTCCTACTCAATCAACTGGAGGTGGATCTGTTGAAAGCCGTGCTCATAGATGATGAACCGTTGGCGTTGGATTACCTGGAACATTTGTTGAATAAAATAGCTGAATATGAAATCGTTGGGAAGTATACGAATCCTATCGAGGCGAAAAAAGCTTTGACCGAAATGAAAGTGGATGTTGTGTTTTTGGACATTGAAATGCCTGGTTTAAACGGAATTGAATTGGCTGAAAAGATCACCGAAATGAACCCAAACTCCTCCATTGTGTTTGTAACAGCCTTTGATCATTTTGCGATTAAAGCATTTGAACTGAATTCACTCGATTATTTGTTAAAACCGATTCAATTCGAACGAATACAATCCACGACTAAGCGACTGAAAAAGCAGATGGATCTGTTGAAAAATCACCGTCAAACAGAAGAAGAATCTCTACACATCCAATTATTCAGAGACCCGTCAATAGTTCGTGATGGCCGAGCAGTCTCATTGAAGTGGAGGACATCAAAGGCCCAGCAACTCTTTTTCTACTTGATCCATCATCGGGACCGAATGGTCAGTAAATCAGAATTGATTGAACTGCTTTGGCCAGATTTTATCATCGAAAAAGCACAAACGCAGTTATACTCGACTGTTTATCAGGTGAGAAAAACAATCAAGATTTTCAAGGAAAAAATTTCAATCCTCAGTGAGGGAAATGGATATCGTATAGCATTGAAGGATGTAAAAGTAGATGTTGATCAATTCGAACAGCTTCTCAGACTGAATGAGTCCGTTTGTGAGGAAAACATTGAAGAATATGAACGAGCATTAACCTTTTTCACAGGAGAATATTTTCAAGGCTATGATTTCATTTGGGCGGACAATGATCAATTTCGCATGAGAATGCTTTGGCTTACTTCAAAAATGAAGGTGATCGATTGGTATCGTCAAAATCAACAATTGGACGAAGCGTTGAAACACGCTTTCGAAATTTATCAACGGTATCCCATGGAAGAAGAAGGCTATTTTGAATTAATGAAAACATATGCTGCCGACGGAAAAACGATGCTCGTCAATCAATATTATCATGAGTTGACCAATATGTTAGAGGAAGAATTGGATGTTGGACTAAGTGAAAAAGTGATCGATTGGTACGAGAGTCAGATCGGTTCACTAAATAAAAAATAATGTCGAAACTGGAGCGCTGAATCGATAGCGCTCTTTTTTCATGAAGAAAATTAGCAATGTATAGTTTCTGTATACTCTTTTCTAGTAATTTATAAGCAGATAAAATCAAAATTTAGTCAATGTAAACTTAAATTTTCTACATATACAGTAGGACTAGAAAGGGGCATATATAATGAAACGTACAATCGCGTTATCAGTCATTTTCCTAATGATGTTACAAACATTTACGACCAGTTTAGGATTGACCGGACAACCAACAAATGAGAAGGAAGATGACAGTGTATTTACAGAAATGACAGTAGAGGAGAGTGAAACAGAGGAGGGGGCTGCGCAGCTCCATGTTCAATGGGATGTGAACGGTAAAGACATCCAGTATGAATACACTGAATCGTTCACTGTTCCAGAGGACGTCTTGATTGAACAAGATCAAGATGGAACACTTCAAATTGAAGATGTTGAAGTCGGTACGTTTACTGCTTCTACTGAAGGCCTTGTAGAGGTGTTTTTTAATGAGGAAATTGAGGGTGCTCCAGAAGCAAGCGGGCAATTTACAGTAGATGTGACCTTGACGAATGTTAACGAAGAAGTTAATGAAGAGCCAGCCGTAGAGGAGGAGTTTGAAGAGTCAGCGAGTGAATCTCATATGGATGAAAATGGTAAGGATTCAGTAGATGGATCTGACACTATTACGGATGAAGAGGAGCAAGAAGCGGCGGATGAAGAGGTGCAAGAAGACCAAGATGAACAAGGACAGAATGAAAAAGGCGGAGAGGATTCATCAGCAACCTCTCAAAAAGATTCGCAGCAAAAAGATGAGTCGGCGGTAAATCCAACTGATGAAACAGAAGAAACAAAGGATGCTGGCCAAGGAAAAATTCAGTCTCATTCATCCAGTGAAGTACTGAATAGCGAAATAACTGAAAACATAATTACAGGTGTAACCTTGCAAAAGATCATGAATGGTGAAAACGAGGAACTAACACCAGGAGAGCCGATCATAATCGAACCTCCATATAATCGCTTGGACGTTAATATGACCTATAAATTCAAGCTACCCAATGGACATAACTATGGGGATGGTTCTACTTATACGATTGAAGTTCCGGAAGTGTTTTCGATTCCACAAGTGGCTGAACCAGAAGAACTGTCGCTAGGCGATACAGTTTTTGGTTCATTTACAACAAATGGAAATAACATTGAAATCAAATTCAACGAGCAAATTACCAATCACTCAAACATTGCTGGTGAGATTAAGCTAAAAGCTTCGTTCGATGAAGACTATAATGGACCAGCAGAACCTGGCCCGATCACCATACCAATCAATGGTGAAGAATCGCTTGAATTTCCTATCAAATTCATACCGTCCGGTTCTTCAATAGATAAAAACGGTGTTCCAAATAAAGACTATAATACCGAGACAATCACTTGGACAGTAGATTTCAATAAAAACTTGCAAACGATAGAAAATGCTGTACTAAATGATGAAATAACTGAAGGAGATCATTCGTTTGTAAATGGTACGATGCACGTTTATGAATTAGAAATGAATGCTGACGGAACTGTTGTTAGTGAAACAGAAGTGACGGAAGAATTTAGTACTGGATTCCCCCTTGAATTGGGAGAAATCGATTCTGCCTACCGGGTCGTTTATGACACGGAAGTGAACGATCGGACTGGGGAAAGTTATACGAATAAAGCAACAATAAACGGGAATAATATCGACCCTTTAGATGCTGAAGCGTCAGTTGCTGTAACACGTGGTCAACCATTGGAAAAAGATGCTATTGAATATGATGATGTAGCACAGACAATTGATTGGGAAGTTAAGTATAACTATGATGAGAAAGCGATTGACGAAGGAAATGCCAAGCTGACTGATGTTTTTGGAAAGAATCAACAATTAGTAGATGATAGTTTTGAAGTGTTGGAAGTTTCAATTAACCCTAATACAGGAGAGGAAGCGAGTACGGAAACGATTGATGAATCACGATATACGATGACTAAAACGGATGAAGGTTTTGAATTGCAATTTCAAGATTCAATTAATGAACCGTATAAAATTTTATATCAAACCACGGTTGTAGATCGAGTTGACGAAGGATTTACAGTTGAAAATGAAATTAAAGATGAATTTGATAATATTATAAGTGGCGGTCAGTTTGTCAGCCAAGGAATCTTCACGAAGTCTCACGACGGAAATACTAATTACAATGCAAAAGAGACGAATTGGCGTATTGAAATCAATCGGGATGAACATGTGATGGAAGACGTGGGTGTGTTTGATACATTACCGAACGGTTTTACACCAAAGAACCTAGAAGTGACCCACGGTGGGAATGAATGGACAGAAGGTAACCATTTTACTTTTGATTTTGCCGAAGACACCGGTAAAATTGAGATTAATTTTAATCAAATCTTAACTGAAAAAGTAGTTATTACTTATACCACTGAAATTGATTTTGATAAGGCGGATCTTTCAGAAGGAAGTTTCGTCAATAATGCTTCCTTAGAGTGGATTCCGGAAAACGAAACCCAAAAAGTAACGAAAACAGGAACAGCAACATTTACACCTGATGAATACACACAAAATAATGGGTTTAAAAATGGTTCCTATAATCCAGAAACAAAAGAAATTACTTGGAGAATTGGCGTTAACTACAATAAAGAAACGTTAAAAAACGTTGAGGTAGAAGACATTATTCAAGGCGAACAAAACTTTGACATTAATAAAGTTGCTGTATACAAGATGGAGTTGACAGGTGAAGAAAAGGGTTACAGCAAAGGGGAAGATGTGACTGACCAATTCAGTCTCACTGATATTTCAGGTGAAAATGACGAGCCTGGTTTTAATGTCGCTCTCAGGAATATAAACTCTCCTTACCTGATTGAATTTACAACAGACTTAAATGACATGTTAATTGAGCGATCATATGAGAATGAGGCATTGATTACGGTTGATAATTCTGATGATATTCAAGTTGATGCAACGGTTAGTCCTGATCATGGAGGAGAATATACCAATAAAGAAGCTTCTCAAAATGGGCGTATAGTCAATTGGGATATCCGAATCAACTATACGCAATCAACGGTAAACAATCTCTCACTTACAGATACACTGAGTATCAACCAAAGATTGCTGTCAGACACTATTGAAGTATATGGCACAGATGTAACAGAATCAGGTATTACTAAAAACGAAGATCCATTAGAAGAAGGAAGAGACTATGAATTAGAGACTATGAAAAACGAGAGTGGGCAAGACCAGTTCACTATTTCATTCACAGATGAAATTCATAGGCCGTATGTGTTGGAATATGACTCGTATATCCTCTATGCGGGTGAAGAGAAAAGTATTTCAAATGAATTGAAGTTCGATGCTGAACAAACAGGAGAACTTGAAACCGATTCGAACATTGTCAGAGAGATCGACTTTTCAACGATTTCTGGAACTATCTACGGTGAGGTTGGTTCACTTCAAGTAACCAAAGTAGATGCGGATGACTCTGACACGACACTTGAAGGAGCGATCTTCGAGTTGTACGACGAAACAGGAGAAGTATTGATTGATTCGGCAACAACGGATGCTGATGGGGTCGTGACTTTTGAAAATCTATTGCATGCTGACTATCAATTGAAGGAAGCAGAAGCCCCAGAAGGTTATGTTGTCGGAATAGATGATACAGAAACCGTGACAGTTGATTCAGAGTTATCAGAGCATACAGTTGAAAACCATGAGATAAAGAGACATGTTCAGCTAACTAAAGTAGATGGAACAGATGGAACGGAATTATCAGGTGTCAAATTTGAGTTGATAAATGCAGATGATCCTGAAGTGAGTACTCATACAACTGATTCAGAAGGCACCATTTTTGTAGAAAATTTAGAACCAGGTGATTATTACTTTATTGAAACAGACCCTGCTACACATTATAAAGTTAATGATGATGAACATCATTTTACAATTGAACCAGAACAAATTGAGATTGATACTATCGAGGTTGAAAATGAATTAATCCCTCGCACGGTCCAATTTGAAAAAGTGGATGCAGATCATACAGATGTTGGTTTGCAAGGTGCTGAATTTAAAATACAAGATACAAATGGATATGTTGATAGAGTAGTAACCTCTAATGGAGATGGCTTGGTAGAGATTAAGGATTTACGCCCAGGTGATTATAAGCTGGTAGAAACTCAAGCACCATATGGGTTTTCAATAAATGATACACCTATCGATTTTACAATTGATCGCAGTGAGGAAGAAAATCCTGAACCTTTAGAATTAGGGGTAATTGAAAACAGTGTCAAAACGACTTCAATTGAATTGACTAAAATAGATAGTGTGACAAAAGAAAGGTTAGCAGGAGCAGAGTTTAAATTAAACTATGATAGTGGACTTTACTCTGAGGATTTTAATTCACAGACTCAAACAACTGATGAAGATGGTAAAGTGGAATTTACTGATCTCAAGCCAGGTATATATTCAATTGAAGAAACCAAAGCTCCGGAAGGTTACATTCTACTTGACGAAGCAATTGAGGTTGAAGTTAAAATAGACGACGTTCACTTAGAATCTACGCTTAGTCGAACAATTGAAAATGAACCTTTAGCACACATTGAAGTATTGAAAGTCGACAGCGAAACAAATGTCCCTTTATCAAACGCGGAATTTAAGGTGATTGATAATTCAGGGAATGATGTTGAAGGGTACACTGAACTAACAACGAATGATGAAGGATTACTTGACATTACTGGATTGCCAGAGGGTGATTATACTCTAGTTGAAACAGAAGCTCCACTGGGGTATACAATTGGTTCAGATAATGAAAAATCATTTAGTGTAGAGAGTGGCGTAACAGATACAAAATACATTGCTTATACAGGTAACGATGCAATTGAGAATGACATTATCAAAGGCTCTGTGGAATTAATTAAACAAGATGCAGACACAGAGAAACGATTAGAAGGTGTTCATTTTACTCTAGAAAACGTTTCATTGGTCAATGAAGGTAGTTATGTTTCGACACAACATGAGACAGACAGCGACGGAAAGATTTTCATTAATGACCTTCGACCTGGAACATATAAGTTCGTGGAAACGTCAACAATTGAGGGTTATCAAAAACACTGGAAGGATATTGAGTTTGAAATTGAGCTACAAAATGAGAAACATGAAGTGAGTATTACAGTTGATAACTATGAACTTGTCGACATATCGGTAAAAAAAGAATGGAATGACGGTGACAACGAAAGTCTTCGTCCAGAATCGATCACCGTAGATATCCTTCAAAATGGAACGTCACTTGAAGACCAATCCATTGAATTAAATGAAGAAAACGACTGGTATGGTACCTTCGAAGATTTAGACGCCGTTAATTCAAATGGAGAAAAGTACGCATACACAGTCGAAGAGAGTGACGTAGAAGGGTACCAAAGACAAGAAATCTCAGGTAACGCAGAAGACGGATATACAATCACAAACGTTACTGAAACGTCCATTGACGTCGAAAAAATCTGGAAAGATGAAAATCCAGCTGACCGTGAACCGGTTACCATTCATTTGCAACGAAATGCAGACGAAGATTATAGAACAGTAACTTTTGACGGTAACGAAGATAGTCAAAGTCATACTTTCGATAATTTGCCGGTGTACGCACCAGGTGGTGAGCTTTATAGATATGAAGTAATAGAAGTTGATCCGGGAGATAACTATACTTCTGAACGCTCTGGTAATAATGACGAAGGCTATACATTTACAAATGTACGTTCCGAGAAAATGGACATTGATGTATCAAAAGAGTGGCTGGATACAGAAGAAACTGCCAATCGCCCAGACAGTATTACCGTCAATTTAATTAAATCGAAGGAAAACAACGAGATAGAAACAGTTAAATCTGTAGTTATCAGACCTGATGAAAATGGTAATTGGCAACATACGTTTACTGACATTGATAAATTTGACAGTGAAGGCCAAACCATCGAATACACAGTAGAGGAAGAAAACGTACCAGGTTACTCTACCGTCGTTACTCCAGTAGGGGATGACTATACAGAATTTGAAATCACAAACGTCCGAACTGGAACGACATCCTTCTCCGGTACGAAAACGTGGCTCGATGACAGTTCACCAGATCGTCCTGAGGAAATTACCGTAGAGCTTAAACGAGAAGGCGACGATGATTTTGTTCAAGAACAAACAGTGACAGCTGAAGAAAATTGGGAATATAGTTTTGGTGGATTGGCTTCGTATAACGACAATGGTGAAGCTTATGAATATTACATTGAAGAGCAATCAATTTCAGGTTATCAATCATCTTATGATGGGTTTGATATCACAAACACCAGAACCGGAAAAATAAATGTTGAAGGCACCAAAAAATGGCTAGATGAAGAAGAAACGTCCGATCGCCCAGAAGAAATCACTGTAGTCTTGACCCGTGAAGGTGACTTGGAATTCAGAGAAACACAGACAGTGAACGCGGAAGATGATCGGTCATATAGATTTGAAAATCTAGACCAATACGACGAACAAGGTGTGGAGTATGAATATATCATCGATGAAGAGCCGGTAGATGGATATGAGAAAGAAGTCGACGGTTATGACCTAATTAACACACGTTCGGACCAAACATCTATTACAGTTTCGAAAGAATGGTTGGACGATGAAAACGCGACGAATGACCGACCAGCTCAAATTACGGTCGAGCTTTATCGTAGTGACAATGAGGATCAGGCTGTTGATACAAAGGTTATTCGCCCAGAAGATGATTGGGAGCATACTTTTGATCAGCTGGCATTATTCGATGATGAAGGACAGCCATACACGTATGAGGTGAAAGAATTACCAGTGGATGGTTATAAAACAACTCAACAGGAAACGCCGGATGGGATTCAAATTACCAACGTACGTGAAGGAGTCATCTCGATTGATGTGTCAAAAGAATGGAACGATGGTGGTCAGGTAGATTTACGCCCTGAAGAGGTAGAAGTGGATTTATACCGAAACGGTGACCCTTTTCAATCTGCCACCATTTCTTCAGATGAAGAAGGTCAATGGCAGCACACATTCTCCGATTTGGATGAATTCGACGATAACGGGGTTGCTTATGAATACACCGTAAAAGAAAAGCCTATGGATGGTTATAAACAAGAAAGCATTTTCGGTGATAAGCAGAATGGATTCGCCATTACGAACGTGTCAACAACTTCTGTTGATGTCACAAAAGAATGGTTAGATGATGAGAATGATACAGAACGTCCGGAAGAAGTAACGATCGAATTACATCGAAATGGAGAATATTTGACGGAAGAAACGATTGACGATTCAAGTGAATGGCAGCATACATTTGAGAATCTGGCGGTATATGATCCAACAGGAGATCGATATGAGTATACAGTTGAAGAAAAAGGGCTAACTGATCATTATAATCTTTCCAGTATTACTGGAAACTCAGAGGAAGGATTTATTGTAAGCAATGTCCGTGTCGGAACTACTGAAGTTGAAGGCACGAAAACATGGAATGATGACAATGAAGAAGATCGACCAGACTCTGTAACCGTGAATCTACTGAGAAATAATGCTGTCATCGATACGAAAAATATCTCTGCTGAGGATAATTGGAGGTATCATTTCGGTGATTTAGACAAATACGATGAAGATGGCGTCATTTACGAATATAAAATTGCCGAAGAGGATGTCGAAGGCTATGACTCGGACAATGATGGTTTCAATTTAATCAATACGAGAGCTGAGCAAAAAGATATTGTCGTCACAAAAGGTTGGCTAGATGACAATTCAGAAGAACGACCGAGCGAAGTAACAGTTCACTTACTTCAAAATGGTGACGTTTTTGAAACGGTGACCGTCAAAGAAGAAGACGGTTGGACGTACACTTTTGAAGACCTTGAAGCATTTGATGAGAATGGTCAGGCATATACGTACACGGTTGAAGAAGAGCCGGTAGAAGGTTATGAAACAAGCATCGACGGATTTAATATTACGAACCTCCGTGTAGGTGAGACTTCTATTGAAGGCGCCAAAACATGGCTGGATGATAACAATCCGGAGCGACCAGATGAAATTACGGTCCAGTTAAAGCAAAACGGAAATGTAATTGATACGAAACAAGTAAGTGAGGAAACAGATTGGCAGTATCAATTCACTGGCTTGGATCAATTTGATGACGAGGGTGCAGCGTATGATTACACCATTGATGAAGAAGAGGTCGAGGGATATACGAAGGAAACTGACCAACATGATCTAACAAACACTCGCTCTGGGAAGACAGACGTGACTGTGACAAAAACATGGTTAGACGATGATTCAGAAAACCGTCCAGAATCGATCAAAGTTTATCTGAAACAGAACGATCAAATTGTTCAAGAAGCAACGATTACTGCATCTGATCAGTGGTCCCATACATTCTCAGATTTGGATCAGTATGATAACGAAGGTGTTGAATATACGTATAGTATCCAAGAGGAACCAATCTCAGGTTACGAAACAATCATCAACGGGTTCGACATCACAAACCTCCGTGTGGGTACAACATCAGTAGCAGGTGAGAAAATTTGGTTGGATGACAACTCAGATGAGCGACCAGAATCCATCTCCATTTCCTTGTTACAAAATGGGGAAGTCATCGACGAACAAGAAGTTTCAGCTGAATTCAATTGGACCTATCGATTTGATGAGCTACCAGAATTTGATGAGAATGGTGTGGCTTATGATTATACGGTGGAAGAAGAGCCGGTTGATGGTTATGAATCGACAGTAGACGGCTATGATATTACCAATTTGCGTGTCGGCCAGACATCTGTATCCGGTGAGAAAACGTGGGTGGATGATGACTCCGAAGACCGTCCAGAACAGATTTCTGTGAATCTATTGGCAAATGGAACCGTTGTCGATACGAGAGTCGTTACGGCTGACGAGGATTGGAAATATCAATTCACAGACCTCGACAAATATGATCAGAATGGTGTCGAAATCGAATACACCGTCAAGGAACAAGATGTCCCAGGGTATCAATCAGAAGTAGATGGTTTTGACATCACGAATACAAGGTCTGAACAAAAATCGATTGAAATTACAAAGAGCTGGAAAGATGATGATTCTGAATCACGTCCAGCATCCATCACCGTCCATTTGCTGCAAAATGGAGAAGTGTATGACACGGTTGAAATCACAGAAGCGGATGGCTGGAGCTATGAATTTGATCAATTAGAATCATTTGACGAAAATGGTGTGGCTTATACGTATGCCATTGAAGAAGAACCTGTAGAAGGCTATGCATCCGAAGTCAACGGTTTTGATATCACCAATACCCGAATCGGGAAACATTCGATTGAAGTTTTGAAAGAATGGAAGAATGACGATGAAGAAAATCGTCCGGGATCGATTACGGTCCATCTCCTTCAAAACGGAATGGTGCTTGAAACGGTTGAATTAACCGCTGATACGGATTGGACGCACGAATTCTTAGATTTAAATCAGTTTGATCAAGAAGGAAGAGCGTATACGTATACGGTTGAAGAGGATGAAGTCGAAGGGTACGAGTCAGCGATTCACGAAACAGATGATGGATTTGAGATTGTGAATACGAAAACAGAGGATGTCAACGCAGACGATGATTCCGTCAAATCTGAAAGTGATGATACGAATCTTCCTAGAGCTGGGGAACGTTCAAGAGCGATTATGATCGGAATTGGTACAATCTTTATCGCATTAGCTGTTAGCATCATCGTTTTTTCCAGAAGAAAGAACGCTCAGTCAGAAGAGTAAATTCAATTTGATAGGAACCTAGCTGAGATGCTCTTGGCTAGGTTCTTCAAAAGGTGAGGGTTTATGAAAAAATGGCAATACGGGCTAGTCGGTACATTCTTGGTGCTTGGAGTATTTTTCATCGCAGCTCCCTTTCTGAAAGATTACATTATTGATCGAAATGTTGATAAAACCATGAATGAAATGAATCGACTCAATAGTGAAGACTTAAAAATGAATCGGGCAAAAGGCGGAAAAGAAGAAACTGTCAATGAACTACCGAGCGAAATGGATGTTTTTAAATCGATGAATTTCAAAGGTGATCCAGTCGCATTCATGTACATTCCGAGAACAGGTTTGAAATTGCCGATTTATGGGACTGTAAATAACACCAATTTGTTGTATGGTGCAGGCGAAATGAAAGATTACGAAGAGCTAGGACAAGGAAACTATTCAATTATTGGGCATCGAATGAAACAAGAAGGATTGCTTTTTCACGATATTCCCCGGTTGCAACATGGCGATATCGTTTATGTGACGGATATGGAAAGGGTATTCGAATATCGAGTGAATGATCCGAGTGTCATTGAAGAAAGTGAAACAGAGGTCATTCAAGATAATGGGAAAGATGAAATCACACTGCTGACGTGCGACATCCCGAGCGAACCGCATAATCGGGTCATGGTCCAGGGGGATTTGCGAATGATCTATGATTATTCGGAGGAAATCTTTAACTGAATGATGGATGGTCTCTAATTCTTCAATTGAAGTAAGATAGATTACGTGAGTTGTCCAATAGAATGGTAACTTGTCCATTAAAGGTATTTTTTGTCCAATAGGATGGGTTATTGTCCATAAGAAATGCATTTTTGTCCAATAGAATCGTGATTTTGTCCATTAGAATCCAAATTTCGTCCAATAGCAGCCTAACTTTGTCCAATAGTACTCGCGGTTTGTCCAATAGAACGAGGTAATTTCCAATAGAAATCAAGTGATGAGTCCAGTAAAAAAGCGTTCGATCCCGTAACCACAACGGGAATCGAACGCTTTTCTCATCCATTTAAACAGGCCTTACCGTAATTTCATTCACATTCACATAATCCGGTTGAGTCACAGCGTAGACGACTGCGCGTGCAATATCTTTTGTCTCCAATTTCTTCCGTTCACCCGGCCACGGTGCGTTTCCGTTTCTCTCGGTACCGACCATCCCAGGTGAAATATTTGTGACACGGACACCGGTTTTTGCCAGTTCTTTTTCCAAACCAGCCGAAATGGCACGGACGGCATATTTGGTTGCACTGTAAACGGTAGTTTTTTTCGTGACCTCGAACCCGGAAACGGAGGCGATATTGATGATATGCCCACTTGAGCGTTCGACCATGCTTGGCAATACGCCATCAATCGCATACAAGGTTCCTTTAATGTTGGTGTCGATCATCTTTTCCCATTCATCGACTTTTCCGGAACGAACCGGACCAGTCAGCACTTGCCCTGCATTGTTGACTAAAAGATCGATCTGGCCAAACTTATTTTCAGCCTGTTTGATAAGATCTTCAACATCTTCCTGCTTGGAAATATCCGTTTGAACAGAAAGCACGTTGTCATTGCCTTGATCTTTGATTTGCTGTTCGGTTTCAGCTAATTTCTCCGTCCGTCTAGCAGCCAGCACGACATTTGCACCTTCACTAGCTAATTCAACCGCAATCGCAGCTCCAATTCCGCTGCTTGCTCCGGTGACGATGGCTGTTTTTCCAGTTAGTTGTTTCAATGGAATGACCTCCTTTAGAAAATCGTAACTAAAATTTACTCTATCATACTTCAATTTTGGTGTCCGCGTCCGTAATTTACGCCCTAAACTGATCCAACCGCTCAAAATATTCATGTAAAAAGTCATAGAAGAGTTGCTCGGTCGGTAAGAGTTGTCGTTGTGTCGGGATTATGACACCAACCGGGCGGTGAATGACCGGGTCATTGATTCGAACGGCGGCCGCTGTTCGTGGAATGTTATCGATTAACGTCATCTCTGGCATAAGGGCAACACCTAGTCCTGCAGAAACCAATCCTTTGAGTGCATCGATATCGGTTCCTTCAAAGGCAATCTCAGGTTCAAAGCCCGCATTCTGGCAAGAGTCTAGCACAAGTTGGTGGAACATATAGCTTTCAGGCAGGATACAAAATGGGTCATCTTTTAACTCGAGTAAAGAAATCGATTTTTTCTTTGCCAATGGATGGTGAAGCGGTAGTAGAGCGACAATTTCTTCGCGGAATAGCGTTCGACTTTTGATTTGCGTATCTTGCTCATCATTAGGAATCGGTGCAGTAATGGCCATATTGTAATCGCCTTTTTTAACGCCACCGATTAAGTCATTGAACAATGCATTATTCATTTCAAACTTCGCATCAGGATATTTTTTTCTGAACGCATATATGATCGAAGGCAGTGTGTGTGCTGCCATGCTGATCGGAAAAGCAATTCTTACCGTACCTGAATAAGGATTTAACGATTCCTTCACTTCTCGTTTGGATTCTTCGGCTAAATTATAAATTTGCGTGGCTCGCTCGAGAAAAATTTGTCCTGTTGGCGTTAAGCGGACATTTCTTCCCTCGCGTATGAATAATTTAACACCAAGCTCTTCTTCCAAATTATAAATAGAGCGACTGACAGAGGATTGTGAGACGTGCAATTCTTCTGCTGCATCAGTCATATGCTCGCGTTTGGCTACTTCCATAAAGTATTCCAGTTGTCTAAATTCCATCATTTACCTCCATTTATGCAATTAATGCATAGGTTTGATGTAATTGTTATATTGAAACGATTATTTGGTTTATTATAAGATAGATAAAAGAGAAAGTCTATCATGTGAGGGGTTGTTCTATGTCTATCAGTCAGTTAAATGAAGTGAAAACAGACCAAGTACATGAGTACATGAAAAGCGTTTATAAAAAAGTTGAAGAGCGTAATGAGGGCGAATACGAATTTTTGCAAGCCGTTAGGGAGATTTTTGATACAATTAAGCCGGTTTTATATGAATATCCCGCTTATATGAAGTTAAATATCTTGGAGCGTATTGTTGAACCGGATCGCATGATTTCGTTCAAAGTGTCTTGGGTCGATGATGAAGGCAATGTTCAAGTAAATCGTGGGTTCAGAGTTCAATTCAATAACTTGCTCGGGCCATATAAAGGAGGCCTACGCTTTCACCCGACGGTCAATTCCAGTATTGTAAAATTTCTTGGCTTTGAACAAATCTTCAAAAATGCATTGACCGGACAATCCATTGGCGGTGGAAAAGGTGGAGCGGATTTTGATCCGAAAGGGAAATCTGACCTGGAGATTATGCGTTTTTGCCGTAGCTTCATGACCGAATTGAGCCGTCACATCGGACCGGATGTCGATGTGCCTGCAGGGGATGTCGGTGTTGGCGAACAAGAGATTGGTTATTTGTTTGGACAGTACCGAAAAATGCGTAATAGTTTTGAACCAGGCGTATTGACTGGAAAACCACTTGCGTTTGGTGGAAGTTTAGGACGGAAAGAAGCAACCGGCTATGGAACCATTTATTTTGTAAAAGAGATGCTTGAAGATAACGACTACAGCTTTGAAGGTGCAAAAGTCGTTGTTTCCGGTTCCGGGAATGTTGCTTTGTATGCCATGGAAAAAGCGACTGAACTCGGTGCGACCGTCGTAGCATGCAGTGATTCATCTGGCTGCATTTATGATGAGAACGGTTTGGATATTGAATTTTTGAAGCAAATTAAAGAAGATGAAAAAGAACGTGTCCAGCATTATACAACCGTCTACTCAAATGCAAAGTATGTAGAAGGATGCGAACATATTTGGTCATTTCCTTGTGATATCGCATTGCCATGCGCCACGCAAAATGAACTCGATCTCGATGCCGCAAAAGCATTGGTGAAAAATAATGTGAAAGCGGTTGGTGAAGGCGCGAATATGCCATGTACGTATGATGCGGTAAATTATTTACTGGACAAAGACGTATTGATGGCTCCAGCAAAGGCTGCCAATGCGGGTGGTGTCGCTGTATCAGCATTAGAAATGGCCCAGAATAATATGCGGACACATTTGACGAAAGAAGAAGTCGATGCTCGTTTGCAACAAATTATGAAAAATATTTATGCGGAAAGCATTGAAGCCGCGAAGAAATATGATGATTCCGAGAACCTCGTCGTCGGTGCGAATATCGCAAGCTTTATAAAAGTCGCCGATGCGATTGTTGCACAAGGTGTATAAATTCTCATTAAAAAAAGCCAATCAAGAGCTGTATAGCTCCTGGTTGGCTTTTTTATTTAATGGATGTGGTTATGCAGTGAACGTTCATTTGTCAATTGAACAAACTTTTCTTCATAGTGCTGTTTCTTTTTCTGTTGGTTGGTTTTATCGAAAAATTTAATCGTATCACCAAGCGCACTTTCTAGTAGTTGTGGTTCATTCACTTCTTCTAACACATCAATGGCTTGTTCATATGTTTTGCCGGCAGCTTTTTGGTCCGGATGGTCTTTATTTTCCAAACTATATGCGTATTGCATGAGTACCATTCCATAGTCTCTTTTCGGATAGGTTACTAATTGACGTAACTTCTTCATTGCTTTTTCATAAAATGGCACGGCTTCTCCCCATTTCGATTGAATGAAATAGGTGTATGCCATTTCAACATAGGCTTCAATGAAAATACTTTTGTCTTGAATGGATGATTTCTCTAATAGCGTAATGGCTTCGTCCAAATACGAAACAGCGTCCTCATACTCGCTCTTCGTTGATGCGATTTTTCCTAAGCTAATTAAACTGTCGATTTTGTATTGAATAAATTCTTCGTTCGCCAATTCAACAACCTGCTTGAAATAATAAATAGCATCATCATTTTGTTTTTTGATCGAATGAAGATTCCCAAGTTTGATCATTTGGTAAAGTACGAGATCATATTCTTCCTCATGATCTGGGTCTAGCTGTTCTAGTGCAATCGTATAGTACTTGATCGCTCGACCGAACTTTTGTAACTTTTCTTCAGCCTCCGCAAGCAATAAATAGGCTTGAGACTTTTTGTTGCGGTCTACGTTTTCTTCTCCATCAAATCGTTTAACTGCGTCCGACATGATTCGTCTTGAAAGCTTATAATCATTTAAATAAGCAAGGTGGCTATAGAGCATGAGGTCATCAATTGTCGGTTGCTCCAGCTCCTCATACAGCCCTTGAATGATCGCCGCACCTTGTTTTTGATCACCGACTTGTGAATAGCTGATTGCATGAATAAGTGATAAAACAGTGACCAGCTCGGTGTTCTCTTCATATTTTTCTTGAAGTGGTTCGATTTTTGTCAACAAGCTACGGAAGTTTGCTTTTTTAAACTCGTCCTTAATGTCTTCCAAATCTTCTTTATTTGTTTCTGTGATTAATGGTTCAAGCTGTGCGTCAATATCAAATAGATCCATAATTTTGTCACCTCGATTGTTCTTCTGTTTTTAGTTTATCAATGGTTGGTTGAATAATGAAGTCATTACGGTTGAATTATAGTCCGATTAAAGCGTAAAATAAAGATGGAAGTTCTTAATTTCCGGATTTTATTGTGTATCATTGGAATGAACAGTGTGTTATGTATGGTCCATTTCGGGAATTGTAGACTACAGAGCGTATCGTATTTTCTAAAAAATGGATTCTGGAAAACCATAAAGGCTACTTGTGCTGTAAGGAGGATTGTATTTGGAACACGATCATTCACATTCTGCGAATAAAAAGTCATTAATGTTCAGTTTCATTATTATAACTGTTTTCATGGTTGTTGAAGTCATCGGCGGCTTGATCACCAATAGCTTGGCCTTGCTTGCCGATGCAGGCCATATGCTCAGTGACTCCATTTCATTGGGAGTCGCATTTTTGGCGTTTACATTAGGGGAACGATCGGCCAATTATGATAAAACATATGGCTACAAACGTTTTGAAATATTAGCGGCGGTATTCAATGGCGTCACGTTAGTTTTAATTGCTGGGTACATTTTTTACGAGGCTTATCATCGATTCGTTAACCCACCGGAAGTTGCATCAACAGGTATGCTCTTAATTGCGACAATTGGTCTTGTCGTCAATTTGATTGTTGCCTGGATTATGAAAAAAGGCGATACAGAAGAAAACTTGAATCTTCGAGCGGCGTTCTTACACGTTTTAGGAGACCTGTTAGGATCCGTCGGTGCCATTGTCGCAGCCTTACTAATTATGTTCTTCGGTTGGGGCTGGGCCGATCCATTAGCGAGTGTTCTTGTGTCCATACTGATTTTAATCAGTGGTTTTCGAGTGACGAAGGAATCTTTTCATGTGCTGATGGAAGGAACGCCAAAGAATGTCGATATGGATGAAATTATTGAAACGATTGAAAATGTCGATGGTGTTCATTCTATTCATGATCTACACGTATGGAGTATTACAAGTGGTCAAAACGCTTTATCTTGCCACGCTGTAGTGGACCCCGACCTTCCAATTCGTGACTGTCAACTTATTTTGAAAAAAATTGAAACGGATTTAGAAGAAAAAGGAGTCGGTCATGTGACGGTGCAGCTCGAGAGTGAAGATCATGGACATGGAGATTCATTGGTTTGTCATCATGATCAAAAGGCATAAATAACAAACTTAGCCTCGCATATGTCGGGCGGTTCGGCGTGTTTATCGGGCGGCTCGTCGCGTTTGTCGGACGGTTCACCACATTTATCGGGCAGAGTTACGCCAGTCGCTAAGTATTTACGCTCATAAATAAAAGCCCACAAAATCAACGTTTCGTGGGCTTTTCAGTAACATTATTTTATTTGAATATACTTTTCACCGAGCAGTTCATTTTCATCATATTGTTCCGAGTTCAGATGCTCATCGATAAAGCTTGCGATATTCGTTTGATCCACGTCATACATCACTTCAATTTCTTTAGAAAATAAAAGCTCTTCTTCAGCGAGTAGTTCCGTAAGCGTTGGTTGCTCTTTCGGCTCTAATTCATTTACGCCTAACACTTGTTTCAATCCTTGAATATATGCATCCAATGGACGACCGCCGACAATCTTAATGCCTTTCTTCTCTTCATTAATCATTAAAATAGAAGGGAAGCCCATCGCACCAAGATTTCTCGCTTGCTGGAAGTCTTCGTTCAACAATTTTTGTGCACTAGGCTCTTCCGCTTGTGTAACGATTTTTTCACCTTCGAGCCCCATGTCATCTACTATTTTCACGAGTACTTCTTTATCAGAAATATTTCTGTTGAAAGCAAAAACAGCTTCCCGTGTACGACGTAAATAAGTGCTTGCAACATCATCTCCGTGCATATTTTGAATGACTTTAAATACTCTTGATGCAGGGTATGATGATTGCACTGGATTGTCTTGCATGAGTGATCCGTCGATTGGCATCCGTGTTTGCTCACCGACTTCGCGCCAATGTTTTGTGACATCAGCAGGTCCGTAAATTCCGTTAGCTGGGTCAACAGGTCCGTCTCCCCATTTTTCCAGCAAACCACCCATCACCGTATGGAAACGGAAATAGTGACCGTACTGTTTTCTGAAACGTCGTAGTACTGGTTCAATTGCCCAGCAATGTGAACACATTGGGTCCGTAACATAATAAACGTCGATTGTTTTTTGTGGTTGATTCAAATCAATTACCTCCATTTCTTCTTCATCGCCGACACCGCACACACCTGTATTTGGATCACATATTAAATTATTTTTCATTGAAACTCCTCCTCTTAAACATTCAATTTGCTTGTGATTCCATCATAGTCGATAATATAGAAGAGAAAAACCAGTAAAACATTGAATCTGTTGTATATCCGACACATTTAAGAAAGTGTTGAAAATAATGAGGTGAAAATCATGTCCGAAGCAAAAACAGACTTAAGAGTTTTGCGGACCCGAAAGCTTATTATGGATTCGTTTATCAATCTTTCCGGACAAAAAGAATTTCGGGATATTACCGTGAAAGATATTACGGAAGAAGCGATGATCAACCGAGCGACCTTTTATTATCATTTTGAAGACATACACGATCTGTTGGAAAAAGCATTATCCGAAGTTCTGTTAATCAATTTGAGTGCTGACCAATTCGACGGACGAACGCTTGACGAGCAATCAATAACCGATATGTTTTTAGCCATTACTGAATTCCAACAATCTCTTTCCAATCGATGTCATCGTGGGTATGAAGAGACGATCGCCCGTATCATTCGTGAACAGCTTGAAACAGTTATTTTTCAACTGTTGGCAAACGGACAAGAGGAGAAGGACTTCAAAGAGCAAGGATTAAAAATATTGTCTAATATGCTCGCCTGGGGATTGTACGGCGCGTCTGATCAGTGGAAAAAATACCATTTTGATGAAAAACCAGAGGGGTATATCCAATCTGTCATTCCTTATCTAGTCAAACTTGTAAAAGAATAAAACATCTTTAATACAATGAAGCCGTATTTAGAACAATAAAGGTTCTATGAATGTCGCGAAAATAGTGTATATTGTACGGCAATTATATTTGATGGGGGTGACACATGAACTTAATCGCCTGGACAATTGTAGCTTGTGAGGTTGGTTTTTGGATTTTTATTATTGCTGGATTAGTGATGAGGTATATCTTTAACCAAAAAAGAATAGGCATCCTCCTTTTAGCGATGACGCCAGTTGTTGATCTAATCTTAATTTTAGTGACTGGGATTGATATGTATCGAGGTGGAGAGCCGACTACTGCTGATGCGATTGCGCCTATTTATATTGCGGTCTCTATTATTTATGGAAAAAGCATCATTCAATGGGCTGACGAACGTTTTGCGTATTATGTAAAACGAGAAGGGCCAAAACCGATCCCGTCGTGTTGGTATCGCATATGCGAAACATAGTATGAAAGGCTCGCTCCAACATATTTTGGCTTATATGATTGGGGGAGCAGTCCTGTTATTTATGATTTATTACATAGGAAATGACACAGATACCACCGTCCTAGAGAGTACGCTGAAGTTTTGGGGAATTATTGTTATTGTGGATAATGTGATTTCTCTAACATATTTTATATGGCCTCGTGAGAAATAAATCGTTTAACGAGAACATTCGAAAAGATACTCAGACTTAGTCTGAGTTTTTTTGTGCACATAGAATAAATTGCGTGAAATGTCTAATTACTCTTACAATAAAACAATTTTCCAGCTACAATTAAGATAAATACGATAGCTAAATGGGGTAATGCAAATGATTTTGAATCACATTCGAGTATTAGATTTATCACGATTGTTGCCAGGTCCTTATTGTACGATGATGTTAGCGGATTTTGGGGCGGAAGTCATTAAAATTGAGGACCCTAGCCGAGGAGATTATTTGCGGGATTTTGAACCAAAAGTAGATGAAAATAGCGCTGTCTTCCATTCACTGAACCGGAATAAAAAGAGTGTAGTACTAAATTTAAAAGATGAAGCGGATAAGCATTCTTTTCTGAATTTGGTCGAAACGGCTGATGTCATTGTTGAGTCTTTTCGTCCAGGTGTGATGGAACGTCTTGGCTTGGACTATGAAACGTTAAAGTCTGTGAATCCAGGTCTTATTTATTGTGCTATTACGGGTTACGGGCAAAATGGCCCATTTCAACAAGAACCAGGACATGATTTAAACTATTTGGGCTATGCTGGTTTACTGCAATTAATGGGAGATCAAGAGAGGAAACCAATCGTACCGTCGACCCAGATTGCAGATATCGGTGGAGGAGCCTATCCGGCAGTGGTTGGCATTTTACTATCGATTATCGAACGAGAGAAAACGGGGGAAGGTCAGTTTGTTGATATTTCCATGTTGGATGGCGTGGTTTCTTGGTTACATATGATGCTGCCAAACCATGTAGCGGGGGTTTCGCCAAAGCGTGGATCAGAATTGTTGAATGGCGGTTATGCATGTTATCAGGTATATGAGACGAAGGATGGGAAGTATGTCGCCCTCGGTGCGGTTGAAGCGAAATTTTGGAAGGCGTTTTGTGAAGGAATCAATCGTGAACATTTTGTTCCGTTACAACATGCCGCTCTTGATGTTCAAAATGAGATGATTGCTGAAATCGAAATGATTATGAAACAACAATCCCAGTCGGAATGGCTCAAAAACTTTGAACAGTTGGAGGCTTGTTTGACACCTGTTTATGCGTTCGATGAAATGCTAGAAAATCCTCAGTTACAAGAACGTGAGATGATTCAATCGAGTGAATCGGGGTTGAAGCAAATGATTGGAAATCCGATAAAATTATCAAATGCTAAAAGTCGTGCAACTGACCCGTCACCCAAACATGGTGAACATACGGAAGAAATCCTTGAAGAATTGGCGGATAAAAAGCAAGTTTAGTGGGGAGACGGCGTTCTATACCCTCGAGCGACCGTGCAAAGTTACCGGAAAGTCTTATAGTAGACTTCTATACCCCTGAACGACGTGAAAAAAATACGGGAAAGTCCTATAGAAGGCTTCTATACCCCTGAACGACGTGAAAAAAATACGGGAAAGTCCTATAGGAGGGTTCTATACCCCCGAAAGGCCATAAAAAGTTACCGGAAAGTCCTATAGAAGCACTCTATACCCCTGAATGGTCATGATAACTTTTCGAAAAGTCTTATAGAAGTGCTCTCTATCCTTACCTCGAAGCTCATTGTTCATTAAACTGTTCTCTTTTCAATGATTTATTGAACATTTCTCATGTACAATAGAGACAGATAAGAATAGAAGATAAGTTAGGTGATTACTATAATAGCTGTAAGGAAATTTATCTTTGCCGTACTCGGTTTACTTTCATTTGCTATGGGTGTCGTCGGTGTGATTATGCCGCTCATACCAGGGATTCCTTTTTTCTTATTTGCTTCCTATTGTTTCCTGAAAAGTTCAAAACGACTGGAGAAATGGTTTAAAGGAACAACGTATTACGAAAATTACGTTGTCCGTTTTCGTGAAAATAAAGGAATGACGATGAAAGAAAAGGTGCGTATTAATATAGTGGCGGACTTTTTCATCATTATATCTATTATTATTGTAGATATATGGGCAGTAAAACTAATTATTTTCACGTTAGGAATTATAAAGCATTACTATTTCATTAAAAAAATCCCTACGTTACCACCTAATCAAGTAAGCGATGAAAGACAATCTTATTAAGGATTTTATATAAATTAGATGACAATCGGTGACCGAAAAATGGACAAGACTATTTTGAACAGAAATCATTGTGCTATAATGTGCATGGAATCAAGTAAATAAACAAGCAACTAGGTGAATATTTTGACTACAAAACGTGTGTTACCGATCTTATTTTTAATCATGTTTCTCGTTATGCTCGGGTTTGGGATTATTATTCCCGTTCTTCCTTACTATGCGGAAGAAATAGGTGCATCAGCAACTGAACTCGGTTTGTTGATGGCCGTTTATTCATTCATGCAATTTGTCTTTGCACCGATGTGGGGGAGGGTGTCCGATCGAATTGGCCGGAAACCGGTGATCATGCTCGGTATTTTCGGGTTATCCCTATCGTTTTTTCTTCTCGCATTTGCGACACATTTATGGATGCTTTTCGTCGCAAGAGTTATTGGTGGATTTTTATCAGCCGCCAATATGCCGACAGTTATGGCGTATGTAGCTGATGTGACTTCTGAAGAAGATCGTGGTAAAGGAATGGGCATCATCGGAGCGGCGACTGGGCTCGGGTTTATTTTTGGTCCTGCTGTCGGTGGGGTGTTTTCAAAAATAAGCCTTGAAGCTCCTTTTTACATAGCCGGAACGGTGTCGTTTTTAACGATGATTTTTGTTTTCTTTATTTTGAAGGAATCTATACAACTTTCTGATCGAAAACAGCAGCCGAAAGAGAAAAGGACAAAAGCACTTGGACAAGCAATGAAAAGCCCGATGGCGATGTTGTACTTCTTACAATTTTTTATCGCCGTGTCGTTATCGGGTCTTGAAGCGACATTTGCATACTTTGCCGCTGTAAAAGCTGGGTTAAATGCGGTGTCGATGGGTTACGTTTTCATGATTATGGGCCTTGCAAGTGCGACGGTCCAAGGTTCGATGGGAAAGCTGACAAAGAAATTTGGAGAAATAAAAATCATTCAAATGGGAATTGTTGTTTCTGCTTTAGGTATGGGCTTGATTTTGTTAACGCAAAACTTCCTTACCGCAGCCGTTTTCTTAACGATTTTCGGTGTCGGAAACGGAGTCATTCGACCGAGCGTATCGTCGTTACTGACGAAACAAGCCAAGTCAGGTTATGGTGAAGTGACTGGTTATTTATCTTCTTTCGGTTCGTTAGGAAGAATTATTGGTCCGGTCCTTGGTGGAGCATTATACATGGTTTGGATTGGCTTGCCATATGTATCAGGGATCGTTCTTTCTGCGATCGCATTTGGACTGTTCATGATTTATATCAAACGGAATAAACTATCTATTGGATGACAAACTCAGGGATCTTCACTGGGTTTGTTTTTCTATATGGATTTAAGTAGGTGATCTTTGACTTTCTGAGCATTTTTGTGGAGAAAAATGCGCTTGGTATGTTGAATTAAGTCAAATGAATGTGACGATATGTGACCTTTTGGGCAATATATGAGCCATGATCTTCGTTATATGTGCCTATTACATATGGATATGGGACCAAGCGGGTGAGATATGCTCCCGGTCATCAGATATATGGACCCAAATTCAAAATATATACGACCAACAAAAAATAACAATTCCATTTTTCGGGTATTGAGAAAGCAGAGGAGGAATAGAGATGAAATATGTCATTATCGGTGGTGTGGCTGCAGGGATGAGTGCAGCGATGGAGATTTATCGAACGGATGAAACAGCAGAAATTACCGTTCTTGAACGTGGTGAAGATTATTCTTACGGGCAATGTGGGTTGCCTTATGTCATTAATGATGTGATTCCTGAGCTGGAGGATGTCGTTGCACGGCGGGTTGAAACGTTTAGAGAGAAGTATGGAATGGATGCACGAATTTCCACAGAAGTCACGAATATTAATGTAAAAGATCAAATCGTTTATGGAATCGACCTGGAGACAGGAGATGGATTTCAAGTTTCCTACGACAAGCTGTTGATTACAACCGGAGCAGATCCTGTCAAACCGAAATGGGAAGGAATTGACTTGAAGGGTGTCCATACGTTGAAAACATTGACGGATACTGAAGAAATCATGCAAGACTTGGATGAAGGTGTGGAACATGTAACAATAGTAGGTGGAGGCTATATCGGTCTGGAAATGGCTGAAAGCTTCAAAACATTAGGCAAAGAAGTGACATTGATTCAACGTGGAGAACAGGTTGCCCCGATTTTTGACTCGGATATGGCAGACCTCATCCATGAGGAAGCGAAACAAAAGGGAATTGACCTGAAACTTGGTGAATCCGTCACAGGATTTTCGGGGAAAGATCGAGTGGAAAGTGTGAAAACCGATCAGCATACTTATTCAACAGACTTCGTATTATTGGCGATCGGTGTCTTGGCCAACACCCAATTTTTACAGGGAACCGGCATTCATTTAAATCCAAGGGGAGCTATTTTAGTGAACCCATATATGGAAACGTCACTGAAAAATATCTATGCAGCGGGAGATTGCGCGACGGATTTTCATCGGATAAAACAGAAGGATGACCATATTCCGCTTGGAACGACGGCCAATAAGCAAGGTCGAATCGCTGGCGCAAATATGGCAGGAAACCCACTTCAGTTCAAAGGAGTTCTTGGCACATCGATCATTAAATTCTTTGATTTAACTTTAGGTCGAGTCGGTTTATCTGAACGTGAAGCTGAACAGTTGAAATTCCCTTACGAAGTCCAAACATCAAAGGCAAATTCTCATGCTGGCTATTATCCTGGAGGGGAAACGCTTCATATGAAGTTAATTTACCATCGCGATTCGAAAAAACTACTCGGTGGGCAAATTATCGGAAAGAAAGGCGTCGATAAACGCGTCGATGTTTTGGCGATGGCATTATATCACGACATGACCATTCACGAACTCGTTGATGTCGACCTATCCTATGCGCCACCTTATAACGGAGTATGGGATCCGCTACAGCAAATGGGTAGAAAAGCTAAATAAATAAAGGAGTGGTAGTGTGAAAGTACTTGTTGTCGGAGCAAACGGACAAATCGGTAAACATTTAGTTTCATTCATTCAAAAGTCAGATGACTTACAAGCAAAAGCGATGATTCGCAAAGAAGAGCAAGCATCTTATTTTAAGGAGTTAGGCGCAGATACAGCCATTGTTGATTTAGAAGGTGAAATCGATGACATAGCTGAAGCGGCTAAAGATGTTGATGCAGTTGTATTCACTGCAGGATCTGGACCGAAGACCGGAAAAGATAAGACGATTATGGTTGACTTGGATGGTGCGGTTAAAACCATTGAAGCGACGAAAAAAGCTGGGGTGAAGCGGTTTGTAATGGTCAGCTCATTTGACACAACACGAAAAGCGATTCAAGAAGCACCTGAATCATTCGCACCGTACGTTGCAGCGAAACATTATGCAGATGAGTGGTTGAAAGACACTGACCTTGATTATACAATTGTTCATCCAGGCGGTCTCACAAACGATGAAGCGACGGGTAAAGTGACTGTCGGTATGAGTGGAGAGCTTGGAAAGGTACCACGTGAAGACGTTGCACAAACAATTTTCGCTACGTTGAAAAATGATTCAACAATCGGAAAAGAGTTTCAAGTCATTAGTGGAGAAACACCGGTGGAAGAAGCGGTGAAATCAGTTTAGATGGGAACGCTTGGACATTTGTCCAAGCGTTTTAGTTTTTTGGATGAGCTGTCTGGATTTGAGCACTTTCTAATCAGGGATAGAAGTGATTTTTCAATTGCTACCCCGGAATAGAACGCTCCTAATCGAAGGAAGGGCTAAATTTAATCGAGCTATCCCGGAATAGAACGCTTCTAATCGAGGGTAGAACAAAATTTAACTGTGCTACCCCTGAATAGAACGCTCCTAATCGAAGGAAGGGCTAAATTTAATCGAGCTACCCCTGAATAGAGCGCCTCTAATCGAGGGTAGAGTTAAAATTAGCTGTGCTATCCCGGAATAGAACGCTTCTAATCGAGGGTAGAACAAAATTTAACCGAGCTACCCCTGAATAGAACGTTTCTAATCGAGGGTAGAGCAAAAATCAACTGTGCTACCCCTGAATAGAACGCATCTAATCAAAAATAGAACTAAAATTTAGTGTGCTAACTATGAATAGAGCTCGTCGAATTAAAGATAACGCTACCTTATAGCACTCTATCTGCGAATTGAGCTTTAGGAAGTGATCTTCTACTTCACACTTAACCCATATAGCCCCTTATTAATGAAATTGTTGATTAATAGAGACATTTCTTTTGGGCTCTTGTCCATATTGTTATAGAGCCACAGCTTCATCATTTGAATACATCCATTCACAATAAAAGAGCTGATGTATTCCGTTATGGTTGGGTCAATTTGTTTGGCGGTCATTTGTTCATTTAATATAAAACGATAAGCAACCAGTGTCACTTTTCGCTGAAAAGTAGAGTCTCCATCATAGTTTAATAATGTTTTACAGTCATCTGCCCTTGAAGCGAGGTATTCAAGGAGCCTTTCCGTCATTTCCTTCGTCTCTTCTTCTGTATCAAAGTTAACTGTGTTTAAGTATTTTTCAAGATCTTGAATCAGTTCGTCTTCAATCTGTTCGACTAAAGCGAATTGATCTGCGTAGTGTGTGTAAAATGTCGATCGGTTGATGTCTGCCCGTTCACATAATTCTTTCACCGTCACACTGGAAATAGGTTTTTCTTTCATTAAATCCATTAAGCTTTCCTTTAGAACCATGCGTGTATATTGCTTTCTTCGATCTAACCGTTTGTTCATTTCAGCACCTTCTTTGTGAACTTTTTATGGATATCCAACAACTTACTTGCAATGTGTTGGTTTTCAGACATGAGATACAATACTGTTTGTTGTAAATCCAACACGGTGTTTATATAATGATATAGTGGAAATTTGTTTGATGCAAGAGAGGGTGCGTGGCAATCGACATTGCAGCTAAGATTATTAAATATAAAAAATCAATTTTCTTTACATTTATCGCGTTAATGATTTTAAGTGCCATTGCGCAAGTTGGAGTATCCGTTAATTATAATGTAGCTGATTATTTACCGGAGGATGCTCAATCAACGAAAGCAATGGATATTATGGATGAAGAGTTTGATGGTGCTGTTCCGAATACGAATGTCATGATGAAAGACATTACCATTCAAGAAGCACTTCAGTTTAAGGAACAATTAGAAGCAATCGATGGTGTATCCGATGTCACTTGGCTGGATGATGCCGTTGATTTGAAGCAGCCACTTGAGATGGCAAATGAAGAGACGGTCGAATCCTATTATCAAAACGGTAATGCGCTTTTCAATTTTACAATCCGTGAAGGCGATGAAGTCGCAGTAACCGATGAAATCTATGAATTAATCGGTGAAGAAAATGCGATGGCAGGGGAAGCCCTAGATACAGCGACCCAGCAAAAGATGGCGTTTTCTGAAACAATGTTTGCAGCGGCATTGCTTATACCAACCATCATTATCATACTAATTTTATCGACGAACTCCTGGGCGGAACCTATCTTCTTTTTGACCGCGATCGGTGTGTCAGTCTTGATCAATATGGGGACAAATATTTTCACCGGAGAAATTTCATTTGTCACATCATCAGTGGCACCGATACTGCAACTCGCCGTTTCACTGGATTATGCAATTTTTTTACTCCATAGTTTCAGTGATTATCGGAAAAAGGTAGCGGATCCGAAAGAAGCGATGACTCTGGCAATGAAACGCTCATTCCCAGCAATCATCGCTAGTGCTTCAACAACCTTTTTCGGGTTTATTGCGTTAACGTTTATGAATTTCGAAATCGGTTCAGACTTAGGTTTCAGCCTTGTGAAAGGGATTGTGTTAAGTTTTATCAGTGTCATGGTCTTTTTACCTGCGATGACGATTATGTTTTATAAATGGATTGATAAAACACAACATAAACCGATTATTCCTGAATTCAAGCGAATTGGAAAATGGGTCATGAAATTTAAGGTCCCAAGCCTATTAATTGTCTTTGCGTTGATCATACCAGCGTTTTTGGCTCAAAGTGAAATAGACTTTATTTACGGAATTGGTGACCAGCCTGAAAACACAAGGGCTGGAGCAGACATTGCTGAAATAGAACAAGAATTTGGTAAAAATACACAAATGGTCTTGCTCGTTCCAAAAGGCGAAGTTGCTAAAGAAGAGCAACTCGTACATGAACTAGAAGATATGAAGCATGTGACAAGTGTCTTAGCTTATGTGAATACCGTTGATCCAGCGATTCCACCAGAATATCTGGAAGAATCACAGGTCGAGCAGTTCTATTCAGAAAATTACAGCCGGATTATTTTACAGACGAACACGGATAAAGAAGGGGAGACAGCCTTCAACGTCGTGGAACAAATTCAAGATAAAGCAAATCAATATTATGCAGAAGATCGAGTCTACTCACTAGGCGAAAGCGTGACATTATATGACATGAAAAACGTCGTCGAGCGAGATAACACGGTTGTAAACGTATTAACAGTTGTCACAATTGCGCTCGTATTATTAATTTCATTTAAATCGATTTCCTACCCAGTGATCTTGTTGCTGACGATTCAATCGGCCGTTTGGATTAACTTGGCTGTTCCATATTTCACCGATTCAGCACTAGTATTTGTCGGTTATTTAATAGTCAGTACAGTGCAACTGGCGGCTACGGTTGATTACGCAATACTATTTACAGAGAACTACACGGAAAACCGAAAAGAAATGACAGCCTTTAAAGCGATTAAGAAAACGATCGATGAAAAAATATTTGCTGTAGCCATTTCGGCATCTATTTTATCGAGTGTCGGCTTCATTTTATGGCTGACATCCACAAATCCGGTCGTATCAGCGATTGGTCTGTTATTGGGACGAGGCGCTTTATTGGCATTCATTATGGTCGTCTTCTTCCTACCGGCGATGTTGTTTGTATTTGATAGAGTCATTGGAAAAACGACATGGAAATCCAACTTTTATAAGGAGAAATGATGCATGAAACATATAAAAAAGATTCTTTTTCTGCTAACGATCGTTGTGTTACTCGTGTCAACACTGCTTACGACGGTTTCAGCGAACACGAGTGATAACAAGACGAATCAAGATAATGAACGTGAAGAGACGGGGAAAATGTCGGGGAAAGATGAAGTGATTTATGCAACATTATCACCGACTGGTGAACAGCAAGAACTATATGTCGTCAATCGTTTCGATGTAGTAGATGAAGGAACGATTGTGGACTATGGTGACTATACGAGTGTTCGAAATTTGACCGATATGACAGAGGTCGCGTTGGATGGTGACAAAGTCGAATTTACAGCGTCTGATGAAGAATTTTACTATCAAGGAAATATGGAAAACCCTGAGCTCCCATGGTCGATCGGTGTGACGTATTATTTGGATGGAGAAAAAATTTCGCCGGAAAAATTGGCGGGAAAAGAAGGTCAAGTGAAAATTGAAGTGGACGCAAAAGCCAATGGGAATCATGGTTCAGCGTTTTTCAACAACTATATGCTACAATTGACACTACCGTTTGACTCGGCATCATTTTCCGATATCCAAGCACCAGATGGAATGGTAGCGAACGCAGGGAAAACACAGCAAGTCACATTTACGTTAATGCCTGAAAAAGAAAAAACATTTACCGTTGAAGCGAATACGACTCAATTTGAATTCGACGGCATCGAAATATCGGGTGTTCCATCATCCATGTCGATTGAAGATCCAGAAACGGATGAGATGACGGGTGATATTCGAACGTTATCCGATGCGATTGCTGATTTGAATACTGGTGTCAGTGACTTAGTCGTTGGAATCAAAGAAATGAACGACGGCGCCACTGAATTGGTTAGCGGGTCCGCTCAATATCGAGATGGGATTGCAGAACTTGATGGATCATCAGGAGAATTAGTTGATGGATCAAAAGAAATTGAGAATGCACTACAATCGATGAATGGTTCGTTAAGTGATGTTGACGTCGATACAAGTCAGCAGGATCAATTGGTCGAAGGACTTAAGCAGTTATCTGCAGGTTTGTCGGAAATGAAAGACGGATTGCAAAAGCTTAAAGACAATTACTCTACTGCTTTTCAAGCGTTAGATGGAGCGATGGCTAACATTCCATCCGATTTAAGCGAAGAATTTGCAGCTCTTAATGAATGGAAAAAACAATCGGTTACATTCAATGAAGAAGAAATCGAAGCACTACGGGAAGCAGGTATTGAACAGGAAACATTACAAAAATTACAAAAAGGTCCATCTAGCAATGAACAATTCTCATCCACGATAAAAGAGTTAGAAGGTGCTTTTAATAAAGTGAAAGCTGCTAAAGGCACATATTTCGGTAACAAAGAAAAACCAGGTGCAAAAGCAGCTCTTGGAGCAGTAGTCGGTTCATTAGAAGAGACGATTGCGGGATTAAATGAAATGACTACTAACGTTGATACGATGGCGAGTGAGATTTCACCTGCGTCAGATGGCGTAGACGGCTTGCAACAATTAAAAGATGGAATTGCCAGTTTAACGAAAGAATACGGCTCCTTCCATACTGGTCTTGCTGAATACACAAACGGTGTCAGTGAACTTTCGAATTCTTATTCAAACATTCATACAGGAATCAATGAATTCGACCAAGGTGTCAGCGAATTGGAAGAAGGCGTCGTTGAACTGAAAGACGGCACACAAGAGCTTCATGATTCAACAAAAGATATGCCACAAGAGATGACCGAAGAAATTGACGAGATGATCTCACAATATGATAAATCAGATTTCGACCCCGTTTCGTTTGTTTCTGAGAAAAATGAACAAGTGGACCACGTTCAGTTTGTGATCCAAACGAAAAGTATTGAAGTAGATGAACCTGATGAAGAAGAGCCTGAAAAAGAAGAAAAAAGTAGTTTTTGGGAAAAATTTAAAGCATTATTTTCATAAAGTTGAAAGCAGAAGTGACTCCCTGATGGTGGAGCGCTTCTGTTTTTGTTATTATAAGGAATGCCCTCAAGAGTTAGTTCAATTAACGTATTGATGGTGGGTTGTTGATGGGTATAATTAGGAAGATAACAATAACATAATGACTTTTATGAAGTGTAACGACATAACAAATTACAAAGTTCAGTTATACAATTGGAGGGAAACAAAATCATTTCACGTAAAATTATTTCAGCATCTATATCTAGCTCTATATTCGCTATTCTATTAGGTTTGATCATGCCCAATCCGTTTAGGGAAGACATTTCATCACTAACGAATTATTTATTTTCCTTCACGTTAAGCACACCGATCTATTTAATGTATAGTTTTCCAGTGATTTTAACGTACGGAGTGCTAGCTTCCATCCTAAGTGATAAAATGAGTCAATTTTTTGCCGCGAAAATGAAAGATGATCAAATTGAAACGGTTCTATCAGGAATTCTACATGCCTTGTTCGGACTTATTTTATTATTATATAGCTTAGGTGCCTCCATGCTATTTTTTATGACAGACCGAATCCTCGTAAGTAGAAATAGAACGTATAAACCATTACAAGCGGTAAAAAGCTTTGCGTTTCCGTTTGGCGTTTGGCTTATTTTTATGGGAATTGTCTATTTGGAGCATATCGTCAATAAATAAAAAGGTTGGGAAGACGTTTCCCCAACCTTTTTTATCGTTATTGCCAAAGTTTCCACGGATACTCATAAGGAGGTGTGGAAGTGAACTCCATCTCTTCTTTCGTTGTTGGATGTTCCAATACTAATTTATTTGACCAAAGTGCGATTTGCTGACCTGGTTTATTGACACGTTGTCCATACTTTTGGTCCCCATAAAGCGGAAATCCGCGAGACGAAAGCTGAACACGGATTTGATGAGGTCGACCAGTTTGTAGTTTGACGGACAACAATGAAAATCCTTTTTTCTCACTGGCTACTTCGTAATCAAGCACCGCTTTTTTGGCCTCTTTTTCTTTTGGCTTCGCTGTGCGCACAATATTTTTCCTGTGATCTTTGACTAAATAATCTTCCAATTGATCCTTAGATTTTGATGGAACGCCATGTACGACAGCAAGATAAGTTCGCTCAATGGCTTTTCTTCGTAGCTGATCCGATAGGCGAGAAGCGGCTTTTGAAGTTTTTGCGAAAACCATCGCACCTCCAACTGGGCGATCTAACCGGTGAACGAGAGCTAAAAACACATTACCTGGCTTCTTATGGCGAACTTTAATGTCTTCTTTTAGTAACGTCAATAAATCTTTATCCTTCGATTGATCTTCTTGAACTGGTATATTGACCGGTTTTTCGACAATTAATAAGTGGTTATCTTCGTATAAAATCGGTATGTTCATTATTGTGCTCCTCTATAACTTGAGATTTGGCTTTATTATCTCAAAACAGCGGGAAAATGAAAAGCCGTTCTCATATAACTCATGATACGGCTGACCGTGTATGTTACAGAACTTTTTAACGAGAAAGCCAATTCCTTCAGGTGTGGTATGAATCGTTAATGCTTTTCCTTTTTTGTCTCACTATGACTGTTTTAATGATACAATTAATATATGAATACTTTTAAACGTAGGAACAAAACGGTTTCTTTATTGAATTATCATTTTGTATTTTGCCCACGATACCGCAGGAAAATCTTTCTCAACCATGCGGTCGAAGAGTTTTTCAAAAAACAAACAAAAGAAGTTTGTGATCAGCTAGGTATTGATATCATTTCTATGGAATGTGACGTAGACCATGTTCATTTGTTCGTTCAGTCGGTTCCAACATTAAGTCCTTCAGACATCATGGCGAAAATTAAAGGTACTACATCCAGAGCCATTAGAAAGGAGTTTGAACATCTTAACCATCTGCCGAGCGTATGGACGCGCTCTTATTTTGTATCGACTGCGGGGAATATGTCGAGTGAAACCATCAAACGTTATGTTGAAGAACAAAAAACAAGGGGTTGATAATCCTTGGAACAAACAATCACCATTAAATTGAAGCTTCAACCCAATCGCTTTCAAAAAAAGTTGTTGGAGAAAATGTCTAAAACGTATATCTGCGTCATAAATGATTTGGTTTCTGAAATGGTTGAATACAAACAACCAACGAAGAAAACTACTAAAAATGTTGTGGCACCACTCCCAAGCGCTGTGAAAAACCAAGCTATCAAAGATGCGAAAAGCGTGTTCACTAAGTCTAAAAAGACTGGATACGCTATGATTCCTATCCTAAAAAAACCCGTTTGTATATGGAATAATCAAAACTATTCAGTTAGCGAACGTGAAATTTCTGTGCCTTTATTTGTTGATGGTAGATCTAAAAGAATTCCGATTCGAGTGCAATGGAACGAAAAGAACAATCGTTTCCAAGAATTAATGAAAGGGAAGCGTGGGACTCTACGCATCACCCAAAAATCTCACAAATGGATAGCGCAAATTTCGGTGACTATTCCGACCAAACCCATTAACGGACACCAATTGATGGGTGTCGATTTGGGATTAAAAGTCCCGGCTGTTGCCGTTACAGAAGGCGGTCAAACAAAGTTCTTCGGTAATGGCCGCATGAACAAATTCAAAAAGCGTTATTTTCGAAAAAAACGCAAATCATTAGGGAAAGCTAAAAAAATCAAAGCGATTCGCACTATTCATGATAAAGAGCAACGGTGGATGAAAAACCAAGACCATCAAATAAGTCGTGCGATAGTTGATTTTGCTATCAAAAACGATGTTTCTGTCATTCGTTTAGAAAAACTTAAGAACATTCGACAGACGGCAAGAACAAGCCGAAAAAACAATCAAAACCTACATTCTTGGTCTTTTTATCGATTAGCGAACTTTATTGAATATAAAGCGAATCTCATTGGTATTGCAGTTGAGTATGTTGACCCTGCTTATACGTCTCAAAAGTGTCCATCTTGTTCTGAAAGGAACAAAGCTGCGGATAGACAATATCACTGTAAAAACTGCGGTTTTTCAACTCATAGAGACAGAGTGGGTGCCATGAATATTATTCATGCACCTCTGATGCATGGTAAAAGTGCATCAGCCTAAGATGCTATATTGCACTGTCTTAGGACGGGGTGCTGATACACCCTTAAGCTTAAGGGTGGTTTCTACCGGAAACGGACGGAAACGGTTCATCACTTAAGAATCCTACTCAAACGTTAGTTTGGGCTTGCCCCTTCAGGGGTGGGAGTATCAAATTTGGTATGTTTTTATTTTTTACAGAGAGAACGTTTGTCATCGGTCAAGAAGCGGTTCAGACGTGGGTGAGTGTGTTCTTAAATGGAATGGCAATCACGGTTCTTTTGTTATTTATCATTCAATGGCTGATTTTAGGTAAATCTTTATTCAAAGAAATTGAAGAGAAGAAAGCAATGTAATTTTTATGGCTACATTGCTTTTTTAGTGAAAAAAATCGGACATTATTCACTAAGATTGTTAGGCACCTAAAAAGATAAAACTTATATCTTGTTTTTAACGTGCAAAAAAGGTAAGATATTCTTTGTTATTTAGTTAGGGAGGTAAGTAATTTGGTGAGGAATATGCAAGAAAAGCTAGTCTACCAGGTAGGAATGGTAGCTCATTTGTTGGAAAATCAATATAACGATCAACTCGCTGTCCACGGATTAACGGTTGCACAATCTAAGGTTCTTTTTTTACTCGTTGAGAATGGTCCGTTATCACAAGTGGAATTGCAGCAATATTTATATATAAAAGGCTCGACGATGACAGGGATTATAGACTCGCTATTAATGAAAGACTTAGTTGAGAAGTCGGATAGTAAAGTAGATAAACGTTCAAAAATTATTACGATCAATGAAAAAGGCAGAAAGCTTGATCAAGATCTCTGGGAAAATCTAAACGTGCAAGAGAATGAATTAATGGACGGATTTTCTGAAGAGGAAGCAGCTTTGTTCCTGAAATGGTTACAACGAATGAAAAGTAATTTACTTATACAAGAGGAAGGAGTGAAGTAGATGGAGCCAAAACAACAAACAGAGCAGCTAGGTACCGAAAAGATTTCGACACTGCTTCGTAATTTATCTGTACCTGCGTTAATTGGCATGTTTGTCATGACTTTATATAATGTCGTAGATACGGTTTTTATTTCCTACGGTGTCGGAATTGAAGCGGTTGCTGGAACGACGGTAGCGTTTCCGATGATGATGATTATGTTGGCTGTCGCTGCAGCACTCGGTGTCGGTGGTTCGTCCGTTATTTCCAGACGCCTTGGAGCTCAAAAGCCAGAAGAAGCAAATCTCATATTCGGCAATATCATTACATTGATTCTCTTAGTCAGTGTGGCAGGAATATTGATTGCGTTATTCACACTTGAACCATTACTTGTCCTATTTGGTGCAACACCATCAACCATCGGGTATGCCATGGATTATATGTTCCCAATATTACTTGGAACATTTTTCTTTGCCAGTGGTTTCGCGGCGAACAATCTCGTGCGTGCGGAAGGGAATGCCAGATTTGCAATGGTCTTGATGATTATCCCTGCTGCGATTAATATTGCACTTGATCCAATTTTCATTTTTGGCTTGAATATGGGTGTGCAAGGAGCAGCGATTGCGACAGTAATCTCTCAAGCAGCTGTTTTCGGTATGATCTTTAATTATTACGCACGAGGCAAAAGTTCGTTGAAATTCTTTTTTGAAAATATGAAGTTGAAATCGGCAATTGTTAAAGAAACATTATCCGTTGGTATGCCGGCGTTTATTCAACAATCGGCAGGAAGCATTTTGGTGATCGCTGTTAATGCGATGCTCATCGAATATGGAACCGAGTTTTATGTAGGTATTTATGGAATCATCCAGCGTATTGTCATGATTATGGCACTTCCAATTATGGCTGTCATGCAGGGGATGATGCCGATTGTCGGTTACAATTATGGGGCACAAAATTATGACCGAATGAGAGAAACCATATGGTTAACGCTAAAGGTTGTAACGATCAGTGCTACCTCTATCACGATTATATTACTAGCAATCCCAGGACCGTTTTTACGTATTTTTACGGCAAATCCGGAAGTTATTGAAGAAGGTTCAACAGCGATGCGAATTTTATTTGCCGTATTCTTCGTCGTCGGCGTACAAATTGTAGCTGGAGGATTATACCAAGCTTTAGGAAAACCGAAGCAAGCATTAATCCTTTCATTGTCTAGACAGCTATTGATTCTCATTCCGCTCGTATTAATCCTTCCACCATACTTCGGTGTAATTGGCGTATGGTTAGCATTTCCGATATCAGATCTGTTAGCGGTCGTGTTAGCCGTATACTTATTATACCGAGACCGAGCTCCAATGTTGGTAAAAGGAAAAGACGAGGATTCAGAAAAGAAGAATGTACCTGTGATGAGTTAGGTCATATATAAGTTCAATTAATCGCCCAACTGCGTAGCGTTTGCTATTCTAAGATTGGGCGGTTTTTTTACGCTTTTTTATTGATTGAGGTTGAATCGGTTGTTTATATATAAGACTTTCCGAGAAGAAACGACGCTCGTTCGGGAGAATAGAACGTCTCTATAGGACTTTCCGAGAAGAAATCGTGCTCGTTCGAGTGAATAGAACGTCTCTATAGGACTTTCCGGGAAGAACTGACGCTCATTCGGGAGTATAGAGCGCCTCTATAGGACTTTCCGAGAAGAAATCGTGCTCGTTCGAGAGAATAGAACGTCTCTATAAGACTTTCCGAGAAGAAACAGCGCTCATTCGAGTGTATAGACCGTCTCTATAGGACTTTCCGAGAAGAAATCGCGCTCGTTCGGGAGAATAGAACGTTTCTATAGGACTTTCCGAGAAGAAATCACGCTCATTCGGGTGTATAGAGCGCCCCAGCTAGGTTTTCGTAATGATTATAAAAATAAATCCTATCGTTTCATCAAATTTTCACAGAGTCACTATATACTTAATAGTAGACGTTTCGTTGGAGGAGCAGACATGGTTTTAACTACAAAAATATATGCGATTGCGATGATTGTGATTTCTATGGTTGTCGCGCTGGCCGTCTATTACTTGATGACGGATCTCCCAAAAAAGGAAAAGAAGAAGCAGATCGATGAATTGACTTCACAAATTGTTAATTTTGTTATTTACATATGGATAGCGAAAATTCTTCTAAATCTGTCACTCTTTATCACTGACCCAATGGCAGTTTTGGCTTATCCTAGTAGTGCAGAGGCCTTTTATCTGGCTGCTTTATTCAGTGTGATTACTTTAGCCATTCAATCCTATCGGAAAAAATTACAGGTCATACCATTGATTATGACGTTTATTCCGGTATTTTTGATAAGCACTTTTCTCTTTGAATTCATGCAGTTCACTGTCATGGATGAATCATATGCGATTAGTCAAATCGTATTATCTGGGTTGTTGTTGATTGTTTTTTATTGGATTCAAGGGAAGGTATCGATTGATCTACTTATATTGATCATGCTAGTTGGATGGTCAGTCGGTATGATGGGGCTTACTTTTATGCAACCATTCGTCACCGTCTTCGATTATCTGATGAAACCATGGTTTATTGGTACGTTTTTTGTAGGGATGTTTGCACTAATTTTATTGCATCGCAGAAAGAGGGATAATTAATGGGCGGAATTGAAACAGATACATTTTTATTGGTCGGAATGATTATGGCCATTGGCGCAGGGGCGTTGTCATTTTTGTCTCCTTGTGTGTTGCCGATTTTTCCAGCTTATCTTTCATATATAACAGGAGTTAGCGTAAAAGAGTTGCAAGGGAATCAAACGAGTAAAATTCGTAAGCAGTTACTCAGCCATTCATTTTTCTTCCTAGCGGGTGTCTCGCTTGTCTTCATCGCACTAGGCGCGAGTGCATCCTTCTTAGGGCAGTGGGCTCAACAGTTGCTTGTCGGTGAATCCGGATTGCTTATTCAGCGAATTGCCGGTGTGTTCATTATTTTCATGGGCTTTTTCGTTGCTGGTTGGATCAATATACCAACATTAATGAGAGAAAAACGAATGCATTTTTCAAAAAGACCAGCAGGGTTTTTGGGAACGTTTTTTATTGGTCTTGGTTTCGCAGCCGGATGGACGCCATGTATTGGACCAATTTTCGGATCAATTTTATTGCTTGCGGCAAGTAATCCAGGACAAGGCATATTTTATACGGTCATGTATGTACTTGGTTTCATCATTCCATTTATTATTTTGACGTTCTTTCTTGGTTCAACGAGATGGATTGTTAAATATAGTGGAATCATCATGAAAGTCGGCGCAGTATTCATGATTGCTATGGGACTCGTGTTGTTCTTCGGCTGGATGCCACTGATTTCTAGCTACTTGCTTGATTTAATCGAAGGTACTTGGATGGAAAATCTAGGTTAATGGAGGTTGTTATCAATGAAAAAATGGATTTTACTTGCTGTCGTTGTATTGATGCTAGGCTATGCACTTTACGATTTTGTCATTGCCTCAGATGATTCGGCCAGTGAGGGAGACGATCGGGCAGTGATTTATCCTGAACTCGATGAACCTAACCAAAAGGTAGGAACTGGCATTAAACAAGGACAATATGCACCGGATGTTCAGTTGGAAACAATCGATGGAGAGACAGTACGTTTGTCAGACTATCGTGGTCAACCGGTCATTTTAAATTTTTGGGCAACCTGGTGTCCACCTTGCCGAGCTGAAATTCCTGATTTTCAAAAGCTTTATGACGATGAAGATCAAAACGTAGAAATTTTGGCTATTAATATGACCAATACAGAAGACAGCGTAGAAGGCGTCCAAGATTTTGTCGAGGAGTTTGAAATGACTTTTCCTGTATTGATGGATACAGAAGGAGAAGTGGCGAATCACTTTCAAATTAATGCCTATCCAACCTCCTATATCATTGATTCAGAAGGTCGTACAGCATATGTCGTACAAGGTGCGATGAATCACGATTTCATGATGCAAGCATTAGGGAAGATTGAGTAAGGCTCCTTCGTTATAATGAGCTTGAGGTGAATGCTGTTGAGCCAAACCATTTTGGTAGTTGAAGACGATCCGGTCAATCGAAAGTTAGTTAAAAATGCTTTGTTAGAAAACGGATATTTTGTCGTTGAAGCAGCAGATGGGGAAGAGGCGAAGGAAGTTTTCTTGAGAGAGCATCCTTGTATGATTATTCTTGATCTGATGTTACCTAAATTATCTGGTGAAGAAGTTTGCCAGTGGGTCCGTAAGCAAGAGCAGAATGAAGTGTCGATTATTATGTTATCAGCAAAGTCGAGTACGGAAGATAAAATCAATGGGTTGAAATTGGGAGCAGATGATTATTTGGTGAAACCATTTGTCCCAGAAGAATTGATGGCTCATGTCGAGGCAGTTTTAAGACGCACCGGTCAATTCTGTCAGAAGATTATTCATGATGGATTGTGCATTAAGCCACGTAAAGGCGAAGTGCTGTTGTTTGATGAAAAACTACCCTTAACCAAGCATGAGTTTCAATTACTCTTTTATCTTATGGAGAATCCCAATGTCGTTGTGACGAGGGAGGATTTGATTAACCAGCTCTATCCTTTTGCTGATCAAACAGTAATGGACAGAACCATCGATGCTCATATCAAGAAACTTCGTAAAAAAATAGAAGAAGATCCGAGCAATCCGAAGCGTATTCATACCGTTCGTGGGATGGGCTATCGGTTCGTCTCAGCGTAACCTTTTACATAGGTAAACGCACAGGAAAATTTATCCTGTGCGTTTTTTTGGAGCTCTAATTCATCACCCACTTATCTTTTAAGAACAAAATTCTCGCAACAATAAAAATAACAATCGTGACAATCAAGTTACTAACGAAGAAGATGGCGAGATGTTCAACGTTTATGACGCCGGCCAAAATTTCCTTGAGAACACTAAAAACATTCATGATTGGAATAGCAAAATGGTGAAATTCAAGCTCCGTTGATCCGATCCTGGTTGTTATGTAAGTAGGAAACAAAATTTTACCTTCCAGGGATAAACGTTTATAGTGAATTTAAGATTTCGTTAATTACTAAGTGAAGGAGGCATTTCGTGGGAGAGGTCAACCAAAAATCAAGTGAGAAGCGCATATGGATGATTGGGAGTATAGCCATTGTCTTTGGGCTTGTTGGCTTGATCGATTTATTCTTTCGATTGGAAATAAACGAATTTCAATTTTTTATGTTAATTTACCCAACGGTTTCATTCTTCGTCGGTGTCATCAGTTATTTTTTGTTTAAAAATGTTTGGATGGGGCCAGCAATGATATTTACTGCAGGATTTCTAAGTATGATTTTGTATGTGTTGGCCATTTTGGTGAATGTCGTAATCTACAGTGTCATTGGGTTGTTTGGTGCACTCATTGCGAAAGGGCTCGTTCACCTAAAGCATTCATCATCTTGACCAAATGAAAATAAAACGGTGACCATATTCGTACTCGGCCACCGTTTTTATTTCATCGATCAAAAATCGTATTTCTTGTCTTCTTCTTCTTTCATCTTTTGATACGTTTCGGCTAGAATCATCGTGTCTTCAACGAGCCGGTCGATTCGGAAAAAAACATCATCATTGATGATTTGTTTCTGTGCAAAGTCTTTCTCTTCAATAAATACATAGGATTGAACGACTTGAGCCTTCATGTACCCTAAAATTGGTTTTAAATGATGCTCAGGAATCAGATAGTGCTTTGGTGTGCCGGCGGTTGCCAACATACTAACCACCTTATCCCGCAACGCGTCAACGGGCAATAGGTCAAAGACGTTTTTCAATGTTGCTGGGATGGATGCTTGAAAAATGGGTGTACCAAAAATAATCGCATCGGCATTCATGATGGTTTGCGTAATGTATTTTGTATCCCCATCGTAATCCAAGTAATTTCGTCCATCGCTGAATTGAATATCGTAATCGGCTAAATCGATCAGTGTCACCGTATGTTCCGGGTACTTTTCATTCAGTGATTGCACCGTGTAGTCCATAGCCGTTCGTGTTTTCGAACCGACAATGGAACCGGATAGTGCGACGATCTCCATAGGTTTATTCCTCCGTTCGCTTCGATGTATATTTTTTGATGGCTGGCATAATTTCATTCCCAATGATGTCGACTTTTTCTTTCAGTTGATCGAGTGTGACACCACCGAAGTCCATTTGGGCGATATAACGCTGATGGCCAAACATCTCATGCTGGTATAAGATTTTCTCAATGATTTCTTGCGGGCTCCCGACATTTAGTACATCTCGTTTGTCGGCACCTTGGGCGAAATGCTGCTTCGGAAATCCTTGTCCATTGGTCACTTTCATGCCTTCATTGATATGCGGATAGACTTCTTGCATCGCTTTTTGTGTAGTTTCTGCCACATTAAACAATCCCGCAGTCGCAACTGGGAGGTCATTTGGATTATGACCATTGTTGGCTGCAGCCTCGCGGTAAACATCGATGGAATGTTTAAAAGAAGTTGCTGGCCCACCAAGCGTCGCCAAAAACATTGGCACCCCGGCACGTCCGGCTTTCATGGCACTTCCCGGAGGCCCGCCGACCGCACGCCAAATCGGTAACCAACCCTCTTTTGGTCGAGGAATGACTTTCGCATCCCGTAGTGGTGCACGATATTCCCCTTCCCAATTGACCACTTCGTTTTCATTAATCAAACGGAGTAAATCGAATTTTTCTTCATAGAGAGCTTCGTAGTCTCGGAGGCTATAGCCGAGTAATTCAAAATTACCTACGCGTGATGCTCGTCCGGCAATAATCTCGGTACGGCCATCGGATAGTAGATCGATGGTCGAGAAATCCTCATAAACACGTACAGGATCAAGTGTGCTGATGATTGTCGAAGAACTGGCTATTTTTATTTTTTCCGTTGCTTGAGCGATTGCCCCCAATACGACCGAATGCGCTTGCGTCGTGAAGTATTCTTGGTGACTTTCTCCAACACTAAAAAAATCAATCCCCGCTTGTTCAGCGAGCTGAGCAAATTCAATAATTTCATTGATTCGTTGTTGGTTGGAAACCCGTTCGCCTGTGTGCGGATTTGGAATATGGTCCCCTAATGTATAAATGCCGAACTCCAACCCGTTGGCTGGGTTTATTCTGTACTTTTCCATGGACATTGTTTCCACCTCGTATCTATGTAGTTTAGCATTTTCATCCTCCTAAAGATTAACACATTTCATTAATTATCTAGAAGTAACCTGTTTGAGGTAAACGAATAAGATTTTTGAAATACCATCTTTAAATGAACCACATTATGGTAAAATGATAATGTTTGATGATTCGAAACCTTCGAATGTTTCAATCGTCTATGAAGAAGAATGAAATGTGTAAGGGGAGAGGTTATGAGTAACGTTGCATTGGAACTGACGAATGTCCGAAAGAAAATTAAAAACAAAGAAATCATCAAAGATGTTAACTTAACAGTCCGCCAAGGAGAAGTGTATGGCTTTATCGGACCGAATGGCGCAGGGAAAACGACAACCATCCGTATGATCGTTGGGTTGATGGACATGACCGAGGGAGAAATCAAGGTCTTGGGAAAAAGTATTGAAAAAGAATACAAGGATGCTGCCCGTAACTTGGGAGCAATCGTTGAAAATCCGGAGATGTATCCGTTTATGACGGGGCGCCAAAATTTACGTCACTTTGCTCGCATGTATGAGGATGTGCCGAAAGGACGTGTAGAGGAAGTCGTTTCACTTGTTGGACTTGATCAAGCAATAGATGAAAAGGTCAGCAAGTATTCATTAGGAATGCGCCAGCGGTTAGGGATTGCACAAGCAATTTTACATAAACCCGCTGTGTTGATTCTCGATGAACCGACAAATGGATTAGACCCGGCTGGTATCCGTGAAATTCGCGATTACATCCGAAGATTGGCCGTAGAGGACAATGTGGCAGTGATGATCTCCAGTCACTTGTTGTCAGAGATTGAGCTGATGTGTGATCGGATTGGGATTATCAAACATGGTGAGTTAATCACCGAGCAATCCGTGAAGGAAGTCAGTGAAGAAACGGAAGAAACAGAGATCAAGGTTATATTGGATGTCAAAGAAATCGAGGCGGCAATCGATGTTTTGAGCAGTCTGGAGTTGCAGGGTGAAAAAGAAGGTAGCCAGCTTGTTTCACTCATGCCGCGTGAATCAATTCCGCAAGTTGTCAACAAGCTTGTCGAAGCCGGGCTTACTGTTTACGGTATTACGGGCGTCAAACCATCCTTGGAAGATCAATTCCTTGAGTTGACAGGGGGGAATATCATTGAGTAATTTCTTCAGTCTTTTATATAATGAACTTTTTAAAATTTATATTCGTAAATCTACTTGGGTGATGTACATTATTCTTGGTTTAATCGCAATTGGTGGGGCCATTATCATGTCATCCATTGACGATGTTCAACCGACTAACTACACAGACAATTGGCAAGAAGAACTACAGGAAGAAAATGAAACACTCCAGAAAGATAACGAAGAGTTTGGTTATTCATTTAATGACGAACAGATCATGAAAAACGAATATTTATTGGAAAATGATATTCGACCACTGAATTATGGCGCTTGGCAATATACGTTAGAAAATGTAGGACTCGTAGCCATTGTGAGTCTCTTAACCATCATCATTGGCTCGAGCATTATATCAAACGAATACCAATGGGGAACAATTAAATTATTGTTAATTCGACCTATATCAAGAAACGTGATTTTACTCAGCAAATTCATGGCCATTTTTGTCTTTGCATTACTTACAATGATTTTCCTATTCCTGGTTTCGATGTTAGGCGGGGCGATCTTTTTCGGGTTTGAAGGCTTTAACCCAAGCACTGTCATCATGACAGGGGACGGATTCGAATATGTACCAATTGTCGGTGAAGTCATGTCTGAATATGGTTATCGAATCGTCAACTTAATTATGATGACGACACTTGCTTTTATGATTTCAACAATCTTTAAAAATAGCTCCATTGCCATCGGTGTTGGAATCTTCTTGTTGATGGGTGGAAGTATAATTACAGGAATCTTTTCTCAATACGATTGGTCCAAATATTTATTGTTTGCGAATTTGGACTTGAAAATGTATGAAACTGGAAATGTATTGATTGAAGGCATGACATTGGGCTTTTCAATAACCATGCTTATTGTCTACTTTGTCGTGTTTGTCGCGCTTGCTTGGATCTTTTTTAATAAAAGAGATATCGTTAATCAATAGTAATAGTAAATGAAAATACTGCTTCAGTGTTTAGATGACCTGAAGCGGTATTTTTTTGGATTGTCGGCTTTATACTTTCGATATGTATCATTATCGGAAGTAAAGCAATAATTAAGAGAATAATGATTTATTGGAAGTATACTGATTAAAATGGGTTTTATAACTCTAATAAGAATCGATTTTAAGGATATCCGCGATAATGGTATAACCCAGAAATAAGTAGCCCGATAATCAGCTATCATATGCATCTAACTAACTGGATCGAATAACTTTATTGGTATACTTGTGTTGACAAATTTTATTTACTTAAATATACTAACTTACAGAAAGTAACTTAAAGTGACTTTACAACCACTTCATCCATCGAGCGTTTTGCCTAACTTCGTCTCGATGGTTTGTTTAGGAGGAAATATAATGAAATTTCATCAACAGCCTGCCACATTCGTGGAGCATGTTCAGCTTAAAGTTACCGATATAAATCGTTCAATCGAATTCTATCAAAAGATTTTGGGGTTTGATATTTTAGACAAGACTTCATCAACTGCCAATTTAACAGCTAATGGAGAGACGGCAATCTTAACCATTGAACAACCTTCAGGGGTAACACCGAAGCAAGGAAGAACAGCTGGTTTGTATCACTTTGCCATTTTGCTGCCGACGAAAGCGGATTTAGCGAATTTTGTGGTTCATATTTCCAGAAATAATATACCTATTGGTTCTTCTGATCACGATGTCAGCGAAGCACTTTACTTCAATGACCCGGATGGCAATGGAATTGAAGTGTATTACGACCGTGATCCAGCTGAATGGACATGGAATGGTGAAATGGTTCATATGACGGTCGATCCACTCGATTTCGATGAATTATTAAAACATGCTTCTCAGAATGAACTGTGGCAGGGGATGCCGTCCGATACGGTTATGGGACATCTTCACCTACATGTTTCTGAAATGCAAACTGCAGAAGAATTTTATGTGAAGGGTCTAGGCTTCAATGTGGTGAACCGGTTTGGTGCTCAAGCACTGTTTCTTTCAACCGAAGACTACCATCATCACATCGCAATTAACACATGGAATGGCGTTGGGGCTCCATCCATGCCAGAAAATGGCGCCGGTCTAAAAGCATTCACCGTGAAGTATCCATCAGAAGACTCGCGCAAAGAAGCAGTTAATCGATTAGAAAAAATCGGTACAGCTGTTTCACAAGAAGGAGAATACTGGGTGTCTGTTGACCCATCAGGAAATCGTGTTTTGCTAGTAATTTAATTTATCATAAATCACTACAACCAACATAGGAGGAATTCATAATGAGTGAAAACTTAAACATTGGAATTATCGTAGGAAGTACAAGAGAAGGTCGTGTCAGCCCGCAAGTAGCCGAGTGGGTGAAAGGGATTGCAGACGAACGCAAAGATGCAAACTATGAAATCGTTGATATAAAAGATTATCAGTTGCCACTAATGGGTGAAGGTGAATCTGAAGGAATCGCCAAGTGGAATGAAAAGTTGGATGAATTGGATGGCTTTGTATTCATCGTTCAAGAATATAATCACAGCATTTCAGCTTCATTGAAAAATGCTTTGGATTTAGCCCGCGAGCCATGGAACAACAAAGCGGCAGGAATTGTCAGCTACGGTTCAACAGGTGGTGCGCGTGCGGCAGAGCATTTGCGTGGCATTCTAGGAGAGCTTTCCGTTGCTGATGTTCGTGCACATCCAACACTTTCCCTATTTGTTGACTTTGAGAATTACACAACATTCAAGCCACAGGAGCTTCATTTAACAAATATTAACATGATGCTTGATCAAGTGAATGCTTGGTCTGGAGCGTTAAAGTTATTGCGTAAACAACTAGTTAATCAAAAATAATTAATCAGAAATCATTCCTCAAACACAATGAGTAGAGGAATGATTTTTCATTTTATAACTAAACGTTTAAAAATTTTGATAAAATAGAAAATGGTGTTGAACAAAAGGAGTTGGGATGTATGGGTAAAACAAAAGATAATTTAGTTGCTACATATTCCATTGTTGGGTTGGATCCGAAAACAGGCGAAATTGGTGTAGCCACACAATCAAAATTTTTAGGAGTCGGAGCTGTCGTTCCATGGGTGAAAGCAAATGTAGGTGCAGTTGCCACACAATCGTTGGCAAACACAAGCTATGGACCTAGAGGACTACAAATGATGGAGGAAGGAAAAACGCCACAAGAAGTGTTGGATGAATTGGTAAAAGACGATCCAGATGCATCGCTTCGACAAGTTGGAGTGGTCGATTTTAGTGGACGTTCAGCTACTTTTACTGGAGATGATTGCTACGATTGGGCTGGCGGCAAATCAGGCAAAAATTATGCTGCTCAAGGAAATATCTTAGTCAGTGAAGAAACGGTTACCGCGTTGGCAGATACGTTTGAATCGACGGAAAGGAAACCACTAGCTGAGCGATTGTTGGCCGCTTTAGAGGCTGCACAGCAAGCAGGTGGCGATAAACGTGGTATGCAATCGGCTGCTATTTTAATTGAAAAAGAAAAAGGTGGATACGGTGGGTATAATGACCGGATGTTGGATCTTCGTGTCGACGAGCACACATCACCAATTAAAGAATTGACACGAATTTACCGATTATATCAGTTATATTTCAACCGAACGAAAGAAGGAAACATCGTTCCAATTGATTCAGAACGAAAGCAAAAGATAGCTGAAGTATTGGTGAAACAAGGTTATTTAACAAATTCATCAGTTGATGATCAATCATTTTATGAAGGATTGACGAACTATATTCATACGGAGAATTTTGAAGAGCGTGAATAAGAACAAGGAAAAATTGATTTGGAAGTTTATGAGTATATGATTCAATCGTAAAATTATAAAACAGTTGAATAGTAAACTTTTGGATTGATCTGTCGGCTGAACATTTACGATAATCAGGTATATTATGATTTTTAATCAGAGCGGAAATCCGAAAACTTGCCAAATTTAAGATTGTATCAAACGGTACTAGGCTATAGTAGGTACCGTTTTTATTTTTGGAAAAAAATGTTGACTAACTGTATCGTGAGGCGATATAATAAATATACAGTGTATCGTCAGACGATATAGTTAGGAGTGAAAGAAATTGACTAATCAACTAGAACCTCCATTGACTGAGACGGTGTTTTATATTTTATTAGCTGTCAGGAAACCGCTTCATGGTTATGGAATTATTCAGGAGGTTGAGGAGATTACGAACAAGAGAATTCAATTAGGACCTGGAACGCTATATGGTGCAATCAAATCATTAGTTCAAAAAGAATTGATCGAGTTAGTTAATGAAGATCTCAAAACACGACGAAAAGAATATTTATTGACTGAAAAAGGCCTCATCCTATTGAAAAAAGAGCTAAAACGATTACAGGAATTACTTCAAAATGGCACCGAAAAATTGGAGGTTTCGATCAATGACGATGATAAAACGAAGGATCTTTATTAATTATGAAAAAGAAGAAAAGTGGTTAAATGAGATGGCTCAAAAGGGCTACCATCTCGTGAAGTATTCATTGACAAAATACACCTTTGAAGAAGGAGAAGCGGGTAAATATATCTACCGAATCCAATATGTTGGAAATAATACGGATGAAGAAAACGAGGAATATTTTCAAATTATGAAGGATAGTAACGTTGAATTGATTACCTATGCAATGAATTGGGCAATTTTTCGTAAAAAAACAGAAGATGGACCATTCAATATTTTTTCAGATTACGCGTCAAAAATTCAACATTATTATTCAATCAGTAAAATGCTTGGCATCTTGACTTTAGTGAACTTGTTTCTGGCCTTTTTGAATATTTCTTTTCAGACGAAGTTGAATATATTTGTTTCGATTTTCAGTTTCAGTGTCGTCCTTCTTATGCTGGTAACCATGGGATATTATTTGAAACAAGCCAAAAAGCTATCCGCTAAAAAAGAAAATCTATAACCCCAATGACGGACCTCGGATGGCATAATAAAATAAAACCATACGTTGTCAAACATTGCATAAAAAATATCATTAACAAATTTTATTTCCTTCTATCTAATTCATCAAGTTTCGGACGCATTAAATTCCGTTGTCTCTACTCACGCACCTAACCATCGATGAATAATATTGATGGAGGGGTGATGAGTAAAGTGAATGATCTTCATATTGAAACGGCAGATCAGTGGGTACGCATCCAAATGAAGCAACCAACAGTTTTTAATAATTTTCGATTTTACTTAGATGGTCAATATAAGGCATCGATTTTCAACGGTCAGGAGATTTATTTGGTTAACACTTCAGCCAGTGTTTTAACGATCGTTATGACAGAAAGTAGTTGGCGAGAACGAAAAGACGTTGTTTTCCATTATTGGTTAACAGCTCAGCGAGACGAACCAACTGAATATTTGCCAGGCGATATACTTGTCGCTAGCGACAATGTAAACGAGAAGTTGACTGGGTTTGTTGGTCATTCAGCGATTGTTATCAATCAAAATGAGTTGATCGAATCGCCTGGAGGTACACCGGCCATTGTGAAAGACACGATCGAACAATTCAAGATGAAACACCCTGAGCATGCTCATTTTCGACCTGTGAGTAGCGAAATGGGTGAGAAAGCTGCAGACTATGCAATCAATTATGAAAAAGAGTACAAGAAAAACTTGGATGAGGGAAATCCATCTCCGAAGTACTCTTATTTATCTACCCAGGATCTGACCGACCCGTGGGAATATATTTATTGTTCGAAACTAGTTTGGTTGGCTTATTATTATGGTGCAGATTACGAGATCGAAAATGACTTTCTATGGATGTCCCCGGAAGACCTATACACACAATTATCCAAAAACGAAGACTTTGAGAAACTAAACGAAAATGAGAATATGAATTTTTTAATTAATACGTAAAAAAACAAAAAGACTAATCAGACTGACCGAGAGTTTCCAGAGAGTCTGAATTCATTATGTAACTGTTTATCTAACTGCTTATGAATCAATTATTCTCGAACTACCATCGACCATATGCGACTCACTTTCTCAATATTTTCATGTATATCCCAAAATTCACTCTATTAAAATTGTAGAATTTTCTGTATAATAGAACTACAGCTAAGATTGACAACAATAGAGAGGGGACGAGAAGTGTTCAAAACAAAAAGAAGAAAACGTTGGTTTATTAGTGGGTTGGTCGTTTTCACCCTACTCGTCACAGCTAGTATCGTGGCAAGTAATTTTTTCTATAACCTAGCGATTAAACGAGAGGTGAAAACATACTTGCAAGACAACGAGGATTTAGTCGTATCTGCAGAAACAATGGATGTATTTCTGACGGGGTCTTGGAGGAGTTGGTTTAGCCAATCGGATTTTAAGCCAATGGAAATCGAATCATTTGATGGGCTATCACTTCGAGGCTATTATTTGGAAGCGGAAGAGCCGACAAATAAGACAGTCGTTTTTGCACACGGGTACTTAGGTAAAGCGAGAGATATGGCGCTTTACGGACAATATTATTATGAAGACTTAGGATACAATATCTTTACAGCAGATTTGCGAGGACATGGTGAAAGTGAAGGCGAATACATAGGGTTCGGTTGGCATGATCGGCTTGATTACTTGGATTGGATCGATGAGATTATTGCCATGCAAGGACCGGACACGGAAATTATATTGCACGGCTTATCAATGGGTGGGTCAACCGTATTAATGACGAGCGGTGAAGAGCTGCCATCCAATGTAAAAGCAGTCGTCGCTGATAGTCCATTTTCTAGTACATACGATTTATTCGATTATCAAATGGAGCAAATGTTCAATCTTCCGGACTTTCCGTTATTGCCAATTACAAGTAAGATCACGGAAATGCGGGCTAATTACTCTTTATATGATGCATCAGCTTTAAACCAAGTAGAACATGCAGAGCTACCGATTTTATATTTACATGGTGGCAAAGATACCTTCGTACCGACATCGATGGCTCAAGAACTTTATGAAAATACTCATAGTGAAGCGGAAATTCATATTTTTGACGAAGCGAGCCACGGAGAGGCAATCGTTATGTATGAAGAAGAATACTTAGATACACTATATACGTTTATTGAAAAACATATAGATTAATCATTGAAGTCAGGAATGGAATGTTCCTGGCTTCTTTGGTTGCTTGAACTGTTAGAAACATGAAATCCTCGATGATGTTTAGATTGAAGTAAGTAAAGGCAATATAATAGAGGAAACAATAGAATTTTATATAATGGGGTGTTGTTTTGAGTGAACATCAGTTTCATGCCGATCACGCACATTTTTTAATGAGTGAGGAACGAAGAAAAGCATTACCACCTGAAAAAGTGCTTTTGGATCTTGATTTACAAGAGAAAGATAAAGTGGCTGACTTAGGATGTGGAAATGGATTTTTCACCATTCCAATTGCCAAGCAAACAACCGAGATGGTTACAGCAGTAGATGCGCAGCAGGCGATGCTGGATCAACTGCGTGTAAATATTGAAGCGGAAGATTTATCAAACGTTCGTTATTTACTTAGCCGGTTGGAAAAAATCGAACAACCGGATGAATCGGTCAATAAAGTACTCGCGGCTTTTGTGTTACATGAAGTCGATGATTTAGATCAAACCTTATCGGAAATAAAACGGATCTTAAAACCTGGCGGTAAAGCACTGTTATTGGACTGGAAAGCAAAAGAGACCGAATCAGGCCCTCCGCTTCACATTCGTATTCCTGAGAGTGATTTAATGAAAAAAGTCGAAGAGATTGGTTTTGATTTGAAGGAAGTTTCAGTTAGTGAAAATCATTATGGCGTACTGGCTGAATTACCAGCTGATGAATAAGCAGAAAAGCAGCTTACCCGTTTATCAATCGTGTAAGCTGCTTTTTATGTGAAGCCGTTGAAAAATTGCTGGAACCCGTCGATAAATCGTGCAAAGCCGCCGAAAAACTGCGTGAACCCGCCGATAAATCGTGCAAAGCCGCCGAAAAACTGCGTGAACCCGTTGATAAATCATGCAAAGCCGCTGAAAAATAACGTCAACCCGTCGATTAACTACCTCCAGCCGCTCAATCGATCACGACGGTAGAAGACTAGTCTTCTGATTTACTCGTTTGAGTGACTTCTCTTCTTCGTGCGTACTTTCCACCAAATGAACCCTCCAGCAATCAGGAGTGGAATTAAAATAGGTGAAAGTCCAACTAAAAAGACTACGAATCCTGAACCGATTGTAATGAGGAAATTAACTGTATTCATAAATAAACTTTGAGCTTTTTCTCCGGTATTTAAGTCGTCCCTACCTTGTAATTCGGAAACTTTCACTTGGTTTTCTTGAATATTAATCGTGATCGTTGAGAATGCAACTTGATTGTCCAGATAATCCATGCGTCCTTTAATTCGTTCAATGTCTTCTTGAACAGCAGATAAATCGTTGGATATTTTCAATAAATCTTCTGTCTTTTTTGCTTGGTCCATAAATGTGAGCAATCTTTCTTCCACAGCCTCTTTTGAGCGAAGCCTTGATTCTAAGTCAACGTACTCCTCACTTACGTCCTGACCATTCGAAACTTTTTCCATCACTTTAGCCGAGTTCTCTTCTGTGAATTGCATCATTTCTTCATAATGCTCTTGCGGTATACGTAGTTGGATTCGCCCATGTCGGCGTTCGCCTTCTCCTGATACGTATTCTTCAGAACTGACGACATACCCGCCGAGCTTGGCAACTTTCGTTCGGATCGTCTCATTCATCGTTGTCAGATCATCAACTTCTACTTGTATGTGACCTGTATAAATAATCATTTGTACATCAGGAAGCTGATTTTTTACAACTTGCTCGTCTTCTTGCGCAATTTCTTGCTCGTGACTTTCTTCTGCTTCGCCCTCAAAACCGAGAGCTTTTTCTTCGGTAGCTTCATCGTTTGCCATTTTGTAACTTGCATCTTCTGCCATATCGGTATCTGCGTCGTTTAAAGCTGAAGGTGAATCACTTGAACAAGCAGTGATAAATACAGCAAATCCAATCAGAAATAATTTTAAAGAATATCTTATCAAATGAATGACCCCCATCGTCTCATTTGCAATATTAGACGTAGCTTAGGTGGAAATGTTACAACTAAATGGTTGAGGATTATTGACAAAGGGAATTCAACGAACAAAAGGGATTGGAAGGGTGCCAGATGAAAAAGAGACATGTTGTACAAATAATTCTCGTACTCCTATTTATATTATTTATATATTCATTCAATCAACGTTTATTAACAATATCACCGGAAACCATTCGGACATTTATCTATCAAGCCGGTTGGTTAGCTCCGTTGTTTTATATTGTCTTATATGCAGTTAGACCGTTCGTCCTCTTTCCAGCATCTATTTTTTCGATAGCTGGCGGACTTGCGTTTGGTGCGCTCTTTGGCTTTATTTTTGCATTAATCGGCTCGGTTGCCGGTGCTTTTACAGCTTTTATCGTCGCAAGGAGGTTTGGGCAACGGGCCATTAATGCCAAACTGAAGGGAAAGTTAGAAGATTTAAGCAACCGGTTTGAAGAGAAGGGGTTTATGTATATACTGGTTCTCCGGTTAATGCCAATCGTCAACTTTGATTTGATCAGCTACTCAGCAGGGATTTCAAAAGTTCGATTAACTGATTTCTTGAAAGCTACGACAATAGGGATTATTCCTGGAACGATTGTCTATAACTTATTGGGTTCAAGTATTGTCAGCGGCAGTCCGGTCAAAATGGCCTCGGTCGCTATTTTGTATTTCTTAATCGTTATTATTCCGTTATTATGGAGACGGACAATCATGGAAAAAGTAGAAAAACGTAGTGAATCGAAAACAGGATAATGGAGGAAATATGGATGCAACAATTACGACAACATTTACAGCGAATCAATCAAAAGAGCTATAAAGCTTATAAAGATATTGCCAACACTTATACTTTTCCTGAGTTTCAACTCGCTATTGATTACGTACAGGGTGATCCTTTTGCGGCACCATCGAAAATTCGGTTGATTTTCTCAAAAGAACAGTTAGGCATTGAAAGTAGCTGGTTTGAGACGAAACGAAGAAAAATTTATGTGGAAGATGTTATGAATCGTTCCGTGAATCGTGCTATTAAGCAGTCGAAAATAGCGGTACGTGGAAGCGGGAAAAGCGGAAAAGTTGAAATCGACGCTCCTGATCAAGTGATTTTAGAACGAGCGGCCGTCCAACTGACACCAAATCAGGGGACCATTTGTCTATCCATTGGATTACCAGCTAATGGGCGACGAATCAACGGGAAGGAAGCAGAAAAATTATTTTTCGATGCATTGACGAAGATCGCGAAACAGTCCGTACTTTCATTGGATAAGAAAAAAGTGATTGAAGCGATCCATCTGGCTGATCAACATGATGCTTTGCGGCAAAAAATGCATGAAGAAGGTTGGATTGCTTTTGTTGCGAACGGTTCCATTCTTCCGAGAAAGAGCGGTGTTAGTACGAAGCCGATGAATAATGCCATCCCTTTTCAAAGCCCGACAGAAAATGAGGTCTCCGTTCAACTTCCACATCGGAGTAAACCCATCAAAGGCATGGCAATTAAAAAAGGGATTACGTTAATCGTCGGTGGTGGTTTCCATGGAAAAAGTACGTTATTACAAGCACTTGAAGAAGGTGTCTATGAACATATTGCTGGTGACGGACGAGAGTTTGTTTTAACCGATCCAACAGCGACAAAAATCCGCGCAGAAGACGGGCGAAGCATTACAGGCGTGGATATTTCACCATTTATCAATGACCTGCCAAACGGTTCATCAACTGCAAATTTTTCGACAGAAAATGCGAGTGGAAGTACGTCACAAGCAGCTAACGTTGTAGAAGCATTGGAAACGGGAGCGAATACACTTCTAATTGACGAAGATACAACCGCAACGAATTTTATGATTCGAGATCAACGCATGCAGCAATTAGTCGCAAAAGAAAAGGAGCCGATCACACCATTTGTGCATCGAGTGAAATCTTTATTTGATGAGAAAGGCATTTCAACGATTCTAGTCATGGGAGGATCCGGAGATTATTTCCAAGTTGCGGATGAGGTCATTATGATGGATCAATATTATCCGAAGAATGTGACGAACAAAGCGAAGGATATAGCTGGAGAGCCTTTAGGTAGTGCCAAACCATTGGAATTCCAACAAAATCGCGTACCAAACTTAGGTGGACTGCAATCAATGCTCGGTCATAAACCAAAAGTCCAAGCAAAGGGTAAGGATACCATTTTATTCGGGAAAAATCCGATTGACCTCAGTTTAGTTGAACAAATTGTCGATGTTTCCCAAACCAGAATGATTGCAAATGTGTTAAAATATATGGCGTTAAAGAAAACAAATGAACAGAAATCCATCTCCGAGTGGCTGGATTGGATTGAACATCAAATAGATGAAAAAGGTTTAAGTTTCACCCAAAAGAATACAAATGAGCATCCGGGTGAGCTAGCTCGTCCACGACGGATGGAACTAGCTAGTGCGCTTAACCGGCTTCGTGAGTTAACCATGTGAAAAGCGAATAAATTCAAATGATAATAGAAAGGAGGAGTGGTCATGGACTTTAATCAATTGAAACAAGAATTACTAGAATACGGGGCTGAAGTAAACATCCAAAAGATCGGATTTGCTTCTGCGGATACTTTCGATACGTTGAAGCAACGATTATTAGTTCAACAATCGCTCGGTTATCAGTCAGGATTTGAAAAGGGTTCGATTGAAGAGCGGACCACTCCTACCAAGCTGTTACCAAAAGCACAGTCGATTATATCGATTGCGATTGCTTATCCTTCAAGAATGAAAGATGCGCCGAAAAGCCGTAAAGGAGATCGACGCGGCTTTTTTGCCAGAGCTTCTTGGGGTAAAGATTATCATGATGTTTTGCGAGAAAAATTACGTTTATTGGAAGAATTTTTACATCAGAAGGTCGAAGGTGTCGCGACAAAAGCGATGGTTGACACCGGTGAATTGCATGATCGTGCAGTTGCTGAACGTGCGGGCGTTGGATTTGTCGGGAAAAACTGTGCTTTAATAACTGAAGAATACGGTTCCTATGTTTACTTAGGCGAACTCATTACCAACATCCCATTTGAGCCAGATCAACCCGTCGAGGATGGGTGCGGTGATTGCAATATTTGTGTCGATGCTTGCCCGACTGGAGCTTTAGTTGAGGGAGGTCAATTGAACGCCTCTCGCTGTATCGCGTTTCAAACATTGACGAAAAGCTTTCTACCTGATGAATTCCGTTCAAAACTAGGCAATCGTCTCTATGGCTGTGATACATGTCAGCTAGTTTGTCCGAAAAATAAAGGAATGGATTTTCATTTGCATGAAGAACTGGAACCAGACCCTGAACTGGTGAAACCGCGTTTGATACCACTGTTGACAATATCGAATCGAGAATTCAGAGAAAAATTCGGCTACATGGCCGGCTCTTGGCGTGGTAAAAAACCTTTACAGCGGAACGCCATTATTGCCTTAGCGCATTACCGCGACGAAACAGCAGTTGATACGTTGAATGACTTAATGCACAAAGATCCACGACCAGTCATTCGAGGAACTGCTGCATGGGCAATTGGTAAAATTGGAACAATGGAAGCAAAAGAGCTGATTGAAGCAGCGATGAAAAAAGAGACAGATGAAGATGTTTTGGAAGAAATGAACAAAGGCATAGCATTAACAAAACAAGAACGTGCGATATAATAAAAGAGACTGCGCCAGAAGAAGGAACGAGTCGCCACATTTGTCGGGCGGCTCGATACGTTTATCGAGCGGTTGGCGGCATTTGTCGAGCGTTTCGCCGGCGTTTGTTGAGCGGTTGTCGGCATTTGTCGAGCGGTTCGCGGCGTTTATTGAGCGGTTGTCGTCGTTTGTCGAGCGGTTGGCAGTGTTTATCGAGCGGTTGGCAGTGTTTATCGAGCGGTTGTCGTCGTTTATCGAGCGGTTGTCGTCGTTTGTCGAGCGGTTGTCGTCGTTTATCGAGCGGTTGTCGTCGTTTATCGAGCGGTTGTCGTCGTTTGTCGAGCGGTTGTCGTCGTTTGTCGAGCGGTTGGCAGCGTTTATCGAGCGGTTGGCGGCATTTGTCGAGCGGCTCGCAGTGTTTATCGAGCGGCTCCACATGTTCACCGGGCGTCACGCCTCATTCGATGGCTGGTCTCCTGCAAATTCTTTGACGTACGCGGAGATTACAACGAAAGGCCATTCAAATCGAAAGCGACAAGATCAAAGACAGTTTAGTAAAAAATCCGAACGGCGATTCATAAATATGCGAATCGGTTCGGATTTTTCATTAGCGAATTATTTTTCCGAAGTGGTAGTCGAGATTTCGGCTATGCTGATTGTATGTATGCGTAAATCCCAGCCTCTTAATTTTTATTTTGAAGTGGCGACTATACGGAAGGGGGATGAAAATGTCAGCTAATTCCTTGGTCATTCGAGAAATTGATTCGCCAATTGGCAAACTTGTATTAGGTGGACAGGCAAACACGCTATATTTTATTGAACACGGCTCTTTAGAGGAAAAAATGGACTGGATTGATCAATGGAAAAATAGAAATCTACCAAAAGTCCCTTTGCATACAGATGATCAAGCGTTCCAGCAGACGATCGAGGAACTCAACCAATATTTTTTCCATCAAAATAAATCTTTTACGACGCCAATGGTATTATTTGGAACTCCTTTTCAACAAAAGGTGTGGAAGGCACTTTGTTCCATTCCTTATGGTGAAACCGCGACGTATAAAGAAATTGCACAAAAGATCGACAACCCAAAAGCGGTCCGAGCGGTTGGCGGTGCGATTAATAAAAATCCATTATCCATTATCGTTCCATGTCATCGGGTGATTGGTGCGAATAAAAAATTAACAGGATATCGTGGAGGATTGGACCGTAAAGAGAAACTTCTAGCAATTGAGAATGTGGATGTACAATAAAAGTTGTGTTGGGCGCTTTGAACAAAAATAATTACCACTGATAATTACAACATAAATTATGATATAATATTTCCGTTCAACTAAGCTTAAGAGGTGTATATATTATGGGGTTACATATTGTTTTATATCAACCAGAGATTCCAGCGAATACAGGAAATATTGCTCGGACGGTGCTTGCAACAGGGACGGAGTTGCATTTGATTCGTCCACTTGGATTTTCAACTGAAGATAAAATGCTGAAGCGGGCTGGATTGGATTATTGGCATGACGTAAATATTCACTACTATGATTCGATTGAAGAATTATACGAAACTTTCCCGACAGGCAGTTATTATTATATAGAAAACTTTGGCACCAAACATTATACTGATTATGATTTCAGTGATCGGGAAGAAGAGATATTCTTCGTATTCGGAAGGGAAACGGACGGAATTCCGACAACATTGCTCGAAGGAAAAGAAGATCGCTGTTTGCGGATTCACATGAATGACAAGGTGCGGTCACTTAATTTGTCAAATACGGCAGCAATTATCGTATATGAAGCACTCCGCCAACAAGGTTTTCCGAATTTAACGTAAGGCAAATAAAAACACCAGCCATCGAATCAATTTCGATGGCTGGTGTATTTTTTCATAATGGAAATTAGCGTTTTGCTTCATAACCTGATGCGAAGATTGAAACAAGAAATGTAATACATACGCCAATAATTAGTGCGAGATTCATGTAGCATCCACCTCTTCTTTAAGCATACTTTATGATTTGATTATAGCTGAAATTTATTCAGTTGTGAACTATAACCCAAAGAAAAGTCAAATAAAGTTCGTGAAATTCTTTACACTATTCATGAAAAGAAACGATTCGCATGGAATAAAGTATAGAAGAGTCTTTATTGAAGGAGGCTTACGATGACAACAGATTCGCTTACATTAGAAACATATGTTGAAGAAATATTGCAAGGAAACATTATTCCGCGGACGAGTCATGAGCGGCTTTATTTGGCGATTCAGGATGCGATGAAAAAGAATAAACATCGACAGCTCTTTGGCATGAATGAATTGTTGCAACAGTTAATCGACCGTTATTTCCGTCCTGCAGCAAAAGGTTATGATGTCCGTAAAAGGATGCTCGTGCTGGTCGGCCCGCCTGGAAGTGGGAAATCAACGTTAGTCCAATTTCTCAAAAAAGCATTGAGTGACTTTTCGACCACAGACCAAGGAGCAGTTTATCGAATTTTGGGTTGTCCACTCAATGAAAATCCACTTCATGCACTGCCAATACCTATTCGAAATACAATTAAACGTGTTACTGGCTACGAAGTTCGTGGTGAGCTCTCACCATTAAATTTACATAAACTTACCGTCGAATGGGAGGGTGACTGGCGAAAAATTCCTGTCGAACGAATGACAATTTCAGAAAATGAACGAAGAGGAATTGGCACTTTCCTACCAGGCGATCCACAAGTACAAGAAATTTCTGATTTAATGGGAGAGGTGGATTTTTCGACAATTACAACTTATGGATCGCAATCCCACCCATACGCTTACCGATATGACGGAGAACTTCAAGTAGGAAATCAGGGCATTTTGGAATTGCAAGAACTGTTTAAGCTATCGCCAAAATTGCTCTATCCATTGCTATCTGTCACAGAAGAACAGCAATATAAAATTTCCCGCCAAGCAATGATTCATAGTGACTTAATCATTATTGGTCATAGTAATCCTGAAGATTTTCAACAAATTATGACGTCATCGGAAAATAAGCCTTTGACGAGCCGAATGATTCTCCAACGTGTTCCTTATAATCTAGATCTCAGTGAAGAGGTGAGATTATATGAAACAAAATTAACGGAAAAAGACTTATCACGTATTCAACCATTTGCTTTAGAATCACTTGCTGCTACCGTTATTTATTCCAGAATGCATTCGAGCCGGCAAGAGATCACGAAGCTTGAAAAAATTTCGCTTTATCAACATAAGCTACCTCCTTATGAATCGTTGAAACAAGAATTCAATGAAGAAGGTATGGAAGGGTTAGATTCTAGGATTATCTTTCATATCCTTTCAATTGTAATGACGAGTCGGAAAGGGATCGTGACTGCTGAACAGTTACTCGACTTACTCTCACACGAAGTGAATACTGATCTAAGACTGCATGCGACAGAAAAAGAAAAATTTCAAACAGCAATCAAGCAAGGGAAGCGATATTTCTACATGCAACTTGAACGCTTTCTTTTAAGGAAGTTCGCTGAGCAGGAGGAAGAATTCGTAGAAAGGATTACACAAGATTACCTCAATCGAGATAATAGAAACGATGACGAATTTCTAACCGTTATTCATGAAAACTTCGTTCGACAAAATATGACGGTTCAGCTCAAAGATTTACCGGAAAAAGTGAGAGAATACGTCTGTCGGAAGAGTATAAAACTATGGGTGTATAAATATGGTAACTTAAGTGATTGGTATGAACGGAAATTATTGCCGAAACTTTCAAAAAAAGAACTTCAATTTCAAACTAATTTGGAAAAAATTATTAAAAATTATACGCACAGTTAATTTAATTTTCTGAACATTGAAAGGCTGAGTCAAAAGTAGTGAAATTTCGACTCAAATCCTTCACTCTTAAGCAGTTATCATATATACTAGTTGGAGGATAAAGCCGTTTTCCACTCGGACTTCCAGTTAGTTTGTAAATCCTAATCTACGGGTAAACGTGTAATGGATATTCGAGCGGATAAACGACATGAAAATCATTAAGGACAATTGGATGAACAGTCCAAAATTGATGGGGGTAGTAATCGTGGCTATGGATGGGTCTAGCAATCGTATTTGGGAAGCTTTTCACGGTCCCAATATGGGCTATGTTGAAGAGCAATATGAACTGTTTTTAGACGACCCGGATGCAGTAGATGAATCACTGCGTCATATTTTTGAACAATACGGGGCACCGGAATGGATGGATGCCGATGATGGTGGCCAAGTAGCACCGCAGTCAGGAGGCGCCACTTCATTTACTGACTTGAAAAAGTTGACAAGTGCAATGAAGTTAGTTGAGGCCATTCGTCGACATGGTCATCTTGGTGCAGATATTTATCCAGTTGGCGGTCATGATCAATCGCATGATTCGCTAATCGACCTTGAGAGTTATAATTTAACAAACGAAGACTTGAAAAAGATCGATGTTAAGTTGCTAGCAGGTCATGAACACAAAGGAATTAATAATGGTTACGAATATATCGAGCATTTGAAAGAAAAGTATTTAGGAAAAACCTCCTATGAATTCAACCATATTCCAGATGATGAAGAGCGCGAATGGCTTTATCAGCAGGTTGAAACAGGAACTTTTGAAATTGACTTTTCAGATGAAGATAAAAAAGATTTACTAAAACGACTAGGTGAAGTAGAGGGATTTGAGGCATTCTTACAGAAAACGTTTGTTGCTCAAAAACGTTTCTCGATTGAAGGCCTTGATGTTATGGTTCCGATGCTCGACCACCTTGTTAAAAATAGTAACAAAGACTCCGTTGAACACATCATGATGGGCATGGCTCACCGTGGTCGTTTAAACGTCTTGGCTCATATTCTTGGAAAACCGTATGACAGGATTTTTTCTGAATTTGCTCATTCTCCAAATAAAGAATTAGTACCTTCAGAAGGTTCAACAGGGATTAATTATGGTTGGACAGGAGACGTTAAATACCACTTTGGTGGAAACTTTAAACAAGATGAATCAAAAACGAAGATCACATTAGGACACAACCCTTCTCACTTGGAATTCATCAATCCGATTGTTGAAGGATATACACGTGCCGTACAAGATGAGCGGTCAAATAAAGGCGAAGCGAAACCAGACTTCAATAAATCATTCTCTGTACAAATCCACGGAGATGCAGCATTTATCGGTGAAGGTGTTGTCGCAGAAACCCTTAACCTTGCGCAACTACACGGTTATAAAACGGGTGGAGCCGTCCATATTATCGCCAACAACCTTGTCGGTTTTACAACCGATAAAGTAGAAGGTCGTTCAACAAAATATGCATCTGACTTGGCGAAAGGCTTTGAAATGCCTGTTTTACACGTTAACGCAGATGATCCGGTCGCTTGTATTCGTGCGGTTGAATTTGCTTATCAATACCGTAAAGAGTTCCAAAAAGACGTCGTTATCGATTTAGTCGGTTACAGACGTTATGGTCATAACGAAATGGATGAACCTCGTGGTACTCAGCCATTGTTATACCAGGAAATCGATGCGCATGATACAGCGTATGAAGTTTATGCGAAACGTCTAGTAGAAGAAAAAGTACTTTCCGAAGAAGAGCAAATGAAATATAAAGAGGATGCCATTCAAAAACTTCGGGATATTTATAATGGCATGAAAGAGCATGAAATCCATGAAACTTATGTGCCAGCCTTACCTGAAGGAGTTGCAGATGAGCTCGATTCGATTGAAACAAAAGTGAATAAGGATGTCCTAAACCAAGTAAATGAAGATATGTTAAAACGTCCGGAAGGTTTTACTGGCTTCAAAAAACTTGAAAAAATTCTTAGACGTCGTGAGAATGCATTAGAAGAAGGGCAAAAAGTCGATTGGGCTCTTGGTGAAGCGCTTGCTTTTGGAACAATTTTGAAAGACGGTACACCAATCCGAATGACCGGTCAAGATTCCGAGCGTGGAACATTTGCGCACCGCCATCTCGTTTTGCGCGACGTTAAAACAAATGAAAAGTACAGCCCAATGCACGGTATTGAAGGCGTGGATGCTTCCTTTAGCTTATATAACAGCCCATTGTCAGAGGTAGCGGTTTTAGGGTTTGAATATGGCTATAGTGTGCAAACCGACGATACACTTGTCTTATGGGAAGCACAGTATGGAGATTTCTCGAATGTGGCACAAGTAATCTTTGATCAATTCATTTCATCTGGTCGAGCTAAATGGGGACAAATTGCAAGCCTTGTTATGCTTCTACCACACGGATATGAAGGTCAAGGACCAGAGCACTCCAGTGCACGTTTGGAACGTTACTTGCAACTATCAGCAGAAAATAACTGGACGGTGGCGAATGTGACGACTGCCGGTCAATACTTCCATTTATTAAGAAGGCAAGCTGCGATTGTTGGAAAAGAAAACGCTCGTCCGTTGATTTTGATGACGCCTAAGAGTCTCATTCGTAATCAGCGTGTTGCCGTTGATGGCACTGAGCTGAGCGAAGGAAAGTTCCAGCCTGTCTTAGAGCATAAAGAAACAGGGGATAATCCTGAGTCCGTGAAACGATTAGTCATCGGTAGCGGAAAAGTTATGGTCGACCTTGAAGAAGCTTTAGAGGACATGGACAATACAGAAAGCTTGCATTGTGTCAGATTAGAACAAATTTATCCATTCCCAGAAGACCGACTGAAAGAACTTCTGAAAAAATACAAAAATGTTGAAGATATTGTATGGGTTCAAGAAGAGCCGAAGAATATGGGAAGCTGGGAATTCGTCAACGACAGAATTCGTGATATTATGAAGAAGAAACAGAATCTCTTATATGTAGGTAGACCTGATCGTTCTTCACCTGCCGTTGGTGATCCAAACATTCACAAAGCAGAACAAAGTCAAATCATTGAAGAAGCACTTAAGCTTGACTAAAAGGAGGAAAATGACGTGAAGGAAATCGTTGTACCGGAATTAGCTGAATCGATTACTGAAGGTACAGTAGCCGAATGGTTAGTCCAAAAAGGTGAAAAAGTAGAAAAGGGAGACGCCATCCTTGAATTAGAAACAGACAAAGTAAACGTTGAAGTTAACTCTGACTTTACAGGTGTTCTTGCAGAAGTTCTTGTAGAAGAAGGCGACGACGTTGAAGTAGGAGACGTTATTGCTAAAATTGATGAGAACGGTGAAGCAGGTGGTAGTTCATCAGAATCCAGTGAAGAAACAGTAGAGAAGGAAGAAAAGAAAGAAGAAGCATCTACTGAAGAGCCAGCGGAAGAAAAGAAAGCAGAACCTGCTAAAGAAGAAAAAGAACAAGCAGACTCAACAGACCAGCCAGTTGCTTCTCCAGCAACACGTAAACGTGCGCGTGAACTTGGAATTGACTTAAATGACATTAAACCAAAAGATCCAGTAGGACGAATTTCCAAAGAAGACGTGGAAGCAGCAGCAAGCCAGAAAGCAGAAGGCAGCAAAGCGAAGTCTTCGAAGAAAGAAGAAAGCAGCGAGAAAACAGAATTCGACAAACCGGTTGAGCGTGAGAAGCTGTCTCGCCGTCGTCAAACGATTGCTAAGCGTTTAGTTGAAGTTCAACAAGAAGCGGCAATGTTAACAACGTTTAACGAAGTTGACATGACGAATATTATGAAGCTTCGCAGTGAGCGTAAAGATGAATTCTTGGACAAACACGGTGTCAAACTAGGCTTTATGTCCTTCTTTACAAAAGCTGTTGTTGGCGCTTTGAAAGAGTTTCCATTAGTCAACTCTGAAATCCAAGGCAAAGAAGTCGTGAAGAAGAAGTTTTATGACATAGGTATGGCTGTATCTACAGAAGAAGGACTAGTTGTTCCTGTTGTTAGAGATGCCGATCGTTTAAGCTTTGCAGGAATTGAAAAAGAAGTTGGGGACTTGGCGAAAAAAGCTCGTGATGGAAAACTGACATTAGACGATCTAAGTGGAGGTTCATTCACAATCACAAATGGTGGTATTTTTGGATCCTTGCTATCCACACCAATCTTGAACTCACCTCAAGTAGGTATTTTAGGGATGCACACGATTCAAAAACGTCCTGTCGTTATGCCAGATGACTCAATTGAAGTCCGCCCAATGATGTACTTGGCACTTTCTTATGATCACAGAATCATTGACGGAAGAGAAGCTGTTCAGTTCTTGGTTCGTGTCAAAGAAATGATTGAAGATCCTTATGATCTACTATTAGAAGGATAATAAAAAAGTTAAATAGCTAATACTTTGAACATGGCACCTACTCCTAAAATTACGGAGTAGGTGTTATTTTTTGCTCAAATAATACAGTATATTCCGATATTAAAACTTCCTCGCGAACAATTTTTACAGCTTATGAATCATGATATTTTAGTTATTGTGCATGGACTCCTATCCTATTAATACGATGGTTATAGAGATGTTAAATGCAATAAGAATGCAAATAGAAAACGTTTTCACAAATATAAATGTTGAAAATAGTTAGAAAAAATGAAAAATAACCTTCGTAATTTACATTATTCATGATATAATGAAACAAACTTGTAATAACAACTTAATATTCTGATGATTTACATAGTTTAAATAAACATTGAAATTAAATATTTTAAAAAACTCTTGAAATTATAGCTGATTATGTATAATATATTTATTAACCAATTTCATTTATTGTACATATATGTCTGTTATTCCATTTTAAGTATTTTTTTATAGTTAAGATTCTGAATTATTCTAAAACAACAGAGGTGCTTTCGATGAGCGAACATACTAAAGAAAATAAAGCCCCACTTCTAGAAGTAAAGAATTTGGAAACGGCTTTTCCGATTGACGGGGAGTACTACAACGCCGTAGATGATGTTTCATTTACTGTCGATCGTGGCAAAATCGTTGGTGTTGTAGGAGAATCCGGTTGTGGTAAAAGTGTCATGTCATTATCGATTATGCATTTACTACCGAAAGGAATCGGCAAAATAAAAGGTGGACAAATTCTTTTAGATGGAAAAGATATTACCAACTATAACGATAAAGAAATGAATAAGATTCGCGGCAAAGATATATCAATGATTTTCCAGGAACCAATGACTGCATTAAACCCAGTCTTTACAATCGGTTTCCAACTCGAAGAAGTTTTGTTTAATCATTTCAAAATTTCAAAGAAGGAAGCACGACAAAAATCTGTTTCATTACTTCGGAGTGTAGGCATTTCAAGACCTGACGATGTCGTTCAGGAATATCCACACCAATTATCAGGCGGTATGAGACAGCGTGTCATGATTGCAATGGCTATTGCTTGCCAACCGCAATTACTGATTGCTGATGAACCTACAACAGCACTTGATGTAACTGTTCAAGCACAGATTCTTGATCTTTTAAAAGAAGTTCAATCAATTAATGACATGGCAATTGTACTTATCACCCACGATCTAGGTGTAGTTGCTGAAATGTGTGATGATGTAATTGTTATGTATGCTGGAGAGATTGTTGAGAAAACCACTGTAGAAGAGCTGTTTGAAAATCCAAAACATCCATATACAGAAAAATTGATTGATTCCATTCCGAAAATGGCTGAAAAACAAGAACGACTCGGTTCCATTCCAGGAATCGTACCATCGTTAAAAAACATGCCGCGGGTAGGATGTAAATTTGCCGACCGTTGTGCAAGAGCAATGCCGGAATGCACGACGATTACACCATTACTTGGCGAAGTGAAAGACGGTCACGAAGTGGCATGTATCTTATACGATGAAAGCCGACCAAAAGAAAGGGCGAATGCGTAATGGCGACAACTGAGACATTCACAAATGCGGAAGTTAGAAAAGAACAACGTGACGCAAAAGAAAATATTCTCGAGGTCAAAAATCTTAAAACCTATTATCCAATTAAAGGTGGATTTTTCAGAAGAACAGTAGGACATGTGAAAGCCGTCGATGACATTAGTTTCAATATTAAAAAGGGAGAAACATTTGGACTTGTCGGTGAATCGGGGTGTGGGAAATCGACAGCTGGTCGAACACTCCTACGCTTGTTGAAACCAACTGAAGGGGAAATTATTTTCGATGGCGAAAACATTACTAATCTAGCTGGTAATAAACTTCGCAAAAAAAGACAAGACTTTCAAATGGTATTCCAAGATCCCTATGCATCGTTGAATCCAATGCAGAATGTCGGTGAAATCGTTGCCGAACCGATCCGTAACTATAATACAGGTAAAAGTAAAAAAGAAATTGAAGAAGAAGTAAGGAACTTGTTGACACGAGTCGGCCTTCCACAAGATGCTTATGACAAATATGCACATGAATTTTCAGGTGGACAACGGCAAAGGATTGGGATTGCCCGAGCGCTTGCTTTGAACCCGAAATTTATCATCGCTGATGAGCCTGTTTCAGCATTAGATGTTTCGGTACAATCACAAGTTTTGAATCTATTAATGGATCTCCAGGATGAATTTGATCTTACATATTTATTTATCGCGCACGACCTAAGTGTTGTAAAGCATATGAGTGATCGAATCGGAGTTATGTATCTTGGAAACCTAGTGGAATTGGCCGATAACGAATCGATTTACAATGAACCACTTCATCCTTATACGCAGGCATTAATTTCTGCCATACCTCATCCTAATCCAAAGATGAAAAAGGAAAGGATCGTATTGGAAGGTGACGTACCAAGCCCTTCTAATCCACCAAGCGGATGTCCGTTCCATACGAGGTGTCCGATGGCTAAAGAGGAATGCTCAGAAATTAGGCCAACTTTAAAGGAGGTGAAGCCAGGTCATCACGTAGCTTGCATCCTTTATGATTAAGAAGTCAATTAATATTCAAAAAACAGGGGGAAAGAAAATGAAGAAATCTTATTGGCTAGTTGCCATGATGCTTGTTCTTGCAATGTTCCTAGCTGCTTGTGGCGGGGATGATAGTGAAGAGCAAGGCAATGAAGATGAGGGTACAGAAGAAGAATCTTCTGATGAATCCTCAGAAGAAGGTACAGAGGAAGAGTCCTCGGAAGAAGGTTCAGAAGAGGCTTCTGGTGATGGTGAACCAGTTGATGGAGGAACATTGATTTATGCAATTGACTCAGAACCATCTGGTCCACTTGATATCAACTTCTATAGATCATCTACTGAAGCTGAGATCAACCAGTTTGTTCAAGAAGGATTCATTGAATATGATGAAGAATTCAATCCAATTCCTCACTTAGCGGAATGGGAAACAGAAGATCAAAAAACATATAATTTCACGATTAAAGAAGGCGTAAAATGGCATAACGGTGACGAATTAACTGTTAATGACTGGGTATTCGCAATCGAAACGCTAGCACACCCTGATTATACAGGACCTCGTTGGGCAAACGTTCAAACGATCGAAGGTGCTGCTGATTTCCGTGAAGGTAATGCTGAAGAAATTTCAGGTTTGAATGTTAAGAGTGATTATGAAATTGAAATTACTTTTGATAAAGCGCGTGTAAACAACCTATTGAACCTATGGACAAACCCAATGAACCAGACAGCATTCGAAGGAATCGAAGTTGCTGAGATGGAAGAATCCGCTCCTTCTATGACTGAAATCGTTGGAACAGGACCTTTCAAAGTAAAAAATACATCTGCTGGTGAATATTATGAGTTAGAAAAGAACGAAGATTACTGGCAAGGCGAGCCACACTTAGATGGGCTGACAGTTCGTGTTGTAGCCAACACTTCTGTAATTGGTGCACTTGAGAACGGCGAAGTTGACATGGTTCCAGTTCACCCAACTCAAGGTAAAGAAGCAGACGCTTTAGACAACGTTTCTGTTATTACTTACCCAGGTGTTTCTTACTACTATGTAGGATTCAAGCTAGGTGTATTTGATAAAGAAGCTGGAGAAATCGTTGAAGATAAGGAAAAATATAGTAACAAAAAGTTACGTCAAGCACTATGGCATGCAATCGACCGTGAACAGTGGATCGAAACATTCTTCGGTGGTTATGGTAAAACACTTAACGCACCAATCCCTACGTCTCACTGGATTGCTGCAGATAACGATGACTTGAAACAATACGAATACTCTACTGAAAAAGCTAAAGAATTGCTAGCTGAAGCAGGTTATGAAGATACGAACGGTGATGGATTCGTAGAAGACCCTGAAGGAAATGAGTTTGTCTTATCATTCTCTCACTATGATACGGGTAACCCATCATTTGAAACTCGTGCACAAGCACTTGTTCAGCAGTGGGAAGCTGTCGGTGTCAAATCTGAATTAGAAATGGTAGAAGTACAAAACTATTATGAAATGATTGAAAACGATGATCCTGCAATCGAAGCATTCTTCGGTGGATGGAGTGTCGGTGCTGATCCAGACCCAACTGCACTATGGGCATCTGATCAACTATGGAACTACCCACGTTTCAACAATGAAGAAGCTGACCAACTTCTAGAAGATGCACTTGATGTAGAAGTTGTGGGTGATGATAAAGACAAACGTAAAGACGTATACACTGAATGGCAGAAACTTGTAAACGAAGAAGCTCCTGCTTTAATCATTGGTGAGCTTGAAGAAGTTTACGCTGTCAACGAACGTGTAGGCGGACTTGAATATGATGTAACAGGATTCAACAACGCTATGAACTGGTTTGTTACAGACGGAGCAGATAAGTAAACCATCCGTTAGTATGAAACGATAAGGAGAATTTACATGTTAAAATATACACTCCGAAGATTACTAGGCATGATTCCAATGCTACTCCTTATCTCCATTGTAGTGTTTTCCCTGGCAATGTTTATGCCAGGGGATCCACTTGGTGGAGAAATTGATCCAACGAATTCTGATCCAGAGTACATTGAGGAAATGAGAGAAAAATTAGGATATAACGATCCAATTCATGTTCAATATTGGACTTGGGTTACCAATTTTGTACAAGGAGACTTTGGTAAATCTACACAGTACAAAGTACAAGTCTCAGAACTCGTTAAATCTCGAATGCTGAACACGTTGTTTCTGGGTATAAGTTCGATTGTCATTACATATATCTTTGCTTTCGCAATGGGAATGACTGCAGGGAGAAAAGCTTACTCAAAATTAGATCATTTCATCGGCGGGTTAAATTATTTTGGCTTAGCAGTTCCAAACTATATTGCTGGGGTCGTCATAATTTATTTCTTCTCTTTTAAGTTAGGGTGGATTCCGTTTGGTGGTTCACATGAAATTGGACTTCAGCCAGGTACATTAGAATACTGGATTAGTCGATTCCATTATGTGTTAGCACCTGCAATCGTACTTGGTGCATTAAGTACCGCTAGTTACACTCAGTTTTTACGTAACGATATCATTGAAAGTAGTCGAAAAGATTTTGTCCGAACAGCAAGAGCAAAAGGTACTTCAGAATCGAAAATCTATAACAGTCATATTTTAAGAAATTCCTTAATACCTCTAATAACGTTTTTAGGATTCGACATTGTAACTATTGTTAACGGTGCGGTCATCACAGAAGCAATATTTACGTATCCTGGGATAGGAACATTATTTTTAAACTCAGTGAACAACCGTGATTACTCCGTATTGATGACATTAACAATGTTCTTCTCGTTACTTGTATTAATAGGAAACTTAGTCGCAGATTTGCTATATGGAATAGTGGATCCGAGAATTCGCATAGATTAGGAGGAGTGGCTGTGGAAACCAATACTATTACTAACGCTACACCAAAGCCACAAAAAAATATGTCGCCATGGGCGATAGCCAGAAGAAAATTTGTTAAGAATAAATTGGCTATGATCAGTTTAGCTTATTTATTATTTATCATTATCATTTCATTTTTGGCACCTTATATTACGACAGCAGATATAAGTCTTGTTAATATCGGTCAAATGGAGCTACCTCCATCTGCTGATCATTGGTTTGGAACAGATAAAAGTGGCCGTGATGTCTTTACGAGACTATTATATGGTGGACGAGTTTCATTGCTAGTCGGAATGGCCTGTACTGTGGCAGTTACTATTTTCGGAACAATCGTCGGTTCAATCGCCGGGTATTTCGGAGGAAAGATTGATAGTATCTTAATGCGTTTTACGGATTTCGTTTTGAACTTTCCATTCTTAGTTTTCGTAATCGTACTAAGTGCAATTTTATTCGGAGAAGTAGATGGTGTTTGGGTTTTAATCCTTGTCATTAGTGTACTAAGTTGGGGCGGTGTTGCTCGTCTTGTTCGTAGTAAAGTATTGACGGAGAAAGAAAATGAGTATGTGTTAGCGGCAGTCTCGATTGGAACGAACCCGTTTAAAGTTATTACTAAACACTTACTACCAAACATTTTATCTACAATTATTGTTCAATCAACCATTCTTTTTGCAAATATGATTGTAGTAGAATCCGGTTTAAGTTACCTTGGTTTCGGTGTACCTTCATCAACACCAAGTTGGGGAAATATGTTAAAGGCTTCCCAGGAATCGGATGTATTGCAACATATGCCATGGATTTGGGCACCACCTGGCATCGTTTTAGTATTGACGATCCTGTCGATTAACTTTATCGGTGAAGGAATTAAAGATGCTTTGAATCCAAAATCTTATCGTTAACTCATAACTCGCTCATTAATTACATATTAATGAGCGAGTTTTTTGTAGGAGAGGTGATTGATTGTTTAACGAACATGAGAAATGGATGACGAATGTCCCAATCATTTTCCATGGAAATGAAATTGATTCAACAAATAAAGAAAAGACAAAACGCGGAAGTGGTTTTTCTTCACCACGCACGCCTGTTTATTCTTTTAGAATGCATGATTTAATTCGAGAATTAGAGAAGCTTGAAAGAATGACGAATACCCTTTTACGAAAGGTATTCAATAGTAAAAAAACATTATTGAAGTCAGAAAGCAAACGGATTCCTTTCGAAGAAGCAGTCACTTACCGCTTTCCATTAACGACTGAATTAAGGCAAAATCAATTGGTGAAAATCATCTTGATCGATTGTTCTCATTCAATGGGTGATTATCTGTACTCTCTAAGACGATTAACTTTCCTTAAAAATTTTAACGATCCAATGTTTTTCCTTTACCATCGTGAATCGATTTTTTCTTGGTCCAATCAGTTGAGCTTACCAGCTATTGAAGGGGCTACTTCTATTATGCATCCTCTCAAGCAATTAAAAGAATTGTTAAATCATGATACCACTTCTTTTCATTTTTCCATCGAACACATCAGTGACGGAAAAATTTCAACCATTGAGTGTAGCGCAATACTTCACCATCTGAATGAGTATGCATCGAAAGGGCATTATTACACGCTGCGCGAAATTCGAAAACAAGGATTGTCACCAAGTTTTCTTGGCGAAGAGATTTCTAGGCAATTCTCCGCTTCACCTTACATCTCATCGGAGTATTTTATGGTCTAACAATGGCTAGTCCGTTGCAGAAAAGTCAGCCATATTGAGTGTATTAGACAAAAAATTGCATAAACTAACCTCTAAGTTGAGTTTTTGGTAATAAAGGATGTAAATGATTGAATAAAACCGATTTTTGTCTTCCATATCTATTGCTTACAGGTATAATTCTTGGTACATTAAAAAATAGTTTATAATCTTTTTTCGTTTCATCATAGAGGAGGAGACAAATATGGGAATTTTATTAGCCATTGTCGCAATAGCTCTCGTGTTAGGGTTGGCATGGTTATTATCAAATGATAAAAAATACATCCCATTCAAAGGTATAGGGATAATGTTAGTTTCACAGGTAATTATTACATGGTTTATGTTTAACACGTCGTTCGGTGAAACAATCATCTTATGGATTTCTGACCTATTTAATAAATTAATTTCATTCGGTCGGTCCGGTGCAGAATTTGTTATCGGAGGGATTGAGATATCGGGTGATCAAGTATTTCTTTTTGATGTCTTAATGATTATTATCTTTTTCGCTACGATCCTATCCGTATTAACGTATATAAAAATTTTACCGTTTATCATTAAATATGTCGGAGCTATCTTGTCAAAGATTACAGGCTTACCAAAAATCGAGTCCTTTAATGCGGTAAACAGTTTGTTTTTCGGTCAATCAGAGGCTTTGCTTGGTATCAAATCACAATTTCACCGATTGACGGATAATCGTCTATATATCGTCAGTGCTTCTGCTATGGGTTCTGTATCAGCTTCCATTGTGGGTGCTTACATGACAATGATTCCACCACAGTATGTGTTGGTCGCATTACCATTGAACATGTTCAGTGCGTTGATCATTGCTTCAATTATTGCGCCTGTGAAAACGGATGAAGAAGACGATGAAGTTGACGTGAAGAATGTTTCCGGTGCGAAAAGTGTATTTGAAGCGATGGCAAACGGTGCATTAGATGGTGGTAAGATTGCTTTAATCGTTGCTGCGATGTTAATTGCATTCTTAGCATCTCTAGAACTTGTCAATTGGATCATCGGAGGTATATTCAATGGAGTTACCTTAGAACAAATTCTAGGTTATATTCTTTCTCCACTTGTCTTCCTAATGGGTGTACCGATGGATGAAGTCATCAATGCAGGTAGTTTAATGGGGACAAAAATCATTACTAATGAATTTGTTGCCATGGCCCAATTTGGAGAAATTTCCGCACAGTTTTCTGCAAAAACAAAAGCCATTGTTTCTGTATTCTTGACAAGCTTTGCGAACTTTAGCTCCATCGGTATTATCGCCGGTACTGTTGCTGGAATCAGTTCTGAAAAAGGAAAAATTGTATCGCGTTTCGGAATGAAGTTATTGATTGGTGCGACCCTTGCATCTGTCCTATCTGCAACAATTGCTGGATTATTTGTTTAAAGCTTTCACAATACTGCATCTACATGTAATCTATTGTAGATGCAGTATTTTAGTATTTCCTTCAATAAAAAAGAAAAATTCCATCCTTAGGTAAAGGCAGGATGGAGATGAATTGGGTACGGTTGTTTATTCAAAACCACTTGCAGAGTAAAAGTTGGCCGTATGAAATAATGAATCCCTATGGAAAAGTGATCGTAGAATAGTATAATGATTAAAGTATAAAAATTAGTTTAAGCTGTTAGAAGACATAAATGCAGAAAGGATGGGAATCAGTGGGGAAACAAACGATCTTATTTACCGGAGGTGGGACGGCTGGCCATGTCGTCGTTAATCTGGCACTAATTCCCGAATTTTTAAAAGAGGGATATGACGTTCATTATGTTGGTTCGTATGAGGGGATTGAACGTGAGCTAATCGAAGGGTTGTCTGGAGTAACCTACCATGCCATTTCCACCGGAAAGCTTCGGAGATACTTGTCCAAAGAAAATATCAAAGATCCGTTTAAAGTCATGAAAGGTGTTTATCAATCCAATCGATTAATTAAAAAAGTAAAACCTTCCATTGTTTTCTCAAAAGGTGGTTTTGTTTCAGTTCCCGTTGTGATCGCATCGAAATTTCAAAAAGTACCGGCCATCATACATGAGTCAGATCTTACCCCTGGGCTTGCCAATAAAATCGCCTCAAAATTTGCGCGTTTTGTATTGACGAATTTTCCAGAGACAGTGAAGTATTTACCGGAAGAGAAAGCAAAGTATGTCGGCGCGATTATCCGTGAAGAACTTTTTCAAGGAAGTCGGGAGCGCGCATATGAATTAACTGGATTCACCCAAGCAAAACCTGTCCTGATGGTGATGGGCGGAAGTGTCGGCTCCGTTAAAATGAATGAAGCGATTAGAGGGGAATTGAAAACATTAACAGAAAAGTTTCAGATTATCCACTTATGTGGTAAAGGCAATATTGATTCATCCATTCACCAGGAAGGCTATGTTCAATATGAATACGTCACAGATGGATTAAAGGATTTGTTGGCTATGAGTGATATCGTTATTTCAAGAGCTGGTGCCAACTCCATTTTTGAGTTTTTAGCTCTGCGAAAACCGATGTTATTAATCCCCTTATCTTTACAAGCTAGTCGTGGAGATCAATTATTAAACGCAGAGTCATTTGAAAAGCAAGGCTTCGCTGCTGTGTTACAAGAGGAAAACCTTGACGGTGAGCGATTAGTCAATCACGTGAACGAATTATATCACGATCGTTTTTCTTACAAAGATGAAATGGCAAAGTTTGAACCGAGGAAGACAAAAGATGATGTCATCCAATTGATCAAAGAAACGATGAAAAAATAAACTTCACATGGGAAGAGTTTGAATTAAAAATTACAGAAGAAATGAAATCCCGAACGATTTAGATGTTCATAAATCGCTCGGGATTTTTGTTTGACTGGCGGTCCATCAAAACACTTCGCTTGCACCCATAGGGTATAAGGCGACATCTACGATACATCGCAGTGTCTTCTATACCGCGGGCTGCGTGGCTGCTTTCTTCAATTTAAAAAGTTATATGGCAATAGGTCTAGCAATTAATAGGCTAACTCTTGCTTGGGTCAGCCAACTTCAGCAGTCAGCAGTCAATCTTCATCAGTCAACAGCCAATTTTAGCAGTCGTAGCTACATTTAGTTGATTGCTGGTGTCTACGTGTGCTGATTCCAAGAATAAAATACAACACTCTAAATCAGTATCAAACCGACAGTATGATCGTTTACTGCGTAATTCCATGTCGCAGTATTTTTGTTTTTACATTGACATCAAATTGGAAATTCGGATATTCTTTTCTCCATTCTTCCTCTGACAATTTCTTATTTCCTTTAAAAGTGGAATTCCAAAAGGTTCCGAAACCAAAAGAATCCACATTCAGTTCTTGTGTTTTTTCTAAAATTTTAGTAATATTATCTTCAATTATTTTCGAGAGATCCTTTTCAAGCATGCGGATGACTTCTTCACTTTCCAGATCTATCTCTTTATTAAGCTCTCTAATTTCGCCTTCGAAATTGATATCCAATCCAAAACGGTTATTTTCTGGTTCTTTCACCGTAATAGTAGAACTACTTCTGACTTGTTGTACTGTCATTTCAAAGGATTCTTCCTCAGGTGATGGATCGAAATCCTCCATAAATTGTCGGTAGTTTTCTGTGGGTAACTCAACCTGTAGTTCCCCAGCTTTAAATTCATCCAGAATCAAACGGACATAAAATGCCTCTCTTAAATCAATGATTTCCATGAGTCGATCATCTTGGAATAGGCCAAGTCCTGTGACAATAACACGGTCGTCTTTTTTGGATAGAACCGGTGTAATTGGATCGGCACCGATTTTCATATAATTTTTAGTGAATTCATGTAAACTGCTATCAATAATTTGTTCTTTACCGACCACTTGATCCAGGAGTTTATATATATATATACCGACATTAGGAGCTTCTTCATATATTTGTGCACTAAGCACTTCTTTTGCGGGCATATCCGTTACCGTAACATATAATAAATCGGTAACAAACTGGTTTCGTTGCAGCCCATTTAAATGAGGCCAAATTCCTTCTTTTGCTAGCTCCGGTCCATAAAGAACGGCTCTTAATTGTCCTGTAACCAACTGTTTTGCTGTTTTTGAAAAAGCTTGGTTATAAGCATCTCTAGCTGTCCTTCCATATGAGTAAATGGGGGTACTTTCATTGCTTAGTTGCTGGCTAAACTTGTAGGTTACAAAAGAACCGAACACTTCTCGTTCCTCTTCTCCTTTGTCAAGACCGATCGCAGTGATAATTCCCAATTGTTCTAAAATGCGTTCTTGAGCACAGCCAGTCAATAGCATGAAGGTACTAACTATGATTAAAAATTTCTTAATTTTGTTTTTCATTTTTAGCACCCCTGATTCGTTTAATGATTGCAAAAGGAAGTAAGAGAATAGGAAATAAAAATGTAAAGAATAAACCAGAATAGTCGGCAATTTTCAAAAGATGCTCCAATTGTCGCTGCGTATCAATGAAGTGCAATCCTATCGAAGAGAGAATAATAATGCCCCAGATTGAATGTTTTTGCTTAATATGTTTGATTCGTTTTAAGCTACGCGTCATTAACCATGCATATAAGATTAAGTTCGGCAAGATGATAAACTTCCAAAATGAAACAGCAAAAATATCAAGCCGTTCAAAAACAGAAAAAGAAATAACTTTAAACATGACAAATCCTGGCCAAATCAGTGATTCTAGTTGCTTTGGTGCAAAGAAGCCAATCGAAATAATTACATATCCTAATAGGGCAATCACAGTGGCAAACAGGCCTAATTGACTATACAGCATCGTTTTTTCTTTGTTTCGGATGTAGGGATACAAATACCATAAAACTTCAATCCCAAGAAAAGAATAGGCCGAAACGAGTAAGCCGTTAAATAATCCATTTCGATCAATCTCAAATAAGGGGAAATAATTATTCGTATCGATCATGGTAGCAGGAACAGCCAGCACCCCGTTGAGCCAAAATGACAGCAAGAAAAAGAGAAAACAAACTCCTACAATGACGCGTATTCCTCCGTAAATGCAGTAAGCTATTAAAATTGTCATCAAGAAGCCAATAATAAATCTTGAATGCTGCGGGAAAATGAACACCACAATAAATTCGGTATATTTAGTAAGTGCACTTAAATAAACAATGAAAAAATAAACAATGAACAAGTAGCCAAACACCTTAGCCAACCAATTGCCGAATGTTTCCTGTAAAATCCCGTATAAGTCTGTACCTTTATAAGTTTTCAGAATAAAAATGATGATAGCCAATAGTAAATGAGCGATTACTGCAGTAATGATGATCACGAGCCAACTATCTTGCTTTGCATGTTGAAAAACTCGTCGTGGCAACGCAACAACACCGACACCTATCAAAATATTGAATAAAATAAAGAATAAATAACTTGCGCGAAATTTTAGATGCTCTGGAATATTAAGAGGGTTCTTCATTTGATCACCTATTCATCGATGTCTTTTCCTCTTGTCTTAAACAAAGGGTGGTTGTGAGAGTTTCTCCCTTGTCGCTCTGTTTTTTTCGGTAAATTGGAGACGGGGCGTTCCTTGTTTAAAACAAATGGAATGCGAACTTGTGACTGGTCAAAATCTGTAAAACGAAATGGATAGATTGGCGCTGTATATGGGCGATGCAAAGAACGAAGTCTCAGTAAATGAATAATGATAAAAGCTAACATGAAAAAGAACCCAACGAATCCCAAAAACCCGGCAAATATGATGATTGGAAAACGCAAAATCCGTAAAGAAGACCCCATGACATAATCAGGTGTCGTAAAGGACGCGAGTGCACTGAGTGCAACAAGAATAATCAAGATATTACTCGTAAATCCAGCTTGGACGACTGCCTGTCCGATGACAATCCCTCCGACGATACCCATCGTTTGGCCTACCTTTGTCGGCAACCGAGCACCGGCTTCCCGAATGAATTCCATCATCGTTTCCAATATTAGAGTTTCCAACAATGGTGGAAATGGAACTCGATTACGTGATTCACCGAGTGACAGTAGCAGTGCCTCTGGAATCACTTCATAATGGAAGGTAAGTGCGGCCACATAGATCGGTGTTAATGTAATGGACACAATCATGGCAAACATGCGCATTAAGCGTGTAAAAAAACCAATAATCCATCGTCCATAAATGTCGTCTGTTGATTCAAAGAAGCTAGAAAATGTAATGGGCGCGATAATTCCTGAAGGACTGTTATCAACGAGAATACCTATTTTTCCTTCTTTTATACTGTAGCTAAATCGATCAGGCAATTCAGAGACCATGAATTGTGGGAAAATCGAATATGGATTATCTTCAATTTGTTGACTCAATACCGCGCTGTTCATCACATCTTCTGTACGCAAGGAAGTGAGACGATTTCTTAATTCAATCACATTTTCGTCATTTGCAATGTCATCCATATACATCATTTGAACTTCGGTCGGAATTCGATTGCCGATAATGAACTTTTCGATTTTTAGATGAGGTGTGTCGACCATGTTCCGAATCATATTTAAATTGGTTCCAATGGAATTCGTAAAAGCAATTTGTGGACCGAAAATGAGTGATTCTGTTTCAGCACGTTCAATTGAACGGTGTTCTTGTAGCGGTACAGAGTGCAAGAGGCTCATTTGATCGTTTTCGATGTAAATACATACAGAGCCTTGAATGAGAAGTTGTCCGATCTCATCTAAATTGCTTTTTTGTTTTGAATCCGGTAACACAATCATATGATCGATGGATTGAATGTCTAATGTCATCTTGGCTTTTTGTACGGGTGAAATAATTTGATCGTATAATACTTGTGGTTTAACAATCGTATACAAAAAATAAAATCCAATTCGTTGCTCACTTTCCGTTTCAACGATTTTCATCACAAAATCCGGGTTATTGTTCATCGCTTTTTCTTTGAGTTCCGTCTGCAATTCTTCCAATGTACAAGGAAATAGGCTTTGTTGTTTTTTCTTCATTGATTTCCGCTTCATAAAAGTCTCCCTTTGCTATCCTTTGCCACGTAGTATGTGAATTGAACGGAGATTTATGTAAGGAAGGCGTTAAATGGTATCGTTGAAGTTTTTATATTTTTTGAAAAAGTAGTTGAATTCTTAACTTTTAATGGTTATACTCTTATCAACAAACAAATTAAAGGAGGTCAGGGGAATGTTAACCATTAAACAGATGAACAAAGTGAAATTTTATAGTACAACAAAAGTCCGTGACCTTGCTGGAGTCGATCGTGATTAAGCAATTCATATCCTTAATCATCTTGTAAATTCATTTTTATTATGTTGCCTAATAGATGAAAGAATATCGAATTGTTGATTAATCTTTTAATCGAATGCGCATGCCGTGGGCTATATTCCCCACGGCATTTTTGTGTCAAAAATTAGGTTGCTGAGTACACTTTTGCGCATGTTTTAAAAATCGAACACAGCAAGTCGCAATTACCTAAGTAATTAAGAAGGGGTTTAAAAGGAGGGAATCAAATGATTTCCGTATTCAAAAAATTATCATGGTATTTTAAGGAGCAATGGCTGAAATATACGTTAGCCATTTCGGCATTGATTGTTGTCAATATATTAGGTGTTATTCCGCCTATACTCGTCGGTCGGGTCATTGATTTAATTCAATATAACCGACTCACACAGGAGGATTTCACCTATTATGTTGTTCTGTTTATCTCCATATTGGTGGTCAGTTATTTGTTATCGATCTATTGGGACTACACATTATTCGGACGGGCGATATTATTAGAGAAGAAAATGCGTTCAAAGCTAATGGACCATTTTATGCGAATGACATCGCCTTTTTACGGACGATTTCGAACGGGAGATTTGATGGCTCGTAGTACGAATGATCTTCGGGCACTGAATATGACCGCAGGCTTCGGCATATTAACGTTAGTCGATGCAACTATTTTTATGGCACTGATTATTGGTGTCATGGCGGTTGTCATCAATTGGAAACTAACATTTGCTGCACTCATTCCCTTACCGATTATGGCACTGATCATGCAAAAGTACGGCAAAAAAATTCATGAGCGTTTTATGGACGCACAGTCGGCGTTTAGTGATTTGAATAATAATACACTCGAATCGATTCAAGGTGTTAGGGTCATCCGAGCATTCGTGCAAGAAAACCAGGATACCGAACGGTTTAAAGAACAAGCAGAGGATGTATTTCAACGAAACATTTTAGTTGCGAAGTTAGATGCGCTTTTTGAACCAACGATCAAAGTATTGGTCGGTCTTTCTTATACGATTGGGATTGGTTATGGAGCTTTTTTTGTCATGCAAAGTGTCATAACTATCGGCGAACTAGTCACGTTTAATATCTTTTTAGGCATGTTGATTTGGCCAATGTTCGCAGTGGGCGAACTGATCAATGTCATGCAACGAGGAAATGCTTCTTTAGATCGTACGGGAGAGTTATTATCCCAGAAAGCGGATGTGACGGATCCTTTGAATCCAACTCAAGCTAAGCATGTAGAAAAGATTACATTTGATCATGTTTCATTTCGCTATCCGAATGCAGCCGATTTTAGCTTGAAGGATGTTTTCCTGCACATCAACCAAGGAGGAACGGTTGGTATTGTTGGGAAAACAGGTGCAGGTAAAACGACTTTGTTCCGCCAACTATTACGAGAATATCCACCATGTGATAAAGGAAGTGTCTGTATCAATGACAATCCAATTCAAGATTATGCGTTAGAACAAACACGTCATTGGATTGGTTATGTACCCCAAGACCATATTTTATTTTCTAAAACAGTTCGAGAAAATATTTTGTTTGGAAAAGAGGATGCTACCGATGCAGAGATCTACCGAATTTTAGAGATGGCCTCGTTAAAAAAGGATATTGAAGAACTGCCGAAGGGACTCGACACACTCGTCGGAGAGAGTGGGGTAACACTATCCGGTGGCCAAAAACAACGGGTATCACTTGCGCGAGCACTTATTAAAAATCCCGAGATTTTGATTCTAGATGACTCGTTATCGGCAGTCGACGGTCAGACTGAAGCCAAAATCATTCAACATTTGAAAGAGGAACGAAAAGGAAAAACGACATTAATTGCTGCACACCGATTATCCGCAGTCAAACATGCCGATGAAATTATCGTGCTCAAAGACGGAAAAGTTACTGAACGTGGCTGTCATAAAGAATTAATGCACAATAATAACTGGTATTATTCTCAATACAAAAAACAACAAATGGAAGGAGGGAATCAGGATGAATAATCCCTCAACAGAAAAACGATTAGTTGAGTATGCGATGCAATTCAAGAAAACAATTTTCATCGGCCTTTTTTGTTTGATCATAGCGGTTGCATTGGAGTTGACCGGTCCATTTATCGCCAAGAAGTTAATTGATGACCATATTGTAGCTGTTGCCAATCATTATGTGGAATCGGAAGATGAGTCGGCGATCACTTACAATGGGCTTCAATTAGAAAGACTTCATGGCGAGGGGGAAACCCAAGTTTTTACATTGTTTCAAGATGGCCTATCGTTCTACTTTTTACATGAACGTGTGCCTTTAGATGCAAAGCTAGTTGATAGCAATAATGGACAATTTCAGTTCGAATATCAAGATCGCTTAATGCACACAACAGGTGAGAAGCTGACGCCTAATGATGTGTTTCTATTTTTTAAACGAGAAATTGAGCCGATTTTATGGCTGCTTGGCTTATATATGGGCCTCATCCTCATTGCATCGATCTTTTTGTATTACAAAACGTACTTGCTGCAGTATGTATCGAATCGGATTGTTCAAAAAATGCGCGGTGATGCATTTGAACATATTCAACGGCTGCCGGTCTCTTATTTTGTCGATCAACCGGCGGGAACCATATTATCAAGAGTGACAAATGATACGGAAGCGATCAAAGAGTTATATGAACGGGTGTTAGAAGTATTTGCATCTGGGTTTATTTATATATCTGGCATATTTATTGCACTTTTCTTATTGAACGCAAAATTGGCGGCCATTTGTCTTGTTCTCTTGCCGATTTTATATGTTTGGATGAAGGTGTATAAGAAAGTGGGAGGAAAATACAATCGAGTCATCCGTGAAACAAACAGTCAAATCAATGCGAATATTAATGAATCCATCCAAGGCATGCCAATCATTCAAGCCTTCAACCAGACAGAGCGAATGAAGGGTGAATTCGAGGTCTTAAATGAAAAGAAAAGAGATTTCCAAACACGGATGAACACATTTACGTCTTACTCATCATTTAACCTCGTCGACCTACTCAGAAATTTATCCTTCGTTGTGTTTATCTTGTACTTTGGGGGTGCGTCTTTAAATGCCACAAGCATCGTAACGGCTGGTGTGTTGTATGCATTCGTCGATTATTTAACCAGATTATTCGAACCAGTGGAACAAATCATTAGCCAGCTGCCACAATTAGAGCAAGCACGTGTTTCCGGTAGTCGGGTGTTTGAATTATTGAATGTTGAAGGGGAAGAAGTTGAAGAAAAACCTTCAGCGCGCTATGAAGGGGCCATTCAATTCGACCATGTTTCGTTTGCCTATGAAAAGGACGAATATGTGCTTAAAGATATATCGTTTAATGTAAATCCTGGAGATACTGTTGCCTTCGTGGGACATACAGGTTCAGGGAAAAGCACAATCATGAATTTATTATTCCGTTTTTACGACTCGACACATGGAGTGATTCGGATTGATGGGAAGGATATCACCCACGGATCAAGACAAGAAACGCGGCAGCATATTGGGATTGTTCTTCAGGACCCATTCATTTTTACAGGAACGATACTTTCTAATATTACGATGAATGATCCATCTATTTCACGAAAAGATGCGATTCAAGCGTTAAAAGCTGTCGGCGCAAATACATTTATCGAACAACTCCCACTTCAATACGATGAACCAGTGAAGGAGAAGGGGAATGAATTTTCAACAGGTCAACGACAACTGTTATCGTTTGCCAGAGCGTTGGCGTTTGATCCAGCCATCCTCATTTTAGATGAAGCAACCGCAAACATCGATACAGAAACGGAAACAATGATCCAGAAAGCGCTGGATATCTTAAAAACAGGAAGGACAACATTGGTCATTGCGCATCGTTTATCAACCATTCAACAAGCCGATCAAATTTTTGTTTTAAAACATGGTAAAATATTAGAAGAAGGGACACACCGAACGTTATTGAAAGAAAAAGGCGAATACTTTAAGATGTATGAAATGCAACATGGCAGGCAGCCGGAAAGTGTTTCCTAAGACGTTTTGCAAATGAGGGAAAAACGATGAGTGACAAAGACCAAAATCATCACCAAAATCATCATAGACCAACGCAAGCGGAAGACGATCACACTTCCCAGGAAGAGAATTCAATGAATGAAAAACCTCTTCCTGAAACCGCAGATGAACAAGATTTGTATGAGGAACTTCATGAAGATGAGATTCGTGAAATCATTCATGAGCATAGAGGAAAACGAAAACAAACAGTCGATGACAGCAAGCCAAGACGCCCATTTCCGAAATGGGTTTTTTGGCTTATTGCTGTTTTTATGGTCATCAATTTGGGAGCGGCTTTACCAAGAATCTTTTCCATCCCTGCAATCGACTTCCTGCAAACGTCCGTAACGTTACTCTTGGATGAAGAAATGCAAGCGTATAAGCAGTCTATTGCGTTAGTGGATACAGGTAATAGTAAGGGTACTGGCTTTTCCGTTCATCCGGAAGGTTATGTGATTACGAATCATCACGTCATTGAAGACCGTGAACAGTTATGGGTTTATATGAATGAAAAAGGTCCGTATGCTGCTGAAGTTTTGCATACATACGAAGAAATTGATTTAGCTGTGTTGGATTTAGAAGGAGATCAGTTTCCTTATCTTGAGGTCAATCAAGAACCAGAAGATTTAACGAATCAACCGATTTATTTTATCGGTAATCCGCTACGGTTTAGCGGGATTGCCAATGAGGGAACTGTTATTGGAAAAACAGATGCTGTATCCATTGACGTAGAGGCTTACATGCTTGATGCGCCTGTTTATAAAGGGAATAGCGGAAGTCCTGTCATCACCGAAAATGGCCAGGTTGTCGGTGTGATTTATGCGACAAAAGAAGATTCAGAACACGGTCGAATCGGATTAGCCATTCCTATTGAAGCCCTACTCAAACAAACAGGCGATACCATTTTACCGAAAATCAATGAACATTCTGATGAAGAACAGTCTAATCGTGAATAATAGTTTCGAAAACTATAGGGAGTTGGGAGTGATGAGGGGTGTTCAGAGGTCAAAAGAGAGATGACACAACCCTTGAGCAACTGGTTCTCCAAGCCCAAGCTGGAGACGAACAGATTCGTCATCGCCTGATTGAAGACTATCAGCCTTTCATCGCGACCAGTGTGTCGAGAGTATGCAAAAGGTATATTGATCAAGAGCAAGACGATGAATTCAGTATTGGTTTAATTGCTTTTAACGAAGCCATTGATTCGTTCCATGAGGGGAAGGGTAGTTCTTTTTTTACCTTCGCTCGTCTGGTGATTTCAAGAAAAGTAATTGATTACATTCGTCAACAGAAGCATCATCGTCAAACCGTTCCACTTGAATATTCCGGTCAATCGAATGAAGCGTATACGGAAGAAAAAAGCGTTTCTGAACTCTCAACGAATCAATTTATCGAAAGCGAGCATGCTTGGAACCGCCAGATTGAAATTGAAGAATATAATGAGAAATTACAGGAATATAAGCTATCTTTTGCGGAATTGGTGAAATTTTCACCGAAGCATGAAGATACGAAGAAACAAGCGCAGAAAATTGCAAAGTTGATCTATGGGCAACCAGAAATTCGCCAATATGTTATGGAAAAAAAGCGGTTGCCGATCAAAAAGATTTTACCTCTCGTTGACGTCAGCAAAAAAACGATTGAGCGTAACCGAAAATACATTCTTGCTGTATTCGTATTACTCAATGAAGATTTTATGTATCTGAAAGAATATGTAAAGGAGGTGTGAGCAGAAATGATTAAGGGTGTATTGATCGAAAAAAGGAAGTCATATGCCATTGTGTTGACTGAAGAGGGTGATTTTCAGAAAACAAAGCCTGTCAATCATGTTGAAATTGGGGAAGAAGCAATCTTACCACCATTCAAAGAGCGCCAATCCGCTCAATCGATGATTAATAACTTATTCAAGCATCCATCCATACGCATAAGCACCGCAGTTGCACTTATTTTATTACTTATTTTTCCGATATATTCTTGGATGGGTCAACCAAACAAAGCCGAAGCTTATGTCAGCATCGATATTAACCCAAGTATCGAATTGACGGTCAATCATCATGATGAAGTCATTGATATAAAAGGCTTGAATAAAGAAGGAACTGCATTAATCAATGATCTGACATGGCAGGATGAGTCGGTAGTGGATTTGGCTGAGACAATCATACAAAAGAGTGATCAGTTAGGTTACCTAAAAAAAGAGCATGAAGTCATGCTAGGGATCAGTTATTTGAATGATGAAGACGAAACCGACCTGCTTGGACAGATTTCCGACAAACTAAATGACTACAACGATCATATTAAAGTGGCCATGTTTACAATACCGGAATATGTTCGTAAACAGGCACATCATAAAAATCAATCAATGAATTTAACATATGCCAGTGAAACATTGAAGACGTACTATGAAGAAGGAGAAAGCGCTGCTCCTGTTGACTTGGATGTTTCAACGGATGAAGAAAATGCTGAGCGAGAGAGTAAAGCGACAAGAAAAAGCAGAAGTTTTAGAGCTGAAGATCATGAACAAAAAGTGGAGATGTTGAAACGATTTATTAAACGTTCAAATGCCGATTCGCTGCCACCAGGATTATTGAAGAAAATAAAAGAAGACAAAGCACTTCCGCCTGGACTGCAAAAGAAACAGGACAATCAAGATAACTCATCAACAGAATCGCTTGAAGATAATGAATCAGCAGAAAAAAATGAAGCTGATCGAGATCGCCATCCATCTGAAAAAGGAGAAGATCATCCATCTAATAAAGGGGAAGGCCACCCGTCAAATAAAGGAAAAGATCATCCATCCAATAGAGGGGAAGATCACCCGTCAAATAAAGGAAAAGATCATCCATCCAGTAAAGGGGGAGATCACCCATCCAACAAAAAGAGGGAGAATGCTTCAGATCGTAAAGAAAATAATTCTCCAAATAAAGGTGGGCGTCATCCATCGGAAAAAGACGACGACCATCCTTCTAACTCAAGAGGACACGGCCCGCCTCATCTTTCGGGTGACCACCCTTCCGATAAGGGAGATGATCACCCATCTAACAAGGGAAAAGGTCATCCGTCAAAAAAGGGAGAAAACCATCCGTCAAAAAAGGGGAAGAATAATAACCAACATACAGGGACTGATTCATCAAAGTCAAAAGGGAACAAACCTGCTAAGCATTCAGATCATCACCCATCAAATAAGGATGATGATCACCCATCAAATCGAGGGAATCCATCCGGTAAATAATGATGATTTAACAGCTCAAGCGAGGATGATCATTATAGAGCGCCCGTATGATTGATTGAAGAGTTTTAATCATTCGTACGGGTTTTAGTTTACCGTTACGTTGAAATCCTTCGCTAACTGTTGGCGACTTTGCAATGCTGCGGTGTTAATTTCCTCGTCTTCTTCATTAATGTGGAATGCTTCAACATTAATTAGAGCGCCTTCATCATTAATCAGAATTATTACTCTATGCATTCAGGCGCTCTGTCTTCATAAAATATTCCTGATACTCAAAATAACGGATCAGAATTTTTTCGAAAGTTAACGGGGAAGTGAAAATATACTATAATGGTTCCATATTGCAAAAAAGAGAGGGGCGGTGAATGTTGTTATATCATCTATGGATAAATGAATGGAAACGACTTTGGAAGTCACCGGCTCTTTTGTTAGTTACGTTATTATTACCAGTTGCTTTATTGATCGTTGTTGGGTTCGTGGTTTATTCATCTGTTCAAGAAGATCTTGAAGAAGTTGAAATGGTCATCATTGATGAAGATGAAACGTTTGAAACGAAGGCACTCATCAATCAACTGGCCGGCGATCAAACATTGGCAGAACAAATTCATTTTATAGACGGTGGAACGAATCTTCAAGAACACATCCAAAATCCAAAAGAGGCAGCTGCAATTATCCAGATTCCAGAAGGTTTTACGGAACAGCTCCGCTCCGGTGAAAATGAAAATATAACGATTTATTTGAACGATCAAGTACCATTTAGTTCCCAGTTGGCTCAATTGTTTTTGGAAAGTGGACAATCTTATATCACTTCAGCACAAGCGGGTGTCAACACGGTTCACCATTTCTATAGTAGCGACTTAGAGGGAGAAGAGCGAAGTGATGTACTCCAACAAAATACCATCCATTTTACTTTTTTGGCATTAGGAAGAAACGATCTTTTTGATATGCGTGAAGGAGCTTCAAGTGGCTTACTCAGCTGGAATCACCAAGCCGTCCTAACCGGTATATTGATTGTTTATTTTCTTACGTACATATTGTTGGCGAGTCTTTTTCAACCAAAGGAAAACCACGCCATTCAAGAGCGATTGCAATTGATTTCCGTGACCAAATCTAAACAACGATTGGCAACTTTTTTGTTTCATGTTTCGTTTAGTTGGATCTATTTATGTATGTTGATATGGATTGTATCTAGTCAGTTTGAAGCGTACTTGTCATTTAGCTGGCTGTATATCCTCCAATGGTTTAGCTTGGCGGTTATATTTGCTGGATTGTTTATGGTCACTAGTCGTTTGATCAAGGAACGTGCAAGTATGTGGTTTGTTTTTATACTTATTTCGATTGCATTCCTTTTTGTAAATGGCTTCATTATTCCACCAGCTTATCTCCCTGAATTTTTACAAGCTACTTGGCTGATGCCTCTACGCAGCTTGTATACGGGCTTTGTATCTATTTTGGCGCATAACCAGTGGCCATGGGTCGAATGGGTTTTTATACTGGTCGGTATTGGAATCATTCTTTTATTGAATGGGTTGCCTAGAGAGAAGGTGCAACGCTGATGTTTATGATATGGAAGTCGATTTTGAAAAGAAAAACGACCTGGGTGTTAGTCGTCATCATTCCAATCCTATTCGGGTTGGTTATTTATCCGACAATCAAGGATACGGTGAGTCAGGTATCGGTTCCGATTACGGTTGTCGATCAGACAGACCAAGAGATTACAGATGAATTGCTAAATGAAATCGATGAAGAACCTTTTCAAGTTTCCAGGATGGATACGTTGGATCTTCGTTTATTGTCAACAGGTGAGGCAGAAGCAATCTTTGTTTTCAATGACAACATGGAAGCGAATATCTTATCTGGACAAACAGATGAGATCATTACGTGGTATCGAACTGAAAATAGCTATGTAGACGGCTTATTTAAAGAAAAGCTCGCTTCAGCATTGATGAGTCGAGTGGTTCGTGCGGAAGCAGCATCGGTTGTTACTCAATATAAACCTGAAGCGGATTGGGAAGAAGTTTACGAATATGGATTGCGGTATTTTGAACCGCGTCCGATTTTCGAAATGAAATTCGAGCATATCAGTGGTGTTGAAGATAGGTCAGCAACAGTAGATGAATCAGGAGACCACTTGCTGTTTATCCTCTTATGGCTGTATATTTCGATGCTGATTGGCTATTTTACACAATTTTTATATGAGTGGCGTGCTGACGGAGTGTTAGAACGACTTCAAATGGTTCAGCGATCTGGTCGCTTTTACTTAACTTGGTTAATCGGAGTTTTTGGTATTACTTACAGTATCTTTTTAATGGCTACACAACTGATGGAAATACCAGTAGTCAAGTGGGCATATTTAATCCCGTTCGGTACGGTGCTTATTTATTTTATTTTCTTTGAAATCGTGAAAAAGAAATGGACGATGTATGCTTGGATGATCAGTTATAGTGTAGCTTCATTTGTTATTTTTCTGTTGGCCGATTGGAAAATCATTGAAAGTGACTGGATGTATTTATTTATACCAACATGGTTATTGGTATAGCCATTTTAAAGAGAGGTGAGATTATGCTTCAGTTGAATAGCGTTTCCTACCAAAAGGGAAAAAGTGATTTAATCCAAAGTGTCTCTGCCACCGTTCAACCGGGAGACCGACTGACAATTTTTGGGCCAAACGGAGCGGGGAAGTCAACGCTCATGCGGCTAATGGCCGGGATCATCCAGCCAAGTAGCGGAACCATTACCTATGATGATTCATTGTCAGGAAAAAATGCAATCGGTTATATTCCACAGCAATTAGCGTTATTTGAAAATTTGACTGTGAAGGAGCATCTTCGTTTTTATCAAAAAATGATAGGCAGCAAAACGAATCCTTTCATGAATGAAATGATTGAAACCTTACAATTAAAAGATTTTTGGAATAAACGAATCGATGAACTAAGCGGTGGAATGAAACGAAAAGTAAATCTCACTGTCGGTATGATCCAACAACCGAAAATCGTGTTTTTGGACGAACCTTTTGTCGGTGTGGATTTAGCGGCCAAACACGATATGCTCAACTGGTTAAATCGCTTAAATAGCCGAGGAGTTACAATTGTTTTTGTCACACATGATTGGCAAGTCATCCATGAATTGGCAGATAAAATGTGGCTAATGGAAAATGGAGATTTATTGCACGAAGCCACTGTTGATGAAGTTGTTCACGATCACATTGAATTGCCGGATACTTCTTCTGCTCTTCAAAAAATGATCTCTTTTCATCGGTATTGATAAGGAGTACACACGCAGCGCAGTATAGGGTCTCTAACTGAACATTAGAAGATATTGGAAAACGTCTATCAAGCATATTTCCTCCTTTTCACTCCATACTAACGAGTAATATCGTGAAAGGAGGAGTTTTTATTATGCGTATCTATTTGATGGCGGCATTCTTCGCCATTGTCATGTTGCTTGCAGCTTGTCAGACAGATGACACTGGAATGGGGAATGAAGACGGCCAAACGAATTATGAACAAACAAGGTATAATGATACAAACAACCAGGATGGCCGAGGTCAAGGGTTTCAAATGAACAATAGCAGAAACGGAAATGGTGTCCAAGACAGAATACATCGAGGGACCGATGCCAATGATGATGATTTTGGTATTGGGAATCAGCAAGATAACTTTGAGATGGCCGAGGGAATTGCTGAACGGATTGTTAATAATGTCGATGGTGTTGAGGATGCAAACGTCATGACGGATGGTCAAAACGCTTATGTTGCGGTTGATTTAGGGAGTAATCAGAACACCGATGGAAACGAAAATGATGTCGGACAACAATTAAACGATCAAATTACGGATATTGTTCAAACATCCAGTAATCGGGTTGACGATGTGTATATTACAGCGAATCCTGATTTCGCAGGATCTTTGAATGATTACGCCGAAAGTATTGACAATGGTGAACCGGTCGAAGGATTATTCGAAGAAATGAATGATATGATTCGACGTGTTTTTCCAGATCATGAAAATAGTAACTAACCATATCGAAGAAAGAAATCAGCTCGCGCAATGCTGGTTTCTTTTTTATTTTTGGCTCTGTTAAAGGTTCGAGCGAAGCCGTCGAAAAACCGAGCGGAGCCGTCGAAAAAATGTGCGAAGCCGTCGAAACACCGAGCGAAGCCGTCGAAAAGTCGAGTGGAGCCGTCGAAAAACAGCGCGAACCCATCGAAAAGTCGAGTGAAGCCGTCGAAACACCGAGCGAAGCCGTCGAAAAAACGCGTGGAGCCGTCGAAAAGTCGAGTGAAGCCGCCGAAAAATCAAACGAAGCCATCGAAAAATTGCGCAAAGCCATCGAAAAATCATGGAGAAACCAATCGTGAAATCACAAGTTCAATCATGGATTTTAACAGAGTCTTATTTTTAAAAAATGCTTAGAATTGATTTTACGTGTACACACGCTCATATAAATGTAACAAAAGGGAGGCGAGTTTCAGTGAACGATTTTTCGCAAATCCAATCGGTAAGCATAGATCTAGGTCTACAAGTTGACCAGATCGATCTTACCTATGTGAATGAACTTCCAGCGACATATTCCTCGCTATATGGAGAAAATCAACTACCGAGCACCGTAACCATAGGTGAACAAGGCCAGTTGATTATAATGGTGTCGAAATATTTGAATAATAGTGAAAAAAAACTGGCGATTATTCGAGGAATGGTCTATGCTGATTTTTATAGAAGAAATCAATATACAAAAAAATATCCCCACCCTGTAGGTCAAGCCATCCAATCTTATCGAGAAATATATGAAACAGACGATGTCAACCGATTGATCAAGGCGTTTGAGGCAATTCGTTTTACAACCTTACAAAAGCCGGACAACTTATACACATACATATTAGAAACGAATAACAAATTGTTTCCGTGGCAAAGAGATTTGGGACAAATCATAAAAAAACGATTTCGTCAGCAATACATACAACATTCAACATCTCTCTTGCGCGAAGGTTGGGCAAGCTTAAAACAAATGGAAATTATGGCAAATGTGTTGTCGAAAAAGGAAGCAATTGAAGGAGCTTTATTATTTAATCAAATGAAAAGGCGGCCGACAGGTATACGACTACAGGATTTAGGAAGGACCCTCTTGCAGCAATTGACTGAACCGGAAATCAATCAAGCCATCGAGACATTTAACGATGCAGACTTGATTCATCGAGCGTACACGCAAACAATCCATCATGATGAAAACATTGCGGTAATGTTTACGAATGAAAAAAAGCTACGAGATTATGAAATAGTAAAAAAATTTTTAATTAACCTATCAAATCTCAACCTCTATCCGATATTAAAGGTAGACCGCTTAAAAACGGAGAAAACGAGAGAACTGACGGTTTACTATCAAGCACAAGACATACATAACAAAGCTTCCTTTCAAGAAATCCGTCAACAGTTACAAACTCTTTGGGGCGGGAGAGTTTATATCAAGCCAGAGAAATAACGATTTAGAAAGTAGGGGAGATTGGTGGAAAAACAAAAAAAGAACAGGGGACTACCTTACAAAAAATCAAAGAAGAAACCAGTTAAAACAAGGGGGATTTCACTCGGCGCAAAGTATGCATGGATTGTGATTACGATTATGCTCTTTTTCGTCGTTGCTTCCGGAATTGTTTACATACTCTCTTCTCAATCCGAAACAAAACTGAATGAGCAAGAGACAAAAACAAGTGTCGCAATCGATATCGGTAACATGGAATCTGCTTTTCGGGCGAAAAATGGATTGCTTGGAGATTATATTACCTTTAAAACAAATGACTATGTCAGTCAATATGAAGAATTAAACCAAACCTTTCAAAACATAGAAGAAAATGTACGCCAATACTTAGATGAAGAGCAAGAGACTTTGTTAACGCAAGTAGTGACGATTAATCAAGAGATCAATGCAATAGTTGAGGAAGAAATTATCCCTAATGTAGAAGGACGAAACGAGGAGGATGCCATTTCGAGCCGGATGAAAGCCACGATCATAAGCCGAGATGCAGTCGGACTACTCACCCAATTAACAGAGTCGGTTCAAGCTGAATTTGAACAGTCAAAAAATGAAATGAGTTCTTCGTTTCAACAAATGCAACTCGCACTAATGATCGGAATTGTTTTAGCCGTTATGATGGCTGTTCTGTTGTTGATAGTCGTTAATCGACGAATTCGTAAAAATATACATGCTGTACAGGTTGTTGCTAATGAAGTGGCAAAAGGGAACCTAAGTGTTACAGATGTTTCTGTAAAAGGAAAAGATGAGATTGCCGATTTGGCTCAATCCATTAATTCGATGAAAGCGAGTTTGCATGGAATCATTCATGACGTCAATTTCTCGAACCAATCGATTACCAGTCAATCCGATGAATTGAAGCATGCAGCTGAGTCTTTAAAAGAAGGTAGCGAACAAATCGCCTCAACTATGGAAGAATTATCCTCCGGTTCGGAAACACAAGCTGAAAGTGCTTCACAAATATCTGAGCTGACAGAAAAGTTAGTTGGGCGAATGAACCATTCGGTTGAAAATAGCGAGCAGATGTCGTCTACCTCGGAAAAAGTGATGCGCTTATCTGTATCAGGTAGGGAAAAAATGGCAGACTCGGTAGCTCAAATGAATCGAATTCATGCGATTGTTGAAGATTCTGTCACTAAGGTGAACGGGCTTGCTAAACAATCCGGTGAAATCTCTCAGTTGGTTGAGGTGATCAAAGATATTGCCGACCAAACGAACTTACTCGCATTAAATGCAGCAATTGAAGCGGCTCGTGCGGGAGAGCATGGTAAAGGATTTGCTGTTGTAGCAGATGAAGTGAGAAAGCTTGCGGAACAAGTAGGAAACTCAGTCAGTGACATTACATCAATCGTTTCTAACATCCAAAAAGAATCGAACGTTGTCTCAGAATCGTTGCAATCAGGATATAAAGAGGTAACGGAGGGAACAAAACAAATTCATTCTACACAAGAAACATTCAAAGGAATTGATGAAGCCATTACACAGATGAGCCAACAAATTCAAGAAATTACTTCTAATCTACAGGATGTCTTAAACGAAAGTGTGAACATGAGTGGTTCAGTGGAAGAAATTGCTTCCATTTCAGAAGAATCAGCTTCAGGGATCGAAGAAACGGCGGCTTCCGTTGAGCAAGCGAGTCATTCAATGGACGGAATTTCGACGATTGCTAACGACTTAAATCAATTGGCTGGAGAATTAAATAGAAAAGTAGAAAAATTTCGTTTATAATAGATGAATACATTTGAAGACTGTGTGGAGCAGTCTTTTCTTTTTATTTACTGGAGGGATGAAAACATGCGCATCGTATCTATTTGTCCGAGCAACACCGAAATTATGGCCTATTTGGATTTAATGGATTTAGTGGTCGGTGTGGACGATGATTCTGATTGGCCGGAAGCGGTGAATGAGCTTCCGAAAGTAGGGCGTGATTTGAGTGTCGATATGGATGCAGTGGAACGATTACAGCCGGATTTGGTGTTAGCTTCTTTAAGTGTTCCAGGTATGGAGAAAAATATAGAAGGATTAAAAGAACGAAATCTTCCTTATGTTATTTTAGATCCAAATTCATTGAATGAAATTGGAGAAGATATTTTGACAGTGGGAAAGTTGACCGGGTATGAAGACCGGGCTCAACGCGTATACAATCATTATCATGAAACAATTAATTTTTACAAAGAAAAAGCACGTGAAGTGCCGAAGAAAAAACGAATTTACTGGGAATGGTGGCCAAAACCGATTTTTACACCGGGTCGTAAAAATTGGTTAAGTTATATTAGTGAATTGGCAGGTGCAGAAAACGTATTCTCTAGCTATGCTGATGCCAGCATCCAAGTTGAATGGGAAGAAGTGCTAGAGAAAGATCCAGATGATATTTGTATGGTGTGGGTTGGTGTTCAAGAAGCTAAAATGAATCCAAAAATTATTAAGAAGCGGAAAGGTGCCAATCAACTTGAAGCGATTCAACAAGACCGTATTCATGTTCTTGAAGAACACTTGTATTGTCGCCCTTCTCCAAGATTATTGGAAGGGTTAAAAAAACTTGCCCCAATACTCCATCCGGAAATATTCGGCACAGATTAATTGTAAGAAAATAGGGGGAGACCTAGTGAAAGAAGAAGCAGTCGTTCAAACACAACAATCCATTGGCACAGCATTTAAGCAAGGATCTGTTGCAGGAATGCCTATTTTTCTCGGTTATATGCCGATCGCTATCGCTTATGGTGTGCTAGCAAGCCAGTCAGGATTGACGATTTTTGAAACAACAATGATGAGTGTACTTGTTTTCGCAGGAGCAGCTCAGTTTATGGCAGCGAATATGATAGCTCAAGGCGCATTGTTTTTACAAATCGTCGTGGCTACTTTCGTTTTGAATTTCAGGCATTTTATTATGAGTATGTCATTCATGAACCAACTAAAGCATTATTCTGTACCGTGGAAATTCGGTCTTTCGCTCGGATTGACGGATGAAACCTTTGCTGTTTCCGCATTACATAAAAAAGAGGCGCATAAAGAAAATAGTAAGTTTTTTTATTTAGCCTTAATTCTGACGGCCTATTTTTCTTGGGTTGCGGGTAGTTTTGCAGGGGCACTTTTGGGTGAGATCATCCCTAAGCAACTGAGTGACAGTATGGGCATTGCGTTATATGCCATGTTTATTGGCTTGTTGGCTCCTTCCGTCAAAAAAGAATGGCGAATTGGTGTAGTTGCAGTGGTCAGTATGTTGCTTAATTATATGTTCAGTGAGTTCGTCGGTCTTGAAACAGGTTGGGCGATTGTTCTCGCTACAGTTGTTGGCAGCTTAATTGCGATACCAATGATGGAGGAGGATGATGCACAATGACTATGCTGACGATACTCGGTATGGCGATTGTGACTATGGTACCACGCTTCATACCAGCATTCATTATGGACCGACTTGCGTTAAAGCCATGGCTAAATAAATGGCTGAATGCAATCCCTTTTGCTGCGCTAGGCGCATTGATTTTTCCAGGAATCATGACTGTCATTGAAGATGCTCCGTGGATCGGAATTACAGGAGGTCTTGTAGCAGCTGCGATTGCACTGTTAAATGTGAACGTTATTTTTTCAGTCGTTGGTGCGATTGTTACCGTTTATTTATTGACCATCTAATCAGTTATTTTTTATCCTTTCATATCTTGAGATAAAGATTCCCTGGAATCCGTTTAATCCAACGGTTTCCGGGGAAGGCTTTATTTGAGAAGAAAAGTACTGGAAGGAGTTTTTCCTTATGGCAAAAATTGCAGTAATTTATTATAGTTCCACGGGTGCTAACTATCAACTGGCACAGTGGGCTGAAGAAGCTTTAAAAGAAGCTGGTGCAGAAGTGAAATTACTTAAAGTTCGCGAAACAGCACCGATGGAAGCAATTGAAAGTAATCCAAATTGGAAGAAACATTACGAAGAAACCAAGGATGTCCCAGAGGCGAGTACAGACGATCTTGATTGGGCAGACGGATTTGTTTTCAGTGTACCAACACGTTTCGGAAATGTGCCTGCTCAAGTTAAACAATTACTTGATGAAGCTGGAGGACTTTGGGCTCAAGGAAAATTGGTGAATAAAGTCGTAACTGCAATGACATCTGCTCAAAATCCACATGGTGGACAGGAGCAAACATTAACGGCACTTTATACATCGATGTTCCATTGGGGAGCGATTGTTGTAACGCCAGGTTACTCCGCTGAAGAAGTTTTCGCAGCTGGTGGAAACCCTTATGGCACAAGCTCGACAGTGGATGGAGAAGGAAATCTCCAAGATGATGTTGAAAAAGCTGTGAAACATCAAGCGAAAAGAGCGTATACTATTACAAAACAAATTCATTCATAAAGTTTTGAATGACCCCCATAAACAGGGAAGATCATCCTAATGAATATGATATACAGCTTAGATGAACCTTTCGCAATGGCGAAGTTCATTATACACCTCTCTCCCAACAGAGGACTTTTCCCTGGCAATATGGAATTGCCAGGGATTTTTCAAACTTGTTATAGTCAGAAAATTATTGCAATTCATGTGGTTTTTGGGGTAAACTATTAAAAAGGAGATAAGGGGGCATTACCATGATGAAAAAGCAATTTAGCTCCTATAAACTATCACGTTTACATTTTTCCAATGGACACTTACCGATAATGGCAAGGAAAGACATGAATTATGAGATTAAATTAGCAGCAAGGTTAATTTTGGATGAAGCAATTTATCAATGGAATAAAGAGTATTTGGAAAAACGAATTGACGCTGCGATTGACAGTCAGAATGAAGAAGAATTTTACCGATTGAGTAAACAGTATGCAGTCTATGTCATTCATGAATAAGACTCACGAAAAAAGCTACTTTCGAGTAGCTTTTTTTGTTACAATAAAAAAGAATTAAATTTGATTAGTAAAGAGGGTACAACATGAGATTTGGTTACATAATGGTCGTTATATCTCTATTTGCACTATTATTTGCAGGTTGTTCGATGAACGAAGATAAAACTGCAAATTCATTGAGTGAGTTGCAAACAGAACAGTTCGAGAAAGAAAAAATCACAATTAGTGGATTGAATTATGCAGAAGCGGTTTCGGGTGAAGTGAATTCGGATGGTGTCACTGTCGTCGGTGAACCAGAATCCGTACAAGTCATCGTGAATAAAGAGCGCAAACTTCCAGAAGGATATGAACCGCCAGACTTGATGATACCAGATGTTGCCTTTCAAGCGGTCAATCAAGAGCGGAAGCATTTACGAGAGCCTGCAGCGTTAGCTTTAGAAAAATTATTTGAAGCTGCTGAAGATGACGGAATTGAATTAGTGGCCGTCTCGGGTTACCGCAGATATGAAACGCAAGAGTATCTGTATAACCGCAGTGTCGAAGTTAACGGAAAAGAGTATGCCGATCAGTATTCTGCGAAGCCAGGACACAGCGAACATCAAACAGGACTTGCGATGGATGTGTCTACAGCTTCCGTTGCGTTTGACTTAGTTGAAGCATTTGAAGAAACTCCTGAAGGACAATGGGTTGCTGAAAATGCGCATGAACACGGCTTTGTGATCCGTTATCCGAAAGGAAAGAGTGATATTACTGGATACAATTATGAACCGTGGCATTTACGATACGTTGGTCAAGAGATCGCAACAAGCATCCATGAACAAAGTGAAACGATTGAGAAATTTTTTGGTTTAGTTGAATAAGCCATAAACCCGAACGATTAAATCGCTCGGGTTTTTCTGTTTGACTGGTTTTTTATCGACACTTAGCTGGTCGTCGAGCCGCTCGACAAACGCATGGAACCGCTCAACAAACGCGCCGAACCGCTCGACAAACGCATGGAACCGCTCGACAAACGCGTGGAACCGCTCAACAAACGCGTCGAACCGCTCGACAAACGCATGGAACCGCTCGACAAACGCATGGAACCGCTCAACAAACGGTTCTAACCGCTCGACAAACGTAAGCGTCAAATAAACCGCACTCTAGTTTGAGTGCGGTTTGTGAGTTAAACTAATATTTGATTTAATTCTTCACT
>NZ_JAHLZF010000078.1 GCF_018967645.1 Allobacillus halotolerans | reverse complement strand
TAAAGTTAGTTGCTTCTGTTCCTCGTATTCCAAACCATGTTGCTTTATATATATTCCGAGCTCTTCCGCTGTATCAAATGTCTTTTTCACACCTTGCCAATCTGGTACGATATGCCCGTGAAAGTAATAAGCGCCATTCACTACATGGATATGTGCCACTCGCTCGTTATCCTGATACAGATATCTCTTAGAGCCGAAAAATTGGTTTAAGTATTCTTTACGCGCGTTATCTGTCATGGTCATTACTCCCACAAGTCAAACACTCTATCTACATAAAACTTCGCTTTTGCCATATCCTCATGACCATTCTTTAACGGTGCTCTAGACAAGTATTTGATTGCATTACCTATTGCAAATGCTAATTGTGGTGGATACTGTGCCGTTACTTGTTCAATAAAATCTATAATTTCAATATCGCCGTATGTGTAATGTGCTGGTTGCTTAACATTGTCTTGCGTTTCATTCATATCTACTTTTCTGTTACTGATTATGCTCATTATGCTTCACTCCATTTCTTGAACATTTGGTTATAAGTGACATCGAACCAGTACGGATCACGTGAATGTTTTTGTGGTACATTAAACAAATGTGGTTTCCTCTTACGTAGTTCAACCTCTTTACGTCGTTGCCTAGCTATTTCACGTTCTTTGCTCTCTCGTTGCATAATTCTGGATAATACGATTTCTTTATACTCAGCTAAGCGCATGCCATAAGGTGCGTTTAAGGCTTCTAACAACGCCCAG
>NZ_JAHLZF010000077.1:395-824 GCF_018967645.1 Allobacillus halotolerans | reverse complement strand
AGTAACAAAATCTAGAATAAAAGTTATGGTAGATAATAAAAACGCTGATATAGCGAATGTAAGAGACTCATCACCAACAGCTAATAATGGCTCGGCATCTAAACAACCGCAGATCATAACAGAAACGAGTCCTTATACATTCAAACAAGCACTGGATAAACAAATGGCAAGAGGTAACCCGAAAAAATCTAATGCTTGGGGTTGGGCTAACGCTACACGAGCACAAACGAGTTCAGCAATGAATGTTAAACGAATATGGGAAAGTAACACGCAGTGCTACCAAATGCTTAATTTAGGCAAGTATCAAGGCGTTTCAGTTAGTTCGCTTAATAAGATACTTAAAGGTAAGGGGACATTGAATAATCAAGGTAAAGCGTTCGCAGAAGCTTGTAAAAAGCACAACATTAATGAAATTTATTTAATCGCGCA
>NZ_JAHLZF010000077.1:0-385 GCF_018967645.1 Allobacillus halotolerans | reverse complement strand
TCTTAGAAAGTGGATATGGAACAAGTAACTTCGCTAACGGAAAAGATGGAGTATACAACTACTTCGGTATTGGCGCTTACGACAACAATCCTAACTACGCAATGAAATTTGCTAAGAATAAAGGTTGGACATCTCCAGCAAAAGCAATCATGGGCGGTGCTAGCTTCGTAAGAAAGGATTACATCAACAAAGGGCAGAATACACTGTACAGAATCAGATGGAATCCTAAGAATCCAGCTACGCACCAATACGCTACTGCTATAGAGTGGTGCCAACATCAAGCTAGTACAATCGCTAAGCTATATAAACAAATCGGCTTAAAAGGTATCTATTTTATAAGAGATAAATATAAATAAAGAGGTGTATAAATGTACAAAATAAAAGA
>NZ_JAHLZF010000076.1 GCF_018967645.1 Allobacillus halotolerans | reverse complement strand
TAGGGAATGGAATACACAGTCGGGTTGCCCGACAATATACTTCCATCATTATTAGTATTGTTATTATTAGTTAAATCATTATTAGTACTATTATTATTAGTAGTACGCCCTTTTCGGTTTTCCGTTTTTCCGTTTTCCGAAAACCCGTTTGCCGATAATCCGTTTTCCGAAAATGGCATTTCGGTTGGTTTTTCGTAAACTAAGTATTCAAAACCTTTAAACACACCGTTTTCAGCTCTTTTTTGTATTCTGTGAACATATTTATTATCCATAAGTTCTTGAACGCCACTATTGATTGATTTTTGTCCATCATTCATATGTTTAACTACTTCTGACGTGTATATTTGCCAATTGTCAGGACGACTTAGGAAATACAATAATATCCCTTTAGCTTTAGCACTTAAATTACTATCGAACACAAAAGATTTATGCACAGTTACAAAATCGCCACTTTCTTTTATCGTTCTAAATGTTGCCATTTCGTTATCTCCTTTCTGGTATAATTTTATTATCGCTATTGCGTTAGATTGGGGGTGAATAATTATGGATCCTATTTTAGGTAAAGGTATTGATAAAATTATTGAAGGCGCATCAAAAGGGCCTGTAGAAACATTCTCTAAAACTTGGGAACTTGTCTTTGGGAAATTCCACCTTTATGTGGATAAAGTTATTTATCAAAGAGAAGTAGAATTTGAAAAATTCAAAGAACAATTTAAAAAAGAAATATCTTCTGTACCTGAAAATAATTTACAAGAACCACAATTTTCTCTTCTAGGTCCTGCTCTAGAAGCTTCAAAGTTTTACATTAGTGAAAAAACTTTA
>NZ_JAHLZF010000074.1 GCF_018967645.1 Allobacillus halotolerans | reverse complement strand
TACACACCAAAGATTCCTCAGTTCGAATCCGCCAACACTTCTGTTATTGCCATACAAATTACTTGGCAAAATTTTTTGCACCCACATTGGTAGCACTTACTACCATATGTGTTGCCACCCATATTTGGTAGCCCTGCTTGCAACACACTTCCTAAATTGGTAACTGGAACCTAGCTCTGGTAGCCCTACTAGCTTCCCGAATTGGTAACTCATTGCGTAACAAT
>NZ_JAHLZF010000073.1 GCF_018967645.1 Allobacillus halotolerans | reverse complement strand
TAAGGGTAGGCGGGCTACCCGTGATTTTAGTACTAGCTACTAAATGTGATATAATAAAATAAAAAGTAGGTGATGAAATGTGTGTAAAATTTACTGACGCAGAAATAGCTTATATAAAAGAATCAGTTGAAAATTATAGTAGTGAATTTGATATTTATGACGATGAACAAGAACTTAAATTAAAAATTTATGAACAAATTATGTTAAAAATCAAATCTGAATACAAGGATACCTATTTATTCCGTCTTATTAATTGATTTGGTATATTCTCTTAATATTTTTTCGTTTTCATCAACAATGTCTTTTAGTGTGTTTAAAAGAAAGTCACAATCACCTTTGGCTACTGCACCAGCTTGTGAATGGTTGATTATGTTTCTCATACTATACGCAATTTCTACCCGTTTTTTGGTTCTATAATTTACTTTACCTTCTTTAGTTAATTCTCCTAATAATTTTGTGTACATAGTTGAATCGGTGTCTTTATGTTTGATTTTATTAACTTTTTTTAATTTGATTAAAAACGTTTCTATAGCAACAGCAAAGGTTGCTGCAGCTGGCAAATACAATTCCCTTTTATAAGCTTGTAATCCTTGTTCTATTTGATAAGAAAAAGTTATATCATCAACAATCTCTTTCATACTATTTAAATCTAAGTGGTTGAACGGTTGTATTTCATCATGTGCTTTGTTTATCAATCTTTCTTTCGACTTCGATATCAATGTATTGTAATGATCGTTAGCTAATCTTTTGCCATAATTAAAAAATAAATCTAAATTGTTTTGTAATATTACGGTCCCGATATATTTTCCGTAGTAAATAGATGTGTAATAAATGTAATTATTAAAATCTAATAATCCGGATTGTTCTTCTACATACTTTTTAGAATCATAT
>NZ_JAHLZF010000072.1:361-912 GCF_018967645.1 Allobacillus halotolerans | reverse complement strand
TGATGTATTAGACGGTACAAACTCCCCGCCTATATTTGTATCTGTTGGAATCCACGGTGTCATTATTTCACTTCTTAAATCTTCAAGTTGTTTATGATAATTAGGATAATCACACAACTCATCTTCTAACTTTCGAACTGTTGATAATTTTAATCCGTATTTCTTTTTAGTCATGAATACCCTCCGTACAAATATGTTTAATCTTCAAAGTGTCTCAATCTACTTCTTAATATCTCTATCTCTCGCTCTTTAACTTTCACATCACCTTTTAACTGTTCAGCTTGCAACATCACGCCAAACAATAAGATGACTAGTAATATAATTGCTATGACTAACCACATCATCTACTCTGACACCTCCGCCCTCATCAAATCAGACTGATCGCTCAACTTTGCGAAGTAAATCGGCGCCTCTACATCATCATTAGCCGTCATCATAATATATACTTGCTCAGTTACATACTTACCTAACTCATACATCGCTAGTAAGAATAATAGTCTCAAAATTTCTTTAACCACCACTAAACACCCCATGTTAATTTATCGATAATT
>NZ_JAHLZF010000072.1:0-351 GCF_018967645.1 Allobacillus halotolerans | reverse complement strand
TTTTAATGCGTCTCTTTTTTCTTCGATATCTCTATTATCGCCATCTTCATCAGCTGACATTAACTCACTGTCATATTCATATAATAGTTCTGATATTTCATTACTAGCTACTACTAATAAGTTTTCATCTACATCAATCGTTACCGTTTTCTTTGGCATCTCCATCTCTCCTTATCTTAACTTGTGCCTCGTATTTGCGCTCAGCTTCTTCTTTACTCTCTGCCTCAACAACTGTAAACCTTTGATTGCTCTTAGCTCGAGTTATGTGCGTATGTTTACGTCCTGTTGAATCTTTGAATGTTGTGACTAAGTATTGTGTCACTTCCCCAAAACCTCCTTGACTCGATCTAA
>NZ_JAHLZF010000071.1 GCF_018967645.1 Allobacillus halotolerans | reverse complement strand
ATTCCTCCTATTAAGATTTTTATTTTTCTCCTAAAAACTTATTAACAAAGTATTGTTGTCCTTTGCCTGTTACTTTTGGCGTCTTACTAATTGATGTGTGACCGTCCGAATGTGTGATTGATGTTTCTTTAATTTCGAATAACTCACGTTCCATTGAATACTGTGTAGGCATGTTATAATCCACACCCTTGCGTTTAATAAGGAATCCGTTTTGACGTAACCACTCAAACAATCTGCGTTGCCCGATGTTTATACCGTTTTGTTTAATGATCTTTGCTAACTCTCCAACTAAAATTGATGTCTTAGTAGTAGCTACTGCATCTGCAAATACAATTTTTGGTTTATCACGTTCAATCTTTGTTTCTAATTGATTGATTGTGTTGTTAGCAATTTTTAAAGCACGTTGCATAATCATTTCTGGGCTATTCCATGCTTTCTCTACTTGGATGAAGTATTGTCTTGCACGTTTGCCAGGTTCACTACGTTGAATCATTGCAATCTCTTTTGCAGTGTCGAGAGTGAGAATATGATTAACTTGTTCATAAGTACGCGCCCTTTTTTGACCGTGTACTTTTTCAACTTGCGAAATAAAATCTATCCCGTTTTCAAAACCATATTCCGTCATTCTTTCGAACCACTTATCGTACCTAGTTGAAACTTCTAATGCTTGATGAAGTTCTCGACCGCTGATTGCGATTTCTCCATTTTCTTTTTCTTGAATATTGAACATTTCTCCGATGTTCGATTTTGTTTGTAATGCTTGCATTTTATTTCTCCTTTACATTAGCGATATCAACTTGTAGTGCATCGCATATTTTTTTTACTGTGAGGAAACCAGGGTTTTTAACCTCTGTTTCGATAGATCGAATTGTCGAGTTTTGTAATTCCGTTAGCTTCGCTAGTTGATAGCGTGTTATCCCCTTTTCTTCTCTCAATTCTTTTAAGTTCAGCATCTT
>NZ_JAHLZF010000070.1 GCF_018967645.1 Allobacillus halotolerans | reverse complement strand
CTCCCCGGCTTCACTGCTTGTACATGAATACTTGTTGCTCCCATAAGTTAACATTTTTGTGACAATCGATAACAGCCGGTGACAGCCGGCTGACAGGGGGTTAAGGGGGCTTGTCCCCTTACACACGCACCCTTTAGGGTGCTAGTGTGCTATCACCATACTGCATAGGTGCGAAGTTAGCAAATGTTCTGTAAATGCACAAATAAAGGGGAAAACATTTGGATTTGCGACAATAAAGTACTACCTTTGTTGCTGACCAAACGGTAGCCGACCGATACGGGAGAGTTACCAAAATACAAGCCGCTGGAGTTAATTGACGGACATCCGACATCTCCAGCGGCTTTATTTTTGCCTATCTGCTTCGTCTAGGCATACCAGTACCTCTACTAAAAATGTACTTCAAAGATACTTATTTTCTACCGACTTGATAGTTTTTACCCCATATTCTTGGACATTTTTCCCCCATGAGGTTATCTTTGTAGGGTGAAAGAGAAACCCATAAACGGGGATAGATTGAATGCTGGGAAGCATAAACAATCGGGGTAAGGTTAGCGAACCTTGCCTTTCATCCCCCATTATAACTTTACATAGAGGAACTTTATCTATCCCCCCCCCGCCCCCAAAGGGGGAGCGACCAAACGGCAGCTTCACTCAATGGAGTGTTACAGTTCATCAAAACCAAGTGATAACTGTCGTTTCTCTGCTTCTTCTTTCTTTTGGGCAGCTAAAGTCTTTTTCCGAACGTATGTTTTTGTAAATGAAACCCTATCCCCATTAAAGACAATCAACGGATTAATGAACCAATTATATTCGTTTGGACCTCTTGCTATGATTTCACTTTGTACGAGCTCTGCCAATCCTTTGTATATGGCTTTGTCTGATTTGTATTGGGTGTATTCTAAGCATTTTCGCCTATCGAAAATTATCATATCATTCTTAGGCTTCATGCAAGTTAGAATATA
>NZ_JAHLZF010000007.1:14932-119114 GCF_018967645.1 Allobacillus halotolerans | reverse complement strand
CTAACTGTTGAAAAAGCAACGCTGACTGCTGATAAATGAGGGCTAACTGTTGAAAAAGTGCGGCTAACTGAGTTCCAACTGTTGAAAAAGCATAGCCAACTGCTGATAAATGAGGGCTAACTGTTGAAAAAGCATAGCTAACTGCTGATAAATGAGTGCTCACGACCCCTTTAATCACGATCATCACTTATTTTGATAAACCCAAACCATAATGCAAACAAAAACCCGAGCGATTTATTTTTAAATCGTTCGGGTTTTCATTTCATCTATAAACTTTCATACAATTCAATTAGTAACTTGATTGTCCTTCTTGACCATTCACAATATCTACGCCTGCTGAAGCGCCAATACGAGTCGCTCCTGCATCTAACATTGCATTGGCATCTTCTAGGTTGCGGACACCACCAGATGCTTTGACACCCATTTCAGGGCCAACTGTCAAACGCATGAGACGGATATCATCAACAGTTGCACCGCCACCGGCAAATCCTGTGGAGGTTTTGACGAAGTCAGCACCAGCTAGTTTAGCTAGCTCGCACGCTTTCACTTTTTCATCTTGGTCCAATAAGACGGTTTCAATGATCACTTTAACAATCGCTCGACCTTTTACAGCTTCTACGATTTCTTTGATTTCCGTTTCAACTTCTTCAAAGCGATGATCTTTTAGTGAACCGATATTAATGACCATATCCACTTCAGTTGCACCGTTTTCAACAGCTTGTTTTGCTTCAAATACTTTTGTTTCTAATGTTGTTGCACCTAAAGGGAAACCGACCACGGTACAGACTTTCACATCTGAATCTTTCAATAGTTCATGACAATGTGCGACCCATGTAGGGTTTACACAGACGGAAGCAAACTTATATTCCTTTGCCTCTTCACATAGTTGATTGATTTGTTCTGCTTGAACATCTGGTTTCAATAACGTATGGTCAATCATTCCTGCGATATTCCGGTCCATCTCAAATCTACTCCTTTTATGAACTGATTACTTGATTATAAACTTCATCATCTTCCATGACACGGACAAACTGCCCTTTATTATAAGGATAACCAGCTTCTGTGATTTTTACTTTAACTACATTTCCAACCATATCCGGAGAACACTCAAGCACAACTTTCATATAGTTGTCTGAATACCCTTCATATAAACCACTATCTGGATCTAATTTATATGGAACTTCCGGAATGACTTCTAACACTTCACCTTCAAAGAGAGAAGCATATTCTTTCGCTTGCTGATCGGATAGCTCAATGAGTCGATGAACTCGGTCATTTTTTGTTTCGTCGTCAATTTGATCTTTCATTCGTGCAGCAGGTGTCCCGGTTCTTTGTGAATATGGAAACACGTGTAATTCAGAAAAACCGATCTCCTGAATGGAACGATAGGTTTCCATGAATTCTTCTTCCGTTTCACCTGGGAAACCAACAATGACGTCTGAAGTAATGGCTAGTCCAGGTAAAGCTTCTTTCACTTTCTTCACCCGTGTGAAATAAAACTCCATGGTGTATTTTCTTCGCATACGTTTTAAGACGGTATCAGAACCTGATTGTAGTGGAATATGCAAGTGACGGACAATCTTTTTCGATTGATCGAGCACTTCAATCACTTCATCAGAAATCTGACTCGCTTCAATGGAGGAAATTCGAATCCGTTTTAGACCGACAACTTTGCTTTCCAAATCACGGAGCAAAGCAGCTAGGTTATAGTCTTCTAAATCTTCTCCATATCCGCCGGTATGAATACCTGTAAGTACAATCTCCTGGTACCCGGCGTCCACAAGCTGTTGCGCTTGTTTAATGACATCCTCTGGTGGACGAGAACGCATTAAACCTCTTGCCCAAGGAATGATACAAAACGTACAGAAATTATTACATCCTTCTTGAATTTTCAAAGAAGCACGTGTACGGTCAGTAAATTCAGGTACGTCCATCGCTTCAAAAACGCGATTTTTCATAATGTTTTTAACGGCATTGATCGGTTCTCTTTCTTCTTTATAAACTTCGATGTACTCTAGCATCTTTTTACGATCCTGCGTACCGACAACAATATCCACTCCAGGAATTTCCATGATTTCATCTGGAGAGGTTTGTGCATAACACCCTGTTACACAAATAACGGCTTCAGGGTTTTTACGCACGGCTCTACGGATTACTTGTCGGCTTTTTTTATCGCCGGTATTCGTTACAGTGCATGTATTGATGACGTAGACGTCTGAATGCTGGTCGAAATCAACACGTTCATAATCATGCTCTTTAAAAAATTGCCAAATTGCTTCTGTTTCATAATGATTGACCTTACAACCTAGGGTGTGAAAAGCAACGGTCGTCACACGATCAACTCCATTCTTCAAAATAAAAAGACAAAGCAGCAAGTACATAAAGTGGTGCTGTCTCCGTCCGTAATATACGTTTTCCAAGTCGTATCGAATACACGTGCTCATGATCCAAGAAAGCTAGTTCCTTCTCAGAGAACCCACCTTCTGGACCAATGACTATAAGTATTTGATCATTTTTATTTATCTTACCAAGAACTTCTCGAAAAGTCGAAGAATGATCTGTTTGCTTGGCTTCTATTTCATTAGCTACCAAACAATAATCATACTGATGAAGATCCAACTCTTTTAATGATGTCATCGGTAGTATGTGAGGGATGATTGTTCGATGCGATTGCTCACTAGCTTCTTTTACAATTTTTTCTAAACGAGCTCGCTTTTTCGCTTCTTTTTTTCCATCCCATTTAACAATCGATCGATCCATTTGAACAGGTAGAAGCGAATGCATGCCGAGTTCTGTCCCTTTTTGTGCGATTAGTTCAAGTTTATCACCTTTCGGCATACCTTGTGCTACAGTGACCGTTATTGGTAACTCCTTCTGTTCATCTAACTCTTCCAGCAAAGTAATTTTAATTTCTTCTGGATGAATTTGGTCGATAACACCTATATGGCTCGTTTCGTCAGGTTGGCAAATAACCACTTGATCTCCAGGTTGAAAACGCATGACATTCGCCATATGATGACGGTCATCACCTTGGATGGTAACCGTATTCATTTGTACGTCATTTACTGACACAAAGTATCTTTGCATATTATTCCCGATCCTTTTTCGCACCATCTGGCTTTTGCGCCACAATGGAGACCCAGTCCTCTAAATCTTTCGTTTCAACGATTTGAAATCCTTTATTCGTCAAATCTTCTAAAACCTCTTGTTTTTTTCTTTGGATAATACCAGAAGTAATAAGTAATCCATTCGGTTTTAGCAAGTGAAAAGCATCTTCGGTCAATTGAATGATGATCTCAGCTAAAATATTGGAGACGATTACATCCGGCTCTTGTTCCACGTCTTTTAATAAATCATTCTTCTGGACGGTAATCCTCTCATCTGTTTCATTCAACGTCGAGTTATTTTGTGTGCTAGTAACCGCTACTTCATCCAGATCGTATGCATAGACATGAGATGCTCCTAATTTTGCCGCAGCAATACTAAGAATACCTGAACCCGACCCCACATCTAGTACGAGATCTTTCGAATTCAAGTAACGCTCCAATGCTTGCAAGCTTAAGATCGTTGTAGGATGGGTACCTGTACCAAAAGCCATTCCGGGATCCAACTCAATAATCAATTCGTCTGAGGAAGGTTGATATTCCTCCCATGTCGGTTTTATGGTAATTCGTTCGGATACTTTGACGGGCTTATAATATTTTTTCCACGCTGTTGACCAATCTTCTTCGTGAACCTCTGACAGGGTCACTTCATTGCGCCCAATCGGAATATCAAATCTTGGCAAATCACTGATGGCCTGTTTGATGAAAGACACTTTCTCAGTCAGAGAATCGTCTGTAGGTAAATAAGATTTTACATAGACTCCATCTGTTGGATAGTTGGATGCGTCGAGCTCATAAATTGTTCCGTATAATGTAACATGATCCTTATATAAGTCATGTGGATCAACAATGACTACGCCACTCGCTCCAGCTTCTTGAAATATATGAGAAACAGCTTCAATTGCCTCGTTTGTTGTATGAACTTTAATTTCAGACCACGTCATCAGTGAATCGACCAACTTTCTTTTACGTCTTTATTAATCACCTTTAAATGCTCGTTTCATTCGCTGAAACAAGTTGTCGTGATGCTCATCTAGGGTTTCATCACTTTCCATTTCATGAAGTTCTCTAAGCAGTTCTTTTTGTCGTTCATTCAGTTCTTTTGGAACCATTACTTTAACAAGGATATGCTGATCTCCCTGTCCATAACCATGAACATTCGGTACACCTTTTCCTTTTAAGCGGAAATGGGTGCCTGTTTGTGTTCCACCTGGTATTTTAAACTTGACTTTGCCATGCACTGTCGGAACTTCGACTTCATCACCGAGTGCCGCTTGTGCATAGGTGATTGGCATCTCACACAGAATATCATCACCGTCACGCTCAAAAAATTCATGACTTTTTACCCGGATCACAACAAACAAATCTCCTGGAGGTCCCCCGTTTTCACCAGGGTTCCCTTCGCCGCTTACACGAATTTGTTGACCATCATCGATCCCCGCTGGAATATTAATGTCAATTTTCTTTCGTTTACGGACGGTTCCTTTACCACCGCAAGTGGAGCATTTCTGTTCGACTTGTTTTCCGGTTCCACTACAATAATGACAGACACGACGATTGACGACGCGACCAAAAGGCGTATTCTGCGTTTCATTCAACTGTCCTGTCCCTTGACAGTGTGAACAAGTGTTTACACTCGTGCCTGGTTTGGCGCCTGAGCCTTCGCACGTATCACATGTTTCTTCTTTCGGGATATGAATTGTCGTTTCTTTTCCAAAAACGGCTTCTTCAAAATCGAGTTCCATCGTATATTGAAGATCTTGACCTTTTTGTGGCGCATTTGGATCTCTTGTACGTCCGCCTCCGCCAAAGAACATGTCAAATATATCTTCGAAGCCACCAAACCCTTCTGCTCCGAAACCACCGGCACCAAAGCCGCCTTGGCCGCCTTGTGTTCCTGCATGGCCGAATTGATCATACTGAGCTCTCTTTTGCTCATTGCCTAAAATTTCATAAGCTTCTTTTGCCTCTTTAAATTTATCAGCCGCATCCTCTTCTTTATTCACATCGGGATGGTACTTGCGCGCCATTTTTCGATAGGCTTTTTTAATTTCATCCTTAGAGGCATCTTTAGAAACCCCTAGGACCTCATAATAATCTCTTTTACTCATGAGACCACTCTCCTGCATCATATAACATAAAATTTATCATAACATTAGATGATTTCTTTCTGCAACGTAGAGTCGGATTTACTGATTGATCATGTATCGATAATTTGCTTACGAATGATTAATTATGTTTTTTCTTAAAGACAGAATCCAACTATACATATTAAATGATCGGCATAGAGAAAATCACCTTAAAAAAAGCCAAAGCCAGTAAGTTGACTTTGACTTTTTTTAAACCTTTTACACATGAAGCTTATTTTTTCTCTTCATCGTCTTGAACTTCTTCATATTCAGCGTCTACAACGTTGTCATCTTGAGACTGTTCGCCGCCTTCTTGTTGCGCTTGCTGTGCTGCCTGCTCATATAATTTCACGCTGAGGTTCTGTACCTCTTGCTCAAGTGCTTCTTTTTTCTCTTTGATTGCATCTAGGTCTTCGCCTTCAAGAGCAGACTTCAATTCTTCTTTGAGCTCTTCAGCTTTCTTCTTCTCATCTTCTGAAACTTGTTCGCCTAGATCTTTGATCGTTTTATCCGTTGTGAATACGAGTTGATCAGCTTCGTTGCGTAGCTCTACTTCTTCACGACGTTTTTTATCTTCTTCAGCATTTTCTTCTGCTTCTTTTACCATACGTTCAACTTCATCATCGGATAGACCTGAAGAAGATTTGATCGTAATGGATTGTTCTTTGTTTGTGCCTAAATCTTTTGCACTAACGTTTACAATTCCGTTGGCATCGATATCAAAAGATACTTCAATTTGCGGAATACCACGTGGTGCCGGTGGAATATCCGTTAACTGGAAACGGCCAAGTGTTTTGTTGTATTGTGCCATTTCACGTTCACCTTGAAGGACGTGAATATCAACTGCTGTTTGATTATCAGCCGCAGTAGAGAATACTTGTTTTTCACTTGTTGGAATCGTTGTGTTACGTTCAATCAGCTTAGTGAATACGCCACCCATTGTTTCAATTCCAAGTGAAAGTGGTGTAACGTCCAATAGTACAACGTCTTTAACGTCTCCTTGAAGCACGCCACCTTGGATTGCTGCGCCTAGTGCAACAACTTCGTCTGGGTTAACGCCTTTTGATGGCTCTTTTCCAATTTCTTTCTTAATCGCTTCTTGTACTGCTGGAATACGAGTGGAACCACCGACCAATAGTACTTTATCAATGTCTGAAGCTTTCATATCCGCATCATTTAATGCTTGGCGAGTTGGCTTCATTGTCCGCTCAACCAATCCAGCAGATAGTTCTTCAAACTTCGCACGGCTTAGTGTCATTTCTAGATGAAGTGGTCCTGCTTCTCCTGCTGTAATAAATGGTAGAGAAATTTGTGTTTGTGCTACACCAGAAAGATCTTTCTTCGCTTTCTCAGCAGCATCTTTCAAACGCTGAACTGCCATTTTATCTTGAGATAGATCAATGCCGTTTTCTTTTTTGAATTCTTGAACCATATGATCAATAATGACTTGGTCAAAATCATCTCCACCTAGACGGTTATCACCTGCAGTTGAAACAACTTCAAATGTTCCGTCACCGATATCTAGAATAGATACGTCAAACGTACCTCCACCAAGGTCATAAACCAAAACAGTTTGATCATCATCTTGGTTAATTCCGTATGCCAATGCTGCAGCAGTCGGCTCGTTAATGATACGCTCTACTTCCAAGCCAGCAATCTTACCAGCATCTTTTGTTGCTTGTCTTTCAGCGTCATTGAAATATGCAGGTACTGTTACGACTGCTTTTTCAACGGATTCACCTAAATATTCTTCTGCATATGATTTCAAGTGTTGTAGTAAAATTGCAGAAACTTCTTGCGGTGTATATTCTTTACCTTCTGCTTCTTCTTTGTGGTCTGTTCCCATATAACGTTTAATGGACTGAATGGTGTTAGGGTTCGTGATTGCTTGACGTTTCGCAACTTCACCTACTTGGCGCTCGCCATTTTTAAAGGAAACAACGGATGGTGTTGTACGGTTTCCTTCTGGATTTGGGATGATGGTAGAATCGCCGCCTTCCATTACGGCTACGGCAGAGTTTGTTGTTCCTAAGTCAATTCCGATAATTTTACTCATAAAAAAATCCTCCTTGCACACTGTTTGATTTGGTTTATTATTACTGGTTTACTTTAACCATTGCCGGGCGGATCACACGGTCTTTTAACTGATACCCTTTTTGAAGCACTTCGATTACCTGATTTGATTCAAATCCATCTTCTTGAACTTGCATCACAGCTTGATGGACAGTTGGATCAAATTCTTTTCCTTCAGCTTCAATTTCAGTCACACCGACTTTTTCCAAGGCTTGTTGAAGTTGTTGATATACCATTTCTACGCCTTCAATAAAAGAGGCAACATTCTCTTGATCGGCGCCTGTTTGCAACGCTCGTTCAAAGTTATCCAACGCAGGAATGATTTCTGTAGCAAGCTCTTGAGATTTATATTTCAAATCCGTCTCTTTTTCTTTTTTCATTCTTCTTTTGTAATTATCAAAGTCTGCTTGCAAACGAAGGAGACGGTCATTTAAATCAGCATTCTCATCCTTTAATTGGTTGAGTTCGGATTGATTTTCTTCCGAATCAGCTTCTTGTGACTCTTCAGTTTCGTTCTCTTCTTGATTTGTATCTTCAATTGTTTCATTTTCTTCTTCAATCACTTCATCGAAATGATCTTCTGGGTCTGTTACGATGCTATCTTTTTCGTTGTTATGTTCATCGACCAATCCAGTCACCTCCTCATGTAACGCTTCCTAGATTTCCAATTGTTAAATATATCATCTATCGATTAAAAATCAACTAGTAGGGATTGACATCAAATGATTAATTTTTATCATACCAGGACTTTAACGATTGGCTCATTTGCTTACTCCATAATTGAAGCATGGCAACAGCTTTCGCATAATCCATCCGTGTTGGCCCGAGTAAAGCAATCGTACCTACTTGGTCTTCGCCAATTGTATAGGTAGATGTAATTAATGATAAATCATTTAATGCCTCGATTTTATTCTCTCGTCCGATAAAAATATGGGTTCCTTCTTCTTTCGATTTTAAAATCGGTGCAATTTGTTCTTCGCTTTCCATCATACTGAATAGAATTTTAATCTTTTCAATATCATTGAATTCTGGTTGGTTTAACATGTTCCCTTTTCCACTTACATATAAGTTGGTCGGCAAGTCGATCAATAAAGCTTCTTCTAGCAGTTGGTAAGCTTTTGAAAAGTCGGACGTATACTTCTCAATTAAACCTCTCACTTCTTTCTTGATCATCCGGTCCAAATAGACGAGTGGTATGCCCACAAGCTTCTCATTTAAGATATTGACCGTCTTCTCAAGGTCTGATCGATCTAATCCTTGAGGGATAACAAAAGATCGGTGCTCAACATGACCCGTATCTGTCACAAGAATTGCAATCGCTGAATGCTGCGTTAACGGAACAATTTGTACTTGTTTTAATTTTGTTTCGAAAATTTCAGGACCAAGAACCAATGTCATGTACTGCGTCAATTCGGATAAAATGTTAGCAGAATTCTCCATAACACGTTCCAATTCGATCATCTTATGACTAAAATATTTGTTGATGCGCATGATTTCGTCTTTTGTCAATTTTAATGGGTCCATCAGATGATCGACATAGAAACGATATCCTTTTTCAGACGGCATCCTCCCCGAAGATGAATGAGTTTTTTGCAAGAAACCCAACTCCTCTAAATCAGCCATTTCATTCCGGATTGTAGCTGGGCTAAACCCGACTTGATCTTTTTTGGCGATGTTTCGAGAGCCGATTGGTTGTGCAGTATCAACAAACTCATCCACAATGACTTTCAATATTAACAATTGGCGATCTGTAAGCATTTAACTCACCTCTGTTAGCACTCTTTTTGTTCGAGTGCTAATGCTATTATTAAATTATCAAAAACCATTTTAACTGTCAATAAGAGTGTATTGATTTTCATCCAATAGAAATGATGAGAATACTTCGTTACCGAACATTAACCCTTGCCGTGTCATACGAATGGTATCTTTGTCGTACTCAACCCATTCTTTTTGACTTAATCGTTTAATCTCTTTTCCGTAAACATCAAATAAAGAAACGCCATACTTTTGCTGAAACAAAGAATCAGATACGCCACTTCTTCTTCGCAGGCCAAGAAACATTTCTTCTTCAATTTTTTCTTTCTTCGTGATTTCATCGATATGTAATATCGGCTTTTTCCGATCATTGATCGCTTGAATATAATGATTCACCGGCCGGTAATTCACATATCGCTCATCGTTTAAATACCCATGTGCGCCTGATCCAAATGCATAGTAGGGTGCGTTACTCCAATAGGTCAAATTATGTTGACTCTCAAATCCCTTTTTCGCATAGTTACTAATTTCATAATGATTTAACCCGTTGCTTTCCATCATATCCATCAAGGCGATCAGCATATCCGCTTCTGTTTCCTCTGGCGGTTTATTCAACTTACCTTGTTGGTGACGCATGTGAAATACAGTTCGCGGCTCGATTTGTAGTGCATAAGATGAATAATGGGGCAAATCATACGCTATCGCTTGATTTAATGTTTGTTTGAAATGCTCTAACGATTGATCTGGTAGCGCGTAAATAAAGTCCATACTAATATTTGTCAGGTCATGACGCTCCAATGAGTGGACAGCTTTGTTGACATCTTCGACAGTGTGAAGCCTGTTCAACTGTTTCAGATAAGCATCATCCAATACCTGGACACCAAGCGAGACTCGGTTGACACCGAATTCTTTCATAACTTTTACATGATCTTCTGTAAACTCACCCGGGTTCGCCTCAATCGTAAACTCTTCAACTTCATCGACGTTAAAATATGTCGAGATGGACGTCATTAATTTTGTCAATTGTTCTGGATTCAAGCTTGTCGGTGTTCCTCCACCGATATAAATGGTGCGTACCGTTTTTGGTTGCTTTCCAATATATAGCTCCATTTCCTTGTCTAAAGCCTTCAAATAGTCATCTGCCAATGATTGATTGTAATACATTTTTGCAAAATCGCAGTAATGGCAAATTTCATGGCAAAAAGGAATATGAATATAAGCTGCGTTTGTCATCGGTAACCTTCTTTCTTCGAGACAGTGTGTTAAAAACAAAGAAAAGGGCGACCGAATTGGCCTGCCCTAGTCGTCGTCACCCATTTCAAGTACGGACATAAATGCCTCTTGTGGGATTTCGACTTTTCCAACCATTTTCATTCGTTTCTTACCTTCTTTTTGTTTCTCCAATAGTTTTCTCTTTCTCGAAATGTCTCCACCGTAACATTTGGATAAAACGTTTTTACGCATGGCTTTGATTGTCGTCCGAGCAATAATTTTATTACCGATTGCCGCTTGAACCGGCACTTCAAATTGTTGCCTTGGGATAATCTTTTTTAACTTTTCGGCGATATGCTTTCCTCGATGAAATGCAAAATCCCTATGGACAATGAAAGACAATGCATCGACGGATTCACCGTTCAGAAGAATATCCATTTTAACCAGATTCGAAACTTGGTAGCCTTTGAAATCATAATCGAACGAAGCGTATCCCTTCGTCTGTGACTTCAATTGGTCAAAGAAGTCGTAAACGATTTCGGATAAAGGAATTTCATACGTAATATTTACACGGTTTTCATCTAAATATTGCATGTCCTTGAATTGACCACGTTTCTTCTGACAAATTTCCATCACCGCACCGACAAAGTCATTCGGCACCATAATAGTCGCTTCAACATATGGCTCTTTAATTTCTGAAACTTCCTGGGGATCAGGGAGCATAGATGGGTTATCGACATGAATAAATTCTCCATCATTTAGTTGAACTTCGTAAATAACGCTTGGTGCTGTTGTGATTAAGTCAATGTTAAATTCTCGTTCAATTCTTTCTTGGATAATTTCCATGTGTAGAAGTCCAAGGAACCCACAACGGAACCCAAAACCGAGCGCTTGAGAAGTTTCCGCTTCGTATTGTAAAGAAGAATCGTTGAGCTCCAATCGTTCCAGGGCTTCACGTAAATCATTATATTTGTCTGCATCAACTGGATACAAACCACAGAAAACCATTGGGTTCATTTTCTTGTAACCTGGTAATGGCTCAGCTGCTGGGTTGTTCGCTAATGTAATCGTATCCCCAACTCGGGAATCCCCTACATTTTTAATCGATGCCGTCAAGAAACCAACGTCTCCGACAGTAAGCTCGTCTTTTTCAATAGGGCTTGGCGTGAAAACACCTAGTCCGTTTATTTCAAAAGTTTTCCCAGTCTGCATCATTTGGATTTTATCGCCTTTTTTTAGGCTGCCTTCTTTTATACAAATATAAGCAATGACACCGCGGTAAGAATCATACAAAGAATCAAAAATCAAAGCTTTTGTTGGCTCTTCTTCATCTCCAGCCGGAGCAGGTATATCTGTCACAATACGTTCTAAAATTTCATCTATACCTTTTCCTGCTTTTGCAGAAGCCAAGATAGCATCATCCGCGGGTATCCCGATGACATCTTCTATCTCTTGTTTCACACGTTCTGGGTCTGCACTTGGTAAGTCAACTTTATTAATAACTGGAATGATTTCCAAATCGTTATCCAAAGCTAAATAAACGTTTGCAAGTGTTTGGGCTTCAATACCTTGCGCTGCGTCAACGACTAGGATCGCCCCTTCACAAGCTGCCAGACTACGTGATACTTCATATGTAAAGTCGACGTGTCCAGGCGTATCGATCAAATGAAATAAATAATCTTCACCATCTTGATCCGTATATCCTAATTGTACGGCATTCAATTTGATGGTTATTCCACGTTCTCTCTCCAAATCCATGGCATCAAGAAATTGTTCTTTCATTTCTCTTTGGGTCAACGCATTCGTTCTTTCTAATATGCGATCGGCTAGAGTAGATTTACCGTGATCGATATGGGCAATAATTGAAAAATTTCGTACGTTTCTTTTCTTTCTCTCTGTCAAACTGCATCACTCCTGTAATTCGCGAAAATACGCTAGCTTGATTATAGCAATACAATCGACAACATTCAATTGATTTTCGTTACCAGAATAGCAAAGAAAATCGATGAAGGAATTCGAACAGGAATGAGAACAAGCTTTTTAGTCCTGTTTCCAAAAAGCTAGCAATCATGAATAGCTCGCTTCCTTTAGGCTTCTCATTTAATTGCTTCGTATGTTTTACTTCAAATGATTCAATATCCTGCTCTTTCTCTTCCAACTCTGTTTCATTTGCTATAACTTTTGATGCGTTTGGTTCCGCATGCTTCCCAAAAGACACACCTACTTGGAAAATAAAGAACAATACAATGAGAATACCTAAAAGCCTTAACATGATTACACCTCTTCCGCCGTTTTATTGTAATAATAATCCGCTAAAATTTCACTGAAGTACTTAATGGTCAAATAAAGTTCTTCAAATGTATTTTCATAACCACCAACCTCAAGAACAATTGAGTGCTCGGCTAAATCTTGGTTATAGACTCCGTTAACCCCAGATCCTCTTTTCACTTCCACACCCCGACTTAACGTTGGATATTTTTCTTCAATCCGTTCGTGAAGCTCTGCTGCGAATGCTAAGTTTTTCTCATAATTCTCATGTTCGCCACCGATGACAAACATTATCTTCGCGGCCTTTTGACCGTTAATTTCTGTCGTTGTTATATTCCTTGGCTGCGCATCACGATGGATATCGATCATAAAACTTAAATCTTCATTGTTTGCTTGCGCTTGTTGAACCACTCTTCGTGCATAATCATATGACTGGTGATAAACCATTCCTTCTTTTTTCAGTTCATTCCAAATATCCGTTTCATCCACAAACGATTCAATTTGCTGATTCTTTAAGTGTTCACTCATTTTTTTGGAAAGCTTCATAACGTTCTCCGTCTGATGGAAGGCTTCATCTGGAACTCGACCTTCTGATAGTTCAGGTAAAAAAGATTCTCTATTATGGGAGGTATAAATGAAAACGGACTCACCGGTATAGGTTTGATCTGGCTTACTGTCCTCATCAATTTCTTCATCTTCGAACAGATCTTCTGGAGGAGCTGACTCGACAGATGTGGTAAATTGGTTCGTTCCACTCCCTCGAATAGCAATCGTACTATTATTAATCGAAAAATTCGGTAGTTCATGCCCAAACAACAAACGAATATCCTGATACGGCAAGCTCGTAAGCATCGGCAATAAAACAGATGACAGTGACAATTGCTCATCTGCAGAAACAACCCCATCCATAATCGGCTGGTCAATGGTTAATAAATGGCTTAACGAAACAGCGTCCACATCAGCTAACCATTCATCCATAAAAGAATCAGATCCGTTTGGAATCGGTCTGATTGTAAATGCTGGAATTAACAGCCACAAGACGATAAACAAGACAATGAACAAAACAAATGGATTTTTCATCTTCTTTTTAAAGTTTTTTGAGTTGAAGGATATTGGATTCTTCATTCATTTCAACCTCTCTAGTAAAGTTCTACTAAAACTCTATTCAAGAGATGCAGATGATAGAACGATGAATCAACGAAAAACAAAAAGAACCCTAGTCTCGAACTTCTTAAACGTCCGCTAACTAGGGTTCATTTTATTGACTCTATAAAAAATCTTTAGCATTCTTTGGATTAATTGATGCATGAAGTCCTTGATTAAGCCCGTTGGCAATCACTTTGCTTAATTCTTCAATCACCTCATCGACTTCTTTTGGTGTGACCATTAAATTATGTCCGATCGGATGAAGAACCTCTTGAATCAGCTGGCGTTTTTCCTCTTCTCCTAAAGCTCCGATCACACCCATGAATTTCTTTCTTGTATCTTCATCTGGTAAATCTTCTTGTTTCAACTGTTTACGTTTGCCGAAAGACATTCCTGCAGGTGTTAGTGCTTTACTCGCTCGGTCTTGTTCAGAAATTTCCCTGCCAAAGTGTTTAAGCATGTAATCAATCGTGTCGCTTGTAATCGTAACCGCGTCGACGACAGTCGGTATTCCTATTGAAAAAACAGGAACATTTAAAGTTGCTTCACTGACTTCTTTTCGGTTATTTCCCACTCCAGAACCTGGGTGAATCCCCGTATCAGACATTTGGATTGTCGCATTCACTCGGTTAATACTTCTTGCCGCAAGGGCATCAACGACAATGATAAAATCAGGTTCGGATTGTTTGGTCACACCGAAAATCATATCACTCGTTTCAATTCCGGTCATTCCCATCACACCAGGAGTAAAGGCAGCGATCGGACGGAAGCCTTCATCGACCGATTCTGGATGAAGCTTGAAGAGATGGGCATTTACATAGGTCTTATTCATCGTTCTTGGACCTAGTGCATCCGGTGTTATATATTCATTCCCTAAACCGACGATTAGGCACCGTGCGTCAGCCGGGATTTGATGCTTTTGAATCAACCGACTAAGCTCTTTAGCCATCATCGTACTGATTTGATTCAGGAAATTTGATTGTAATTCTCTTAACTTCTGTGACTCCAACGTGATATATTCTCCTGGACTTTTTCCTACACGTTTACTTCCTTCTTCGTCAATTTCTACGCGGGTTAATTTCACATCATCTTCCTGAAATTCTCGAATAATGATTCCGTCAAGCTCGTGTTCTTTTTCTGGATTTTTCTCAACAAACATTTCTTTTGCTTCTACAGCCAAATCTGTTCGTGGTTTGAATTCATTTTTCATCTAATACCCTCCAATCTCTGCTCCTTAGTCTGTTCTAAATTCCATATTTTACTCGATAAGCATTCGCGCTTGACAGGAATTAATTGAAATTTGGACCAAGCTTTGGTACAATAATTTTTGTCCAACGAATATTTCTTGGACATTTCATCAGGAGGTGAATGAATATGGCGAATACTAAAAGTTCAACAAAAAGAATCCGTGTGAATAATGAAAAGCGTACAGGAAACCAAACGATTAAATCTGACATGCGTAGTTCTATGCGTGAGGTGGAGAATCATGTACGTAACAACAATGTAGATGAAGCAAAAGAATCTTTAGTTACAGCGGTCAAAAAAATCGACAAAGCACAACAAAGAGGTATTATTCATAAAAACAATGCAAGTCGTAAAAAACGTACGCTTATGACAAAAGTAAATGAATTGACTTCATAAGTGAAAATTTAGTTGGAATTTATTAAAAAAAGAGCTGGTCTTCAAGCAAGCTTAACTCGAGTGCTTGAACATCAGCTCTTTTCATTTGATTTATTTGATTGATTTCAGCTCGATTCTTTAACCTCTAAGCAGGCTCACCAATTTTTCTTCCGGCTCTTTCTAAAAACATCTCCAAGGCTAACCATTTATCCTTTTCACCTGTTTTCATTTGCTCATCACAACGTGCTGCTTCAATGATCATTTGTTTCAATTGATCTTCTGTGAATCTTCTTTCCCTTTTTAGAGCCATTTTGACCGCATACGGATGCACTTTCAACTGCTTTGCCATTTGTTGTTGTTGGTAATTCGATTTTTTCAGCAATTTGCATTGCAAAATTAAACGGATTTGGGATGCGACAAGTGCCAACAGTGCAATCGGTTCTTCATTTCGTTTACGGAATTCCTTTAAAGCTGAAAGTGAATGACCTAGGTTTCCTTCAGTCAATGCATCAATCAATGTAAACGTACTCGTTTCTGCATGAGTGGAGACTAGTGACTGTGCTTGTTCATAATTAATTGCTCCGTCAGTCGCATATAAAGCGATCTTTTTTAATTCGTGATCTAAGGCTTCTATATGCTCCCCAATTCTTTCGATCAGTAGATCAATCACTTCATTGGACAACTGTAGGCCATGTGATGCTGCCATTGGTTCAATTGTACTTTTCATGTCATATAAGTTTGGTGGTGTGCAATCAATCACCATGCTATTTTCTTTCACTATTTTGGTGATTTTTTTTCGTTGATCGAGTTTTGGATAGGGAGCAATGATGATTACGGTCGTAAAATCAACTGGATGATTGATAAAATCCATCAATACATCCACCTGGTGATCAACATCTCCTTTATGTACTTGACCCGTCAAAAAATGTGCGCGATTGATAATCACTATTTTATGATTGCTGAAAAAAGGAAACGTTTCTGCATCATGAATGGCTTCTTGGATTGGGGTTGTTTCCATGTCATAAAGCTGAACATCATCATTTTCGTTTCCAATACCTGATGATTGAACAATTTTTTCTCTTACCTTTTGAATATAAAACGTTTCTTCTCCATATAATAAGAAAACATTGTGCTTAATTTTGTTCCCTTTTGCGTTCAAAAATTCCTTTGCATGCATTTTGATTCATCTCCTCCTTTTTTATCGTATAACGGATTACCTGCAATGACAATGCAAATATATAGAGGGTGTCAGAACTGACACCCTCGAATCTATATAAACGCCAAAAAGACAAAATCCCGGGCCGTTTTTGTCTTTGGCGGCGTTTGGTGGTATACTTATTGTGTGTATTGTTAGCAGGAATATAGCTGACAACTCTTAACAATCATTTGTTAAAATTTTATGGAAGTTATCGAAAAGACTAGACGTTAACTTCTGTCTACCAGTATAATGTATATGAAACGGGAGGGATGAACGTGAACGAATTCGAACAAGAAGTACAATCAAAAAACAATGATGTCGTTGATTCAATTAAAGGTTTTGGTTTTTCTTTCTTATTCTTTTTCATTATTTTCTTCATTGGAACAGTCTTTCAGGTGATCGGTTCTTAATCAGTATAGTTAGTTCAAAGAGGCTGAGTTATTCAGCCTCTTTTTTCTATTCTATGGTGTAAACGGAGAAAATGTGCTTTGTCCATTTTTATAGATCATTTCGACAGCACCATGGGTATCCGTTCGCCAAACCTTTATTCCATGATCTTCCAAGCGTTTAATGACTACTTGAGATGGATGGTTAAAGGTGTTGTCTTCTCCAACCGAAATCAAAGCATTCTTCACATCTACACCGACTTCTCTAATAAATGCTTCACTCGTAGAAGTTTTGCTTCCATGGTGGGCTACTTTCAATAAATCAATCGGAGGCAAGTTCCTTTGTAGAATGCGTCTCTCCCCTGGTTCCTCTAGATCTCCGGCAAATAATGTGCGATGTCCATCTACTTCCAGAATAAATACTAATGAATGATTATTTTCACTTCCGGATGATCGATTTGTTTTAGGTGCTATGACTTCAATTGTTCCACCACCAAACTGTAGGCGATGACCGTGCATGAGATGAATGGGTTGATATTTGTCACCAAAATAGCGTGTAATTGGTTCGAGATCCTGTCTTTCCGCAATAAACAACCCTTTTGGTTTGAATGAATCCATGATTTCTTTTCCGCCTGCGACGTGATCGTAATCAAAATGACTAATCAATAAGGCGTCAATCTGAGTAATGCCTTTGGACCATAAAAAAGGTTGAATGATATTCTTTGTGTTTCTATTTGATTGGTCCAAATGAGAATATACAACCTCTTCTCCTGCATCTACCATTAAAACACCCGATCTCCTTGGTAGCTCAATGACGAATGAATCACCTTGGCCGACATCAAGCATTGTAATTCTGTAGGCATTGTCCATATAAGGAAGGGCTTGCTGCATCCACCAGCATCCAATCAAAGCAATCGCGAATACTGCAGCGAATCTCAACTTTCCACGATTCCACATAGCCATCATGATGAGAAAAATTACATAATAAATGCCAATCACAAGAATTGATGGTTTGCCGACAATCCATTGAGCAATCGAAAATTGTTCAAGACCGAATAACGCATCCATCATTGGTTGGTTGATCCATATAAATAACTTTTCCAATAATACAGCAAATGGAGTGTGCAGAAGCTGCAACAACAAGAGAGTGATTAATACCGGTAGCATAAACACGGTGAAATATGGGACAAACAATAAATTGAGGAGAAATGAGAGCACATTTGTGTAGTAAAAGTGATAAAACTGAAGAGGCAATAATGCGAGTTGGCTAATTAAACTAATTTTTATCGAAGTCCACAACCATCCATCCGTTGTAATGATTTGCTTCGACAAGATTAGACTACACGTCACAAGAAAAGAGAACTGAAAAGAGAGCTGATAGAACAAATAGGGATCGAACACGAGAGAAATAATATAAATGATGGCCAAAACATCCAGCAATTTAACAGTCATTTTCAGCTTTGTAACCAGAATGACCAAAACAGCCATCAGGCCTGCACGAATGACAGATGGTTGGCTTCCAGCAAGCACAATATAGACCGGAATGCTAACGAGCAATATGTTCATAGCAGATTCTTTTGAAATGCGAAAACCAAAATACAACACAGCATAGGATAAGGCCAAAAGTAACCCTACATGTAATCCACTGATCGCAAGCAAATGTGACAGATTCCAAAATTGAAAAGTTTCCATGAGTTGGTCATCGAAATTTGACCGTTCGCCAAACAAGAGGGCTTTCATCCACATAGAAGTGTTTGGAGAAAAAACATCGTCAATTTGTTCCAACAAACGATCCCGATACTCATATAAGGGGGATACGAACGATGAACCAACACACTCTTCAATAGTTGCATCATATGCAATTCCCTGAATGCCTTGATGATTCAAAAATGAACGATAATCAAATTGGCCCGGATTCGTTGCTTGATTAACTTGCTCGATAGACATCTCTGTTAGACAGACGGCACCATGCTTGATCGCATTTTGCTCAACTTTTTGCTGGCGGATGAGCACCATTTGCTGATTGGATAACTCAACTTCAAATTCAGTGTAGAATTCTTTGGTGATTGGATGACTTTTAATAATGGCTGGTCCAGCATATTCTTCTGGTAGAGTGTTCTCTTCCGAGGGGGCTGTTGTTTGAGGCGAGAGATATATGGAGAGGATAAAAAGAAAAAGGGATACTCCGAGAAACCATTTATGACTGTACCAAAAACGGAGAAGTGTTAGTAACAATGCTCCAAGCAAACAAAGGCTCACTGCAAACGGCAAGTATCCCAACGTATAGATTACGGCAGCTAAATAGATATTACCTTTCAATTCGACCTCACATCATTCGACATGCATGAATAGGTCATTGACTTGTTCTCGGTAATGACGTAATTTTTCCTCTTCGACCCCTTGCGCTTCCAACTCTTGAATTAATTTTGTCATTAAGGTGATTTTTTCTTTCGTCCCAGTGTCAATATGTAAATAATCCAATTCTACTTTTTCATATTCAACACCTGCAGCTTCAAGCAGTTCAATCGCATACGGATGATTCCGATAGTCTTCAGCATAATAAATTTTACTGATCCCACTTTGGATGATCGTCTTGCAACAATTCAGACATGGAAAGTGGGTGACGTAAATTTCAGCCCCCTCTGTTGGCACGCCGAATTTTGCACATTGTAATATCGCATTAATTTCTGCGTGAATTGTTCGTACACAATGACCTTCAATAACTTTACATCCGACTTCAATACAGTGATCGCCGCCAGAAACACTTCCATTATATCCACCAGCAATTACACGTTTTTCACGTACGATTGTCGCTCCAACTGATAACCGTTCACACGTACTGCGCAAGGCCAATAAATGACTTTGCGACATAAAGTATTGATCCCAAGAAATTCGCTCCATTGGTTATGATCCTCCTAGGTATTTTCAGTTTATTATTTTCCTTTAGTATATCATGTCAGCTCTATGGGACAATCACCATTTCTCTAAACCGCTCAAGCGTTTTTTCTCCGATGCCAGAGATTTGTAACAAATCATCAACGGATTGAAATTTACCATTTGTATCACGAAATTCGATAATACTTTTCGCTTTTTGTTCGCCAATTCCTGGTAAAGTCATGATTTCATCTAAACCCGCAGAGTTAATCCTTACCTTCCCTTCTTCCACTTTTCCACCTGTGGAAAAAATATTGGCGTCTTCTGTTTCTCCCTTAGCTGGTACGTAAATAACCATTTCATCTTGGATCAATGCAGCCATATTGACCATCAATTCATCAGCATCCTTTAAAAAGCCACCTGCTACCTGGATCGCATCCTTGACACGATCTCCTTCTTTTAACTGGTATACACCTGGCTTTTCAACCATGCCTTTAATATCCACCCATATTATTTTCGATTCAATCGAATCATCGATTGAATTAGTCACCTCTTCCTCCGCTTCAATTGGCTCTTCAATCACAATTGAAGAAGTTTCCGGGTTTTGCTGAAAGAGAAATAACGCAATAAGTAAAAGTAAAAAGATCAGTACATAAATCAACCATTTCTTTTGAATAATCATGTTCAAGACCTTCTTTCATATATTAATTTAGGGATACCTTTAAGGAGGTTGTGAAATGAATTGGGGAATTATCGGAACAGGCAATATGGGGAAAGTTCTTTTGCATTCTTTAACGCAAAGTCAGGCTGTGGAAGAAAAGAACCTTTACCTTTATAATCGAACATTGATGAAGGCTTATGAGCTATTAAATCAGTATCCAAACGTCCATGTCGAACGAAGTTTAACAAGCATGGCCAATAAATGTGATGTGTTACTATTATGTGCTAAACCGAAAGAGATCCTTGAAATTGCCAAAAAGCTTCAACCGAACATTAGAAAGGACCAACTGATTATATCGATTACGAGCTCGATTTCAACGGATCATCTTGATCAAATCTTACCGTGTAAAACTGCACGTATGATTCCGAGCATAACGAATCAATCATTGACTGGAGCCACGTTATTGTCTTTTGGTCAGCGAACGAACGCAATTGATCAGCAAATGATTAAACAAACATGCAAATTGTTTTCAGAGCCCGTTGAAGTCAAAGATGAAACGGTACGTGCCGCTTCTGACCTCGTTTCTTGCGGTCCAGCTTTTCTAAGTTACGTATTGGAAGATATGATTCAATCGGTTGAAAAGGAGACTTTGCTTAAGAGGGAAGATGCTGAAAAGTTTATAGAGACAATGGTGATTGGTTTTGGCCGTTTACTGGAAGAGAGACATTTTTCACTTCAAACTTTACGGGAAAAGGTGATGGTTAAAGGTGGAATCACCGGAGTAGGTATGAAGGCGTTGGAAAAAGAGATTCACAACAGTTTTAATCAGGTATTCATTAATACGCATGAAAAATTTGCTACAGAGCAAGAAATGGTCGAGGCATTAATCCATGAGGCAAAAATGAATTTCAGTGGATAATTCTATTGTTAATCAAGTCAAAGAAAAAAGCAACAAATTTATGTTGCTTTTTTCACTATGCTTCACAGACAAAGAACAAACGGTCTCCATCTTCACTTTCCTCAAAAAAATTAAAATCTGCATATACGCGTACAGTCGAAAAACCCGCTTGCATCAGCCAGTGTTTATATTGTTCGACCAAAAAAGTCCGTTGGGTATGCTCTTCGTCAAATCGTTGATAACGCCCGTCATCATCAGCTACGAAAAATGTGAGGTCGTAATGGACCTCTCCTTTTTCTTGTCCAGGTAGACAAAACCAAATATAACTTAGATCATCTGTTACATATGAATAAATTTCATCTTTAATTAGTTGGTTCATATGTTCAAGACTATGAACATCAAAAAGAAATTTTCCACCTGGATTCAGGTGCTTTTTTATTCGTCGGAAGGATTCCTTCACTTGATCTTTTTCTGTTATATAGTTGAGAACATCCAAAAAGCTGACAATGACATCGAACTGTTCATCGAGTGATAACTGAACCAAATCCGCTTGCTCAAACTCGGTCGAACTGCCGTGTGGTTTTTTATCATTCGCTTGCTCAATCATTTCTGCGGACAGATCGATACCGACGACTTTTTTTGCGGTCGGCTCCAAGCGTAATGACATCTCCCCCGTTCCACAACCGAGGTCCAAAACCGACGGATTCAAATGTTCTTTGGTAAACGCTTTGTAAAAATCAACCCATTGATTATATGGTACGTCGGTCATGAAGTAATCATAGATTTTTGCCATTTGGCCATACATGAAAATTGCGTCCTTTCTTAGATCGGCAAGTCAACTTTTGACGCGTCGCCCCATAACTTTTCCAAGTTATAATACGCTCTTTCTTCTTTATGGAAAATATGGACAACAACATCTTCTAAATCAACGAGCACCCATCTTGCTTGCTCTTTTCCTTCTATTTTTTTCACTTCTTTTCCTTGTTCTTCTACTGCGTCTTTTATGGACTTGCTGATTGCGTCCACTTGACGTTCATTGTTTCCAGAACAAATTAAAAAGTAATCTGCAATTAATGATACTTCTTTCATATCGAGTGCAACAATATCTTGACCACTTTTATCATCACAAGCCTTTGCTGCAATCTCGAGTAGTTGTTTACTATCCAAATAAAACCCTCCTATTTTTTTGTTAATTCATTATATGCATGAAACGTATCAGGGTAAATCAATTGATTTTTACTCATTAAAAACTGAATCGTTTCCCTTAGTGAATATCGGCAAGCTTCATTCAAGTCTTCAGTAGCTAACTCCCTTACTTTATATACGGCAGGAAAATCTCTTCCTGGTTCAATATAATCCGCTAAGAAAACAATTTTTTCTTCAAGAGACATTCTCGCTCGCCCTGTCGTATGGTAACGAATTGAATGAAGAATATTTTTTTCTTCTATATTAAATTTTCGCCGGATGAGCTCTGCACCTGCTGGACCATGTAACAGCTCTTCATTAAACAACAATAAGTCTTTGGGCAGATGAACGGATGACTCAATCGTTTTCGTAAGAAATGCTTTATCAAACTCTTTTGCGTAATCATGTAGTGCAGCGGCAATACCTACTTGTTCTTGATCAGCATGATACAATTTAGCTAATTGCAATGCCTCTTCGGTTACACGCTCTACATGTGCTTGACGTTTGCTACTTAATACTTTTTTGGATTCCGCTAATGCCATTTCAACGTTCATAAAGATGATTCTCCCTTATATACCGTTCTACTTCTTTCTGCAAACCTTCTACCGGTTCATTTTGTTGCAATCCCTTTCGAATGCTAGTCGATGAATAGGGTAGGTCGGGAATCTCCAGCATCTGAACTTGATCGGATTCCGTATAAGAATAGCCTTCTCTTCTCACCCCAATAAATTGTACCAATTCTTTTAATTCCTCGATTTGATACCAATTGGATAAGAAAGCTATTTGATCGCCTCCGATAATAAAGTAAAACGCTACATCTGGATGAAGCTCTCGTAATGCTTTCACTGTATCGATTGTATAAGAACGGCCTTCTCGGTCGAACTCAATGGTTGATATGAAAAGTCCATCCTCACCATCAATCATTCGTTCCAACATACGTAGTCGGTCGTCTGGTGATGCCGTTGCTTCATCTTTATGAGGGGGTTCATAAGTTGGTATAAACCAGACTTCATCCAAATCCAATTTTTCTTTGACGGTTTTCCCGATCACAAAATGTCCTTTATGTGGTGGGTCAAATGTGCCCCCAAACAAACCTACTTTCATAAGATCACCTTCTATATCGGTATAATTATCTTTCCACACTCGTCGACCAATATAGCTCGCAAGAAACATGGGTGGTTGACACCCTATTATTGAAACTACGCATTATGGTAATTCAATCTGTTTATTTTCTTCAGAAGGCTTGTACAAAATAACGATATTCCCAATGATCTGCACCAACTCAGCATTTGTTCCCCGCACAATCTGTTGGGCGATCTCTTCTTTATCTTCAAAGACATTTTGTAAAATATTTATCTTGATCAATTCTCTTTTCTCAAGCACATCATTTAATTGGGCAATCAAATTGTCATTGACACCTTGTTTACCAACTTGAAAAATTGGTGATAAATGATGGGCTTCTTTACGTAAAAATCGTTTTTGTTTTCCGGTTAACATCTGATCACTCCTTCAGCCATTCTAACAGCCTTTCATTAGGTCGATGTCCTGTCCAAATTTCAAATGATTTTGCCGCTTGATGAATCAACATATCAATACCGAATAAAACTTCAATCCCCAATTCATCCGCTTGCTCTAGAAATTTCGTCCATTTCGGTTGATAAACGATATCACTCACTATAGCCTGTGGCTTTACGCGATCTAATCGGATTATTTGTGTATCGATATTCGGTTGCATTCCAACGGTAGTCGTTTGAATAATAAGGTCATATTTACCTAGATGTTCTTCAGCTTCAGTTAGATCGTATACTTGGCTTGTTTTTAGTTTCTTCGTAAGTTCAATTGCTTTTTCTTCGGTACGATTCGTAATATCAATCGTAAAATTTTCTATATCATTCAATGCAAGTGCGATTCCTTTTGCTGCGCCCCCTGCTCCGATAATCAAGATCTTTTTTTTCGTTTGATTGAAAAATTCTGATTTAGCTTGTCTTAAAGCTTCAATATATCCAATTCCATCTGTATTGTAACCAACAAGCTGCCCATCCATCAATTTAACGGTATTCACCGCATTCATTTCCTGCGCATAAAAGTCCAGTCGATCCAAATAAGGAATGATTGATGCTTTATATGGTGCAGTCACATTAAAACCCATCAATCCGTCTTGCTTCACTTGTTCTGTAAAGGCATCCAATTCTGCATGTGTTAATTCATATAATTCATATGCACCATTTACCCCAAAATCTTTCAAAAAATGTTGATGGAGTTCAGGGGATTTGGAATGTTTGATGGGATTTCCAATCAGTCCGAAGTGATACATGGAATTCTTCTCCTTAGATAATTGCTTCGCGTATGATTACATTGACCCCTTCAGGTGCATACGCATCTACCGTGATTTTTCCGGCTGGAATCGTAATCCACCCAAGACCAGAAACAACAATATCCATTTTCTTTTCGTGAATATGAAAAGTTTTTCGTTTTAAAGCTGGCCACTTCTCTATTGTTTCTTCACTTGGTGGAGACAGCATTTCACCTAAATGATTTTCATATAAGTCTTCTGCTTTTTCCGTTTTCGTTCGGTGAATAGACAATCGGTTTGAAAAATAACAAATATAGCCATATTTATCATCCGCTTCAGAAATGTCCAACCGAACCATTCCGCCGACGAATAACGTTTGTCCATCATTCAATTGGAAGACTCTCGGTTTCACTTCTTTTTTCGGAGTAATAATCTTCAAGTCTTTCGCAGTCATCAAATGGGCCATTTGATGATCATTAATAATTCCCGGAGTGTCAATCAAATTTGATTGTTCATCTAATGGGATTTCGATGAATCCAAGCGTTGTACCAGGAAAATAGGATGTCGTAATAACATCTTTCTCACCGACCGATTGATGAATTAAATGATTGATGAAAGTCGATTTGCCAACGTTTGTACAACCGACAACATAGACATCTTTACCTTGCCTTAGTTGATCGAGTTGTAAAGAGGCCTCTTCAATTCCTGTTCCTTTGACAGAACTGACTAAAAAAACATCCTCAATAATCAACCCATACTCTTTGGCTACATTTCGCAACCAAAGCTTAACTTTGTTCAAGTTTGTAGACTTTGGCAACAAGTCAACTTTATTACCGACTAAAACGATCGGGTTATTTCCAACAAACCGTTTTAAGCCTGGAATAAAACTTCCGTGGACATCAAATAAATCAACAATATTAACGACCACTGCATCTTGGTCACTAATATCATGAAGCATTTGAAGAAAGTCATCTGCATGCATGTTGACGTCTTGCACTTCATTATAATTTTTCAACCGAAAGCAACGCTGGCAAATCAATTGTTCTTGATGCAATGCAGATTCAGGTACATATCCAGGCTCTTGCTTATTTTCTGTCTGAATGGGTGCCCCACAACCTTGACAGTACAGTTGCTCATTCATACTATTCCTCCCAGTTCAACTTACCTTTTCGTTTAAAGTAATTCATGATTCTTCTTTCGATCATCCGATTGAATTTTGTAAAAAACCCATCCGATTCAACAACGGGTATGACAAGTATTGTATATAAACCTCCACGATTCCCACCGAGAACGTCAGTCAATAACTGATCACCTACCACCACAATTTCCTCTTTCGGAAGGTTCATGGTTTTTCTTGCCTTTCTAAAAGCTTTTTGTGTAGGCTTTTTAGCATTATGGATAAAAGGAATATCTAAAGGATTCGAAAAAAACCTTACCCGTTCTTCATTGTTATTGGAGATAATCGTCACTTGGAGTCCAGCTTCTCTCAATGATTTGAACCATTCAATGATTTCAGGAGTTGCCTCCGGCTGGTCCCAAGCTACTAACGTATTGTCTAAATCCGTAATAACGCCTTTAATTCCTCGTTCTTTTAAATAAGCAGGTGTTATTTCGAACACGTCTTTAACTTGGTCATTGGGCAAAAAATCTGAAAGCATACTTACACCTCACCTATATTCGCTAGTATTCATCATAAAGGAACGTCTAACAATTGAAAAGCGTTTTTAATGGATAAACATGAGCGAATCATTTTTTAGTGTATTATATGTTTACTTTATGAATTGAACGGTAATAATGAATAATAAGATTTCTTAAGCAAAACAGCACGAATGTATGCTAAAAATCGTTCGACAAATTCATACATTTTTCTCTCTGTGGATAAACAAATCAACAGGATAAACACTAATATCGCAACATTTTTAAGTGATTTTTGTTGCATTACGCACAACTTATGCACAAGTTACACACAAAAAAATCGAATTGTTTATTCACCTTATTAGTGATAGGATAAATCACGTAGATTAGAGATTGACTCAGAGATTTATGGGAGGTGCGCCCTGCTAGGGTATTCATAATGGAACAATTATCAGACCGTTTACTCATTGAGTCTTATTATCGTGCCGTTAAGTTGGATTTAAATGATGACTTTATTAACTTAATCGAACGAGAGCTTGTCATTAGAGGGCTGGATGAAAAAATCAAAGAAATGTCATAAATAGCTTTTCTACCTATATATAACTAACACGAATAACTGTGTTAGTTTTTTTATTGGCTGATGGTTTACTCTTTTCAATTTTAATCATTAGCCATTATAATGGTTACTATATTTGTATTTATACCGTTGAAAGGATGTCACCATTCATGATTTACGCAGTTTTTGCACCACTTCTATTTGCAATCGTCATTCCATTCCTCAGCAGGATGAAACATAAAATACATACTGGATGGCTCATCCTGCCTGTTCCGTTACTGGTTTTTATTTATTTTGTCTCATTCGTCGGGAGTGGTTTTGAAAGTCAAGTAAGCAGCTATAGTTGGATACCTTCACTTGATATATCGCTTAGTTTCCACTTAGATGGGCTGAGTCTTTTATTTGCTCTATTGATCAGTGGGATTGGTTCGTTGGTCGTCTTATACTCCATCTATTATTTAGACAGAGAGGAACGGCTCGGTCATTTTTATACATATTTGTATATTTTTATGACAGCTATGTTGGGTGTTGTCCTATCCGATAACGTGTTTGCCCTCTATGCTTTCTGGGAGTTCACGTCCCTCTCTTCGTTTCTTTTAATTGGTTATTGGCATTTTAAAGAAAGATCCCGTTATGGAGCAATTAAGTCTCTATTAATTACGGTCAGTGGTGGTTTTAGTTTATTAGCTGGGTTAATTTCATTAACCGTCGTTACCGGGACGACAAGTATACGCGAAATGGTTGGCCAAGCGGATGTTATTTTGGAAAGCTCCTTTTTCCCCTTGATTTTAATCTTTTTATTACTTGGAGCATTTACGAAATCCGCACAATTTCCTTTCCATATTTGGTTACCGGATGCGATGGAAGCGCCGACACCTGTCAGTGCTTATTTACACTCGGCAACAATGGTAAAAGCCGGAATTTATTTAATGGCTCGTTTCTCAGCCATTTTCGGTGGCGAACCTAGTTTTTTCATGTTATTAAGTTTATTTGGAATCATTACTTTAGTATGTGGTTCCTATATGGCTGTCCGTCAAACGGATTTAAAGGCGATTCTTGCTTATTCAACGATCAGTCAATTAGGTATGATTATGGCTATGTTAGGTTTTGGTACGGATATCGCAATCTTCGCAGCTGTTTTCCATATTTTAAACCATGCAACCTTTAAAGGAAGCTTGTTTATGATTGCGGGTATTGTCGACCATGAAACCGGCACGCGGGATATTCGAAAGCTGGGTGGGCTGATGACGTTTATGCCAATGTCTGCCACACTGGCCCTGTTTGGAACATTTTCGATGGCCGGGGTGCCAATGCCATTTTTAAACGGTTTTTATAGTAAAGAGATGTTTTTTGATGCATCACTCCAATTATCTGGATATGCAGGAACCTTTGTGGAAGTACTTGCTGCCGTGCTTCCTTACTTAGCAGTGATTGGTAGTATTTTCACGTTTGTTTATTCGATGTATTTATTCTTCGGAACATTCAGAGGTAAATATAAAGAAGAACAATTACCAGTTAAGCCGCATGAAGCACCATTCATGATGCTTTTATCGCCCATCATTTTAGTAGTTGGTGTAATTGTCATTGGGCTTTTCCCTAGTCTTTTCAACAATGGCTTATTGACCCATGCAGCAGATGCCGTTTTCGGTGCTGAAGTTACAAAAGAAATCAGCTTCTGGCATGGATTCATTCCACCGTTGTACATGTCTCTAGCAGTAGTCGCGCTTGGAACAGTACTGTATTTAACCAAAACAAGTTGGGAAAAAGTTTACACGATTATACCAGGTAACTTTTCCTTTAACCGGATTTATGATTGGGGAGTCAATCAATTAGAAGCTGCTAGTAATCGGATTACATTCACTTATATGAATGGTTCTTTACGGCTTTATATGATCTTGTTACTAGCTTCTGTCACCACGATTACAGGAACTGTGTTATTTATTAGTGATGGCATCAATTTTGAAGTATCAGATGTGGCTCCTGTCACTGTTCATGAGGTTTTAATTGCGATTGTGATGGCAATCGCAGCAGTCGCAACCATTTTTGTGACCAATCGCATTGCTGCCATTCTAGTTGTAGGTGTAGTTGGATATGGTCTTGCGATTTTGTTCGTTCTATACAGTGCACCGGATTTAGCGCTGACTCAGCTGATTGTTGAGACTGTTACTGTCGCACTGTTTTTACTTTGTTTCTATCACTTACCGAACCTAACCAAACGAACAGAATCAATCGCCCATCGCGGTATGAACGCATTGATTTCGGTTGGATTCGGCGCATTGATGCTCGTCATATCCATTAGTGCATACAACAGTCAATTTTTCAGTACGATCTCCGATTACTTTACAGAAAACGCTTATAAGCTAGGCGGAGGAGACAATATCGTTAACGTGATCTTAGTTGATTTCCGTGGAATGGATACATTATTTGAAGTTTCTGTACTGTTTGGAGCAGGACTTGCAATTTATTCATTAATCCGTTTACGGAAGAATAAGGGGGCGAAATAATATGGAAATCTTGATGGCTATCTTGGCGTCCATTTTGTTCGCCACCGCCATATATAACTTATTGCAAAAGCAGTTTTTAAGAATCATCATAGGTACGGTACTACTTTCACATGCTGCCCATCTATTTTTGCTTACGATGGGAAAATTAAAACGAGGAAATCCTCCTGTATTGGTTGAGGGTGTAACAAACTATGCGGATCCTCTACCACAAGCTCTCATTCTGACATCCATTGTCATTAGCTTTGGGGTAACTAGTTTTCTACTCGTATTGGCTTACCGAACCTACACACTGAACAAATCTGATAATATGGACGAATTGAGAGGTAGTAGTGATGAGTAACTTAGCAGTTTTACCGATAGTTATACCTTTGATAGCTAGTGTTATCTCAGCGTTTATACCAAAAAAGCTTGGTCTATCACGGTTCATTGCGAAACTATTCGCGATAATCTTTTTAGTATATGCGGGGTACTTAGCTTGGGTCGTTTTCACGGACGGAATCATCGTTATGCAAGCAAGTGGCTGGGCCGCTCCATTCGGCATATCGATTGTGGCTGATTATTTATCTGTGACGCTTGTTTTGATTACATCAATCTTGACCACTGCAGCCGTCTTCTATGCACCAAGCTCATTAAGTCAACTTCAAGAAAGCTACTATTTTTATACGTTTATGTTCTTGATGATTAGTGGGGTTGTCGGTGCTTTCTTGACCGGAGACTTATTTAACCTGTTTGTATTCTTTGAAGTATTGTTGATGGCCTCGTACGGGCTCATCGTACTCGGAGGAGGAAAAGTACAATTAAGAGAATCTCTTAAATATGTACTATTTAACGTTTTCTCTTCCATGCTATTTGTCACGACGATTGGTTTTATCTATGCCTCCGTCGGAACCGTAAACATGGCTCACTTAGCTGAAAGAATTCAAGAAGCTGAGCAAGCAGGAATATTAACAGGACTCGCTGTCTTGCTGTTTTTCGTATTTGCGATTAAAGCGGCCATATTCCCACTTTATTATTGGTTACCTAATTCTTATATCGTCCCAAACCCGGTCGTTTCCGCATTATTTGGGGCATTACTTACGAAAGTCGGAATCTATTCCATTCTTCGTGTTTTTACATTAATCTTCAATCATGATATAGGTATTACACACGAAATTTTCACCTGGTTAGCCATATTCACCATGTTATTCGGTGTAATTGGAGCCTTGTCTACGCAAAATGTTAAACTGATTGTTACGTATAACATTATACCGGCAATTGGCTTCATTCTAATGGGGATTAGCTTATATTCGTCAGCCGGCATTGAAGGCTCAGTCTATTACTTAGTGCATGATATGATCATTAAAGCAGCCCTTTTCTTTCTCGTTGGTGCTTTGGTTGTAGCCGCCGGTACGGACGATCTGCGAAAAATGGGTGGATTAATTACCCGATATCCTGTGCTTGGCTGGCTTTTCTTTATTGGTTCTCTCGTATTGGCAGGTGTACCGCCATTCAGTGGGTTTATTGGAAAGATACTATTATTAAGAGGATCATTAGAACAAGAAGAAATCCTTTTAACCGTAGCAGCCCTAATAACAAGCTTATTGATCCTTTATTCGATGATTCGTATCTTCGTACGTGGTTTTTGGGGAGACACTGTTGAAGGACTTCCAGAAGGACAAAATAAAAAAGTTCGCCATCTAACCATTCCAGCCGCAGTATTACTTGCGATCAGTATTTTTATTGGAATCGGTGCTGAGTTTATCTATCCTCACGTTGAAACAATTGCTAATATGTTGTTAGATCGAGCAGAATACATTAACGCCGTACTAAGGGAGTAAGATTTATGGCTATTCAAATAATATTCAATTTACTTATTGCAGTTTTATGGATGTTTATGACAGAGTCTTATACATTCGTCACTTTTCTGATTGGTTATATCATCGGCATTGCTTTATTGTTCTTACTTCGTCGCTTCATACCAGATGCATTCTACTTTAAGCGAGTCTTATTGATGATCAAGTTGATCTTGTTATTTTTAAAAGAATTAATTGGATCGACCTGGCAAATAGCCAAACTTGTATACAAGCCCAAGTTGAACGTAGAACCCGGGATCTTTGCACTACCGACTGAACTTCGTACGAATTGGGAAATTACGTTGCTTGCCAACTTAATTTCATTGACTCCTGGAACGTTGAGCGTTTCAATTTCTGATGATCATACGACAATCTATATCCACGCGATGGATATGCCGGATATCGAAAAAGAAATTGAAGGTATTAAGGAAACCTTTGAAAAAGCGATTATGGAGGTGACGAGATAATGTTAGAAGATTTCGGAGGCGAACTATTGGAATGGACAGTGATCGTTTGTCTGGTCGCAGTAGCTTTTTCGGTAGTTATCCTATTGATTCGCATTATCATTGGTCCGACAAATGCGGACCGTGCTGTCGCCTTAGATACGATGGGAATCAATTTAATGGCTTTCGCCGGTCTGACAGCGATCCATCTAGTGACGACAAAACTAAATGATGTTATTTTATTGATTGGAATTTTATTGTTTATCGGTACGATCGCAATTGCGAAATTTATTGAAAAGGGTGTTATCATTGATCGAAATAATCATTAGTTTATTTTTACTTGTTGGCACCTTTTTCATTTTTTCAGGGTCACTCGGCATACTGCGGTTTCCTGATGTCTATACACGACTTCACGCAGCAACGAAAGCTTCTACACTCGGTGTGGCCAGTGTCTTGCTAGCAGCGTTTTTATTTTTGTACGTAGACCACGAAATCATTAGTGGAAAACTTTTAATTGGGATATGGTTTATTATGCTAACCGCCCCGATTAGTGGACACATGATCTCCAGAGCTGCACATAACGCAGGAGTTAAATTACATGAAAGTAGCATTCGTGATGAATTACGAGAAGCAAATGAACGAACGGATGCTGAACGACAATCTGAACAGCCAGATTCGTAAAATCTAATCTGAGACAAACTGTGCTCCAAGTAAAAGGAGCACAGTTTTTTTATAGTTTTTAAGGTGGATAGGCACTAATTGAAATTTTCGCCATATAATTGGGGTGTAGGCAAATATCTAATCAACAGGAGTGATGTTTTGCTTAGTTTCTTAAAACTGCTTTCATTATTCGTGCAGCACCCATACTTTTTTGCCCTTTATATTAAGGGACAAATTTTTCCTCAACCGCTTTCAAAAGAAGATGAAAAGAAGTATTTGGACCTTTGGCAAAATGGTGATTTGGATGCCCGAAATAAACTAATTGAACATAACTTACGACTTGTAGCACATATTGCAAAAAAATATGAAAATAATAAAGAGGATCAAGAAGACCTTATTTCCATTGGTACAATCGGTCTCATCAAAGGAGTAGAGAGTTTCTCACCAGAAAAAGGCACGAAACTAGCAACTTATGTGGCGAGATGTATCGACAATGAAATACTCATGTTCTTACGATCTACGAAAAAGAGCAATAAGGATATGTCTCTACAAGACCCGATTGGCAACGATAAAGAAGGAAATGAAATTAGCTTAATTGACATATTACAATCAGACCAACCCGACCTTGCTGATAAAGTTCAAACAACGATGGAAATTGAAAAAATCTTTCAATATATTCATTTATTAAATCCACGCGAAAAAGAGGTTATTGTCAAAAGATATGGATTGAATAACCAGAAGGAGTTCACACAGCGAGAGATTTCTCAAGAACTCGGCATTTCACGTAGCTATGTCTCTCGAATCGAAAAACGAGCTTTAATGAAAATGTTTCATGCATTTTATCGTGAAAAAGAAAAGGCAAAAAAGCAAAAAAACCCTAAATGATATTGACCACTAAGCAAGATCAAAAGTACATTTTCACTGCTTAAAACACGGCTTACAAAACTGTTTGATACCCAATTTCCGAAGGTGAGTGACCTGATTACCGACCGAATTCATCGTCCAACAGACTGTTCAGGTAGTGGTCGTATTTCATCCACTCACCGATATCTTCCTGGAACATAACGAAACCCTAGACGGAGATCGATTTATGAATCGATTCCCATCTAGGGTTTTAGCTTACAGCATATTTAATATGAACGTTGCGCTGTTTTCCGCTGCTTTCTCGAGAAATTTTTCAAAACTGACTTCAGACGTTTTTCCGGCAATGTCAGACAATGATCGGATGATTAAAAATGGTGTTCCATATTGGTAGCAAACTTGTGCAATTGCAGCTGCTTCCATTTCCAATGCTTTCACTTCAGGAAACCGTTCGATAACTTGGCTGACTCTTTCAGCATCAGACATGAATGAGTCAGCTGTACCAATGATTCCTACTACCTTCTGAAAATCGCCTGTAAGCCGCTCAATCGATTCTTTTGCTCGTTGGACCAACTGGTCATCTGAAGTAAATACTTCTGGCATTTGTGGAATTTGCCCGAATTTATAACCAAATGCAGTCGCATCTGCATCGTGGTGAAGAATATTCTCACCAATAACGATGTCGCCAACCTCCAAGGTTGGATCCGTTCCACCGGCGCTACCTGTATTTATGACATAGTCAGGCTTAAACCGTTCATGTAAGATGGTGGTCGATAAAGCTGCATTGACTTTACCGATGCCAGACTGTAATAGAATAATTTCATGATCGCCATAGCTACCTATATTATATTCGCAATTTGCTATAGTCGTTGATGAATGAATTGTTATCCGTTCTTTGATTGCTTCCACTTCTTCTTCCATTGCGCCAATAATTGCGTATTTCATTTTCTATCTCCTTCGTCGAACTATTCAAACCGATGTTTTTGATCATTTTCTTCTAAAACTTTTACGAGTTGTGGTTGCCATCCTTCATTTTCAACCCACTCTAAGTGGACACGGTATATCTCACCATCTGTTTGATTTTCTATCGTCGCTTCTACATAATTCGGATTCCCGTCACTTCCAAACCACCAATAGGTAATATCTTCGGAATTACCGTTGATCGCTGAAGCTGAAGCTTCTTCCAGTTCTTGACGATCTTGGCTTCCTTTGTCTAAATCAATCGAATGTGGTTCTTCTTGTTCGGTTGGATATGTTGGCCAATCACCTTTAATGACTTGTATAACATTCTCTTCATCGGATTGCTCAACTTCAATCTCTTCTCCAAAGTTACTGTATTCGCCTGTATTTTCATCTGTTGACTCGTTCGTTTCCTCATCTGATTTTTCTTGTTCGTCTGTAGACTGGTCTTCGTCGGATGGTGTATCCTCATTACTTTCATCTGTTGACTCATTATTTTCTTCTTCTTGGCCTGATGCTTCGTTTTGATTCGACTCTCCATCAGATGAATCTTCTAACTCCACACCTTCTTCTGTTTCTTCATCCCCAGCCTCTTCATCACCAGAAAAGAAATATAGCATGATCAGCAACAGGATTAAAATCCCTGCTAAGATCAACATGTAATTCATCATTTTTGTTGTTCGTCTTCTTTTCTCAAATCGTTCAGCTCTTGTGTGTTCATTTTGATACTCGTCTGCCATAACACGGACCTCCACGAAATGGATTTGGTATACAGTTCAATAATATGTAAATGTCCTACACAGCGTTGCGTAGGACAATACATGGATGATTTGGTTATTTTACTTCTGTAATTCGAACTTCTAATTCGCCACCTGGTGTAGCGACGGTCACTTCTTCTCCGACTTTTTTACCGAGTAGGCTTTGAGCCATTGGAGAATCATTTGAGATTCTACCCTCAAATGGATCAGCTTCTGCACTTCCGACGATTTGATATTCTTCTTCGTCACCATCCGGTAACTCTACGAATTTAACTGTCTTACCTAGTTGGACAATGTCTGAGACGTTTTCATCGTTTTCGATGATCACTGCATAACGAAGCATCGTCTCAATTTGAGAAATACGAGATTCAACAAATGCTTGTTCATCTTTTGCCGAATCGTATTCTGAGTTCTCGGACAAGTCACCAAAATCTCTAGCTATTTTAATACGCTCGACCACTTCTGGACGACGAACGGTAATTAACTCGTTTAATTCATCTTCTAGTTTCTTTTTCCCTTCCTCTGTCATAAAAAACTGTTTTTCTTCTGCCATTTCTAACACCTCTCGTTAATTTCTAATCTGTTTGTTTCTAATCCATTGTTATGAATGTTTGTCTTCAATAATACTTTTAATTTTTGTCGTCAGTAAATCAATCGCAACGTAATTATGGCCACCTTCAGGAATAATGATGTCTGCATATCTCTTCGCTGGTTCGACAAATTGGAGATGCATCGGTCTCACGACATTAACGTATTGGTCGATGACTGATTCGATCGATCTTCCACGTTCATTGATGTCCCGCATCATTCGGCGGATAATTCGCAGGTCGGAATCCGTATCAACGAATACTTTAATATCCATCATCTCACGTAATCTTTCGTCTTCAAGGACTAAAATTCCTTCTAAAATGATAACATCTTTTGGTTCGACGCTAATTGTTTCGTCAGATCTCGTGTGCATTTCATAATTATAAACTGGTTTTTCAATCGATTGTCGATTTAAGAGCTTGTTTAAATCTTCCCTTAACAAGTCATTATCGAATGCTAATGGATGATCATAATTTGTTTTTAATCTTTCTTCAAATGGTAAGTGTGATTGATCCTTATAATAATAGTCTTGTTCAATCACTAACATGGATGTATCTTTAAATTGATCGTATATTGCTCTCGTTACAGTGGTTTTGCCCGAGCCGCTTCCTCCGGCAACGCCAATGATAATTGGTTTCTTACTCACGGGAATCCGAAGCTCCTTTCTTGTTTGTCTGTTTGATTGCCAGTGCGATTCCGTCTCCTACTTCTACGATCGTCGTCTCGTAACGTTCATCGTTCATTAACCACTGATTAAAGGAGCTAATTTTGGAACCAAGCTTGGATAACCGTCTGGATTCATTATTCTCTCCAGAAACATATCCCTTAAATAATACATTGTCAACTACCAATAAGCCATCTTTTTTTAAGAAAGGATCTGCGTAGTTTACAAATTCTTTATTTTTTCCTTTGGCTGCATCGATGAAAACTAAATCAAATAGTTCATCTTCTGTACGTCTTTTTAGGAAATCAAGGGCGTCTTGATGATACGCTTTTATTTGATTTTCGTAGTTCAACGTTTGAATATTTTCGATGGCTTGTTGATACCTAGATTCATCGACTTCCAGGGTTGTTACATGAATACTCGGATCTACCTTCGCCATTTGTATGGCAGAATAGCCAATTGCTGTTCCGATCTCAAGTATTTTTTTGGGTCGATGAATTCGAATCAATTGCTTGATGAATCGGATGCCATCAATTTCCATAATTGGCACCTGATGTTCTTCTGCATATTCTTCAATCTTTTGAAGGTCTGAATCCCATTCTTCATATAAAGACTGGATATATTTTTGTGAAGCACGCATGACTTTCCTCCAACGGTGCATTATTCTTCAATTTTGCTATTTTATCATAAAAAAAGGTGGGAACGCGAATAGCAGGCGCTCCCGATCAATTGATCCATTAATCTTTCGGCGGACGATATTCTTGGATATTTTGCTCATGTTCCGCATAAGTCTCTGCGTAATAAACTTCACCTTCATAAGACGCAACGAAATAGAGATATTCATGGTCCTCTGGATTTAATGCCGCTTCCATCGAATTCTTATGGAAATTGGCAATCGGTCCAATCGGTAACCCTTGAATATGATAGGTGTTATATGGAGATTCAATCTCCAAATCGGAATACAATACGCGTTCTTTATGTTCACCGTGAGCATATAACGCAGTTGGATCAGTTTGTAACTTCATGCCCTCTTCTAATCGGTTATAGAATACGCCAGAAATCATTTTACGATCATCCTTACCGACAGCTTCACGCTCGAGCAGGGATGCCATCGTAATCGCTTCGTGCACATTGAAGTCCGATGCTTCTATTTGTGTCATAAAAGGTTGTAATTGATTGGATGTTTCGGTCAACATCTTGTTAACAATATCTTCAACCGTTAAATTTTCTTGATAGACCGGATACGTAATGGCGAACAAATAACCTTCTAACGGGTATCTGATTTCTTCTTGTAAAATATCTTCTCCAAGAATTGTCGGATATTGACCGATGAGTGATTGGATATAATCTCGATCTTGCATTTTATCTAAAAACTCATCTTCATCGATCGGCGTCTCTTTACCCAACCGGGCAGCAATTTGTTCCACTGTGAACCCTTCTGGAATCGTTATCGTATACAATGGATCGACGAGAATCTTTCCTGTTTTTAACGTTTCGGTAATTTCATCAAGCTTCATATTTTGAGCCAATAAATATTCTCCAGCTTGGAAGCCCGATTCGTTTTTAAACTTCACATACAACCGAAAGATCAAACTATTATTGATGATGTTATTTTCTTCAAGGATGCTGGCAATCCCTTCCGTGCTTGTCCCTAACGGAATTTCCACTTCGATAATCTCATTATTATCTGGATCGACTGGACTCAGCCCTTCGTCTATGTAGTTATAAATAGACAGCCCACCAATGATTAACACGATCACCACGATCAAAAGGATGGTAACAATCCATTTCCGTGCAACCTTTGCTTCACCTATTCGCTTTTTCTTTACATCTTTATAGGTTAATTTTGAATCATCATTGGAAGTTGACATTTCTCTTCCCCCTATCTACCCGCTTCATTATAAAGTATTCATGGAATAATTTCTATAATTTCAATAGAGATTCCATAAAATTTGTCTAAATATTATTTTTTATGACGAATGTAAACACGTTTTTAGAGGGTGAGATTCATTAAAAATCATGTAAGTGGATTTAGAAAAAAGCCGCGTCCATCATGGACGCGGCTTTTTTGCTAAAACAATGTTACTAATTTACTCTGTATCTTCTTCTTCTGAGAAAGTCGCGAGCATTTCCTCAACCATTTCCCACTCTTCATCTGTTTCGATTTCAAATAGTGCCATGTCATCTTCATTTTCACCGTTTTCTTCGTAACGAAACGCATAAACTTCCACTTCGTCTTCATCCACTTGGTCAGATGGAACAACGACGATATACGATTTTTCTGTTTCATCTACATCAAACGAGAACAACACATCAAATAGATGTTCTTCACCATTTTCGTCTGGAATAATAATTCGTTCTTTCTCTTCCATTTTCAACACTCCTTTTTAATTGGATTGATCCAGATAACCTTGTAGGATCAACACGGCTGCCATTTTATCAATGACTTTTTTTCTCTTTTTGCGACTCATATCCGCTTCAAGAAGAACACGTTCAGCAGCCATCGACGTCAACCGTTCGTCCCATAAGATCGTTTCGATACCAAGTTCATCTTCAAGAAACGTGGCAAAACGCTTCGATGCCTCTCCACGATCGCCGATCGTTCCATTCATATGCTTGGGAAGACCGACGACGGCTTTATTGATTTCGTGTTCTTTGATGATTGATTCCAATTTCGAAAACACTTGGTCAAAACCCGCTTTTTCATCCCAAGAAATTGTTTCAATCCCTTGAGCCGTAAAATGTAGGGCATCAGAAACAGCTACGCCGATGGTTTTCTCCCCCACATCTAATCCTAATATCCTCATCGATGATCCTCTTTATTCGTTTTTAAGTAATGCTTGACCACTTCCTCAATCAACTCATCTCGTTCAACTTTGCGGATCATATTCCGTGCATCTCGATGACGGGGGATGTAAGCAGGGTCCCCTGATAATAGATAGCCAACAATTTGATTGATTGGATTATAGCCTTTTTCCTCAAGTGATTCATACACCGAATGTAAAATTTCATTTACGACTTGTTCTTGAGAGTCATCAGAAAACTGGAACTTCATCGTATGATCTTGATTATCCATAATTGATCCCCCTCACTTCTACTTACCCTCATTATAAACGTAAATGTATTCAAGAAGAAACATTTTTAATATAGTCTTTTGCTGATTCCAGTGCTTCATTGATTTTTTCAGGATTTTTTCCGCCTGCTTGAGCCATGTCTGGACGGCCTCCACCGCCGCCACCGCAAATACTTGCTGCTTGTTTAACCATATTTCCTGCATGGTAACCTTTTTTAACTAAATCTTCCGAGACACTGCCGGCAAGTTGTACTTTTTCACCGTTTTCGATTGCCAACAGGATGATTCCTGAAGTCAATTGCTGTTTAAACTCATCTACCATTTGTCTGAGTGCATTCATGTCTTTCACATTAACTTTTGCAGCCAAGAGTGGAACACCTTCAATATTTTCCGTTTGTTCGATTAAGTCAGCTGCTTCAGCATTTGCTAGACGGGCAGATAATGATTCGTTTTCTTTTTGTATTGACTTCATTTCTGTAAACAATGATTCGATTCGTTGTGGAACTTGATCTTCCTTCGTTTTCAACAAGGTTGCTGCCTGTTGTAATTGGGATTCTTTCTCTTCAAAAAATTCATAAGCACCTTTGCTCGTCTTTGCTTCAATACGTCTCGTACCAGCACCTATTCCCGACTCTGAAATAATCTTAAATAAGCCAATCTCAGCTGTGTTTTGCACATGGCAACCACCACATAGCTCGAGACTATATTCACCAATCGAAACGACACGAACTTCTTTTCCGTATTTTTCACCAAAAAGCGCCATTGCACCCATTTCTTTAGCCTCTTGAATGTCATGATAACTGACGCCTACGTTGATGGAATCCCAAATTTTTTCATTCACGTTTTTCTCGATTTCACTCAATTCCTCTTCCGTAACAGCATTGAAATGAGAGAAGTCGAATCGTAGACGACCGGGCGCAACAAGTGACCCTGATTGATTGACGTGATCGCCTAGTACATCTTTTAGCGCTTGATGCAATAGGTGCGTAGCTGTATGATTTTTGATCACTTTCTTCCGTTTCTGCTGGTCGACTGTCGCTTTTACAGATTCCTGATTACTCAATCTACCTTCCTCTACTTTAATGCGATGTAGATGTTGTCCATTTGGCGCTTTTTGAACGTCCAATACAGAAGCTTTTCCGTTTTCTGATTGGATGATTCCTTCATCCGCAACCTGACCGCCACTCTCTGCATAAAAAGGTGTCTCCTTCAAAAATAAATAGGCTTCATCACCTTGGTTTACTTCTTGAACTTCTTGTCTGTCCTTAATTAATGCTGCGACGGTAGATTGAATAGTTAATTGTTCATAGCCTGTAAATTGACTTTCTACATGGATTTCTCTTAGTACTTGGTCTTGAACCTGCATGGAGTCAACGTTTTGTCGAGCTGCCCGCGCACGTTGACGCTGTGCTGCCATTTCTTTTTCAAATCCTGCTTCGTCTATTTGAAAGCCTTCATCTTGGATATATTCTTCAGTCAGTTCTTTCGGAAATCCATACGTGTCATAAAGAACAAACACTTCATTACCAGGGAAGATATAACTTCCTTTTTCTTTTTCTTGTTTCATTATTTTTTCTAAAATCGCAAGTCCCTCTTGAAGCGTTTCATGAAAACGTTCTTCTTCCTTCCGGATGACATTCTGGATGAAGTCACTTTTCTCACTGACTTCTGGATAGAAGTCCTTCATAATATCTGCAACGACTTCGACCAACTGATAAATGAACGGTTGGTTCATACCCAGTTCTTTCGAAAAACGTACCGCTCTTCTTAATAGTCTTCTTAAAACGTAACCTCTTCCTTCATTTGAAGGCAACGCTCCATCTCCAATCGCAAATGCTACGGTTCTTACATGATCGGCGACGACTTTAAATGCTGTATCGACTTCTTTTGCTTTACCATATGTTTTCCCACTGATTTCTTCAATTTTTTCAAGGATCGGTTTAAATAGATCCGTTTCAAAATTCGTAGGTGTATCTTGTATGACAGAAACAATCCGTTCCAAGCCCATACCTGTATCAATGTTTTTGTTCGGTAATGGTGTATACGTATGGTCTGGATTATGGTTAAACTGAGAAAAGACTAAATTCCAAATTTCCAAATATCGTTCATTTTCACCGCCTGGATATAACTCTGGATTTTTTGGATCGTTTCCATATTTTTCGCCACGATCATAAAAGATTTCTGAGTTTGGACCACTTGGACCTTCACCGATATCCCAAAAGTTTTCTTCAATACGAATAATTCTCTCTACAGGCAGGCCAATTCTTTCTGCCCAGATCTTATATGCTTCCTCATCCTCTGGGTGAACTGTTACCGATAATTTTTCCGGATCAAATCCAACCCAATCCTTGCTCGTCAAAAATTCCCATGCCCACTCAATCGCTTCTTCTTTAAAATACTCACCAATGGAAAAGTTGCCGAGCATTTCAAAAAATGTGTGGTGACGAGCAGTAAATCCAACGTTTTCAATATCATTTGTTCGGATAGCCTTTTGAGCATTGACGATTCTTGGATTATCCGGAATGACTCGTCCATCAAAATACTTTTTTAACGTTGCAACCCCACTATTAATCCATAATAAAGTCGGGTCTTCATGGGGAACCAATGATTGACTAGGTTCCACCGAGTGTTTTTTCTCTTGAAAAAAGTCCAAAAACATTTGTCGTACTTCACTTGATGTCAGTATTTTCATCGTTTTTCCTCCTTAAAAATTCTCATTTAAAATATAAAGCATTGTTAACGTCTGTGGTTGCTCTTTGGCAGCTTTGCTCGATTTTTCGACGGCTTCGCTCGGCTTTTCGACGGCTTCGCTCGACTTTTCGACGGCTTCACTCGATTTTTCAGCGGCTCCGCTCGTTTTTTCGACGGCTCCGCTCGTTTTTTCGACGGCTTCGCTCGATTTATCGGTGGCTTCGTTCGACTTTTCGGCGGCTTCGCTCGACTTTTCAGCGGCTTCACTCGACTTTTCAGCGGCTTCACTCGACTTTTCAGCGGCTTCATTCGATATTAAGAATTTAATACGTACGTTTAACTGAGCCAAATACAAAAAAGCCCCTACAGTATGATGTAGGGACGGTTATCCGCGGTGCCACCCTGATTATAGACTTTGCCTTGGTCAATTCTTCCCATTCAGAATGATAACCAAATAAAGCCTATCAGCTCAAACACCGTAACGGAGTGGACCGGCGGGGATTAGCCGCTCTCTGGAATAGCGTTCAATGACATTCACTTAGCGTCTTTTACAGCCAGGAAGACGCCTCTCTTGAAGTGATTCTGTCATTTACTCGTTTCCTTCATCGATTTCGTGAATTTTTGCTTCTGTCGTTATTATATTGAATCTCTATAAGGCTGTCAATTTCTACTATCATTCATCAGAAAATAAATCTTCTAAAAAATACTCAGGTTGGTGCAATTGGCTGACCATTTCTCTTGATTGTTGGTTCTGATTGACTTCTACGAGGCAATTCCAGCAATAAAATCGTCCTTCATTGATCAGTCCTATGTTGGGTGTGTGACAATTTGGGCATTTCATGGAAAATAACTCCTTTGTATTTTCCTCTCATTTTTTGTTATGAGCGCCCAATTTATGCATTTTAAATTCAATCGTTTGCCGCTTCAATACTCAACTTCATTATGACACAACGTTTGTATCATATTATTCCATAAAATCATAGGGTGATAAATCATCATCATGTTTTTCGGCATCTTCTAACGGAAGGCCTTCAAAATCATCTTCTGTATTGTTCTCCGTTTTCACATCATTTGCTTCGGTCGTTTTAGTAGGTTGTGCTTTTTCTTGCGTCCTACCCAGTTCTTTTGATGAGTGATTGACTTCCGTCGCGTCATTACGATCGATTTCTTCTACACTCATTCCCCAAACATACTTAAGCCGTTCGACTAACGTCGTATTACGGTTAAAAAAGTTCTTCTGCTTCAACCCATCCATGAATTGATTATATTCACCACAAATAATGAGTGATGACTTTCCTCGGGTGATCGCTGTGTAAATTAAATTTTTGACGAGCATTCTTCTGAAAGAGCGAACAATTGGAATGATCACAATTGGAAATTCCGAGCCTTGTGATTTATGGATCGAAATGGCGTAAGCGAGCATCAACTGATTGAAATCTTGCCGTGTATATGAAACTTCTAATCCTTCAAAGTCCACAATCATTTCTTCTTTTTTCGTTTCCGTTTCCGTTGGTTTTTTAATGGCTCTGATTTCTCCGATATCTCCGTTAAACACTTTCTTTTCTGGTTGATTAACGAGTTGAATCACTTTGTCCCCGGATCGATAGACCGAATCGAAGTGCTTGATTTCTCGTTTTTGCTGAGAAGGCGGATTAAACAGCTGCTGCAACGTTTCATTTAATGCATGAATACCCGCTTTCGATCGGTACATAGGGGCCAATACTTGTATATCCCGTTGCGTATATCCTTTTGCCAATGCACGCTCGACTATTTTTTCAATGACGATTCCTGTGTTTTCAGTTGATGTCGGGAAAAAATTAAAGTCACTGGACTTCGATAAATCGAGTTCTTCTAAACGGTCATTTTTAATCGCATGTGCTAACTTAATAATCGATGAATCTTCTTTTTGTCGATAGATTTCTTCCAATCTGGCCACTTTAATGCAATCCGACTTCAATAAATCAGACAGTACTTCACCTGGTCCGACGGAGGGCAATTGATCTTCATCCCCTACAAGGATGACTTTCATCGAAGAAGGTATAGCTTTGACCAACCGATTGGCAAGCCAAACATCGACCATCGAAAATTCATCGATGATGATTAACTTTCCATCCAGTTGGTTACCAGCATCATACTCGAACTCACTCTCTCCGCTCCAACCGAGCAAACTGTGGATGGTTTTCGCCTTCATCCCTGTCGATTCACTCAATCGCTTGGCAGCTCGGCCTGTCGGTGCACATAGCAAGTAATCGGAATCTTTGATTGTTTTCTCTTTATCACACAGTTTTTGGTAGCTCTCCAAGATACCTTTTACAACGGTCGTCTTACCAGTGCCTGGACCGCCAGTCAATATCATGACTTTTTCATCCAAAGCCATCTTGATCGCTTCATATTGTTCTTCACCGTATGAAATACCTTCTCGCTCTTCTAAATCACCAATGAATTTCAACAGTTCGCTTTCTTCATAGGATGTATCCTCTTTTACCTCTTGGATTCGAGCTAATTGAGACGCAATTCCTTCTTCTGCAAAGTAAAGCTGAGGGAGATATATCCGATCATCTTCTTTCACAAGTAAAGATTCTTCGATTAGTGATTGAAAAAAGGTTTGAAATGAAAAACCAACTTGTGCTCCACGCGAAAATAATAATTCCGTTGCCTGACGAATCAAGTAATTTTCGTAGACGAAAACATGACCGTTGAGTGACTCTTCTTCCAACACATGCAAAATACCTGCTTGAATTCGTGTTGGATGATCATTGCGGATTCCAATCTGCTGGGCAATTTCATCTGCACGCTGAAAACCGAACCCTTCAATTTGGAATACAAGTTGGTAGGGATTTTCTGTTAATACGTCCAAGGTTTTTTCTTGATGTAACGCATAAATTTTTTGCGCAAGCTGCAGTCCTATTCCGTATTTGGATAATTCAACGGTGACACGATCGAAACCTTGATGAAGTCGTAAGTCTTGAATAAACTGCTGCTTTGTTTCTGTTTTCAACGACACAATGCCATCTAAAACTGTTTCATCCCTGAGCACTTTTTCGACGGTATCGATTCCCAACTTACCAACAATTTTTTGTGCTGTTTTCAATCCGATCCCATAAAATAAATCGCTTGAGAGATAGCGGATTAAGCTTTCCTCTGTTTTCGGCAACTCTTTCTCATACGTGAAGGCATGAAATTGATCACCAAATCGAGGATGACTTTCCATTTTGCCGTAAAATATATAATCGTTTCCATACGTAAGTTTCGGAAAATGACCTTTAACAACAAATTCATCTTCTTTTAAGTCTATATTCGTTTCATCCAGTTTGATCGATGCGATGGAAAATTGTTTTTCGGCATTATGAAAAATCATATGATTCAATTGGCCTTTGATATAAAGTTGATCAGTCATTCCATCTATCTCCTTCAACGATCCAGTTGAGTTACCCTTCACTCAAATATTCTTCGACTTTAATTTTACCATCTGCCGCAAGCATGTGGTCTGGCTGTGCATCGAGAGTTTTTTTGAAAAAAGTTAAAGCTTTCTTCGGCTGCTCCTTATGCAAATAACATACAGCCGTATTATAAAGTGCATCTGCATGTTGGTCATCCAATTCCGTGACATACAACAACTGATTCAGTGCATGGTCGATCTGCTCATTATAAGCTAAGCTTAAGCCATACTGGAACTGAATTTCTGTGTCTGACTTTTTCAACTCACTTGCTCGTTGAAAGAATGGAAGCGCCAGCTTTTCGTTTTGCTGATTTCTCAAAGAAACAGCGAGCATATAATAAGCATCTGCATCATCTAATCCAAATCGAACCGCGTTTTGAAATTCTTTTGCGGCTTGTTGGTAATTTTTCTGTTCGAAATGGAGCACACCTAGGCCGTAATAAGCGGTTCCTGATTTAGAATCAATTTCGATCGCACGATTAAAGAAATTTTGTGCTTTATCATATTCACCTACATGGTTTAATAGATTTCCGAAATTGATAAAGCCTACTGGATCTGTTGGATTTTCTTCGATGTATTGATTGAATGTATTAGCGGCTTCTTCTAGCTCATTCGCTTGCATATGTTCGATTCCTTTTTCAATTAAGTTCATCAGGTTGACTCCTTTCGGTTAATTCGTTGATCGTCTTTTTATTCTATCGTATCGTAGAAGTAATGCGAAGAAAATATTTTCGTTATAAAAGTATGTATTTTCTTATCAATATCCTTCTATTGAATCAATCGTTTATCTGGCAAAAAAGCCACCACAATAAATGTGCTGACTTTTAAGCTAGATATGTTAGTTGTTTACCGTCTTTAAAAGCGCGATCGATGGTTCCGCCACCTAAGCAACGTTCGCCATCATAGAAAACGACTGCTTGACCTGGTGTAATCGCTCGTTGAGGTTCTTTAAAGATGACTTCTGCCTGATCTTTCTCCGAATCCACGACGACACGAACGGCATAATCTTCCTGTCTATATCTGAATTTGGCCGTACACTCAATAGGCGCACTTAAATCAATATCCGCTAACCAATTCAAGTGAACAGCTTCTAAAGAATCTGAATAAAGCGCTTCGTTGTTAAAGCTTTGTCCTACATAGAGAATATTCTCTTCTAAGTTTTTTCCGATGACAAACCAAGGGTCACCTGCACCACCGATTCCAAGACCTTGTCTTTGACCGATTGTGTAATACATTAATCCGTCGTGTTTACCTTTCACTTCACCTTCTAATGTTTGCATTTCACCTGGTTTAGCTGGTAGGTATTCACTCAAAAACTCTTTGAAGTTTCTTTCGCCAATAAAACAAATTCCTGTGCTGTCTTTCTTTGTTGCAGTTGCTAAATCATGTTTTTTGGCAATTTCACGGACTTCAGACTTATCAAGCTCTCCTAATGGAAACATCAGTCTCGGGAGTATTTCTTTCGGTATTTGATTCAAGAAATACGTTTGATCTTTATTTGAATCAACTCCGCGAAGCATTTGTGCTTGACCATCTATTTCACTGACACGGGCATAATGCCCAGTCGCCAAGTAATCTGCTCCTAACCCCATTGCATGGTCTAAGAAAGCCTTGAATTTAATCTCTTTATTACACATGACATCCGGATTCGGCGTTCGTCCCGCTTTATATTCATCTAAAAAGTAGGTAAACACTTTATCCCAATATTGCTTTTCAAAATTTACGGAGTAGTACGGAATGTCTAACTGGTTAGCAACACGTGCAACGTCTTCGTAATCTTCCGTCGCTGTGCATACACCAAACTCATCTGTGTCATCCCAGTTTTTCATGAAAATTCCTACGACATCATAACCTTGTTGTTTCAAAAGCAACGCAGTAACAGATGAATCGACGCCTCCAGACATACCGACCACTACTCTTGTGTCTTCTGGCTTTTTCATTTTTTCACCACCTAACCTCTTGTATGATTTGGCAATAACCTGTTTAAGATTTTGCTGATTCTTTCAACACAAAACTGAATTTCTTCCTCGCTCGTTTCGATTCCAAAGCTAAAGCGAATGGAATTATATATACGGTCATTTTTTTCACCATACATTGCTTTTAATACATGTGATGGATCAATCGAACCGGCAGTACAAGCAGAACCGGAAGAAACCGCAATGCCTTCTAAATCTAGATTCGTCAAGAACATTTCTACTTCCACACCCGGAAAACTAATGTTCAAGATATTTGGCATATGCTCTTCTTTTTTTCCATTCATGTGATAATCGATGGAAAGTTCGTTCAATCCAGCAATGAATTTCTCGCTGAGCCTTTGATAATGAGTCATTCGATCTTCTCGTTCTTTCTCCAACAACTCAATAGCTTTTTTAAACCCTACAATCCCAAGCATGTTTTCTGTACCGGATCGCCACTTTCTTTCTTGTTCCCCGCCGAAAATTTGTTGAGCCAAATGAATATCATCATTTCGATATAAAAATCCGATTCCTTTTGGTCCGTAAATTTTATGCGATGAAACAGATAGAAGGTCAACATTGAGTGCAGTCACATCAAGTTTTTCCAGTCCGTACGCTTGTACAGCATCCGTATGGAAAATAGCTTGGTGTTCTTTTAAACGTTCACCAATAGCCTCAATCGGTTGTTGCATGCCAGTTTCGTTGTTTACCCGCATGATGGAGACGAAAATTGTATCCGGTCGAAGGGCTTCTTCAACTGCTTCGACAGAAACGACTCCCGACTCATCCACAGGGAGAAAGGTCACTTCAAAGCCTTCCTTTTCTAACTCCTCCATTGGATGTAAAACAGCGTGATGTTCAATCTGGGTCGTGATGATATGCTTGCCTTTATGGGCATGAGCCCGTGCAACTCCAAAGATCGCTAGATTGTTTGCCTCGGTTGCTCCACTCGTAAATATAATCGAAGAAAAATCGGCTCCGATACTCCGTGCAGCTTCGCTTCTAGCTTCATCCAATAGTTTTCTGCTTTCTCTGCCAAAGGAGTGGATACTGCTTGGGTTTCCATATGTCCCTTCCAGTGCTTCCATCATTTCTTGTTTGACTTCAGGGTGTAAAGGAGTTGTTGCTGCGTAATCTAAATAAACGCGTTTCACAGAAGTCACCTACTTTTTCTATTAAATATAAAACATATCTTCTTCTTGATAAATGGAGCCATCGTGCTCTGCTAAATCAGCCAACGTTGTTGAATCGAGTACATCCTTTACGGCGTCACGAATTCGTCGCCACAATTCTTGCTGAGCAGGTTGTTCATCCTCCATCTCTTCAACGGGGCGAATCGGTCCTTCAAGTGGTTTTATGATGTCTGCTGCCGTTATATTTTTCGGCTCTTCAGCCAATAAATAACCACCTTTAGCTCCGCGAACACTTCTGACCAAACCAACATTGCGAAGTGGTGCGATTAATTGTTCAAGATAATGTTCAGATAAATGATATTCTTGTGCAATTACTTTTAGCGAAATCGGATTTTTACTCGGATGTCCTTTTGCCAATGCAATCATGATCGTTAGTCCGTATCTCCCTTTCGTAGAGATCTTCATCCAATATCCCCCTCATCAATAACCAAATCTAACAGATGGATTGGCACCTTTTGCGAAAACCATCTGACATTATAGCATGTTTTAATACATTGTGGAATTTAATGAACTAGCGCTTCTTTTCATCCTGTCGCGATTCGTTCGATAACTTTTTCAACTTCTCGTATGTTTGCGCATATCTTTTTTCTTCACCTAACATTTTAGGCTGATAATATGACATACCACGGAGGGACTCAGGTAAATATTCTTGGTAAACCCATCCAGTAGAAGAATGATGCGGGTATTTATATTCAACTCCATGTCCCAGGTTGGATGCACCTGCATAATGCGAATCCTTTATATGATCTGGTATATCCGCCGTCACACCTTTTTTGACATGCTTAATCGCTTTATCCAGTGCTTTATAAGCGGTATTCGACTTCGGTGATAAACATAACTCAATGGTGATCACACTTAGAGGAATCCTCGCCTCAGGCAAGCCTAATCGTTCGACGGATTGAATGGCAGGCAACACACGTGCAGCTACGGCTGGACTAGCCAAACCAATATCCTCGTATGCAATCACCAACAATCGACGCATGATGGCTTCCAAATCGCCGCCTTCTAACAGTCTAGCTAAATAATATAAGGCGGCATCCGCATCACTGCCACGAATACTTTTTTGAAACCCCGATAGCAGATCGTAATAAATGTCTCCTTTATTATCATGCACAAAACCTTTATTTTGAATGCTTGACTGAACCGTTTCGAGTTCTACTTGGTAGGTACCTTCATCCGTCATATCCGAAGCGTAAACAACTTCTTCTAAAATCGTTAAAGCTGTACGCCCATCACCTGTCGTTTCAGCGATCAGCTTCAGATGATCATCCGAAATATCAATCGTCATGTGGGATAATCCTCTTGGGTCTTTTAACGCTCGATGAAGAAGTCCTAATATATCGTCTTGATTCAACGGATGTAATTGCTTGATCTGCCCACAGCGTGATCGAATTGCATTATTTACACTATGATAAGGATTTTCAGTTGTCGCACCGATGAATGTTATAATTCCTTCCTCCATCGCATTTAGCAATGTATCCTGCTGTCCTTTGTGAAAGCGATGAATCTCATCGATGAACAAAAGCACATTTCTAGTTAATTTTGCTTCTTGGATAATCTGTTCAACCTCTTTTTTGCTGGCGCTTGTCGCATTAATCGCAAAGAATTCCATATTGGAAGAACCTGCAATGGCATAAGCTAAAGAAGTCTTCCCAGTTCCGGGTGGTCCATACAGAAGCATTGATGGTACATATCCATTTTTAATCATTTTATATAAAGAAGTGTTCTCACCGATCACATGTTTTTGACCGACAACTTCTTCAATTTTCTCAGGTCGCATACGGAATGCAAGTGGTTCATTATTAAACATATCGTTCTCCTTCAATTCATGCTCAATCTTTTTCTATTTTACTATAGATGTCCAGTTTTTTCTGAGTTTGAGCCTGGATTTCTATGTATATTATCCTCACAACTTGCACATGATAGAAATAGGAAACTATCATTCGAGATAAAAGGAGTTGGGAATATGGTTAAAGTGAGGCAAGACGCTTGGTCTCATGAAGATGATTTATTACTGGCAGAAACTGTGCTTAGACATATACGTGAAGGAAGTACACAATTAGTGGCTTTCGAGGAAGTCGGTGACAAACTGAATCGAACGGCTGCTGCATGTGGTTTTCGGTGGAACGCTGAAGTCCGTAAAAACTATGAAAAAGCAGTAGACTTGGCCAAAAGGCAACGGAAAGAACGTAAAAAAGCAATGAAGCAACAAGCAACGAATGGAGTCACAAACATCTCCGAAGCGAAAGAAATAACGAAAACGAATCAACAACCTACCACCATTGATGAAATTATTCATTTACTAGAACAACTAAAAGAATCTACTTCAATCAATGATGAAGCTGAATTCGAGCAAATGAAGGAATATAATCAACAGTTAACCAATGAAAATGAAGAATGGAAAGCAAAATACGAACAACTGCAAAAAGATTACGATACCTTAAAAGAAGATTACCAGACATTTGTGAACATCATGGACCGTGCAAGGAAAATGGTCGTATTGGATGAAGATTCGTCCCTATCCTCACCTGCTTTTAAGATGGCGAAAAATGGCAATTTAGAGCAAATTGCGAAATGAAAAAAGCAGGACACAAAGCATGTTCATTAAGATCTCTCAATAATTGATTTCTTCCAATATAAACATATAAAAAAAGCTATTTTAAGGTTTGCTTAAAATAGCTTTTTTGTATGTACACAATCCCAATTGTGCCGTTCCTCCTTAATGTTTTGAACCCGCTCCAGGCAGGTGGGTGTCCTGTTCTGTGCTTTGTATGTCCTATAAAAGGCATATACGCCACACAGAAACGCCGGACTCCCTTACATAAAAGTGTTCGGTCAAAACGTACGACGGAGAAGACGAACACATTAGGATTGCTCTGTTTCAACTTTGTAATCAAATAATATCACATACATTATCCAATATCAAGAGATACAAGCGCCCAATTTTTGGTTTTCTTAATCTTTTTTTAGAATATTCAGCTTACTGGTTTTCATTATCTTTCAATTCTAAGTGTAATTCAGCTAGTTGCTCATCCGACACCTTAGACGGCGCCTCGGTCAATGGATCTGATGCTGATGCTGTCTTCGGAAATAAAATTGTGTCGCGAAGATTCGTTTTGCCGGCCAAAAGCATCACCAAGCGATCAAAGCCAAGGGCAATTCCACCGTGTGGAGGTGCTCCAAATTCTAATGCTTCCAACAAGAATCCAAATTGTTCTTCTGCGGATTCTTTTGTGAAACCGAGGGCTTCAAACATTTTATATTGCAAGTCTTTTTCGTAGATACGCAATGATCCACCACCGAGTTCAAAGCCATTTAACACAACATCATAAGCTTGTGCTTGAACATTTTCTGGTGAATCTGTCAATTGATCGATATGCTCAGGCTTTGGCATTGTAAATGGATGGTGAGCTGCGTGATATCGTCCATCTTCGGAATCATATTCAAACAATGGCCAGTCAGTAACCCATAAGAAGTTTAGTTGCTCTTCATTGATTAAGCCAAGCTCTTTTCCTAATTTTAATCGAAGTGCACCTAAGCTGTCGTAAACAATTTGTTTTTGATCAGCGACGAATAGAAGCAAGTCATTTGCTTTTGCATCTAGCTGATCACGTAATGATTTAGCATCATCTTCATCGAAAAATTTGGCGATCGGACCTGTCAATGCACCATTCTCGTCAATTTTAATCCATGCTAACCCTTTTGCTCCATAGATTTTCACAAAATCCGTTAATTGATCGATGTCTTTTCGTGAAAATTGGTCAGCCTGATTTTCAACATTTAATGCACTCACTTGACCGCCGTTTTCCACGGTTTGTTTAAACACATTAAAGTTTGAGGTTGCAGCGAACTCATTGATTTGTTTTAGCTCCATACCGAAGCGTGTATCCGGTTTGTCTGACCCATATCGCTCCATTGCTTCTTGATAGGTCATTCGAGGAAATGGATCGGCTATGTCTTTTCCTTTAACCTCTTTTACGACAAATCGAAGCATCTCTTCCGTCATGTTCATGATTTCTTCTTGGTTCATGAAAGACGTTTCAATATCAATTTGTGTAAACTCAGGCTGGCGATCGGCACGTAAATCTTCATCACGGAAACAACGAGTAATCTGATAATATTTTTCGAATCCTGAGACCATCAGCAACTGCTTAAAGAGTTGCGGCGACTGTGGTAACGCATAGAACTCTCCTTCATGAACACGACTAGGGACTAAATAATCCCGCGCTCCTTCAGGTGTGCTTTTCGTCAACACTGGCGTTTCCATTTCCAAAAAGTTTTGTCGATTCAAATACTGGCGAATGGCTTGGGCAATTTCATGCCGTAAAATAAATGTTTCTTGCATCGTATTCCGTCGTAAATCTAAATAACGATATTTCAAACGAATTTCTTCTGAAACATCTATTTTATCCTCAATCTGGATCGGCAATGCCTTCGATTTACTGATAATCGTCAGCTTGTTGGCTACGATTTCAAGTTCACCTGTTTTCATCGATGGATTGATGGTACCTTCATCTCTTTGTTTCACAACACCAGTAACCTCGATGACATATTCACTTCGAATCCTTTCTGCTTGCTCCAATGCTTCTTTCGATTCTGGACTGAATACAACTTGCACAACCCCTGAGCGATCGCGTAAATCAATAAAGATCAGTCCGCCAAGGTCCCGGCGTCGTTGTACCCATCCTTTTAATAATACAGTCTGCTCCTCTTGATCAAGAGTAAGCATCCCGCAGTATGAACGTTCGAGCATCTTATTTCCCTCCAATATAAGTTGCAATCTCGTTGAGTGGAACGGTCGTTTGTTCCCCGGTTGCTAATTCTTTTACTTTTGCTTTACCTTCATTCATTTCCTCTTCTCCAAGGATGACGACAAATTTAGCTTTCGCCCGTTCAGCTGCCTTAAACTGAGCCTTCATTTTTTTATTCAAATAATCCCGGTCAGCTCGAATTCCTTGTTGGCGTAGTTGATGAATGAGTTCGGTTGCTTTGAATGTCACTTCATCGCCAATCGAAACGATATAACAATCAATTCCTGCGTTCGTTTCAAGCGATAGCTTTTCGGCATCAAGTGCCATCAACAATCGTTCAATACTCAAAGCAAAACCGATTCCTGATGTTTCAGGGCCACCAAGATCTTCAATTAATCCGTTGTATCGGCCACCACCGGACAGTGTAGTAATGGAACCAAACCCTTCTGCTTCACTCATGATTTCAAAAGCAGTTTGTGTATAATAGTCCAATCCCCGAACAAGATTTTCATCTACAGTATAGGAAATCCCCATCGCATCCAAATGTTTTTTGACAGATTCAAAGTAGTTGCTTGAATACTCATTGAGGTAATCCAATATAGACGGTGCTGTTTTCATCGCTGGATGATCTTGATCGACCTTACAGTCCAGTAAACGGAGTGGATTCTTTTCCAGTCTAACTTGACAATCTTGGCATAGCTCTTCTTGATGTGGCTGAAAATGGTTGATCAATGCTTCCCGGTGGCTTTGACGGCTTTCTCGGTCGCCTAGACTATTGATGACTAACTTAAGCGACTTTAATCCAAATGCTTCATAGCACTCCATCGCAAATGCTAATACTTCCGCGTCAATTGCCGGATTGTCACTACCAATCGCTTCAATGCCAAACTGAGTAAATTGCCGCGTGCGTCCTTGTTGTGGTCGTTCATACCTGAACATCGGCCCGATATAATACAATTTAGTAGGCTGCTCTGGTAGTCCGTGCATTTTATGTTGTACATATGATCTTGCTACAGAAGCTGTGCCTTCAGGGCGTAATGTTAAGCTTCTCCCACCTCTGTCTTCAAATGTGTACATCTCTTTTTGAACGATGTCTGTTGTATCACCGACACCTCGCTGAAATAATTCTGTTCGCTCAAACATAGGCGTACGTATCTCTCTATAATGATATTTTTCCGATAATTTTCTTAACGTATTTTCAATGACTTGCCATTTCTCTGTTGCTTCTGGCAATAGATCTTCCGTACCTCTAGGTATATGAATCAACGTCAGTTCCTCCTTCGTTTTATGTAATTCTTTTGAAAATAAAAAAATCCCTATCAATCCGCATTCCAATTGATAGGGACGAGTTTACCCCGTGTTGCCACCCTGATTAAAGCAACCTAAGAGAGTTGCTTTCACTTCATTTCATTAACGCTTCTCGCGGCCTATACCTACTTTTACATTCGGCAAGGCACCTCCGGAATGTCTTTCACAAAGGACATATGAGTTTGCTTCCAGCCATGGCAAACCCTCTCTGTCATATGTGTTTCTTTGCTACTTTTTCCCTCATTGGTATTGATCACTATTCAATTAATTTCAATTATCATAGCTATATTTCAATAGCTTGTCAAGACTAATCATCTGTATCCAATATTAAGGTGACAGGGCCATCATTGATCAGTGACACTTCCATGTGTTCACCAAATTTCCCTTCTTCTACTTCTATACCTAACTGTCTAATCCGATCATTAAATTGCTGGTATAATTCAAGTGCTTGGTCTGGCTTAGCCGCTTGCATAAAGTTAGGCCGTCTGCCTTTCCTTGTATCTCCATATAATGTAAATTGAGAGATGGATAAAATTTTACCATGGACATCTTTAAGTGAAAGGTTCATTTTCTCCTGATCATCTTCAAATACTCGCAGGTTAATGATTTTCTCTGCTAAATAGTTCACATCTGTTTCGGTGTCTTTTGTCGATACTCCAAGTAGAACGACTAGTCCATCTTGGATCTCGCCTGTCCGTTCTCCGTTGACATCGACAGCACCACTCGTCACACGTTGAATTATAGCTCGCATTACTTTTACCCCTTTATCCATCAAAATCCATTAGTGAATCAGTCGCTGAACGGCAAAAACATCTCGGATCTTTTTAATACGTTCGACGATTCGTCGTAAATGCTCTAAATTGTGAATTAAAATGGTTAAGTTAATCGTTGCAATCTTATTCTTGTCTGATTTTCCATTCACATGCGTAATGGAAGTATTCGTCTCATTGACAGCTTGTAAAATTTCATTTAAGAAGCCACTACGATCATAACCGGTAATTTCCAAGTCTACATGATAACTTTGTTGACGCTGGCTGTTTCGTTCCCATTCCACATCGATCAAACGTGTTTCATCTTCATTGGAAATGTTTGGACAATCGGCACGGTGCACGGAGACTCCTCTTCCTTTTGTAATATAGCCGACAATTTCATCCCCTGGAACAGGGTTGCAACATTTCGATAGACGGATAAGCAAATTATCGAGTCCGCGCACAATGACACCAGATGTAGAGGCTTTCCGTTTTTGTGGAGAGACTTCATTTTGAAGATTTTCAAGCGTCTGTTCCAAATTGACTTCTTTTTCTTTTTGACGAATTTTTTCAGTTATTCGATTGGTAACTTGAAGAGCCGTTACACCTTGGTAACCCACTGCTGCATACAAGTCATTCTCATGTTGAAAATGAAACCGATCTAATGCCAACTGAATATTTTCTTCCGTCAATACTTCTTTTGGTTGGAGATCCATATTCTTAATCTCTTTTTCTACCAACTCACGTCCACGTTGAACATTTTCTTCTTTCCGTTGTCTTTTGAAAAATTGTTTAATTTTATTTTTAGCTTGAGTTGTCTTCGTTATTTTCAACCAATCTTCAGAAGGCCCATACGAATGCTTGGAAGTCATGATCTCAATAATGTCGCCCGTTTTCAATTGATAATCAAGCGGTACGATTTTCCCATTTACTTTGGCACCAACCGTTTTGTTCCCAACCTCAGTATGGATTCGATAAGCAAAATCCAACGGTACGGAGCCACTCGGCAATTCGATGACATCTCCTTTTGGTGTAAAAATATAGACCATGTCTGAGAAGAAATCGAACTTGAGTGATTCCATGAATTCCTCTGCATCTCTCGTTTCATTTTGCCATTCCAGGATTTCTCGGAACCATGCTAGTTGTTTTGACATATCTTTTGGGGCATCGTTCTCTGCTTTTCCTTCTTTGTAAGCCCAATGTGCCGCAATTCCATATTCAGCAATCTCGTGCATTTCAGAAGTTCTGATTTGGACTTCTAACGGATCACCTTCCGGACCGATTACCGTTGTATGAAGTGATTGATAAAGATTTGGTTTCGGCATGGCAATATAATCTTTAAATCGTCCAGGCATTGGTTTCCAAAGCGTGTGAATAACCCCTAATACGGCATAGCATTCTTTAATATTTCTCACGATAATTCGCACAGCCAGCAAATCATAGATTTCGTTAAAATCTTTCTTTTGAATGGCCATTTTCCGGTAAATGCTATACAAGTGTTTTGGTCTACCGGATATTTCTGCCTCTATGTTAATTTCGCCTAATTGCTCATTAATTTCTCCAATAACCGTATCAATGTATTGTTCACGTTCACTTCTTTTTTGCTTCATCAGTTGAACAATTCGGTAATATTGTTGCGGATTCATGTAGCGAAGCGCCGTATCCTCAAGTTCCCATTTTATGGTTGAAATTCCGAGTCGGTGAGCCAATGGCGCGAAGATTTCTAAGGTTTCATTTGCGATTCTCCGCTGTTTTTCCTCCGGTAAAAATGATAATGTGCGCATATTATGTAGTCGGTCGGCAAGCTTAATTAAAATCACGCGAATATCTTTCGCCATCGCGATAAACATTTTCCGGTGATTTTCTGCTTGTTGTTCTTGCTTAGATTTATATTTGATTTTCCCTAGTTTCGTAACTCCATCAACCAATTGAGCCACTTCTTCACTGAAAGCTTCTTTTAAATCATTATAAGTGATTTCGGTATCTTCGATTACATCATGAAGAAATCCGCCTGCTATTGTTGCCGGATCCATCTTTAGATCAATTAAAATATCTGCCACTTGAATTGGATGTAAAATATATTCTTGACCGGACTTTCTAATTTGACCTTCATGGGCTTTGGCTGCATATTCATAGGCACGCTGAAGAAAAGCCACGTGTTCTTCATTCATATAATGACTGGCTCTTTCTATCACTTGATCGATTGTTCGTATACTGTGTTTAGACATATACAACCACCTAGCTGCTTCCTTTTCTTTTTTTCCATTATTCATAAATAAATGGCATATGTAAAGAGAAACACTTCTTTTTGTGCGTTTCACACGCCCCGTTGTAGATTTTTCGCAATTATTAATTGCTCTGTTCGTTCACTCAATTGAGTGGATATAATTAAAAAAGAGTTGGCTGACCCTTTCGAAGAGTCAGCCGATCAGCTTATTCATATGTCATTAACGGTAAAATGTCATAGCCTTTCAACTTGTCACGGCCATTTAAATAGGCTAACTCAATCAAAAAGGCACACCCTACAACTTCTCCACCTAACTCTTCCACTAATTGAATCGTCGCCTCGACTGTCCCTCCAGTGGCCAATAAATCATCTACTACTAAGACTTTTTGCCCTGGCTTAATGGCATCCTTATGAATTGTCAAAACGTCTTTTCCATATTCCAATCCATAGTCTACCTTAACAGTCTCTCTTGGAAGTTTTCCTTCTTTTCTCACGGGTGCAAACCCAATTTCAAGTGCGTAAGAGACTGGGCATCCAACAATGAATCCTCTAGCTTCAGGACCTACTACAAGTTCGGCTCCTACTTTTTTGGCATACTCGACAATCTCGTCCACTGCTGATTTAAATGCTTTCCCATCATCCATCAATGTGGTGATATCTTTAAATTGAATTCCTTCTTTTGGCCAGTCTTCAACGATTGTTATATGTTTTTTATAATCCATGTAAGACTACTCCTTCCTTCCCTTGGCGACCGCGTCTCATGGAAATCCACTCTTTCAATTCTTTGTAGTTTGAGTAATATAGCGTTTTTTCCATTTTTATTCGGTTTAACCGTTGTTGATAAGTAACTGATTCACTTAATTGTTTAGGTTTTGTTTGATCGAGATAATAAATGTCACCATCTACTATATTAACAAAATCTAGATCAAAAAACACTTGGAGCATAAAATCCAATTCGTCTTCACTGACTTTTTTTGCTTCTGCCAGCAATTGACGTTGTTGATATTCAATAATTTGATGTTCTTTAATAGTGATAAATAGGTCTTTGAATGCTTCTCTTGATGGAAATCGTTCAAAGTATGATGACCGTTCGATTTGATAGCATACGTACAGTGTGTGAAATGAAAGACGCCCTAATACGTTTTCCAATTCTTCTAGTGTATTTGGTAAATCATGAATCAGTAGATGCTTATGTTCTTCTAAGTAGTGCAGATCAGTCGTGTTTTCAACGTGAAATGCTGAAAAATTCATTTCTTTTGGTTTGTTTTCAGGTTGAAAATAGATAACCGCCAGCTCATCCGGTGAAACCGAAGAGGGTAAGTTAAACTTTTTTCCACGGAAGTCAAAGAGCTGCCATTCTTTGCATCGTACATCTTTTAACAATACCTGTAATTTCCGATTACCATTCCACTCATTGATCTGTACTTCACCAGCTAAATCAATCTTACTTCCAGTACTTAACCGATCAACGACATCTCCAATCTGAAAACCTACAGCTTCAATCCGCTTACCACCAGCGTTCCCAGATAGCTTCAAATGATTACTCTTCGCACCGATTTTACGTAACTCTTTAATTTCCACATCATTGATTTGAAACACTGGCCGATTATTATTCATGCCAAACGGTGCTAGCATTTCAACTAATTCCGGAAAATCCATGTCAACTTCTTCCCAATCGATCACTTCTTCTATTTGAAGTGTCGGGTGGAAATCAGCGGGTGTTAACTCACTCTCAGCTTGCTGATTAAGTTCTCGTCTCAATTCATCAATGTCTTCTGTACGTACGGTCATGCCTGCCGCTTGCGGGTGACCTCCAAAATGAACAAATAAATGCTTCAGTTCCATGCCATGTTTGAAAATATCAAAAGCAGGAATGCTTCTGGCGCTTCCTTTAGCTACTTGTTGTGTATTATCGATGCTTAACATCAGTGTCGGACGATGGTATTTATTGATGATTCGAGAAGCAACAATACCTAGCACTCCAGGATTCCAGTCCTCTTTTGCAATGACCAAAATCTGGTCATCTGAATAATTTGTCTCAATCATTTCATCTGCTTCTTCAAAAATCTGCTGAACAAGCTTCTGTCTTTCCTTATTAATTTGATCGATCTCTAGCGCCATTTCAGCGGCCAACACGGCATCTTTCTCCAATAACAGATCGACAGCCAATCCTGCGTCTTGTAATCGACCGACAGCATTTAACCGCGGACCAATGACAAATCCAATGTTTTCAGTTGTCATCGCACCAGTTAATTTACCAATATTTTTCAAGGCCATCAATCCGGGTAACTTCGTGTGAGTCAATGCTTTTAATCCTTCCCTCACAATCACCCGATTTTCGCCAATCATCGGTACCAAGTCTGCTACCGTACCAATTGAAGCCAGAGCTAGATAATCATCGTCCAATTTTCCAGTCAATGCGTGTGCCAATTTTAAGGCTACACCTGCTCCCGCCAAATCATTAAATGGGTATTGGTTCGATAATTTTGGATGGATCATTGCGACAGATTCAGGTAACTCATCTTGCTCTTCGTGGTGGTCTGTGATGATTAAATCCATCCCTAGTTCAATTGCTAGTTTCGCTTCTTCAGGAGCAGCAATACCGTTATCGACCGTAATAATCAAACTGACGCCATGCGCTTTGATTGCTTGGAAGGCTAGTTCATTCGGTCCATATCCTTCTGTAAAGCGGTTCGGGATGTAGTAGTCTACATCAGCTCCCATATTTCTTAAAACTGAAACTAGAATAGCAGTAGAAGTCACACCATCTGCATCATAGTCTCCGTAGATCATGACTTTTTCGTTTGTTTGAATTGCTTTATGAATTCGTTTCACTGCAGTATCCATCTCTTCAAACAAAAATGGATCATGCATTTGTTTTTTTGTTGGATAAAGAAAAGTTTCTGCCTCTTCTTTACTATGTATCTTTCTCTTCGCCAACATGCGGTTGACAATCGGAGATGGATGAATCTGTGTTGGTTCATCAATCAGCTGATCGTTCACCAACCAATTCATTTTGCTCTCAAGCATAATAAAAACACCCCTAACGAATCTATTATACTAGAGGTCATTAGGGGTAGCAATAAAGATTAATTCCATTCATTCTTCTGTTCATTTTCCGAATCTTCACCTTGTTGTTGATCTATTTCTTGGTCACCTTCGTAACTGGTACCATGATTTTCTTCAATTGTTGATGTTTCTTCTTGTTCCAAGAAAGATTCATTTTCTTTTTTCAGCTGTCTGATTTCTTTTTTTAATTGATAAAATTTAGCATACGTCACGCTTGCAACAGCTAAGCAACCGAGTAAGGCAGATAATAATATAACAAGTATTAAGGGTGCATCCGTCTGCACAAACAAGAAATCCACCTGCACCGGTTCAACATTAATCACTGCAAAGACCGCAATAATTAGGGCAAATAATAAAGTTAATATAATCCATGTTTGTTGCTTCATCAAAGTCCCTCCTCATCACTTTTGTGCATTGTTCTTTATTTACCCGGTAAGTACGTGTGTTATTCTTTTGGTTTTATGATTACTCGACTAACCACCAACCACTTCTATATGATGCTCACTTTATTCCGTAAAAAGTTACAAAAAGACCCGAACGGATGATAGAAGCTCGTTCGGGTCTAAGACTTGCTATTTTTGTTTTAAACTTGAGGCCCACCGGATGGTTTTTTCTTCTTTTGAACAATTGGATTGGACTCAATATTTCTTCCTCTCCATACTAACCATAGCTGAGCCGCCAAGAACAAGGATGAATACGTTCCTGCAATCAAACCAACGATTAAGGCAAAGGAGAAGTAAGTGATGGCTTGAGCACCAAAGACAAACAGCATGACCGCTGCAAACACAACAGTAATCACTGTGTTAAAGCTACGCGTCAACGTCTGCATCAAGCTTTTGTTAACGACGTGAGCTAACTGCTTGAATGACTTGACTCGTTTTTCAAGACTCAGATTCTCCCTGATCCGATCAAACGTAACAATCGTATCATTGATCGAATAACCGACAATGGTTAAGATCGCTGCAATAATCGTAATATCAAACTCAAACTGGAAAATACTGAATAACGCCAAGATAAAGAATGCATCATGCAGTAATGCGATAATCGCCGTTATCGCAAAAATCAATTCAAATCGGATGGCGACATAGATCACAATACCAATTGAAGCAATCAATACGGCATAAACTGCGTTTTTAGCCAGCTCTTGTCCCACCTGAGGTGAAACGGTGCTGACACTCGGTTGGTTTCCGTATAGTTCTTGAAAATGATTGTTGACTTCAGCAATCTCATCTTGCGAAAGTACTTTGTCAAAGCGAACCATCGCCATTTCTTCGTTATCCCCAGCAAGTACTAGCTGTTTTGGATCATGTCCGAGTTCTTCAAACTCTGTACGCACCTCTTCGACTGTCAATTGGTTCTCAGCCATGACTTGAACTCTGGAACCACTTTCAAAATCGACTCCTAAGTTCAATCGCATCGTTGCTAAAAATATGGCTCCAACAATAATCAACAGAATTGACGTGCTAAAATAAATTTTACGGTGTTTCACAAAATCAAATGTCTTACCTAAGAAAGTCGGTTTAACTTCCTCTCCTTTACTGATATCCATAATTTCATTCGGATTGACACCTAACCATTTTGGCTTATTGTTCAAGGCTTTACTTTTAATCCACAGATTCATCAGTAACCTTGTACCATAAACAGCAGTGATGAAACTTAGTAATATACTGATGATTAACATCGTAGCAAAGCCTTTGACAGAGCTTGTACCAAAGATAAATAAAACAATTGCTGCTAAAATTGTTGTAATATTCGCATCCAAAATCGTAGTAAACGAACGTTTATTACCAGCTTTTGCTGCTGAAGCAACGGTTTTTCCTGCCCGCAATTCTTCCTTCAGACGTTCATACGTGATGATATTCGCATCGACAGCCATTCCAACACCTAAAACGAGAGCCGCAATACCTGGTAGCGTCAATACACCATTGATTAGATTAAAGACGAGCAAAATCAAATAAATATATGCACTAAGTGAGATAACAGCGATGACACCTAGGAAACGATAAACAATGATCATAAAAACAAATATTAGAATAATCCCTAGAATTCCCGCATAAACGGTTTTGTCGAAAGCTTGCTCACCAAATTGAGCCCCGACAGCGACAGAATAAACTTCTGTTAATTCCGCTGGTAATGAACCAGCATTGAGCATATCTGCTAAATTCTTGGCTTCTTCAACGGTAAACGATCCATCAATTTGAACATTTGTTCCAGGAATTGGCTTACTTACACTAGGTGCTGAAATAAATTTCGGGTCTTCTTTCCCGTATTCTTCAGCAAAGGAGTCCCCTTCTTGATAGTCCAGCCAAATAACAATTAAATTTTGTGGATAAGGAACCTCGGCGGTTGGTCTACTCGGTAATTGAGAAACCTCACGCGTTAACTCTTCAAAGTTTTCGTATTCACTATTTGAAAAGTTTCTTTTCGTTTCTAATGTGACAATTGGTTGGTTAAATTCGTTAAAGTTTTGCTGTGCACTACCCTCAACCAGTTCTGAGCCACCAAAATAAAACTCATCTTCTACACTTCGAAAAGACAAACTAGCCGTTGTCGAAAGTATTTCTCTTGCCTCATTTTGGTCACTCACACCAGCCAGTTGAACGCGTATCCGATTTTCACCTTCGATATCAATAACTGGTTCATTGACACCTAGTATATCCACCCGCTTATACAGGCTTTGTACAACAGCTTCCATCATTTGGTTATTTACTTCTTGATCGTCATCAATCGGTTCAACTTCATAAAGAATTTCAAACCCGCCTTGTAGGTCGAGACCAAGTGGAATATCTTTTGTAATTCCTTGGGTTGTCGTTCCGATTATTCCTCCTAAAAGTAGAACAATTAGAAAGAAGGCAATAATTCTGCCTTTTCTTTTCATATGTAAGACTCCTTCCTTGTTAACGTTGCTTCTGTTCGTTCATTTAACCGATTTATTTTTGACCTTCCTCAGTTGCAACTTCTAATGCCCCAATCTGTTGGAACAAATCATCATTATTTGCTTGCTTTTGCGCTTCGACAGTCAAATAACTCATGTATGTACTGCCGCTCAAATGCAATATATCCTGTATAACTTGATGAAGCCTTAACCGTTTTTCTTTTTTCCATACCTTCGCTAAGAGGCACGTCCAGATTTCTTCCGCATTGACTCCATCATAGCCTAACAATTTTAGTTCATCTACTTTACTTTGTAAAACTTCATACGTTTCATTTCGCCATTCATCAACATGTCGAGTATAGTGATCCAATCGTTCGACGCCCCTGTCTATTTTGAATTACAGTCCAATTAATAAAGGCTTAAGTAATTGACATCATAAAGACTTGTCATGACTTGTACCTATTGAAGCATATAAATTATTGTACCTAAAAATTATTCATTTGAGAAGGCAGGGCCTACGAGATGTCCAAACAAACTTTTATTAAAGGTGCATTAATTTTAATTGTCGCGGGTATGATCAGCCGCTTACTTGGCTTTGTCAATCGCATGGTCATGGCCAGATTATTAGGGGAAGAAGGCGTCGGAATCTATATGCTGACAGTTCCGGCGTTATTGTTGATGATTACATTATCTCAAGTAGGGATTCCAGTGGCCGTTTCTAAATTAGTCTCTGAAGCTGTTGCAATCAATGACAGAAAACGAATCAAAAAAATTCTTTATAGTTCGTTTACCATCACAGTCAGTTTGAGCATTGTATTAACTATATTTTTCGCCTTATTCATTCCAGTTATTGCAGAGAGGCTATTATTAGATGAACGGACATTGTTACCGATGCTTGTGATGAGTCCGATTATTATTATCATTGCAATTTCATCTGTATTACGGGGATATTTTCAAGGGTTACAGAACATGAAGCCACAAGCCTTTGCACAAGTCATCGAACAAGTCATTCGAATTGTACTCGTCGTCATCATGATTAAATTACTGTTACCTTTTGGATTGGCTTATGCAGCAGCCGGTGCTATGGGGTCCGCTGTTCTTGGTGAACTCGCTTCATTAGCTTATATTTTTTACTGTTTTAAACGATCGCAGAAAAGAAGACAATTAACCGTTTCACGCTATCCGTTCCGCTCATTGAAAAATACATATGTAAATATATTTCAGATTGCTTTACCGACAGCAGGGAGCCGGATGATTGGCTCAATTACTTATTTCTTTGAACCCATTCTTGTGTCACAGAGTTTATTTATCGCAGGATATACCGTCTCACAAAGCACTTCTCTTTATGGGCAACTAACCGGCTTTGTCATGCCGCTTCTATTATTACCGACTTTTATCACCCACTCATTATCTGTCGCTTTAATTCCATCGGTTAGTGAATCAAACGCCTTAAAGCATCATCGAACCGTTCATTTTCGAATTACTCAAGCATTACGGCTATCCTTTGTATCTGGCGGACTGGCGACCATCTTATTTATGTTATTGTCTGCAAGTTTACTTCAACTGATCTATGGAACGAATAATGGTGCCGAATTTTTGAAGTTTATGGCTCCGTTTTTTATACTGTTGTATTTTCAAGCGCCACTCCAAGCTGCTCTTCAAGCGTTGAATTATGCCAAACATGCGATGATTAATAGCCTGATTGGTGCAATGGTTAAATTATCTGTTTTATGGTTACTCGCGACCAATCCGAATTTTGGTATCGATGGTGTCATTCTTTCGGTCGTTGTAGGGATATTGGTGGTTACGTTGTTGCACTTTGCTGCTTTATATCGTCTGATTCGATTCAAATTACCTGTTTCATTGATCATTCGAATGGGTTTTCTACTTACCCTCTTGTATATCGTTGGGAATTGGATCATCACAAACCATTCTTTTACATCTGACTTTCAATTAATTTTAGTTGTCTCGGTTAGTTTGGGAATCATGTATCTGATTGGTTTACTAATTATGAAGTTAGTGACCATAGAGGAGTGGAGACAACTCTTTCAAAGAAACTCAAAGTAAATGATCGTTGACTAGTTGCAGTTAAGAGACTAGGAACTGTTTTGAATGCTGCTAATCGGGGGTGGAGCTCAATTTTGAGCTCTACCCTTTTGGTGTTTCTGATTGAAGATAGCGCTCTAGGGTGCTCTATCTGCGATTAGAGCGCTTCTATTCAAAGATGGCACGAAGGATGGACACTTTATCTGTGATTAGCGTGCTTCTTTTGTAGAAGTTTACCAAGCTAGCTTCAGTAATAAACGTTGGTGTTTTTAGGTAGCTGTTTGCCTTCCTACTACCGTATTAATTGCCTCTGCTTCTTAACAAATTAAGAATGTCTTAAGCGCTGACTATTCAATATCAACGTTTATCACACAAAAAAACACCGACCGAAGTCAGTGCCTCTCCATTCGTCTAGCCATTTTGTTTTGAAGTAAATAACCGATTGCAGAAATTCCATCACCTAAAAATATCTTACGTATAGATAAATGGATGATAAAATCATCGATATCAATACGACTAGCATTCCGTAAGCCATAAACGTTATAAAACGAATCTTTATCTGGTGTGTGCTAGCTATTCCGGCAACGACGACATTGGCGGATGCTCCTAATAATGATCCATTCCCGCCGAGGCATGCGCCAAGTGCCAATGCCCACCACATCGAATCTGTTGCGACCACTCCATACTGTTCAAATTCAAACAAAACCGGGATCATCGCAGCGACATAGGGAATGTTGTCTAAGAATCCAGATAGCAAACCAGCTGACCATAAAATATACATGGACGATGTCATCGGTTCGCCACCTGTAATGTCCAAAAAGCTCTCTGCCATCCGATCAATCAAGCCGACCTCTTCCAAACCACCGACGAGCACAAACAGCCCAATGAAAAAAAACAATGTTGTCCATTCCATTTTTTCAAAAACCGTTTCAGTCATTTTATCTTTTTCCGATAAGAGTAATAATAATAAGGCTGAACAAAATGCAATCGTCGTCAGTTCAATATGTAAATACCCATGGAAGGTAAAACCAACGATTGTTAAACCTAATATAATAAGTGATTGATACAATAAGGGTGATTTTTTCAGTACATCTGTCGGTTTGATCTTTTCCATAGAGGCTGGGGCAGTTTGTGGCCGCAATTGTTTACGAAACAAAAATAATAATAGTGCCATGACAACAGTGAAGATGATGAGAATAATGGGCCCTAGATGAACAATAAATGAAATAAAGGTAAATCGTTCAACCGCTTGTCCGATCATAATATTCGGTGGATCACCAATCATGGTTGCTGTCCCACCAACATTTGAGAGGATAATCACCATGATCAAGTAGGGTACAGCAGGTAGATTTAATTGCTTCGTCATATTGATGATGACAGGTACAAGTAGCAAGACGGTCGTGACATTGTCCAACAACGCGGAACCGATTGCTGTCATCACTCCGATCCACAAAAACAGAGGAACCGGTTTTCCATTGACCTTTTGAATCATCCAAATCGATATAAACTCAAACACACCTGTTTTCTGTGTAATTGATATCAATACCATCATGGAAAATAATAAGACAATTGTACTCCAATCAACATAAGTCGATAACGCTTCGTCTACACTGAAAATATTGAACAAAATAAGGATTGCAGCTCCACTCAAAGCGACGAGTGCGCGGTTGATTTGATCCCAAAGCAAAAAAATATAACTGATAATGAATACAACTAACGTGATCACTAGTTCCATATCCTTGTCCCCTTTAGTCTCTCTTATCAAATAAGTACGTCTTTTTATAAGGAAACATGCATAATTTATAGCAATAGTCTTAATACAAAGGGGGACAAAGCATAATGAATAATCGATTACGTGGTATCTTATATGGAATTGCATCTATTCTAGTTCTTATGTTTTTCTGCAGTTTGATCATTGCTATGTTTGTGAAATTTACAGATTTATCAAGCACGACGTTAACATGGACAACCTTTATCGCGAGTATTCTCGTTTTGATGATTGGTGGATTTATCGCTGGTAGAAAAACGTTTCATAAAGGATGGCTAACAGGCCTTTTAACCGGGGCTATCTATGTGTTTGGGGTCATGTTTTATCAATTTCTAGCTTACGATTACTGGCTTGCTGATCGTCAAGCAACCTATTTTCTTATTTTCCTCATCGCTGCCATTACGGGGAGTATGTTTGGTGTGAATTTCTCTAAAAATGAAAGTTAAATGTTCTACTGACTTTCCTAAAAAGCGGTACTTAATCATAAGTTGGAGGCTGGGAAGAATCTTTAAAGTTGAGTCAGATTGAAACATTTTGTCAAAAAATACTTGCTTCGGAAACATACTGCCGCATTCAATTACTCAGAGCAAAGTAAGGCCTTTGGAAAGATTGGCTTTCGAATGAGTTAGAGAATGCATGTAAAAAAGAGCACTAACCGAGTAGACTTTTCAATTCGGTTGGTGCCGGTTTTTTTATGTAAGACAAGAAACGGATGATGGCAGGCATATTTGCGGATTAACACTGAAGGTTTGCGAATTAACGCTGAAGCTCCGCTAATTAACACTGAAGATTCGCTAATTAACACTGAAGCCTTGCGATTTAACCCTGAAGATCCACAATTTAACACTGAAGCCCTGCAAATTAACACTGAAGCCCCACAAATTAACACTGAAGTCCCGCAGATTAACACTGAAGATCCACAATTTAACACTGAAGCCCTGCAAATTAACACTGAAGCCCCACAAATTAACACTGAAGGCCCGCAGATTAACACTGAGATCCACAATTTAACACTGAAGCTCCACAAATTAACACTGAAGGCCCGCAGATTAACACTGAAGTTCTAAAACCAAGCACTAAAAACGATCCCCAAAACACTTTGTGATCGATCACAGATGTCACCTTATGCCATTTGGGTACAAGCACCCCCGTAAGCGGATCGCCTAACACCAACGTTCATCACCGAAAATCACGCTAAGTTGTGTATTACCCGAACAACTTCTTTAACCAAAAAAACTGACCAATCAGCAAAAATTGCCTGTTGGTCAGTTTTCTACGTTATTGATTATTGTTCTTCACTTCACGAACCGACGTGCGATCGTATGTAAGCTTGTTTCCATCATTCACTTCAAGTACGATCGTTCCTTCGTCTAATGCATGAATGCGTCCATGCATACCACCGATAGTGACGATTTCATCACCTTTTTGAAGATTGTTTTGCATTTCTCGCACTTGCTTCTGTCTCTTTTGTTGTGGACGAATCAAGATAAACCAAAACAACACAATAAACAATACAATCGGTAATAATCCTGTCAATGCTTCCATCTATATTCCTCCTCCCTAGAAATTCTTTGCGTTTGGTTTGTTAAAACCATATTGTTCGAAAAATTCTTCTCGAAAATCTCCTAAACGATCTTCTGCAATTGCTTCTCGCACTTGCTTCATCAATTTTACCAAAAAGTAGAGGTTATGATAAGTAGTTAACCTTATTCCGAATGTTTCATTTGCCTTAATTAAATGTCGAATGTACGCTTTTGTGTAATTTCGGCATGTGTAGCAATCACAGTTTTCATCAATCGGAGTAAAATCGCGGGCAAATTTTGCATTCCGGACGACCAATCTCCCATTGGATGTCATGCATGTCCCGTTTCTTGCTATTCGTGTCGGGAGAACGCAATCGAACATATCTACGCCGCGGATCGCTCCGTCAATTAATGAATCCGGTGAGCCGACCCCCATCAAGTATCTTGGTTTCTCATCCGGCAATAAAGGCGTCGTGAATTCCAACGCTCGATTCATAACATCTTTTGGTTCACCAACAGATAAGCCTCCAATCGCATACCCTGGAAAATCAAGTGACACTAAATCACGGGCACTTTGTTTACGAAGCTCTTCATATTCGCCACCTTGAACGATGCCAAAAAGCCCTTGTTCTGTTGGTCGCTGATGGGCTGCTAAACATCTTTCCGCCCAACGGGATGTTCTTTCCACCGATTTTTTCATATATTCAAAGCTTGCCGGATATGGTGGGCATTCATCAAAAGCCATCATAATATCTGATCCGAGATCGTTTTGAATATGCATCGCTTTTTCTGGAGACAGAAACAGTTTTGCGCCACTGATATGGTTCCTGAAGTGGACACCTTCTTCTTTAATTTCACGCATGTCCGAAAGACTGAACACTTGGAATCCACCAGAGTCTGTTAGAATTGGCTTGTCCCAATTCATGAACTGATGAAGCCCTCCTGCTTCCTTGACGATATCTTCTCCAGGTCGAAGCCATAAATGATACGTATTTGATAATATGATGTTCGCCCCGATTTCATTCAACTCTTCTGGACTCATCGTTTTAACCGTTGCCAATGTACCAACGGGCATAAAAACAGGCGTATCAAAAGAACCATGGGGTGTATGCACGGTTCCTAAACGCGCGCCTGTTTGCTTACAAACTTTTTTTAACTCATAGGTGATAGCCATGAACTCTCTCCTTGATATTTGATTTCATATTCGTTAATAAATAAACATTGCATCGCCGAAGCTAAAGAACCGATAGGATTTTTCTACCGCTTCTTTATACGCTCTCAATGTTCGTTCTTTACCAGCGAAAGCGCTGACTAACATGATTAGTGTCGACTTTGGTAAGTGAAAATTCGTAATCATTGCGTCAATCGCTTGGAATGTGTACGGAGGATATATAAATATATCCGTCCATCCGCTTCTGGCTTCAAAGGTGCCATTTGTATCGCGGGCAATTGTTTCTAATGTTCTGATGGAAGTAGTTCCGACAGCAATGATTCGATTCCCTTTCGCTTTGATCTCATTAAGGGATGATGCAGTTTGTTCGTCCAATCGGTAGAATTCTGCGTGCATTTCATGATTTTCAATATCATCCGTCTGGACAGGTCGGAAGGTACCTAAACCGACATGCAACGTAACATAAGCGATGTGAACTCCTTTTTGCTTAATTTGTTCCAATAAATCCTCAGTAAAATGAAGCCCTGCAGTTGGTGCTGCTGCTGACCCAACTTCTTTTGCATAAACCGTTTGATAACGGTCTTGGTCTTCTAGTTGTTCTTTAATATACGGTGGTAATGGCATTTCACCTAGCTGGTCAAGAATTTCCATAAAGATGCCTTCATAATGAAAGCGAACGACTCGGCCGCCATGTTCTTTTTCATCAAGGCATTCGGCTTTCAATAAGCCATCACCAAAGTGAATCCATGTACCCACTTTTACTTTCTTGGCAGGCTTTACGAGTACTTCCCAATCATCTCCATTAACTTGGTGAAGTAACAATAATTCAACCTTACCATATGTGTCTGCCTTGTAACCCATCAAACGTGCTGGGAGCACTTTTGTATTGTTTAACACAAGGCAATCACCAGGATTCAAATAATCAATGATATCCGTAAATTGCTGATGGTAAAATTGATCTTTCGCTCGATCGATTGTGAGCAATCGTGATGCTGACCGATCCTTTAGCGGTGTTTGTGCAATTAATTGTTCTGGTAAGTCAAAGTCAAACTCATTAATATCCATGTTGTTCCTACTTTCTATTGATTGCCGATTACTTAAATTTTCCTAAAATAAAAAATACAAGCGATAAAATAATACTAATGACAATAGAGGTCATGACCGGAAAATATACTGTCGTATTCCCTTTTTTGAAAACGAAGTCACCAGGAAGCCTTCCAATCACTGTCCAAAGGATTCCAACAATCACTAATACAATACCTATGAGGATTAGAATTTTTCCTAGCCCATCCATTTAATCGTTAACCTCCCTATTGAAGTGGCGATATGCTTCATACGTTGCAATCCTTCCACGTGGCGTGCGTTGAATATATCCCTTTTGCAATAAAAAAGGTTCATACACGTCTTCAATGGTTTGAGATTCTTCGCCAATGGTTGCTGCCAATGTTTCCAATCCAACTGGTCCGCCTTGAAACTTATCGATAACCCCTAATAAATATTTATGGTCGATATGATCTAATCCAGCCGCATCCACCTGTAACATGTTCAATGCTTCTTTTGTGATATCCACTGTAATGGTGTCCATTTCACTTACTTGGGCAATGTCTCGCACGCGTTTGAGCAACCGATTGGCAATACGAGGTGTACCGCGTGAACGGGAGGCGATTTCCTTTGCTGCATCCTCTTCAATTTCCATTTCAAATATGTCAGCTGTACGTTTAATGATATGACTTAGATCTTTCTCTTCATAAAACTCCAGTCGACTTAATACACCAAACCGATCACGAAGAGGAGCAGAAAGCAACCCAGCACGAGTTGTCGCACCTACAAGTGTAAATGGCGGCAAATCTAATCGTACGGATCGAGCGCTATCCCCTTGACCGATTACAATATCCAAAAAGAAATCTTCCATCGCTGGATAGAGTATTTCCTCAACCGCTCTAGGCAAGCGATGAATCTCATCAATAAACAAGACGTCTCCTGTTTCAAGGGAAGATAAAATCGCTGCGAGATCTCCAGCTCTTTCGATTGCTGGCCCGGATGTCGTTCGAAACTGTACACCCATTTCATTGGCAATAATCGATGCCAGTGTCGTTTTCCCTAAACCTGGAGGACCATATAACAAGACGTGATCCAATGGTTCTTCGCGCATTTTTGCCGCTTCAATAAATATGCTCAAGTTTCGCTTTGTTTTCTCTTGTCCTATATATTGCCTCAATATTTGAGGTCTTAAACTTTGTTCCACCTGAAGATCTTCTCCTTGAAGATCTCCAGAGATCATTCGATCATCCATCATTCCACCCACTTACCGTATTAATAGTTGCAACCCTTTTTTCACTACGTCATCCGTTGATTCAAGATTTTCAGCTTTTAGCTTGCCTTCAATCGACTTAATTTCCCGATTGGAATAACCGAGAGCTCTTAATGCTTCAATCGCTTCATCAACATAAGGACTGGTTGCGTGGATCATATGAATTGTTTCTGTTGTTTTGGATTCTTCATCATGAAAAGTCAGCCACTCTGTCACTTTCCCTTTTAAATCCAAGATCATTTGACGTGCTGTTTTCTTTCCGACACCCGGAAACTTGGTCAAGAATTTCTCATCCTCTTGCTCAATCGCTTGGGCAAAGTCTCGGACAGGTACCTGTCCGATAATTGCACTAGCACTTTTAGGTCCGATTCCGGATACTTGTATTAATTTTTTAAATAATGATTTCTCTTCTTCCCTTTTAAATCCATATAACATGTGTAGGTCTTCACGAACATACTGATATGTATAAACTTTCACTTCTTGTCCTAAGGATTCTTGAAATTGATAAGGATTGGCACAATATATTTCATAGCCGATTCCTGCCGTTTCAACGACCAATATATCGTCTTCAATCTCCTCTAATTTCCCACGAACATAAGCAAACATGAACTTCTCTCCTATTCTTGAACAAATGTTCTCTCATTAGTTTAACATGGAAACCAATCCTTGTGGTCTTATATGAACGATAGAAAAACCAGTCATGATTACCCAGAACCATAACTGGTGCTACTGTTTTATTTCATATTGTGATGGACATCTTGAACGTCATCAAGGTCTTCGAGCATATCAATCAGTTTGTTCATCTTCTCTTGATGATCTTCTGCCACTTCTGCATCAGTATCAGGAATCATCGTCAGTTCAGCTGCTTCCAACGGATAATTCTCTTCTAATGTCTTCTTACAGGACTCGAAATCTTCCACTGTTGTGTAAAGCTCAAACACTTCTTCATTAGATTCAATCTCTTCGCAACCAGCTTCGATGGCTTCGAGCATAAATTCATCTTCATCCATCGAAACATTTTCCCTCGCTATGACGATGTACCCTTTTCGTTGAAACATAAAAGAGACGCAGCCATTTTCCCCTAAGTTGCCGTCATTTTTGGAAAAAGCATGTCTGACTTCTGAAGCTGTTCGGTTTCTATTATCCGTCAACACATCAACCATAACGGCAACCCCTCCAGGGCCATAGCCTTCGTATGTCGTCTCTTCATAATTTTCGCCATCCACGTTTCCGGCTGCTTTCTGTACTGCCCGATCGATATTATCTTTTGGCATGTTATTGGAACGTGCCTTATCAATCGCCAAACGGAGAGCGGCATTTGTTTCAATATCTGTTCCGCCTTGTTTTGCAGCGACATAAATCTCCTTCGCCAATTTCATGAATATTTTTCCTCGTTTTGCATCTTTGGCATTCTTTTTGTGTCTAATATTATGCCATTTTGAATGTCCTGCCATAAACTCCTCTTCCCTTCTTGATTAATCGACTAAATCATATACACGATATACACGACCACTTTCGATGGTCTCTCGTTTATGAATTAATTGGAACAACAATTCAGCAACTTCACCCGGACTTCGTAGCTGTCCTTCTTGTTTAAATTGCTTAAACTTCTCAACGTCTTTAAAGCTTTCACTAGTTGATTCACGAATCTCAGATTGCATGTCAGTATCCATAATCCCCGGACTAAAGGCAACATGTACTTCATCTCGTCCGATTTCCTTAGCTTCCATAGCCGCCGTTTGTGTAAATAAGTTGATCGCCGCCTTTGTCGATCCGTAAGCACTCCATCCATAAGTACTTCGTTCTGCAGCTCCCGAAGTGATATTTACAACGGTAAGCGGTACATCGATTGAACTCTTCTTCAACTCATTGAGAAGAATCATCGGTGCTGTTGTATTCAAAGCGACATGCTTCGAAATGTCATCACTATCTATACTACCGACGGGACCAATCGGCGAAACCATACCGGCATTATTGATCAGCAAGACCTCTTCCGGTGACTCTGCTTCAAGAATTTGGCTAATTTTTTTCCCAACAGAAATTGTGGATTCAGGATCACTCAAATCCGTTGGCAAATGCGTATGCGTTAGTTGGTGTGCTGAAGCTTCTTCATGTACTGTAGGTAACTCAGCCTTTCTCGCAAGCGTAATGAGCTGATATCCCTCTTTTAGCGCTAACATAGCACTTTCTTTTCCCAATCCCCTAGAAGCACCTGTAACAATGGCGTATTTCATTTGGTTTCTCCTCCCTTTTTGAATCTTTTGGTATTCATTTCAAAAGAATGATGTTGAATTGGTTGTTAAATCGGTTATTCTATCCGTGAATCAAAATCAGGGTTTACATCCACAATTATATCAGAGCGATCGGTGATGTCTTCAACAATTTCTTTAACGCGTTGGACGGTTTCTTTCGGATCCGAGCGACTTTCTAAATTAATCGCAACAAAGATTTTGTCTTCTCTGATAGCCAGTCCAACTTGCCGTACTTCTTCCAATTGCATCAACTCATAATAAATATGCCGTTCGGTTTTGTTTCCAGGCCCTTCTTCATCGTTAGTGTTCTCACTTGAATTATTCATGGATCGCTCTAAATTTTTTTGCTCATAATATTCGGTTGGGTTCGAATATAAATTATAACGGATTAACTCCTCATCTGTCACCTTTTGGTCCTTTTGCATCTCTGCCGTTTGCCCACCATCTGTTCTTTGTTTATCCTTTTCTGGATTGACCCAAGTGCATCCGGTCATAATGATCGCTATTAGTGTAAGGAATATCGTTTTTTTAATCATAAAATCACCTCCTTTCATTAGTTTGAGAAAGGAGGTGCTAACCATACATTTAACGTGGTGAAAATTGATGGAAAACCACACATTTATTTGATTGAATTTATTTGTAATAACTGGTTAGTAAGAATAGACATAACCCATACACGGATTGTAGTAAATAAATGGCTGCTGCTGTTGTTCAAGTGAACCCCATCCCTGAACAAAAGTCATGTCTGTGTACAGGGGTTGTGTCATAGGTGCATATCCGTCTGGATAGGAATATGCGTGATTTTGGCTTTTCACTAATGGGGAAGGGATCTGCCACACACGCTCATCCTCTTGAATTTCAGGAAGATAGTCTGCTGTTCTTTCAGGTGGTTCCATCCGAGTCAGTTGGTCATTGGATAACTCTTTATGCTCTTTTTGCTCTCTTTGCTCAATAGAGGTATCCGTATGATTTGCGTCATCACTCTGATTTGCTGAACTAGAACTCACTTGCTTTTTTACTTGCTTTTCTACTTGCTTTTCTACTTGCTTTTCGCGCTCAATGGGAACGCGCAATTTCATCCCTTGCATGAGTTCAAACGGGTCGGCAATTTGTTTATTCATACGAGCAACTTCTTGAAAGGAAAGACCATATTTCTCGGCAATCGACTTAATTGTTTCACCTCTTCGAACAATATGAATTCTCAAATTCAATGACTCCTTTCATTTCAATCTACACTTAGTTTATGCAAGAAGACGAAAAAATTGAGTCAGTAGCCTATAATTCATATGTCTGGTTCAGGCAATAAAAAAACTGCACATCCTTCATACAGGAACGTGCAGTGTTTTCTATTCTTATTCAACAAATTCAAATTCAAAATCTAACAAGCGAACGATATCTCCGTCTTCTGCTCCTCTTTTACGGAGCGCTTCATCGATTCCTAAATGACGCATTTGTCTCGCAAATCGGCGAACAGACTCATCCCGATTAAAATCCGTCATTTTAAATAACCGTTCAATTTGCGGACCTGTTAATACGTAAGCACCATCAGGGTCCCGTGTAATTCGGAAGCTTTCATCGTCTTTTTCATGTCGATAGATCACGCGTTCATCTTGAAGATCTTCTTCTTGCGTTTCAAACGCATTTTTCGGAATTTTTTCCAATGTATCGGCAATTGAATAAAGCAGATTGCTTAAACCTGACTTCGTCAAAGCCGAGATCGGAAAAATTTTCTGTGAACCGTCAAAATGCTCTTTAAATTGTTCAAGTTGTTCTTCAGCACCAGGCATGTCCATTTTGTTTGCAACAATTAGTTGAGTACGTTCCATCAAACGTTCGTCATATTGCTCGAGCTCTTGATTAATCGTTTGATAATCTTCATAAGGATCTCTTCCTTCAGTTGCGGACATATCGACCACATGAACAATTAAACGCGTGCGTTCAATATGACGTAAAAATTGATGGCCGAGTCCGACACCTTCATGAGCACCTTCGATCAATCCTGGTAAATCCGCAATCACAAAGCTCCGATCATCTTCCGTCCGGACCATACCTAAATTAGGGTTAAGCGTGGTAAAATGATAATCGGCAATTTTAGGTTTTGCAGCACTGACGACAGATAGTAGTGTTGATTTCCCGACACTTGGAAAGCCTACTAATCCCACATCCGCCAAGACTTTTAGTTCGAGTTGAACATAAAGTTCTTCACCTGGCTCACCATTTTCAGCAATTTCAGGCGCACGGTTTCTTGCATTACTAAAATGAATATTTCCACGTCCGCCACGTCCGGCTTTTGCAATGACTGCTCGCTGTTTATGCTCGATTAAATCCGCTATGACTTTGCCGGTGTCTGCATTTTTTACTGTTGTTCCTGGTGGCACAGGAACAACGAGTGGAGCAGCGTTTTTACCGTGCATACTTTTGTTCATTCCATTTTCACCGCGGGTTGCTTTAAAATGTTTTTGATAACGAAAGTCCATTAACGTATTCAAACCTTCATCTACTTCAAAAATGACATCACCGCCGCGGCCGCCGTCACCACCAGCTGGACCACCCATTGGTTCATATTTTTCTCGCCGGAAAGCAACGATTCCATTACCACCATCGCCTGCTTTGACGAAAACTTGTACTTGATCTACAAACATTCTCTCACCTACTTATAACGATATTGAAAAACAATTTTTTGCAAATCATTTTCCGTTTCGTTTTCTGGATCATTCTGTTTATCTTTTTCCACATCAGTAATAATATAATCAATTTGGATTTCTGGTTGGTAAGACAAGTGAATCCATAATGAAGTATCTTCTTGGACGACTTCTTCAACTTGGTCTATAACCGATTGAACATCTTGTTCCATAGCTTTGTCATAAGTCCGCAGAGGCTGCGTCTCACCAGTCGTTTTAAAATGTAATCTGACCTCTGGGTGATCTATTTTCCACAATAGTATTCGACTGACATATTCAGGAGCATCTAAAGATTGTAAAGCTCTTTCAGTATTTAGCTCATCAATAAAATGATTTAGCTTGTCCATCGATTCCTCTTTCATATTCATACTTTGATATCCATGAATCACCTGGAGCTCATTTAGTAGCTTGTGCCGATACAACTTCATCGTATTTAAAAAGGTTTCCGTATCCATAGAGACCACCTAACGTGCCATTTTTCTCTATTTTACCATATTACCATAAACCAAGGCATTCACCTTGTCGTTCGTCGAAGTATTTTCAGATAATCCACCGTTTGTCACAATTATTCACCTATGAATGAATCAATTCATACATCAAATCGCAAGAGCGTCAAAGCTTTTAAATAATGGCTTTGTTAAAACTTAGTGTTGATTTTCTTATGATACAGCATAGAGCATGGAGTTGTTGAATTGTGAGAAGCGAAGGTGGCGACTCCTGGTCGACTAAAAGCGGTCACGTCCTGTGACCAACGTCGACATTAGACCGTCCGGGTCGTCACGGGATAAGCTCGAGCCGTGCCCGCGGTAAAGAAGACACTGCGATTTATCGCAGATGTCGCCCTTATGCCCTTTGGGTAAAAGCGTCCACCGATAGCGGATCACAATATCAACAACGGACTTTAACAAAGCCTAAATAATAAAAAGCGCAAAAATGAATTTGATTCAAGTGGCTGTAACAACAACAATTCTTTTAGACCAAAAAAACTGGTCCAAAAGGTTATCTTTTGAACCAGTTCTTTATGTGTATGATTAAGCTTCTTGAACTTCTGGATGAACGCTGACTTTCTTACGGTCACGTCCATAACGTTCGAATTTAACAACACCATCAATTTTAGCAAAAAGTGTGTCGTCACCACCGCGACCAACGTTATCGCCTGGGTAAATCTTTGTACCGCGTTGACGATAAAGAATGGAACCGCCAGTTACAAATTGGCCGTCTGCACGTTTCGCTCCAAGACGTTTGGATTCGGAATCACGACCGTTTTTAGTACTACCAGCACCTTTTTTCTGTGCGAAGAACTGAAGATCTAAACGTAGCATGTGAAAGCACCTCCTTACTGATTAGATAACTTTATATATTCGCCATAATCGTTTTCAATCGTTTGAATAGACACAACCATACCTTCAAGCAATGTTTGGGCTTTCGCAAATGATTCATCATCCATTTGTGATGATAACGTCATTTTTAAATAGCCACCTTCTGCACCTTGCTCGATTTCAGGTTCGACATTACATAATGAAATAATCGAATTGATTGCTCCGAATGAAACAGCAGAGACTGCTGCACAGACCAAATCGTAGCCATATGGACCACTATTTGCGTGTCCGGATAATTCAAAAGACATGATTTCATTTTGATCGTTTCGTTCAACGATTACTTTTACCATCGATTTCTTCCTTACAGACTGATTTTGTTGATGGTAACTTTTGTGTAAGGTTGACGATGACCTTGTTTACGCTTGTAGTTTTTCTTTGGCTTATATTTGAAAACAGTGATTTTACGTCCTTTACCCTGTTTCTCAACAGTTCCAGTAACGCTAGCGCCATCTACAAATGGAGCACCCACTTTTGTTTCATCTCCACCAACGAAAAGTACTTTGTCAAAAGTCACTTCGTCTCCAGCTTCACCGACTACTTTTTCCAAGTAGACTGCTTGGCCTTCTTCAACTTTAACCTGTTTACCACCAGTTTCGATAATTGCGTACATTCTTGCACCTCCTCGTTTACTTAGACTCGCCATAAAGGTACTCATCGGTGATGAGTTTAGTAACCTTTTCTGCGCGGTTGCAGCAAATTGGTGCGACAATTTGCATAACAATAAAACATTACCATAGATTAAAACAATTTGTCAATCGGTGTTCCTTCTGTTTGAAGTTTTTCTAGCAACCAATCAACATTCCCTATTTTATATAATTTGAAGGGACTTTGTAAAGAAGAATCTGCATGAATGACTAAAGAAAATGTAAATTGATGATGACGATGCAATTTCTGAATAGCTTCTTTTACATATACTAGGTTATTCGGTTCAACAGCAACTTCTACACACTCTACTCTTTCACTCTGATAGGCCAACAACTCATCTTCCAACTGATGGACCAAAAATTCTTTTGAATGTTGAATTGTCGGATCCTCGATTTGGAAAAAATCATAAATGCTTTCACTTGTTCGTTTTGCCGTCAATTCCATCAGTCCTAGCTTCGTCATGCCGACCACTTGAACCGGTAAGTTCCTTTGTTGGATCGTTTTTCTTAACAGCTCCTCAATAGACTTACGGTTCTCTTTTTGTTCTAAGTTGATAAAGTCAATTAAAATAATCCCGGAAATTTTTCGGAATTGCACTTCTTTTAAAGCTCTTGTCGCTGCCTCTTTATTGACATGATGAAAAAGCCGTTCACGTACTTGATGGCTCCGTGAACGAGCTGAATTAACGTCGATGATCGTCATAGCTTCTGTTCGATCAATCACGAGTTCCGCCCCACTATCCAACTTAATTTTTCTAGCGGTAAACCTTTCGCCTAATTGAGTCAATGTGAATGGCCGATGACTGTAAAAGCGTTCATCAAACTGGATACGCTCGCTTACGTTTGGAAACTTTTCTCTCAAGAATCTGGCATAATTGACGTCATCGCAAATGATTTTATCGATCGATTCAATTTCTTTTCGTACATATTCATCCCATGAATCTTTTTGACGTAAGACGGTGCCCGTTTTTTGTTTCGCTTCTTTCTGAAACTGTCCCCATTTTTTTCGCAATCCACGAACCGATTCAATGAGCAGTTCATCAGTCATATGCTGGGCTACTGTTCGGACGAGCACGCCTTCACAGTCGTTTAATTGCTCATTGAGTAATGTGTTAATATAACCAGCTTTTTGCTTTGGAATTTTTGAAGAGATTTTTAATACCGATTCAGTCGGAAAAAATACAATATAGTCATTTGAAAGTTCGAGTTGATCGCTGACTGTCATTCGTTTAGAAGTGGTGGCAGTCTTCTCAACTTTCACCACAAGGCGTCTACCTTTATAAATAGACTGGGCTTGTTTTTTTAATGGCAAATAAGCGATCTCGTTTCCAAGGTCGATAAATGCAGCTTGAATACGAGGATCGATATCTTGAACAACACCACTGACCAAATCACCTACACGGTAGGCGGATGCTGTTTGGAAGAAAAACTGTGTCGCATTTCCATTCGTCAGCTCTAGACAATATTGTTTATCTGACTGAACTTGAAAATAAAACGTTCGCATCTACTTGTCCACCAATCATGATTTAGGAGGGACCGCCGAAAATAAAAGAGATAAATAATCATCTTCTGATAACAAAGCTCGATTTTCAATCTGAATAAAATGATAGTGATTTTTTTTGAATCGTTTCATCATTTCCTGAAGTGAAGTTTGGATTGGAAACTCCAGCTTATGGATTTTGTTGCGATTGACGGTTGGATACATGTATCTGGCAAGCATATGTTTCATTAAGTAAAGATGATGTCGCCGATACGTAAACCAGTTATCTAACCATAAAATCGATGATAAGACAATTAATGGCGGACTGACCCATCCATTTACTAGCAGTATACCATTAGCAACGATAATCATAAATATTGAGAAACTTGTGGCCAAAAGAATGGAACGATGAAAAGGGAGCCAATGACTGATTAAAAAGAAAAGGAACCTTCCTCCATCAAGAGGGAGGATTGGCAATAAATTAAAAACAAGAAGCATCGTATTCATCCACATGAATTGATCGATATAAAAAACTGGGATTGAAGAAAAGGATAGAAGATGGATCACACCAAAAATCCAAATATGTTGAATCGGTCCAGCAATGGTGACCCACAATTCTTCATAAGTCGGTCGATTATAAAAATCCTTTGTTTCCATGACACCACCAAATGGCCAAATAACTAACCGAGTCACTTCCCATTTAAAATATCGTGCAACAGCCAAATGCCCACATTCATGAATAAATATGAGCAAAAACAATGCAGCCATTTCTATGAATAATCCAAAAAAGTAACTAAGCAATAGTAAAATAATCAGCAATGGATGAATCTGAATGACGGATTTAAACGTTCGAACCGATTGAATAATCATTCTATTCTCCTAAGATTTCCTGGAGTGGATTCAGGTATTTACTCCCATCCTGAATCGCAAAATACAATGCCGATGTGCCTAATTCATCTGGACGAACAGAGCCGATCGTTTGATTTGCCGGAATTGTTTGGTAATGAAATACATCAATTTCATCCAATTGACCATAAATTGATTTTCGTCCATCGTCGTGCTGTAAAATGATGGTCCGTCCTGTATCCGGTTTATTACCGGCGAATAAAACTGTCCCTTTATCTAAAGAATAAACGGCTTCTTCTGCGGTCACTTCAATATGTATGCCTTCGCCCTCTGCGGTAATACGGTCCTCATCCAATCCAGATACAGGGATGGATAAAACATTACCAGGTAAATCATTTGGTTCAGCTTGGTCAAAGCCTAACGATACGAAAGAACCGCCAAAATGGGATTCATACCAAGAGTGCATTGTGGCAAACGGTAAATCCTCTGTCAGTGCGTAATGAACGGTCTCTTTTGATTGTTTAATCACTGGCAGTTCAGAATTGTAGATTAAAAAAGTGAGAAAGAAGATAAAAATAGACAATAAAAACTTCGGAAACCAAGTTGACTTCAATCGAATGGTTCCTCGATCGTTCGAGTTGGATAGCCCTGTTGGCTGGTTTCCATATCGTTCGTCATCACTGAGCAAGGGGGAATGATTGATACTGACTTTTGTACCTGCTTTCATGTTCTTTCGATTAACGATATTTTTTCTAATTTCATCTAATTTTTTACTCATAATCATCCGTCCTTTTTTCTTTTGTACTAGCATATTCGGACGGGCTTTCGATTATGAATAGGTTCAATTTTGATAGGGGGTTATAAAGCGAGAATTTTTTGACAGGAAGGAGACTCCAACGACTTAATAGTGGTTAAGGCATTATTTATATTATTGAGACTTGTCTCCAAAATAGTGGGACTCTCCGCTCCCGAACAAACAAAAACTCCTTCACGTAATTGACGTGAAGGAGCCTCATATACTATTTTGCTTTCATTCCAAATATTTTTTTCACTTTTGACATAAAACCTTTTTCTTCGTCAAAAGACATCAACGGAACCGATTCACCTAAGATTCTTCGAGCTATATTCCGATAGCTGATCGATGCTTTTGTATCTGGTTGGAAAGCTACAGGCTCACCGTGATGTGATGCTTTGATCACATCTTCATCGTCTAAAATAACACCGAGTAAATCGATGGAAAGCGTTGAAACAATGTCATCGACACTTAACATATCACCACTATCGATCATGTGCTTCCGTATGCGGTTTATAATTAAATGAGGATCTTGTAAACCTTCTTTTTCCAACAAACCAACAATACGATCCGCATCCCGAACACTCGATTTTTCTGGTGTTGTTACTACGATTGCTTTATCGGCTCCTGCCACAGCGTTAGAAAAACCTTGTTCAATTCCTGCCGGACAATCAATTAATATGTAATCGTAATCTGGCTTTAATTGTGCAATTAGGTCTTTCATCGCTTCAGCAGTAATGTCATTTTTATCATTGGTTTGCGCAGCTGGCAATAAGTGTAGACAATCGAACCGTTTATCTTTCACCAACGCTGTTTGCAATTTGCAATTTCCGTCAATCACATCAACGATATTGAAAATGATTCTATTTTCCAATCCCAATACGACATCCAAATTACGCAAACCAATATCAGTATCAACAAGACATACTTTTTGATCCTTCAACGCTAATGCAGTTCCAATATTTGCAGTGGTTGTCGATTTTCCGACACCACCTTTTCCGGAAGTAATGACGATTGCTTCACCCATTCTCGATACCCCTTTCCAATCGATCGATGAGATTTGGTCGTACCTTTGGCAAGTAGTTCACTTTCTCTACTTCTATCATATCATTTTCGAGATTAATATAAGCAAACTCTCGGTCAGAGCCTTCGACATCATAGTCTGGAGACCGACTGATTTTATTGGCAATCCTGAGTTGGCTCGGATTCATATAAGAAGCCACGATGACACATTCCTTGTTTCCATCGGTACCTGCATGAGCAATTCCTCTTAGTTTACCAAAAACATAAACATTTCCGGTGGCCATGACCATCCCACCAGGATTGATATCTCCAAGAATTAGAGCGTCACCCTCTACCTGATGAACTTGTCCAGAACGAACGTTTCGAATCGCAGGTCTGACAGACATATTATTGATTTGTTTCGTCACTTCATCACTTGTCAATACATAAGATTGAAATTGCTTAATTCGATAACTGCTATTCTTTTCAATAATCTCATGGATTTGCTTTTTCTGTTCTGTTCGCAAGTAACGATATTGACTATGTAAAATCAATTCGGTCCGGTCTTCTTTATTGCTTGTTTCTAGCTTTGTTTTCAGCTCATTCAACAGCTGTTCAAATGAACATTCGTCATTTAAATAGACCGTTATGCCTTCCTGCGTCCCTTTCATCAGAACACTTTGCATACTATCATTCAAAGAGGTCACCCTCCAATCTTTTATCTCTCTCAATCTATTTTACCAAAAAATCATCGTTTCGGCTCTTCTTTCCATTTTGTTAATTTCTTTGAGAAATACGGAAATATCAACAAGAAAAATAATAGGTTCATCAGAACAGTCGGTGTTAACCGTTCCATCAAATATTCTTTGATCGGTAAGTCAATGACACCGATTAAAAGATAGGTTCCATAAATTAAGAACTCACAAACAATCAAAGCATAAAACACGAGTAGTAAAGTAACTAAAAAATTAACATGTAATAACTTCTTAAACAAGTGAACGCCATATAAAGACAGTCCATAAGCAAGTAAATAAACACCTAACAAATCTGTATAAACCAACTCAGAAATAAAAGCAAATATGGCACCGTAATAAATCCCTGCATAACTATGTTCTTTATCATAATATAAAGTAATCATGACCGAAAAGACAAGAATCCAATGTGGGATAAAATATAATTCCAGTAGAATATTATTCGGTAAAAGCTCCGTTGCAATGCTTTCTGCGATCAATAAAGCAAAAAGAATCAGAGGAAGGAATAAACCTTTCATACTATTCTTCCTCCTCATCGATTACTGGTGAATGTAAATCCCGATCAACAACCATCAAGTGATTGATATCATATAAATTCGCAGCTGGTTTTACATACGCAATTTTAGTCAGCCCGTATTGATCCATTTCAACACGTTCGACCGTCCCAATCAACAGCCCTTTTGGGAAAACGCCTCCCATTCCAGAACTGACAATCGTTTGGCCTTTCTCAATATCATCCTCATTCTCTAAGTCTCGGAAAATTAAAGATTCAGATTCTTCGTCATAGCCTTCAATCAATCCAAATATCGGCTCTTCTTGATCGACTTCAACGCTGATCCGATTTTGTTCATCAAAACCACTCAATAATTGAACAGTGGACGTTAACTGAGACACTTCAATAACCTTTCCGACCATGCCTTCACCATTTGTGACGGCCATATTTCGTTTAATTCCGTGTTGCTCACCCTTATTGATGGTTACATGGTCAAACCATCTTTCGGGGCTCCGCGCAATCACTGTTGCTTTCACTTGACTGTAGTCGCTTAATGACTCTTCAATATCAGCCAAAGCTTGTAAATCTTTATTTTCTCTTTTTAGATCATTTAATTGAAAAGCTTGTGTTTTAAATTGTTGCAATTCATTTTTTAAAAGCTCATTCTGCTCATAGACGTCTTGTACATCATCAATATCTTCAATCACATCCATCACCAGATTAATCGGTGTGTAAATGATATTTTGAAAAAAACCGACTGTATCCAATACAAATTCACTGACGATGTTTGTATTGGATTCTGTTCGCATGGAATAACCAATCAATGCAACAATAATGATTAAACCAGTTAATAAAACGATTAATTTTCTTCTTCGAAAAAACGAAGGCATAACACTAGCACCTACTTAACTTAATGTGTTTCGTTTTGCGACATATGGAGATCTTTTAAAGAATTCAATGTGTTCCAAAGCTTTCCCAGTACCGATTACAACGGAATCCAATGGGTTTTCAGCAATGAATACAGGCATATTTGTTTCTTCACTGATCACTTCGTCAATCTTATTCAATAACGCTCCACCACCGGTCAAAACAATTCCGAAGTCCATAATATCAGCAGCTAATTCCGGAGGAGCAGTTTCTAACGTTTGCTTTATTAATTCGACAATTGCGTAGACAGTTTCTTGGATGGCATAAACGACCTCGTCATTGCCGATTGTCACTGTTTTCGGTAAACCGGAAACGAGATCTCTTCCTCGAACATCCATTTCTTCATTATTATCTAATTTCTTTGCAGATGCAAGTTCTGTCTTTAACATCTCAGCTGTGGACTCACCAATCAATAAGCTATAGTTTTTCCGGATATATTGAATAATTTGCTCATCCATCTCATCGCCAGCTATTCGGATCGATGTGCTCGTCACCGTTCCACCTAGAGAAATGATTGCTACTTCTGTCGTACCACCACCGATATCCACAATTAAACTGCCGGTGGGTTCCCAAACAGGCAAACCTGCCCCAATCGCAGCTGCAAACGGCTCTGAGATTGGAAGAGCATTTTTTGCACCTGCTTGCCTAGTCGCATCCAAAACTGCACGCTCTTCAACCATCGTAATTCCCGAAGGTACACAGACGATAACATTCGGCTTTCTGGAGAACAAGGAAGGTTTTCCTTGTGCTTTTTCGATATAATATTTCATCATTTCTGCTGTCGTATCGTAATCCGCAATCACACCATCTTTCATTGGGCGAATGACCGATAATCTTCCCGGCGTCCGGCCAATCATTTGTTTTGCTTCATTACCGACTGCAATGACCTCATTTGTATTGTTATCCTGAGCGATCATGGAGGATTCACGCAAGATAATTCCTTTTCCTTTTGAATAAACCAATGTATTGGCCGTCCCTAAGTCAATGCCAAAGTCTTTCGTAAAAATCGATGTTGCCATCATGATCGTCCTTTCTTCATCCCTTTTTAATAAAGGGTACGTTCCGTTCGTATCAAACATGAATAAGCGCCCCAACAAAATGACCATTTGCTGGTAGGCGCTTAGCTATCCATTTTGTATTTATATTATACGCAATTCCAGAGAAAATAGATAGGTTAATGAGACTCATATTCATTGTTTTTTGTATTCAATAAATGAAAGTTCTTGAACAGAAAGGAAATTGATAGAAAGGAAGGTAATTGTGTGGATTGATATGATTTTAGTATAATCATTTCAGCTTATAAAGTATGAACACTCAGACATATCCTTTTTCTTTCAAAGAAACATATTTACGGTCACCAATCACCAGGTGATCCAGGATTTCAATGCCTACTAATTTTCCGGCTTCACATAATCGTTTGGTTACTTGAATATCTTCTTGAGATGGCGAAGGGTTGCCGGAAGGGTGGTTATGGGCGCAGATAATTGAAGCGGCTGATCGACGAACCGCTTCCCGAAAAACTTCACGTGGATGAACAATCGAAGCATTCAAGCTTCCGATAAAGATCGTTTGTCTGTGTATGACGGTGTTCTTAGTATCCAAATATAAGCAAACGAAGTGTTCCTGTTTTAGGTGTCTCAGCTCGTCCATAATATAATTGGCTCCATCTTCTGGACTCCGAATGACATACCGATCAGTCACTCTGAAGTTATGAATTCTTCGCCCGAATTCTAAGGCAGCCAATAAATTAATCGCTTTCGCTTCTCCTATTCCCTTTATGGAGGTTAATTCATTAATCGTTGCATCCTTCAATAAATAAATCCCTTCAAAATGTTTTAATACACGAATAGCAAGTGACAGGGCTGAATTTCCCCGTGTCCCACTACCAATTAGTATTGCCATTAACTCCTGATTAGACAACGCTTCTGGCCCAGCCTTCATCAGACGCTCTCGAGGTCGGTCATCCTTTGGTACATCCTTAATTAATAACGATTCGGTTTCCAAAACATTCGCTCCTTTCAAGATTACGCTTCTTTATTGTATCTGGTGCCTTATTAAAAGACAAAAAGCGAAAAAGCAACGAACGCACTGGAAAACATCAATTTGTTATTGTCTTTTGACTCAATCTATACTAAATAAAGAAGATAACTTCATTAAGAGAGTTCTGCTAAAAAGAATGCTAAACTTAGCTGCATTGTTTTTTCATCCATAAAACGATCACCGGACTCATTGATTAACTGAGTTAATCGGGCTGCATATGGGTTACTCTCAAATCTACCAGGCATTTCTTGTACCCACTGTTGGAAATCTCCTTTTGAAAAATTATCGATCAATGCTTCTCCCGCTTCTAACCAGGATTGATCATTTTCAGAGACTTGCATCTTAACAGCCGGTAATTGCCAATTCTTCACTAAGAAATCTTCTAATCGAACAAGCCCCCTATTTTCAAGCCACTCGATTGACTGTGACTCTTGTTCACTTGATGTTATATAACCACCAACAACAAAATATTGACCTTCGTTTTCTACATAAATCGCCGGAACATCATAAGTTTGCTGAATGGAAGTCACATGCTCCTCAGCATTGTCCGTCGAAGAAAATATTCCATATTGAATGAGTTGGAATTGTTGTTCGCCAATAGCGAAATTCGATTTGCCTTCCGCGTCATTTGACTCGTCGTCGTTTGTTACGTTCGAAACAGGTTGTCCCTCTGATCCTGTTGGGTCATCAGCTGTATAATCCGAGAAGAAATACATTAAACCCGCCCCAAATACAAGTCCAAGTACAATAGCAAATAGGATCGGTTTTAACCACTTCGTAAGTTCTATCTTCTGAAAAGTGGGCCTTTTCTTTTGTTTTGGGGTGAGAAAATGTTCAAGATCATGCTTTTTTTGTTGGTCATCGTAGTCGTCAGATTTAGTAATGGCCACTCTTACTTTTCTTTCTTCTTCCATGCTCTCTACCACCTTTGTTTCTAGTGATTCTCATCCTAGCACAAGCCTATGAAAAAATAAGTGGAATTTTGTCTGTTGAAAAGCAAAGATTTTCGACATAATTATCATTGTCTTTTGGTTCATGATTGTTTCGCCTTCTGGTTCTCTTTTTAGACAACAAAAAAAGCAAAGCACCCGATTTCTCACGCTTCCGTTGTTGACAGCGTCTCTCGAGTACGGAAGGATTACAATTTCTCGCGCTTCCGTTGTTGAGAGTGTCTCTCGAGTACGGAAAACACCCGATTTCTCGCGCTTCCGTCGTTGAGAGTGCCTCTCGAGCACGGAAGGAACCCGATTTCTTGCGCTTCCGTTGTTGAGAGTGTCTCTCGAGTACGGAAGGCTCCCGATTTCTCGCGCTTCCGTCGTTGATAGCGTCTCTCGAGTACGGAAGGATTACAATTTCTCGCGCTTCCGTTGTTGATAGCGCCTCTCGAGCACGGAAGGTAATGCGTGTCCTTTTTGGACGATATCTCCGACTACGGCAGTCAGCGAATCTTACGTTAAGTTGCGTACTTATCCTAACAAATATTTTAGAGCTATTTTGACCTCATAAAAAAATCCGTATGATGACTGACTTCCTTACTCATCATACGGATTTTTCACTCCGTTCATTAGCTTTTTATACAATTGATGCAACTTTGTTTTTTCCGCTTCGTTTTGCACCTACATACATCGCCCGATCCGCCTGGCGAATTAACTCGTTCGGTGATTCACAATGGTCTGGATAAGTAGCAATGCCTAAACTTGCTGTGATCGGTATGGCTACCGGCTGCCCATCCTCAATGTTTTTCATCAATACAAAAGGCTCGGAAGAAATCAGGTTACGAACCTCTTCAGCCAATTCACGAATTTCCTCGTGATTCATCCCTTTGACTAAAATGGTGAATTCTTCTCCTCCATACCTGGAAACAATTCCTCTGTCACTGATGAAATCTTCCAATCTCCTGGCAAGCTCGACTAACACTTCATTTCCCGCTTCATGGCCATATGTATCATTCACAGATTTAAACGAATCTAAATCGATAATGATAATGGAAAGATTTTCATCAATCTCTTTCGCTTGTAAATCAAGCGCATACTGCTCAATATGATCCGTCAAATAACGATAATTGTATAAATTCGTCAATTGGTCATGGAAACTTTTCCTTCTTTCTTGTTCATAGTGTCTAGCATTCTCCATTGCGATGGATAAGAAATTTGCTAGAATTCTCATAAGCATTAAGTGATAGTCCTGATAAGCACGCCTGCTTCGATCACCAATGACCAACACACCAACGACTTTTTCACTCCGAATAATAGGGATGCCTAAAACACTTTGCACATCGCTTGGCAAACTGTTTTCAGTATACTGATCTAATGGAGCACGAGTATTGAACAATACTGCTTTTCTTTGAGCATAAATTTTCCCAAGCAATCCACTGTTTGTCGACAATACCTCTTCCGGATGTTTAACCGTTTGCCGATCCTTTACAAAGCGAATTAAAGTCAATGTTTGACTAGCATTTGAAACATCGTAGATATAAATGAAACTTGCTGGAATTAATTTACAAACCTCTTCAACAAACGTATCTAACACATTTTTAACATTTAATCTTCTTGATAATTCTTGACCGATATCACTTGTTTTACGTAAATAGTGATTCACTCGACGCCCATTATAATAAAGGCTAATAGCGATTGATAGAAGGATAAATGGGATTCCTACGAAATAGATTGCTGCAATTTTCAGATCGATATAGAGTAAATAAAGTACTAAACCTAATGGAAAGACAATTAATGTGAGAAAAACATCGGCGAATAAAGACTTTCCTATTTTCATGAGACGTTCGTCGTAAAAAAATACATTTAAAATAACTAATACAATTTGATTTAAAATCAACCCAGTTGCAATATAACCGACTAATGCAATACTTTCAGTGGACGTATTTAATTGAAGAACTCCATGTTCGCCACCGAGCCAATAATAGACAGCCGCTGAGCCAATCGATGTAATTAACATCATTAATGAATTGCTGGCAATCCGAAATATTTCATCTTTGCTGATCCGGAGTTTATAGATTAATGTTAATAAAGCCAGCTGCGTTAAAATAATCTCAGCGAATAATCCAAAATAAAGAAATGCAGCAAAACTGATTCCGTTAGCCACAAAGATTGAAATCTGTCCGATTTGTATAGGGAAATAGGAAACCGCACACATAATTAAGGCGAACGAAACTAGGTCGGCCCATTCCCCGGTATAAGATGGCTCAAATGTGGTATAGACATAAAAAATGGAAGTTGGAAAAACAACCAACCATATAAGCCATATTAAAAGCTGTTTTTTCTTTGTCATGGAGCCTTCCCTTCTCCCTATTTATGTTGTAAGACATAAGCTCTCACTTGAGATACAAAGTAAAGCGATCCTGTAACGATAAGAATGTTTTCGGTTGAATCCTTTTCAATAAACTGATCAATAACAGTTTCCCAGTCTTCCTGGACATATGTGTGAGTTTTCTGGAAATTTTTATATAGTTCATTGTACTCATAGCTTGTTGAAAAGTCAAACGGCGTTAAGTAAATTTTTTGAAAGTTTTGTTCAAGGATATCTAGCATTTGGTCGATTGGTTTATTTTTTACGACAGACAGTAAAACGGTGACCCGATTCGATTCCCATTGGCTCTTAATCGCGGTAACCAATTGAGTCATTGCTTCTACATTATGTGCGCCATCTAATATGATTTTTGGCTGATCACGGATGACCTCTAGACGTCCTGGCCATTGGGATTGAAGAAGCCCTTTTCTTATTTCCTCATCGAGTAGCTTAAACTTTTCTTTTTTACTTATTAAAATCAGTCCATATAAAGCAAGTGTGGCATTTTCGATTTGATGCTTCCCTTTCATGCTAAGTTCGAGATTATGCAAACACATATCTTTAGACAAAAAGTCAAAAGACTCTCCCCAATCAATGTAATTATTTACTTGGTAATTATAATCAATATTTAATTGATAGAGTGAGGCATTGTGCAGCTTAGCTTTTGACTCGATTACACCAAGTGCTTCTTTTTGATGTACATTTGTAATAACCGGTATTCCTGTCTTGATGATGCCTGCTTTTTCATAAGAAATCTCTTCGATTGTATTGCCGAGGATGTTTGTGTGATCCTTACCTATGGATGTGATCATTGAAAGAATCGGTGTAATAACATTCGTAGAGTCCAATCGACCACCAAGTCCTACTTCCATGATTCCAAAGTCCACACGTTCTTCTTGAAAATGCATCAATGAAATAACCGTAATGACTTCAAATTCCGTCGGTGCACCCAATTCTGTTTGACTGATTTTTTCACAAATTGGCTTAACCTGTTCCACATAGCTTGCTAATCTTTGTGGATCAATTGGATGGCCGTTAATCGAAATGCGTTCCTCGAACCGCTCAATATAAGGAGAAGTAAATGTTCCTGTTTTAAACCCATGACGCTGAAGTAGATTTCGTAAATAAGTCACGGTAGAACCTTTTCCGTTCGTTCCTCCTATGTGAATAAGCTTCAATCCCTTTTCAGGATGTCCTAAGTATTCTAATAACTGTTGAACTCGATCCAAACCTGGTTTAATACCAAATTTTAATTGTTGATGAATCCATTCAATTGCTTCATTTCCATTCACATTATTCATCCTTTTATTTTTATGTATTTAAAATAACATAAACTGCCTACATTGTGTCAGACAGTTTATGTTATAACAAAAATTATTTGAGTTTTTCGAGTTCTTGAATACGTTCTTCGACGAGCTTGCGTTTTTCCAAGTAATCTTTTTCTTTATCCCTTTCTTGTTGCACAAGTTTTTCAGGGGCTTTTTGAACGAATTTTTCATTTGATAATTTTTTCTGAACCAATTCTACTTCAGATTGCCATTTGTTAAGTTCTTTTTGTAATCGACTTAATTCTTCTTCTAAGTTCACCAAACCTTCAAGAGGGAAGAATAACTCAGCACCACTGACGACTGCTGTCTTGGACTGTTCTGGTGCTTGAATGTCTGTACTAATCTGTAAGTCTTCAGGATTACAGAATTTTTCTAAATAATGACGATTATCTTCCAACTCATTCACAATTGATTCGTCACTCGCTTTAACTAAAATACGAATCTCTTTCGACATCGGCGTATTGACCTCTGCCCGAATATTCCGTACAGCACGGATGATTGCAACAAGTCGTTCCATCCGTTTGGCGCTTTCTTGGTCAGTGTAAGCTTCATTCACTTGTGGCCATGCTGCTACGGTAATGGATTTTCCTTTGTGTGGAATGTGTTGCCAAATTTCTTCTGTGATGAATGGCATAAATGGATGAAGTAATTTCATGATTGAATCCAATGTATGAATGAGGACAGATTTTGTTGTTCGTTTTTGTTCTTCATCCTCACCATACAACGGAAGTTTTGCCATCTCAATATACCAATCACAAAAATCGTCCCAAATAAAGTTATATAGATATCTTCCCGCTTCACCAAAGTCATATTTATCGATATTTCTTGTTACCTGTTCGATTGTCTCATTCAATCGAGTCAAGATCCATTTGTCGGCAACTGATTTTTCGCCCGAAAGATCAAGATCCTCATAAGCGAAATCTTCTAAATTCATAATAACGAATCTTGAAGCATTCCAAATTTTATTGGCAAAGTTCCAAGTCGACTCAACTTTTTCCCAGTGGAAACGCAAGTCCTGTCCTGGTGAAGAACCTGTCGATAAAAAGTAGCGTAATGAATCAGCACCATACTTTTCAATGACATCCATCGGATCGACACCATTTCCTAGTGATTTACTCATTTTTCTACCTTCTGCATCACGAACTAATCCATGAATCAACACATCTTTAAACGGTCGACGGTCCGTAAAATGCTTAGATTGGAAAATCATTCGGGATACCCAGAAAAAGATGATGTCATAACCTGTCACAAGTGCACTCGTTGGGAAATACCGGTTGTAATCTTCACTGGATTCATCTGGCCAGCCCATCGTTGAGAAAGGCCATAAAGCAGAGGAGAACCATGTATCCAAGACATCGTCATCTTGTTCCCAATTCTCCAGATCTTTTGGAGCTTCTCGACCGACATATAACTCACCTGTTTCTTTATGGTACCAAGCTGGAATTCGATGTCCCCACCATAATTGACGCGAGATACACCAATCGCGGATGTTTTCCATCCAATGGAGATACGTTTGTTCAAAACGTTCTGGGACAAAATTGACTTTATCCTCAGTCTGTTGTAATTTGATTGCTTCCTCAGCAAGTGGACCCATTTTGACGAACCATTGAGTTGATAAATAAGGTTCAACGACGGCTCCGCTACGTTCGGAATGTCCTACAGAGTGCATATGTTCTTCAATATGAAAAAGAACACCTTCCTCTTGTAGATCTTTTACGAGCTGTTTTCGGCATTCGAAACGATCCATGCCTTCATACTTGCCCGCGTTTTTATTCATCTGGCCACCCTCATCCATAACCAAGACTCTTTCAAGGTTATGACGGTTTCCAATTTCAAAGTCATTCGGATCGTGTGCGGGTGTAATTTTTACCGCCCCAGAACCGAATTCCATATCGACATAATCATCACCAATAATCTCAATTTCTCGGCCAACAATTGGTAGAATTACTTTTTTACCAATTAGATGGTTATACCGGTCGTCCTCTGGATGAACAGCGACCGCTGTATCGCCAAGCATCGTCTCTGGCCGAGTTGTCGCGATTTCAATAAATCCATCTTCATCCTTTAGTGGATATCTCATGTGATAGAATGCACCTTTGACCTCTTGGTGAATCACTTCGATATCAGACAAAGCTGTTTTTGTACTTGGATCCCAATTAATAATATATTGTCCCCGATAAATCAGTCCTTGTTCATAAAGGGATACGAAAACTTCTTTGACAGCATTGGATAGACCTTCATCAAGTGTGAATCGTTCTTTTGAGTAATCCAGACCTAATCCAAGTTTTTCCCATTGGCTTCGGATAAAGCTCGCATACTCTTCTTTCCAATCCCAGGCTTGCTCAAGAAATTTTTCTCGTCCAAGGTCATGTCTGCTTTTGCCTTCTTCTTTGAGCTTCGCTTCGACTTTTGCTTGAGTTGCTATTCCTGCGTGATCCATGCCAGGCAACCATAAAACGTCATATCCTTGCATGCGCTTATAGCGTGTCAAAATGTCTTGCAATGTCGTATCCCACGCATGACCTAAGTGTAGTCTTCCCGTAACGTTTGGCGGTGGAATGACAATTGTATACGGTTCTTTTTGATCATTTTCTTCCGCTTCAAAAAACTTTCCTTCCATCCAAAATTGGTAGCGGCCTTTCTCTACCTCTTCCGGATGGTATTTTGGTGCCATTGAGGTTTCTCTTTGTTCACCCATTTCATTTCCTCCTTTTATATTATGAAAATAAAAAAATCTTTCCATCCTTATAAAAAGGACGAAAAGATTTAAATTTCGCGGTACCACCTTTGTTCACAGCATAATTACACTGTGCATCTCACCTGTTAACGGTTTTCCCGTCTTCTTCTACTATCATTTCAAAGAAGCTGCCAATTCAGAGCGACCTTCCAAGTTTTCAATCCGAGGAAACTTTCAGCAATTGTTTCCCTCTCTGTCGGTGTTCAACCTGTACTCTTCTCCTACGGCATTTACGTTTATTCGATTATCATTATTATAAACAACGAATGCATCAAAATCAATGAATTAATACACAGTGTTACCGCATTTTTCATATTCTATACAAAAGGAGGTCATCCGAGTGGGTAAATATCATCGCTACCGGTTCCCTCATGGGTTTCGCCGAGTCATTATCGTTGTGGAATACTCTATTCTCCCAGTCGTCTGCTATCAGGTTTTACGTACACTGTTTTTACCTACGACATTGGATATGTTTTTGTGTATTATTTTTATAGGAATCTTCATTATGTTTCGGTCCAAATGGATTTAACTTTTTTTTGCAGTTTTCGGAACATAAATAACATCGCCTTCCTCAAGCGCAGTAGAATCATCTAAATTGTTCACTCGTTCCAGTTTCGAAGAAGGTAAGTTATAGAATTCAGCTATCGATTCCAATGTTTCATTTTTTTGAACAAAACGAACTGTCAATTGTGAAGATGTAGGCTCGTCGTTTCGAAAGAATTTGGATAAATAACTTAACCCACTGGCTTCTTTTTTCTGACCTACTTCAGTTTCTTCTTTTGTTTCTGGATCAATCGCACTCACTTCATAATCATCAAAGTCAGTGTCCTCGTGATCTACTTCAGTCGATTCCGCATGTTCTTTTTTGTACAAATCTGTGTCAGTTTTCTTAGCCTCTGCTTTTTCTTCATGTTTTTCTTCTAATTCATCTTCATTGGATTTCTTTTTATTGAAGAACTCAGCAAATGTTTGTGACTTATCTTTTTTGAAAAATTCTCTTCCTTTTTGTTCTTCTTCAGAATCCGTTGTATTGGCGACTTCTTCAAATGGCTCTTCTTCCTGCTGGGCTGTTTCTTGTTCTGCCGTTTGTTCTGCTTCCGCATTTACTTCCTGCTCATCAGATTGGTTGGAATCTTCTTGTTGATCTTGAAAGGTTGGGAACTCTTTTAATTCAAAATCAGAAGGTGCAGATTGTTCAGGATAGACGTCTTCTGCTTCCCGTTCCGAAATCCCATCGATTCGAATACTTGATTGAATATTTAATGTATGAGGTTCTGGAAGTTCATAATCAAAGAAATCTACCTTTACTTCAACACGATGATCCGTTTGCACACGGTCTGTCGGAACCGTAATATCCACTGGAATTGGATACTGAAAAGTCATAAATCCATTGTCCAACGTTCGTACTTGCTGTACAACATTCTCCTCTTCGTCATCAACAATGTACAGGGGTTCTTTTTTTGGCATAGTTTGATAATCCCCCGAAACAATCAGTACTCCTCTTAACTGAATATAATTCGATTCTTGGATGACATCTACCTCGGGATCGATTGAGATACTGTAAAGGTCATCCACCTCTTCTCCTTGTCGAAAATTAATTTTTTCATAAATTTTAAATGCATATGGTTCCTTACTGTTGGTCATAAGCATCCTCCCTATATCCTTTTTTCAAATCCTGTGTGATTTGATATTCGCATCAAAGAAAACAGAACCTTTCTCTAATCTATATGATTCATATTCGATAAAATGAAAACTTCATTAAAGAAAGCACTTTCGGGAGTAATTTTCAGTTATGCTCAGAATTAAGAAAAGGGATTGATTGATCTTTTTGGTCAAAAGTAATTGATGCTAAGAGGAATGTTTTATTAACATTGTCGAAGATGGAATCAAAACATGCAGACGTTTGCAGTCAAGTGAATGCAAATGCAACGGACGACTATTGATGGTTGAGTCTGACTGCTGAAGTTTTGTTCTTATCTGCTGAAGTCCGGCTGATAACTGCTGAAGTTTTGCTCTTCACTGCTGAAGTGCGGCTGATAACTGCTGAAGTTTCGCTCTTCACTGCTGAAGTCCGGCTGATAACTGCTGATGTTTCGCTCTTCACTGCTGAAGTCTGGCTGATGACTGCTGATGTTTCGATCCTCACTGCTGAAGTGCGGCTGATGACTGTTGATGTTGGATCTGCCAAATTGGAGCTAGCCTATTAATTGTCAGACACCAATGTCATATAATTTCATAATGGATCAACAAACACACATCTCGAGCCATAGAAAACTTTATTATGGTCGCAGTTGTCTTCTTATGTTCTGTGGGTCGAGGCAAAGTGTTACGAAGTGTCAGTAAAATAAAGAAAACCGAACGATTGATTTATCCAAATCGTTCGGTCTTTCATTACTTACTTATTGTATTTTTTAAATGCATTACGTGCAGCTTCAATGGTCTGCTCAATTTCATCCATTGTATGTTCAGTCGATAGGAACATTCCCTCGAACTGTGAAGGTGGAAGGAAAATTCCTTGCTCTGCCATTAAACGATAATACGTAGCAAACCATTTGAGATCAGACGTTTGTGCTTTTTCGAAATTGATCACTTCTTCATCAGTAAAGAAGAAGCCAAGCATAGAGCCTGCACGGTTTACTTGTAATGGAACACCATATTCTTTAGCCGCTTCCTGAAGTCCTTCAACAAGGCGGTCGGCTTTTTCATTAATCGCATCATATGACTCTTCTGTCAATTGATTTAAGGTTGCAATACCTGCTGCCATAGCAAGTGGGTTACCGGATAATGTGCCTGCTTGATAAATATCGCCTTCTGGAGCGATTCGTTGCATAATTTCTTTTTTACCGCCGTAGGCACCTACAGGAAGTCCGCCACCAATAACTTTTCCGAGACATGTTAAATCTGGTGTGACACCGAAATGACCTTGCGCACAGTTATAACCAACACGGAAACCTGTCATGACCTCATCAAAAATGAGTAATGTTCCGTGATCTTCGGTAATTTTGCGTAAGTTTTGTAAGAAATCATTAACTGGTGGTACAACACCCATATTTCCAGAGACCGGTTCAACAATGACTGCTGCTAATTCATCGCCGTATTGTTCAAAAACATAGCGCACACTTTCCATATCGTTATATGGAACAGTAATGGTATTTTGAGCAATTGACTTAGGTACTCCGGGACTATCCGGCAATCCTAACGTCGCGACGCCGGAACCAGCCTTGATTAAAAGCGAGTCACCGTGACCGTGGTAGTTCCCTTCGAATTTTAAAATTTTATCTCTTCCTGTATATCCCCGAGCTAAACGAAGTGCACTCATTGTAGCTTCTGTACCCGAGTTAACCATCCGGACTTTTTCGATAGAAGGTACACGATCGATCACAATCTTCGCCAGTTCATTTTCATACTCGACGTTTGTACCGAAACTCGTTCCTTTTTCCATCACTTCTTTTAACTTGGAGACAACCGCATCGTGAGCGTGTCCAACAATTAAAGGTCCCCAACTGAGCACATAATCAATATACTCATTACCATCCACATCAAATATGCGCGAACCCTTACCTTTTTCCGTATAAATAGGTGTCATATCGACTGATTTGAACGAACGAACCGGAGAGTTGACTCCCCCTGGTAATAAATCTTTTGCTTCTTCAAATAATTTCTGGGATTTTTCATAACGATTCATATTGAAAGACCTCCTTAGGATTCACTTAACCATTTTGCGACATCTTTTGCAAAATAAGTGATAATCAAATCAGCACCTGCCCGCTTCATGGAAGTTATCTTTTCCATAACAATGGCTTTTTCGTCGACCCAGCCATTTTGTGCCGCTGCTTTGATCAATGAATATTCACCACTCACATTATAAGCTACAACAGGCAATGTATACCGATCTCTTACCTCTCTGACAATGTCAAGGTAACTAAGTGCCGGTTTGACGATGAGAAAATCTGCCCCTTCCTCAACATCCGAATCTGCTTCACGCAATGCTTCAATGCGGTTAGCCGGGTCCATTTGATACGTTTTCCGATCGCCGAATTGTGGTGTACTATCGGCCGCATCGCGAAACGGACCGTAAAAAGCAGAAGCATATTTTACTGCATAAGACATAATCGGAATGTTTTCAAATCCTGCTTCGTCTAATCCTTTCCGAATTTCTTTAACGAAACCATCCATCATGTTTGACGGGGCAATAATGTCAGCACCTGCTTCAGCTTGAGATACAGCAGTCTGTACATGTAATGGTAGAGAGGCATCATTGTCGACATATTCATCGTGAATGACACCGCAATGTCCATGTGAAGTATATTCACACAAGCAAGTATCCGCAACGACGAGCATTTCAGGGTATTCTTTTTTGATTAAACGGGTTGCTTGCTGGATGATCCCTTCACTGTCATATGCCTGTGAACCAACTTCATCCTTCTCTTTGGGTATGCCAAACAAAAGCACAGCTTGGATTCCTAGCGCGTTAATCTCTTTCAATTCTTCTGCTAACCGATCCAGTGAAACTTGATACACTCCTGGCATGGATGATACTTCATTTCGTTGTCCGTTCTCTTCCAAAACAAACAACGGATAAATAAGATCTTCTTTATGCAATTGTGTCTCTCTTACTAAATCACGCATAGCGGGTGTTCTTCTTAGCCGTCTATGCCGGTCAAATGTATTACTCATTTTAATTCCTCCTCAAGCACTTGCTTCACACGGTCGGCCAACCCGTGAAGTGTATACTCTTCTGGTACATACGTTTTTGTAAAACCTGTCTGAAGTGCCTCTTCTTGGGTAGTTGCACCGATGCAAAAACATGGCTTTTCGTATATTTCTCCTGGCGTCTGATCTAATAATGTAAAAAAGGCATGAATAGATGATGGTGAAGTGAAAACATAGTAATCAAACGGCCGCTCTTTATATAGCTGGTTTAATTGCTCCTGTGCTGAGAAATTGATCACCGTTCGATAAACATACATATTCTCAAAAGAAAGTTGTTGCCGTTCAAACTTTTCATCAATCGTTGTTTTCGACAATTCCCCTTTTATTAATAATACATTTTTAGGTCTGTCAATTTCGAGAAATTCTTCTCCCATATGTTCAGCATCGAATGTACTCGGTATGAAGTGAACAGTTAGGCCTTTTTTTTCAATTTCAGCTGCAGTACCTGTACCGACTGCAGCTATTTTTTTATTAGACAAATCGATCATGTCATAACCTAACCAGGCGATTGTTTCATAAAAAAACCGGACACCTTTTGCGCTCGTAAAGAAAAGCCAATCAAATTCATTGAAACGCTTTAAAAACTGTACATTTTCTTCTCTCTTCCAGATCTCCGTTTCAATCACAGGTACACAGGAAACATCACACGGTGCATCTTTCAACGGTTCGGTGAATTTTTCTGCCTGTGAGGAGTGTCTGGATAGAAAAACCCGTACTTCTCTGGGTGTTGCACTCATTAGGATTCATCCATTTCCGCTTTTGCTTCCGCAACTAATTTCTCAGCACCTTGCTCGATTAAGTCTTCAGCAACTAGTCGACCTGCTTCAATTGGATCTTTCGCTCTTCTTGTTGATTGAATGACCGTTTTGCCATCAGAGGAAGCGACTAACCCACGGATCTCAATTTCATCGTCTTCAAGCGTTGCATATCCTGCAATTGGAACCTGGCAACTACCTTCCAGCATATTGAGTAGCTTACGTTCTGCCTTCACTGTTTTTTCAGTATATTCGTCATTAATTTGCTGGATCAGTTCAAGTAGTTCAGTGTCATCTTCACGACATTCTAACGCTAGGGCACCTTGACCAATAGCCGGTAAGCAGACATCTGATTCTAAAAATTCAGTGACAATGCTAGGGTCCCAGCCGACGCGTTTCAGTCCAGCCGCAGCCAACAGAATGGCATCGTAATCTTCTTCTTCCAACTTACGGAGGCGTGTTTCAATGTTCCCTCTAATCCACTTAATTTCTAAGTCAGGTCGATAGGCAAGTAATTGTGCACCTCGTCGTAAACTACTCGTTCCGATAATTGCCCCTTCTGGTAGGTCATCTAGCTTCACATGGTCTTTTGCAATATACGCATCCCGGTGGTCTTCACGCTCAGGAATACATCCAATCGTCAAACCTTCTGGCATCTCAGATGGAATATCTTTCATACTATGTACAGCCAAATCAATCTCATGGTCGTACATTGCTTTTTCGATTTCTTTTACGAAAAGACCTTTTCCACCGACTTTAGAAAGCGTTACGCTTTGAATACGGTCTCCTGTAGTCACAATCTTCTTTACTTCGAATGTATAGTCATTTGTCTTTTTCTTCAATTCATTAATAACCCATTCCGTTTGAGTGAGGGCTAGATTACTTCTTCTTGTACCAACGACAATATTTCGCATGTCAAACTCCTCCTAGAATTACTATCTATCATTAATAGTAATAAAGTTATATCTATTTGTAAAAGATAATCCCATGTTTGTTCTCTTGGCATTCTTTACGCTTGCATAGATAAAACAACCAGAAGACTAAGACTGCCTCCTGGTTGTTTTGTCATCGTTAGTCTATATTCGCTAAACATATCATTAGATTTATTGAATTGCTTTGATCAAGCCAGCAATCGGTAGGGATTGACTAACTGTTTTATGACTATGATGTTTATTATTTTGGAATTCCAATTCTTCTTGGACCTCTTCTTCGATCCCGAAGATCTTAACAAATAATTTCAGCATCTCTTCGGCTTCTTCGTCGCCAGCCATTTCTTTCGCTTGAAGAATAGGCTCTTTCAACATTTGATTGATGATACTTTTCGTATGCTTATTCAATACTTTTCTTTCTCGATCGGTTAAGTCAGGCATCTTCCGTTCAATAGATGCCATGGTCGTCTCCTGAATGGAAAGAGCTTTATTGCGCAATGCTGAAATCACCGGAACGACGCCTAGTGTTTGAATCCATTCGTTGAATTCATCCAACTCTGTATCAATCATTTGTTCAATTGCATTCGCAGCTCTCTGTCTCTCTTCCAGGTTTTTATTAATGACTCCTCGAAGATCGTCGATGTCATAAACAATCACACCGTCCAAATCATTTACAGATGGATCGATGTTTCGTGGTACGGAAATGTCTATTAAGAATAATGGCTTTCCATTTCGACGACTAACTAATGGTGCTAACTGTTCTCGCGTAATAATAAAGGAATCCGTCGATGCGGATGTAATAAGAATATCCGCTTCTTGCAGGACATCATCAAGTTCGTCCATAGACTTAGAAAAGCCTTCAAACTTATCAGCGACTTCTTTCGCCTTTTCATAAGTTCTATTAATAACGGTAATTTGTTGAATCCCAGAACCATGTAGATTCTTTACTGCGAGCTCGCCCATTTTTCCTGCACCTAATATGGCAACATGCTGTTCTTTTAGGTCACTAAAAATTTGTTTTCCTAATTCTACTGCGGCGTAACTAATGGAAACAGCATTTTCACCGATCGCTGTTTCGCGATGAGCTCGCTTCGCTACCGTAACTGCTTGTTTGAATAGTTGATTGAAGATCAAACCTGAAGACTCAACTTCTTGAGCAACCTGAAAAGCTTTTCGAACTTGCCCGAGAATTTGTGTTTCTCCTAAGACCATCGAATCGAGTCCTGCTGTCACCTTCATCAAATGACGTACTGCATCGGTCTCTTCTTTAATTTCAATATATTTTTTAACATAATCGAGTTCTAATGAGAATTGGTTAGCTAAGAACCGTTTTACATAATAACGCCCTGTGTGTAATTGATCCGCTACGACGTATAACTCTGTTCGATTACAGGTGGAAACAATTACGTTCTCAAGAATACTCTTTTCTTGGTTTAACTCGAGCATTGTTTCACTTAAATGTTCATCTGAAAAAGCCAGTTTTTCACGGATTTCAACCGGGGCTGTTCGGTAGTTGACGCTCAATACAATAAAATGCATCTTTCTTTCACCCCTCATTTATCGTACAATCATCTATGAATTCAGTATAACAAACAAAGTATCGCTCACTTGCTAACTACTTTGAACGAATTATGAAACTTATATTATATTAGAATGATTTTAATTCCATATAGTAGCCTATCATAACCGATGAGTTACAGCAAGAAAACCGTTTAGGGAGTGGTTTTTTGAAACAATCCAAAACATTTATCGGAGTCTTATTAATCGGATTTGGACTATTTTTTGTTTTACAACAGTATTCTATACCAATTCTTTCCCGTTTTGATACATGGCCTACCATTTTAATCATTTTGGGAATGGCTTTTTTAGCACAAGGATATTTAAATAAACAACCGGAATCCATTTTGCCGGGAGGTATTCTTACTGGTCTCGGCATCCATTTTCATGCCTTACACCATTGGCATAATTGGATTGATCACTGGGGTATGTATACGTTGATTGTTGGTTTTTCATTCTTACTCCGCGCACACAAAACAAATCAAGGGGTTATGATTGGCCTTATATTGGTAATCATTTCACTAATCGGCATTTCTTCCATCACGCTACCGAAATGGTTTGGTTGGGTTGACTACCTCTTTATGCAAATTGAACAATTTTGGCCCTTCTTGTTGATCGGTCTTGGCGCCTTCTTTTTATTCAAAAAATAGTGTCGAGATGAATCTGGTTTAGAGGATTATATGTACAGAATGCTAATGTCATTCGCAGCAAGATTGCTTTGATAAAATTTAATCCGGAACAGAGACATTAGAACAGTTAAATACCCGATTATGTTTGATTTTTTGCCAGCAATAATCATGAACCTTTTGAGTTAATTTTTACAAGTTAGACATGGATGTGATAATAGCCATTCTCTTCTCGTGTTTCAGTCACGCGAAAGATTTTCAATCCTGGTAAGGTCATCTTATGATGCATATGCACGCAGTTCCTTTCTTTTTTTGTTTTTGTGGTATAAAACAAGGATAACAAATAAGGAGCTTGCGTGTTTTTTGTCTCATCTAACACTTAGTTGGTGTCAGGCGAGGAGCGTCGGCGGTGACGCCTGGGTCGCATATATGTAGAAAACGAGGGCATAACACGCCAGGATAGGCCCATATTTCCTGAGGTTGGGCGCATATACCTACATCATCCAGATTGGTTCCACTGGGATCTGATTGGG
>NZ_JAHLZF010000007.1:0-14898 GCF_018967645.1 Allobacillus halotolerans | reverse complement strand
CACATAAATATAAAAAGTGGGAGCATATATCCTGCTCGCGGGCTCATATCTCGTCTGATCGGGCGCATATATGTAGAAAACGGGGGCATAACACGCCAGGATAGGCCCATATTTCCTGGGATTGGGCGCATATACCTACATCATCAAGAACGGTTCCACCGGGATCTGATTGGGCACATATAAATAAAAAGTGGGCGCATATAATCTGTCCGCGGTCTCAAATCTCGACTGATCGGGCGCATATGTGTAGAAACCGGGTACATATTGCGACATATAGGGGGCATATTTTCAAAAGATGGTCGCATATACGGCCGCGGGAAAAGCGCGAGTCTCGAGACCCCGCAGGCCACGCTTCTCGGCCGAGGAGGCTCGAGCCGTGCCCGGCGGTATAGAAGACACTGCGATTTGTCGCAGATGTCGCCTTATGCCCTTTGGGTGCAAGCACCCGACGTAAGCGGATCGCCTGACACCAACGGCCATCATCGAAACCTACACTAAGTTGTATATTTACTCCAACAAATATTTTAGAGCCGGTTTGAAAATCTCATCTAAATCAAACATCATGAATAAACCCGAACTAAGATTTCCTAATTAAATCTTAGTTCGGGTTACCATTTCATTATATTATTGAATATAAGATGTTACATATCTCCAGGCTTCTTCTTTGCCTTCAGCAGTTTCAGCGGAGAATCCGACCAAATGATCTTCCGATTCCATTTCGAGCACGTCTTTAACTGCTTTTAAATGTTTAGCTTTTTTCGACTTCGATAGTTTATCAATTTTTGTAGCTACAACGATAACTGGAATTTCATAGTGCTTGAGAAAATCATACATAACTTGATCGTCTTTTGTTGGTTCGTGTCTGGAGTCAATCAGAAGGACGGTAGCTTTGAGTGATTCACGTGTCACAAAGTATTCCTCCATCATTTTTCCCCAAGCTTCTCTTTCTTTTTTTGAAACCTTTGCATAGCCATAACCGGGTACATCGACAAAGAAAAATGCTTCATTCAACTGATAAAAATTCAATGTTTGTGTTTTTCCTGGCTTCGAAGATGTGCGGGCTAACGCTTTGCGGTTAATCATTTTATTGATAAAAGACGATTTGCCCACATTGGATCGGCCAGCCAGAGCAATTTCTGGCAAGCCTCCTTCTGGGTATTGTTTTGCGCTAACCGCGCTAATGATTAATTCTGCTTGATTTATTTTCATGCGACTTTACTCCTTTAAAAGGGCGTGCTCCAACACTTCATCCAAGTGTGAAACAGTGATAAATGTTAAGTCATCCCGAATACTTTCTGGAATATCTTCAAGATCTTTTTCATTTTCTTGAGGAATCAAGATTGTCGTCAATCCTGCTCGATGGGCACTGAGTGATTTTTCCTTCAATCCACCAATCGGCAGTACTCGACCACGCAATGTAATTTCACCCGTCATTCCGACCTCTTTCCGAACTGGACGGTTTGTAAACGCTGAAACGAGTGCGGTAGCGATTGTAATGCCCGCAGACGGACCATCTTTAGGTGTAGCGCCTTCTGGAACATGGATATGAATATCATATTTTTCATAAAAATCATTTTCCAACTCAAATTCTTCTGCTTTGGCACGAACGTAGCTGAGAGCTGCTTGAGCCGATTCTTTCATGACATCACCAAGTTTACCGGTTAACGTTAACTTCCCTGTACCTTTAGCAAGAGACACTTCAATCGATAATGTGTCTCCACCAAACTGTGTGTAAGCTAACCCAGTTGCCGCGCCAATCTGGTGTTCTTCTTCACGCTGACCATACCGGAAACGTGGTTTACCTAAAAATTCTTCCAGTTGATTCTCCGTCACAACGACACGTTTCTTTTCACCGGAAACAATTTGTTTGGCAGCTTTTCGGCAAAGCGAAGCAAATTGTCTTTCTAAGCCACGTACCCCTGCTTCGCGTGTGTACTGGCGAATTAATTTTAAAATCGCTTCATCTCGAAATTGGACTTGGCTTTTTGTCAGACCATTTTCATCAATTTGTTTTGGGATCAGATGCTGCTTGGAAATATGCAATTTTTCTACTTCCGTATAACCTGCAATTGTAATAATCTCCATCCGATCCCGGAGAGGTTCAGGAATCGTTGCTAGCTGATTGGCTGTAGCAAGAAACATCGTTTTAGATAAATCATATGGCTCTTCAATATAGTGATCACTGAAAGAATGATTCTGCTCAGGATCTAGAACCTCTAGCATGGCTGAAGAAGGATCTCCTCTGAAGTCATTGGACATCTTATCGATTTCATCCAATAAAAACACCGGATTGATTGTTTCGGCTTTCTTCATTCCACGAATAATTCTTCCTGGCATCGCACCAACATAAGTTCTACGATGACCACGAATTTCCGCTTCATCTCGGACTCCTCCCAGTGATGCACGGACATAATTTCGGTTAATGGATCTGGCAATGGACTTCGCCAAAGATGTTTTACCAACACCTGGTGGTCCGACTAGACATAAAATCGGTCCACTGAGTTTATCTGTTAATTTTTGGACGGACAGATATTCAAGGACACGCTCTTTCACTTTTTCCAACCCATAGTGATCAGCATCCAAAATCTTCTGTGCTTTAGGAATATCAATGTTATCTTCCGTTTCCTCTGTCCATGGTAAACTGACTAACCATTCCACATAATTTCGGATAACAGAACTTTCTGCAGAGCTTTGTGGAACTTTTTCGTAGCGATCCAGTTCTTTGTTGGCTACTTCTGTAATTCGTTCAGGCATATTTGCTTCCTCGATTTTTTGACGAAGTTGCTCAACTTCTCCACCTTTGCCGTCTTGTTCTCCTAATTCTTTTTGAATTGCTTTCAATTGTTCACGAAGATAATATTCTTTTTGTGTTTGTTCCATTGATTTGCGAACACGCTGACCGATCTTTTTTTCCATGGTTAGAACTTCTTTTTCATTATGAATTAGTTGAAGTAGGTAATCTAACCGGTCCGGTATATACACATACTCTAAAATATTTTGTTTATGGTGCAAACGAAGTGGGAGATGTGATGTGATTAAATCCGCCAAGTTACCCGGCTCTTCAATATCCTTCACCGTATCAAATGTTTCTTGATTCAACTTCTTGGATATCTTCGTATATTCTTCAAACTGATTAATCAACATCCGAACCATTGCTTGTTCTTCAACACGATCTCCATGTTCTTCTTCAAGTAATGTATAGTCAACATGAAAATACGGTTCGACCTGGTTAAAGGAGAGGATTTTTGCACGTTCAACTCCCTCAACTAAAATTCGTCGAGTACCATTTGGTAGCTTGACCATCTGTTTAATCGTTGCAATCGTCCCTGTCTGATAAATATCTTCAGGTGACGGATCATCTGCATCTGTATTTTTTTGTGTCGCCAAAAGAAATTGACTGTCTTCAACCATCGCATCTTCCAGCGCAGCAACTGATTTATCTCTGCCTACATCTAAATGCATAACCATGGATGGATATACGATTATTCCTCTTAAAGGGAGTAGTGGTATCTTTTGATCGTTATTTTCTTTCATTATTGTACCTCCAAGTTGTGGCCCGATGTTCCTTCAATAAAAACCACTTAAATCTTTTTATGATACATACCTAATAGATATTATGTACGACAAACGAAATCATATCGTAAAGGATTTAACATCTCACGATTGAAAACAGTTAAAAAAGGTACCCTCCTCATGTCGATGAGAGTACCTTTTTCAACTAAAGATCCTATCAAATTAAGCACTTTCTCTAGGTGTCATATCTTGCTCAACGACAGATCCGTCTTTCAGTACGAGTTTTGGTTTACCATTGCTCTCTTCAACGGTCTTCCTTGTAATAATACATTTTTCAATGTCATCACGAGAAGGAAGATCAAACATCACATCAAGCATCAGTGCTTCTAAAATCGATCTCAGACCACGTGCACCTGTTTTTCTTTCAATTGCTTCATTGGCAATCGCGCGAAGTGCACCTTCTTCAATTTCCAACTCGACGTTATCAATATCAAATAGCTTCTCATACTGCTTCGTCAAAGCATTCTTTGGTGCAGTCAAAATTTCGACTAATGCATCTTGATCAAGCGGCTCCAAGCTTCCAATGACTGGCAAACGTCCGATGAATTCCGGTATTAAACCAAAACGGAGCAAGTCTTCAGGAAGGACTTTGGAAAGTAACTCTGATTCGGTCATTTCTGGCTTCTTCGCTTCAGTGCCAAAGCCGATAACACGCTCACCAAGACGACGTTTCACAATTTGATCGACACCGTCAAAAGCACCACCAACGATAAACAAGATGTTCGTCGTATCAATTTGAATAAATTCTTGATGTGGATGCTTACGGCCTCCTTGAGGAGGAACACTTGCTGTCGTGCCTTCTAAAATTTTCAGTAAGGCTTGCTGTACACCTTCACCGGAAACATCACGGGTAATCGATGGGTTTTCTGACTTCCGTGCAACCTTATCGATTTCATCAATGTAAATGATTCCTTTTTCTGCTTTTTCAACATCGTAATCAGCTGCTTGAATCAATTTTAATAAAATATTCTCAACATCTTCACCGACATAACCAGCTTCAGTCAATGATGTAGCATCTGCAATGGTGAAAGGTACATTTAAGATTCTCGCCAACGTTTGAGCAAGTAATGTTTTCCCGCTACCCGTCGGTCCGAGTAACAAAATATTACTCTTTGCAAGCTCTACATCATCGTTTTTAACGTTGGAGTTGATCCGTTTATAGTGGTTATAAACAGCCACTGATAATGATTTTTTTGCTTTATCCTGACCGATTACGTAATCATCCAGGATTTCACAAATTTCTTTTGGTTTTGGAATTTCTTTCAAATCTTCTTCTTCAACAGTACCTAATTCTTCTTCTACGATTTCAGTACATAAATCGATACACTCATCACATATATAAACGCCTGGTCCAGCTACAAGCTTTCTTACTTGATCTTGTGTTTTCCCACAAAACGAACACTTTAATTGCCCTTTTTCTTCACTGAATTTAAACATTATTTCACCCCAAAATCAGTATTAATTATCTATCTGAAAACTTCTTACGTTGAATGTTGCCAATACCGTATTTCCCATTATGTACTGCCAAAGAAAAATAGTCAAAAGATAAACTTTACTTCTATTCGTATGCAACAAAACGCGAATGTTTCCTTAACTCATCTTATTTTCACAAGCTGTAACAGAAAGAAGCTAATTTCTTCTTTTCGCTTCATAAGTGTCAGTTTCTTCTTTTGTGCTAAAGCCAATTCGTCATTTAAATAACTTAATTATTTTTCTCCGGCCATCACAGAGGTTATAGTATAGCTTACCTTAAAACTGCCATAATTAAACTTCCGTGTGAAATGTTTTTTCACTATGTAAAAAACAAGGCACGTAAAGAAACTTACGTGCCCCTTTCGTTTGGGTGTTAATTATTCATTTGATTCTTCGTCTTCCTGTTCTTCTGTCTCTTCTTTAGGCTCGACCAGCTTTGCATTCTCAAGAAGGAAATCAATTGCTTTTTGCAATTTCAGATCGCCTTTCAATGCATCTGTATTTCCTCCGAGCATTTGTCTCAATTGATCAACTTCCATTTGATATTGAGATGCCATTTCTTCGAGTTGTTTGTCAACATCTTCTTCAGTTGCTTCAAGCTCTTCTGTTTCAGCAATTGCTTCTAACGTCAAGCTCGTTTGTACACGTTTTTGTGCATCTTCTTTCATTTGTTCTTTTAGATCATCCTGTGTTTGACCAGAGAACTGCGTGTACATTTCCATCGTCATACCTTGCATTTGAAGACGTTGTTCGAACTCTTGTACCATGCGGTCGAGTTCATTATCAACCATTGCTTCAGGGATGTCGATTTCTGAATTCTCGGAAGCTTGATTAATCAATGTTTCACGTTTTTGATTTTCAATTTCGTTTTCTTCTTCATCAATTAAACGCTGTTTTGTTTTTTCTTTTAATTCATCAAGTGTCTCAACGTCATCATCAACATCTTTAGCGAATTCATCATCTAATTCAGGTACTTCTTTGGACTTGATGTCATGAATTTTCACTTTGAAAGTAGCTTCTTTTCCGGCTAGGTCTTCAGCTTGATAATCTTCTGGGAAGGTTACTTGTACTTCAGTATCTTCTCCAGCAGTTTTACCAACAAGCTGCTCTTCGAAACCTGGAATGAAAGTTTGGGATCCGACTTCAAGTGAATGGTTTTCAGCAGATCCACCTTCAAATTTTTCGCCATCTAGATAACCTTCAAAATCGATAACGACGGTGTCGCCTTCTTCAACTTGTCCTTCTTCTTTCACGACAAGTTCAGCTTGTTTCTCTTGAAGAGTCTTCAATTCATCGTTGACATCTTCATCTGTTACAGAAGCTTCTTTGTCTTCTACTTCAAGGCCTTTGTATTCGCCAAGCTTTACTTCAGGCTTCACTGTAACTGTAGCTGTAAAGATGAATGGCTTCCCTTTTTCAATTTGCTCGATATCCACTTCAGGCTGATCAACTGGTGTAATTTCGACCTCATCGATTGCTTCACTGTAAGCTTCAGGTAGGATGATATCGACTGCATCTTGATATAAAGATTCAACACCGAAACGTTGTTCAAAAATTGGACGAGGTACCTTTCCTTTACGGAAGCCTGGAACCTGTACATCTTTAGATACTTTTTTGAAAGCTTGATCCAACGCTGAGTCGAATTTTTTCTCGTCGACTTCAACCGTCAAAACGCCTTCATTTCCTTCTTTCTTTTCCCATTTTGCTGACATTATAATTCCCTCCAACATCTATTCATTCATTTTAAAAACAATAGATTTTTTTCATGCATTTCACGATTCTGTCATATGCAACCATTATATTATAACATAGAAATTAATCGGTTCAACATCAAGGCATTCAACGGTTTCAATCATCAATTTGTGAAAAATAAACCTTTTCATAGCGCTCGATTGTTTCCATCCATTCTTCTTGGTCCTTGGTAGTTTCATGTTGCTTGGATGATGGCTCATCTAACGTCAAATATTGCTTTGCCAATCCGAGAACTGCATCGGCTACATCTGTTGCCTGTTCTAATTTTGGTGTGAAAGGAAACAAAATGTATAGATAGCGATACAAAATCTGTTTCGTAAAAGAAAACATAGTTGGATCTTCTTGTTCAATTTCTTCTAATTCACTCAAGACTTTCGTTGCAAAATTCGTATCTAATATGTCTTCGATAAGCGTAGGGTTCGCGATCATATATTTTTCAAACTTCTCTATTTCAAGGTTTTCATTAACTTCTTCATCCATACACCATTGAAGCAAACCTGTTTTAATCACGGGGTTTAGTTTTGTATCAACAAAGTAAGGTTTAATAAGCTCTAAGTAAGGTCGCACGGCAAATGTTCGATGATAAGATAACAATTTCCATTGCTCTTTAAAGTGGCCATTCTCCAACGAATCAATGAAATGATCCATATCTTTTTCTCTCTCTTCAGCTCCCGTTGTAGTTAGAAATTCCTCACATTGATCATACAACAGTTGGAAATGCGCCTTATATTCCGGAGGTAATTTTGGATCATTTTCGAGCTGATGAAGTGTATCCATTACTTCAGAGTATTGATTCGAATGAAACAAAATATTTAAATAGATATGTATGTATTGATAATAATTCGATTCATCTTCCTTCATCAATTTGCGGCATAAACCTATAGCTTGTTCGTTTTGCCCCAACTCACTAAGCGAGATAATTTTTGCAATCAATATTTCATTGGAAGCTGCGTTAAAGCTTTCTAACTTATGTATAAACAGTAATGCTTCTTCATAATTTTTATTTTCGATTGCTCGTTTACTTTGTTCCTCCAAGTCTCTTTTCCAACCTGGGAACATTACAACCTCTTGTCTATCATTCATAATCACCCATCCAATCTTCTCTTGGTTCGTATTCCATTACCCCTTTCATGGAGAGGGGAAACGTTAAAGTAAAAAGTTATGTAAAAAAATGAGCACATGGTCAAACGAATTTTCCTCCTAACTATATCGGTTGAGGATTCGATCGACTGAAGCTCCGTACATCTCACCGAATAAATTCAAGTGAACGAGTAGGTAGTAAAGCTGATATATTTCTTTTATATCTTTGTAATAGGAATCAATTGGATAAACTTCGTTATATTCATTGTAGAATGTCTGACTGAATCCCCCAAATAACTCCGTGAAGGCTAATTCAAACAGGCGATGTCCATAAAGAAATGACGGATCGATTAAATATGGGACACCTTTCGGACCCACTAACCAGTTCCCTCCCCAAAGATCACCGTGTAAATATGAAGCACTCACATCATTAGGAAGTAGCTCATCCAAACGTTCCATTAATCGTTCTAGTTTTTCTCGACGAACACCATGTATCCTTTTTGTTTGTATACCTAATTCCAATTGATTTTTCAACCGGAAATCTCGATAATAATCAACCCAGGAAGCACACATTGCATTTGTTTGAGGAAGTGTACCAATATATGTATCGGAATAGAATCCATGTTTTGAATTCGTTTGTTGATGCATCAATGCAAGGTTTCTTCCTAACATGACATCTGTTTTGGAAGTTTGCTTACCTTCGACCCACTCCATCAACAAGTATGCTTCTCCTTGTTCATCTGAATAATTGATCACTTCAGGAACATGGATTGTCTTTGTACTTCTAATCTGATCTAAACCTGTTTTTTCAATATGAAAGAAATCTTGCGGCGAATCTGTATGTACTTTCATAAAATATTGTTGACTAGCTGTTTGGATCCAATAACTGTCGTTAATAGAACCACCTGAAACGGATTGAATCTGTTGAATCGCCTCCTCTATACCAGTCTGTTCAAAAAGTTTGTTCACTAAACACATTTTATGAACATCCTTTCAATGAATTGCTGTTTCAATTATATACGAATTTCAAAAATGTTCAAAAACAAAAAGAAAAACGGTATCAAGGAAAGCCCTTGATACCCATTAAGTCACTAAGCTTTATTATTATCTTACACGGCGTACATGTCCAGCGAATTTGCTTTTCCAATAACCATGCGTCATATCTGCAACTGCAAGCCCTGTTGAATTTTGAGAGCCGATAAACTTACCGTTTCCTAAATAAATCCCTATATGTCCGTTTGTTTTATACGTGTTAAAGAAAACGAGATCACCTGGTTGCGCTTGACTATACGGAATTTTTGTACCGACTGAACTCAACCCGGCTGTACTGCCCGGAACTGAGATTCCAGCTTGTTTGAAAGCCCAATGAATGAACCCGGAGCAATCAAAACCTGCTGTTGTTTTTCCGCCCCATTGATAAGGTGTTCCAAGATGTGCATATCCTGCATTAATGGCTGTTGAAACATTCCCATTGGCTTTTGGAGCACTTTTCGTCTGCTGTTTTTTCGAGCTTTTACTTTTAGACGCTTGTACAACAGAAGAACCCTCATTATTGTCAGATGATTGGTGAGAAGCTAATACAACAGTCTCTGATCTTTGCTCTGATTCCTTTTGAGCTATTTTATTCTTCACCTGCTGTTGCATGCTTGCTAACTCACTATCTTGTAATTGCAGTTCATCCTGAAGTGCCAATAATTCAGACTGCTTGTCTTTTAAAGACTTTCGTTTTTCTTTTGCTGCAACTTTTTGGTCTTCAATTAAGGTAATCATTCCCCGCAGTTCAGTCTGCATATCTTGTAATTCCTGTAACTTACTGAGAACTTTATTTTGTTTCTTTTTCACAGTGGCTTTATCTTCTTGTTGCTCTAGTATGAGTTGTTTATCAGAGTCCATGATTTTTTTTACTGCATTTGACCGACTAATAAACTGTCCCATATTTTTCGAGCCTAAAATGACCTCGATATATGCAATATCTCCCCCATTTCGATGATAGGAAACAAGACGTTCTTGAATGATTTCTCGACGGATTTCAATGTCTTTTTCAATTTGCTGAATCTCTTCTTCTAATTGTTCGACTTCATCTTCTGTTCGGTCTACTTTTTCCTCCGTCTCATCCATTGTTCGTTGGTTCGCTTCTAAGGTTTCATTCAGCTGTTCAAGTTCTTGATTTAACTCTTCTAACTCAGTTAATACTTGATTCACTTCTGTTTTGGCTTCTTCAATATTTTGCTGTACATCAGCTCGTTCGTTTTGCAACTCCGATTCCCGGTTTTCTAAGTCTTCGATTGTCTCAGCATATGTATGTATTCCTAGTATCCCGGTAATGCCAATTGCTAAACAAACTGAACGGATTAACGACCTTTGTTTCATTGTGAACCTCCCAATTCGAAATGCTAGATTGTTAGATTTTGTGTTTTACCCAGTATAACATTCATAGATTTCAACACTATTAAACAAATATTACAGTTTCATTTCAATCCGTCTAAAGATAAGTCGTATTTTGTATATAAATGTTAATTGTTGGAAAAACAGAAGGAGATTTGCACATATCCACCAAACAATCAAGTAGTTCTTTTATCACAAAGCGATCGTTACCTAATATTTTTGGCATATGCCTTTATTCTTTTATCGAAGGTTTCCATCTTGTACAATGATAGTATTCTTAAGCAATACGGAAGGGTGTTTTTCGAATTGCAACAATTACTCTACCATCCAGCTTGGAAAAAACAAGTGGATTCTGGGTTGGACCAACAGATTCAAGAAACATTTTTACAAACGAGGGATGATCAAGAGAAGGTAATCATACCAATAAGACAGGCAATCAATCATAACGGAGACTACTTGCTAACCGTTCTTTTTCACAATCGAACTCAACAAGCGATTCATTTATCCAATATTCATTTATCCGTCTCTTCTCCATACTTCCAAGCGGTACAACATCAATTTCCGACAACTGAGTGGTATGTTGAGCCGCAAACAAGTTCTCCATGGACGTTTATATTCCGTGAAATGAATTATTCTGGTGAACTGGCAGATGATGTTCGAGATTTACAGATTGAATTTATTTCTACTATTTAATTTGAATAAGCCCCCTCAGTATTGAGGGGACTTAATCAAAATGATTTACTTAGCGGTTAATCTTAGTAGCCATAACCGCCGTAACCGCCGCCACTCCAAGACGCTCCAACAATAATCAATAAAATAAACAAGACGACAATTAAGGCGAAACCGCCACCGTATCCATATCCTTGACTCATAAACAATACCTCCCTTTCTCCTTTATTCATACACTATGTAGAACAACAGCTATGTGTTTGAGCGAATGGCCTAATTCGGTCCAAAGAGAAGTTATTTTTTATAGCCATTGTGTCAATTACCTAACGATCTATCGCTTATTTATAGCCTAGCTTTGTTTTAATTTAAATAAAATCATTTATTTTTTTAATTAGTTGGTTGACATTGCTGGCTATCCTTTTATATAATAGGTCTTGTCCGAAAAAGATAAATCGTCTTTCTTGGTTCAAATAAAAGCTTTTAAAATACGACTCGTGCGGGTGTAGTTTAGTGGTAAAACCTCAGCCTTCCAAGCTGATGTCGTGGGTTCGATTCCCATCACCCGCTCCATTCTATGTCAATAGTCAAATGTCCCAGTAGCTCAGTAGGATAGAGCAACAGCCTTCTAAGCTGTGGGTCGGGCGTTCGAATCGCTCCTGGGACATACCAGAATCCAGTAACCGGTTGGTTGCTGGATTTATTTATGTTTCCAATTAATAAAAAATCGAACGAGAGGTAAATTGTCTCGTCCGATTCAATAAGCTATCTCAATTCGTTAAGCATTTTCTCCAATGCTTTCTTTCGATGGCTGATTCTGTTTTTGACATCCGGTCCTAATTCACCATAGGATTGATCATATCCGTCTGGTTGAAATATAGGGTCATAACCAAAACCTTGTTCACCACGTCTTTCTGTTAAAATCCTTCCTTCACTTCTTCCTTCTGTCGTCAATGTTGTCTCACCTGGACGAGCAAATGCTAATACGCAAACAAATGCTGCTTCACGATCTTCGCTTTTTTTATCCTGCAATTTTTTCAGTAATTTATCGTTATTTGCTTGGTCATCCTTCGCTTCACCGGCGTATCTGGCTGAATAAACACCTGGCTCACGGTTCAGTGCATACACTTCTAAACCAGAATCATCTGCTAAAACGGGTACTTGATACTTCTTTGCATAGGTTTCTGCTTTTAGTATGGCATTCTCTTCAAAAGTTGTGCCTGTTTCTTCTACATCTTCTGCCTCTGGAAATTGCTCCATTAGACTTTTGATTTCAATACCCTGTCCACTTAAGAGTTCTTTCATTTCTTCTAATTTACCTTGATTGGTGGTCGCTACATAAATAATCATTGGTTATTCTCCTTTAGATCAACGCTGCATCTTCGCCAAGTGCATCTTTTTGTATATCAAATAGTTCTTTTACGCCTTTTTGTGCAAGCTCAATCATTTCATTCAGTTGATCGGGAGTGAACGTTGCTTCTTCTCCTGTGCCTTGCAATTCAACAAACTCATTTGCTTCTGTCATGACCACGTTCATATCAACAGCAGCGGCAGCATCTTCTACATATTGGAGATCAAGCAATGGTTCTTGACGATCACTTAATCCGACCGAAATGGCTGCTAAATATTGCTGGATTGGCATCTCTTTTATTACCTTTTCTTTCAGTAACTTGCTGCACGCAAGTGAAACGGCTACGAAAGCACCTGTAATGGAAGCTGTGCGCGTCCCACCATCAGCTTGGATAACATCACAATCTACCCAAATTGTTCGTTCTCCAAGCTTATTTAAGTCAATGACTGCACGTAACGCTCTTCCAATCAGCCGCTGAATTTCCATTGTCCGTCCTGTTACCTTCCCTTTGGATGATTCACGGATGTTTCTTCTCTCTGTCGCACGAGGTAACATGGCGTATTCTGCAGTTACCCAACCTTTTCCCTCACCACGCATAAACGGTGGCACTTTATTTTCGACACTTGCACTGCAAATGACCTTCGTATCACCCATCGTGATCAACACAGAACCTTCCGGATGTTTAATATACTCGGTTTCAATATGAACATTTCGTAATTCATCTGCTTGTCTTCCATCAACTCTCATTTAGTAGCCTCCTCATGATAAATCGATCCATCTGCACTTTACTATGTGTCAATATCTATCCGAACATAAAGAAAACTTGGCGACTTACCAAGTTCTTTGTTCATTTAATTGAACTTTTGCTAGGTGTATATGAGCAAATTGACCGAGGATTACCTTTAACTTCTCAAATGATTGGATCTCTTTTGTCGTGTAAATAATCGGTTCGACTGGTTCATTCATCGGTTCATGTAAGGTATTGGAATAAGTTAATATGGATCGAACTTCAGTCGCTGTTTCTAATGCTGACGACAAAACAGTCACATGGTCTCCTACAACTTCTTCGATGATATCTTGAATAATCGGATAATGTGTACATCCAAGAATCAACGTGTCCATGTTTGTCATTTCTTGAAACGGTTGCAAGCTCTCTTGCACAATTTTCTTTACCGGATCTCCAGTTACATTCCCATGTTCAATCATTGGCACAAATTTTGGACAAGCAATGCTCATAGTCTCAATAGCTGGATTCAATACCTCAAGTGAATTCGCATAAGCTCCACTTTCTACGGTATTCGTTGTACCTATGACTCCAACCGAATTCGTTTTTGTCGATTGCACGGCCGCTCGAGCGCCAGGATTCACTACACCTATAACAGGTATAGATAATTTTTCTTTCAAATCATCCAGCAAGATGGCTGTTGCTGTATTACAAGCAATGACCAATAACTTAATATCATGCTGGATTAAATAATTGACCAATTCCCACGTGTATTGAATCACTTGTTCTTTCGTTTTTGTCCCATACGGACATCTTAATGTATCTCCTAAGTATATGAATTGCTCGTCTGGCAGTTGACGATGTAGTTCTGTTAAAACGGTCAATCCACCAATTCCTGAGTCAATAACCCCTATTGGTTTATTCATTCTAGTTGCCTCTTTCTAGTGTAGGTTTAATTTTGCTGTTCATGTTCGACCATGACTTTGTGTAATTGAGCCATGGATTCATGTAAACAATCGAATTCGTCTGTTGTATGGGATAGTAAAATATCTGACAAATAATCTTGGCGTTTTTGAATCACTTCATTAATAATGTCTCTTCCCTTATCTAATAAATGTATTCGTACAACACGACGATCTTTTGGATCCCTAATTCGAACAATTAATTCATTTTTCTCCATTCGATCGACTAAGTCCGTTGTTGTGCTGAAAGCCAAATACATTTTTTTGGAGAGTTCACCAATCGTTAAATCACCCAATTCCCTTAACCATTGAAGTGCAATAAACTGTGGTGGTGTAATAGGATAGTTATTAAGTATCTCTCTTCCACGTTGTTTAACGATGTGTGATATGTATCGTAAACTTTTTTCCATCTCCAAAATTTTTTGAGCGTGCTCTGTCGAATTCACACAATCTCCTCCTGTCCGACTGCTCCATATACTTATTTTCAGTGTTTTTTCTCCAAAATTCAAGTCCTAATATATAGAAACAGTTATTTACATGACTAAATTAGTTATTCGTTAGCAAGTTAAATAAACATTTTTTATTATTATATGTATATTTTATCGAGATGGTTATCGGTTGACTCGTGGTTTACTGAGAGAAACTGAGTCATGAAGGGTATACGATTCAACTGCAAAGCTAGATTCTAACTGATTGTTGAAACGTAGTCTATTCGACCGGACGATTGAACGCGTATGTGCTCCGGGTGATTAGAGTCCTGCTATTTGACCGAATAATCGAACGCGTGCCTGCCTCGGGCGATTAGAGACCTCCTATTCGACCGAATAATCGAACGCGTACCCGCTTCGGGCGATTAGAGACCTCCTATTTGACCGAATAATCGAACGCGTGCCTGCTTCGGGCGATTAGAGACCTCCTATTCGACCGAATAA
>NZ_JAHLZF010000069.1 GCF_018967645.1 Allobacillus halotolerans | reverse complement strand
GGCTGTTATCGATTGTCACAAAAATGTTAACTTATGGGAGCAACAAGTATTCATGTACAAGCAGTGAAGCCGGGGAGCGAGATTCACAACTTTAGGGAAAAAGAGTTGGACTATGTTCGTCCGGAACTTAGTCATTTGAATGAAAGCTGGGTTGGAGATAGCATCTCCCATCGGCTGGAGAGTGCGAAACAGAGATATTTCGATACGGTTGGGCAGAAGATGCAGACTAAAGCAGCACCCATACGGGAGGGGGTAATAGTAATCAAGCAAGAAACCACCATGCAGGAACTCCAGCAATTCGCTGCGGTCTGCAAGGAACGTTTCGGTATTGAAGCGTTTCAAATCCATATACACAAGGACGAAGGATACATGAACGCAAAGCAATGGACACCTAACCTTCACGCCCATGTAGTTTTCGATTGGACGCAGCCGAACGGGAAGAGTGTGCGTTTATCGCGTGATGACATGGCAGAACTCCAAACCATAGCATCTGAAGCACTGGGCATGGAACGTGGTGTTTCTTCTGATCGCAAACACTTATCGGCTATGCAGTACAAGACCGAATGTGCGAAAGAACAGCTTCAGGAACTATCCAACGATATATCCAGTGCGTTAGACAAGCACAAGGACGTGCAAAACCAGCTTCTTCAGCTTCAGAAAGAACTACGTTCCATTGAAACAAAGAAAAACGTCCAAAAACTCATTTCTAAGGCTTCAGAGAAGTTTTACGGCTTGATAGGGAAAACGGTTAACGATAGGGAAAAAGATGCCTTAAAAGCCAAAATAAAGGCTTTAGAGGGGGAAAATGAACAGCTATCCGATAGACTGGGAAAGGCTATACTTGAAAAAGAGCGAAACGGCACAAAGGTATTCAAAGCCGAGAACGACAAGGAGTATTATAGACAGCAAATGGACAATGCAAGGACAACCAGTAACCGACTAAGAACGGAGAACCAAGAACTAAAGACCGAAACCAAGGAATTGAAA
>NZ_JAHLZF010000068.1:326-996 GCF_018967645.1 Allobacillus halotolerans | reverse complement strand
GTGCATTAGACAAACACAAGGACGTACAAAACCAGCTTCTTCAGCTTCAGAAAGAACTACGTTCCATTGAAACAAAGAAGAACGTCCAAAAACTCATTTCTAAGGCTTCAGAGAAGTTTTACGGCTTGATTGGAAAAACAGTCAACGATAGGGAAAAGGATGCCTTAAAAGCCAAAGTAAAGGCTTTAGAGGGGGAAAATGAACAGCTATCCGATAGACTGGGAAAGGCTATACTTGAAAAAGAGCAAAACGGCACAAAGGCATTCAAAGCCGAGAATGACAAGGAGTATTATAGACAACAAATGGACAACGCAAGGACAACCAGTAACCGATTAAGGACGGAGAACCAAGAACTAAAGACCGAAACCAAGGAATTGAAAAAAGAACTTGGTAAGATGAAAGACTTGTTCAATTCCGAACAACTGGAGGCTTTAAGGCATCATTTCCCAAACATATCAAAAGCTATGGAAGAGGGGAAAGACCTACTCAAGCAAATCACCAGAAGCAGAGGTTTCGGCATGGGTATGTAACCCCCCCGCCCCCAAAGGGGGAGCGACCAAACGGCAGCTTCACTCAATGGAGTGTTACGCCGTTCGGGTTCGGAAGAAATTTTGCAGGGTTCGAAAAACGGTTGTGTGCTTATTCGAAAAAAAGTTTATGGTGTGGGCGC
>NZ_JAHLZF010000068.1:0-295 GCF_018967645.1 Allobacillus halotolerans | reverse complement strand
GAAAATCTGATTTTCCATATTAGAAAGTCACTCTTTCCTATTAGATGTTAAAAAGGAAAATATATTTTGCTTTTTTATTGTATTAATGGAAATTTAAATATTCCTTTGTGGAAAATCAAATTATACTTTTTCACCGATATATAGAAAGTCAAATTTGCCTAAATAGAATGTTTATGGAAAATAAGAAAGTACTCAAATTAACCGATTTTCAAAAAAACGAAGAAAACCCCTTTATGAAACAAGCAATTGAAGGGATTGAAAATCACGTTGTTAAGAAATACAAAAGTAGTACGGG
>NZ_JAHLZF010000067.1 GCF_018967645.1 Allobacillus halotolerans | reverse complement strand
TAAAAGATGTTGAAACGAGAATAAAAAATGATGGTGTTGACTTAGGTGACATTGGCTGTCGATTTTACACTGAAGATGAAAATACAGCATCTATAAGAATAGGTATCAATGACAAACAAGGTCGTATCGATCTAAAAGCACATGGCTTAACACCTAGATTACATTTGTTTATGGAAGATGGCTCTATATTCAAAAATGAGCCCCTTATTATCGACGATGTTGTAAAAGGATTCATTACCTACAAGATACCTAAAAAGGTTATCAAACACGCTGGTTATGTTCGTTGTAAGCTGTTTTTAGAGAAAGAAGAAGAAAAAATACATGTCGCGAACTTTTCTTTCAATATCGTTGATAGTGGTATTGAATCTGCTGTAGCAAAAGAAATCGATGTTAAATTGGTAGATGATGCTATTACGAGAATCTTAAAAGATAACGCGACAGATTTATTGAGCAAAGACTTTAAAGAGAAAATAGATAAAGATGTCATTTCTTACATCGAAAAGAATGAAAGTAGATTTAAAGGTGCGAAAGGTGATAAAGGCGAACCGGGACAACCTGGTGCAAAAGGTGAAGCAGGTAAAAAAGGAGAACAAGGCGCACCCGGTAAAAACGGTACTGTAGTATCAATCAATCCTGACACTAAAATGTGGCAAATTGATGGTAAAGATACAGATATCAAAGCAGAACCTGAGTTATTGGACAAAATCAATATCGCAAATGTTGAAGGGTTAGAAGATAAATTGCAAGAAGTTGAAAAAATCAAAGATACAACTCTCAACGACTCTAAAACGTATACGGATACAAAAATTGCTGAACTAGTTGATAGCGCGCCTGAATCTATGAACACATTAAGAGAATTAGCAGAAGCAATACAAAACAACTCTATTTCAGAAAGTGTATTGCAACAGATTGGCTCAAAAGTTAGTACAGAAGATTTTGAGGAATTCAAACAAACACTAAATGATTTATATGCTCCAAAAAATCATAATCATGACGAGCGGTATGTTTTGTCATCTCAAGCTTT
>NZ_JAHLZF010000066.1:0-543 GCF_018967645.1 Allobacillus halotolerans | reverse complement strand
TTGGTGGAGTGATTTGTCTGCTTAATTGCGATAACGAACGAGACCTTAACCTACTAAATAGTGCTGCTAGCATTTGCTGGTATAGTCACTTCTTAGAGGGACTATCGACTTCAAGTCGATGGAAGTTTGAGGCAATAACAGGTCTGTGATGCCCTTAGACGTTCTGGGCCGCACGCGCGCTACACTGACGGAGCCAGCGAGTATAAGCCTTGGCCGAGAGGTCTGGGAAATCTTGTGAAACTCCGTCGTGCTGGGGATAGAGCATTGTAATTGTTGCTCTTCAACGAGGAATTCCTAGTAAGCGCAAGTCATCAGCTTGCGTTGATTACGTCCCTGCCCTTTGTACACACCGCCCGTCGCTACTACCGATTGAATGGCTTAGTGAGGCCTCCGGATTGGTTTAGGAAAGGGGGCAACTCCATTCTGGAACTGAGAAGCTGGTCAAACTTGGTCATTTAGAGGAAGTAAAAGTCGTAACAAGGTTTCCGTAGGTGAACCTGCGGAAGGATCATTACTGATTTGCTTAATTGCATTTTTACACAC
>NZ_JAHLZF010000065.1 GCF_018967645.1 Allobacillus halotolerans | reverse complement strand
TTAAGTATGTTAGAGATGGTTATTAATGGTGTTTCAACACGGAAAGTAGGCAAGATTGTAGAAGAGCTGTGTGGTAAGTCAGTCTCTAAATCCTTTGTCTCCAATCTAACTAAAAAGTTAGATCCGATTGTGAAGGAATGGCTGAATCGCCCTTTAAATGTCACGTACTACCCTTATATTTACGCAGACGCTATGTATATCAAGGTAAGAGAAGATAATAAAGTCGTATCCAAAGCTGTCTATATCGTGGTAGGTGTCAATAAACAAAATAAACGTGAAATCATTGGCATGGAAATCAGTCATGTCGAGTCGAAAGACGCGTGGTTGAAGGTTTTTGAAAACCTCAAAAGCAGAGGGCTACAGTCACCCAAACTACTTATTTCCGATGCTCATGCTGGATTGAAAGCCTCTGTACCGGAAGCCTTTATCGGGACAAGTTGGCAGCGATGTACCTTTCACTTAAAAAAAGATTTAATTGAGAAAATGCCCAAGAAAAACGTAAAAGAAATCAAACATGAAATGAATTTAATCTATGAAACCGTCGATCCAGATGTCGCCAGAAAACGTAAAGACCAATTCATTGAGAAATATGAAGATAAACATCCAAAAGTCTGTAGATGTCTCGAGGATGGTTTCGAAGATTCCATTCAATATATGAGCGAACCTACAAACTATCATGTACACTTACGAACCACCAACAATCTCGAACGGATTAATCAAGAAGTCCGAAGAAGAGAACAGGTGATAAGAATCTTTCCGAACACACAAAGTGCTGTTCGATTAATTGGCGCCGTGTTAATGGATGTAGATGAAAACTTGGATTTGAAAAGAAGGTATTTACCTAAGAAGAAGATCTCTAATTAACGAGGATTGCGATTGAGCCTCCTGGCGAGTGTGATTTCTACGCCTGGCCGCCAGCTCTTTAAAAAAGAACCGGCGTGCCCGCCAGGCTATCACACCCGCCCTCTCAATCCAATCCAGATGTCAAAGATGAATAGGCTGTTTTACCCGTTGAAATCACTTGAGAGAATTTACACATAATAATGGACTTGACT
>NZ_JAHLZF010000064.1 GCF_018967645.1 Allobacillus halotolerans | reverse complement strand
CCCCCCCCCGCCCCCAAAGGGGGAGCGACCAAACGGCAGCCTCTCTCAATGGAGTGTTACGTCGTTCGGATTCGGAAGAAATTTTGCAGGGTTCGGAAAACGGTTGTGTGCTTATTCTAAAAAAAGTTTATGGTGTGGCGCTCGTCGGGACGGGTGGTCCCGCCCCTTGCCGCTGGGCGCTCCCCGACCGATGATTTTTAAGTGACTGATTTTGTGCTGTTTTGGGGGTATATTAAGAATAGAAGAAATAGAATAAGTTAAGTACTTGATACACAATATAGGGCATTTTCCATATTGGAAATTCTCATTTTCCAATCTAGAAAATACTGATTTCCTAATATAATACTAAACAGGAAAATAATATTTCCCTTAATATTGTTTTTATGGAAAATAATAGTTTACTTTGTGGAGAATAATATTTCCCAAAAACACATCAAAATGGAAAATAAAAAAGCAGTTAAGTTAACCGATTTTCAAAAGAACGAAGAAAATCCTTTTATGAAACAAGCTATAGAAGGTATTGAAAATCATGTTGTTAAAAAGTATAAGAGTAATAGTGGTGGCGATAAGAGAGCCGTAGTAGCTTTAGCCGACACTGAAACTGGAGAAGTGTTTAAGACTTCGTTTATCCGTCAAATAGAAGTAGATGAAGAACAATTCACTAAATTGTATCTTTCTAACTTTGCTGCATTCTTTGACCTATCACAAGCAGCTATTCGGGTTTTTGGTTACTTTATGACCTGCATGAAACCCAAAAATGATTTAATCATCTTCAATAGAAAAAAATGCCTAGAATATACCAAATACAAAACAGACAAAGCCGTTTATAAAGGACTTGCAGAACTTGTAAAAGCTGAAATCATAGCCCGAGGACCAGCCGATAATCTTTGGTTTATTAATCCTCTGATAGTATTCAATGGTGACCGAGTGACATTTGCTAAAACATACGTTCGGAAAAAGACTTTAGCTGCCCAAAAGAAAGAAGAAGCAGAGAAACGACAATTATCACTTGGCTTTGATGAACAGTAACACTCCATTGAGTGAAGCTGCCGTTTGGTCGCTCCCCCTTTGGGGGCGGGGGGGGGATAGATAAAGTTCCTCT
>NZ_JAHLZF010000063.1 GCF_018967645.1 Allobacillus halotolerans | reverse complement strand
AACTTGTCACACCAGATTATTACTTAATAGTCAAAACTTTCAACAACGGATCTCTTGGTTCTCGCATCGATGAAGAACGCAGCGAAATGCGATACGTAATATGAATTGCAGATATTCGTGAATCATCGAATCTTTGAACGCACATTGCGCCCTCTGGTATTCCGGAGGGCATGCCTGTTTGAGCGTCGTTTCTCCCTCAAACCGCTGGGTTTGGTGTTGAGCAATACGACTTGGGTTTGCTTGAAAGACGGTAGTGGTAAGGCGGGATCGCTTTGACAATGGCTTAGGTCTAACCAAAAACATTGCTTGCGGCGGTAACGTCCACCACGTATATCTTCAAACTTTGACCTCAAATCAGGTAGGACTACCCGCTGAACTTAAGCATATCAATAAGCGGAGGAAAAGAAACCAACAGGGATTGCCTCAGTAGCGGCGAGTGAAGCGGCAAAAGCTCAAATTTGAAATCTGGCGTCTTTGGCGTCCGAGTTGTAATTTGAAGAAGGTATCTTTGGGCCCGGCTCTTGTCTATGTTCCTTGGAACAGGACGTCACAGAGGGTGAGAATCCCGTGCGATGAGATGACCCGGGTCTGTGTAAAGTTCCTTCGACGAGTCGAGTTGTTTGGGAATGCAGCTCTAAGTGGGTGGTAAATTCCATCTAAAGCTAAATATTGGCGAGAGACCGATAGCGAACAAGTACAGTGATGGAAAGATGAAAAGAACTTTGAAAAGAGAGTGAAAAAGTACGTGAAATTGTTGAAAGGGAAGGGCTTGAGATCAGACTTGGTATTTTTGTATGTTGTTCTTTCGGGGGCGGCCTCTACAGTTTACCGGGCCAGCATCGGTTTGGAGCGGTAGGATAATTGCGAAGGAATGTGGCACGGCTTTTGTTGTGTGTTATAGCCTTTTCGTAGATACTGCCAGCCTAGACCGAGGACTGCGGCGTAAGCCTAGGATGTTGGCATAATGATCTTAAGTCGCCCGTCTTGAAACACGGACCAAGGAGTCTAACGTCTATGCAAGTGTTTGGGTGTAAAACCCGTACGCGTAATGAAAGTGAACGTAGGTGGGAGCTTTATTGTGCACCATCGACCGATCCTGATGTGTTCGGATGGATTTGAGTAAGAGCATAGCTGTTGGGACCCGAA
>NZ_JAHLZF010000062.1:677-1181 GCF_018967645.1 Allobacillus halotolerans | reverse complement strand
TTCTCCGACAGGCAACTGGTGGAACATCTGAACGGGAACATACACTACCAGATTTTCTGTGGAATTATGATTCCCCCGTCCCTTCCCATAACCAACTTCAAGATAGTCAGTGCCATCCGTAATGAGATAGCATCCCGCCTTGACATTGATTCTTTCCAGGAGCTCCTGGCTTCACACTGGAAACCTTATCTTGATAACCTTCACGTCTGCATGACCGATGCCACATGCTATGAAAGCCACATGCGTTTTCCTACGGACATGAAACTCCTTTGGGAAAGCCTCGAATGGCTCTACAGGCATATATGCCGGCATTGCAGGGAGCTGGGCATAAGGCGTCCGCGCAACAAATACAGGAATGTGGCGGAATCCTATCTGTCCTACTGCAAGAAAAGAAAGAGGAGAGCTTCAAGGACAAGAATGCTTAAGCGCCGTATGATCAAGCTTCTTGAAAAGCTCCTCAGTCAAAGGGATGGGATCCATAGCGAGTACGGTGCTTTACTCCGA
>NZ_JAHLZF010000062.1:0-667 GCF_018967645.1 Allobacillus halotolerans | reverse complement strand
TGACCGTCATTATGTACGTCCCATCGTCAGAGGCAAGGAAACCAAGTCCGTCGAGTTCGGTGCAAAGGTCAATAATATACAGATAGACGGCATATCGTTCATCGAACACCTCTCGTTCAAGGCATTCAATGAGGGTATACGCTTGAAGGACTGTATCCGTATGCAGCAGAAGCTTATGAATGTAAGGGTAAGATGTGTGGCTGCCGATTCCATATATGCCAATAATGCCAACAGAAAGTTCTGTACAAAATATGGGATATCCACATCCTTTGTGCGCAAGGGAAGGGCGGCCAAAGATGAGCCTTTGAGGAAGGTGCTTAGAAGCGAACTCTCAAAAGAAAGGGCAACACGGCTTGAAGGAAGCTTCGGCACTCAAAAGCAACATTACTCGCTCTCAAGGATAAAGGCCAGAAACAGGAAGACGGAAATACTGTGGATTTTCTTTGGAATACATACGGCAAATGCCATACTGATGATAGAAAAAATCAGAAACAAAACAGCTAAAGCAGCATGATATGATTTTACTCACAGAATCAGAAGAGGTCATCAGACTTCTTCCGGAACGTCATGTCCTGTCGGATAGAAGTATGTGAGAAAGCACGGAAAAATGACAATAAGAATGGCATATGAAATGGTCATGCCCTATCATCTTCATATGCCATCTTAT
>NZ_JAHLZF010000061.1 GCF_018967645.1 Allobacillus halotolerans | reverse complement strand
TTTAGTTAAAAAAAAAAGCTGATAAGCATATAAACAAGTTATGCTTTATAACAAGTCATTGATTTTTTACGGATAAGTGGTTGATTTACTGTCGGAAAAAGAAAAACAATAGGGAAAAAAAGCAAAGCAAAACCAACCAACGGGCGGTAGGACTGTGAACGGCTTTTTATGGCGTGTACACATTTGTGTACAAAAAGTTTGTATTTTATTGAAATATAGCTATCTTTGTACTGAATTTAAAAGCAAACAGATATGGAAGCATTATCAGTAAGAGAATACCGTAACAACCTCGCAGCGTCTTTCACCAAAGCTGACAATGGCGAGCAGGTACTAATTCGCAGGAAAAACGAGATTTACGCTTTGGTAAAAGTTGGTCGTGAAGATTTGATGATAACCCCGGAACTGCAAGCAAGGATTGACAAGGCAAGGGAAGAAATCAAATCCGGAAAGTGTGTTACCCTCAAAAGCAGTGAGGATATTGATGCTTATTTCGACAGTCTATGATGTACACAATTAGGGTTTCCGACGGGGTGGATAAGGTGATTGCCAAATGGAAGAAATCAAACCCCAATTTGTTCAAGAAGTATAAGAAAATCTACAAAGAATTGTTAGAGCACCCTAAGACTGGGCTTGGGCATCCCGAAGCGTTAAGGGGCGGTGGGGATATTACATGGTCTCGACACATTACCGCCCATGACCGGATAATCTATGACATTTACGAGGAAGTGGTAGAGGTCTACATTTTGGAGGTAGAGGGGCATTACAACGATAAATGATAAAACTGTTATGGTCGAATATTGTGTTTACTGGTTAGAGAACGGCGAGCCTATGCACGAGGTGTTCTCTAACCTTGCCGCCGCTGAGATGTACTCATGTGCGATAAGAGGGAAAGAAAACGTTGAATGGGTGGAGGTGTCCGAAGAAGAAGCCATTGATTTGGACGAACTGGAAGACATGTTCCCGGATGACTTCTGCGGCGTGTAATCCCCTTGGGTAGAAATGGGGTAGATTTTGTTAGGCTGTGGGGGATTTTCTAACACGCCGGGGCTTTTTTGCCGGGCGGTTAGTGTGGATGTATTCCAATGCGGTATGTGTATATATAGCAAGAAGTGTCCTTGTCGGACAATTCTTGCTTTTCTCGCTTTGCTCAAAAAGATTTTAAGATTACCTTTGTGACATGGAAGTAAGACGGAACGAAA
>NZ_JAHLZF010000006.1 GCF_018967645.1 Allobacillus halotolerans | reverse complement strand
TATTAATTCTCCTCATATTTATTAGATTAAGTTTAATTGACCTTATAAAATCTGTCCAACCAAGTGTAACCGATTCAACAACAAGCTTTTTGGAGTGAAAGAGTAAGTGATTAATCTAACAGGTGATAGGTGGTTAAAACTAGCCACCTGTTCCCTCATAAAACGAAGTGAGGGAAGTGAGGAAGAGTGAGGGAAACCCTTATTCCCGTTCTAACCGTTGTCACATAAGCGTTTGAGGGGAATTGGGGTAAGTGGGGGAAGGTTTTGGGGGTATGTAAAATGAAACCATCAAATCTAGGTTATATGGTTGGAATACCGAACGAATTATATTTTAAAACATTGAATCGTTTTTCTATCGTTTATATAGATCGTCAAGAAGATGGCTGGTTAGTTGTAAGAGAAACACACAGAAAAGATAGATTAGAGCCATACAGTTACAGGCAGATTATAAAAGCTAAATCTTTGGAATATGCCATACAAAAAGCAGAAAAATACATTCAATATTTGAATAGAAAGTCAGCTTAAAACTATTCTTTTTGTAGCACTAAATCAATCATAAATAGCGTTAATACAACGAAAGAGAAGGGGATATACCCCTATAGGTTAATGGAGGTGAGTATTATGGTTAAAGAAAGACGATTAAATAAACCACAAGATGTTAAAAGGCTTATGCAGGAGCAAATAAACATTCTAAGACAAGATGAGGACATTGACCCTATTAAGAGAGCTAACGCCATTGGTTACCTTTCTAACGTGTTTCTAGGAGCTTATAAAGATGGTGACGTTATGCAAAAACTAGAGGAAATTGAAAGTGAATTGAAAAAGAAAGGATTGAAATAACATGAGTATAAACTCTAGAATTGCAAAGTTAGAAAGACAAATAGAGTTACTAGGCGGTAAGGCGAGCGATATAGATTGGCCGGAATTATTCAAGGAATGGAGCGAGGTTGAGTTAAGACTCATCATAGATCACATTGAAAATGGCGTTCCTATATCTGATGAATTGGAATATAAATTAAATCAAGTAGCAGAGGGAATGGAGGTAAGCCAATGAGTATAATAAACAGATTGGCAAAGATAGAAAGACGCTTAGAACAATATATTGATACTCCACAAGTGCATTTCTTTAATAGCGAAGAAGAATATGAAGAAGCTAAAGAGAATGGCGAAGTAAGAGATAATGATGTTAGTTTAATAGATGATATAGTCAAATGATTGAGTGGATTGTGATGATAGGTGCATATTCGTTTTAAAAATGCGGTTGATCGCTTAGGTGGTTAACCGCTTTTTTGTTGTCCAATTGTTGACCAAATCAAAGTTTGTAGCCCAAAAATAAACGCACTACATAAAGAGAACAACAGATAAAGGTTATTATACCAAGGTTTATAGCACTTAATCTTATTTGAGAATATTGGCTACACAGAATTGACAGGGTGGAAGTCGTTGGTTCAAGTCCAATCGGAGTCATACCTGAAATCCCTTGACACATTTGGTGTTGGGGGATTTTTATTTATGTCTGAAATATGGAAAGCATAGATTGGTATCCAGCCACCAATTACCCATCAACAAGTGCATCATAAACAAGCACTTCATCATTATACTCCACCAAAATGATGAATGGGGCATCACCTTTCTCGTATTGATCAGCGGTTGTATACAATTTAGTACCCCTTGGAATTTTGCTAGCGTATAGATTCCTAAACCACTATTTATTACTTGAGCGTTTTTAATTTCTCCAATTCACAAATTAGTATATTCTCACCTTTCGAATCTCTCAATCCGTATCTATACTTCAAATTTGCAAAATCCAACCGATATGATCCATAGAGTGAACAAGATGTCGTTGTATTGTTAAATAATTGTCCAAATGACTGTTAAATAAACGTAGAATACTCCGATATAATTATGGGACTAAGGTAACAACTCCGATCGAAATAATTGTATCATTGAAGATCGGAATTTATATATACGTAGCTTTTGATCAATCTAGCAATCGGAGGAGAGTACATGAAAAAGAAATACCGTTTTGGACTTCGTAAAAAATTAATATTTTTCACAACAATTTTAGCAATCATTACATATTCGATGAGTGCTTTGTTTTTGTATGTAGTCTATGATTACATTACGCAGTATTGGTCTGTTTCCATGGAAGTATTTACGACCTTAACCTTATTGTTAGGGGTTATTTGGTCAGGAATTTTAGCTTTTTTTGCTGCTCGGTTCATTACAAAGCCTTTGGAAAAATTAGAGCACGCAGCCTCAGAAGCCGCCGATGGACAGTTGAACCAAGAAATTGATATTCATTCTTCGGATGATGAAATTCGTGCCTTAGGACAGGCGTTTGATCAGATGCTGACAAATCTAAGAGATACCGTTACGAATATTGATACGCATTTTGAACACACGAATGATACAGTTATTAAAATGAAATCTATTTCACAAGAACTTGCGAGTTATTCAAATACAATTCGTTCAGCGACCGATGAAATTGCCAGTGGGTCCGAAAGTTCTTCAGAAGCAATCCAACAAACAGTTGAGTCGGTTGAGCGGGTTACTGAGCTAGCTGAAAATGTTCAAGAGAAAGCCTCTACTTCAAGGGATAAATCGCGTTCGATGTTAGGTACATTGCAAAATGGGAAAATGGTTGTCAATCAATTAGTTAATGGCATCCAGCAGTTAACAGAGAACCAGGAAATTTCTTTGACGGATGTTAATCGCTTAAAAGAAAATACGAAGCAAGTAGAAACGATTATTACGATGGTTGGTGATATTGCCGAGCAAACAAACTTGCTTGCATTGAATGCGTCCATTGAAGCGGCTCGTGCAGGAGAACATGGTAAAGGTTTTGCAGTTGTTGCTGAGGAAATTCGGAAGCTGGCGGATCAAAGTGCTGAAGCCGTTAAAAACATCTCTGAATTGATTGCAGCGATTCAAAAGGATGTCGGTAATGTTGTTGGGCGAATCAATGAAAATGTAGAGACAGCAAGGGTTGAGTCAGAAAACGGTGTTAAAACAAATGCAGCGATTGAAGAAGTTGCCGATTCTGTAGAAGAAGTCGCAACAGAGATTGATTCGATTTCCGAATTAGTAAATGAACAGTTAGAAGCCATTCAATCAACGGCTTCACAGTCACAAGAGGTTGCCGCAGTCGCAGAAGAAACATCAGCTGGTACCGAGGAAGTCAATGCCTCGATTCAAGAACAAGCGAGTACAATTGAAGATGTTAATCACTTTGCAAATGAATTAGAAAGCCAAGCTCAAAGTTTAAATAAGCAGATTCAACGGTTTAATCTAAATTAAATAAGAGCAATATTATAACCTCTTTTCCTTTAAGGATGGAGGTTTTTTTGTATTCCTTTTAAGAAATTTAGGATCAATGTATTAGGCAATTAGATTTAGAAATTTAAATGATATGGAATTTGATGTCACAGAAAAAACGCGTCTAAACTCAATCCAGAACAAAATAAGTCTAAGTTGACAGTTTTATAAGGGACAATATCCTTTATCAAAACAAACTGAGGACACAATTCAATTTAACTGTTTATACATTTTTATACTCTAGATAACAAAATGTAGTTAATACGTCTCATTTTCTTAAAAAATGTAAGCGTTTTTTTAAAAAAATTAAATTTATTCAGAATAATAGGTTGACTTTCGAACATATGTAAAATAGAATACATAAAAAAGCAAGAAAATTCTGATGAATGGGGGTGAACGAATGATCGGGATGATCGTCCGTCGTATATTACAATTAACTTTCCTTTTGCTAGGTATCTCTTTTTTGGTGTTCATGAGCATGCATTTAGCTCCAGGTGATCCAGCTACCGTTATAGGGGGACCGAATGCTACTTCCTCAGATTTGGAGGCTATACGAGATAAAATGGGCCTTGATCGTCCAGTTCTCGTACAATATTTTGATTACCTAGGTGGAATCTTGCAAGGGGATTTCGGTTATTCGTACCAAACGAATCAGGCAGTGACAGAGGCTATTATTACTCGATTTCCTACAACGGTTAAATTAGCGGTAGCCAGTATGGTCGTTGCAGTCTTAATCGGCATCATTGCTGGAATTATTTCTGCAAGAAAACAGAATTCATGGGTCGATGTGACGAGTACAACTTTCGCGTTAGTTGGTGTTTCTATACCGAACTTCTGGTTAGGAACTATACTCATTCTAATTTTCTCCGTTAACTTTCAGCTTTTGCCTGTTGGAGGATTAAATTCACCCTTTTATACATTTGAAGGTATGAAAGAATTGATTCTTCCGGCAATAACGTTAGGAACAGCTTCTGCAGCTTTGATTGCGAGAATGACGAGGTCCTCGATGCTTGAAGTAATTCGTTCTGACTATATTCGAACGGCAAAAGCAAAAGGTGTAAGAAAGCGGCCGCTGATTTGGGTACATACGTTGAAAAATGCAATGATACCAGTACTCACAATTATTGGAATTAACTTCGGTTCATTACTTGGAGGAACAATCGTCACTGAACAGGTGTTTGCAATTAATGGTATCGGAAGGTTAATGATCGACGCCATTGCAGCGCGTGATTTTCCAATCGTTCAAGGCACCGTATTATTGATAGCGGCCATTTTTGTAGTAGTCAATTTAATCGTAGATATTATTTATACGCTTATTGACCCAAGGATCAGTTATGACTAGAAAGGGGGGATCAGATGTCTGCAGTTACTGAAACAGAGAAGAATATAAACACCGAAAAGAAAACGACAAATCGGTTCGTTGAAGTAGCTAAAAGTCTTATGAAAAATAAACTTTCATTAATAGGGATTATCATCATTACATTGATTGTTCTAGTCGCTATATTTTCACCGATTATTACGAGTTATGGACCATACGAGCAAAATTTAGAAAGGACAAAACTAGGTGTTGGATCGGAAGGTCATTTCCTAGGTACGGATAATTATGGCCGTGATATGTGGTCGAGAATTGCACATGGAGCAATCATTTCATTATTAGTTGGATTAAGTTCTGTCGGTATTGGTTTATTTGGTGGAATCATTCTAGGGTTGCTTGCCGGCTATTATCGTAAATTAGATAGTATCATTATGAGATTCGTAGACTTACTGTTTGCATTCCCTGGTATTTTACTCGCCATGCTCATTATTGCCATGTTAGGTACTAGTTTAGTGAATGTTGTTATCGCAATAAGTATCTGGTCCATACCTGGGTGCGCAAGGATTGTTAGAGGTAGTGTGTTATCCATTAAGAACCAGGAATATATTCAGGCGATGAAAACGGTAGGTGCAAGTGATCTAAGAATTCTTTTGAAGCATGTCCTACCTAACTGTACAGCTCCATTAATTGTCTATGGAACGATGAGAATGGCAACGGCAATTCTTTCAACATCTGCCTTAAGTTACCTTGGATTAGGTGCTCAACCACCAACAGCAGAATGGGGAGCTATGATTGCAGCAGGACAAGATTTTATGTGGGATGCACCACATATATCCATTATCCCAGGAATTGCGATCATGCTGACAGTTTTCGCATTTAATGTCGTTGGTGATGGTTTGAGAGATGCACTAGATCCGAATATGGACGTAAATAACTAACAAACGGAGGAGAGAAATGATGAGATTGAAAAAAACGATTAGCTTATTGTTCCTTTTAATGACAGTACTGTTATTGTTCGTAGGTTGTAGCAACAGTGAAAGTAGTAGTGATGGAAATAACGGAGAAGGTGCTGAAAGTGATAATGAAGGGGCGTTTGAAGTCACCTATGCGACGACCTCTGATGCAGCAGGACTTTCACCGATTGATACAAACGATTCAGTTTCTTCTAACGTTACATACCAAGTGTATGAAACGTTGTTTAAGCAAAATCCAGATACACTTGAACCAGAACCATTATTAGCAGATTCATATGAAAATCCTGATGAAAATACTTGGGTCATTAAGTTAAAAGAAGACATTGAATTTCACGATGGCACACCGTTTAATGCAGAAGCTGTAAAATATACGTTTGACCAATTAAAAGATCCTGAGCGAGCTGCACCACGTGCATCCTTACTTGCTCCGGTTGAATCGATTGAAGTTCAAGATGAGTATACAGTTGTCTTGAAAACGAAAGAACCTTATGGCCCGATGCTAGCTGCACTCAGCCATACGAATGCTGCGATCGTAAGTCCTGAGGCAGATAAAGAAGGAGATATTAACAAAGAACCTGTTGGAACAGGGCCATTTGTATTTGAAAGCTGGGAAGAAGGAAATCAGATTACGTTGAAACGAAATGAAAACTACTGGCAAGAACCGGCTGCAATTGAAAAAGTGACGTATAAAATAGTACCTGAGACATCTACCGCTATTTCAATGCTTGAAACAGGAGAAGTTCAGTTCATTGATCAAATCCCTTCTGACCATATTAATCGTATAGAATCACTTCAAGGAATCGAAGTACAAAAGACTGAAGGAACTCGAGTTTCCTATTTAGGGTTTAATATGGAAAAAGAACCATTCAATGATTTGAAGTTTAGGCAAGCTGTTGCTTATGGCGTGAACCAAGAAGCATACGTTTCACAGCTAAATGATCTTGGAGTCTATAGTGAAAGCATAATTGGCCCGAAAGTCTTTGGGTATGATGAAGAAGCAAAATCAGCAGGTTATGAATTTAATCCAGAGAAAGCAAAACAAATGATAAAAGAAAATGGCTATGAAGGACAAGAGATAACACTCCTTGCAGCCAATCGTGATAACTACCTAAAAATGGCTGAAATAGTTCAATCACAACTATCTGACATGGGTTTAAATGTATCCATAGAGACAATGGAATGGGCAAGCTTTTTAGATGTTGCTAGAAAAGGTGACTTCGATATGACTTTTCTTGGTTGGGCCAACAGTACGGCAGATGGAAGTGAATTGCTATATCCGAACTTGCATTCTGATAATATAGGTGCTTCTAACAGAGTGCGTTTTGATAATAGTGAGTTTAACCAATTAGTAGATGAATCCAGAACATCAGTCGATCAAGAAGTCAGAAAGGAAAAGTTGCATGAAGCAAACCTACTTGCAATAGAAACCGCTCCATGGGTTGTGATGAGCCATGGTGTCGTGACTTTGGGCTATGACGAATCGATTGAAGGATTGGTTGTCGATCCAACTGGTATGTGGTCTCTTTATCCGGTAACCAGAAAGTAGGTGCGAAAAAAATGTCAAATTTACTTAATGTCGAAAACCTTGAAATTAAGTTTCGAACAGCTGACGGCACTTTGCCAGCTGTTCGGAATATTTCGTTCTCGGTGGATCGAGAAGAAACTTTATGTATTGTGGGAGAGTCAGGTTCGGGAAAAAGTATCACTTCATTATCTATTATGGGTCTTCTACCATCGAATGGTGATATTACAAAAGGTTCTATTTATTTAGAAGATGAAAACCTTAGCGGAAAAAAAGAAGATGAAATGGAACGTTTAAGAGGTAATAAATTATCGATGATTTTTCAAGAGCCAATGACTGCCTTGAACCCTGTACTGACCATAGGTTATCAACTAAGGGAACCATTAATTATTCATAAAAATATGTCGAAAAAAGAAGCAAGCCAGGCAAGTGTGGAACTTCTGGATAAAGTTGGTATACCGAATCCAAAAGAGAAACTTAATCAGCATCCACATGAATTGAGTGGCGGGATGAGGCAGCGTGTGATGATCGCTATGGCATTGGCGTGTGAACCATCATTGTTAATCGCTGATGAGCCAACTACAGCCTTAGATGTTACCATACAGGCTCAAATTTTGGACTTAATCAATGACCTGCAATCCGAAATCGGTATGGGCGTCATTTTTGTAACACACGATATGGGTGTTGTAGCTGAAATCGCCGATCGTGTCATGGTGATGTACGGCGGGGAAGTAATCGAATTAGCAGATGTAGAAACTCTTTTTGACAATCCGCTTCACCCATATACGAAAGGTCTGCTTGATTCTGTACCGGATGTGGACGATGTATCTAAGGAAATCAATGCGATTAAAGGTTCGATGCCAAGTCTTAATGAGGAAATACCAGGATGTCGCTTTCATCCCCGCTGTCCTTTTGCTATGGATATTTGTAAGCAAAAAGAACCGCCTACGTTTGAAGTAACATCTACTCACTATAGTAAATGCTGGCTTCAGGAGGTGAATCAAAGTGAACCATCAAACACAGTTACTTCAACTTAATCATGTCAAAAAACATTTTCCTATTAAAAAGGGTTTGTTACAACGACCTAAAAATTATGTCAAAGCGGTCAACGGAATTAATTTAACTGTTTCAGAAGGAGAGACCTTAGGCGTTGTAGGTGAATCCGGATGTGGAAAATCGACACTTGGAAGAGTTGTTATCGGATTGGAAAAACTATCAGATGGATCGATTCAATTTAAAGATGAATCAATTGGTAATCTATCAGAAAGAAAACTAAAAAAATATAAAAAAGATTTACAGATGATTTTTCAAGACCCATTCGCCTCACTGAATCCCCGACAAAAAATCGGTAATGCTTTGGAAGAAATTTTTATCATTCATACGAATATGAGTAAATCTGAACGCAAGCAGAAAGTTTTATCCCTTTTAAAGGAAGTCGGGTTGAAAGAAGAGCATTATGATAGGTATCCGCGAGAATTCAGTGGAGGACAGAGACAACGAGTCGGAATCGCACGCGCTTTAGCACTCAATCCTTCGTTGATTGTATGTGATGAGGCAGTTTCTGCACTTGATGTGTCTGTTCAAGCACAGATAATGAAGCTTCTCAAAGATGTTCAAACGAAATATGAGTTGACCTATCTATTTATTTCTCATGATTTGGGTGTTGTGAGATATATGAGTGATCGAATACTAGTAATGTACTTGGGGGCACAGGTTGAATTAGGTGACTCAGAGCAAATTTATAAGAATCCATTACATCCTTATACGAAAGCTCTATTGTCTGCTATTCCACGGCCTAATCCAAAACATAAGCGGAATCGGATAAAATTGCAAGGTGATTTGCCGAGCGCATCTAATTATCCAACTGGCTGTCCGTTTCACACACGGTGTCCAATCGCTCAGGAACACTGTGCAGAGATTGTACCTGAATGGAGAGAGATTGAAGAAAATCACTTCGTGGCCTGTCATGAAGTTTAGTCACTTCGAGTAGATGATGATTTTATTAGGAAATGCACAAGCTAAAGAAGAGGTTATTCAGCTTTAATAAATGTCATATAAACAACAGAAAGTATTTCAAATAATGGACTCTAAATGACCAAATTAAAAAACCGACCAACAGCCTTAATCAGCTGATGGTCGGTTTCTCTCATTTATAATTTATTTTTCAATAAACTGTTGTGTCCAGTGGTTACCTTGTTCGACATACCCAACACCGATGTGTGTAAAGTTACCGTTTAAGATATTGGCACGGTGTCCTTCACTGTTCATCCAAGCATTGACGACTTGTTGTGGTGTCCGTTGTCCTTTGGCGATATTTTCACCAGCTGTACGGTAATCCACACCAAATTGCTTCATCATGTCAAACGGTGAGCCGTACGTTGGGCTGTTGTGTGCGAAATAGTTATTCGCAGCCATGTCACGTGATTTTTCGCGAGCAACTTTGCTCACTTCTGTATCAATCTGTAATGGTTGTAAACCATGCTTGCTTCTTTCTTCGTTCGTCAATTGAACGACCTGTTGTTCGAACTGATTCAATTCATTATTTGTTTGTTCAGGTTGTTCTTGTTTTTGTTCAGTAACTTCTTCTTCAACTGGCTGCTCTTTTTCTACTTCTTTTTCAGGTGTTTCTTCAATTTGTTGCTCTTTTTCAGGTGTATCTTTAACAGGTTGCTCTTTTTTTGGTTGTTCCGGAGCAGGTTGTTGATCTGGCTTCGGCTGATTTTCTTCATTCTTAGAAGGTTGTTGTACTTCTTGATCTTGTTGATTTACTTCTGGCTGTTCTTGATTGTTTTTCTTATCATCAGAGTTCGATTGAGTAAAGAATTTTTTCCACCAATCATTACCTGAGAAATAGTCGGACCACCCGTTAAAAGAATAGAAGACTTTATATGAATAATTCTGTTGTCCTTGTGCTTGATCGGATGCAGCTGCTGATGCAGAAGACGCAAACACTCCTCCGAACAGAATGGTTAAAGCGATCGCTAGAATGCTAATTTTTTTCTTCATGTGTTGTACACTCCTTTGGGTTGTTTTTGTTGCAACATCATCATAGCATGCGTTTTTCTGTCATATTTGTGGCATAAATTACCTGCTAACTAGACAATTACAGGGATAAAAGCAAAACCTTTAAGTAACAAGCAATTGAGAAATTGGCTATTTTTTAATAATTGGTTAATAGAAGTACACCAGGAAACTTTTACATAGATTTATATATTGACAGATTTCAAAAATCGTCTTTTGTTACAAAAGCGGTCTAAATGTAATGAAAATGTTACTTGATTTGACCAGGGAAGGTCTGCACGATGAATACTTTAATGTAAAAAAGGATAACACGGACTAAATATTGAATAAAATACTTAGGAGGTTATGGTATGAATCTCAAGCTTTCTTTACTAATTCCATTGATAGTTTTTCTTTTAACTGGGTGTGCTCCCAAAAATGAGCCCACAAAGGAATTTACTTTTAAAAATGAATCAGAGAATTGGGAGGCCACAATTTCCGGGACATATTCGCGAGGAAATTCTGATATTTTTGAAGAAACTACTGGTATTTTCACATATAAAGGAGAAAAGGATATTAGGTCAATTGATATTTTAACTTATACGAGTGGGACTGAATTTATGAGAGGAACAGAAGCAAATGAATTATCTACTGAACAATCCATTGAAACATCATTTGATAATTTTGGTTTTTGGGAGGATTATGAAGAAGGGAAAAAGATTATTTTAGAGTTTGAGTGGCGAGAAGGAGATAGAAATACAAAAAGAAAGGAAAAGATGGCATTAGAGTTAATGGAATAGTGAAATCTTTCTAAAACCCTGTTCTTATAAGTGTGATAAATTTCTCCAACATCTAACCCTTAGCTCACATACAAAAAAAGCACCGACTAAAGTCAGTGCTTACATAATAAATTTTCTCTACTTATATTTGTGGTCAGTTTCATTATTTTACACGTGGAAATACCAAAATCATTTTCGTAATCAAGAAAAAGTAGATCATCAAGGGCAGTAAATTAATCCAAACGGTTTCAATTTGAAAGATACGAAATATGAGATAGAAGATCATAGGGATTGTTAAGGAAAACGCAGTCATTTTCCACAACTGTTGGTAGGCTAGTTTTCTATGTAACAAGTTACGTAGAATGACAGCGAGTCCAGATAAAACCGATAATCCAATCACGACGAATAAAAAAATCGTTGCTGGATAAAGAATAATCAGTTGAATAAAGTACAATTCCCTCGGCATTCCAAAATAATCAACTTCCTGATAAGACTTAAATGCATGGAAAATATCAGGGAGAACTAAAATGAAAGTGAAAATCAGTGCGTAAACCATTGTATCTCGCATACTAACCCGGTTTAAGCGAAATAAAGCTTCTTTCTTTGGTAATTGAATACTATTTTTGACGTTTATTAAGAAATTCACGGCTGTTCCTCCGGCGTCCTTTAACTTCGTTTAAAAAATTCTTCGGCTGCTTTAAGGTATTTTTCCTCATCAGGCATCATGTCAAAATCTTCAACAATTGCACTCACAGGGCATACAGAAAGACATGCACCGCAATTGATACAGATTTCAGGATCGATATAATATTGATCTTGTCCTTTTTCAATGCAGTCGACAGGACAGACCTCTACACATTCACCTGCCATTTCATCTTGGCAAGGGGCAGTAATTACAAAAGCCATTATCTATTCCTCCAATGTTGACTTACTCTATCATGTTCATTACTCATTATAATGAAGATTCTTCAAATAAAAAAGCTTTCCGTTCCAAATGAATGACGATTAATCTTATGAGGGAAGGGAACTGAGTAAATGAAGTGCTACGAAAGAGGAGGAATTTGAATGAATATCTATACAGTCGGTCATTCTGTTCATAGCCAAGATTATTTTTTGAAAATGCTTTCCTATGCGGATATTGATTTTGTCGCAGACGTCCGAGCCTTCCCGGGTAGTCGGAAGTTTCCTCATTTTAAAAAAGAGCGGATGGAACAGTGGCTACCAGAATCAACAATCGCTTATCAACACTTTCCTCTTCTTGGTGGAAGACGAACAAAATCAATATCATTTCAGGAAGAATTGAATGATGGGTGGAACAATCGATCTTTTCATAACTACGCGGATTATACATTAACCGAAGATTTTTTAGAGGGAGTAAATGAACTTCAACGTACAGCGAAAAACCATAACCTTGTTTATTTCTGTTCAGAAAGGCACCCTTCACGTTGTCATCGTTTATTAATCAGTAACTGGCTACAAGCCAATGGATGGAAGGTGTATCACATCATCGATAATTCCAAAAACGAAGTAGAACTTGTTGAACATGAATTAGGCCGATGGGGTGCGATGCCAATCATTGAAGAGGATGGATCTGTTGTTTATCCAGAACTGAACGCATGAAAATGCCCACCTTTGAAATGGAGGTGGGCATTATAGCTATTATTTATTTTTCTTCTTTAATTGCGCTTTGCGCTTCATCGACAATATCTTTCGTTTGAGGGTTTCTGGCTAAGTCACCTATTGAGACAACACCTTTTAACTCATCATTTTCGACGACGAATAGGCGTTTCACTTGATGACTTTCCATTTGCTCAACTCCTTCGCGAACATCCGTGTCAGGAGCTGCACTAATGACTTTGCTTGTCATGATTTCATTAACTTCCGTGTTCTCTGGATTCTTTCCTTCTGCCAATCCGCGAATCACGATATCACGATCGGTAACAACGCCTTTTAGCTTATTACCTTCCAACACTGGGAGGTCTCCAATGTCATGATTTTTCATCTCTTTCGCTGTATCCGTAAGATTGTCTGTTGAATCTGCTGCAATGACGGTTTCTGTCATAACTTCTTTAACCATAGGCATGTTGATAACCTCCTTTAGATGAAATTCTTATGCCTCATTGGGTCTTGTTTGACCCACAGTAATACTATTTCCGGAAAGCGATATCTTAAAACTAGGTAATTTGTACACCAATACGGAACACTATGCAAAGTATTCATAAACTCTTCAAAGATTTTATTAAATGAATAATGAATACTATGTTAAATTGAATAAAGAAACAGCAATTTTGATGACAAATGGAGGAAAAACAAATGAAAATAAAACGTTTAATAATTTTGGCATTATTCGTTCTTGTGTTAGCAGCTTGTTCAAATGGTGATCAGGAGGAGACAACAGATTCCTCAAATGATGCGAATGAGTCAGAAGAGTTAACCGCATTGGAAGTGGAAGTTGATATCCCTGAACAAGTCGAAGTAGGGGAAACGGTAGAACTGAAAGCCTTGGTTACTTATGGAGAAGAAGACGTCACTGATGCGGAAGAGATGAACTTTGAGTATTGGAAAAAGGGCGATCAGGACAATAGTGAAACCGTTGAAACGACGAACAATGGAGACGGCAGCTATACCGTGGAAGTCACGTTTGAAGAAGAAGGCGTATATGAGATGTTTGCTCATACGACTGCGAAAGGTCAGCATAATATGCCACAAGCATCAATCACTGTCGGAGATGTCGAAGAATCCGACGAGAAATAATTGTAAATACAACAAGGGCAATCTTCAGAAATGATGAAGATTGCCTTTTTCTATCCTAATTTATTTATTAAATACTTACTCTCCAATTAGATTAACAATACTTCTTCAAAAACATCTCGTCCAATTTTAAAAAGGTAAGCTTGAAAGTTGTACAAACGCCTTCTGGCTCACCGAGTGCTTCTGTCGTTTTTCGGAGAGATGTAATCAATTCTTCAATATTTTTGTAATCTTGCTCGAGGTTGATCAGTAATTGTTTTAATTGGACATCTTTCTCATTGGAATCTGGTTGCTCTTTCATTGGAAGAAGCACATTTTCTTTTCGTTGCATCACATGGCTGAGTTGCTCCTTAAGCATCTGATACAAACTATGAATACTTACAAGTTCAGGAAATCTTCCTCCATGCACTCGGTAAATCTTTGTTACGTAACCATCAACTTCATCAAGGTCTTTTTTAAATTCTTGATGGCGTTCGAGGATATACGAGGTTATTTGATTGACGGAATCCATATCCAATTGGTTGACAGTCTCTTCGTTTGGTTGATTTTTGATATATAATTCGTTTAATTGATGCAATATTTCATGTTTATCTAATCCTAAATCTTCTGAGATCTCACCTATTGGTCGATTATTCTTACAACAAAATCCTATATTGTTTCCTTTAAGAATGGAACTTGATTTTGGAAAATCAAGAACAATATTTCCAGTTTTCGATTCAAGCGTAAATATTCCTTCCATTTGTCATCCTCCTTATATTTTAACGATATACTATGTAGTTTAAATGGTCGTTTCAGTATTGGCTGTGCGATAGGTCACAAAACGAAATGAAAAAGTCATATTCGTTCAATGAAAAGTAAAACAATCTTCTATATAATGAAAGTAGATGATTGTGAAAGAGAGGATGTTTTTTAATGGTATATTCTCCTGAGTTTTTTAGGCAATTTCCTATTTTTTCAGATTTGACAAGTAATGAGTTAGCTGGAGTGGCGGAGATTTCCAATCAGCGGAGTTTTCCTAAGGGAACGAATATTTTTATAGAAGGTGAAGAACGAAAGGCTGTTTACTTTATCTTGTCAGGATTGGTAAAGGTATACAAAGTCAGTGAAGAAGGGCAAGAACAAATTATTTCCTTCTTGCATTCAAATGAAATGTTTCCACATGTTGGCTTTTTTGATGAAACACCAAATCCTGCAACAGCAGTAACAATCACCGAAGTGACCTTGCTTTCCATCCCAATAAAAGAATTTGATGCCTTAATGTTTCGTAAACCTGAAATTTCCATTAAGGTGATGAAAGTTATGGGTAAAAAATTGTTAGAGTTACAGAACCGAATTCAGTCGATTACTTCTCAAAGTGTATTTTCACGTATCGTTAGTACATTATTGCGATTTTCAAAAGAACTAGGAGAGCAACAGGAAGATGGAACGATTCGTATCCGCATGCCAATGACCAATACCGATTTCGCTAGTTTGATTGGTGTAACAAGAGAGTCAGTCAATCGTTCTTTAAATCGGTTAAAAAAAGAAGGCATTATCGATCATAGCCGTAAGGAAATTCATATACTGGATGAAGACAAACTAATCGATTATACATAATTTTTCCCTTGCTTTAAGCGAAGTAGATAAAGGCATCCAATCGAATGAGTATATTTCACTTAAAACAAAAGAAACCCCAATCATCAGTTGTTCAACAATTTAACTAACCTAGACACAATATTGTCAAAAAGCATTGCGAAAACGTGATTTGGAACACAATTTGAATTCCTTTGGGATTTATACTGTAGTTAGTAAGACAGATAGAAAAACCAAAGGAGGAGTTTATTTATGAAAGGTTTCAAGGGGATTTCATTTTTAATTTTAATGGGGTTAATTCTCGTGTTGGCTGCATGTGGTGGAGGAGACGATGAGTCATCAGCATCCGAGGATCAATCTTCTTCTTCTGATACAAGTGAGAAAGTTGTTTTAGAAGCATCCAACTGGGATTTTGATCAAGAAGAATATCAAGCAAAAGCTGGAGACGTCACAATTGAATTGGTCAATGCGGAAGGAATGCATGGAATCACAATTGATGAACTGGATGGCTTTGAATTAGAAGGCGAAGGAAGTAAAACGGTTGAACTAGAAGCAGGAGAATATACGGTTCGTTGTAGTATCCCATGTGGTCAAGGCCATGCAGATATGGTAACGACCATCCAAGTTTCTTAAATCATGCACCATAGGAGGGTAAGGGATGAAGCGGCATGAAGCACTGACACCACTATCCCACCATCATCATCATGCGCTAGTTGTTGCTTTGGATTTCAAAAGAGCTGGCACAGAAAAAAGTTCCAAAAGCTATAAAACATTGATTGAGGAAATGAACGAATTTTGGAAGGAAGATGGGGAGCCTCATTTTCAAGATGAAGAAATGATTCTGTTTCCAATCTATTTGATTTATGCTGAGGAGCCAGATGAAGCGTTGGTTAAAAAAGCTCTCTATCAACACACGAAGATCAGAGGCTTGGTGAAAGAATTACGAAGTCTTCCTATAAAAAACTATGACAAACTGAATGAATTGGGACACCTATTGGATGAACATATTCGTTTAGAAGAAAGAGAATTATTTCCATTGATTGAAAAAGCAGTACCAGATGAATCTTTATACGAAGCCAAAGGGGGATATCATAAAGATTCGGTGAGCGGACGATAACCTATCCTTACAGTGAAAATAAAGATAGGGCATAATTCTAAAAATGAAAAAGCACTGACTTCGGTCAGTGCTTTTTATGTGTGCTAAATCAGTCGGTTTTAACTAGTTTTGTAAGCGCTAATCAAAGATAGCGCTCGAAAAAGATGAGCTATATCCTTGAATAGAAGCGTCCTAATCAAAGATAGCGAGCCAAAAAGGGATGCTATCCCCAATTAGAAGTGTCTTCATCAAGGATAGCGTTTATATAGATACCTATTCGAAAAAAAATAATTATAATGAAGTGCGATTTTCTAAAAAGTCATCATTGGTTACATCCGTAACAAACATATGCCCTGGAGAATGTGTGATCATAAAAGGCACCTTACCTTTTACCGCAGCCATTTGAGGTGTCACTCCACAAGCCCAAAAGACAGGTTCTTCATCATCTTCTATTTTGACCGCATCGCCGAAATCAGGTCGGTCAATTGCTTCGATTCCAATTTGATCTGGTTCACCGATATGAACTGGTGCACCGTGCATGTTTGGATAGTTTGCCGTAATTTGGCGAGCTTTTTCAATTAAGGTTTTTTTGATTGGTCGCATCGAAACGACGAGAGGTCCGTGGAACACACCCGCCGACGTTGTAGGGATCGTTGTCGTATACATGGCAACATTTTTACCTTCTGTAATATGTCTTAAAGAAATTCCAGCATCAAGTAATGTTTTTTCAAATGTAAAACTGCAGCCAATTAAAAATGTGACCAAATCATTGTTCCAAATAGATTCAATGGAACTGAGTTCTCGGTCGACTTTCCCGTCATGATAAACTCGGTATTTCGGCACATCGGTCCGAATATCTGAGCCATTCGCAAGGTTTGATTCCACCTCACCTGGTTCCAACACGTCGATGATCGGGCATGATTTTGGATTCCGATAAGCAAATAGAAAAAAGTCAAATGCATATTCTTTGGGTAAAATAACAACATTCGCTTGTACAAAATCTTCACAATGTCCGGAAGTTGTATGATTAAATTCACCATTTCGGATTTTTTCTCTTAATATTTTAGGGTAATCTCTCATGATACAAACGCTCCCATTTAAATGATAATGTTAGCGTATCTTTTGAGATATAGAAAGTCAATAACGGTTAGTTGTCATACGTTTGAATGTTGAAACCGTTATTTGGATGCCATTCAGCAAAGTAAATATCTTTCACCTCAATATTTTGATCCCTCAATTGCTCAAGCAACCAATCTTTCGTTTTACCAGCAGCTTCCAGGTCTCGCTTACTGATATCTCCTTCTTCTATAAATAAATAACTCGGGTGATTTTGTTCGAAATCATCTAATAGTTCATCTTTATCCGCCTGGTCATATCTGGCTTTCTTAATCACACTGACTAAACCACTTGTTTCTAAAATGGCGTGTTGAACTTGTTCAATGGAAAAAATTCCTTGCATTCGTAAAAGTGTTCGAAGTTGTTCCGTCTCTAACTTTGCTTTCTCCACATTCTTAATATTTAACTTTCCATCTTTAATGAGTGTGATGGCACGACCTTTAACAATCGGCCGTAATTTATCATATTTAACGAGTAAAGTTTCAATTGCCCAAATTAAAAAAGCCCATAGTGCAAGTGCAAAAATAATGTGATAAAATTTAGCTTGGTCTTCGTAAATGGATTCTTCGATTATTCCACCTAATATTAGTGCGTATACGAAGTCTAGAGGTGTCACTTGGGAAAGCTCTTTTCTACCAAGCAATCGTGTTATAATGACGACACCGATTAAGCCGATAATTAATGAAACAGCGATCGTTTGAAACATCATTGACGGATATCCTCCTTTTTTGATTAGTCGCATAAACAGTACCCCTGTTAGTGAGTAAGCAAACTTTTTAAGGGCAATGTCCAAGCTGTTTCATTTAATTTTCATTTACTGTCAAAGAGATGTACTTTAGAAAGGAGCTAACCATGAGGGTCATTGTAATCGGTGATACTCACATGCCTAAGAAAGCGGAAACACTACCAATACCCCTGTTATCTGAATTGGAGAGAGCTGACTTGATTATCCATACAGGAGATTGGTCTTCACTTGAAGTCTATGAGGAATTGAGTCGGTTCGCTGAGGTAAAAGGCGTTAGAGGGAATATTGATCAAGTTGAAATAGTAGAGAGCTTTCCAGAAAAGTTACTCCTGAATATAAAAGGATTTCATATCGGTGTTTTTCATGGAGACGGTACAAAGGGCACGACGGAGAAAAGAGCTTTGGAAGCATTTGAGAGTGAGCAAGTAGATGTCGTTTTATTCGGTCATTCGCACATTCCGTATCTTCGTTATCATCAAAAGACATTATTGATTAATCCAGGTTCACCAACGGACAAACGAAGAGTTCCAGTAAATTCTTTTGTTGTTTTAACGATTAAAGAGACGATTGACCCATCATTTAAATTCTTTCATTCTTAATCAAATAATGGAAACAGTTTTTACTTTTCACTTCCAAATGTCTGTATTACAATCAAACACAAGGTCTGAATGAAAAAATGAGAGGAGTAGACCAATGCAACAAGAGAAACGAAAAAGCTTTTTTCAACGTTTTTTAGACCGCATTGAAAAAACGGGGAATAAGCTACCGCATCCGATCACGCTTTTTGCGATATTAGCACTTATTGTCGTTATTCTATCTGCAGTTGTCTCAAGCCTAGGAATTAGCGTCGAGCATCCAGGCAAAGAAGGAGAAATGGTTGAAGTCACCAACCTATTAGATAAAGAAGGAATACGTTACTTATTTGGAAGCATGGTGGACAACTTCATAGGATTTGCTCCATTAGGTGTAGTCCTTGCCACGATGCTTGGAATAGGTCTTGCCGAGCGCACAGGATTAATCAGCGTGCTGCTTCGTGGATTTGTGATGGCGATTCCAAATTCGTTGATCACAGCAGGTTTAGTGTTTGCAGGTATTATGTCCAGTGTCGCCGTAGATGCTGGTTATGTCGTGTTACCTCCGTTGGGAGCAGTCATATTTGCTGCACTTGGTCGTCACCCATTAGCAGGTATTAGTGCCGCTTTCGCAGGTGTATCAGCAGGCTTCAGTGCCAACTTAACCTTGTCATCACTTGATGCTTTACTGAGTGAGTTGACTTCATCAGCGGCAAGTATTATAGATCCTGCTTATGCAGAACAAATGAACATTGCAATGAACTGGTGGTTTATTATTGCATCAACGTTCTTCTTGACGTTTGTAGGTGCGTGGGTAACTGAAAAAATTGTTGAACCTCGTCTAGGTAAGTATGAGGGTGGATATCAAGGAGAAATCGAACAACTTAACAAGACGGAGAAAAAAGGATTAAAATGGGCAGGTCTATCTGTTTTAATTACAGCTATCTTATTATCTTTGCTCGTTGCATTCCCGAACGCTCCTCTTCGTGCAGATGACGGCGGAATTATCGATTCTCCATTTATGAGCTCTTTAGTACCGGTTATTTTAATATTATTTTTCGTTCCAGGATTGTTTTATGGAATTGCAACGAAATCGATTAAAAGTGACAAAGATGTCGCTGACCAGTTGACAGATACGATGGCGACAATGGGTATGTTCATTGTATTGGCTTTCACAGCCGGTCAATTTGTGGCTTACTTCAGTGAGTCCAATATGGGACTTGTTTTAGGGGTATATGGAGCAGAATTCTTAGATACGATTAACTTAAGTGGTATTCCACTAATTATCACTTTTGTATTTGTTGTTGGTTTCCTCAATTTATTCATCGGAAGTGCGACAGCCAAATGGGCTATGATTGCACCAATTTTCGTTCCGATGATGATGCAATTGGGCTACTCACCAGAGTTAACCCAAATGGCGTATCGGATTGCCGATTCTACAACAAATATCATTACGCCATTGATGACATATTTTGCGTTAATTATCGCGTTTGCGCAGAAATATGATAAGAAAATGGGTATCGGTACATTAATTTCTGTTATGCTGCCTTATTCTATAGCTTTCTTAATTTCATGGACAATCATGTTAATTGTCTGGATGTTATTAGGAATTGACTTAGGACCAGGCGCACCAATTTTATATGAATAGTAGAATTTAGATTGAAATGTTAATCTGTCGAGCATTGAATTGCATAGCAATTTGATGCTCGTTTTTTTGTGATTTTAACGTTTTTTGGAAATATCCTTGGAAAGTGATTTAGTGGGTGATGGTTAGAAAAGGGATATGGGCCCAATGGCAGTATATATGCCTCCTGCTAGCGTGGAAATGAGCCCATAGTTCAATCTTATGCACCCATACTTTCTTTATATGGACCCTAACACAGGATATATGTTCCCAAAATAAAAAAATATGTTCCATTCTATAGAGGTTGTACGGATGAAACAATTTTATAAGTAAATTTTTCAAAAACTTATATAGCTGATCCTCAGAAATTATGATATATTTGTAAAATAGTTGACTCAATTTACATAGGGGGAACAATGGCGATGAGGAAGTCAATGATTTCATTTATCACACTCGCCTTACTATCCGTTACTCTAATTGCTTGCTCAGATCAATCGGAGGATTCTCAAAAGGATACAGAAGATGGTTGGAGTGAAAGTCCTGCTTTTGAATTAGGTGATTACGAGGTAATTGGAAAAGAAGAGCGTTTAGCAATTGATCATATTCCATTTGTCGCAGGAGAGAATGAGCATTATGTCATCTACTTCTGGGGTGAACAGGAAGAATTAATGAATGGCCCAGTGAAGATCGAAGCTTTCCATGAATCTAGTGAAGAAAAAAAGAAGGCAATCGTTGACATGGCCGGTACTGAGAATGAAGAAAAGGTATGGGAAACAACTGCACCGCAAGTTGGTAAGGAACAGGCCCACTTGCCTTTAGTTTTGTCTTTACCGACTGAAGGTGTTTGGCGTTTAGACGTCTACCTTGGCGACGAATTATTTGATCACATTTATGTAAAAGTTGAAGCGAGTGAAGAAGCATAAGTGCTAACCACGGCCATTTGGGTTGTGGTTTTTCTTTGGAGTGAGTCATTGTGAAAAATGAGGAAAGTTTTTTTGTCTATATGCTTCGTTGTAGAGATGGTTCATTATATACAGGCTATACAGTTGATCTAGAAAATAGATTGAAATTACATAAGGCCGGTAAAGCATCGAAGTACACTCGATCGAGAGGGCCCGTCCAATTAGTCTATTGTGAACAACTGGAAACAAAGAGTGAAGCTATGAAAAAAGAAGCCTATGTAAAGAAATTGAGAAAGGACCAAAAAGAAAATTTGATTACTTCAGTAGCAAATGAGTTTGCAAATGTAAAAGAAACATGCCCCGCTTTAAAAGATGAGTAAATGTAAAAAAATTGCTCGTTAACTACCTTTATTGGTTTGTCCGTGTATGAAGTGGGGAACTGGTTACAGAATATGCTTAGAAAGGAGAATATGATTTGAATGCAGTAGAAAATGTACTTAATGACATTGTCAGCTATGGAAACACTATTTTTTGGGATTATATTTTAGTTTACTTACTTATTGGAGCTGGCATTTACTTCACATTAGGGAGTAAATTTGTCCAATTCCGCTTGTTCGGCAATATGTTTAAAGTCATCACTGAAGAGGCTGTTGAACAAAGTGGCCGACGAGGAATTAATGCGTTCCAAGCTTTCAGTATTACGATCGCTTCACGGGTCGGAACCGGAAACCTGGCGGGTGTTGCACTAGCAGTTGCCATCGGGGGTCCTGGTGCTGTTTTTTGGATGTGGATGGTTGCGTTAGTCGGTATGGCAACAGCATTCATTGAAAGTACGCTGGCACAAGCGTATAAAATTCCCGATAAAGATGGTTTTCGTGGAGGACCAGCATATTATATGCAAATGGCACTTGGCCAGAAATGGATGGGTGTCTTATTCTCAGTGTTGATTATTATTACGTTTGGATTAATCTTTAACTCAGTTCAAGCAAATACGATATCGCAAGCTGTTGATCAGGCATTTAATATTGATCCAATATGGACAGGGATTGTTCTTGTTGGTTTGGCTAGCTTAGTGATTTTTGGTGGAATTAAACGGATTGCAACCGTTGCAGGAGCAATTGTTCCAATCATGGCTTTGATTTATATGATTGTCGCTTTGTATGTAGTTGTCACGAACATTACAGAAGTACCTGCCGTATTCTCACTGATTTTCAAAGATGCATTCGGTATGGAACAAGCATTTGGTGGCGGTGCCGGAGCAGCAATTATGTATGGAATCCGTAGAGGTCTATTCTCCAACGAAGCCGGTATGGGTAGTGCACCTAACGCAGCTGCGACAGTTGGTGTCAGTCACCCAGCAAAACAAGGTCTCGTTCAATCTTTAGCTGTATTTTTTGATACAATTGTCATTTGTAGTTTCACAGCTTTTATCGTTATCCTTTACGATAATTTTTATGGAGCTTCAGAAGATGGTATTCAATTGACACAAGTTGCGCTTGATGCCCATATTGGAGCATTTGGGTCCATTTTCTTGGCGATTATTATCTTTTTCTTTGCCTTTAGTTCATTAGTCGGGAACTATTATTATGGTGAAACGAATATCGCGTTTTTGAAAAACAGCCCGGTGTTTTTAAATATTTATCGTGTAATCGTTTTAGCGATGATTATGTTTGGTTCTTTGGCATCAGTTCAAATCGTTTGGAATATGGCCGATTTGTTCATGGCATTAATGGCAGTTGTAAACTTAATCGCTATTTTATTCCTAGGAAGAATAGCTTTTCGAATTTTACAAGATTATATCGATCAGAAAAAAGAAGGAATCGACCCACAATTCCATTATTCTCGAATTAAAGGATTGAAGAATATTGAGTGGTGGGGTAAGCAAGATGAGAAGGATGACCTTCCAAAATAGAATGAATGAAGCTAAGCCTTATGTGATTTTATTGCATAAGGCTTTTTTAATATTAAAAATTATTTCCAAGACTAATCTTTAAAAGAAAAAGGATGTGAAAATGATTGGTTAATGCACAATAACTAATTCTCTTTAAATGAAGAACAAAAAAACAGCCAAGCTATATTCAACTGGCTGTTTTAATAAAACTTATAACCATTCTTCTGCCCACTCTTGTGTGCAACGAATGACTGGTTCCATTGCTTTTCCTTTATCTGTCAACGTATATTCAACACGTACAGGTGTTTCGTCATAAACTTTGCGCTGAACGATACCTTCTTTTTCTAGTTCTTTCAATCGTTCAGATAATACCCTACCGCTGATGCCGATCGAGGATTCGAATTCGCAAAAACGTTTTGGACTCTCGAGGAGTTGATAAATGATTAATGTGACCCAACGTTTCCCCATCAATGTTAATGCTTTTTCAACTTTATCGCATACGGCTGAATCTGCCATGTAAATCACCTCTTTCCTATAGTATACAAAATATAAGTAAAAAAATAAACAAAGTTTACTTACTTGACGCAATCAGATGTCTAAAGTATACTTACTTACATAAAGTAATTAAATAATTTTTAGGAGGAATTAATATGTCAAATATTATATTAGACCAACCACATAGTTCCATTAACTTTCAGGTGAAACATATGATGGTTTCAAAAGCGAAAGGTGAATTCAAAGACTTTGATATTCAAGTTGATGGTGATCTTAACGACTTAGAAAACTTACGTATTGAAGCGGTAATTCAAACAGCATCGATTGATACGAGTCAAGAAGATCGTGATGAACATTTAAAATCAGCAGATTTCTTTGATGCAGAGACGTATCCAACGATTAAATTTGTAAGTAAATCCTTGAAAAAAGTAAGTGGAGATACGTATGAGCTTACTGGTGACGTTACGATGAAAGGTGTTACTAACGAAGAAACGTTCACTGTAAACTTCAATGGTCAAGGAAAAGAACCAATGCAAGGGAATACAATTGCTGGTTTCGACTTCACTGGTACGATCAACCGTGAGGCTTATGGATTGAGCTGGAACGCAGCACTTGAAACAGGTGGCGTACTAGTTGGTAAAGATGTTAAAGTAAATGGTGAAATTGAGTTAATCATAAAATAAGTGTAGAATAAACAAACCCCAGATTGAGGAAAATTATTTTTCAATCTGGGGTTTTTGTATGTTATTCTATTCGTCCTCTCAGGGAGTTAGCGCAATCCCTTTTCTTCCAAAATTTCAATTAACAAATCCGGCCGGTCCGTAATGATTCCATCAACACCCGCATCAACCATTTGCCGCATCGTCAATTCGTCATTGATGGTCCAGTAATGAACGTCCATTCCAAGCCTTTTTGCACCTTCCATCATTTCTTTTGTGAAAAAATTAAAGTATTTATTTGCTCGTGGAAGTTGGATCACATCTCCAGTCGGTTGAAATAAATTACGTAAGAAGAATTTATGAGCGATCGTAAAATTAAATACGACTTCCCGTCCTGTTCCAAGTGCAATTTGTCCATCCGCCAACGCATCAAATCGATTGATGATTTTCTGGTTGAATGATGATACCATCACTTGATCATGCATCTCATACTCTTCGATAATTGCCCATAACTCTTCAACGATTTCTTGATGGACATCTGCCGGGTTCGTGTGTTTGACTTCAAGCATGTAATTCATATCCGGGTAGCGATCAAAAACCTCACGTAACGTCGGTTTATAAACACCGATACCTTTGAATGCATATTCTCCTTCTGTATTTTGAAAGTGAAACCCAGCATCCAATGCTAAAAATTCATCTAATGTATAATCTGAAACGTAACCTGTGCCATCAGTCGTTCTGTCTACTGTTGGGTCATGTGCAAGTACAATTTGCCCATCTTTTGTAATGTGCAAATCGACTTCAATCATATCGACACCCATTTCAGAAGACATTTTAATCGCAGTCATTGTGTTGCCGGGTGCGATTTGATCTCCTGCACGGTGTGCAATAACGAGTGGAGCATCCTGTTCGTTATTAAAAAAAGGATGCTGATCAATTGGTTTTACGGGTAAGTAATTCAATGCAATAAAAACCACAGCAATACCTATTATTATGAGGAAAAATTGCTTGAATCGATTTTTCGTCTGCAGTTTCATCGTCTGTTCCACCTTTTAGCAATCAAAAACTATACTCTATTCATACCTTTTCATGAAGGTTATATAACATAAAGATGATAACTTAAAAAATTGCTACTTTTTGAAAAAACAGTCGTAATTAACTTATCCACTAAAATAATTCTTTGCTGTTCTCGTGTAAATTATATCAGTTTTCTTTATAATAGAAATTAGAGGAGGTTTTTTTATGCAAAATGAAGTAATTGAATATTTAAAGAAGCATCGTGAAAAACATTTAAGTGAACTAAAAGAATTTTTATCCATCCAGAGTATTAGTGCTTTGTCATCTCATAATGAAGATGTCAAAAAAGCAGCAGAATGGGTGAAGAATGAATTAGAAAACATCGACTTTGGTCATGCTGAAATTATGTCTACTGAAGGTCATCCGGTTGTTTATGGTGAGTACATAAGCAATGAGAACGCACCAACCGTACTCGTGTATGGCCATTATGATGTTCAACCTGTCGACCCTGTAGAATTATGGGATTCTGAACCATTTGATGCAACCATTCGTGATGATAAAATTTATGCGCGTGGTGCTACAGATGACAAAGGACAAGTATTCATGCATCTGAAAGTCATGGAGGCAATCTTGAAATCATCCGACGAATCCCCTGTGAATTTTAAAGTACTGATTGAAGGTGAAGAAGAAGTCGGCAGTCCAAACCTACCGAAATTTGCCCAAGAGAAAAAAGATTTGCTCGAAGCGGATTTAATTGTTGTATCTGACTCCGCACTTGTTGAAAGAGGTAAACCGACAATTACGTATGGCTTAAGAGGTCTTGCCGGTATTCAAATCGATGTCACAGGAGCGAAAAGTGACTTGCACTCAGGTGAATATGGTGGAGGTGTTGTCAACCCAATTCACGCGCTAGTAAAAATTGTTGACAGCTTCCGAGATGAAAATAATCGAATCCAAGTCGATGGCTTTTATGACCGAATTCCGGAATTATCGCAAGAAGAACGAGATGCCCTTGCATCCGTACCATTTGATGAAGAAAAATTAAAAAATGAATTGAATGTTTCTGAGTTAGATGGAGAAGAAGGGTATAGCTATGTCGAGCGGACATCGGTTCGACCAACGCTTGAGGTCAATGGAATCTATGGTGGCTTCCAAGGTGAAGGTATCAAAACGGTTTTACCGAATAAAGCCACAGCTAAAGTGACCTGCCGTTTAGTTCCTGATCAAGATCCAGATGAGATCGTTGAGTTACTGACCAATCACGTTGAAAAACATAAGCCAAAAGGTGTTAGTGTTGACATTAAGCCATTTGATAAAGGAAAACCATACGTCACACCATTCGATCATCCAGTTATTCAGATGGCTGCAAAGGCTTATGAGAAAGTTTATCAAGCTGAGACGGCTTACATTCGTGGTGGTGGATCCATTCCGATCGTAGCTGAGTTGGACGAGATTTTGAACGTACCCGTTGTGTTAATGGGCTTTGGTTTACCAGATGAGAATTTACATGCGCCAAATGAGCACTTAAACCTTGAGAATTTCGATAAAGGTATGGAGACTTTGGCCCATTATTATTATATGTTGAATGATTATAAAGGTTAATATTTATAATTAATGATATAATCGCGCTCATTTGAGTAACGAGACACGTACTCGATGACATTTCGTGAAGTTTTTGATCTTATTTGAGTGTCGAGATATGTCATCCATCCGCACGGCATATTCTTATGCTGTGCGGTTTTTGTTTTTTAAGAAAATAAAAACCCTGAATACGTCTATACCCCCGAGCGACGAAAAATTAAGGCCGGAAAGTCCTATAGAAGCGCTCTATACCCCCGAGCGACGAGAAAATGAATCCGAAAAGTCTTATAGAAGCGCTCTATACCCCCGAGCGACGAAAAAATAAATCCGAAAAGTCCTATAAAAGCGCTCTATACCCCCGAGCGACGAGAAAATGAATCCGAAAAGTCTTATAGAAGCGCTCTATACCCCCGAGCGACGAAAAAATAAATCCGAAAAGTCTTATAGGAACGCATTATACTTCCGAACGAATAATATGCCCGACACAATTCAGGGGCATATTTTTTTCACGGACACAAAAACTAACGACACCTAAAGGAGGGAGTATATCAGTGAAAAAGTTATCGGTAATTTTATTTGCAATTATTCTTTTTTGTGTCGGTTGCGGCCAAGAAGAAGAAAGTATTGATTTTCAATTTGAACCAGACCCGGTGAGTTTCGATGGAGATGGTGACCAAGAGAGACCACGAACAAGTCGGTGGGCAAATGATGGTGATCCAAATTCGATCCAGAATCCGGATTATCCATTAGGAACAAAGGAACGTGAACGTCCGAATGAAAGGAATCGACGTGGATTTGAATCAGAAATTGACCCACGCCCAGGGATCGGTTCACCTGAAAAGCGAGATGGAGATTCCATTAAAACGCCATCACAGCTAGACGATTTGCTGGAAGAAGTTGTTGAGTTAACGAATCGTGAAAGAGAAGTGAATGGATTGCCGGCTTTGGAAATCGACAAGGAGTTACAGGACGTCGCTCAAGAAAAGTCAGCAGACATGGCTGAACTCAATTATTTTAGCCACGAATCCCCAACATATGGTTCACCTTTTGACATGTTAGATGAATTTGAGATCGAATACAAAGTGGCGGCTGAAAATATAGCGGCAGGATTTTTTGATCCAGAAGACGTCGTGAATGGTTGGATGAAAAGTGAGGGGCACCGAAAGAACATTTTAGATGAGAATGTAACCCACATTGGTGTCGGTTATGAAGAAGGTGGAGAAATGGAGACTTATTGGACACAATTATTCATTGCTAAATAAGTACAGATAGCGCGAACCTCCATAAAGTCCTAATTTTCTAAATTGACTGTTAACAGATTCCTTTTATATAATGAAGGATAGAAAAGGAATTTAAAGTGGGTGAGGAAAATGGGACTCAGGCTATCAGAATTAATGAATATTCCTTCTTTACAAGACGTTCACGTCGTAACCGGTGAATCTTTGTTGGAAACAAAAAAAGTTGAATGGGTTTCTATCGTTGAATTACCGGTTCAGAACTTTATCCGTAAGCATGAGCTTGTTTTATCATCGGCAACAAATTTCAGGCAAGATTCAGATTTAAGTGATCAATTTGTAAGCGATATCATCCAGTCTGGTGCGACGGCCTTGGCGGTTGCGAGTGATAATTGGACGGAAACTTTACCTCAAAGAATTATTGACATGGCTAATGAAAATCAATTTATTCTTTTGTTGTTGAACTGGAAATCCAGCTTTTCCGACATTGTCCAGGAATCCTTGCAAGTCATCAATGAGCACAATGAAAAAAGAAGAGAGAAAACAGAGGCTCTACGCATTAAATTGATGGATCAAGTGCTCAACAATAGTTCGTTGGAAGCATTAATAAAAATACTATATAAAGAAATCAATATCCCTGTCGCCATCAGTGATGAAGAGAAGCAGATACGGGCCAATTATGATTTTGATCAAGAAATCATCGATGCCATCAATCAGTTTAATGATCTTCCGGTTCAGTTAATGGAATCACCAATTGTACCATCAAGCGACCACCCACTTTACCAACATATTAACCAATATACAGTCGGTAACCAAACATGCTACGAATTGACGATCTTTTCAAATCATAAAAAACAAGGGTATTTATTATTTATGCCTAAAAGTCCGGATGAGCTAGATTGGTTTGTCATGCATGCGTTGGAGCATGGCTTAACGGCATGTGCATTATACTTTTTAACGGAAAATGCCATTGAAATGACAGAAATTCGATTGAAAGATAATTTTGTGATGCAGTTGGCCAAGGAAATAGAGCGTATGGATGCGAAAATTTTATCAAAGGGTGATTTGCTGGGTTATGATCTCTCTTTACGGTATGCCTGTATTGTTGGTGATTTTACAACAGGCTTTTCGGAAACATCTTGGCGTGAAGAGAAGGACCAACCTGGTCATTCTTCTTTGCATAGTTTGAATTACTATATACAAAAAGAAATAACGTATGCAGAACAGCAATTAAATCGAAGGACGATGTCATCGTTTGAAGAAGGTGAGGTCGTTATCTTTCTGGAAATTGATGAAGGAGGTCACCAAAAGACTGTCAGTCATTTTTTGGATATGATTGAAAGACGCTTACATGATCAGTTGGCGGGGATTACGTTTGCATGGGGTATTGGTATTCACAATCAAGGTTTGCAATCTTTTTATAAAAGTTATCAAGAAGCCCGGACAGCACTCGATCTGCATGTAGAGCAAACGACCTTTGGTGGCAGAACGTTTTTCGAGGAAACGAAGTTGAACCGACTGCTATTAAGTATAGAAGGGACGGATGCATTAATAAATATTGTGAATGATACCATTCGTCCATTGTTGGAATACGATCGAAAAAAGCAATCAGATTTAATTCACACTTTCATGACTTATCAAACATTCAAAGGAAACGTTAGTCAGACAGCCAGGGCATTGTTTTTACATCGTCAAACATTATTATACCGATTACGGAGAATTGAAAGTTTGACGGGTCTGACACTCGTTGATTCTGATGATTCATTTTTATTGGAGATGAGTATCCGATTATGGCAACTAAAAAATGGAGAATGGAATGAAGCATAGGTAAGGAGTACAACGGACACATAATATGAAAAAATGACTGACCCGTACGGAGTAGATTTAACTCCGTACGGGTTTTCTTTTGGACGCCTACTTAGCAAGTAAACAAAGTGTATGAGTCCATGAATGAAATTTCATACAAATTGTATGTTACCAAAACCACTCGGCCGGTAATACAATAGAGTAAGAGTTATTATTTAAATATTCTAAATATAAAGCGCTTTCATTTAGAAGGGAGGAAAAGACCGTGTTGACCTTTGAAGTAGGAGAGTACCTGAGAAGATTAAAGAAAACAAAACATCAAATGGAAAAAGAAGGTATAGATGTTTTGTTGGTGACAGACCCGGCGAATATGAATTATTTAACAGGTTATGATGCATGGTCCTTTTATGTGCATCAAATGTTGATCGTAATCATCGATGAACCACAGCCGATTTGGGTCGGTCGGTATATGGATGCTAATGGTGCGAAACGTACGACCTGGATGCATGATGAAAATATTGTTTCTTATCCGGATTATTTCGTGAATTCACATCAATTTCATCCAATGCAGTACATTGCAAAGCTTTTAACTCAGTTAAAACAAGAAAAGCGCGTGATTGGTGTAGAGATGGATCAATATTATTTTTCAGCAAAATGTTATACGACATTACTTGAGCATTTGCCAAACGCAACATTTAGAGACTGCACCTCTATGGTGAATTGGGTTCGTATCATTAAATCCGACCAAGAGATTGAGTTGATGCGACGAGCGGGGATGCTGGCAGAGCAAGCCATGCAAGCAGGTATCAACGCAATTCACACAGGATCAAGAGAATGTGATGCAGCAGCGACAATTTACTATGAATTGGTTAAAGGGAGAGAAGAGTTTGGTGGGGATTATCCATCGATCGTACCGATGCTGCCCACAGGAGATAAGACATCGGCACCTCATTTAACTTGGTGCGATGATTATTTTGAGGAAGGCAATGCCGTCATTATTGAACTTGCTGGTTGTCATAAGCGCTACCATACTCCATTGGCAAGAACGGTATTTCTCGGTAATCCAACTGATCGCCTAAAGAGACTTGATGAAATTGTACAGGAAGGTATAGAGAGTGTTTTACAAAAAGTGAAACCAGGAGCCTATCTTGAAGAGCTGGAAGAAGCTTGGATTGAGTCAACACGGAAATATGGGATTGAGAAAGAATCTCGTTTAGGTTATTCAATTGGATTAAATTATCCGCCAGATTGGGGCGAGCATACTGCAAGTATTCGTAAAGGTGATCGAACAGTCTTGGAGCCAAATATGACATTTCATTTTATACCTGGATTATGGTTCGATCAAGATGGTATCGAGACGAGTGAATCCTTCCGTGTGACTGAAAACGGTGTTGAACTGCTGACGAATTACCAACGTGGACTTATTCAAAAAATACCTTTTCACTTTCCTGATGATACAAAAGGAATTATTAGTTAAGTTAGCAACGAATGAATATAGATATTAATTAAGGAGGAGATTATATGACAACATTCAAACCAGGAACGAAAGCTTCATGGTCAGGGGAAAAGGATCAATTAGCCTTTGGTGCGACACAGGTGCCCGTCGTAAATAGTGTTTCTTTTGGTTACGACGATATGAATGAGTGGTATGAAATTGCAACTGGGCAGCGAGAGGGTCATATTTATGGACGGAACACAAATCCTACAAATCAAGCATTTGAGGATAAAGTAAAAGACTTGGAAAATGCTGAGGCAGCCACTGCTTTTGCTTCAGGTATGGCAGCAATTTCAAATACGCTATATACATTTCTACGTCCTGGAGATCGAGTCGTTACTATTAAAGATACGTATGGTGGAACAAATAAAATTTTCACAGAATTTCTCCCAAATATGGGTGTAGACATTACGTTTTGCGAAACTGCGGATCATGAAGAGATGGAAGCGGAAATTGCGAAAGGCTGCGATCTTGTTTATTTAGAATCGCCGACAAATCCGACACTGAAAATCATCGATATTGAACGCATGGCGAAAGCAGGTCATGAAGTCGATGCACTGGTTGTCGTGGATGGAACATTCGCATCACCTATTAATCAAAATCCATTAGAGCTCGGTGCGGATATCGTTCTTCATAGTGCAACGAAATATTTAGGTGGACATTCAGATGCAATGGGTGGAGTCGTCGCAGGCAGCAAAGAATTAGTCGATCAGATTTACCACTACCGTGAAATTAATGGGGCGACAATAAATCCTCATGCAGCTTATTTATTATTGCGCGGAATGAAAACATTGCATTTGCGCATTCGTCAACAAAATGAAAACGCAATGAAAGTTGCAGAGTATTTAAAAACATCCGAATGGGTAACCGATGTGTTTTATCCTGGCTTGGAAGATCATGTCGGCCATGAGATCGCAAAGAAACAGATGAAAGGCTTTGGTGGAATGCTAAGCTTTAACGTCCGAGGTGGCGTTGAGACGATGAATAAATTTTTGCCGAAGTTAAAGTTAGCGAAACGGGCAGCAAGTCTAGGGTGTGTGCAAACTATTATCGGACCTCCACGAGTAACAAGCCATGTTGAATGTACGCCAGAAGAGCGTGCAGCAATGGGCATTCCGGAGGGCTTGATCAGGTATTCAGCAGGAATTGAAGACCCAGATGATCTAATAGCTGATTTAGAGCAAGCATTTCAAGCATTGCCGGAAGAGCTTCTTACTGCAGAGGTGAATGAATAGACAGTTTGATTAATTGACGAAAAAAGCAGTTCAACGAAGGGAATGAGTCCTCTCTTGAACTGCTTTTTAATTTGATTTCATTAAGAATTTCCGTTCGTTTTCGGGAGTTGGTAGCATACATGTATCTTGACGTCCGAACCATTGATAACGATGGTGGGCGATACATGTATAGGCTTGATCACGAAGCGGTCGTGGTAAAAGTCTTAACAGATACAAATAATTCCAAGGTGCAGGGAGATGTTTCGCAATGCGGAGGGCTGCGGTAGATGTTGTATAGATTCGACCTGATTCAATAAGAACAATGCTATCTATATTTTTATTGTTTAATTGCTGCATCACTTTTCTGCCTAAATCACTTTGTAATGAAGCAAAACGGAATTGGTCCTGTGAATCCCGGTTGATTAAAAATTGGACGGCTCCGTTACAAAGGTTACAAACGCCATCGAATAGAATAATGGATTTATTCACTGAGCAATCCTCCATTCATCACCACAAGGGTTCTTCATGATCGCTAAGTTCAAACAAAAAGGGCATGGCTAAGTAGTAACCAATGAGAAAAGCGAATAAAAGAGGGATGGCTATTGTTAGAGGTACGTCAAAAAAACCCAAAATAGAAACGACAAAGGCACTGATAAATGCATAAAACATTCCTTTTTTTCTACTCCTTGCCGTGAAATAATTTGTTTTTGCACAATTTGGGCATCGTTTTCCAACACCTGTACTGGAAGCCATCCCCAAAGCTTCTTTATAGGTATATTCATAGCCACAATGTTTGCATTGAAACATTCTATTCGCTCCCTATTTAAATAGTTTCCTCAGCAATTTCCCAGAACCTTTACCTGCAACACGCCTACCGACCCGTTTTCCTACACGTCCTTTTCTAACAGCATCGACATCATTCCAAATGCGAAGGAATTTATAAATTTTTGATTTTAAAGACATACGCCCATCTCCTTTATATTGTCATCAAGCGCACTAAAAATAAATATTTTCATTAATATCTTGAATAACGATATACTCTCTATCTTAAGTATACATCGTTTGTTGAATTTTCCCAAGAAAGCAACGTGGTTGATCAGACCACCTTGAAGTTATATCTATTGTCAGTTATAATTAAAGTAACAAAAAAAGTGAATCGACAAGACCACAGGGGGAGCCAATGAGTTGGCTGAGATTGAGTGCGATGCTCTAAACCCTTTGAACCTGTTAGTTAGCACTAGCGTAGGGATGTGGCTTCAATGGTGCAATGCTGGGTGACCCATAATGAAGCCTCCCTAGGATTGCTTTTTTTGTTGTCTAAAAAGAGAAACAGAAGGGGAGGAATTATTATGAATCATAAAACATTGATGTTAGTGGAAATCGCGATCTTAACTACGTTAGCGTTTCTGCTCGACACGATACCAGGATTGCAATTTACCATTTGGCCTCAGGGTGGATCGGTATCATTTGCGATGATCCCGGTTTTTATTATTGCATTCCGTTGGGGGTTAAAAGCAGGACTTGCCTCCGGATTAATCTTTGGCGTATTGGATTTATTATTTGGAGGAACAGTAGTCCATTGGTTACAAGGATTATTGGATTACATTGTTGCCTTCGTTGGACTTGGGGTTGCCGGTGTGTTTGCTAGCGGCATCAGGAAAGGCCTAAGTAATAATGATCATACAAAAGTGTCTATGTTAATTATTCTCGGGACATTTATTGGCATGGCTATTCGGTTTATCGCACACTATTTAGCAGGGGTAATCTTCTTTGCTCATTTTGCGCCGGAAGATCAACCCGTATGGCTTTACTCATTAGTATATAATTCAACCTATTTAATTCCAGGTTTTATTTTATCTGCTATCATCATCATTATGCTCGTTATATCCAGACCACAACTTGTAGTACGCACAAGCTAAATGACAGAATATCCCTTTCCCAGCAAAGGGATATTTTTTATACCTATTATAGGTACCGTTCAAATAAGAACCTCTTAGAAAAATGGATTAGAATATTTGTTTCGTCGATGGCATGTACGTATAATTAACTGTAGAAGTCATAACAATGGAGGTTTAGAATCGTGAATACAGTGTATGATTTTTCCGTTGAAAAAATGAGCGGTGAGACCACAACTTTAGAGAACTATTCGAATCAAGTGATGTTAATCGTTAATACAGCAAGTAAATGTGGCTTTACGAATCAATTTGAGGGCCTGCAAAAGTTATATGAAACTTATCAAGATCAAGGTTTCGTCATCCTTGGATTTCCAAGTGATCAATTTATGAATCAAGAATTTGAAGATCAAGATGAGATCCTGAATTTTTGCCAAACGAATTATGGTGTATCATTTCCGATGCACACGAAGACAAATGTGAAAGGTAAAGAACAACATCCATTATTTCACTATCTAACGGAAGAAAAGAAAGGAATGCTTGGTGGCGAAATCAAATGGAATTTCACGAAGTTTTTAGTGAATCGTGAAGGAAAAGTCGTTGAAAGATACTCGCCTCAAACAAAGCCAGAAAAAATCGAAGCAGACATCAAGAAATATCTATAAGAATTGTAGCATGAGTTTTCGTTTTAAACGGCTTATGTACAAGTTGACCATACTTGAAGAAATCAACGAAATTCACCAAAAATATACCCCAGTTGGATAAGCTACCCTTTCCAACTGGGGTTTCTGTTGCGATAGATTAAATGATTTGATGGAAGATCAATATTAAAAATCTTTGTTGATATTTTTATCTTTAAAGAATAAAGCTTGCTCTGAAAACGATAACGTAAAGTGACCGCGTTTAATAGATAATTCATCTTTCATTTCGTCTATGATTTGTTCCAACGCATCTTCATCGTTATCCTTTTCTCCTCTGGAAAGAGTGAGACGAATAACTACGCCTGTATCTTGTCCCTTTAATGAAGGGATATCATCGTGGGATATATTCAGTTGCTCACCTACGTCTTTTGGATATGTCATCCACAATTCTTTAATAACGTCCTTCCCAAAGCTTTCCTTCAAACGAGGCATTAAGAAATCTTCTAATTCTTCTTCCCATACTTCAGCAACGTAACTGTCCGTGTATTCACCTGTTTCTAGATGAGAATAAACTAAGAATTGGAAATCTGGATCTTTGACCGGCTGTACAATCGCTGCATAAGAGAATTGTTCATAAATAGAAGCATTATCATACATGACGTCAACGATTTCCATTTCATCCGTAAAATGTTTATCTAAATAATCAGTAGCTTCCTCTCTAACCTTTTTTGTATGTTCAGGATCTTTTTGTAGTCCGAAATAAGTAGCTGCGACGATTAAAATAATTAATCCTAGCAAGAAGATACCGATTACTAAAAAAACCTTATTTTTATTACTCAATTCATCACCTCAGTTTTCTTGAGAGTAATATTACTCTTCCGCTATCTATTATATAGAGGGGAAGGTGGTGAGTAAATGCAATTCCTCAAAAGTACAAAAATTTGTTAATTAGATAGAATTTTTGTAATATTATATCTATATAAGATTAAAGGGGGAAAGGCTATGAAACATGCGATTCAATTAGAGTCAATGGACCAAAAGAAAAAGATGAATAAGTGGTTAAAATGGACACTCATCATTTTGGCGATTCTAGCTGTCATCATAATCGGTTTGCTAATTTACGTAAACGCTTACATCGATCGGTCACTCGCACAGACAGAAGGGACAGTTTCACTGAATGGTCTGGAAGAGGAAGTGACGGTTGTATATGATGAGGTGGGCGTCCCACATATTCAAGCAACAAATGATTTAGATTTATTCTATGCTCAAGGCTACATAACAGCACAGGATCGAATCTTTCAGATGGAACTATCGAGAAGGCAAGCATCTGGACAGTTAAGCGAAGTCATTGGTGAAAGTATGGTTGAGCAGGATAAATATTTTCGGACATTAGGCTTGCGGAGAGCTGCAGAGAAATCATTAGAAATATATGATGAAGAATCACTGAATGTATTACAAGCATATGCAGATGGAGTAAATGCATATATCGAACAAATGGAAACGAATAATTCTATGCCTGCTGAATTTAAATTAGCAGGTCTGAGTGAAATTAGCGAGTGGACGCCATTGGACTCACTGACAATTGGAAAATTCATGGCCTTCGATTTAGGTGGGCATTGGGAACGGCAAGCATTTAATTATTATTTGATGAACCATTTCGATGAAGAAGTCGCTTATGAACTATTTCCGACTTACCCTGAAAATGGACCGACTAATATTTTGGAAGAAGAATACGTCGATGTGACTGCCAGTCTCTCGAAAGCAGTTATGCCACATGAGTTCAATGGAAGTAATAACTGGGCAGTGAGTGGGGAAAAGACGAAATCCGGTTCGCCATTATTATCAGATGATCCGCATTTAGGTTTATCGACACCTTCCATTTGGTATCAAAGTCATTTAGAGTCACCTAACTATAATGTTTCTGGCGTTATATTCGCAGGAGTGCCAGGTATCATCCTAGGGCATAATGACCATGTTGCATGGGGAGTTACAAATGTTGGCCCTGATGTACAGCAGTTATATTTGGAGCGAAGACATGAAAATGACCCAGCAAAATTTGAGTATGACGGGGAGTGGTATGAGGCGGACGTCATTACGGAAACCATTCACGTTGATGGTCAAGAATCAATCGACTATGAAGTAACTGAAACCATTCACGGGCCGGTCATATCAGAGTTTGCCAATGGAGTCGAAGAAATAGAAGGAGATACTGTGTTGTCGGTTGATTGGACAGCTCTAGAAGCTACAACAGAGTTGAAAGCTTTATTGGAGTTTAACCAGGCAACCAACTGGAAAGAATTTGAGAAAGCTTTAGAAGGGTTTCATGCACCAGCCCAAAACTTTATGTTTGCTTCTAAGGATGGAACGATTGCTTATAAGGCAAATGGCAAAATACCAATCTATGAAAACCCAGATGATGCCCTATTGCCGATGCCTGGTTGGGATAGCCAGTACACATTAGATGAATTCATCCCATTTGATGAACTCCCAACAGTAGTAAATCCGGATAAAAACTTCATTGCAACAGCAAACAACAAAGTCATTGATGATTCGTATCCATATCATATTAGTCATGTATGGGCACAGCCTTACCGTTATTCACGTATTGAGGAGTATTTAGCATCAAAGGATGATTTGACTGCAGAAGATATGATGGAACTTCAAATGGATCAGAAAAATAAACAAGCAGAGTTATTTGTTCCCATATTTTTAGATGTTCTTGGCGACCAAGCTGATTCGCCGGCGGAAGAGCAAGCGATCAAAATATTAGCCGATTGGGACTTTGAAGATCATAAAGATGAAGCGGGTCCACTTATATTCCATACAATGTTGAAAAAAATCGAAGAAAATTTATACGCTGATGAAATTCCTGAAGAAGTACGATCAATGTTCAAGGGAATGGGCCAAACAACAGACCAACTGATTCTTCAGTCTTATGATGGAGAAGAGTTACATTGGATTGAGCAAAATGGAGGATTGGATCAATTGCTTTCCAATTCTTTCAGCGAAACCATTCAATATCTTACAGATGAATATGGTGAAAGTTTGAATGAGTGGAAATGGGGAGACTATCACCAGATCTATTTTGCACATAATCTTTCTGGCATTTCCTTCTTAGAACGATTTTTCAATCCTGATCCACCACAACCACTCGGTGGAAGTGGAGTCACTGTTATGGCAGCAAGAGGAAAAGAAGATGGGATAGTTAACCATGGAGCAGGCTGGCGATTCGTGAACGATTTAGCTGATCCAAATTCAGGCTATCATATTGTGGGTCCTGGCCAATCAGAGCATTACCGAAGTGATTATTATCAGAATCAATTAGATGATTGGATTAAAGGCAATTATCATGAGACGAGGATCGATAATTACTCAGGTGATCAACTTACATTGGAGCCTAAGTAGAACAATTCGATAGTATGCAACAAAATTTCATAAAAGAAATTAAAGCCCGAATGATTTATGCGTAAAATAAATCGTTCGGGCTTTTTGTTTGATTGGTGATCCGTCAAAACACTTCAATATCTCTTTTGTCTTAGCTCTCTTTTAAGTTCTCCTGCTAAGCACGTTGATTCAATTCGTGTAAAGCTTGTGTCGTGCGCTTGATCTCTCCGTGTAACTCTTCGTTCTGGTTCGCTTGATTTTGAACGGTAGCACTAATCTCTTCCACAGAAGCAGTCGATTGCTCTACAGTTGATGAGAAATCATTCATGGAATCTTCGATGAGTCTTGCATGATCATTGACTTCATCGGCTAATTGTCTAAAGCTTTTCATTTGGTCCATCAATGTATTGGCATTTTCAGAAAATGAACCGAATAACTCACTATTCTCAGTAATGGACTCGATGTGTTCTTTCATTTGCTTATCAATATCATGGATTTGTCGATCGGTTGTTTCATTGGAAGCCCTCATACTTGTTAAGTTGTTTGAAATTTGTTTAGCCGTTTGCTCTGTATGATCTGCCAGCTTACGAATTTCTTCTGCAACAACAGCAAACCCTCTACCATGCTCACCTGCACGAGCTGCTTCAATCGAAGCGTTTAATGAAAGCAAGCTTGTTTGTTCAGTAATATCTTGAATAGATTGAATAAATGATACAGATGAATCCACTTTATCACTTAATTCGTTAAAAGCCGCCTTCATTTCTCCAACACTTGCTTGGAAAGTTCTCATTTCATCAACGAGTTCAAATGATTCGATTTTACCCTTTTCAGCTTTCGTTTTCGTTTCATCTGTTTCCGCCTCAATGCGATCTAAATCACCAACCATTTTTTCTAATAACATCGAAGTTGTACCAATGGACTGGTGAATATCGGAAATTGTTCCTGCTTGTGATTCAGTACCTGTTGCAATTTCTTGGATGGCTCGGTTCATTTCATTTAACGAATCTTTTTGGGTGTTGGATTGCCATTCAATCCCGTCCATACTTTGTTGGATTGTTTTCGTCTGTTGCTCAATGAGTTGATTTTGTTTTTGTTCCTTCTGGAATGCTTGTTCATTACTGGCTTGGAGTTCTTCCAATGTTTTTTGATTTCGAGATGTAATGACAAGCTGTAACAGCAAGACAACGCTTGTCAGTGTAAAAATCAATAACGATGTTGCATAGTCGAATAAATAAGTCTCCCCATGTATATAGATAAACGTTATGAATAATCCAATACTTAGTGTGAAACCAAATAAGAAAACGGGTAAAGATAAATAGAAAGAACTAGTGATCAATAAAAAATAAATCAAAGCGGCTGTTTGTCCTGATGTTGTTGCGAGAATTAAAATTGTTCCGATAATCATAGCAATCCCTGAGATCAGTATGTAAGGTACAACGTTAGATAGCTTTCTGAGATAGACGAGAGTTGTGACGAGTAATAAGGTAATTAGGCTGCCAATCAAAATGGTTAGAATAACGAGTTTCGTTTGTCCAATTAAATAAGTCACACCTGTGCCAAGCACCATAGTGACAAATAGAAAAATAATGGATAATCGGTTCTTTAAGTGGAGTGTATCTGAGACGATTGTTTGAGCCGTATTTTCCATATTTTCACCTCCAAAAAAACAGTATTTACTCTATATATCGGTTTGTTTAAAAAAATAAATAGGAATTTTTGAAAATTTATCAAGTTATTTTAGGGAAAAGTAAATGAATTCGACTAGAGAATCATTTAGTTTAGGAAAAATCGCCAGCGTCATTAAATTATGGTATATTAATGTTTAAAATTAGGAGGAGATGCCAATGGGCTATGTTACGCTAGTCGATATTTTTAAACATCCAATCACTCAAAAGTATTTGAGACGTTCAGGTGTTCATCATGCTGTTAAGGTAACAGAAATTGCCTGCCGCCTTGCAACCGAACGAGAAGAAAATCCAGAACTTGCCACGAAGGCCGCATTACTACATGATATGGGTCATTTTGAGTGGTATAGAGAAGGAAAATGGGATTATGAAGAATATCGAAAACACGATATCCATGCAATTAAAGGGGCAGAACGAGCTCATAAATTATTGATTCGATTAGGGGAGAACAGAGTAAAGGCCAAAGAGATTGCAATTGCAATATTATTACACACCGACTCTTATTTACCGTTTTCTGTAAAGGAATTTCGTACACCCCTACAACAAATCATTTATGAAGCGGATGAAATAGATGAGTTGCCAAAAGGTGGACATCATTATTTGAAAATGGAGAGAGAAGAAGCAATCGAGCGATTAGCAATCATCGACAAAAAAGTTCAGACAGCAAACAATAAAAGTGCAATCTAACCAATAAAAGCTTTTCTATTCCCATCGTATCTTATATAATGAGGTTAATTTGAGGAAAGGAAGATTGCATGAAAACATTTAAATTAATCTCCCTTACAACATTGGAAAAACTAGGCGACGAGCTTCAAAATAAAGAAATTGAGTTTTATGAAGGCTTGATCATTGACCGTGAAATCGATAGAGATCGTTGGCTAGTGGAAGGCTATATGCCTAAATCTTATGAAGACTTTTTCAGAAGTAAGCTGGACAAGAATCGTGAAATTGTTTTTCAAGTCCGAATCACGAAGACTGAAAACCCGAAAGCGACACTAGTTGGGAAAGTGGAAGCGATTGAGGAAGTGGATGATAACATCAGCGTCATCATCATCGGCAATATGGTCAATCGTGAGCGTGAATTAGTTGAGCAAACGTTACAAGATTTAATAGAAGCCGGCTATCAAGGTGAACAATTATTGATTAAATTCAAAGAAAAAAATCAAGAGAGCATTTTATAATCCCTAATCTGGAGGAAAGATCCAGTTAGGGTTTTTTGTCCTATTTGTATAAACGCCCGCTAGAATGAATCTGTTGAAGTTCATTCTTTAGCATGCAAAGGGTTGATGCCGGTAAAAGGAGAACGTATCATGAATCGAATTAAACAAAAAAAATCATTATTAGACAGACTAACAGTTGTACAACTTATTTCAATATATTACTTCGTTGCCGTATCTGTAACCGTATTGCTTCTTTCACTGCCAATTGCTCAAAAAGAGGGTGCGGATCTAAGTTTCATGGATGTTGTTTTTACAGCTACCAGTGCAGTAAGTGTTACCGGGTTGACCGTCGTGTCGACAGCTGATTCATTCTCCGTCTTCGGTATATTTGCGATTGCGCTTGCACTCCAAACTGGTGGATTAGGTGTTATGGCATTGGGTACGTTAATTTGGATCGTCCTCGGTAAAAAAATAGGCTTTAAAGAACGGCGCCTTATTATGACAGATACAAACACAAAGTCTATCTCTGGGATTGTTCGCTTAGTCAAAGAAATGTTTTTTGTCATTTTAGGCATCGAGTTCATTGGTTTCCTAACCCTTGGCACATATTTTATGACGTATTATGATTCCATCTGGGAAGCTTTTTATCATGGGTTTTTTACGGCAATCAGTGCAACGACCAATGGTGGTTTTGATATTACAGGTGCTTCACTCATACCTTATCAAAATGATTATTTTATTCAGTTCATTGTTATGTTATTAATTATCTCTGGGGCAATCGGATTTCCAGTATTAATCGAAGTGAAAGAGTATTTGCAAGTACCAAGAGAAGAACGCAATATGAAACGATTTTCATTATTTACTAAATTGACTTCGTTAACGTACTTTGTTTTGCTCTGTTTTTCCTTTGTCGTCGTATTGCTATTAGAGTTTAATCATTTCTTTGCAGATAAGAGCTGGCACGAGACGATATTTTATGCTCTCTTTCAGTCGACTACCGCAAGAAGCTCTGGATTAACGACATTGGATATCAATGAGTTTACCGAACAAACTCAATTGTTCTTATCCTCAATGATGTTTATTGGTGCTTCGCCAAGTAGTGTTGGTGGGGGAATCCGAACAACCACGTTTGCTTTGGTCATTATTTTTATTTTACAGTTTGCCAGAGGCCGGTTCAGGTTGAAAATCTTTGGAAGAGAAATTGAAGAGGAAGACTTATTCAAAGCGGTCGTCGTCACATTTTTGGCATTGCTGATGACATTTATTGTCGTTACGATCGTACGGGTTATTGAGCCTTTTTCATTAATCAGTATAATTTTTGAGGTGACATCGGCATTCGGAACAACAGGTCTATCGATGGGGATCACACCTGATTTGTCGAATGTAAGTAAGACATTATTAATGGCCTTGATGTTCATCGGAAGAATTGGAATCTTAACCTTTCTTTTCTCACTTAATCGAGACCGTCAAGAATCATCTTATCGCTATCCGAAAGAAAAGATCAATATTGGTTAGTGTTGGTTTATAATCGAGATATCTTAACTAAAATTATAAATGGAAAATGGGTGCAGATAGCTGATCAGAATAATCGACTGGATGCCACTTCATCTGTCGGATAATAAACAAATTACTAGCGCTAAAGAGAGTACGGAACTTCAGTTAATGGGTGAAATTACAAAACGCCGATCGTTTTAGAAAACGATCGGCGTTTTTCATATTTTCAGATTCAAAGTTTTGTTCATTCAACTAGCAATAAAACGCAGCACCAACAATGATTAGCAAAATAAATAGAACGACGATTAACGCGAAGTTGTTGTTATATCCGCTTCCACAGTTATTTCCTCCATATCCGGCTGGGCTTACAAAGTTATTTTGGCATCCGCAGTTGTTGTATCCTCCGAATCCGTGCATATCATTTCACCTCCAAGTTATTCATGTACTATATTCCTATGTCTCGATTGAATGACTGGGAAGGGACAATGACCTAGTTTTAATAATTTTTTTAAAATATTATTCATCTGTTGATTGATCTTCTTCTTCTTCGCTATGCTCTGTTTTCGATAACAGTTCTCTTTGCAAATTGAGAATCTTTAGTTGGTCGTTTTCATATCCGATGGTAAAGTTTGTACGATAATGATGTGTCTCTTGAACTTCTTCGTTTTGCAAGATTTGGTGATCGGATAGAACAGTCACTGAAGCGTTCTTTTCCTTATTAATTTCTATTTCAGTATCTGAGCGTTTAATCTCACCGGATACAACGTATAGTTCACGGAATTCTGGATAGGAGTATTCGACTTGTTCTTCACTACCTAATAATGAATATGCTGTAAAGTAATCCCGTAAATTCAAGGTCTCATAAAAATAATCAATTAAATATTCAACATCGGTCAATAATTTGTCATCTGCTACATCTAGAAAACCATTTGGGTCGCCATCGTAATTTAACTCTTCGTTATTTGCGGTATCTGACCACATCAACAAACGATCATAAACTTGAGAGATCGGAATGCTGAAGCCCATATCACCTTCAGACGTGGCAGCTGAATTGATGGCGATTACTGTACCTGTATCTCTATGAATCAATGGACCTCCGCTATTCCCAGTTGATATGTCTGCAGTAATCTGATACAAATTATTATACTCATAATCCGAACCATCAACAGTGAAACTACGATTCTTTCCTGAAATCGTTCCGATCGTGACAGTGTTTTGAAATCCATGAGGACTCCCGATAGCAATGATATTATCACCCGTATTTGGGGTTAATCGGGTATTAATCTCCAAGCCGCCGTTATTTGCTAATTGGGGTACCCGGATTAAAGCGATATCATCACGCTCACCGATTCCGATAATTGCTCCAACATAATTTTGCGCATCAGAGGTTTTTACATACACTTCTGAGGCATTTTGGACGACATGGGCATTCGTCACCACATCGCCTTTGTCATTGTAAACAAAACCGGAACCAATGTTTTGGCCGTAAGGGCCGGTTGTCTCGACTTGTACGACGTGTTTTTCAGCATCGTGAATAATAGTCTGTAGATCCTTTGTCTGATCTGAATCTTGATCCTCTTTGTTGACGACATCTACCAAATCAGAAGAGACACCAAGTGCTTGCTCCTGCCATTGGTTATAATAGATGTAATACAGAGAGAGACCCGTGACAAGTAAGAGGACTGTAAGAAAGACAGGCAGAATTATTTTTTTGGCTCGGTACATAGGATCACTTCCTTATTCTTCATCCAGGAACCATGAAACTTGGTTAATTTCAATGGATACTTTATCAGGCATCTCATAGTGGATGTATTCAAATTTACCCGTCTCATTCGGATAGAGTGTTTCTGGATATAAGAATGTTTCATTTTCAGTCAACAATTCATCGTTTTCATCGTACAACGAATAATTCACCGTAACCGATTGGATGGGTACAGTCGCCACGCTCTTGATTTCTCCTTTGACGACGATATCACCATATTCATCTGGCTTCGCTTCTACTTTGACAATTTCTACGGCATTGTTTTTGTTCTGGTCTTGTTCCAATTCATATTGACTTAGGGCTTGTTCAATACGTTTTTGTTGCTCTGTTTCAAACGCGACTTTTTGTTTTTCAATCGTCGATTTTAAGTTTTTTAAACGTTCACTTTCAGGGATATACCTTAAACCTTCTTCCACAATGTTAAGGGCAGTTGTGAATTGGTTGTCTTGGAGGTTTTCACTTGCTCGGGAAAATGTATCATTAATAAACCGGTCTTCCATCGATTGGACTAATTCTTCTGATTTATCTGCCTTAATGGAATGAATTTGCCATAACAATATTTTTAATTCATCAATTGTTGGGTTTTCGCTAAATTGTTGTTTAATTTGTGCGACTTGAACTTCATTTCGTTTAGAAATAATCCGGTCTAATAATCGTTGAGTCACTTCACCTTTATAGGGTTTCAATTGATCCTCTGCTTCTTGTGCTAGTTGCAGTCCCTCTTGAAATGCTTGATCCCCGATCAACTCGTCGATGGATTGGATTTTTGATTCCACTTTAAGCGCAACCTTCATAAATTCCTTAGCAGTTTTAGCCGCTTGAAAATTTGTCTTTAAAGACCCAGCTTTTTCAAACGCTTCTAATGCTTGAGAATAATGACCTTCTTCTGCATGCTGGATACCTGTTTGGTAAGCTTCTATGGTTTCGCTATTTTGATTCTCCAAATAAAAATGAATAATGATACCGCCAGCCAAAATAACGGATAACGTAATGATCGGTAATAACCACCAACGGTTAAACCCATCTTCTTTCCGTATTCGTTCCTTTACATCAGGAATCTCAGCGCCACAGACGAGACAGAATCGTTCATCTTTTTCGGTTTGTGTGCCGCATTGTGTACAATATTTCATTCAATCACCTGTCGCTCGCCTTTCATTTGATCTATTAAATCCATTTTAGCATAGTTTCTCGTGAATAATTGGTGAAGTTCGTGGCTATTTGTTAAATTTTTTCTGTGAACATTTCCATAAAAGATATGTTATTTGTTATGATATAATATGTATAGATTTGATAGTAGCAACCTTAGGAGGTGCAACAGAAGTGGATGTTGTATTAGGTATTATCATGATGGCTGTTCTTGTTACGTTTATTGGTTACTGTATATTCGACAATGCAAACCAATAATCTTCACTTAAAGAACTGTTCCCTTATCATTAGACGTAAAGAAAGTGTGAAATGTTTCAATACATTTCACACTTTTTTTATGTTCTTGGCGATTATATAGTTGAAAGGAGGGAGCAGACACATGGCGAGCGAATTAAAATTAGATACACAACTCCAGTTAATGTTTGAAACGGGGATTGACCAAGAAGGGAAAATCATAATCAAGCGTAAAAATTTCAACCAAGTGAATACAGAAGCCGATGCAACTGCACTTTATACTGTAGCAAATTCTTTAGCTAACTTGCAGGCGCATCCACTTCACCAAATCGTTCGAAACAATACGTACAATATTCAAAACTAATAGTAGCAGTTCACAAAAAAGGAGGTGGCGAGGATGAAACGAATCGAATTAAAGTTCCGGAATGAAGAAGGACGGTTATCAACAGTTTCACTAGATGACCCTAAGGAGCCTGTAGATCCAATTGCCGTTAAACAAGCTATGCAGGTGATTATCGATCAAGACGTTTTCACATCAAGTGGCGGCTCATATGTCAGTATGGATAGTGCTCAAGTCGTCGATCGTACAGTTGAAGAAATCTCACTTGATTAATTGATGACGGCTGAATAGAGGACGGCTCTATTCAGTCGTTTTTTAATGATTAAGTGCAACACTTCAATCTAAGTGTGACTCAATAGCATCGTGGCCTAGATTGATAAAAAAGGAGGGATAGGTATGGAGCAATGGATTACTTGGATTCCAGAAGTTGGTTTTCCAATTTTGGTAACGTTTTATTTATTACACAGAATTGATCATCGATTGAAGGAATTAAATGAATCTTTACTTCAGCTACCACTGAATCTTGGCACGTATAAAAGATAAGATAAACGATCACTAAAATGTTCCCTGAAAAGGGAAGTTTAAATGATTGAGAAAGTGATTCGTATCGTAATCCGAATAAGTTATAAGTAAAACTACGATAATAGCAAGAGTGATATAATTAACCCCAGTTAGTGGACTGTTTACAGTTGTCCATTAACTGGGGTTATCGTCTGTCACTTATGATGTACATTTCAGTTCTTATCGTGTCATTGAAATATGGTCAAACGGGAAGATAATAAATTCAGAACGACCGATAATATCATCTTCATCAATTAAGCCTAATCCGTTTCGGCTATCTTTACTGATCGGTCGATTGTCTCCCATAACAAAGTATTTTCCTTCAGGAACTTCTACAGGCCCAAATGCATCCGTCTCATGTCGTAATGCTTCGGTGAGATAATCTTCTTCGTAAGCTTCGCCATTTATAAAAAGCGTATTGTTTTTATACTCGATAATGTCATTTGGTTTACCAATAATACGTTTAACATAATTTTTAGTTTCACGAGAGATAATGACAATTTCGCCACGGTCTGGTTCATTGACAAAGTAAACAATTTTATTGAAAATAACCCTCTCTCCATCTTCTAGGGTTGGATCCATACTTGCGCCTTCAACAATTGATGTCGCAAACACAAATGTTCGAAGGAAAAAAGCAATAATCAAAGCAATAACAATTGCTTTACCCCATTCCCATAATTCTTTTTTCAATTTGGTTCTTCCTTTCCGTGCTGATCCTTCTATATAAGGAAGTTCATTTTAATCATTGTATACTGATTAGTTTACCACAATTATGTGGCAACTTCTTTAATCATCGTTTTTTATTTTCCCTGTTACCCGTTTCTTAAACGTATGCTCAAATGCATGTTAAATGGCTACAAAAAATAGTTTGACTTAGTTTATCTATAAAATGAAAGGGTATAATTAATTTATATTCTTTATCGATTCAGACTGAAGGACTCCATTCTCAGGTAAGCGAAGAGTGGAGGTGAACTGCTTTCCGCCAAAGGATAAACGGGCACCCCTATTGTCTGGCAAGAAGCTATATCACTTCCCATACGACCTTCGAAATTGTATAATGAGAACATACGTTTCGGTGTTGGGAGGTATCGATCTTGCTGATCAGATTATTTAGGGAAAAGTAGTTCAAATCGGTTGCCTTTTCAATCGCTATTATAATATAGTATTACTGTTTTATAACTTATGCAATAAGGATAACGAGCGCAGCTGCTCGAAATCCTTAAATGATTTATAGAAAAGAATACCTTAGAATGGTGGTTTGAAATAAATGAAAAATAAACTTAGCCAGCTTGAAAAAGAAATTGAAATACTTCGGGAGAAAATGGTCGAGCAAGCAACAGAGAAAGGAAGACTTAGTGATGAGTCCATTGAAGCTTCCCAAGAGCTTGATCGATTGATTAATGAACATATTGAACTTCAACAAAAAATGCAGAAATGATGCTTATTGATTTAAGAATTGCTCAAGACGATTTAACCCTTCTTCCAATACGCTCATTTCATAAGCGTATGAAAGCCTAAGATAACCCTCTCCAAACTTTGAGAATGCATCCCCTGGAACAAAAGCTAACTTAGCTTCGTTGACCAGTCTCATGGCAAATTCAAAACTCTTTTCATTTGTAGGAATTTTGACAAACACATAGAAAGCCCCGTCTGGAGCGACCGCTTCCATGTTCATTTGTTCAAGTCGCTTCAGTACATAGTTACGTCTTTCTTTATAAGCATTTTTCATCACGACCGGGTCTGATTTCCCTTCTGTTAAGGCTTCCAGTGCGGCGTATTGACTGATGGATGTTGGGCATGACACATTATATTGATGCACCTTCAGAACATGCTGTTGGATTTCTTTCGGTGCAAGCAAATAACCGATCCGAAATCCTGTCATTGAATGAGATTTGGATAACCCTTGTACAATCAGTGTCTGCTTTCGAACCTGTTCAAATATCCCAATAGATGTATGGTTACGCTCATAAGTTAATTCGCTATAAATCTCATCTGCTAAAATAAAAGTGTCTCTACCACTGATCAAATCGGCAATTTCTTGGAGTTCTTCTTTAGATAAGGTAACGCCTGTAGGATTTGAAGGGTAAGAAAGGATGATACATTTGGTCTTACTCGTCAGGTTTTCTTTTAAAAGGTCAGCCGTTAATTTAAAACCGTTTGTCCGTGTGTCTATATATTTTGGTGTTGCTCCAGCCAAGCGAATTAGTGGTTCGTAGCCTGGATAAACCGGTCCTGGTAAAATGACTTCATCTCCAGGTGAAAGGATTGAACGTAATGTGATATCAATCGCTTGGGAAGCTCCAACGGTAACAATCACTTCATCTTCAGGTCGATAAGATAATTGGTAGTTTGATTGGACAAAATCGCTAATTGCTTTCCGCAAATCCAACAAACCTGCGTTTGGTGTATATTGCGTATGATTTTGGTCTAAGGCTTGTTTGGCTGCCTCTTTGATATGAGCTGGAGTCTGAAAATCGGGTTGCCCAATTGTTAAAGATAAAATGTCTTTTTGGTCACCAACTAAATTGAAAAACTTACGAATTCCAGAGATTTCAAGTCCTCTTACGGTATCATTCAATAAATGCTCCATTGATTATTCCTACCTTTACAAATATTCTTGATTGAATTGTCATGTCATTGCCCATAATGGGTGATGGGGTGAGAAAATGATTTTCAAAGAGATGTATCAAATCATTACAGAAGATTATCTTGCTGTGTTCTTGTTAATATTAATTTCAGCAATTAGCTATCTAGGAGTCAATCGATTCGTCCGTTTTTGTTTAATGCGATATGGAACCAGGACATTGAGTTTTATGTTTACAACCATCCTGTTGTTATTCTGGGTGTTTAGCGATTTCAGCTTTCTATCCCATCAACTGACAGATACGAATGAAAGGTATCAATTTCTTCTCAATGTACTCATTGCATTAATGTTATTCGGACTTTTATTGATTGCTGCGATTACTGTTAAGAGTTTATCACAGATGAAGAAAAACAAGAACAATATATAAGGTGAAGAAAAAACGAGCTATTGATGAGCTCGTTTTTAATCTTTCTTATAATATTCCACGTAATCTAGAATCTGCCCGTATTCTTCTTGGTCAGTACCAGAAAACATATTCAGAACGGTACCTTCAGGAGAAACGAGGAAAAAAGATATTCCATGGTTTACTTGATCATAACCGTCGACTTTAGAAACAAGCGTTTTAAATGAATTTGCCGCAAAGCTTTCGATTTCTTTTTGGTTATACCCAGTTAGAAAATCCCAATTCGTAAAGTCTGCATTAAAATTATTTCCATACTCTTTTAAATCTTTTGGATCATCGTTTACTGGGTCCACGGAAAATGATACAAATCGTAAATCAATATCCTTTTCTTTCGCTTCGGACTGTACTTTTGACATGTTTGCAGTCATTGGTGGACAAACCGTTTCACAGTTGGTGAAGATAAAGGTGCCCACCCAGTAATTGCCTTTAAGGTCTTCAAGGCTGACAGTCTCTCCATCTTGGTTTGTATACTCAAAGTTCTCTACTTCCGTTTCAAGTTGAGGGTCTGGTGTATATTTCCCTGACTCGTCTTCTCCACACGCTGAAAGAAACGTAACCGAAAGAATAACGAGCAATCCAATCATTATTTTTTTCAGATTCATAACCTGCCACTCCAGTACTATATTTACTATCATTTTAACACCTTAACTTGAATGCTAACGAACGAAAACATGAAGAAATTTCAACAAATCTTAGAAGTGAGAAGTTTTACTTTGAATCATCTTTTCTTAGTGTATATAGATTGATCTCTGGACGACATAAAAACCGAAATGGAAGACGGGTTGTTCCAAGGCCTTTTGAGACAAATAGCTGTAAAGGCCTTTCGCCAAGCGTAAAGCTTCCTTCTACATACTTCTCACCTAAAATAGGTGTAATAATATAACCGATGATCGGTAACTGAATTTGACCGCCATGACTATGACCAGATAGTTGCACATCAAACGGAAAGTTTTTCGTCGTGTCCGCAAAATCTGGTTCATGTGAAAGAAGAATATTGAATCGATCTTGTTCTGATTGATCAATTAATTGGGTAATCTCTGGATTGCCAAGTAAAATATCGTCCAATCCAGAGAGATTGAAGTAATCCCCATCTTTTTGAATTTTCGTCGTCTCGTTTTTTAACAGTTGAAAACCTGCAGAGGACATCACTTGAGCAATCTTTTCAGTTCCATATCCGCCATGATCATGGTTTCCGTATATCCAGTACTTTCCATGACGTGCTTGTATTTCACTTAGTTTATCAATGACCTTTGCGTACTGTTGGTTGGAGATTGTCGATGGATCATCGATAAGATCACCGGTGAATAAGATAAGATCTGGGTCCAATTCTCCGATTGTTTGAATCAAATCATCGAGTTCCTTCAATCCATAATTAAACCCGATATGAGTATCCGTTAACTGTAACATTTTAAACCCTTCAAAAGACTCAGGTATCCGTTCTGATTTTATGTCATTTCGAACAATATTTACCCAACGAGGCTCAATTTCGTGCGCATAGTAATAACCACCGTAACCTGCTCCGACTAAACCAATTGTCCCTATTAACGAACGTTTCAGAAATGTTCTCCGATTCATAAGCGGTTAATCACCTTTCTGTTCAATTAGTTGCATTATAGCATGAGGTTCACTGTTTGTAACTTGAGAAAAATGAACGAATATTCATTTTTTTGGAGGATTTCGAGTGTCTATCTCGAATGTATTCGACAGGGAGGGGAAAAAATGAAAAACAAAGTTGTTATCGTTACAGGTGGCTCCAGTGGAATGGGTAAGTATATGGCTAAAAAATTTCACAATGAAGGAGCTAAAGTCGTGATTACCGGTAGAAATGAAGAAAGGTTGGATGAAGCAAAGAAAGAAATAAGTTCAGATGGTTCAAATATACTGTCAGTAGCTATGGATGTCAGGAATCCGGAAGACGTTGAACGAATGGTTCAAGTCACAGATGAGACATATGGACGTATTGATTTCTTAGTGAATAATGCTGCAGGTAACTTCATTGTACCTTTTGAGAAATTGACTCCAAATGGTTGGAAATCCGTAATCGACATCGTATTGAATGGAACGTTTAACTGCTCTTCCATCGTCGGCAAGTATTGGATTGAAAAAGGCATAAAAGGTTGTATTACAAATATGGTCGCAACTTATGCGTGGAATGCAGGTGCATACGTTGCTCACTCTGCTGCTGCGAAAGCCGGTGTTTTATCTCTGACACGTACATTGGCGGTTGAGTGGGGGAGGAAGTATGGTATTCGAGTCAATGCAATCGCACCGGGACCGATTGATCGGACAGGAGGTTCTGAAAAGTTATGGGAATCTGAAGAGGCGGCCAAGCGTACGATTCATTCCGTTCCACTACAGCGGCTAGGTGAACCTGAAGAGATTGCTGAGTTGGCCTATTTCATGTTCTCCGATAAAGCAACGTATCTAAATGGGGAAGTTATTACATTGGATGGTGGACAATGGTTAAATGAGCACCCTTTCTAAAAAAACAATCTTATTGTAATCTCAATTTGATGAAATAGGATAGGAAGCCAGTTTTCCTATCCTATTCATGTCATAGGTATCTTCAAATACTCTTCTATTCTTTCTGATTACATTGTATCCATGGCTTGTAAGATACCCTTAGTTGGAGTCTCGCTAGTGAAAAAGCAAAATCGAGAATAATGATTTCATTACTCATTCGAATTGGTTTATGATAAAATTATGGTTGACTGGAGAAAGAGATCACCACTTCCATTAAGGTTAGGGGGAGACTAAATGCTTAATGTGACAGAATTTGATCTCACGCAAAAATTAGTGAATGAATACATGATCGATTCTGACAAAGTGGCTCACGTCCAATTGAACAACCCATTGAAACATGCGCTGCTGGTACTCACAAAAACTGGATATAACGCTGTTCCAGTTTTGGATTATGACGGCACGTTTAAGGGTCTGATCAGCAAATCACATATTATCGAGAAAATGTTCGGTTTAGATCAAATCGAAGTTGATTTACTTGATGAAATAACTGTGAAGCATGTAATGGACAATGACATAAAAACATTGCAATTGGGTGAAACACTGGAAAAAGCATTACATTTATTAATTGATCATAATTTTGTCTGTGTCGTAAACCATTCCAACATAATGGAAGGCATCTTAACCAGAAGGCAGCTGTTGAAGCAAATTAGGAATCAATTTTATCAGCAAAAAACAATCTAATGATCAGAATAGTATTGGAGGAAATTGAAGTGGAAATGATGGACGCAAATCAAATTATTGATTTTATCTCAAATGCAAAAAAATCAACACCTGTAAAGGTATATGTAAAAGGCAGTAAGTTGGATGCTATTGAATATCCTGAAAACGTGAAAGACTTCATTCAGGGTGACACAGGAGTTTTATTCGGTGAGTGGAAGGATATTGAAAAGATCATTGAAGACAACCAAAATATCTTTGATGATTATGTCGTCGAAAATGACCGTCGTAACTCGGCAATTCCTTTACTGGATTTGAAAGGAATCAATGCTAGAATCGAACCGGGCGCGATCATTCGCGATCAAGTTGACATTGGTGATGGCGTCGTTATTATGATGGGGGCTTCCATTAATATTGGAGCTGCCATTGGTGAAGGCACGATGATTGATATGAATGCAGTACTCGGTGGAAGAGCAACTGTCGGAAAAGATTGTCACATCGGAGCCGGAACAGTGTTAGCTGGTGTCATTGAGCCACCATCCGCAAAACCGGTAATTGTTGAAGATGAAGTCGTCATTGGAGCAAACGTCGTCGTATTGGAAGGTGTCACTGTCGGCAAAGGCGCGGTTGTAGCGGCTGGTGCAATTGTAACAGAGGATGTACCACCGAATACAGTCGTGGCGGGTACACCTGCAAAAGTGATTAAAGAAATTGATGACCAAACAAAGTCCAAGACAGAGATCAAAAAAGAATTGAGAAAGTTAGATAACTAATATTCATCTAAGCGGGACTTCGATTTTGTCGATAGCCCGCTTATTTGTTTCTGTAGCATCAATTTTCTATTGTGAAAGGTTTGAGAAAGAATGGAAAGACAGTGGGTACAAGTACGTAGGGATTTGCACCAAATTCCTGAGATTGGTTATCAAGAATATAAAACACAGGGTTATTTGGAATCGATGATTAATCGCTTGCCACAAGAGCATCTTCATGTCGAAAAGTGGAAAACAGGATTGTTTGTTTTAGTGAAAGGTATTGAGGGGAAACGTACAATTGGATACCGCGCAGATATCGATGGACTTCCCATTAAAGAAGAGACTGGATATTCCTTTGCATCACAGCACGAGGGATATATGCATGCTTGTGGGCATGATTTTCATATGACAATTGCACTTGGAGCATTAACCGAAGTGGTTGAAAATCGAATGCAAGATGATATTTTATTTATTTTCCAACCGGCCGAAGAAGGACCGGGGGGCGCTGAACCGATGCAAACAAGTGACTTTTTTCAACAGCATCGTCCGGATATCATTTTTGCACTGCATATAGATCCTTCATTGCCAGTTGGAACAGTTGCTACGAAGCCAGGAGTTCTCTTTGCGAATACGAGTGAACTATTTATCGATTTTTACGGAAAAGGCGGTCACGCAGCGTATCCTCATCTAACGTCTGACATGTTGATGGCAGCAAGCGCATTTAATCTACAGCTTCAACAGTTGGTATCTCGTGTTACCGATCCACTTAGTGAAGCAGTGGTGACGCTGGGTAAAATGGTAGCTGGTACAGCAGGTAATATTGTTGCAGAACATGCAAGAGTAGAAGGGACCATGAGAACGTTGGATCCCCAAGTCATACCACTTTTACGTGAGCACATTCAAACGCTACTCAATGGTATTGAGGAACGTTATCATTGCAGTACTTCCGTAGATTTCGGGGCGAGCTATTATATGGTGGATAATGATTCTGCTTCTGTAGAGCAATTTAAAACTGCTATTCAAAGAACTTCTGTTCAATACCAGGAGGCTCCAATCTCAATGGCTGGTGAAGATTTCGGATATTTTCTAAAAAATATTCCCGGATTTATGTTTTGGTTGGGAGTTGAATCACCGTATGGACTCCATCATAGTAAACTTCAACCGAAAGAAGAAGCGATCCACGTCGGTATTGAAGCGGTTACCGCTGCATTGGAAAAATTATAAACGGGAGAGAGATAAACACATGACTCATATGTTTAAAAAAATCGATCATGTTCAGCTGACAGCACCAACCGGTTCTGAATACGAAGCAAGGGAATTCTACGCTGGTATGCTTGGTATGGAAGAGGTGAAGAAGCCGGAATCTTTAGAAGCAAACGGAGGGGTTTGGTTCCGATTTGGTGAATTTGAACTTCATATCGGTATTGAAGAACCCTATACGCCGGCCAAAAAAGCTCATCCCGCTTTTGAGGTTGACCAGCTTGATGAATTCATCGCCTTATTGGAAGAACATAAAGTAAATTACACAGTAGATGACCAATTACCGAATGCAAATCGAATCTATTTAAACGATCCGTTTGGCAATCGATTGGAAGTCTTGGAATGGATTGAGCAATAATACGATTAAACTTAAAAAACCCTTTGTAAGTCCAACGGATAGGACTTCCAAAGGGTTTTTTAGAACTTGTAAAACAAAGGGCACAAAACTTAAGATTTTGGAACATTGACCTGATGAGGGTAAGGAATTTCAATGTTGTTCTCATCCAACGCTTCTTTGATTCGTTTTCTTAACTCTCTCTCTATGCCGAACTGTTCGTTTTTCTCCGTTTGTGCAATGACACGTAATGTGACTTGTGAGTCGTCAAGGGATTGTACGCCAACGACATCAGGTCCTTCTTTAATCAAAGGATTTTCGCTCATTTCTTCACAAACTTTTTGAAGGACTTGTGTAACATGGTCAATATTTTCTTCATAAGCAATTCCAAAATCCACAAGTGCACGCATATTTCCGCGTGTGTGGTTATTAACATTTTGTATATATCGGTTCGGAATATAGTTTAACGTGCCGTCAAAGCTTCTGATTTGAGTTGTCCGAAGACCTAATTCTTCAACGATTCCGTTTTCTCCACCTGCTGTAACATAATCATCCACATCAATCTGCTTTTCAATCAAAATGAAAAATCCTGTCACGATATCACTGACTAATCCTTGTGCGCCGAAACCAATGGCTAATCCAATAATACCTGCACCTGCCAATAGAGGAGTAATCGGTATATTAAAGATTCCCAGCAACATAACGATAAACAAGAAAATTAATACATAATTATATACGTTAATGAGTAGATTGCTAAGCGTTTTCTTTCTACCTTCACTTAGCTTTTGTTTGGTGGCAACTTGATTCATTAAGCTTGTGATCAATTTCTTGCCAATTGGTTTAATAATTAAAAATAAAATAAGTAATAACAAAATCCTACCGGAAATTGTTAATGCAGAGCTGATCATTACGCCCCAATCAAGATCAAAATTCATTTTAATAACCCCTTTTAACGATGATTTTCTTCAGTGTAAATTGTTAACTTCGTTTATGTATTTAACGAAATACACTAAACAACAACACTATATACCCTTACACTTATATCTTCAAACGAAAAAGCAAATAATTTAATTTGGTTGAAAATAATAATTTTTTAATAAATTGCGACAAAAGGGTGGAAATTTATTTCGGAACCCGATATATTAATAAGGCAAAGGTATTTATAAAAGCGAGGGGATCATCATGGAAGTTTTCAAGAAATTAAAACAGTTTTATTGGCCTTATCGGTGGTATTTTTTCTTCTCTATTATTTCACTTGTGTTTGTAGCGGGCATTACCGTCATTTATCCGATCGTTTTACAGATTACGATCGATGATGTCGTTGCCAAGGAACGATTTCAGCTTGTTCCGTACATTGCACTTATTTTTGTTGGTTTGATGGTTGTGAAATCAATCGCAACTTATTTCAATCAATATTTAGGTGATTTGTTTGGCATTTCATCTGTTTATGCCGTTCGCGATGAAATGTATAAAAAGTTACAACGGCTCTCTTTTAAGTATTATGATAATGCAAAAACAGGGGATCTCATGTCACGTTTGACGGCGGATGTGGAAGGGTTTCGTTTCTTCTTATCATTCGGCTTTTCTGAATTGTTGAGGATCTTTTTGTTAATTACCGTTAGTTTAGGTGTTATGTTCTTTTATTCAGTTCCATTAGCGCTGGTGACAATGGCCGCTATGCCCTTTCTTGCTATTGTCGTCTATAAGTTCGATCGACGTGTTCATCCCGCCTTCCGTGGGATCCGTAAATCATTTGGCCGAATGAACACTCGTGTCCAAGAGAATATTTCTGGAATGAATACAGTTAAATCCTTGTCCCGCGAAGATTTCGAAATCGGACGTTTTTCAGAGAAGGGTGAGAATTACCGACAACACTATTTAGATACAGCGAAGATATGGTCAAGATACTTTCCTTTAATGGAATTTATCGGGAATGTGTGCGTGGTTGCATTGCTTGCCTTTGGTGGTTATTTAGTGATTCAAGGAGACTTATCTGTTGGCCGATTAATCGCATTTTTTAGCTTAGTTTGGTATATTCTTGGGCCATTAATGAATTTAGGATTCGTCGTAAACCAATTTTCACAAGCGAAAGCATCCGGTGAAAGATTATTGGAAATTTTAGAATCAGATCTAGAAATTGAGGACCAACCAACCGAACAGATTGATCGCATACAAGGTCATGTCACATTTACAGATGTCACCTTGACGTACTCAGAGGATGATGATCAAGCATTAAAGAATATAAGCTTCGATGCTCCTCCAGGTAAAGTGATTGGTTTAATAGGTGGAACAGGTGCAGGAAAAACAAGTATTACCCAGTTGATTACACGCTTTTATGAGCCTGAAGAAGGTCAGGTGTTAGTTGATGGGAAGCCAGTTAATGAATTCCCTTTAACTCAATTACGTAAAAATATAGGCTTTGTTTTACAAGAACCATTTTTATTTTCAACAACCATCAGAGACAATATTGCTTACGGCAATCCAGAAGCAACCATGGAAGAGATTGTTGATGCTGCGACACGAGCACAAGCACACGATTTCATCATGGAAATGCCCAATGGATATGACACGTTATTAGGCGAAAGAGGAATGGGACTTTCTGGCGGCCAAAAGCAACGAATATCCATTGCTCGTGCAATTTTGATTAACCCAAGTATTCTTGTTCTTGATGACGCTACTTCGGCTGTTGATATGCAGACAGAATTTAAAATCCAAAAAGCGTTGAAAGAAGTGATGGAAGGTCGAACAACATTTATAATTGCTCATCGTATTTCATCATTGAAACACGCAGATGAGATTTTAGTTCTTGAGAACGGAGAAATCGCCGAGCGAGGAAAACACGATTTTCTACTCCAGAACAAAGGAGCTTATCAACGTATTTATGATATCCAGTACCAAGATGAAGAAGCCATCATGGCAAACCAAAAACATGCTTAAAGGAGGGTGCTCGCATGGCGACAGCAACAAAAGAAAAAAGTCCGCATTTAAAAAGATTTCATTACACGCTAGATGTGGCAGTCGATAAGCCATTCAACTGGAAGCAGATGTTACGTTTGCTTCAGTTTTTAAAACCATATGCTAAAACCGTTTTACCGATTGCAATCATTGCAATGCTCGTCTCAACCGCAGTTCGATTAATTGTTCCAATCTTAATCGGTCGTGTGGCAATCGATATAGCCGTTGCCAACCAGGACGTTAACTTGTTGATTCAGTTGGTGGTAGGGATTTCAATACTCTATCTTTTAAGTTATATTGGCAATGCTGTACGTATTAAATATGTCAACATTCTAGGACAGAATATCATTTATGATCTAAGGAAGCATTTATTTTCCCATGTACAGCGATTATCGAATCGATTCTTTGATAATCGATCAGCAGGTAGTATTATCGTGCGAATTATGAATGACATTAATTCTTTGCAAGAGCTGTTTACGAATGGCATTATCAATTTGTTAATGGACGTTACCATGTTAATCAGCATCATCGTTATATTGGTTGTGCTGAGTCCACAGTTAGCTCTAGCAGTCATGGTGATTATACCAATTATGTTCTATATTTCGACTAAACTGCGAAAAAACATTCGTAAATCATGGCAAGATGTACGGATCCAGCAATCTCGTCTGAACTCTCATTTGAATGAAAGTATACAGGGTATTCGTATTACTCAGTCATTCGGGCAAGAGCGTGCAAACACCGAATATTTCGATGGTGTGAATACCGATAACTTTGGTACGTGGCGAACTGCGACCCGAAAAAGTGCGATGTTCCGTCCATTTGTAGAAATGAGTAACGCGTTTGGAACAGTAATATTGGTAGCCTATGGTTCCTACTTGATCATCAATGGAACAATCGATATTGGTACATTTGTTGTATTTGGTTTCTTTATCGGGATGTTTTGGGAGCCAATTTCCCGACTAGGACAAATGTATAACCAGTTACTAATGGCGATGTCTGCCTCTGAAAGAATCTTTGAATTTTTAGATGAGCAGCCGAACGTTGTTGAAAAAGAAGATGCTAAACGATTGGAAGATATCGAGGGTCATATCGAATTCGATCATGTCCAGTTCTCATATGATGAAGATCGGGTTGCACTACATGAAATTTCCCTGGAAATGAAACCGGGTGAAGCAGTCGCATTAGTCGGTCATACAGGATCCGGAAAGTCAACGATCGCCAATTTGATCAATCGCTTTTATGATCCTACAAAAGGTTCTGTTAAAATCGATGGAAATGATTTGCGTGACGTCAAACTAGACGATGTCAGACAGCGCATCAGTGTCGTGTTGCAAGATACCTTCATTTTTTCGGGGACAATTATGGAAAACATCCGTTTTGGTCGACCAACGGCTTCTGATGAAGAAGTTATTGAAGCGGCCAAAGTCGTTGGGGCAGATGAATTCATTCAGAGATTATCAGATGGATATGGAACAGAAGTAGAAGAGCGAGGGAATATTTTATCAGCAGGTGAAAGACAGTTGCTTTCGTTTGCAAGAGCATTGTTGGCTGATCCAAAAATAATCATTCTCGATGAGGCTACTGCCAGTATTGATACAGAAACGGAAATGAAAATCCAAGAAGCTTTGAAACGCTTATTAGAAGGTAGAACATCCATTATTATCGCTCACAGGCTTTCAACGATTCGAGATGCCGATCAGATCATTGTTCTAGAAAACGGTAAAATTCTCGAACGTGGAAGTCATCAGGAATTAATGAATATACAAGGTGAATATTATCACTTAGTCAAATCGCAATTTCAAATGCTTGATCAGCTATAAAAAAAACGGCCACTTAATCAATGGATTAGGTGGCCGACTATTTTCTGATGATAAAATTATGGTATGATATCCTTGATAGATTGAAGGAGGAATTCCGATGAAAAAGTTATATGGGGTAATCGGACTCGGCCGTTTTGGCGGAAGTGTTTGTTTGGAGTTAGCCCGAGAAGGCTTTGAAGTATTAGCACTCGACCGTGATGAAGACCGTGTAAATGAATTTAAAGATATAGCTGCACATGCCGTCATCGGTGATTCGATGGATGAACAGACGTTAATCGATCTTGGTTTTAAAAACATCGATCATGTGATTGTTGCCATCGGAGATAATGTGCATGCGAGTATATTAACAACGCTTATTTTAGAAGAATTAGGCATTAAACGCATCACCGTTAAAGCACAAAATGATTATCATGAAAAGATACTAAACAAAATTGGCGCTGATCATGTTGTTCATCCGGAGCGTGATATGGGTAAACGAATTGCACATAGTATCGTATCCAGTAATATTCTTGATTATATTGAACTTTCCGATGAATATAGTGTGGTAGAAGTGAAAGTCGGCAATAAAATGGATCAAAAAACGATTCAAGAATTGGATGTACGTGCACGATTTGGATGTAATATCGTTGCGATTAAAAGAGGTAAGGACGTAAATGTGTCACCGATGGCAGATGAAGTATTAAGACATGGAGATATTCTGATTGTCATTGGATCGGATAAAGATATCTCCCGATTCGAGAAAAAGTTAGTTATCGAAGAGTAGAAAGGGAGGGCTTAAACCGTAAACTCCCTTTTTCAAAAGTTACATAAGAAAAATACCGAAATGATGGATATCGCCATCAAAATGAACTTCAAAAGTGATAAAAAATCACCAATCACGCATAAAGCGTAATTGGTGATTTTTTTATTTCATTTATTAAATTGCTTTCGGATAGGTAAAAAATTAAACTTCCATAATGATTGGTAAAATCATTGGACGACGCTTAGTACGATCGAATAAGAATGGCTGAATCGTATCAGTAATTTCATTCTTGATTTCTGACCATTGTGTCGTTTTTCTTTCCATAACTTTTTCAAGATGTTTTGCAACCAAGCCTTGTGCTTCTTTAATGAGATCTTCAGATTCACGCATGTAGACAAATCCTCTTGAGATAATGTCCGGACCTGAAGCGATTTTATGCTCTTTCATATTGATGCTGACGACGACAATCACTAAACCTTCTTCAGATAGTATGCGACGGTCTCTCAGTACGATATTTCCAATGTCACCAATACCACTGCCATCGACATAAACAGAACCTGCAGGGATTTTTCCTGCAACGCTCACATCTTTTTTACCAATGGCCAGCACGTCACCAATATCCATGACAAATGAATTTTCACGTGGTACACCTGTTTGTTCTGCAAGTTTTGTGTGTTCAACAAGCATACGATGTTCACCGTGAATTGGCATGAAGTACTTAGGCTTCATCAACCGTAACATTAACTTTTGTTCTTCTTGTCCACCGTGTCCGGATGTATGGATATCATTTAAAGAACCATGAATCACATTTGCTCCTGCACGGTAGAGTTTATTGATATTGCGGTTAATGCTAATGGCATTCCCGGGAATCGGTGATGATGATAAAACAACTGTATCATCTGGGTGGATTTGGATGTGACGATGTGTACCATTGGCAATTCTTGAAAGAGCTGCCATTTGCTCACCTTGAGACCCCGTACAAAGTATGACGAGTTCATCGCTAGGCATTTGATTAATTTTATTTGGCTCGATAAACGTATCGTCAGGAGCATTAATATAATTTAATTCCTGTCCAAGGCGAATGGCATTTTCCATACTGCGTCCAAATACAGCAATCTTACGATCATTTTCAACCGCAGATTGAACGACTTGCTGTAGACGATAAATATTGGAAGCAAACGTTGCAAAGATTATTCTTCCGTCTACCTTGTTAAAGATATCCCGTATGCTTTCGCCGACAACACTCTCAGAAAGTGTGAATCCAGGAACTTCACTGTTTGTACTGTCAGACATTAGGCATAAAACACCTTCTGCTCCAATTTCAGCCATTTTCGTCAAGTTGGCTGGTTCTCCAACTGGAGTGAAATCAAATTTGAAATCACCGGTTTGTACGATGTTTCCTGGTGGTGTCTTGACAACAATTCCGAGTGAATCCGGGATACTGTGTGTCGTTCTAAAGAAGCTTACAGCTGTTTTTCTGAACTTAATGACATCTTCTTCTTCAACAGAATGTAGCTTCGCATTCCTTAATAATTTGTGTTCTTCTAGTTTGTTTTTGATCAGACCGATCGCGAGCTTTCCAGCGTAAATTGGAACATTGATTTCACGTAATAAATATGGAATGCCTCCGATGTGGTCTTCGTGTCCGTGAGTGATGAACAATCCTTTGATTTTATCTTGGTTTTGGATGAGATAAGTGTAATCAGGAATGACATAATCAATTCCCAAAAGTTCGTCTTCAGGGAATTTGATACCGGCATCAATCAAAATAATTTCATCTTGGAATTGAACGCCGTACGTATTTTTTCCGATTTCACCTAATCCCCCCAAAGCGAAGATAGCTACTTGATCATTTTTGACAAATTTCATAAGCTAGATATTCTCCACTTTGAAGTCTTCGGATTTTTGCTCATAAGCTAAATGAGCTTCATTTAATTCAAGGATGTGTTCAATATTGATGTTTCGATCAGCGAGTTTTTCACGGACTTTCTTCACGCTATCTGCTTCAATATACATTGTTTGTGTTTCTTCACGTACAGGAGCTTCTTCTGCGTGCTCCTGAAATAATACTTTAAAAATCATTTTTTTCCTCCTAGTTAATTGTTTCCTACGTTGTTTACCTATCCGTAAAAGCAATATTTAAATGCTAAGATGATAGCATTATGGATAAATTGTTATTCAAAAGGTTTGCTGCATATAGTTGATCAGAATGTTTAAGCCCCAAGTGTCTTTTTGTCTCGAAGCAACTTTTTTAAACGTTTTCTCAATTTTTCTCGTAAACGCTTTAACATGGCGACATACGCTCCTTAATGTATGACGTAAATCCAAAAAACGATTCGCTGAGAAAAGAGAACACTACATTACATTTTCCTGTCGTTATTATCCACTTATTATTTCCATTATATACTTTCCCGTATCACAATTGAAACAATATAATCGATTGTTTTAGAAAAAGTATTTAGACGAATCAGTGTACGACCTATAGATCATCAACAGATACTGCATTTTCTGGTGGTGTCATCGGATCGTTTTCATCAATATGATCATAGAACATGACACCGTTTAAATGGTCGATTTCATGTTGAAAAACAACTGCTGCATAACCTTTAAGACGTAATTTTACTTCTTCACCTTCAAGAGTTGTTGCTTTCACTGTTATCCTTGCATAACGGGGAACAATACCTGGCACATCTCTATCTACGCTTAAACAACCTTCTCCACCAGGGAGGTAGGTTTCTTCAACTGAATGACTGATGATTCTTGGATTGAATAATCCATAGCTATAAGTTCGTTCATGATGATCAGTGAAATGAACAGCCATCATTCTTTTGGATATGCCAAGCTGAGGAGCCGCTAAACCGACTCCGCTTCTCAAATTATACTTTTCAATCATTTCTTCATCTTGACTATTTTTAATAAACTGCAACATTTTCGTTAAAAGTGTTTTATCTTCCTCTGAAGCCGGAAGCTCGACTTGATCAGCCTTTATTCGTAGGGATTCATGACCTTCCCGAACAATATCTTTCATGGTGAGCATACGATTCATCTCCTTGCTTGGTGCTCTATATATATGAATGATACAATTAAATATTGAAAATACCGTTTAATTCATTCTTTACATATTTTATCATATATTTATTGGATTCATAATAAAATGTATCTCAAAAAATGAATTGCTTTGTGTTATAATAGCTAGAAAGAATTTGATAGATAGACAGGAAGGAAGAGACACATACATGAAGAGATTATTAACAATCATAAGCATAATGGTTTTGGGTATCACACTTGCAGCCTGTAACAGTAGTGATCAAACAAAAGAAGAGATTTATAATCATCTGGAAGAAGCCGTCAAAAAAGAAAAGGATTTTCACGAAGCACAAAAAGATCTTGTGGAAGTTGAAAAAGAAGAAAGTAAGCTATATGAACAAATGATAGAGATTAATATGGAAGAGATTGACCAAGTAAAAGACAAAGCAGAGAAGGCGAAAAAACTCTCCCAAGATCGAAAAGAGATTATGGAAAATGAAATGGAAAGTATCAAAGCAGGAAAAGAAGAGTTTGATGAAATGGTTCCTTTAGTCGAGGAACTGGAGAGCGAAGAGGCGAAAAACCAGGCAAATGAGATGGTCGAGGTAATGGAAAACCGTTATAAGTCATTTGCCGAACTCCATGAAACTTATTTATCATCCATTAAAAGTGATCAAAAGCTATATGATTTACTGATGGATGAAGAGTTGGATAAAGAAACATTAGACGAGCAAGTAAATGAAATTAATCAAAAGTATGAAGAGATTGCGACTCATCAAGAGGAATTTAATGAACTGACCAACGAGTTCAATGAACTTAAAAAACAGTTTTACGAAACAATTGAATTAGATGTTCAATATGAAGAAGAGTCGGAATGATCACAGCTAAAACAAAAACAAAATGATGATTTTAAAGCCAATTATTTAAATAACAAACCAATGCGAACGTTCTTTCACCAAAAACGCACACGCCCTGTAGGGAAACTTGCATGCCACGCACTTTGTGAAATTCTGTGCAATAAATCTTGCCATGTCCGTGAAATGCATGAAATTATCAATGAGTATTATTCAAACAAAAGCCCGAACGATTTAGATATAGTCGTTCGGGCTTTTGTTTTTATCCCAACTTCTAACAAAAGAAGATAGGACAAGTGCATGTTGGCAGCCTATTCTTAGGCGTTATTAACGCTTTCGTTTTAATTAACTCTGATCGTGGGTAGGGCACTATTTTCGCCCGCCACGTTTGATTAAAACCACTCCTTAAACCTATCGAGTTCAGTTCCTAATTACTCGCAAGATCGTTCTTCTTTTTTAAAAGCGATTAATCAAAGATAGGCCGCATCTGTCTTCATCCCCCGAAATAATACTTACAACTGTTCCGCTAATGATTACCCTCCATGCCGCTCAACTCAAATATTTCCCAACTCCACTTTCATATGAATCGCAATTCGAATAAGACACGCGCAACTGATACCACTTTAGTTCACTGACTTCTTCATTCACTGCCATTGAAATTGCTGATCGATCAATCTGTTTTACATGAATTTAGCCAGTCTGTTATATTACAGACTCAGTTTATTACTATAACAGATGAACGTATTTCAACTCATATAAAAATTCAGAAAACTGACTGGTTGCTTGGTAAGCAAATACAATTGACGAGTGTTCCCTTTATGTTATAAACTACTCTATAGAACCTTGTATCACTAAAATTTATCTTTTTCATGAAACAGTTTGTTTGATTAAATGCCCGAGCTTAAGGGTAAATATAAAAGATGAAGTTTAGTATGAGGAACGTTAGCCAAACTATGGTAAGAATATAAGGAAAGGAAGAGGTGACTGGTGTGGTTTTTAAAAGTCCAGTAGAAGGCATCGAAGAAAAATTTGAGATGATTCAAATCTTGAATGAAGATGGGAAAATTGTGAATGAGGATGCAATGCCGGATTTATCTGATGATGATTTGGTAGAATTAATGCGACGTATGGTTTATACGAGAGTTTTGGATCAACGTTCAATTGCGTTGAACAGACAAGGAAGATTGGGTTTCTATGCACCGACAGCAGGGCAAGAAGCTTCTCAATTAGGTAGTCAGTTTGCTTTGGAGCAAGATGATTTTATCCTTCCGGGATATCGTGACGTTCCACAGTTGATTTGGCAGGGGCTTCCGTTGTATCAAGCTTTCTTGTTTTCTCGTGGTCATTATCATGGGAACCAAATGCCTGAAGATGTTCAAGCATTGAGTCCACAAATCATTATCGGTGCACAAATTACACAGGCTGCAGGTGTGGCACTCGGAATGAAACGTCGTGGCAAGAAAAATGTTGCCATTACTTATACAGGTGATGGCGGTGCATCGCAAGGTGACTTCTATGAAGGTGTAAACTTTGCCGGAGCTTACCAGGCACCAGCGATATTTATCGTACAAAATAACCGATTCGCTATTTCTGTTCCAGTTGAAAAACAATCAGCAGCGAAAACAATTGCTCAGAAATCAGTAGCTATGGGAATCCCTGGCTTCCTAGTCGATGGTATGGATGTTTTAGCTGTTTATAAAGTAGTACAAGAAGCTCGTGAACGTGCTGTGAATGGTGATGGTCCGACATTAATCGAAACATTGACGTATCGTTATGGTCCACACACAATGGCGGGGGATGACCCTACACGCTACCGTACAGAAGATATGGATAGCGAATGGGAGAAGAAAGATCCAATTGTCCGTTTCCGTAAGTTCTTGGAAGATAAAGGACTATGGTCTGAAGAAAAAGAAAATGAAGTTATGGAAAAAGCGAAAGAAGAGATAAAAACAGCGATCAAGAAAGCGGATAAACAAGAAAAACAATCCGTTACGGAGTTAATTTCCATTATGCATGAAGAACTTCCAGTTAATTTGAAAGAGCAAATGGAAGAATATAAAGAAAAGGAGTCGAAGTAAACAATGGCTGAAATGACTATGATTCAAGCAATAACAGATGCCTTACGCACAGAGTTGAAAAACGATGACAATGTGCTCGTTTTTGGTGAGGATGTTGGCCAAAATGGTGGTGTTTTCCGTGCGACTGAAGGCTTACAGGATGAGTTTGGAGAAGAAAGAGTTTTTGACACGCCATTGGCTGAATCAGGAATCATCGGCATGTCTGTCGGTTTGTCGACACAAGGTTACCGACCAGTTCCGGAAATTCAGTTCTTCGGCTTCGTTTTCGAAGCTATGGATGCAGTGGTAGGTCAATCTGCTCGTATGCGTTACCGTTCCGGAGGTAGATGGCATGCGCCAATTACAATCCGTTCACCTTTTGGTGGTGGTGTTCACACACCAGAACTTCACGCAGATAGCTTAGAAGGTTTTATGACTCAAGCACCGGGTCTTCGTGTCGTTATTCCATCAGGTCCATATGATGCAAAAGGGTTATTGATTTCTTCGATTCGAAATAACGACCCTGTTATTTTCTTGGAGCACATGAAGTTATATCGTTCTTTCCGTGAAGAAGTTCCTGAAGACGAATATACGATCGATTTAGACAAAGCGAACGTTGTAAGAAAAGGTACCGATATGACGTTAGTTGCATACGGTGCGATGGTTCATTCGTCCATTAAGGCAGCGGAAGAATTAGAAGAAGAAGGAATCAGCTGTGAAGTCATTGACCTTCGTACGGTGAGCCCAATTGATATTGACACAATTCTAGAATCCGTTAAGAAAACAAACCGTGCAGTCGTTGTTCAAGAAGCTCAGCGTCAAGCAGGAGTGGCAGCTGGAATTGTTGCTGAAATTCAAGAGCGTGCGATTTTGCATTTAGAAGCACCTGTTTTTCGAGTGACTGCTCCAGATACAGTATATCCATTCTCCCAAGCGGAAGAAGTATGGTTACCTGATCATCAAGACATTAAAGAAAAAGTAAAAGAATCCATGAACTTTTAATTGAAATTGATAATGAATAGGAGGGATTATCTTGGCCTTTGAATTTAAACTTCCTGATATTGGTGAAGGAATCCATGAAGGTGAAATTGCCAAGTGGTTTGTGAAAGAAGGCGACCAAGTAAGCGAAGATGATGTCTTAGCCGAGGTTCAAAACGACAAGGCAGTTGTTGAGATCCCATCTCCGGTTGATGGGACAGTCAAAAAAATCTTTGTTGATGAAGGCGAAGTAACGACCGTTGGTACGGTCATCATAACCTTCGATGCAGAAGGGTATGAAGACGACTCGGAAGAAGAATCATCAAAAGAAGAAGAACCGAAACAAGAAGAACAAACGGAAGAAAAGAAAGAAGAACCGAAAGAAGAGCAAACAGCGGATCGTAAACAAACAGAAGCGAGCGAAAAGTCTGTTGACGAAAACAAACGGGTCATTGCGATGCCTTCTGTCCGTAAATATGCACGAGACAATGACGTAAATATTCAGCAAGTTAGTGGTTCAGGTAAAAATGGTCGAATCTTAAAAGATGATATTGATCAATTCTTAAGTGGGGATCAACCTACTGAAGATGTCCAGCAGACGGAAGAAACTGCAGAGCAACAAGCGGCACCGCAAACAACGGAAGGTCAATACCCTGAAACAAGAGAGAAAATCAGTGGTATTCGCCGTACAATTGCAAATGCAATGGTGAACTCCAAACGTACAGCACCACATGTTACATTGATGGATGACGTGGATGTTACCGCTATGGTAGAACACCGTAAGAAATTCAAAGCAATTGCAGAAGAGCAAGACATTAAACTAACTTATTTACCATATGTCGTAAAAGCTCTAGTTTCAACATTGAAGAAGTATCCGATCTTGAATGCTTCCTTCGACGATGAAACAGAAGAACTTATTTATAAGCATTATTACAATATTGGAATTGCTGCTGATACAGACCGTGGACTACTTGTACCGGTCGTAAAAGATGCAGATCGCAAATCCATGTTTGATATCTCTGCTGAAATAAATGAGTTGGCAACAAAAGCGCGTGATGGTAAACTTTCTCCAGGGGAGATGAAAGGTGCTTCTTGTTCGATCACGAATATCGGATCTGCAGGTGGACAGTGGTTCACTCCTGTCATCAATCATCCTGAAATGGGTATTTTAGGTATTGGTCGAATCAGCGAGAAACCAGTTGTTCGCGACGGAGAAGTTGTTGTAGCACCTGTATTGGCATTATCTCTAAGCTTTGATCATCGCATGGTTGACGGTGCAACAGCACAATATGCGATGAATCATGTAAAACGATTATTGAATGATCCACAACTAATTATGATGGAGGGTTGATTATGGTAGTAGGAGATTTTCCAGAAGAAGTAGATACGCTAATCGTCGGTGCTGGACCCGGCGGTTACGTTGCAGCAATCCGAGCTGCACAAATGGGACAAAAAGTAACCATTGTAGATAAGGGCAACCTAGGCGGTGTTTGTTTGAACGTAGGTTGTATTCCATCTAAAGCATTAATTTCAGCAGGTCATCGTTATGAACAAGCGTCTGGTTCTGATGACATGGGAATTGTTGCAGAAAAGGTATCTGTCAATTGGGATAAAGTCCAAGAGTGGAAAGGCCAGGTTGTTAACAAATTAACCGGCGGTGTTGAAAGCTTATTAAAAGCGAATAAAGTAGATATCGTTAAAGGTGAAGCTTATTTTGTTGATCAAAATACAGCCAAAATCATGGACGAAAAGCAGTCGCAAACGTATAAGTTCAAAAATTGTATTTTAGCAACAGGATCTAGACCGGTTGAATTAAAACCATTCCCTTATTCTGAGCGCGTGTTAGACTCTACAGGTGCATTGGACTTAAAAGAAGTTCCAGGAAAAATGGTTGTAATCGGTGGAGGTTATATCGGTACTGAACTTGGTGGCGCGTACGCAAGCTTTGGTACAGAAGTAACTATCCTTGAAGGTACAAAAGATATCTTGGGCGGTTTCGAGAAACAAATGACCCAATTAGTGAAAAAACGTCTGAAAGGAAAAGGCGTTGATATTGTTACAGAAGCTATGGCTCAAGGCGTTGAAGAAACCGATAATGGTGTAAAAGTAACCTATGAAGTAAAAGGCGAAGAAAAAACAATAGAAGCTGATTACCTATTGGTAACAGTCGGCCGTCGTCCAAACACGGATGAAATTGGACTTGAAGAAGTTGGCGTGGAAATGGATGATAAAGGCTTAATTAAAGTGGATAAACAAGGACGTACGAATCTAGATACCATTTATGCGATTGGTGACATTGTTGACGGACCACCATTAGCTCACAAAGCTTCTTATGAAGGTAAAATTGCTGCTGAGGCGATTAGTGGAGAGAAATCAGAAATCGATTATCTATCCATGCCACTTGTCGTTTTCTCAGATCCAGAGCTTGCAAGCGTTGGATACAATGAGAGCGACGCAAAAGAAGCAGGCTATGATGTTAAAGTTTCTAAATTCCCATTCGCAGCTAACGGCCGTGCGTTAAGCTTAAATGATACGGATGGTTTCGTGAAATTAATTACGCGTAAATCAGACGGATTAGTCATTGGTGCTCAAGTTGCTGGTCCAAGTGCAAGTGATCTAATTGCAGAATTAGGACTTGCTGTGGAGGCTGGTATGACAGCTGAAGACTTAGCATTGACGATCCATGCTCACCCAACACTTGGTGAGACGGTTATGGAAGCAGGCGACCTTGCAATCGGCATGCCAATTCATACAATGAAATAATGAATAGGTGAGAAATTAAAACACACCGATTCAGTTGAACCTATCCGGTTCGCTGATCGGTGTGTTTTTTCTTTGAAAAATATAAAGATTCTAATACACAACTTAGCGTAAGTTTCGGTGGCGATCGCTGGTATTAAATGAGACATAAAGAGATACGCAAGATAGGGCTAGAGTACTTAAACGCGATCAAAGAGAATTTATATGAGTTTTACAAAACCGTAAAAGCCTCAGCTATACCAGAAGTCGAAAAAGCGATTGAGACGCTTCTTCAGAATTCATGAAAAGCCCCAGATATAATTTACACAACGGTTACCTTGAAGATGTCATTAATCAAACCAAGATGATTCATGAACAAAACAACTCCGAACTAAGCTACAGTAATTTATCGCTTAGTTCGGAGTTGTTTAGCTGATATTTTTATTCAACTTTCTATTGATTAAGACATTATTACGATCACTCAATCGGTTCGTTTCTTCTTCGTCTCTTGAGAGGGGCATTCCTTGCTTCTTCTCTGAATTCTTTAACCAATGAGAAGATAACCATCAGCAAGATGAACACGAATGGAAAGGCGGCTAAAATTGACGCTGTTTGCAATGCGCCTAATCCACCTTGCCATAGCAACACAGCAGCAGTTGCTGACTGTACCAATCCCCAAGCAAGTTTTACTCGAACATTTGGGTTGAGACTACCGCCCGTCGTTTGCATGCCTAATACGAATGTTGCTGAATCGGCAGAAGTAATGAAAAAAGTACTAATCAATAAAATCGCCAGTAGCGATGTTATAAATGACAATGGGTAGTTCTCAAGGACCGTGAATAATGCAATCTCAGCTCCTTGATCATTAACCACTGACATAATATCCATCCCTTGGTGGTATTCCAGAGAAATAGCTGATCCGCCGAAAACAGCGAACCACAATGCACCGAAGATGGTAGGTACTAATAGTACACCTATGACAAATTCTCTAACTGTACGTCCACGAGAGACGCGGGCTATGAACATTCCGACGAAAGGTGCCCATGCGATCCACCATGCCCAATAGAACATCGTCCAATCTTGTAGCCATACTGCGTTTTCAGAATTGAAAGGTGTTGTTCTAAAGCTCATGGACGGTAAGTTCTGAACGTAACCGCCTAATGAAGTTGTAAAGAAATTCATGATGAAATTAGTTGGTCCAGCGAACAACAAGAAAAACATCAACAAGAATGCAATAATAATATTCGTTGTACTTAAAATCCGAATACCTTTATTCAATCCAGTCGCTGCTGATATCATGAATAAAACAGTAACTACTGCAATGATAATCAATTGAACGACAATTGTGTTACTGATTCCAGGTATAATGAATCCTAATCCACTGGCTATTTGTTGTGCACCTAGACCAAGAGAAGTTGCAACACCGAATACTGTCGCAAAGACAGCAATCACGTTGACGATTGTACCATATGGCCCATTCATTCTATCCCCAAATAATGGTTTTAACGTTGTGCTGATCAATCCTGGTTCATCTTTTCTGAATTGAAAGTAGGCTAGTGCCATAGCTAAAATTGCATAAATCCCCCAAGGATGTAGTCCCCAGTGGAAAAATGAATACCGTAATGCAGTTTTCGCTGCTTCCGTTTCATTCGCGGTTGCATAAGGAGGCATGTTGAAATGCGAGATAGGTTCCGCAGCTCCCCAAAATACAAGCCCAATTCCCATTCCTGCACTGAATAACATTCCGAACCAGGTTAAATAGTTGTATTCTGGTTTGTCTGCTTCTTTTCCTAATTTGATATTCCCATATTTCGAGACAACTAAGAAAATAGCAAAGATCAGGAATGAAGTTGCTGAAAGTAAGTAAAACCAACCGAACTTATCTACAATAAAACCTTGAATATTAGTCGTAATGTTATTTAAGTTCCAAGTCGGCAGGATACTTGAAGGAACAATCCCCCAAACAATAAATAAAAGTGCTATTAATAATGAAATATAAAAAACCTTAGTAACCTTTTTTCCCATGTTAAAAAACCTCCTATTGGACGAGAAAACGTACATTATCATAAGGACATAATCCATTGAAACAAAAATTCAAACGACAATCAAGGAAATTTCATTTATTAGCGTTCTTTTACTTTTACCCTCTTGTTTATAAAATAACCATTCAGCAAAAAAATAACTGTTTCAAGAAAAGAAATATCGAGTTATAATGGAGTTATTACATATATAGGAGGACAACCATTGAAAACGAAATACACCATTGGAATACTACTTATTTTATTATTCGTCGTAGGCTGTCAAACAAATGACGAAGCAGAACCTAATGATCATCAATCTGAAACAGCACAAGACACATCAGAAGATACAGAACAATCCGCGGAAGAAATAGATAAAGAAGAAGAAACAGAAGTCGAAGAAGCGGACGACTCTGCTGATGAAAATGAGGATGACCAAGTAAAAGAAGAACAAACTAACGATACAGAAGAAAAAGAAAAAACACCCAAATATAAAATGAACGACATATTTGGCTTTGATCCAATCGATGATGCGGACGAGCAAGTGGTTTTGATGACAATCGATGATGCACCTGATGAACATGCAGTTGAAATGGCTGAGATTTTAACGGAGATGGACGTTCCAGCAATTTTCTTTGTCAATGGTCACTTTATTGAATCTGAGGAAGAGAAAAAAGCGTTAAAACAGATTCACGAAATGGGTTTCCCGATCGGTAACCATACGTATGATCATAAGAATTTAAAGGAATTAACAGAAGAAGAACAGCGAGAACAAATTATTCCACTAAGCGATAAGATTGAAGAAATTATTGGAGAACGCCCACTGTTTTTCAGAGCTCCACATGGTGCAAATACAGATTACGCGAAGAAGCTTGTCAAAGAAGAGGGCATGCTGTTGATGAACTGGTCATTTGGTTATGACTTTAAAGCAGACTATATGGAAAAAGAGGCGCTAACTGAAATCATGTTGGAAACAGAGCTATTAGGGAATGGTTCCAACCTTCTGATGCATGACCGAGAATGGACGAAAGAAGCTTTACCTGATATTATCACCGGCTTAAGAGATAAAGGGTTTGGCTTCATCGATCCATACGAAATTCAAACAATTGAATCGTAAATAATCGAACTGTCTGTTTAAACTCAAACAACCTTTCAAAGGTGGTGGGTGAAGCAGGCAGTCTTTTATATGTACACTGAAGGTTATGTGAATGGTGTGGTTTTTTAATTAATTTGAATTTAATGATATTATGAAGACAGAATACCATAGCAGGAGGCATGATGATGAAAACGAGATTGACGGAATTACTTAAAATTGAAATGCCGATTATTCAAGGTGGATTAGCTCATTTGGCATATGCTGAATTAGCAGCAGCCGTTTCAAATGCTGGCGGTTTGGGCCAGATTACTGCCATGAGTTTGGATAATGAAGATGCACTGAGGGAAGAAATACAAAAAGTGAAAAAATTAACTGACAAACCATTTGGTGTAAACTTTGCGATCGGACAGCATGGTCGGCCGTTTGAACATATGGTCCAAGTGGCCTTGGATGAAAACGTACCAGTGATATCCGTAACAGGTGGGAATCCGAAGCCTGTACTGGAAATGTTTCAAGGAACAAACACAAAAAAATTGGTTTTGGTGGCAGCTAGAAGACAAGCAGAGAAAGCTGAAGAATTAGGTGCTGATGCAGTAATGGTTGTTGGCTATGAAGGCGGAGGACACTTGGGAAGAGACCATATCGGAAATTTCGTGCTCATTCCTGAAGTTGTCCAAGCAGTTGATATTCCAGTAGTTGCTTCTGGTGGAATTAGTGATGGCAAAGGGTTAATGGCTGCATTGTCATTTGGTGCTGAAGGAATTGAGATGGGGACCCGGTTTATTGCAACAAAAGAGTGTGTCCATGCAAGTGAAGCCTATAAACAAGCAATCCTTGACGCCGGGGCCCAGTCAACAGTATTGATTAAAGAGTCCATTGGCGCTCCAGCTCGTGCATTGAAAAACGATTGGACCGATAAAATTTTAGAATTGGAACAAAAGAATGTCGGTTATGAAGGATTGAAAGATTATATTAGCGGAAAAGCCAACAAACGATTTGCACAAGAGGGACAAGTAGATGAAGGTTTTGTTTGGGCAGGGCAAGTCGCGTGGCGAATACAAGATCTCCCATCGGTTCAGGAGCTTTTTGATCAAATGGTTGATGAAGTGGATGAAATTCAACAGCGTTTAACACAAATAACTACGAAATAAAGGGAGTACTGATCGTATGGAATATAGCTATCCAATTGATCCAGACTGGACAACAGATGAAATTGTAAACGTCATTGGGCTTTTTCAAAAGGTTGAAGAAGCATATGAGCAAGGAACACGGCCAAAGGATATATTACAGGCATACAAAGAGTTTAAAAAAGTCGTTCCATCAAAAGCTGAAGAAAAAACTTTATTTAAAGATTTTGAGAAAAAATCAGGTTTCATTCCTTTTCAGGTGATAAAAAAAGCGAGAGCAGCTGGTGATGGAAAGATTAAAATGTAGAATTGCTGATTTTATGAAAATTTTATTACTATAGCACAAAAAGATGATCTCGATTGGCAATCGGGATCATCTTTTCAATTCTTATAACCAAAATAACCTCAATACGATGGAAACAAATAATACATTAACGTTCTTGTCTTAGTCGCTATTTATTAATTATTCGTTGAGACATTTTTAGCAAGATCATAAAAACGCATGAGTTGCTTGAACGTATCTTCGCATTCTTTCAGAAATTTTTCACCATCCTGTAAGATGGGGTCTTGTCGGTCATATGTTTTACCACAAAGGATTTCTGCTTTCTTCACATTTTCCAGGCGATCGACGACACGATCGAATTCACCTTTTTTCATTTCTTCATGTGAAATTGTTTCTGGTTTCATATGATCTTCTGACCAAACGAAGTCATTCGGTATTTCGTTTAAAATTTCTTTTTTGTGCTTTTTCAGCTGTTCAGCTAAACCTACTTTTATTGGACTTTCATAAATGACCGCAAACCAGATGAATACGTGAGACTCCCACATACCAATCTGGAAATGTGGTAGTTTCTTATATCCTCTCTTACTGCTTGCCAATGCAGCCCATGTATCATTCGGAGGATTTTTTGTTCTACGAGCATGCTTGGCGACATGGACAAACATCTCGTCACCTGAAAGACTGGATAGGTCAGGTTCAAGATGGTTAGCAATCGCCTCAAGCTTGGTGGAAATTCGACTTCTGAGTGCCTCCATTCGTTCTTCCAAGCCATCGATGGTAAATACATTAAAGTCTCGTTGTTCAAAGCCGTTAAAACTGCTCATTTTGTCACCTCATTTCAGTTCCATTTTCTCCATTGAAATTGTAGCATAAATCGAATGACAACGTTAAGAATTGTGAAGGACACTGTACTTTAAGTGTATTATTCGGCATTATTTGATAGGATATTTGATATGAAGAAGTTTTTATAGAAGGAGAAAGATAGAATGGACAACTTTGAAAAAAGTAAATTAATCGATGAAGCAAAAAGAATTATTTTCAAAGCAAGTGAACAAATAAAAAACCATATGCAACGTCCTTATGACATCAATACAAAGCAAGATCGAAAAGATTTAGTCACAGAGATTGACGAAAGTACTGAAAAATTTATTATCAAAAAAGTTAGGAGTTCATTTCCAGATCATAAAATTATGGCTGAAGAAGGAACGGGAGACGAGGTTAACTCCTTAGATGGAACCGTATGGATTATCGATCCGATCGATGGCACAATGAACTTTATTCATCAAAAACGCTTTTTTGCGATTTCAATTGGTATTTATCATAATGGTGAAGGTATTGTTGGACTGATCTACGACGTGATGGATGATACACTCTATGAGGGTATAAAGGGAGAAGGCGCCTATAAAAATGGCAAAAAAATCCCCGAATTGACAAAAGAAAGAGAATTGAAGGATACATTAATTGGAATTAACAGTTTCTGGTCTATACCAAATAGACGCTTAAATGAAGAAAAAATCCATCAATTAATTCGCGATGTGAGAGGTACACGTTCCTATGGTTCTGCAGCACTTGAATTTGCTTATATTGCAGAAGGGATTATTGACGCATATATAACGATGCGCCTCTCTCCATGGGATATAGCTGCCGGTATAATTATCATTAATGAGGTTGGAGGCAAAGCGACTCAGGTCAATGGAGAACCGCTTGATCTTTTAAAAGACAATACTGTATTGGCAGCAAATGAAGTTGTTCATAGTGGCTACATCGACTATATTGAAGAGAAATAGGCTGCATGGATAACATCGAACGTTTTTGCTTAGAATTCGTTATACCATTTAAGTGAACGGCTGCACAGTCGCAGTAAGTTTATGCACAGTGCAGCCGATTTAAGTACTTATACTTATTTAGAGTCTACAAAAAACGTAAACGATTACTTTTTAATTGATGAGTAATGTTTCTTTTTGTAGCGTAGGCCAAAGACCATCACAGCCATGCCTCCGAAGAAAAAGGCAAAAACCAACCAAAAGTTTTGAAAGCTTATCGCAACTGCTGTCGCTAAAAAGAGTGAGACAACCAACACGGCCAATAAAGCCATCTTTATTTCAAATTTCATTATTATTCAACTCCTAAACTGATAAATTCACGGTTTTGTTATGTTTTTTATGGTTTCATTATAGAAAAAAACAAATTGATTTAGTATGATTGTATAGGACACGATAGGAGGTTACCCGATGGATAAAACGGTTTCCCAACAATTTAGCTTTAGCCCAGTCGAACGTTACTTTTTAATGGACGTTGGTGGAGAACTAGGGTTTTGGCTAATGTTTTTTGCTATATTTATCTTAGCAGTAATCACATATAAGTTAGGCTTCGCAAAAGAATTACCATTATTGAAATCAATCATTGTGTACATAATGTTATTTATTGGTTGTTTTATCTTAGCCATCTTTGCTATATTTGCCCTGCCAATTGCTGAAGTGCTTATTGTGATTGCTCTTGTACTAGGGATTTATCGTTTTCGGCTATACCGGGAACGAAAAGAACGAAATCGTTCAAGCAATGAATAGAGACTGCTGCCTTCACTGGCGGCAGTTTTTTAATTTTTACTGGAAAAGTCCGTCTTAATTGTCTTGCTTTGTGGCGATTCTTGTGATTTTTGTTCAACTTTCTGAGTGATCCGTTGATCACAATCAGGACATAAGTAGGAGAGCTTTCTTCTTTTTTGTATTTCTTTGGCGACTAATGAAAAAGGCTCCAAGGTATCTACCCGATCACATAGAATACATTTTACACGCATTATTTTCACCTCAAATCCACTCTACATTATACCACCAACAACGACAAATTTGGAATGATGAATAAGAATTGCCGGCCAACAAAAAATATAAGGACAAGGTTTGAAAATTGTTGGATAGGGAATTGATAAAATCATAAGCGTTTCCGAACATAATGAGGAGGGGATTTACGATGAAAAAACGATTGTTTGCGGCACTCGGAGCAGGAGCAGTCGCTTATGTAATGTCTGATGAAAATCGAAAACAAAAAGTGATGACGAAAATCAAAGGGCTGAAAAATAAATATTTCGGTGAAAAAGATCAAATCCCTGAAGTTGAATCAGGAAAACCCGACTTACAGAATGACGAAAACTCCAAAATGGTCAATGAAGGATCGCAATTTGGAGTTCAATATTACAATAAAGTTCGTGAAGGCGAAGACCCAACTAAATATCCAACTCAACAATAATACTGAAACTCCCTTGTCTGTGTGATGGACAAGGGAGTTTCCTGCGTAAACGTAAATAAAGTAAAGATTATAGTGGTTGATTTTGTTCTTGTCGCTCTTGTTGAATGTCATCCGTGTTTTCTTGGTTTTTCTCATATTGTTCATCTTGATCTGTCTCACGCATTGGCATATCAGGGATATATCGTCCAATTACATTAGCAATTTCGTCTAAAATGACACTTCGTCCTTGGCCGTTTTGAATAGACTCATTAATATTCGCTATTCGTTTCATAATATCACCATCAGCCATAACATACGCATAGTGACCGTAAGGGTCGTGTTTAATGATTTCTGTTACTGCATGTTTAACAGATCCTGACTTACCTCGATCCAAATCTTCATCGATATCTATACCGATAATTGTATAGTCACCAAAGACGACAGCTCGTGCATTGTTTACATTTGGAACACTGTTGGCTAACTGGACTAATCGTTCAGCCGCCTCTTGGTTTGTATGTTCTTGAGTAGTCTGATGATTCGTTGGATCATTTACACGTTGTAAGTCCGGACTTGCAGTGTTTTCGGGTGAGTTAGCTTCTTGATTGCTACAAGCTGAGAAAAGAAGTATAAATAAGATAAGGAGTGTAAATTTCCACTTCAAATAAATAACCTCCTTTTTTAACTAGCTTGAGCAAAAAAGGAGGTTGTATGCATTGTAAAAATAGACAGTTAATCAACATCTATGAGAAAATGGAAAGGCTTAGTTAATCGTAATCACATCAATGCCTTTAAAAGGATTCTGTTGATTGGTACCATCACCGAATAATAGGTGAACGGGTCCATCTTCTTTCGGCGGCTTACCGTCGATTGCAAAGATCAATAACGACTCTTTTAATTCATCCAATGAAATTTCAATTTCACCTTGGTCGGTATGTAGGATGGCTGAGGTTGCATCCTCTTTTGGATTGGATGTTTCTAAAAAAGGTTTGATCGGCATCACATAACTGTTTTCAAGCACTTTTTTACCTTCAAATCGACTGACACTTCGTTTGACAGGTGGTCTGATCCGCTGTTGAGGCTCGACGTCCTTTTCAGGATGGTTTTCTTCTTTATCCGGTAAAAAGGCTTCTTCCAGCTTGATTTTTCGATCATCAAAGATCCATACTGTTGGGTCAAGTGTTATGGGAAATTGAACGTTCCCTTTTAATTGAACAATCATCGTTGTTACACCTCTTTTTTATAAATTTCTATACAAGTATAACGAACATTTTTGATGAATGCATTAAAGGAGTGATTTTTCATGATCGAAATCGATGAAAAAGACTTACATTATTGGCTCGAACACGTGAAAATTTATGCAAATAATGGAAAGGTCGCAGATTATATTCCAGCTTTGGCCAATCAGCAACCAGAAATCAATGCAACGGCCTTTTATCCGATTGGAGATAAAGAAGTAGCATGTGCGGGACAGGCTGATTATTCTTTTACCATTCAAAGTGTATCAAAGGTTCTTACATTAGCACTTGCCTTGATCCAACACGGGGAGCAAGCTGTTTTTTCTCGAGTCGGTAAGGAACCGTCATCTGACCCGTTCTATTCCATTCAAAAGTTAGAAGTTGAAAAACCGAGCAAGCCATTAAACCCGATGATTAATGCAGGTGCACTTGCTGTTACCAACATGATCAGAGGACGTGGGTCAGAAGAAATGGTTGAAGAAATTTTAAATCTTGTTCGACTATTAACCGATGATCCGTCGATTGAGTATGACGAAGAAGTAGCCCGTTCAGAGTTTGAAACAGCATTTTTGAATCGTGCGCTCAGTTACTTCATGAAACAAAATGGTATCATTACCGGAAGTGTAGAAGAGTTACTTGATGTTTATACGAAACAATGTGCAATCACAGTCAATGTGAAACAGCTAGCTCGTATTGCTGCAGTTTTTGCCAATGATGGAAAAGATCCAGATACAAATCAACCACTGCTTCCATCACATGTTGCACGTGTTTGTAAAACCTTTATGGTGACTTGTGGAATGTATGATGCTTCCGGAACCTTTGCAATCAATGTTGGTATACCAGCGAAAAGTGGAGTGTCTGGTTGTATTATGGGTGTTATTAAAGAATCAGGCGGACTGGCAGTTTTCGGACCTGCACTAGACGAACAGGGCAACAGCGTTGTCGGTATGCACCTCTTGAAGGACCTAGCAGATGATAAACGTTGGTCGATCTTTTAGAAAAACGTCTTTCTTATAATGGCTTTGTTCATGGATAATTTCTTGCAATTTTACCTTGAAGAAGGTACTATTTAATAAGGGAGCGTAGGAAAGTTAGGAGGGATTTTCTGTGTCATCCAGAATATCACTAGAAAAGAACCAAGCCCTAGCCCTCTTGCAGGCAGATGCTGATAAAATTTTACAACTTATCAAAGTTCAAATGGACAACTTAACCATGCCTCAATGTCCTTTATATGAAGAGGTATTAGATACTCAGATGTTTGGTCTCTCAAGAGAAATAAACTTTGCCGTTCGCTTGGATTTAATTCAAGAAGAAGATGGTAAAGCTATTATGGAAAACTTGGAAAGACAATTGAGTGCGTTGCATGAGGTTGCCCAAGACACGAAGAATTTATCATAATAAAAACTCAAACAATGCTTACTTCCAGTTCGTGAAGGCATATGTTTGAGTTTTTTTGCGTTTAAGTGAGTTGAATAGATCGAAAGCAAAACGCCGAATCAAAAAATGTTTTGATAAAATAATTCATTACAAACGTATATTTACCTCGAAACAAAGGGATTATTTTCTATCCAAAACCGATAAGGATAAGCAACAGCCTCTTTTGCATTTGGAATGCCGATTCGTCTTCCGGCCTTTATTTCTTTAGGGTTTTCTCCATCCGCAATATACAGTGGCTTCTCCCACAGTTGATGACCATAATGAGATAAATCAATAGCCATCGCTTTCGTGAGTTTACCTGGTCCACTTGTCAGGTTCGTTCTTTTTGTGACTGGTCTGTTGTCTAGCATGACTTCCTCTCCAATAATCGGCTCCATTCCACGAATTAAAATGGCATGCGGTTGATTCATTCGGCCGGTTACGACGTTCATTAGATTATGTGTATGCATCGTATAGATATAGGCCAAGCCAGCCTCGTGAAACATGATCTCCGTTCGTTTTGTCCGGCGATGATTAAAGCTATGTGCTGCTCGGTCTTCAGGTCCCATGTATGCTTCTGTTTCAACAATTTTTCCTGCCAGAATCCCATTAGGGGTTTCGTGAATTAAAAAAGAACCCAGCAACTTTTCGGCTAATTGAAGTGTCGGCTTTTCAAAAAAAGACTTATGAACCGGTTTTAACTGTTTATGCTTCATACGAATTCCTCCAATAATTATATAGTATACAGTTTACCCGTTTTTTAAAAATACGGAACAGGTAGAATTATTACTGAACAATTATTCATTTTTTGCAGGAATTTTTAAAATTATGTTGAAAGTTAAGAGAGATAAGAGAAAATTTGCGAATTTGGGAGGTCCATCATGACGAAAATTAAATCAATCAATAAAGTACTTGTAGCGAATAGAGGAGAGATAGCTATTCGTGTATTTCGAGCGTGTACAGAATTAAATATACGCACGGTTGCCATTTATTCTGAAGAAGATACAGGCTCGTATCATCGATATAAAGCAGATGAAGCCTATCTTGTTGGTGTCGGAAAAAAGCCGATTGATGCTTACTTGGATATCGAGGGAATTATTGATTTAGCAAAGCGGGTCGGGGTAGATGCCATCCACCCAGGTTACGGATTTTTATCTGAAAACATTCAATTCGCCAAACGGTGTGAAGAAGAAGGCATCATTTTTATTGGTCCGACAAGTGAGCACTTAAATGTATTTGGGGATAAAGTAAAAGCTCGGAAACAAGCGTTGCAATCCGGAATTCCTGTAATTCCTGGTACAGATGGTCCTGTTCAATCATTGGAAGAAGTGGAAGCGTTTTCGAAAGAACATGGATTTCCGATAATCATCAAAGCAGCCCTTGGTGGAGGCGGACGAGGGATGCGAATCGTTCGTACAAAAGAAGCATTGAAAGAAGCTTATGACCGCGCAAAATCCGAAGCCAAAGCGGCTTTTGGTAATGATGAAATTTATGTGGAACGATTAGTAGAACAACCTAAACATATTGAAGTGCAAATTTTAGGTGACGAAGCGGGGAACATGCTTCATTTATACGAAAGAGATTGTTCGATTCAACGACGTCACCAGAAAGTAGTAGAAATTGCGCCCAGTATCTCGTTATCAGAATCACAACGGGATGAAATTTGTGATTCTGCCGTCAAATTAATGAAGGATGTAAATTATCTCAACGCTGGTACGGTTGAGTTTTTGGTGACAGATGACGAATTTTTCTTTATCGAAGTGAATCCGCGCGTTCAAGTCGAACACACAATTACCGAAATGATTACCGGTTGCGATATTGTACAAACGCAGCTGCGAATTGCTATGGGTTATTCCTTGCATGATAAGGAAATCGGTTTGCCGCAGCAATCAGAAATATCGACACATGGATATGCGATTCAGTCACGTGTAACAACTGAAGATCCATTGAATAATTTTATGCCGGATACAGGAAAAATCATGGCTTATCGTACAGGTGGGGGTTTTGGTGTCCGATTGGACGCTGGTAACGGTTTTCAAGGAGCAGTCATTTCACCGCACTATGATTCGTTGCTTGTAAAAGTATCTACTTGGGCTCTGTCTTTCGATCAAGCAGCACGAAAGATGGTACGGAATTTAAAGGAGTTTCGAATTCGCGGTATTAAAACAAATATTCCTTTTTTAGAAAATGTTATTTTACACAATAAATTTTTGAATGGTAGTTATGACACAACCTTTATCGACTCATCACCTGAACTTTTTGTATTTCCGAAAAAGAAAGACCGAGGAACGAAACTGTTATCTTATTTGGCTTCAACAACTGTCAACAGTCCGTTAACGACAGGGCAGGAGAAAAAGCCATTATTTGATCCAGTAAGGATTCCAACTGTAGATCCGGACAGTAGTTCAGAAGCAGGAACGAAGCAATTGCTTGATGAAAAAGGACCTGAAGCGGTCAGTGAATGGCTGAAACAACAAAATGAAGTATTGTTGACAGACACTACGTTCCGGGATGCACATCAATCGTTACTAGCAACGCGTGTACGTACAAAAGATTTATTAGAAATTGCTGAGCCAACGGCAAAACTCCTGCCTAATTTATTCTCAGTGGAAATGTGGGGAGGGGCAACCTTTGATGTCTCTTACCGATTCCTGAGAGAAGATCCATGGGAGAGATTGATTAAGTTGCGTGAAAAAATGCCGAATGTGTTATTTCAGATGCTCTTACGTGCGAGCAATGCGGTAGGATACACAAATTATCCGGATAATGTCATCGATGAATTTGTTGAGAAAAGTGCTCAGGCAGGCATTGATGTCTTTCGGATTTTCGATAGCTTGAATTGGGTTGAAGGCATGAAACCAGCAATCGAAGCGGTTCGAAAACAAAATAAAATCGCTGAAGTTTCAATGTGTTACACAGGAGATATTTTAGATCCAAATAGAGATAAATACGACTTGGATTATTACATCAATTTGGCAAAAGAACTGGAATCATTAGGTGCTCACATCTTAGGTATTAAAGATATGGCTGGATTATTGAAACCTGAAGCGGCTTATCAGTTGATTTCTGCATTGAAACAAGAAATCGACATTCCTATTCATCTTCACACACATGACACAAGCGGAAATGGCGTCATGATGTATGCGAGAGCCATTGAGGCTGGTGTCGATGCAGTTGATGTGGCTACCAGTTCAATGGCCGGGCATACTTCTCAACCAAGTGCGAATAGCTTGTATCATGCACTGGAAGGAAATAAACGACAACCTAAAGTTGATATTGCATCATACGAAGAACTAAATAAGTATTGGGAAGATGTCCGTGATTATTATGCTAATTTCGAAAGTGGATTAAAGGCACCTCACACGGAGATTTACTTACATGAAATGCCTGGTGGACAGTATAGTAATTTACAACAGCAAGCAAAAGCGGTCGGTTTAGGTGATCGTTGGGATGAAGTGAAATACATGTATCGTACGGTCAATGATATGTTTGGCGATTTAATCAAAGTGACGCCATCTTCTAAAATCGTCGGCGACATGGCACTGTTTATGGTACAAAATAATTTGAAGGTTGATGATGTCTATGAAAAAGGAGAGAATCTTGACTTTCCAGATTCAGTGGTTGAATTTTTCAGAGGCATGATCGGAAAACCTTACAAAGGATTTCCAAAAGAACTACAACGAATTATTTTGAAAGGCAAAGAGGAAATCCCCGGAAGACCAGGCGAACAGTTAAAACCTGTTAATTTTGAGGCGTTAAAAGAACAATTATATGAGAAAGTAAATCGTCAAGTAACTTCACATGAAGTGATATCCTATGCACTCTATCCGAAGGTCTTCTTAGATTATGAGCGATTTGTCGATCAATATGGGGATATATCCGTACTTGATACACCATCTTTTGTTTACGGTTTACGATTAGGTGAGGAAGTATCAGTCGAAATCGAGCAAGGAAAGACATTGATCATCAAGTTAGTATCCATTGGAGAACCACAAAAAGATGGAACGCGCGTCGTCTATTTTGAACTGAATGGTCAACCACGTGAAGTGGTCGTTCGCGACGAGCGGATCAAAGATGTTCAAGATCAAAAGTTGAAAGTAGATCCTGACAATTCAAAACAAATTGGAGCTTCGATGCCTGGAACGGTCGTTGAAGTGCTTGTTAAAGAGGGAGAAGCTGTCAGCAAGAACGATTATTTGATGATTACTGAGTCGATGAAAATGGAAACGACTATTCAAGCTCCATATGATGGGAAAATCAAATCCGTACAAGTAAAAGATGGAGAAGCGTTGGAATCAGGCGACTTGTTAATAGAGTTTGTATAATTGAAAAAAGCTGTCCAGTAACGATAGGGTTGCTGGACAGTTTAATATTAAAACGTATTTAATCATATAAGAAAGCCGCCACCCTATTTAGTGACGGCTATTCGTATTTACTTATTTGATAACTTACTTCTTCGGGCTAACATTAAGAAATAGCACAGAATTGTAAAGAATAATGAAATGAATGTTGCGTGCAATAATCCAACAAATATGTTCCCAGTAGTGAAAATAATGAATGCTCCAAGTATAACCTGCAATAAAATAAATATCGTTGCAATCAGCCAAACTTTACGAATGAATGGTTGATCTATTTTACGTAGCACTTGAATAAATAAAACAACTACCCATAAAAATAATAACCCAGCCATGAGACGATGTCCCATTTGGATCCATTGATCTAGATTGAGCCCGGCTACACTTGGTGAATCATTATAGCAGAAGGGCCAATCTGGACAAACTAAACTTGAATATTTGTGTCGCACTAACGCACCCGAATAGACAACAATTAATGTGTAAATGAACAATCCCCAAAAGTTTACTCGTAACCATTTAGGTATATGAATCCGTTCGGTGTGAAGCTTTCGATCGACATCAAATATAATCAAAGCTAGGAGTACAGATGCAGCAAAGGCTACTAGAGAGATGCCAAAATGCATCGCTTTAATGATGCTTGACTGTTCAAAAAGAACGGCTGCAGCCCCCAGTAAAGATTGGATGACTAAAAATAGAATCGAAAGAAAGACCAAAAATTTCGTTTCTTTAATATCGCGGTAATCTTTCCAAGCGATATAAGAAAGAAGTAAAACAAGAATGATGCCGAGACCGGACATGATTCGGTGCCCGAATTCAATAACTAATTCAAATGTTATATCGGTAGGTATTAGTTGACCATCACAAAGAGGCCAACTTCGACCACATCCAAGACCCGATTCGGTTTTTGTAACTAATGCTCCACCGATTAAAACCAAAAACATAACAATGGATGTAATGATAGCAATTGGTTTCGGTTGCAATATTTTTTTCATATAATTAATTCACCTTTCTGACAGGCCAGTAAGACATTCATCATCTATCTTAATATAAAATCCATCAGATGAAAATAAACAATGGTTACAACTTTTTAACATTAGCTATAATGTATATATTAGTTGTTGAAAAATATATAACTGCCAGCTTAAAATGAAAAGGGTTTAGTTTCGAAAAAAAATAGGTTAGAATAATGTTATAAACACTTATTGACTGTTTCGAACGAAATTTGTAGAAAAAAATATGACAATCACTTTTCACATATTTTTCACACATAAGAAATCAATATATGCTTTAATAGAAGTAGTTGTGTTTACATGGTACAATAACTATGTAAATAAAATGAAACATTATGTACGTCAGGGTATAAATGTAACAAGGGTTGAAACGAGAGGGGATCCTGCAATGAATGAATCACGCACAGTTCAAACTTCGTCCTCACAGTTGATGGATTCACCGAGTACTGGTGTAAAAGCCCTGTGGACAGATTTTCTCGCATTGATTAAGATTGGAATAGTGAATTCAAATCTTATGACAGCTTTTGCGGGTTTTTGGCTAGCGTTATACTATACAAATCAAACGTTTTCGAGCAATTGGCTAGCGTTTGTTGGAATGATGGCAGGAACAGCGCTTGTAATCGCTGGCGGTTGTGTCATCAACAATTACTATGATCGTGATATCGATCATTTAATGTCCCGAACAAAGGGGCGAGCGACGATTACTGGAACGATTCCATTGAAAGTAGTACTGGCTATGGGGATTGGCTTTTCAGCTATAGGAATGATTATATTGTTCTTTGTTTCTCCAGTCGCTGCTGTCTTTGGATTTTTTGGGTGGTTTGTGTATGTATTTCTATATACAATGTGGTCAAAAAGAAAATATACAATAAATACAGTTGTAGGATGTTTTTCTGGAGCAGCTCCACCATTAATTGGTTGGGCAGCAGTTGACTCCACACTTCATCCAGTCGCATTAGTTTTATTCTTAATTATGTTTCTCTGGCAGATTCCACATTTTCTTTCTTTGGCTATCATGAAAAAAGAAGATTATTCAATAGCTAATGTACCGATGCTGCCAGTTGTATATGGAAATAAGATTACTAAAAGACAAATCTTCATTTATACGATTTGCCTATTGCCTTTACCATTTTATTTCTTTTCATTGGGAATAATATTTATGGTGTTTTCTACATTATTAACACTTGGGTGGGTCATCCTTGCTTTCACAGGTTTTCGTACAAAAGATGACGACAAATGGGCAAAAAGAATGTTTATTTACTCATTAAACTATTTAACCTTATTTTTCATTGGAATAGTCATTGCGACAATTCCACCAATCTTTTGAAATAATTAAGAAATTTTTTCTTAATTCTTTTATAAATTTTCACACAACATAAGAATGAATAAGAGAAAGAGAGGTATCCAAAGACATGAAAGGTTTGACTAGTAAGTTTAAAGCTGTAGGAGCTTTAATGATTCTAGCACTTATATTGTCAGGTTGTGGCGAAGAATTTCTAAGTGCACTCCGTCCACAAGGACAGGGAGCAAGTGATATTCTAAGCCTGATGATTTTAAGTATTGCTGTCATGATGTTTGTTTTTGTTGTAGTTATGGTCATTTATGTATTTGTCATTTTAAAATTCCGTAAGAAAAAAGGGCAAGAAGACTTTATACCTGAACAGGTTGAAGGAAGTCACACATTAGAAACATTATGGACAGTCGTTCCAATTATTCTTATTTTGATTTTAGCTGTACCAACAGTACAATATACCTTCTCCTTGGTAGATACTTCGCCACAAGTAAATGCTGAAGGTGAAGAAGAAGATCAAATTTGGGTTAATGTTACAGGTAAGCAATACTGGTGGCATTTCGAGTATGAGGGAATGGACGTAACAACAAGTCAGGAAATATATATTCCTACTGACCGTCGAGTGTACCTATCGCTACATTCAGAAGATGTCATACACTCTTTCTGGGTCCCTACATTACAAGGTAAGATTGACGTAAACCCAACAGGTAACCGGAACGAAATCTGGATAGACGCTGATAAAGAAGGCGTTTACTGGGGTAAATGCGCTGAATTTTGTGGACCATCACACTCATTGATGGACTTTAAAGTTGTAGCAGTAAGTCCAGGAGAATTTGAACAATGGGTGAAAGACATGCGTAACATTGATCCTGAGGAAACTCCAGAAAGTGAAGTTGCCACAGCTGGTCAAGAAGTTTTCGCGAACAACTGTATGTCATGTCACGCTAACGGAACTTCACCGAACAAAATCGGACCGAACGTATCAAACTTCGGTGATCGTGAGCGAATTGCAGGGGTTCTTGAATATAACAAAGAAAACTTAATGGAATGGATTGAAACAAAAGGTGAAGAGATGAAACCTGGAAACATGATGACAACCGCAGCTTACGACCTATCTGATGAAGAATTGGATCAAGTAGCTGAGTACCTAATGTCATTAAGTCCAAGTGAAATCACACCTGAAAATGCTGAAGATAATGAATATATCGAATCGGACTTAAGCGATTTATTCATTGATCAGGAAGAAAACGAAGATGAAGGCTCTGAAGGTGAATCAGAAGGAGATTCTGAAGGCGAATCAGAGGAAGATTCCGATAGTAATCAATAATGCTATCTTTCGGATGAATAGAAATAATATAGGGAGGTTAATATTGTGAGTGCAACAGCTACTAAAAAGGCTGGATTCGGTTCCGTATTGTGGGATTACTTAACCACTGTAGACCATAAAAAGATTGCCATATTGTACTTGATTGGCGGATTCTTTTTCTTCATTCTCGGTGGTTTAGAAGCTATGTTGGTCCGGATCCAACTGATACAACCAGATAATAACTTTGTTTCGGCTCAGTTTTATAACGAATTAATAACGATGCATGGAACAACGATGATTTTCCTTGCAGCCATGCCATTATTATTAGCTTTAATGAACATTGCAATGCCGCTTCAAATTGGAGCGCGAGATGTTGCTTTTCCGTTTGTGAACGCATTAGGTTTTTGGCTGTTCTTAATTGGAGGAATTGTTCTTAATATTTCTTGGTTTACAGGTGGAGCTCCAGACGCTGGTTGGACGGCGTATACTCCGTTATCAATATTCTCAGAAGGCCATGGACTCGATTATTATTCCATTGGTCTACAAATCGCAGGTTTTGGTACGTTAATGGGTGGTATTAATTTCCTTGTAACAGTTATTACAATGCGTGCTCCAGGAATGACCATGATGCGTATGCCATTGTTCTCATGGACAACATTCATTGCGAGTGTATTGATTTTATTCGCATTCCCTGCGTTGACTGTAGGTTTATTCTTGCTTACATTTGACCGATTGTTCGGAGCAAACTTCTTTGATCCGTCCATGGGTGGTAACGTTGTTATTTGGGAGCATTTATTCTGGATTTTTGGACACCCTGAAGTGTATATACTGATTTTGCCGGCATTTGGTGTATTTAGTGAAGTTATACCAACATTCTCCAAAAAACGTTTGTTTGGTTACTCTTCGATGGTGTTTGCAACCGTATTAATTGCATTTCTAGGTTTCATGGTTTGGGCACACCATATGTTTACAGTGGGCCTAGGACCAATCGCCAACTCAATATTTGCGATTGCAACGATGGCTATCGCGGTTCCTACGGGAATTAAAATCTTTAACTGGCTATTTACGATGTGGGGTGGAACCCTTCGTTTTACGTCACCAATGTTATTTGCACTAGGTTTTATTCCGTCATTTACAATTGGAGGAATGACAGGTGTTATGCTAGGTGCAGCAGCTGCTGACTTCCAGTATCATGACACATATTTTGTTATTGCTCACTTCCACTATGTAATTGTCGGAGGAACTGTATTTGGAATCTTTGCAGGATTAATTTATTGGTGGCCAAAAATGTTTGGTAAAGTACTCAATGAGAAAATGAACCATTGGTTCTTCTGGTTGTTTTTCATTGGTTTCCATTTAACATTCTTCCTGCAGCATTTCTTAGGATTAATGGGTATGCCTCGTCGTTACTGGGTATTCTTAGAAGGTCAAGGTTTAGACCTATTCAACTTTATCAGTACGATTGGTGCATTCTTTATGGCTGCCGGTACAATATTATTTATGTATAATATCGTTTGGACTGCTATGAAAGAACCAAAAGCTTCTGGAGATCCTTGGGATGGTCGTACACTTGAATGGGCAGTCTCTTCACCACCACCACACTACAACTTCAAACAGTTGCCGTTGGTACGTGGATTGGATCCATTATGGATTGAGAAAACAGAAGGTAATGGAAAAATGCAACCGGCAGAACCGCTTGGAGATATCCATATGCCGAACAACACCATTATTCCACTAATCATGTCTATTGGTTTAGGAATTGCAGGTATGGGTATTATCTATCAAGTGGATAATCCAATGTGGTGGATTGTTGCTGTGATCGGATTTATTATCTTCTTCGGTAGCATGGCAGTTCGCTCACTGAAAGATGATTTAGGTCACCACATTCACAAAGAAGACTTGGAAAAAGAGGGGGATGGTTCTAATGGCTGATGAACTTTTAAAATCAACTAACTTGCCACATGATCCCGAAAGAGCCACCCTTGAAGGAAAAAACAAATTCTTAGGATTTTGGTTCTTCCTTGGTGGAGAAACAGTCTTGTTTGCAAGTTTGTTTGGAACGTATTTAGCATTGAAAAATTCTCATTTAGATGGTGTCCCGGCCAGTGAATTATTCGGGCTAGGACTTGTCTTCATCATGACAATGATTCTACTGACAAGTTCCTTGACTAGTGTTTATGCGATGTACCACATGAAGAATAATGCACCGAAGAAAATGATGCTTTGGTTAGGAATCACTGTATTACTAGGCCTTTCATTCTTAGGCTTAGAGATATATGAGTTTAATCATTACGTTAATGATTATGGACATGGATTTACAACTTCAGCTTTTTCATCTGCATTCTATGCTTTAGTTGGATTCCACGGAGCCCACGTAGCCTTTGGTTTAGGCTGGTTCATTCTATTGATGGTGAGAAACTGGAAACGAGGGATCAACTTATACAACGCACCGAAGTTTTATATTGCAAGTCTTTATTGGCACTTTATTGACGTTGTATGGGTATTCATTTTCACAGTAGTTTACTTGATGGGAGTGGTAGGTTAAACTATGGTCGATCAAAATTATTCCACTAACCAAACTGAAAAAGATCTCTTTTACAAAGAGAAAAAGAAAGAAGAAATGAAACATCAAGTAGTCACTTTCGCAATGATGATTATTTTCACTTTGATTGCATTCGGTATAGTAATGGCGGATGTTAGTAAAATGTTTACCATCCCAATTATTATTGTATTGGCAATCGTTCAAGTAGGATTCCAATTCTTTTACTTCATGCATATGAGTAATGAAGGACATACTTGGCCAGTGACGATGATTTTCTCAGGAATATTTGCAGCATTCTTAACCGTATTAGCTCTTACAACCATCGTTTGGTGGGGTTAATAGCAAATAATTATAATGATAAGAACCAATTGCTCTATATAGAGTGATTGGTTCTTTTTTTGGCTTTTTTCAATATAATATATTGTACTTATTGGATATCTCTGGGACATTTTTTATTAACAACAGTGTTTACTAAAAAATTATTGAAATTATTTAGTAAACACTGTTGATAATTATTTGTTTATTCTGTATATTAAGTTATATAATAAAAAATTATTAATATTCTGATAACTAAACTTTCGTACTTATTGGAGGGAACTCTATGCCAGAACCGATTCTGTCTGTCCAAGATTTACATACACATTTTCTTACAGATAATAAAGAAGTGCCTGCTGTTGATGGAGTTAGTATCGAATTACATAAAGGTGAAGTTGTAGGAATCGTCGGTGAGTCAGGTTGTGGAAAGAGTGTGACTTCATTATCAATCATGCAACTTGTTCCAAATCCTCCTGGAAAAATCGTCAAAGGTGAAATTAAATTTAAAGGTAAAAATTTGACCTATGCTACTGAAAAACAAATGCGGAAAATACGTGGCAACGAAATCTCTATGATTTTTCAAGAACCGATGACATCATTAGATCCTCTGTTCACAATTGGTAATCAACTAATTGAAGCGATACGTATCCATCAAAAAGTCAGTAAAAAGGATGCAAAGAACTATTCAATTGAATTATTGAATTTAGTCGGTATACCACGGGCCAGTGAAGTTGTTGATGAATTTCCACATCAACTTTCTGGAGGTATGAGACAACGGGTCATGATTGCTATGGCTATGTCTTGTGATCCAGAAGTGTTGATTGCTGATGAGCCAACTACTGCTTTGGACGTTACTATTCAGGCACAAATTCTTGATTTAATGAGAAATTTGAATAAGGAAAAACAAACTTCTATTTTGCTCATTACACATGATTTAGGCGTTGTTGCTGAAATGTGTGATCGTGTTGTTGTGATGTATTCTGGAAAGGTCGTAGAAGAGGGAAGTGTCCGGGAGATTTTGAAAGACCCCAAACATCCTTATACAAAAGGATTAATTCGTTCTTTACCTAATATTCGAACAACAGAACAAAAATTATATTCAATACCAGGAACGGTTATGCGTCCATCTTTGGATCAAGTTGGGTGTCGATTTGCACCTCGGTGTGAACATTCATTTGATTCGTGTTGGGAAGAAAATCCAAAGCTTCTCAAGCAAGAAAGTGGTAGACAGGTCAGGTGCTTTCTTTATGACGAGGAGAAGTCCGAAAGAGGTGTAACTTCAAATGACAAATCCTATACTTGAAGTCAGTCATCTTAAGAAATATTTCGACATAAAAGGTGGCATTTTCGGAAAGAGTGTCGGTGAAGTAAAGGCTGTTGATGATTTATCATTTTCCGTGAACGAGGGAGAAATTTTAGGAATTGTCGGGGAATCCGGTTGTGGTAAATCAACAGCAGGAAAATCAATTCTTCGACTAATTGAACCAACTGATGGGTCCGTTAAATTTGAAGGGACGGATTTAACTGATTTGACCAGTGAAGAAATGAGGCAACTTCGAAAGAATATGCAAATTATTTTTCAAGATCCTTATGCATCATTAAATCCTAGACATAAAGTTGAACGGATTATCAGTGAACCATTATTGATTCATGGAATGAAATCTTCAAAAGAACGAAAAGAACGGGTTAAGGAACTTCTTGAGATTGTTGGATTAGAGGCTTATCACGCGTCAAGATATCCACATCAGTTCAGTGGTGGCCAGCGTCAGCGGATCGGCATTGCAAGAGCACTTGCGAATAACCCAAAGTTGATTATTTGTGATGAACCTGTTTCGGCGTTGGATGTTTCTGTACAGTCGCAAATTTTAAACTTAATGGAAGAACTAAGAGAAAAATTCAAATTAACTTATGTTTTTATCGCGCATGATCTTAGCGTTGTTAAACATATTAGTGACCGGGTTGGTGTCATGTATTTAGGAAGAATGGTTGAATTAACCGACAAACATACATTATTCAATGATCCGAAACATCCATATACACGTGCTTTGATGTCCGCTGTACCTATTGCAGATCCAGACATTGAACGAGAGAGGATCATCTTGGAAGGGGATGTGCCAAGCCCTTCCAATCCGCCAACAGGCTGTGCATTCCATACGCGTTGTCCTTACGCGATGGACATATGTAAAGAAGTTAGACCTGAGTTTGAAAATGTTGATGATAAACATTTGGTCGCTTGTCACTTGTATAATTAATCAAGCGATCAATGTTTATATAAATTTAATAAAGGGGGCTATTTAATGAGGTACCGATTTATACTTTTTCTTACTTTCATGCTAGCTATTACATTAGTGTTGACAGCTTGTGACGGTGACGAAGATGAATCCGCTGAAGAAGTAGATGCAACAGAATCGTCTGAATCAGATGGTGAAGAATCGAGTGGTTCAGAAGATGATTCTAACTCAGAAGCTTCAAGTGATAGTGAAGGTGACCAAGTACTTGTGTTTGCACGTGGAGGAGATTCAGAAAGCTTAGATTACGCAAGCACAACAGATGGGGAATCCTCTCGTGTGACGAAGCAAGTTTATGAGAGCTTGCTGGAATTTGAAAAAGACTCTTTTGAAGTGAAGCCAGGTCTTGCACACGATTGGGAAGTTAGTGATGATGGGTTAACGTATACATTCTTCCTTGAAGAAGACGTGACTTTCCATGATGGAACTGACTTCAATGCGGAAGCAGTCAAGACGAACTTCGAGCGTTGGGCTGATCCGAATCATGAATTCGCGTTTGCTGATGATGGATATGTTTATTCCATGTATGGCACGATGTTCGGTGGGTTCAAAGGAGATGACGGTCATGTCATTAAAGAAATTAATGTTGTCGATGACCATGAGATCGAATTTGTACTTAATCAACCGTTAGGATTTTTCTTGCAAAATATGGGAATGAGCTATTTTGCAATCACATCGCCTAGTGCACTGGAAGAACATGGCGCATCGATTAACGAAAATCCAGTTGGAACAGGACCATTCAAATTCGTTAGTTGGAGCAAAGATGATTCAATTATTCTTGAAAAATTTGAGGATTATCGAAAAGAAGGCTTACCAAAATTGGATGAAGTCATTTTCCAGGTTATCCCTGATAATGCAGCTCGCTTAATTGCATTACGCTCAGGAGAAATCGATATCATGGATGGACTAAATCCAGATGATGCTGCTGGGATTGAACAAGAAGAAAGCCTTGTGTTGCTTACGAGAGCAGCCAACAACTTTGGTTATCTTGGTTTGAATACTCAGCAAGAACCGTTGGATGATCCTTTAGTTCGTAAAGCGATTAACCACGCTATCGATCGATCCGCTATTGCGGAAGCTTTATATGCTGGATATGCTCAACCAGCTGTCAACCCAGTACCACCTGGTTACTTAGGGTATAACGATGAGCTTGAATTATATGAGTATAATCTTGATAAATCGAAAGAGTTATTAGCAGAAGCAGGTTATGAGGATGGCTTAGAGATTGAATTATGGACAATGCCAGTTGCACGTCCATATATGCCAGACCCTGAAACTGTCTCAGAAATTATTCAAAATGACTTAGGTGAAATTGGTATAACTGCTAAGATTGTACGAGAAGAATGGGCACCTTACCTTGAAAAGACAGCAGCGGGAGAACAAGAACTGTTTATGCTAGGTTGGTCTGGAACAAATGGAGATCCAGATTACTTCTTAAGCAGTCTATTGCATGGTTCGAATGCAGGTTCAAGTAACCGTTCCTTCTACAAAAACGACGAAGTAGATAAGTTGCTTGATGAAGCGAAGCGAGCTGTTGATCAAGAAGAAAGAGCAGATTTATACAAGAAAGCTCAAGAAATCATTTATGAAGAATCACCAATGATTCCACTCGTTCACTCTGAACCAGTGTTAGCTACTTCAAGCGATGTCAAAAATTATGTACCTCACCCTTCAACGAGTGAATCATTAGCAGAAGTAGAATTAGATCGTTAATAAAATGAATAGGGCAGTAGAAAACCTCTACTGCCTTTCATTTTTTATTCTGAATGATACATAGAAAGGATTGAGGTGAAGACATGCTAGCATATACATCCCGTCGCTTACTCATGCTTGTTCCTGTTCTCTTTGGAATGACTGTTATCACGTTTTCAATTATTCATTTAATTCCTGGAAACCCGGCACAAACTATTTTGGGTGAAACAGCGACTGAAGAAGCGATATCTAACTTAGAAGAAACGATGGGATTAAATCGAAATTATTTCATTCAATATACAGCATATGTAGGTGATTTGCTTCAAGGCGATCTAGGAACTTCCCTCAGAACGAAAGCGAGTATTACCACAGAAATCGGTCCTCGGTTGGCTGCTACTATAGAATTAACTTTCTTTGCCATGATATTTGCTGTTTTTATTGGAATTAATGCAGGCATAATCAGTGCCTGGAAACAAAATTCATGGTTTGATTTTTTGGCAATGGTCTTCGCCTTAGTCGGTGTTTCCATGCCTGTCTTCTGGCTGGCATTGATGGAGCAATGGTTATTTGCTCAAGAGCTAGGATGGCTACCGGCTTATGGTAGACAAGAAAGTCGCGATCCGATTGACCCGATTACCCACTTTTATGTAATAGATTCCATACTGCACATGGACATGAAACAATTAATTACGTCACTGAAACATTTAGTCTTACCGAGTATTGCTTTAGGAACCATTCCGATGGCGATTATTGCCAGAATGACTCGGTCAAGCATGCTCGAGGTTATGAAATCGGACTATGTCAGAACGATTAAAGCAAAGGGTTCAGGACAGTTTTTAGTTATTTATAAACACGCTTTAAAAAATTCAATCATTCCTGTTTTAACGGTCATTGGTTTGCAGGTAGGCGTCTTACTCGGAGGGGCAATTTTAACGGAAACCATATTTAGTTGGCCAGGGATTGGACGGTATGTATATGAAGCAATCAATTACCGGGATTATCCTGTGATCCAGTCAGGGATATTGGTCATTGCATTTTTGTTTGTCATTATTAATTTAATTGTTGACTTATTATATGCATTTATTGATCCAAGGATTAAATATTAAGGGGGTATGAAAATGCAAAAAGAAGAAAAACAGCAGGTCGCTACCAATCCATCGAAAAAGAAGCACCAAATGAGTTCAGAAGAAATAGAAGAAACATCTCCTTTAAAAGAAACATTACAACAACTGAGAAAAAATCGGATGGCGATTACTGGATTTATAATTATTATTTTCTTCTTGATACTAGGAATTTTCGCCCCTATACTCACACCATATGGATTCGAAGACCAAGACCCTGTCAATCGATTAATGACGCCATCAGCGGAGCATTGGTTAGGTACAGATGATTTAGGCAGAGATATATTTACGCGCATTGCCTATGGAGCAAGAATTTCTCTTTATGTTGGTTTTTTTGCAGTTATTGGTGCATTGATCTTCGGAACATTACTTGGGATTTGCGCCGGTTATTTCGGGAGATGGATTGATATGCTCATCTCGCGAATATTTGATATCCTGCTTGCTTTTCCAAGCATACTTCTAGCCATTGCAGTTGTTGCGATTCTTGGTTCTTCGTTGGAGAACGCGTTGATCGCCATTGCAATCATCAATATACCTATATTTGGACGTCTCGTACGCTCAAAAGTCATAAGTTTGCGTGAAGAAGAATATGTGCTGGCAGCTAAAGCACAAGGGATGAAAAACGGACGAATCATTTTGTATCATATTTTACCGAACAGCTTAGCACCAATTATTGTTCAAGCTACTCTAGGATTCGGTACCGCTATATTGGAAGCTGCAGCCTTAGGGTTTTTGGGATTAGGTGCTCAACCGCCAACACCAGAATGGGGAAAAATGCTTGCAGATTCAAGAGACTTCCTTCAGCTTGCACCATGGACGTTAATCTTTCCAGGCGTTTCCATTATGCTTGTCGTCTTAGGATTTAATTTGATCGGTGACGGATTAAGGGATGCGTTAGATCCAAGAATGAAAAACTAACTTGATCTATATCGAACCAAGAAAAGTTGAGTTTTTTCTATAATATTTTTATTAGTAATATAGCCATTGGCCATGAGATGACCTTAATCTTGAATTGAGGTCTTCTTTTTTAGGGTCTTCGGAATATATGGTGGAATTACTTTTTTAATAGCTTAAAAACAACTGTTGTTTAAATCGGATTATCTGGTGGAATATTGAGACAAATAATAGTATTATAAGGTATCAATCAAATACGAGGGTGTAACTGCTAAACTAAATTGAACAGTTTCTGCTTGATAAAAATGAACACTTTCTATCAAATAAACCCAAACTCAGCTAAACTAAAAAGGCATGAATAAATAGTTAGTTTGGGGGATAAGAAGGTGTGGAAGTTAGAAATGATTCTAAAGGTACATCAATTGAAGATGCAGGGTTTCAAGGTGTCTGAGATCGCAAGAAAATGTAGTTTATCAAGAACAACTGTCTATGAGTATCTTGAAAAAAATTTACATGAGGCTTTTGAGTGGGTAGAGCTATTGAAAACAAGAAAAAGGAAGCTGGATCCCTATCGTGAACATATTCTTTCTTGGCTGAAAGAGCATCCAGATCTTTCGGCTTCGCAAGTCCAGGATTGGTTAGAAGAACGATGTTCTTTTAAAGAGGTAGGTGACAGCACAGTCCGCACTTATGTTCGCGAACTGCGAGAACAGTATCACATACCTAAAACATTGACCTATCGGAGTTATGAAGCAATAGAAGAATTGCCGAAAGGAAAACAAATGCAAGTTGATTTTGGCGAAATGAAAGTACAAACGGTAGAAAAAAGATGGAAAAAGTTATACACGATTGCCTTTGTCTTGTCTCACTCAAGATATAAATACTCAGAGTGGCAGGAACATCCCTTTACTACTCGAGACGTCATACGGTGTCATGAAAATGCATTTGAATATTATGGAGGTGTAACAGAAGAAATTGTTTATGACCAAGATAAATTGATGACTGTCAGTGAAAATGGAGGAGATATCATATATACCGAGGAATTTCAAGCTTATAAGCAAGAGAGAGGTTTTTCAGTCTATTTATGCAGGGCAGCTGATCCTGAATCCAAAGGAAAAGTTGAGAATGTCGTCAAATTCATCAAAAGAAACTTTGCCAAAAATCGAATCTTTCACCAATTAGAAACGTGGAATGAACAGTGTTTAGCTTGGCTTGAAAGAAAAGGAAATCACCAAGTTCATAACACAATAAAAAAGAGACCTGTCGAAGTGTTCGCCGTCGAAAAGCCACACTTACGAAAAGTCTCATCCATTCTCTCTTTCGAGAGAAATTCTAACTCAAGTATATCAAGAACAGTCCATAAGGACAATATTATTAAATACAAATCGAATCGTTATTCTTTGCCACTAGGAACGTATACTCCACACGGTGTGAATAAAGTCTATGTAACTATTGATAAGAATCAATTAATAATTACTAAAGAACCCGAAGGTGAGCCACTAGCGATTCATCCATTATCCCTTGGAACGGGTCAGCTAATAAAAAACAAAGACCATTCTAGAGATAAAACAAAAGGAATACAAGCATATAAGGACACTGTAATAGAGACTTTTGAAGACAGTGAAAAAATTAGTGTGTTCCTTGAACAAATTCAATTACTATACCCTAGGTATATTAGAGATCAATTACAACTTATTCAAAAAGCAGCAAAGGAGTATAAACCTTTTATAGAGCAAGCCTTGAATAAATGTGTTGAGCAGAAACTGTGGAGTGCAAATGATTTACGGGATGTAGCAAAGCATTTTAAAAACATAAAGGAAGAAAAGACTTTATCCTCATCCATTGACATACCAGTAAAAGGACTTCCTCCTGAAAAAATGGCAACAGCCGCAAAAAGAGAATTAAATGGCTACCTTGAGATATTAGGAGGTGTCTGAGATGGGGAACTCAGTGGAAGGGTTACAACAACAACTCAAAAACTTAAGAATAGTTGAGACATCAAAAGAATTACCATCTTTACTAAGAAAAGCAGAATTACATTCTTGGACCTATCAGGAATTCTTAAGGGAAATGCTTACATTCGAAGAAAACCGTCGAGAGGAGAAAATGATTGAGAAGCATTTAAAGTGGGCAGCATTCCCGTTTCAAAAAAACATTAATGAATTTGACATTAAAGAACTGCCATCCCTAAGTGAAAGGCAACTCAAGCAACTGAAGGAATTAAACTGGCTAGATGAGGCTTTTAATCTAATATTCTTGGGTCCGCCTGGAGTTGGTAAGACACATTTAGCAATTGGATTAGGTTTAGAAGCTATTCATAAGGGACAACGTGTTTCATTCATTACAATGGGTGATTTGATTTCCGTTTTGAAATCGGAAGATTACCTACGGAAATCACAACTCAAATTGAAACGTATTCGAGAAGCCGATTTGATTATTATCGATGACCTGATGTATATGGCAATGGATCAGAACGAGGCAAACTTATTCTTTCATTTAATCAATCACCTATACGAACGGAGTTCGATTATATTAACGTCCAATAAAGGACCTGAAGAATGGGGAGAGCTGCTTGGTGACCAAGGAATAACAACGGCGATCCTAGATCGCCTCCTCCATCGCTCAGAGGTTGTTCATTTAAATGGATCCAGTCATCGAATTAAATATAGGCAGTCTCTGTTCCAAGAAAAAAGTGTTCAAAATTAATGAGCAGAAATTGTTCATTTCTACTTGACGGTTACAGAGGGCTATGTTGAGAGAAAAATAAAATTGTCCAACGAACAAGAGCGAGGGAAATATATTGCCCAATACATGGTAAAAGTGTCATGACATACTCCAAAAAGGATACTTATTGTTATGAATACACTTTAACGGGATATTCGAATTATTGTATGGATGAGTTTAAATGGTATCTTGTAACTAACGATGCAGAATACTTGAACAAGAAAAGTTGAATAATATATTTACTTGACCGTGTACTATGGTACACGGTTTATAATTTTGATGGGGTGAAATAAGGTGATCTATCGTATTAGTGAGTTCGCAGATAAATGTGGGGTTAACAAAGAAACGATTAGATATTACGAACGAAAAAATTTATTACAAGACCCTCTCCGAACGAAAGCTGGTTATCGGATATATTCAGATGATGACGTTAAGCGTGTAGGGTTTATTAAACGAATACAAGAGCTTGGTTTTTCTTTAAGTGAAATTTATAAATTACTTGGGGTTGTAGATAAAGATGAAGTTCGTTGCCAAGATATGTTTGAATTTGTTTCTAAAAAACAAGAGGATGTTCAAAAGCAAATAGAGGATTTAAAACGAATTGAAACTATGTTAGATGACTTAAAACAACGATGTCCAGATGAAAAGCAATTACATTCGTGTCCAATAATAGAAACATTAACATGAGAGATTAATGAAAGGAGCTTTATTATGAATAAATTTAAGGTAAACATTAAAGGAATGACTTGTACAGGCTGTGAAAAACACGTAGCATCAGCACTTGAAAATATAGGTGCTAAAAATATTGAATCTAGTTTTCGTCGTGGTGAAGCAGTGTTTGAATTACTTGATGATATAGGGATTGAAAGTGCAAAAAAGGTTATTGGTGAAGCAAAATATCAGCTTGGGGAAATAGAAGAAGTATCACCTAACGAAAATGTGGTGTTAGGTAATGAGGGCAATTATGACTTACTTATCATCGGTTCTGGTGGAGCTGCTTTTTCGGCTGCCATTAAAGCGATTGAATACGGGGCGAAAGTTGCCATGATAGAGCGCGGAACGGTTGGAGGAACATGTGTAAATATCGGTTGTGTTCCATCAAAAACACTTCTTAGAGCTGGGGAAATCAATCATTTAGCAAAAGTAAATCTGTTCACAGGGTTACAAACATCTGCTGGTGAAGTGGAATTAGCTCCTTTAATCAAGCAAAAAAATGAATTGGTGAGTGAGCTTCGCAATCAAAAATATGTGGATTTAATCGATGAATATGGCTTTGATTTGATTGAGGGTGAAGCGAAATTCGTTGATGAAAATACGGTTGAAGTAAATGGGAAGAAACTGTCTGCAAAACGTTTTTTAATTGCAACGGGGGCTTCTCCTTCTTTACCTCCAATTTCAGGACTTGAAGAAGTGGAATATCTAACAAGTACAACACTACTTGAATTAAAGAAAGTGCCAAAACGATTAACGGTGATTGGTTCAGGATACATTGGAATGGAGCTTGGGCAACTATTTCATAATTTAGGTTCAGAAGTAACGCTTATGCAAAGAAGTGAGCGACTTTTAAAAGAGTATGATACAGAGATTTCAGAAGCAGTTGAAAAAGCATTAATTGAACAAGGTATAAACCTTGTCAAAGGGGCAACATTTGAGCGTGTCGAGCAAGATGGAGAACTAAAAAAGGTTCATGTAACAGTAGATGGCAAGAAAAAAGTCGTTGAATCAGAGCAATTACTTGTTGCAACAGGAAGAAAACCCAATACGGAGTCTTTAAATTTAAATGCGGCAGGTGTTGAAGTTGGAAAACGTAATGAAATCGTAATCAATGATTTTGCTCAAACAAGTAATAAAAAGATTTATGCAGCAGGAGATGTGACATTAGGACCGCAATTTGTATATGTAGCAGCCTATGAAGGTGGAATTGTTACTGATAATGCTATTAGTGGGTTAAACAAGAAATTAGATTTAACGATAGTTCCTGCTGTTACGTTTATGAATCCATCGGTTGCAACGGTTGGTTTAACAGAAGAACAAGCAAAAGAGAAAGGGTATGAAGTGAAGACGTCTGTATTACCTTTAGATGCTGTTCCAAGAGCAATTGTTAACCGTGAAACAACTGGTGTATTTAAACTAGTGGCAGATGCGAACACATTAAAAGTATTAGGAGTTCATATTGTATCTAAGAATGCAGGAGATGTCATCTATGCAGCGACACTGGCTGTTAAATTTGGCTTAACCATAGGAGATTTAATAGAAACCCTAGCACCATATTTAACAATGGCTGAAGGGCTAAAATTAGCTGCACTTACGTTCGATAAAGATGTATCGAAATTATCTTGTTGTGCAGGGTAAGAGAACTTTTTTACAATACTCCTTATTCAAGTATACCAGCAAATAGAAGATTTTCTTATCGTGCTAAAGGGTGCATTAGTTAAGCAAAGTCTACAAAAGGAACATTTTCACACTATTTTACGATCATCTATTATATATAAATGCTTTATGGGATGTTCTAAGAGCATTTGTGCTCACGAAAAATAATTTAACAATGATGATTTCGATATTAAGCCTATACTTGATACCCTTAACACCACAGAGTAGTAAAGGATGAACATTATGTCAGACCTATTATTCCTACCAGACCTTAAAACAATGGAACCACCACAAGAAAATGAAACCGACATGATGTTTAAAGTGGAAGCAATCAAACCACCTGAACGTTGTCCTGAATGTGGTTTCGACAAACTGTACAAACACAGTTCAAGAAAGCAACTAATCATGGACTTGCCCATTCGTTTAAAGCGAGTGGGCTTACAACTAAACCGCACAAGATATAAGTGTCGTACATGTAACTCTACCTTTTGGGAACGCCTTATATCCGTGGATGAAAAGCGTAGCATGACCAGAAGACTGTTAAAGTCTATTGAAGATCAGTCCATGTCTAAAACTTTTGTGGAAGTAGCTGAAAGCGTTGGTGTAGACGAAAAGACCGTTAGAAACGTCTTTAAGGACTATGTGGCATTCAAAGAACGAGAATACCAATTTGAGACTCCTAAATGGCTTGGAATAGATGAAATACACATTATCCGTAAACCTCGTCTTGTACTAACTAATATCGAACGTAAAACCATCTTTGATATTAAGCATAACCGTAACAAAGCGACTGTTATACAACGGCTTTCAGAGATTAGTGATAGACATTATATTGAATACGTCACAATGGATATGTGGAAACCTTACAAAGATGCAGTTAATACTGTCTTACCACAGGCTAAAGTAGTCGTAGATAAGTTTCATGTAGTCCGTATGGCTAATCAAGCCTTAGACAGCGTCAGGAAGTCTCTTAAAGCCAATATGACTGCCAAAGAAAGGCGTACTCTTATGCGTGAGAGGTATATCCTTCTTAAACGCAAACATGATTTGAATGAACGAGACTTTTTCCTTTTAGAAACTTGGTTAGGTAATATCCCTGACTTAAAAGAAGCCTATGAACTCAAAGAAGAGTTTTACTGGATATGGGACACAGCTAATTCGGACGAAGGAAGAGATCGCTACAGATATTGGAAACAACGTTGTTTATCAAGCAACTCTAAAGATGCATATAAAGACCTTGTGAGAGCCGTAGACAACTGGCAAGACGAAATCTTCAACTACTTTGATAAAGGGCTAACTAACGCTTATACAGAGTCCATAAACAGCATTATTAGGCAAGTTGAACGAATGGGTAGAGGTTACTCATTTGAAGCCTTACGAGCAAAGATATTGTTTAATGAGAACCTCCATAAGAAACGTAAGCCACGATTTAATTCAAGTGCTTTTAGCAAAGCTATGTTATACGATACATTCAATTGGCATGAAGTAACAGACCACGTCATAACAGGTAATTATGGTGTCGATTTTTCCACACTTATTAAAAAATTGGAAAAGGGTGACTTATAAGCCCTTTCCACCATAAAATCCGAATACCCCTTTTTTATATAGCTCTTTTATTAAGGCGCTGTTAAAGTTCATTGTTGATCTATAGGTTAGAAAAAAGTGACCTCCATAACTTGTAAGTCATTTTTGAATTGATAAGGTGATTTTGACGAGGTATTATTTCCTTTCGACCATTGAATTAGCAACTTCAACCAAATCATCTATTGTATAATTACGTTCCTCTGAAGTTTGCATCAATAGCAGTGAATTAAGTTCTCCATTTTCATTGATCCATTCCAAAACTTTTCCTTGGCTATTCTTTTTAATATTTGCTTCTATACCATTTGTCAAAGTTACAGTTTCATAATCACTGCTATCCAAGTTGGGAACTTCCGAATGCCAAGTAGTGACGTGAAGCATCCAACCTTTCTCGTCACCTCCATAAGTAAATTCTGTAAATATGATATCACCATTTAGTTCATTATTTATATCGGTAGTTTGATAGGAAAACGAAACAAATGAAGGGTCGTTGGGAAATTCTGTTGGATATTTTAAGTTTGATTGTATTTCTTCAGGTAAGTTTTCAATTTTAGTCTTAACATCTGTTGGGAAATCAAGCGATACATTCTTTGAGCCAACTTCATTGGAACAACCGGATATCAGAAAGACCAATAGTAGAAAGGCCATAGTTATTTTTTTCAAATTGCCATCTCCCTTTCTTGATAACTCAAACTGCCCGGTTACTTAGAAAAATAATTATAATATCAATTTAGATATTCTAATCGTATCATAAGTTCCAATATTTTGAATTATATTCTTGTGAACCATCAAATCGTTTTTGATTGCTTTGTTTCTTTGAAGATGAATGCTCTCCAAAACTTTGTCCCGATCTCAGGCAACCAATACACAGTCTTTGTGCTTACTGATTTCACGTTTCATAGCAGAACCGCTTCGTTTGTAGGATTATCTTCCTTTTATTTTTCTTTATTCTATTCGGAATACAGGAAGTAAGTTCAAGGCAAAGAATAGGTCTGAGCAATAGATTACCATTAGATATATCAATTGATGATATGCTTGTAGACAACTATATCATATTGTGATACATTGATTTTAGATATATCGTTTTGTGATACATTATAGGGAGAATTAGAGGGTGATCAGTTGAAAGAAACGGGGCAATTAACAGAGTCAATGGCTTATATTATGGCTGCTTTGACTAAACCGAGACATGGCTACGGTATTATGAACTTAATTGAGGAAACAACAAAAGGAGCTGTTACTATAGGCCCTGCCTCCATGTACACCATTATTAAGAAATTATTAAAACAAGAATGGATTTATTTGTATGATAAGTCAGACTCAAGACGTAAAACTTATATGCTTACTAAAAAAGGGAAAAAAGTGTTGGAAGAGGATATTAAAATAAGGAAACAGATGATTGAACTAGCAGAGACAGGATTGAAGGAGGATGAAGAATGAACCAAATAAAATATATTACATCAGGCGGTTTAGCCTTTTCAGAAAATAAAGATATGGAAAAATTACGTCGATATTCTCTGAAGGGCAGGCACGTATTTGATTTTAGTTTTATGGGTTATTCACTTGAGAGAGGTAAGAAATCCGATTATATATACAGTATAGATTATCGTTGGTTAAAGGAGGATGAGAAAAAGGAATACTTTGACTTCTTCTCGTCTGCTGGATGGACACATGTTAACTCAGAAGGGAACATACATTTGTTTCGTGCACAACCCGGTACAAAACCGATCTATACTGACAGCGACTCTACGATTGAAAAATATAGAAGTTCAAGTAGCATGATGAAGAACTTAGCCATTCCATCAATGTTAATGACTGCACTTTCCTGGGTTGGCGTGATGAACAGCTCAGGTACATTAAAATCACTACTTATAGTAATAGCCACTATACTCAGTGCAATTTCTGTACCAGCAGTTTGGACGGCAATCACAACTTACAGTAACAAATGGAAGGCTGAAGGAAGAAGAGGGTTAGCAAATATAGGGTCCATCATACCATTCCTTTTACTCGTAATAGCTGTCATTATTTTGTTTTTTGTCAGTGGTACAGGTTCTGCAGTTAATATTATAGCAGCAGGAGTAATTGGGGGCATAGTACTTCCGACAGCAATTTGGATCATCGTGTCCCTTTACCACAAGCTAAGCAGGAATTAGAAATTATTGCTGCATAAGCATTCATGGTGAAAAGATGAAACGATTTAAATAAGTCAATAATGTGAATGAAAGAGAAATTATTTATTACAATTTTTCAAACGTTGGTTTTATGAGTCGAGTACAATGAAAAATTGTTGTATACTGAGGTAAATACGCTATAGACAAAACTCCCGAGGTGAATTCAAAATGTGGGATAAACTACAAATTTTTGGTTTCCAAGCACTTTGGAATCCATTAACGTTACTCATAACCATTTTATTAGGCTTATTATATTATTTATTTACAGGCCCGCTGAAAGAAAAGACAGGGTTAAAGGAAAGACCAAGCGGAAAGCAACAACTTTGGTTTTATCTCGCGCTTACACTATTTTATTTAGTCAAAGGCGCTCCTTTGTATATCATGTCCCATATCTTTCTGTCTGTCCATATGTTACAAATGGTAATTTTCTATCTTATTATACCCATGCTTGTGATTAAGGGAATTCCAGAACAATGGTGGAGAAATGTATTTAACAGTCGTTTGATTGGTCCAATCATGAACTTCTTTACTAAGCCACTGATTGCGATCATTGTATTCCATGCGCTGTTTTCGTTTTATCATCTACCTGTGGTTTTGGATTTCTCCAAAACGAATAACTTTGTCCACTGGAGCATTACATTGTTGATTTTTGTTGGGGCATTCTTTTTCTGGTGGCCACTAATGACACCGTTTAAAGAACGTGTCATCATTCGACCGCTCTATAAGATCTTTTATATCTTCGCAAGCGGCTTATTGATTACGCCATCGTGTGCGCTAATTATCTTTGCTGACGCGCCTTTATATGCGACTTACTCACAGCCGGATGCATTTATGAATGCGCTGGCCCTATGTGTTCCAGTTGAAGTATTGCAAGGGTTAAATTTAGGAGGACCACAAATTTTTATGAATGTTGACATCGTTAATGATCAACAATTAGCAGGAATTGTGATGAAAGTATCCCAAGAATTTATATACGGTGGTGTTCTAGCAGCATTGTTCTATCAATGGTATAACAGTGAAAACAGAGGAATCGATCCGTTGCCATCATCACAGCAAACCATCACACCAGAAAGAGGTTGATTTTAAATGCCATTTCTACCAACCATCAGTACATTTTTTATTGTTTTAAGTGCGATACTTGTGGCAATCGGTTGGATATTTATCGCAAAGAAGAAATATAAAGCTCATCGGATTTCAATGATTTTAGCATCGATATCAGCACTGTCTTTTTTCATCCTATATATGTCACGTACACTCTTTTTAGGAAACACGGCGTTCGGTGGTCCAGATGACATAAAAATTTATTATACGATCTTTTTAATCTTTCATATCTTTTTGGCTACTACAGGTGGGATATTCGGAATTATTTCACTGACCTTGGCATTCAAGAGAAAGATTACGAAACACCGAAAAATCGGTCCTTATACAAGTGTTATTTGGTTCTTTACAGCTATTACAGGCGTTGCCGTTTACTTGTTGCTGTATGTACTTTATGACGGAGGACACAGTACAAGTTTATTTAAAGCTATTTTTTAACGCAATCAATTCATTGACTCCAGTTAAGAGGCAGTTTGCTCTCTTACTGGAGTCTTTTCGTTTTCATAAAGGGCAATTTGTTGAATCGTATGAAGTAGAAGTGATGTTTTCAGCGGGAAAAGAAGTGGTGAAACATTTACTTGAAAAAGCCAATGTCCGATGTGTGCCACGCAAAAGTCAGCGGTCTGTTTTATTTTTCATAAAATACCCCCATTTCCAGTCGTGTTGATCATTAACAGATTGTTAATAACCATCAACACTCTTCAAATGGGGGTATTCATTCATTATTTAACTTAAAATTTTACTTTAAACCGAATGATTCCTGCTTCACGTGCCGAATTGAATAAGATGACAACCAATGGTCCAAGGAAAAATCCAACAAAACCAATTAATTGTAAGCCTAGATACATAGAAATTAATGTCGGTAACGCTCGTAATCCAATATGATGACCCATCATTTTCGGTTCAATGGTACGGCGGATTGCGAGTAAAACAATCGCTAATATAGAGAGTTGTATACCCATGCTCATATCTCCAGTTATGAACATATACAATGCCCAAGGTCCGAGAACGATAATGGAGCCGATAATCGGAATTAAATCGACAAGCCAAATGATAATTGACATTAATATAGCAATCTCAGGAGTGATAAATAACAATCCAACTAGAGTTACAGCCAGGATGATCAGAGAGACAAGAAATTGTGCTTTAAAAAAACCGAGGAACACATGAGATAACCGAGCGTTCATGTATTTCAATTTTTCTTGGGACTTTTCAGAAAGAAACGAATAAACTTTGTTTCGTAGTAATGGCAAATCGAGCATGAACAAGAATAGCGCAATTAAATAGACGATCAAACCAACTAAGAACTCTGGAATCTTAACGAAAATTTGGGCGATATTGTCTATTTCAATATATTCCATCAACTGTGATTGAAAGTTATCGAAGTTTTGAACAGCTCGCTTTTCCACTTCCTGTATAAATTGAGGTGGCCAATCCCGTGTATACGACTCAATATCTTCTCTTAGATCGACCAATACATCTTCAACATTTGAAATATAAGAAGGTGCATTTTCTGCCATGTGAACGACCTGGCCAATCGTTTTAACTGTTGTATATGTTCCGATCGTTCCCAGCAATATGATGAATATGAAGAAAACAATTAACACGGAAGTTAATCTGCTTAACCGAAGATTACGTATTGCTAAACGAATCAAGGGGTTTAAAACAAGAGCTGTCAACAATGCTAAGATGAGAGGTATTGAGATCGGCAAGATAAAATATAAAAATAAAATGAAGAGAATAATGAGTAAAATGATGATCCAATATTTTTTATTTAAATTTCTTACCACTTAACGATTAAACCCCCTTCATAATGCTGTGTATGTTCAATATACCACGTTCAGTAAAATGCTAACAACAAATAAAAGAAATAATATGAAATTATTTTAAAATCATTGTCAATTCAGTAGACATTACGAACAACGATCCATTATATAAATGGCCGATATTGAAAAGACGACTTTATCAATCCAGTATATACAAAAAAACTTCATCTCATTCTATTTTGAATGAAATGAAGTTTCACAAACAATTATTGATTGTTTTCTTTATATTTCTGTAAATCTTCACCGAGTTTTTTGACAACCCGGTCTACTTTGTCCAAGATTTGTTGCGGATATTCTTCATCTTCTCCGTATTCTACACCGTGTGGATAATAGTGAGTTCCTAAGTATGGTTCTTTTAAACGAATGACTGCTGATTTAAAATCAACATCACCTTCAATAGCTTCTCCCGCTACACGTAAGTAATAAGTAACATTTTTTAAAGTAGAGTTCATTTTATAATCAAAAGTCATACGTTCATAGTCCCACTGGGAACCCAACACAAATCCGTTTTTTTCCATGATGTGTGTCAATGGTTCTTGGTGAATTACTGTTCCATCAAAATTTTTATTCTCGATTTTCATTCAATCACCTCTTCTATATCTTCTCACTAAGATTATCATAGTATGAAACGCGACATTAATCAATTATTAATCCGGAATTATCATCAATGTGTAACAAATTAGACATAATTGATTTTTGAACCAATTTGCCTGGTTTGACGTAGTATATAGCATAAAAGTAAGGGAAGGGATGTAAATGTCAGGTATCATACTGCCGAAGCGGGTTCAAGAGTTTCGTGATTTTGTTCGTGATCATCCAAAATTATTCGAACAATTGAAGAAAGACGGATATGATTGGCAATCACTCTATAATGAGTGGGATGAATATGGCGAAACGGCTATCCTGTTTCAAAAAGACATTGAATCAAAAACAAAACAGGATGAACAAAAGGATTCCAACCAGAAAATTAAATGGCAAGATATTTTGCATAAACTCTCCGAAATGGATGTTGACCGTATTGAAAAACATGTCAAACAATTATCCACTACAATGGAACAAATTCAGCGGATATCAGAACAAGTGAATCAATCAAAGCGTCAAAACAAAAGATCAGATATGGGCCCTTTTTTCTAGAGATTAAAGCATGGTAAAATGTTCTTCATTTTGTTATGATAGCCCTATGGAGGTGTCAGAGTGCTAGCCAATATTGAAGTTATTGAATTGCTCGAGCAGGCTGAGAAACTTGGTCAAATGATCAAGCGTTCAGAAGAATACGAAGCTTATCAGATAGAGAAAGATCTTTTATATAAAGACGAGGGGGCTGCACAGCTGATTCATAATTTTGTTGCGATGAAAGATGATTATGAAGATGTGCAGCGCTTTGGTCGTTACCATCCAGACTATACAAAAATCATGAAGGAAATTCGAGGAACAAAAAGAGAACTCGACATGCATGATCGGGTAGCAATATTCCGTCAAAAAGAAACAGCTTTGCAAGGTTTATTGGATGATGTTTCTGAAATTGTGGCCTTCTCAATCAGTGAGAACATCAAAGCACCTCGTGAAGGGCTTGCTTTGAAGGATCATGGTTCTGGTTGTGGATGTGGCAGCGGCGGTTCTTGTGGCTGCCAAGCTTCTTAATAATTCGGTAGACGTAATCAGTGAAAGCGGGGGTAGATGATGTTCACAAAACGACAAGGTCTTATTATTTGGTTTAGACATATGAAAAATCTGCGAAAATTAAAGCGTTTGGGGCATCTGATCTATGCCTCTAAGAAAAAGAAATACGCATTGATTTATGTCAATCAAGATGAGCTTGAAGATGTAAAAAAAATAGCTGAAAACTATAATTTCGTCAAAAGTGTGGAGATCTCACATCGGCCAGAGGTTGAAATGGAATTTGAACAACTAAAAAAGCCGATTAAGAAACAAGGGGAGTTAGAAAGCTTTCCAAAATCCAGTTAACATAAAAGCTCCGGGCTTATTAGTGGTTCACTAAAGCCCGGAGCTTAATTTATACTGTTATAGAGGTGGCAATAGATGGTTAAGACGTAAGATGGATATCAATTGATTAAAATATAAGGTTAATTCGTGATAGCTTTCAGAAGAAGGAACCTCCATCTCGACAAGTTGGAAATTATATTTGTCAGCTAGCTGTTGAAATTGCTCAAAACGGATATTTTTATCAATCCCGTTAGGACGAGGGATTCCCTCTAAACAAATATAGATGGGTTGGAAATTTCCTTGTTCGGTGGGCTGGAAAGATGCCGCTAATGAGGTTCTTTCTTTGCCATCTATTTTTGTGTGAAACGCATAAAGGTGTTTCACCCGCTTATGCATATATTCGATCAAAGTCATTAACTCATAAAAATCACTGTAACCTTCACCTAGTTGAATAAATCGTTGTCCCATAATCAATCTCCTCGTGTTGCACAAAAGTTTCATGCAAATTCATTTTTTCCGTATGAATCTCTTTTAAATCTATCATGTTGAAAGAAGTTTGTGAATTCATTCGCAAGAGAGCAGACTTTTTGGTAAAATGAAAAAGAATTTGCTGAATGGTGGGACATTTTGTCGCATGTTAGGTGAACAATTGAAAATAGTTGGTAAGTCACTATTATTAAACCGCTTCCAAATGGTCACGATGTTTTCTCATAAAAAAAGCTCTTTTTCAAAAATGAAAAAGAGCAAAAGGTCTCTTTGCATAACAAAGAGTACAAAAAGGGAGAGGAGAAACCGGAAGAAGTACTTATGGGGAATGATAAGACTTCTCCGTATAGAACGGTTCCTCTAATACCGCTCTTGTGAATATCCTTCACTGAATCGATCAAAGATATACATAAACTTTTAAAAAAAGGTGATTTTCATGCGTGTTATTTCTGGAAAATACAAGAGTCACCCGATAAAAACGGTATCAAATCAAAAGACAAGACCTACTTCAGATAAAGTGAAGGAGGCACTTTTCCATTCGATCGGACCTTACTTTCCAGGTGGCAGTGCATTGGATCTATTCGCTGGAAGTGGCGGGTTGGGAATTGAAGCGTTAAGCCGTGGAGTGGACCATGTAATTTTTGTGGACAAAGATTATCAAGCAAACCAATTGATCAAAGAGAATATTCGTCAATTGAATTTAACTGAACAGTGTGAGATCTATCGAACAGACGCTTTTCGAGCAATCAAGGCTGCAGGTAAAAGGGATAAAAAGTTTGATTATGTATTTCTCGATCCACCTTATGGAAAAATATCTTTTGACCCTTTATTTGAAGCCATGCATGATGCGGGTGTTTTAGCAGATCAAGCACTTATTGTGTGTGAACATGATCAGGATGAAATATTACCTGAGAGCACAGATTTATTTCATAAAGAGAAGCAATCAGCGAAGACATCCTTAACATCGATTACTATATATCGTTATTATCAGAGGGGGAATATAAAATGAGTAAGATAGCGGTTTGTCCAGGGAGTTTTGATCCAATTACAAATGGACATCTGGATATTGTTCGGCGAGGAGCTGAAATTTTTGAAGAAGTGATTGTAGTTGTATTCAAAAATCAATCAAAATCGCCGTTATTTACAGTCGAAGAGCGAATTGAATTGATTAAAGAAGCAACAAAAGATCTACCGAATGTATCAGTCGACGAAAGTAAAGGGCTTGTCGTTGATTATGCCAAAGAGAAAAACGCTTCAGCTATTTTACGTGGTCTACGTGCTGTCAGTGACTTTGAATATGAAATGCAGATCACCTCAATGAACCGCAAACTGAATGCGGATATAGAAACGTTATTTATGATGACGAATAACCAGTATTCTTTTTTAAGTTCCAGTATTGTCAAAGAAGCTGCCAGATATCAATCCGATGTTTCTGATTTAGTACCAGCAGCTGTTGAAAAAGCGTTGAAAGAAAAATACCGCTAATAAAAGAGGTCGTTAACGCGAGTGCGATTTTTTGATTTGAATCATCATATACAAGCAAAATGTAATCAGCGTCAACACTGTGAAAATTGGCCCGAGTTGAGTGAACTGTTCATAAAATTGACTAAACCAACTCGGATTGGGTTCCGTTTGCATGACTGGTAATTCGTTCGTTGATTCCGAGAAACGGTTGACATAAAGCGGCTTATAGAGAATGAATGTTAACGTTGTTGCGAATAAAATATGCAAAAATCGAGCAAAGAAATAAGGGGCAAATCGTAAGTCCGTTTCAGCAACAATGGAAGCGATTTGCGCATGAATCGATAATCCATTAAATGCAAGTACTCCACTAACAACAATCAATTGTGCAAGTATTGTCGTATGTTCTGTTTGAGTGATTAACTGAGAACCGATAGTGACTTCAAATATGCTTGATACGATTGGTAAAGTGAACTGTTTGAGGTCCTCAAAGGAATAGAGCATGGTATTCAATAGATCTGCCAATTGAACGGTTATACCAGTAAGGTATAAAATTTGGTTAAGTACAGAAAAGAGAACAATAAATCCACCAATCATACATAATGTTTGAATGGCTGAGGTGACAGCTCGACCAAGCACATGTCCGAGTGTCTGCTTATGTTCCAATCGGTGAGTGTGGAGTTCGCTCCATGCTCTCTTGATAAGCAGACCCTCTTTTTTTGTTTTTCCTACCGCATTCACTGTTGAGCGTTCATTTTTTTTGTAAAAACGCATGCACAATCCAACCAAAATAGAGCCAAGATAATGACTGACTGCAAGGAGTAAACCAACTTTTGCATTTTGGAAAAAACCAATACTGACGGCCCCAAAAATAAAAAGTGGATTAGAAGCATTCGTAAACGAAATTAGACGCTCTCCTTCTGTTTTGCTAATCGCATTCTCTTTTCGTAACTGACTCGTTATTTTCGTGCCGGCTGGATATCCACTGGCTAACCCCATGCCTAATACAACGCCACCTGTCCCTGGAACATTGAATAATGGACGCATCATCGGTTCCAATAAAACACCAATAAACTTAACGACTCCAAATGCCATTAATAATTCCGCTACAATGAAAAATGGCAGCAGGGAAGGGAAAACTACCTCGATCCATAATTGAATACCTCGGAAGGAAGCCTCAAAGGATTGTTCAGGAAAAAGAATTATACTAACACCTAAAAAAGAAGCTGAAATTGCCATAACGAGTGATTTAATTTGTTCTTTCACAATGGTTCCTCCCTGAAGTACCCTGACTGTACGAATAGTCTTGTACATAGTAAAATAAACTTGTAAATAACTACCTGCTTCAAATATACGCTTGTACATCATTCAGTTATGCATTGAACTGACGAAGAGTGGAGGAGTTCATTCATATGGCAAGACCGAAAATTGGTTTAGCACTAGGCTCTGGAGGCGCTCGTGGCTTTTCTCATCTAGGTGTTATAAAAAAATTACAAGAAGCCAACATTCCCATTGATTACATAGCCGGATCCAGCATGGGGGCATTAGTCGGAGCATTTTATGGTGCAGGCCAAAAAATTGATGATTTATATATGCTTGCCTCGACCTTTAAGTTGAAATACTTTATGGATTTTACCGTTCCAAAATTGGGGTTGATCCAAGGTGATCGAATCAAATCATATATCCAAATGTTTACCTATCAGAAGCAATTGGAGGAATTTCCGATTCCTGTTCATGTCGTTGCGACAGATATTTACAATGGGGAAAAAGTTATTTTAAAGGAAGGGAACGCTGCTCAAGCTGTTCGCGCAAGCATATCCATTCCAGGTATATTTACACCTGAAAAGATAGATGGTCGTATGTTGGTTGATGGAGGAGTGATAGACCGGGTTCCAATCTCTGTTGTCCGTGATATGGGAGCAGATTTGATTATTGCTGTAGATTGTTCGAAGTTTGAGAACAATTCAGACGTAAATACGATTTATGATGTGATTATGCAAAGCATAGACATCATGCAAGATGATATAACCCAGCAAACCATCATGGACGCAGAAGTTGTTATGCGACCGCAAGTCTATCAATACAGTTCAAGAAACTATACACAAATTGAAGAAATCATTCGAGAAGGTGAGATTGAGGCTGTGAAATATCTCGATCCCATTAAAAAGATGATGGCAGATTGGAAGGATCAATAAATGTATTTTAGACGAAAACATATACTTGTCTTAGTGGTAACATTAGCCGTTGCGTTCTTTTTAAGCTTTTATAAATTAGACTATTACATTTATCAACCAGGAGATATACGAGCGTTGGATGGAGTAGTGAAAGTAGAAAACGGAAGCAAAAGTGAAGGTGAAATGAACCTTGTAACGGTCCGTGGCGGACAGGCAACTCCGATTTTTTATTTGATGGCAAAAATTCGTCCGTATTTCGAGATATATGATTTGGAAGACGTCCGACCGGAAGGAATCAGCCAAGATGAATATATGGAAGCACAGTTGCACTTCATGGAGAATTCTCAAGAAGCAGCGACAATGGTTGCTTTTCAGGCAGCAGATGAAGATTTGACCATTAATTATCAAGGCGCTTATGTAGGTTTGGTGATGGAAGATATGCCGGCCGAAGGGATTCTGAAATCGGGTGATCAAATTGTCGAAGTGGAAGGTGAACGAGTCAATTCTGCAGAAGAAGTCATTGAACTTACTTCAAAAAAATCCATTGGTGATCAATTGCATTTGACCATAAGCCGAGAAGAGGAGGAAATGGATCTACAAATTGAACTCGCTTCATTAGGTGAAACGCCTGATCGGCCTGGTATCGGAATCTCGCTTGTAACTGATCGTGAAATTGTTCATGATCGTGAGGTGACCTACGACAGCGGTCGAATTGGTGGCCCAAGTGCAGGGTTGATTTTTTCCTTGGAGGTTTACGATCAACTTGTTGATGAAGACATAACAAAAGGTTATCAAATTGTAGCAACAGGTGAAATTGATTACGACGGTAACGTCCATCCGATTGGTGGCATTGACAAAAAAGTCGTTGCAGCCGATGATGCAGGGGCTGACATTTTTCTTGCTCCTAACGAAGGTGGAAAAGAAGGCTCTAACTATGAAGTAGCTAAGCAAACGGCTGAAGACATCGAGACGGATATGAAGGTTATACCAATTGATGAATTTCAGGATGCCGTTGATTACTTGGAAGGCCTCCCTGTAAAAGGTGAATAAATCGATACAATGTTTTCAATTTGATGCGAATGTCGGAAGCAAACCAACGAACTACAAAAGCTTCCGATATTTTGCGTTTATCGGAAGCAAGGAATAAGTTTTTTGTGAAGCTACATGACGCTCGCTAATAAATTGATCTGGCGTTCTACAGTTAAAACAAAATCGGCCCCGTTAACTCTTGTTTTTTTAATTTCCGGGCTACTTCAGGTTCGATGATGGCGTAATAAGCATTTGTCGCCCGCTCTTCAATCGTCAAAAATTCATGATTCATTTGTTGTAAATTTGAGATTAAAGGAACAGTCATTTCTTTCTTCTGTTTATTGATAAAGGCCCTACCTTGCGCATTCATGCCAAGAATTCGTACGTATGGAACTTGATTGATTTCAGTAGCTTCCAGCATATCTGTTGCTTTAAGCTGGGTTAATAGGTGGACAAACATCCGTTGAAGGCGAGTGTATGTATAGCGTTTCGTCTTTAGATGTTCCAACCATTCATGAAAGCTGTTGACTTTACCAGCCGTCTCTTTCAGTCGATATTCGAGGCCTTCAATGACGCCATGAATCTGTTGCAGATCTTTAAGTGGTGTCACCTGAACGATGTATCGAAGCAATGTGAAATAACCTTCCCATTCATGCCAACGACCGGTTGTTTGCTGATAAGCTTTTAATTGTTTGACTGTCGACTCCGGCATCGCTTGCTTTGCATGAGCTGTCATTGAATGTTGGTTGAAAAGTTCTTTTCGAATACTTGTTGCACTTGCGATGGAATACTCGATCTTCTCATCGTGATACTGACTTTTTGTTCGAGTAACCGTTGTGGGTTCGATGTTAGCATTTAGTTCTTTAATGGCTTTCACGTAACTAAAGCCAAGAATATTATTTGGCTGACTCAAATCAAAAGTTTCAGAGGTTAAGTTCAACTTTCGGTAAGCTTCTCGGCTCGCCTGCGGAAATGAAGCTCCGCTCGTTAATGATTCTTTTAACGTTTTCTCAAAAAAAGTTTTTTCATTAGACCACTTCTCATAACCATTTAAAAATGGCTGTATATTGCCAGATTCACTCCCGAAACATATCTGATCTACACCTAGAGCATCCAATGTGGCTATTGCTCCTTTTGAAAAAAGGTCGGCGTATTGACAGGCAAAGACATATGGTAATTCAACAACTAAATCAACACCATTTGTTAAAGCTGCCTTTGTTCGGGAAAACTTATCATTAATTGCAGGTTCACCGCGCTGAAGAAAATTTCCGCTCATAACTGCAATTGTTGTGTCAGCATTTGTTTTACGGATGGATTGTTCCAAGTGATACGCATGCCCGTTATGAAAAGGGTTATATTCGACAATCAGTCCACAAGTACGCATATTCCTCGCCCTTTCTCAGTTCTTTACGTATAATTTAGAAGGAAATGGAGGAAAAAATCAAGGAAGGACAAAAATATTTATCCGCTGTTAAGAAAAAATATTGACAAAAGGTGTATTTCCTTTTAAAATTACTCTTGTTGCCTTGAGGTGATAAACAATGATTATACCGCTTCAAAAAATCAAAGCACATGAACCGTATATGTTCCAAGGTAGTCTGGACGTTTCTGAATTGGAAGAGATGAATAATGATATTCGTCGGATTTCTGATGTAAAAGTTGACGGAAAAGCTACATTGGTCGGTAAGGTTTATCAATTTGATTTGAACCTAAAAGGGACGATGATTTTACCTTGTGCGAGGACATTGGTCGATGTTAAATATCCTTTTTCGATCGATGCGACGGAGAATTTCACAAAAGTGGATTATGTGGCATCAGAAGAGGAAGAGATTTTCTTAGTTGATCAAGAAGTACTTGACTTAGAGCCTTATATCAAGGAAAATATTTTATTGGAAGTCCCTGTACGGGTATATAGTGATGAAGAACAGCTGAGTGAAGCCGAAGATGAAGGTGAAGGTTGGGAAATGCGAACCGAAGATACCCACATCGAACAGCAAGAAATCACTCACGAAGAAGATAACGGAGAAGATAAACCGGTAGATCCGCGTCTAGCTTCGTTACAGAAATTTTTTGATAAAGATCAAAACAACGAATGATGAAATGGGTTTGTTGATACATTAGAGGAGGTGTAGAATCATGGCAGTACCAAAAAGAAAAACTTCCAAAAAGGTGAAAAACCAACGTCGTACACATAAAAACCTACATGTGCCTGGTATGGTTGAATGCCCTAACTGTGGCGAAATGATGAAACCACACCACGTATGTAAAGAATGTGGACAATACAAAGGTGAAGAAGTTGTAGAAAAGTAAATCTACGATAAATGAGATGTCTCTTTTATAAGAGGCATCTTTTTTAACAGGACTAAGTATGTTGAATTAATTTCATAAGTTAGATCCCATCGTTGTTGGAGAAGTGCAAAACGTCGTTCCGAGAGTTTCGATGCCCTACCAAATCGCAATCAAAAGTTTGATTTTGGTTGAATAGAGAGCGTCTAAACACCCGAATCGGAAGCGAAAGTCTGATTTTGGTCGAATAGAGGGCGTCTAATCACCCGAATCGGAAGTGAAAGTCTGATTTCGGTTGAATAGAGAGCGTCTAAACACCCGAATCGGAAGCGAGAGTCTGATTTCGGTCGAATAGAGAGCGTCTAAACACCCGAATCGGAAGCGAAAGTCTGATTTCGGTCGAATAAAGAGCGTCTAATCACCCGGATTGGAAGCGAGAGTTTGATTTCGGTCGAATAGAGGGCGTCTAATCACCCGAATCGGAAGTGATAGCCAAGTTTCGGTCGAATAGATCGAGTATTAAGTAGGTTCTCAGCCGATCAAGTGTAAAATTAAAACGGGTACAAGGCTTTACGAAGAAGTCTCGATATCGAAGACCTGTTCAATTGAACGATCCCACTATCATTCGGTCGCTAATCGTGAGAATCACTGAACGTATGCTAACAAATATATTTGATTAATTGGCTTTTTTAAAATGTAGTCAATATTGTGCACAAGGGGGAATCCTTTATGGAAGAAGTGCTGAAATATAATCTTTATGATCATGGTCTTGCCGTCCTGACGATTAACCGACCAAATAAACGAAATGCGATTTCAAAAGAAGTTGTCTCCTTATTCGCTCAATACATAACTGAATTAGAAAATAATACTGACATAAAATTGCTTGTGATTACAGGTGAGGGACAACAAGCTTTTTGTGCAGGAGGCGACTTAAAAGATTTTCACGGTTACTTAAAAGCTGATGAAGCATTTGAGTTGTTGAAACCAATGCAAGAAGTTTTATATCGGATTGCCACACTTCCATTCCCGACGCTTGCATGGATGAATGGTTCTGCCCGAGGAGGCGGCTTGGAGATCGCATCAGCATGTGATTTTCGCTTTGCTACGGAGAATGGGGACTATGGATTTGTCCAAGGGAACCTCGGCATTGCTACAGGTTGGGGAGGGGGTTCTCTTCTATATAGACGAATCCATCCTCAACAGGCTCATTATTGGTTAATTGAATCAGGGATCAAAACGGTGAAGGAATTAAAAGAAGCTGGGTTTATTCAACAAGTTATACAGGAAAATATCGAACCTGATGCTGAAGAATTAACCATTTTTCTATCAAAAAGTGTGGACCAATTAAGACATTGGAAATCTCAATGGCTACATCACCATTCTATGGAAAAATTAAAGAATGAAATGGTTGAAGAAGTAGCAGGTTGCAGCAAACTTTGGGAAAGTGAAGCACATATCGAAGCTGTCAATCGATTTTTCTCGAAAAAGTAATCCTATAATTATTATATTTTTCGTCTATCTTCTCAAGCCTATGCATAAATATTTAATACAGTAGCTAGGTTAAGGGGGGAAGATGTGTGGTAACTCGCCAGGATTCTTGGACAAAAGATGAAGATTTATTGTTAGCCGAAACAGTCATTCGGTACATACGAGAGGGCAAAACACAGATGAAGGCTTTTCAAGAAGTCGCAAATAAACTCTCAAGGACACCTCAGGCATGTGGTTTTCGGTGGAATGCCAATATAAGGAAGCAATATAATAAAGCTATTACTTTGGCAAAAGAAGAGCGGAAAAATTTGAAAAGTGAACCTCCAGTCAGCAAGGCATTTTCAAAGCAGGTGAACGAATCGTCCGAAAAAATCGAATCATTCGATGAAGTAATCGATCAATTGGAACGATTAAAGGGAGAGTATTCACAGCGACCACATAAAAATGGCTCAGTTGACAAAAGGGTAGAAGAATTGACCAAGAAATTAGCTTTATATCATCAAGTCTTAGACGAAATATCCGAAAAGATCCAGTCATTAAAAGAACAAGAAGAATGATGAAAAAATAAGTGACATTGATCAAAAGGGTCAACAAGATACCGAAAAATCCGGAAATTGAAATCAATTCTTGTAGGACAACTAAGTGTTCAACACTCAGTTGTCTGCAGGAATGAAATCGGTTTCCGGATTGACTTGTTTTGAGACGTTATTTAATTAGGGTCAACTTGCTCTGAAACACCTTCTGGTAACCAAATATATGGATTTTCACCAAAATCACGGTCTACTTCATAGTGTGCTGGTTGAAAGCCCATTCTTTCCCAGAAATCGTGTGAATTCACTCGAGCATTCGTTTTAACAGGCAGATTAAAACTCTTGGCGTACTCCACTAATTCTTCGCCAAAACCTCTTCTACGATAGCCTTCTAATACTTCCAACTTCCATAACTCCAAGTAATCTTGTTTTGGTTCAAAATAATAATCATACTTCGCTTTAACTTTATACAAACTCATGCGTGCGACTAATGAATCACCGAAATAAATTCCATAGAACGGAGATTCACTATTATTTTCGATCATATCATGTTCAAGATCTTCCTTCATCGAAAGCTCTTGCATCCCGTACTGTTTAAACTTCTTGAATTCCTCAATCGTCCGGAAATTTATCAATAATCTTTCAACTTCTACCGACATAAGCTTGTTCCTCCTTTTGTTTCTCTTTATTATTATAGTATATTGGAGATTGAAATTAAATGAAATCGTTCACAATAAGTTGATAGAAAAAACAACTTACTTATATCTTACACTGAAATGAAAAGAGGGAACAATGGGATGAATATTGCCGTAATTGGAATGGGTGCTGTCGGTATGTTCGTGGCGCATCATTTAGCAAGGATCGGGTTGGATGTGACAGGTTATGTCCGGCGAGAAGAACAACGGATTGAATTGGAGAAGAATGGCATTCAATTGGATGGCGAGCGAATACATATTCCGGTTTACTCATATACCGATTTATCGGCTCAGCATGATTATCACATCATTGCGACAAAGAAAACAGCGAATGAAACCTTATATCCTTATTTTAAAAAACTGAATGCATCTAGCTATCTAGTATTTATCCAAAATGGAATAACGAATGCACAAGAACTAAGAAATCTACAAGCAAAAGTTTTTATTGGTGTTTTCGACCATGGTATTACCCGCTATGGAAATGATAAGATCCAGCAAAAAGGGGCTGGAAGACTATCTCTTGGAAGCTTGGGGGATGAACAAGAAGCATCGGTTAACAAATTTGTTACACAGATAGATGATCCGAAGTTTCCGGTATTTTTCGAAAAAAATATTCAAAGTAGGCAAGCAGAGAAGATGGTGATTAATTGTGTCATCAATCCGTTAACGGCATTATTCGAATGCTTTAACGGAGAAATTTTAAAGAATCCTTACTTGAAGCAACTAGCAAAAAAATTAAATGAGGAAGCTTGCCAAGCTTTAAATATACCAACAGAAGAAATGTGGCAAAGAACGTTAGCAATCTGTGAAAAAACAGCTCGGAATAAATCATCGATGCTAGCAGATATTCAGTCAGGTAAACGAACAGAAATAGACTATTTAAATGGCTATTTGGTTAACCATTTTCCAGGCAACGTACCGACCCATGAAACGATTACTTTATTAGTGAAAGCAAAGGAAATAATTCATAAGGATTAGCCAATAAGTGGTATGGAAAACGCCACTGTGTAAACTCTACTCTTTCCGATCCAATAACTAGTGGTAACGGAATGCAAGCCTGTTCATTCAGTCAAAGGACATACAATGGTACCGGTAATAAAAATGAGGGATGAAAATTGTAGAAGAGATATTTGAGTTACCATCATTGTGGTTGATTATGGCGTCTACAAATCCATCAATATCATTACAAACATAATTTGATGCAACTGACCGTGATTGAATATAATGAAAGGTGCTGTCTTAATTATGGCAGTTATCGCAGCATCATAGTCTGATATATTTTCTATAGGACTTTCTGGGATTATTTCTTGTCCGTGCGGGTGTATAGAAGGCTTCTATAGGACTTTCCGGCATCAATTCTTGTCCGTTCGGGGGTATAGAAGGCTCCTATAGGACATTTCGGTATCATTTCCAGTTCACTCGGGAGTATAGAAGGCTTCTATAGGACGTTTCGGTATCATTTTCAGCTCACTCGGGGGTATAGAGCGCTTCGATGACTACGAATTCAGTTGGTCATATGGCAAACCATCGATATAGGTAATGAGGTGGCCGATGCAAGAAAGCGGCATGGACGACTTGGCGACTTGCTTTGTCCTGGCTGTCATTGCATACATATATTTCACCAGTTATACACTATTCCTCAGCGTCACTAAACAGATTTAATGAAAGTCATTGGGTTTTTCGATAAAATAACAGCTAGGTATTGAACGAGTAAAGTAATAAAGGCAGGGTTATAGGATGCAGACAATTCCAATTCAGTTACAACCATCACAATTGTTACAGGATTATCGAGATCGCAAGGAATCGATCTTTACGCAATTTGAATATGATCCGTACCAGATTCGGAGTTATAAAAATCGGTTATCTCAGATCCAGCAAGGCGAATATCAACGCGAAGAGCTGGCGAAAGTATTGTTGGAACAAAATCAAAAATGGGGAGCGGGCCCTGCTGTTGAAAAAAATATTGAAGCGTTAAAAAATCCAGCCTCATCGGTCGTCATTGGCGGACAGCAGGCGGGACTTTTGACGGGTCCACTCTATACCATTCATAAAATAGTTTCTATCCTTGTCCATGCAAAAGAGCAAGAAGAACACTTGCAGCAACCTGTCATTCCGGTTTTTTGGATTGCAGGTGAAGACCATGATTTTGAAGAGATCAATCATGTTTATATTCATAAAAATGCTAGTCGATTGAAAAAGATTGCTATTGACGATGAGTTAGAATCCAAGAAATCTATCTCCTCAAGAGTGTTGCCGAAGCAAGAAACGGCTACATTTTTGAAAGATATATTTTCTACATTCCAGGAAACCGAACATACAAAGAAAATATACCAGAAACTCCAAGAAGCTGCGGACCAAAGTGAAACATATGTGGATTTTTTTGGAACTCTTATTCATCAAATGTTCCAAGAAGAAGGCTTAGTATTGGTTGATTCAGACGATCCTAATTTAAGAAAGCTGGAATTAGCTTATTTTGTGCGGATGATTGAGGAACAACCAAACATTGCTAAAGCTGTCGTTAAGGACTTACAACTTCAAGAAGAAAAAGGATATACGATTTCAGTTGATGCTGCGAGTGACGATGGTCATCTGTTTTATCATATCGACGGTGAGAGGCAGTTACTCATAAAAGAAGACGATCAATGGAAGACGAAGGATGGAAAGGTTTCTCTACAAACAGAAGAGCTTCTAACGATTGCAAAAAATGAGCCAGAGCGATTGAGCAATAACGTCATCACACGTCCGCTCATGCAAGAGATGGTTTTCCCTGTATTGGCTTTTCATGCAGGACCTGGCGAGTTGGCCTATTGGTCAATTTTGAAAAATGCCTTTCGATGTTTGAATTTGACGTTGCCAATCGTCATGCCTCGACTATCGATCACACTTCTCCAATCCAATCATCAATCATGGATGGATGAGATGGATATATCAGTCGAGTCATTAATTCAATCGGGTATTTATACGCAAAAGATGAACTGGTTGAAGCGGCAGACAAAACTGCCGATTGAAGAAACATTCCAAGAAGTTCAGAAACAAATAGAGACGATTCATCAATCCGTGCAAGAAATCGCAGAATCGATCAGCTCTGATATGGAAGGCCTTTCGAGTAAGAATCTTGAAAAAATCCAAAAAGAATTAGCTTTTGTTGAGAAGCGGTTCATCAGAAGTGTTGAAAAAAACCATCAACTGCGAATGAACAGGTATGACACGTTAGATACGTATTACCATCCGGATGGTGGGTTACAAGAACGGAAGTGGAATATGATTCATTGGATCAACCAATATGGGTTGGACTTGCCATCGAGATTGGCTACACTTCCACCAAAATGGGAAGTGGACCACCTATTGGTAGAGCTGTAACCACTCATCTACCACCACTCACCACTTTTTAATTAAATCAGAAAAAAGCTATATATATTAAGGTTTATAGCATGTTTAGTCGACTGGCTAAACATGCTTTTTTTATGTTTATATAAATTTTTATTAAAAAAGTGGTTGAAAGTGGTGGATTGTGGTAAACTATAAAAAAAGGTGGGGCGAAGTCTATGTTTATGGGTGAGTTTCAACATAATATTGATACAAAAGGCCGGATCATTATTCCATCTAAATTCAGAGATGGCTTAGGCCAGTCATTTGTGCTCACTCGTGGAATAGATCATTGTTTATTCGCCTACCCAATGGATGAATGGAAAGTCCTCGAAGAAAAACTGAAAAAGTTACCAGTTACTAAGAAGGATGCACGTGCATTTACACGTTTTTTCTTCTCTGGTGCTGTTGAATGTGAAATCGATAAGCAAGGTAGAATCAATGTTCCATCCCCCCTCCGGAAATATGCCAATCTGGATAAAGAATGTATCGTAATCGGCGTTTCAAACCGAATCGAATTATGGGCACGCGATGCTTGGACAGACTATGTAGAAGAATCAGAAGAATCGTTTGCTGAAATCGCAGAAAATATGATGGATTTCGATATTTAATGGTGGAGGGTGAAGAGATGTTTGAACACTTTAGTGTATTGAACCAAGAAACAATTGAAGGACTGTCTATTCAACCGAATGGCACCTATGTAGACTGCACACTTGGAGGTGCAGGACATTCAAAGAAAATTATTGAAAAATTGACAGAAAAAGGCCACCTGGTTGCTTTTGATCAGGATGAAACGGCTATTGAACATGCTAGAGAATTATTATCCGAATACGAGAATCAAGTTACATTCATCCACCGAAACTTCTCACAGTTAGAAGAAGCATTGGATGAGTTGGACATTAGCGAAGTTGAAGGGATTGTCTTTGATTTAGGCGTTTCCTCACCGCAGCTCGACCAAATCGAAAGAGGATTTAGTTATCATAATGATGCGCCACTGGATATGCGGATGAATCAGACCCAGAAATTAAGCGCATATGAAGTTGTCAATCATTGGACGTATGAGCAGCTCGTTAAATCCTTTTTTAGATATGGAGAAGAGAAATTTTCTAAACAAATCGCAAGGAATATTGAGCGTAAAAGAGAAGAAAAGCCGATTGAGACGACGCTCGAATTAGTGGAAATTATTAAAGAAGCTATTCCCGCACCTGCAAGAAGAAAGGGTGGGCATCCAGCCAAACGAATCTTCCAAGCAATCCGAATTGCTGTGAATGATGAATTGAATGTCTTTGAAGAAGCTCTACATCAAGCGGCAAGAAAAGTGGCGATCGGCGGTAGGATTGCTGTGATCACCTTTCACTCATTGGAAGATAAGATTTGTAAGCAAGCAATGAAGAAATGGAGCACGCCAGAGGATGTTCCTAAAGAAATACCTTTATTGCCTGAAGAAATTCAACCACCCTTTAAGCTCATCAATAAGAAGCCGATTGTTCCAAACGAGAATGAATTGGATGAAAATCGCCGATCAAGGTCGGCCAAATTAAGAATTTGTGAAAAAGTCACGGAATGGGACGAAAAATACGCACTGAATGGAAAGGGGAAGTAAAAAAATGAGTGCTGAAAGACTGAGACAATATCAAACATTACCACACCGGAAGGACCAAACATCCCATCAAACGGAACATCATGCGGAACAAGCCAAAAAAACATTATTTACAAAAGGTGAAAAGTTTTTGTATACTTTAGGAATATTGGTAATAACTTGTTTCGCTATTTACATGGTTATGTTTTCTACATCAGTCAATTCATTGAACCGTGATATTCAGCAATTGGACAGTAATATTGAAACCATACAATCCCAAAACGTTTCCCTTCATGCAGAAGTTCAAGAACTGAGTAATCCAACAAGAATTTTGACCATCGCAGAAAAACATGGACTTGATATTAAAAACAGTAACGTGAAACAAGCCAATAATACCCCTTAAGGGAAGGGATCTTCGGTGAGAATGAAACAAAAAAACATCATGCTGATCTTACTGGTTAGCATATTTACATTAGGGTTTTTAATCATAATCGGCCGGTTTGTGTACATCCAAGTAGGAGGAGAAGTGCAATCGGTCGATTTAATTGATTATTCGAATAAGTATCGTCAGGTTGGTAAGGAATTGAGTTATGAAAGAGGGAAAATCCTTGATCGGACAGGTATGGTTCTGGCAGATAATCGGCCGACGTATAAACTTTATGCAATTGTTGATGAATCATATTCCGAAAATTCACCAACTCCTTTACACGTGAAAAACCCTTCAAAAACGGCTGAAAAATTAGCTGCGTTTTTGGAAAAAGATCCGAATGAAATTGAACAAACTATTACAAATGGCATTGAAAATGATCGATTCCAAGTGGAATTCGGCGTACAGGCAAATAATCTATCTGAGGCCAAAATGGAAGAAATAAAAGCGCTTGGATTACCTGGAATCAATTTCGAACAACAAATGCAACGGTATTATCCAAACGGTGCATTTGCTTCTCATATACTCGGATACACACGAGCAGAAAAGGGGAAACCAGTCGCTGAATTTGGCGTCGAACTAGAATGGGATGAATATTTACAAGGTGAAGCTGGCTCTGTTAGCTATAAGCGAGATAAATATGGGTATAAGTTATTGAACGCCGACGAAGTCGTTCAACCACCTGAAAATGGAGATCATGTGTACTTGACGATCGATCAAAAAATCCAAACCTTTTTGGAAGATGCAATGACAACGATTGAAAAAGAATATCAACCAGAACGCATGGTGGCTGCTGTTATGGACCCTAAAACAGGTGAAATGCTGGCCATGAGTAATCGGCCGACATTTAATCCAAACCAACCTGAAAATATTACCAATTGGTACAACGACGTCATATCCTACCCAATTCAGCCGGGTTCGACGATGAAAATGTTCACGGTCGCTGCAGCAATGGAAGAGGGCGTCTACAACGGAAATGAAACGTACCAATCTGGAAAATATCGTATCAACGAGAATCACCGATATATCCGTGACCATAATAACGTCGGTTGGGGTGAAATTACCTATGATGAAGGAATTCAACGCTCATCCAACGTCGCAGTGGCCAAATTATTATGGGAAAAAATCAAACCAGATACGTTTATGGAATATATCGAAGCTTTTCATTTAGACCGTATGACAGGGATAGACTTATCTGGAGAACGTCTTGGAAAGATGGTTTACCAGTATCCGATGGAGAAATTGACAATGGCCTATGGACAAGGATCTACTTTTACTCCTATTCAGATCATGAAAGGTGCTACAGCCATTGCGAACGATGGTAAGATGGTGAAGCCGTACGTCATTTCGAGTGTCGTTGACTCAGAAACAGAGGAAATTCTTCATGAAAAGAAAACGGAAATCGTAGGAGAACCCATTAGTGCTGAAACCTCAAAACAATTACGGGATTTATTCGAAACTGTCATTACCGGAGAACACGGAACAGGTAAAAGTTTTAAATTAGATGGTTACTCATCTTTAGGAAAGACAGGGACCTCTCAACTACCTGACCCTGAAACCGGTGGTTGGCTGACGGGACCTTCGAATTACCTGTTTTCATTTATGGGGATGGCGCCAAAAGATGATCCGGAATTATTGATGTTCGTCGCTGTCAAACAACCAAAACTTGATTATTCTTATGAAGGATCACGGACGACATCCTATATTTATAAAACGGTTATGGAAAACAGTTTGAATTACTTGAATGTACAACCAGACCAAGAAAGTTCTGACGAAATGGAACCGATCATACTCGATAATATTATAGGAGCATCAATAAAAGAGCTGGAAGCGTCCTATGAAGAAAAAGGTATCGAGGTAGTTCCTTTAGGTACAGGCGAAAAAGCTACAGATTCAAGACCAATAGAAGGAGATCGTTTATTTCCGAGTAATCGCTTGCTCGTTAAGACGGAAGGCGAGGCTCAAATGCCAAATCTGTCAGGTTGGCCTTTGCGTGATGTGCTTCACCTAAGTGAATTACTTGATTTAGAGCTTGAATTTGATGGAAGTGGTTTTGTTATCGAACAGAGTATAAAGCCCGGAACAAAACTTAATAAAGGTGATCGGTTGGTCATAGAATTACAAAGCAAACAACAACAATTCGAAAAACAACAAAGTGAATCAGAAAACGACGAACCATCCGATCAAAATTCAAGCGCTGATGAATGATCAAGTCAATAAATGAACGACCTGATTGTATGTTATTTTCATTATTCAAATTGATATTAAAAAAGACAATGGTTGGTCTAAAAAGACAAGCTTTCTCATAAATTAGGTACTACGCTAACTTCAGGAGGATTCAAGAATGAAGCATGTATCGATGTTAACGGTGAGAAGGCGATTGATCATTGTCTTTTTTTTATTGGCCGTTTATTTTTTGATTATGTTTGGAAGGCTCGCTTTTGTTCAACTGGTCTCAGGCGATGAGATTATGGAAAGTGCTGAAGATTTGTGGACAAGAGATATACCATTCCAAGCTGAACGTGGAGAGATTCTCGATCGAAATGGTGAGGTGTTAGTAGGTAATACTGTAGCACCAAGTCTTGCAGTGGTACCCAAACAAATTGAAGATCCGGAAAAAGTGGCAGACGAGTTAATGAGTATTATTTCCATTGACCGAGAGAAATTGATGGAACATTTAACAAACAACGTTTCTGTCGAGATGATTCACCCAGAAGGAAGAAAATTATCGAAAACGCAAGCAAATGAAGTTCGTAATTTAAACTTACCTGGCATCTACTTGGCTGAAGACTCAACGCGATTTTATCCGTATGGGACACAACTTTCACATGTACTCGGATTTACAGGGATTGATAACCAAGGGTTGGCAGGTCTTGAGGCAAGCTATGACGATCAGTTAAGTGGTGAAAATGGCGCGCTTTCATTTTTTTCTGATGCAAAAGGGGGAAGAATGAATGATCGATCGAATCGTTATACGGAGCCAGCGGATGGTAAAAAATTATCGTTAACCATTGATGCCGAAATACAGGCAATTGTGGAGCGCGAATTAGATCAAGCTGTGGCAACTTATAACCCCGATAGTGCATTAGCTATTGTTATGGATCCGCAAAATGGAGAAATTCTTTCGATGGCGACAAGACCCACTTATCATCCGAATCAATATCAGTCGGTTAGCCCAGAAGTATATAATCAAAATTTACCTGTATTCAATACCTTCGAACCGGGATCCACTTTCAAAATCATCACGTTGTCCGCAGCGCTGGAAGAAGGATTAATCGATTTGGATAAAGACACGTATTACGACCAAGGGTATGTAAAAGTGGATGGCGCTCGATTGCGATGTTGGCATAAAGGTGGGCATGGTGATCAAACCTACCTAGAAGTCGCAGAGAATTCCTGTAACCCTGGATTTGTTAACCTTGGACAAATGGTTGGCAAAGAACGTCTGTTTACGTATATTAAAGAGTATGGATTTGGAAAGAAAACCGGAATTGATTTGGAAGGTGAGAGCTCGGGTATTCTATTTAAGGAAGATCAAGTAGGGCCTGTCGAATTAGCCACGACATCTTTCGGTCAAGGTGTATCTGTTACGCCAATTCAGCAAATTACAGCTGTTGCTGCTGCGATCAATGGTGGATATTTATATGAACCTTATGTTGTGAAAGGTTTATATGACCCGAAGACAAATGAACCGGTTATGGAACGGGAACCTAAATTGAAAGAGCAAATTATTTCAAATGAAACTTCGAAGGAAGTAAGAAGGGCCTTAGAACACGTCGTCAGTAAGGGGACAGGTCGTGGAGCCTATGTAGAAGGTTTCCGAGTTGGAGGAAAAACAGGAACGGCACAGAAAGTTGGCGAAGATGGGAACTACTTAGAAAATAACCATATCGTTTCATTTATGGGTTTTGCACCAGCTGACAAGCCGGAAGTCTTAGTTTATGTTGCGATCGATAATCCAAAGGATACCGTTCAATTTGGGGGTGTCGTGGCCAGTCCAATTGCTGGAAGAATTATCGACGATGTTTTGAGTCATAAAAACACGGATAAACAACAAGGATTGGAAAAGGAGTATCAGTGGCCTGAATCCCCACCAGTAGAGGTTCCGAACTTAATCGGAGAAACAACGAACGATCTACAACAATACTTATCAAGCTTGGCTATTGACGTAAAGGGTGAAGGGGAAAAAGTCATTTCCCAATCACCGGAAAGCGGAACGAAGGTGAAACCTGGCTCAACAATCAGAGTTTTCATGGGAGAGTAATGATTTTTTAAGCTGAAAAAGAATCCTTCGACACGGAGCACTCCCTCCGTGTCGTTCACTCTTTGTGACGATCTACTTCTAAAGCTTGGAAAAGCATCTACAACCGACGTACATCAATATAAAGAGTCAAAGCTTATATAAAAGAATTATCCGCTTGAATAACGTTCATTATCGAACTGCTAAACGAGCTAAAATTCATTTCCAGTTTGATGACACTTACCATGCATTAATCATAGCAGCTGAGTGCATTCAGAAGAATACAGATAGCATGACTAAAGCTTTTTAAAAGACTTTGTTAAAGTCCGTTGTTGATGATTCAAAATTGGTCTCTCCACGTTTTATCAGCGGCTTCGCCCGTTTTATCGGCGGCTTCACACGATTTATCGACGGCTTCGCACGATTTATCGTCGGCTTCGCACGGTTTATCAACGGCTTCGCACGGTTTATCAACGGCTTCGCTCGTTTTATCGGCGGAAAGCTTTCACCCTAGGATGTGTGCGGTTTTAGCGGAAGTTCCTTTATTTTCTGGCCGCTGTAGTCGCCACCAATGCGATTCACAATACAACTACTCAGTGCTATATCAATTGAAAATCAAAACTAATCTTTAACAGAGCCTTTTAAAAAAAGAGTAATTATGGCATTGATTCACTTAGTAATCATCGTTTTATCAATTAAAGTTTGCTATAATAACCAATACAAAGATACGATTCGTAAGGTAGGAGATATGTATGCAGTTAAAGAAATTGATCGATCAATTGAAGATCAAAAAAATAGAGGGAGAGATATCTGATCAAACGATCACATCGATTGAGATGGACTCTCGCAAAGTGAGTAATCACTCACTTTTTGTTTGTATAGATGGTTTTACTGTCGATGGACATGATTATACGGATCAGGCAACTGAAAATGGAGCCGTGGCAATTATTGCTGAAAAACAAGTGAAAGCGAGCGTTCCTGTCATCCTAGTACCTGACACATCAAAAGCGATGGCCCAATTAGCTGATTATTTTTACGGACACCCTAGTAGCCAGCTGAATGTAATTGGTGTGACGGGGACAAACGGTAAAACAACATTGACATATTTGCTGGATGATATTTTCACGCTTTACGGTCATAAGACGGCTGTTATCGGAACAATCGATATGAAAATCGGAGACCAGCGTTACCCGGTTAAGAACACAACACCAGATGCTTTGTTCTTACATAAAAACTTCCGTAAGATGGTCGGTGAAAACGTCGATACGGTCATCATGGAAGTTTCTTCGCATGCACTGAGCATGGGACGTGTGCATGGGGTTGATATTAACACGGCTACCTATACGAATCTGACGCAGGATCATTTGGATTACCATTTGGATATGAATGACTATGCACATGCAAAATCACTGTTATTTTCACAATTAGGGAATCGATTTGATGAGCTGAAAACAGCCGTCATCAATATCGATGATCATTATGCCGGCATTATGGAACGAGCGTGTGCTCAACCGATTGTGACTTATGGATTAAGTGAAAAAGCATTTATCAGAGGAGATGCTCTGCAATTAGGCGCAGATTACAGTTCTTTCACTGTCAGTTCGCCATCATTTACAACAAGAATTGAAACGCAGCTCTCGGGAAAATTCAACGTTTATAATATGTTGGCTGCAATTGCTGTAGCTTATACGTATGATGTGCCGATCGAAACGATTAAAGAAGCGCTGCAGCAAACAAAAGGAGTACCAGGTCGTTTTGAATCAGTTTCCAATAATTATCCGGTCTCTGTCATTGTTGATTACGCACATACGCCTGATTCATTGGAAAATGTATTGCAATCGATCTCTGAAATTAAAACTAATCGAGTGTTCACTGTCGTTGGTAGTGGTGGCGATCGAGATCGAACAAAACGACCTAAAATGGCAGATGCAGCAATGAAATATAGTGATTATGTTATTTTTACGTCAGATAACCCACGGACTGAAGATCCACAAGCTATTTTGGATGACATGACAAGTCATTTACAAGAAGGTTCGTTTACCGTCATTGAGGGCAGAAAGGCTGCCATACAATATGCGATTGACCGGGCTGCGGATGATGATATCATTTTGATAGCCGGTAAAGGGCACGAGACATATCAAGAAATTAACGGCGTAAGAAATCACTTCGATGACCGTGAAGTCGCAAAAGAAATGATTGCCGAAAAGTACGAGGAGTCTTAGAATGGAAAAATTCACATTACAATTCGTCGCTGAGCTATTTGATCACCGACTAACAGAGCAACAGAAGAATATATCAATTCATCACATTTATACAGATAGTCGTCAATCAGTAGAAAATGGACTTTTCATCCCGATTGTCGGAGAAAGATTTGACGCACATGACTTCATTTCCGGAGCAATTGAGCGTGGGGCGGTGGCTGCTTTATGGTCACGTTCGGAACAACCAGAAGGCATACCGAAAAATTTTCCGCTGATTTATGTAGACGATACGTTGAAAGCATTACAAGAATTAGCGAAAGCATATCGTCAAGCGCTCGATCCAACCGTAATCGGTGTCACAGGATCAAACGGAAAAACAACGACAAAGGAACTGATTGCAGCTTGTTTAAGTGCCACATATAAAACAGCGAAAACAGAAGGAAATTTAAACAATCACATTGGACTTCCCTTAACGATTTTACGGATGGAAAGGGATGTCGAAGTATTAGTTGCAGAAATGGGAATGAGTGCATTCGGTGAGATTGAGTTATTGTCTTCCATTGGACAACCTGATCATGCAGTCATTACGAACATTGGTGAATCACATATTGAATTTCTAGGAAGTCGTGAAGGAATCGCAAAAGCCAAATTAGAGATAACGGCAGGCTTACGAAAACAAGGACAGTTAATCATTGATGGTGATGAACCATTGTTAACAACGAATGCCTACCCGAATAAAATTCGTTGTGGATTCACTGCTGAAAATGATTATCGCGTCGAAGCGTATGAGCAACTTCAGGAAGCATCCAGTGTGACGATCAATCAGACAACGTTTACGTTACCATTATTGGGGCAACATCAAGCGTTGAATGCGGCTTTTGCAATCGCGCTAGCTGAATTAATGGGGGTTCCAACTGACCAAGCAATCAATCAATTGGAATCTGTCGTTATGCCTGGAATGCGTTTTGAAAAAATAGAAACAAAGCAAGGCGCATTAGTGATTAATGATGCGTATAACGCTTCAGCCACATCAATGGTTGCATCGATTGATGTCGTCAAGCAAATGAACTACCAACGTAAGGTTGCCGTACTCGCGGATATTCTGGAATTGGGTGACTTTACAGAACAGGCGCATAATAAGGTTGGACAATCGATTGATGATCAGTTTGATGCTATTTTTACATTTGGGACGAGCAGCCGATTTATTTTGGAAGGATTACCTGAAACATTTTCAGGAAAGCAAAAACATTTTACGTCTAAGCAAGCATTAATCGAAGAATTGACCTCAGAGCTCGATGAAAATACAGTCGTACTATTGAAAGGCTCGAGGTCAATGAAACTAGAAGAAATAATTGAAGCACTACAATAAGAAAAACGCATCAATAGAAGGGGAAAAATGCTGTGAGTGTACTAACAATTATCTTAACAATCGCGATATCATTTTTAATTACGGTTTTGCTATCACCGATTATCATCCCTTTTTTGCGTCGATTAAAATTCGGCCAAAGTATACGGGAAGAAGGTCCAAAATCCCACCAAGCTAAATCAGGTACTCCGACGATGGGAGGCGTCATGATCATCGTATCGATTGTTTTGACAACCTTGATCATGATTGTGAAGGATGGAATGAGCGAGTTCACAAGTTCAACGTTCATCTTGCTTTTTGTTTTACTTGGGTATGGATTAATTGGGTTTTTGGATGATTTCATTAAAATTAAGAATAAAAGAAATCTAGGACTAACCTCGAAACAAAAAATGCTCGGTCAAATAATCATTGCCATAATTGTATTTATCATTCTTGACCGGCAAGGATATAACACGGAAGTTGCTTTACCAGGTACAGCGTTATCAATTGATTTCGGTTGGTTTTATGCCGTGTTTTTATTGTTAATGCTTGTAGGAGCATCTAATGCCGTGAACTTAACCGATGGATTGGATGGACTTGTTGCAGGGACTGCCTCTGTAGCATTCGCGGCCTTTGCTGTTATCGGTTGGTATCATCAAATGCCACCTGATTTGATCATTTTCACTCTAGCTGTTGTTGGTGCATTACTCGGATTCTTAGTTTTCAACAGCCATCCAGCAAAGGTTTTTATGGGAGATACGGGATCATTAGCATTCGGAGCTTCATTAGCCATGGTTGCCATCTTAATGAAACTTGAAATCTTGCTCGTTTTGATTGGTGGCGTATTCGTCATCGAGACGCTTTCTGTCATTATTCAAGTGATCTCTTTTAAAACAACTGGCAAACGTGTGTTTAAAATGAGTCCACTACATCATCACTATGAATTGATTGGTTGGTCAGAATGGAAGGTTGTTACAAGTTTTTGGCTTGTCGGTATTTTATGCGCGGCGCTAGGTATACTTATTGAGGTGGGGATCTGATGAAAACATTGACGAACTTCCCATATAGTAAAGTTTTGGTCTTAGGCTTGGCCAAAAGTGGTGAAGCAGCTGCACAGTTATTATATGATTCTGGCATTGACTTTAGAATCAACGATCAACTTCCGTTGGATGAAAATGAAACGGCAAAGCGATTCACTGAATTGGGTTGTGACGTGATAACTGGCGAACATCCACTGACTGTGTTGGATGATATCGATCTTGTCGTTAAAAATCCAGGAATACCTTATGATAATCCAATTATTCAAGAAGCTTCCGAGAGAAAGATTCCTGTGATCACTGAAGTTGAATTGTCGTATTTATTGGTGGATGGCCCGCTAATTGCAATTACCGGTTCGAATGGAAAAACAACGACTACGACATTGATTTATGAATTACTTCAGGCAGGCGGGCTCGATCCACTCATTGCAGGAAATATTGGTAGTGTTGCATCCGAAGTATTGCGAAAGCAACAAAGAGGCCAGCCTGTTGTGATGGAGTTGTCATCATTTCAATTAAAAGGTACGAAAACGTTCAAACCTAACTATGCAATCTTGCTGAATTTGACAGAAGCTCACTTAGACTATCACCATTCCATGGATGATTATATCGGTTCGAAATTAAAGTTATTTCAAAACCAAACGGACTCTGATGTTGCTATTTTGAATCGGCTTGATTCTTTGATTTCCGAACAGCATATCCCTGGAGATGGAGAGCGTTTCTATTTTTCCGTTAGTAATGATTCCGAAAACGACATTATAGTAACAGAAGATGATCAAATCCAATATCGTGGAAACAATTTGATGAGCAAGCACGAGGTCGGTCTACCAGGAGACCACAATCTCGAAAACATTTTAGCAAGCATTGCAATCGCCAAATCATTTCACATACCAGATGAGTTGATCATTGAGAAATTACGGACATTCACGGGCGTTAAGCATCGTCTGCAATTTGTAGATCGGATAAATGATCGGTTGTTTTATAATGATTCGAAAGCGACGAATATACAAGCTACGTCAAAAGCTGTCCGCTCATTTAAACAACCGGTAGTGCTAATTGCAGGAGGCTTGGACCGTGGTGGTGAATTTGATGAGTTATTCGATTCATTTACAAATGTTACGAATTGCGTTGTTTATGGCGAGTCCAAAGACAAACTGTACGAAGCAGGAAAAAGAAAAGGATTTAATCATATAACCATTACAGATAGCTTAATGGAAGCTACAAAAAAAGCATATGAATTGAGTGAACCCGGTGACATCCTTCTACTTTCCCCAGCCTGTGCCAGTTGGGACCAATTCCCATCATTTGAAGCACGCGGTGACATGTTCATTGAAACTGTGCATAAACTTAAGTAGGGGGCTTTGGACAAGGTAGTATATGTCTTTTGTTTCTTACCGGACTCATTGAGCCCCTGACTTCCGAATGACGAAGTAAGGGGATGTTTTTTATGGGTAAAAATCATACAGAAAAATCGATTGATCTCGTTTTGATGACGGCTATTCTGATCCTTCTGTTTGTGGGTGCAGTTATGGTTTACAGCTCTTCTTCCATTTGGGCGGGTTATCAATTCAATGATGAATTTTTTTATTTAAAAAGGCAGATTTTATTCATTGGATTTGGTTTGTTTGCGATTTGGTTTACGATGAAAGTATCTTATCATCATTGGTTACGATTTTCTTTGTGGATTTATTTGCTTTGTTTACTTTTATTGATTGCTGTGTTGATTCCTGGAGTAGGTCTTGTGCGCGGTGGAGCGCAAAGTTGGATCGGCGTAGGTGCATTCAGCATTCAACCGAGTGAATTTATGAAAATTGGCCTGATTATTCTGTATGCATCGTTACTTCCTAAAGTCCAAAAGAAATTAAAACATTTTACAAAAGGATTTCTGCCGATTTTATTGTTCATTGTGGTCCCTTTTGGCTTAATGATGTTGCAACCTGATTTAGGAACAGGTCTCGTTTTCATTTGTACCGGGATTTTCATGATTTTTATTTCCGGAGCTAAAATAAAGCACTTTGCGATTTTGGGAGGTGCTGGCATTGCGGGTTTCATCGGATTAATCGCTTCTGCGCCTTATCGGATGAGTCGTATTCATGCATTTTTGAATCCATGGGAAGACCCGTTAGGCGATGGTTTCCAAATCATTCAGTCATTATATGCCGTAGGACCTGGAGGATTAATGGGGCTTGGGTTCGGTAACTCGATGCAGAAGTATTTTTATTTACCAGAACCGCAAAACGACTTTATTTTTGCAATTATCGCTGAAGAGTTAGGATTGATTGGGTCAACCTTTATCCTCTTTCTATTCTTTGTGATTATCTGGCGTGGTGTGCTGATATCTTTACATACAGAGGACATATCTGGCTCGTTACTTGCCTTTGGTGTCACAACGATGATAGCGATACAGGTGATGATCAATATTAGCGTCGTCATCGGATTGATTCCAGTTACCGGAATCACTTTACCATTGTTAAGTTACGGGGGATCTTCATTGACCATCACATTATTTGCTTTAGGTATTTTATTGAATATTAGTAAATATGCTAAATTCCCCGTTCGTTGATTTGATATTGTCGTTTGAATAAGGCTGGGACAAAATCTTTAAAGTTGACTCAGATACGAACATTCTAATTTAGCGTGGCGGAAATAACCGCTTCGGAAATATACTGCGCTTTTCGCGGGCAGCTGTTGAGCCTCCTCGTGCTTCGCACTGCGGGGTCTCACCTAGGCTTTTGCTCCCGCAGAAGTCTCCGTATATTTCCTACGCTAAGTTAGATTGTTATTCGTGTTTCTGAATGTAAAACTTTGATTTGTCCCAGCCTCGTTTTTATGTCCAGATTTTAATGCTCGCAAATCGTCAAATTGTCAATTGTTATAAAACAGTAAACTTATCCCTCAAAGATTGGATAAAAATTGAGCAAAAAACCATATTTTAAGTCAATCAAACTATGCTATAATGAAAGAATAATAAATTTGAAATGTACTGTTTAGGAGAAGCATTTCATGACTGATAAAAAAATTGTTTCAATTGAAGATCGAATTCCGCAACTAAAAAAAGCGAGAAAACGAAAAGCAAACCGACGTTTTGTCATGTATTTAACCATGATTCTGTTGTTGGTTTTAGTGATTGTTTATATTCAATCCCCTTTGAGTTATGTAAAAAGCATAGATGTAAAAGGCAATCATCGCGTCGAAGAATCTGAAATCATTGCTATGAGTGAGATTTCGATGGATGAGAATTACTGGGGAGTTGAATTGGAGCAGGCAAAAGATCAAATTTTACAGCATCCAGAAATTAGCAGTGTAGAAATCGACCGAAAGTGGTATAACGGTTATGACATCACCATTAGTGAACTGGCACGAGTGGCCTATATACGTGAAGGTGATTATTATTATCCTATTTTGGAAGACGGAACCATGCTGAAGGACCAGCAATTAGACCAACCGCTAGGTGACGCGCCGTTATTACATGACTTTGAACGCCCAGAAATGTTAACATTATTAACAGAACAACTTAAAAAATTACCTGAATCTATTAATCAACTATTGTCAGAAATTTACTGGATCCCTAACGAGATCAACAACTACAAAATTTTAGTCTATACAGCGGATGGTCATGAAGTCATTGCCTCGATCCGTGATTTTTCAACAAAAATAAAGCTTTATCCTTCGATTGCCTCACAAATCCAACCGAATCAGGAAGGTGTCATTCATATCGATGTCGGTGCTTATTTTCAACCATATTCGAGTGAGGGTGAAGCAATCACACCAGAAAATCAAACGGAATCTGATCAATAAAGGAATACCTCTTCATTCTATAGATGTGGAATTTTGTTGAATTTGCAGGGATTTAAAGAAATCAATCGAATTAGTATGGAAGAAGTAAATGAATTATATTTGTTTTGCAAAGCAAATTTGAATAATGACGGATGAGCCTTACATGGAGGTGCAGGCATGAATCGCAGTAATGTATTAGTTAGTCTAGATATTGGTACATCAAAAGTAAAAGTAATCATTGGTGAAGTAACCAACGACGGTTTAAATGTCATTGGCGTAGGTACAGCCGAGTCCAATGGTATGAAAAAAGGAGCAATTGTTGATATTGACCAAACTGTCCACTCCATTCAAAATGCCGTTGAACAAGCTGAACGAATGATTGATATGGAAATAAAAAATGTAATCGTGTCGATAAATGGAAGCCATGTTCAATTGCAAAACTGCCATGGTGTCGTTGCTGTTTCGAGTGAGACAAGAGAAATTGGCGATGAAGATATTCGAAGAGTCATTGATGCATCCCAGGTAATCTCTATTCCTCCAGAAAGAGAGATTGTCGATGTATATCCACAACAGTTTGTTGTCGATGGCCAAGATGAAATCAAAGATCCACGCGGAATGATTGGTGTTCGTCTGGAAATGCATGGACTTCTTGTCACTTGCGGAAAAACGAACCTACATAACATTCTGAAGTGTGTAGAGCGAGCTGGTTTGGAAGTTGAAGATATTTGTTTACAACCTTTAGCAGCAGGTGAAGTCGCCCTCTCAAAAGATGAGAAAAATCTAGGTGTAGCTCTTGTGAACATCGGAGCTGGCAGTACTACTGTCTCTGTATTTTTGGAGGGTCAGATGATTGATACTTTGGTCGTTCCACTAGGTGGGGACAATATAACCAAGGACTTATCCATCGGGTTGAAAACAACAACCGAAGAAGCTGAAAACGTGAAAAAGGACTATGGACATGCTTATGTTCCAGAAGCCCAAAAAGATGTTACGTTCTCAGTCACAACCATTGGAAGTAATGAGAAAAAAGAATTCGATCAAGTGTTGATTACGGAGATTATTGAAGCCCGACTCGCCGAGATCTTTGATTTCGTCAGAAAAGAAATCCGACGTATGGGTTTGCTCGAATTACCTGGTGGGTATGTGATGACAGGTGGCGTCGTGAATATGCCTGGTGTAACGGATCTTGCCAGAGACATTTTCCGGACAAATGTCAGAACATCGATTCCTACTTACATAGGTGTTCGTGAACCACAATTCACTGTAGGTCTGGGAACCTTGCAATTCGCTCATCGAAATGCGAAAATACAAGGTAAAGTTTTTCAGGAAGGTATTGGAAATCTAAATCAAGCTGAGCCGGTTCCTTCCATTGAAAAACGAGAAAAACCTCGTCGAGAACAAAAGAATAAGCCAAAAAAAGAAGAAAAAGAACCGATTCTTAAAAAATTGCAAAATTATTTCTTTGATTAAGATAAAGCGTCTCCTACGATACAGAAAAAGTAAAAAGGGATAATGAATGGGAGGAACGAATCATGTTGGACTTTGAATCAAATAATGATCAATTAGCCACAATAAAAGTCATCGGTGTCGGTGGCGGTGGTAGTAATGCTGTTAATCGTATGATAGAAAATGGTGTACAAGGTGTCGAGTTTATCGCCGTTAACACAGATGCACAAGCTTTGAATTTATCAAAAGCGGAAACAAAACTACAGATTGGTGAAAAACTAACCCGCGGTCTTGGAGCAGGCGCGAATCCAGAAGTTGGTAAAAAGGCAGCTGAAGAAAGCAAAGAAGCTATTGAAGAAGTTCTTCAAGGAGCAGATATGGTTTTTGTCACTGCTGGAATGGGTGGCGGAACAGGTACTGGAGCGGCTGCTGTCATTGCACAAATTTCAAAGGAATTAGGTGCTTTGACCGTTGGCGTCGTGACACGTCCATTCTTATTCGAAGGTCGTAAACGCTCTGTCCAAGCAGGCAGTGGTGTAGATTCCTTAAAAGAAAATGTTGACACATTAATTGTCATTCCAAATGACCGGTTACTTGAACTCGTAGATAAAAACACACCGATGCTTGAAGCGTTTCGGGAAGCCGATAACGTTCTTCGACAGGGTGTCCAAGGCATCTCTGACTTGATTGCTGTACCAGGATTGATCAATGTGGATTTTGCAGACGTAAAAACGATTATGCAAGACAAAGGTTCTGCATTGATGGGAATTGGTATAGCAACAGGAGAGAGTCGTGCTGGCGAAGCTGCGAAAAAAGCTATTTCATCTCCATTATTGGAAACATCAATCGATGGTGCACACGGTATTTTAATGAACATTTCCGGTGGAACCAATTTAAGCTTGTTCGAAGTACAGGAAGCCGCTGAAATTGTTACTTCTGCAGCAGATCAAGAAGTGAACGTCATTTTCGGTTCCGTAATCAACGAAAACTTAAAAGATGAAATTGTTGTAACAGTTATCGCAACAGGGTTCGATGAAAGTACGCAAACAAGTGAGCAAAGACCGCACACCCAGCGACCAGCTACAGGTCCAGCTCCATCAGCAGCTCCTCAGCCACAGCGTAAACCTGAGCGTCCAACTGCACAACAACCAGCCTACGAAGAAGATACGTTGGATATTCCGACATTCTTGCGTAATCGTAACCGCGACTAAATTTATCGCTCTGTTAAAGTTCGTTGTTGTTATGGTGATTCGCTTACGGTGAACGCTTTTACCCAAAGGGCATAAGGGCGAC
>NZ_JAHLZF010000059.1 GCF_018967645.1 Allobacillus halotolerans | reverse complement strand
CTTCCTGTTGCATTATTTGTATACCAGTTTTGATCCACACCATACCAATAGTCTTTTGTGCATGGCCCTACTACAATGTTCACATGACCTGCCCAACCACCAGTCCAAACACCCCAGTCGCCTGGTTGTGGTACAAAGTCTTTTGTATTTCTAATTATCTTGAAATCTCTACCTCTATAATTAGATTTCTGAGCCATAGCATCAGCATTTCCCCATGTTCTAAATCCCCAATATTTATCGAGTAAATAATTAGGTAAATCCCAGCATTGTGCTCCCATTCCAGAACCAGGTACATCAATAGCTATTTTGTTTTTAGCGATATATAACGCCCATTCAACCACTTCACTAGCTGTGGGCTTTCTATTTTTCGGATTAGGTAATCCCATGTATGCACCTCATTTCAATCAAAATAAAAAGCCAGTGCCGAAGCACTGACTCTTAACTGTTATTTACATTTACCAAACCAGAAGCACGCCCAGAAGCTATATCCTAAAATCCCTTTAAGCATGGTAATCACCTCCTTTAAATACCAAAAACAGTTCTTAGTAAAGCTATGACAATCGTACTGAAGATAGTCCCTATCAAACCTAGAATCCACATTTTTATGTCTCTAATATTCTTGGCATTCTTTTCTTTATTCTTTTCATCTTCTACCTTGTCGCGCTTTAATTCTTCAAAATTTCTATCTAATTTGTCATAAATCTTTTCTTGCGCTCTAAGACTATCTTCTATTCTGTCGAATTTTTCAAACATAGTCTTATCATTTTCTTCTAATCGCGTTAAACGCCAATCTTGTTCATGTCGTTTGGTAAATCCAAACATTATGCCACCCACTTTATTCAAATTAAAAAGCCACAAGCATTACACCTGTGACTTTTCATCTTTTGTTTCTGGATATTTTTCTCCAGTGATTAAAGCGTATTCTTCTTTATCGATTAAACCCTTGTCTACGTACCACTTAATTTGCTCGTTTTTATAGTAACCCCAAACATAAAAAGTTTTAATGTCTTTAAAAGTTGGATAAATCATCTTCATTATTTAAACGTCCCCCTCAGTATTTGTTTTGTTAGTTTTCAGTTCAGTCAACTGTTGTGTTAACATAGCGTTTTGTTGAGCTAATTCCATTGTTAATACGTTTACTTGTGCCACCTGCATTTGCATACTCGCAACCATTCCGCGAAGTTCCTCATCACTTAAATCTGACGCACTTTGTTGGTTTGATGCATTCGGTACGTCTTCTTT
>NZ_JAHLZF010000058.1 GCF_018967645.1 Allobacillus halotolerans | reverse complement strand
TGGTTCATCACTATAAGTTGTGGTGAACATTGAAAAAAGTAGAACCTTCCTCTAATGTGATAAGTAACCAACAAATACACAAAATGAGGAGAGGTTCTACTTGTATCGTCAGTTTACTAAAGAACTCATTCAATTGAAAGAGTTTCGTTTACATGAATTATTTAAATCTGAAGATGATCGATGGGTCGCAACATTAAAGCCTGTCGAGCTTCATAACCGTTGCACGGGGTGCGATGTTAAAGCGCATATTCACAACCGGAAATCACGAACGTTACGTCATCAGTGGATTCCAGGACGTCGCGATTTATATGTGCAGATACCGGTTTATCGCTTTCGTTGTCCTCTCTGCGGTATTACATGGTCTAGTAACTGGGAAGGTATTCCTCAGCGCGGCCATGTCACAGAACACTTTAAGGCAACAGTGACCGAGTACTGTTTTGGTAAAACGATTCAAGAGGTCGCTAATAATTTGTTAGAACCGTACTCCAACGTTGAACGATGGTTCTACGAACAAGCTTCAAATCTATTACCTGATATCAAGGAAACAGATTCTCCTGAACAACTATGTTTAGATGAATTTGCGATTCGAAAAGGTCATTGCTATGCATTTGCCTTAATGGATCCGACCACGGGTCATATTTGGCAAACTAGTGAAGGGAAAAGTCGAAAATCCATCCAGGATGGATTACTTCACTATCCATTTCGACAACCACCAAAGGTCGTTGTCACGGATTTAGCACCTGGAATAGCGGAAACTATTATAGATGTTTGGCCAGAAGTTGACATTGTGGCTGACAAATTCCATGTCATTCAACTACTCACAAGAACGATTGAACAAACGAGAAAATTGATTTCTAAAGAGGATAAACATAAGAAAATTCGTCACCAACGTCGATTACTTATGACGCTACCTAGTAAGTTGAAGGATAACGAATTGGAAGAACGAGATTGTCTTCTTGAAGATCAACCTAAGCTCCAAGAACTCTATCAAGCGCTGCAAGACTTAAGAAAAATGTACGAAGCAAAAGACTTTCATGAAGGTGACCGATATTTTAAACAATGGATACAAAAATATATGTATGGAATGGTTCCCGCTCTACAAAAAGTGGCTAAAACCCTTCTGCAATGGAAGAAACCAATATTAAACTTTTTTACTTATGGGTTAACCAACGGACCAATGGAAGGCACAAACAATAAAATCAAAGTTCTTAAACGCAAAGCATATGGCTATCGAAATCAAGACCATTTCTTCACAAGAATTCGATTAGAATGTAAACAGCCGTTTTAGAGAAAATTCGGATGAAATAGTGCATTAGAGGGAGCAAAACCCACAATTATCGGTGAAGAACCT
>NZ_JAHLZF010000057.1 GCF_018967645.1 Allobacillus halotolerans | reverse complement strand
CCAAAACCTAAACTATTCAGTTTCTCTTTAATGTCAATTAAGGCAGAATCGCTTTGTCCTGGCCAAATGGCAGAATCATAGATGTCATTGATTTTATTCAACGTTTTCCCATCAATGATTCCATGAGGTTTTAAGTTATAATCCCTCTGGAATTGTTTGACTCGCTTTTCTGTAAAGTCACCGAAATAACTTGTCACGATGATTCCACCATAGCCAATCGCATTAAGCTTCTCTTTGATTCCTCTCAAATCTGAGTCGCTCTTTCCGACTTGTAAAGAACTATTATAAACAGCATCTAGTTGATCGAGCGTTTCTTGATTCGCTTTGCCTGTCACACTTAAATTATAGTAGTCTTGAAACTCTCTAACTCGTTTTTCTGTAAAATTACCAAAGTAATCGGTCACAAGAATTCCACTAAATCCAACTTGATTTAGTTTTCGTTTCATGGAAGCAATGTTCGAATGGCTATCTCCTTGGGAATAACCACTGGCCGCAAGCTCATCCAGTGCTCCTAACGTGCTTTCGTCAAGCACTCCATTAGCGGATAGATCCGCGAACCGTTGAAATTCTTTGACTCGCTGTACTGTGTAGTCTCCATAATAACTAGTGACGATAATTCCACTAAAACCTAAACTGTTTAGCTTTTCTTTGACGTCAATTAAGATAGGGTCACTTTCTCCTGGTCTAACGGCGGAATCATAGATTCCGTTAAGTTTTGCCAGTGTCTTAGCATCTACAATTCCATGAGCTTTCAAATTATGGTCTCGTTGAAACTCTATTACCCGTTTCTCCGTATAGTCACCAAAATAATTAGTCACTTTAATGCCACCATAGCCGAGGGCATTTAGCTTTTCTTTAATGCTCTTATTTTCTGAATGACTTTTGCCTAGTTGATGCGGACTATTGTAAACAGCATTTAACTCACTAAGCGTATCGGCTTCAACTTCTCCTGTTTCCGGGAGTCCATAATACGTTTGAAACTCAAGAACTCGTTGTTCAGTGTAATCACCAAAATAATCGGTTACCGTGATCCCATTAAAGCCAATATGATTTAATTTCACTTTGAAGTCAGATATCCCCGGTGCTCGATCTCCTACTTTGTAGGATCCATCAGAGGAAATTGATTGAATCGACATCGTATTTTGTTGAGACTGTGTAGTCTGTTTATCTTCAGATTCCTCACTGGAGGTCTCTTCGGTTGTGTCTTCGGATGAATTCTTTTCATCAATACGATCGTCTTGTTCAGAATCATGTTCTTTCTCTTGTTCATCAAGCGTTGAATCTTCTTGTTCTTCATATGTAGATTCTTTACTATCTTTCTCGGAATCTAGCTGCTTTTTCTCCTGATTCTCTTCCTGATCTTCAATT
>NZ_JAHLZF010000056.1 GCF_018967645.1 Allobacillus halotolerans | reverse complement strand
CTACTTTATACGCTACGTTCGGCATGGGCGAGCCACTGTACGGTGGCAAGCCTGAACAGTCCCACACCAGATATCTAACGATTCTGTGTATGGGCACTGATGGATTTAGTGGATTACTAGCTGATAGCAAGTATTGAAAACTAAAACCGACTCGGGGGTATGCCTTGGCAAGTAGCCGGAGTAAAATCTGTGACTTTGCCGAGTGTAACTCCCTCCATGGTTGGCGATGTTCGACGTGCGCGGCAGTTCTTGTCGTTGTACAGTCGCACGGACACCACACCGGGAGAATCTTAAGAGGGCTATATGGATGTGGAGCGGCTTGCTTGCTGTGGTAAAACACTGGCGGGCGAGCCGACTTTCCACGGACACAGCAATGTGTTTGCAACCAAATAAATAACTTGTACGGTTTGAACGTGTTTTTGGCTGCTCCTTCCAGTTCTTGGCGGGGAGAGGCTTGGGCGCGGGAAGACCACTACTACGTAGTTATCTGGTTGATCCTGCCAGTAGTCATATGCTTGTCTCAAAGATTAAGCCATGCATGTCTAAGTATAAGCAATTTATACAGTGAAACTGCGAATGGCTCATTAAATCAGTTATCGTTTATTTGATAGTACCTTACTACTTGGATAACCGTGGTAATTCTAGAGCTAATACATGCTTAAAATCCCGACTGTTTGGAAGGGATGTATTTATTAGATAAAAAATCAATGCCTTCGGGCTCTTTGATGATTCATAATAACTTTTCGAATCGCATGGCCTTGTGCTGGCGATGGTTCATTCAAATTTCTGCCCTATCAACTTTCGATGGTAGGATAGTGGCCTACCATGGTTTCAACGGGTAACGGGGAATAAGGGTTCGATTCCGGAGAGGGAGCCTGAGAAACGGCTACCACATCCAAGGAAGGC
>NZ_JAHLZF010000055.1 GCF_018967645.1 Allobacillus halotolerans | reverse complement strand
ACAGGTTATGGTCATAAGACATTGCAAGATCGTTTGTATCATGATTATTCAACACTAGATGCTTTCACTAAAAAGGTTGAGAAAGCTGTAGATGAACACTATAAAGAATATCGAGCGACAGAATACCGATTCGAACCAAAAGAGCAAGAACCGGAATTTATCACTGATTTATCGCCATATACAAATGCAGTAATGCAATCATTTTGGGTAGACCCTAGAACGAAAATTATTTATATGACGCAAGCTCGTCCAGGTAATCATTACATGTTATCTAGATTGAAGCCCAACGGACAATTTATTGATAGATTGCTTGTTAAAAACGGCGGTCACGGTACACACAATGCGTATAGATACATTGATGGAGAATTATGGATTTATTCAGCTGTATTGGACAGTAACAAAAACAACAAGTTTGTACGTTTCCAATATAGAACTGGAGAAATAACTTATGGTAATGAAATGCAAGATGTCATGCCGAATATATTTAACGACAGATATACGTCAGCGATTTATAATCCAGTAGAAAATTTAATGATTTTTAGACGTGAATATAAACCCACTGAAAGACAACTTAAGAATTCGTTGAACTTTGTTGAGGTTAGAAGTGCTGACGATATTGATAAAGGTATAGACAAAGTATTGTATCAAATGGATATACCTATGGAATACACTTCAGATACACAACCTATGCAAGGTATCACTTATGATGCAGGTATCTTATATTGGTATACAGGTGATTCGAATACAGCCAACCCTAACTACTTACAAGGCTTCGATATCAAAACGAAAGAATTGTTATTTAAACGTCGTATCGATATAGGCGGTGTGAATAACAACTTTAAAGGAGATTTCCAAGAGGCTGAGGGTCTAGATATGTATTACGATCTAGAAACAGGACGTAAAGCACTTCTAATCGGGGTAACTATTGGACCTGGTAACAACAGACATCATTCAATTTATTCTATCGGTCAAAGAGGTGTAAACCAATTCTTGAAAAACATCGCACCTCAAGTATCAATGACTGATTCAGGCGGACGTGTTAAACCGTTACCAATACAGAACCCAGCATATCTAAGTGATATTACGGAAGTTGGTCATTACTATATCTATACGCAAGACACACAAAATGCATTAGATTTCCCGTTACCGAAAGCGTTTAGAGATGCAGGGTGGTTCTTGGATGTACTGCCTGGACACTATAATGGTGCTCTAAGACAAGTACTTACCAGAAACAGCACAGGTAGAAATATGCTTAAATTCGAACGTGTCATTGACATTTTCAATAAGAAAAACAACGGAGCATGGAATTTCTGCCCGCAAAACGCCGGTTATTGGGAACATATCCCTAAGAGTATTACAAAATTATCAGATTTAAAAATCGTTGGTTTAGATTTCTATATCACTACTGAAGAATCAAAACGATTTACTG
>NZ_JAHLZF010000054.1 GCF_018967645.1 Allobacillus halotolerans | reverse complement strand
TAATCTGTGTGATAAGCATCATATACTGGTACATCCAATTCACTACAAGCCAATATCTGAGCATTGACATAATCCTCTAAAGTTAACCCTAGTTTGTTTTTGTCCGTATCTTTACGGCGTATCGTTGTACCACTCATAGGGCATTGCCTAGTAGCTGTCATTACAAGTATTTTTGAAGCTGGATTATTTTTCCTGATAACTTCAATTGCAGAACAAAAGGCGCCGTAAAACGTTTTAGTGTCGGTTTTATCAGTGCCTATCGGTACGCCTGCCCAATAACCATGTAACCAGTCATCATCTGTACCTTGTAATATGATTAGGTCTCCTCTTATTTGCTCTGCTTGTCTATAAATGCTGTTTTCTACCGCTTCTTTACCTATTGGAACTGTTGCCATTGTTGCGCCACCTCTTGCAAGGTTGGTCGTTTTAGCTTTTAACTTCTTGCCTAACATTTCTGTGAAATTAGTTTTCGCATGTGATCCTCTAGCTACAGAATCGCCAATCGTTCCAATTGTTTTTACATCTTTAATGTTTGATTTATCTATAAAATCATGAACGATAGTGCCGTCAGATGTAGTCACAGTTTTAGAGCTTACCTTCTGTTGTTTATCTTCAATCAAATCAGTTCTACTCATCAAATCGAGTGTTGATTTAGCTATTGACGCTACTTTAGACTTCAAGTTTTCTGCCGCTTTACTAGGATTAGAAAGGTTAACATCATTTAATCCAGAAACATAGTTAGCTGCAGTATTAACTTTTTTCATATATCGTTGTTCTCGATTAAACTCACCAAGCGTTACATCTTGCTTAACAATTACATTGTTTATACCCCTAATCGTTTTAACTTGTACTATACGGACTAAATCATTCAAACCTAGTTTGGTAGATTTTATTTGTACTATGTCTCCGGGTTGTGGGTCTGCTTCTGGATATGATTCTCTTAACACCAAAAAGTCCAAAGACAAAGATTGTTTTAACGACTTTTTCAATCTCGATTGTAATTCTTTATCCATAGTTTCTTGGTCAGTCACTTTACCATCTTTAAATGGTTCTGCGTGGATGTCGCCGTATATTTCAGCTAATGCACTTCTAGCTTCCATTACGAGCCCAGCGTGTTCGAATGTTTCTTCTCCTGAATAATTACCATATCCTCTAATGAAGGTGGCGAAATCACTTGCATCTTCCTCGAGTTTTATAGCGTTGGCGTTGACTTCGTCAGAAATAAAATAAGACGCTTTTTGATTTGCAAAAGGCGTCAATACAAACTTATATCTGTCTTTCTTTTTGTCATACGTTATTTTATATTCTAAACCGAAATGTTCTAATCCCTTTTTAAACATTTCTAACCTTGTGTCGCCTTCACCACCATTTTCAAACTTCGAAGACTTAACCTTACCTTCGACTTCAAAAAGCATTCCAGTACCTTGAAACACAATGTTAAAATATCTTTCTACTGTAAAAGATCCTGTTACATTAACATAAATCCTATCAATCATTAACT
>NZ_JAHLZF010000053.1 GCF_018967645.1 Allobacillus halotolerans | reverse complement strand
TGAATCGGTTACACTTGGTTGGACAGATTTTATAAGGTCAATTAAACTTAATCTAATAAATATGAGGAGAATTAATATGACCAGACGAGAAAGAAGAAATTTCACCAGGGAATTTAAAGATCAAATTGTTCAACTTTATGTATCTGGCAAACCACGAACGGAAATTATCAAGCAATATGATCTAACACCATCTGCATTCGACAAGTGGGTTCGTCAACAACGAACCAGTGGTTCTTTCGAAGAAAAAGATAACCGAACTCCAGAACAAGAAGAATTACTCCGTTTAAGAAAAGAAAACCAACAGCTTGCGATGGAAAATGATATTTTAAAGCAAGCCGCGCTGATCATGGGACGAAAGTAGATGTGATAAGAAACAACAGTCACAAATACTCGGTATCAGCAATGTGCAACGTCCTTCAAATTTCAAGAAGTACCTATTACTACGAAGCTAAAAGCCGTAATAACCAAGAAGAAGAATTAACAAAACTCATCATTCAAATCTTCAAAGAGAGTAAAAATATATATGGACAAAGGAAAATCAAGGTGGAGCTTAAAAAGCTGGATTGGACTGTATCCCGTCGTCGAATCCGGCGAATCATGGAGGAACAAGGATTAGTATCCAAGTATACCGTCGCCCAGTATAAGCCTTCTAAGAAAGCTTGTAATGAGTCAAGCATTGGAAATACATTAAACCGAGAGTTTAAACAGGAACAAGAATTAAAGGTTGTTGTCAGTGATTTGACTTATGTTCGAGTTCACCAGAACTGGCATTACATATGTATTCTTGTAGATTTATATAACAGGGAAATCATTGGTCACAGTGCAGGTCCCCATAAAAATGCAGAGCTAGTTAAGCGCGCATTTTCAAGAGTTCCGTACAACTTATTCGAACTCGAATTATTCCATACCGATCGAGGTAGTGAGTTTAAGAACCGACTTATTGACCAAGCATTAAAAACCTTCGGTATAGAAAGGTCTTTGAGTGAAAAAGGAACACCATATGATAACGCTGTAGCAGAAGCGACGTTCAAAACAATTAAGACTGAATTTATTAACGGACGAGTTTTCTTCAGTCAGGAAGAGCTAGACTTGGCATTATTTGATTATGTTCATTGGTTTAATAACATCCGAATTCATGGATCGCTTGGTTATCTGACTCCCCTTGAATATAAACAACAGAAAAAAGCCGAAAAAGCAGGCACTCTAACCTAAAACGAGCTTAATTAAAACGTATATGCACAGAGCCGCCCGAAGGGATAACCTTTGACAACTGTGCCCACTTACCAGATACGGTGGAAGGGGTCGGGGCCCCACCGCCCGTATCTGGATAAGTGGCGGGTTCGTGGTATCCTATGCATGGTGGCGGATAGGTAAATAGCTTATTTTTTCCAGCCACCAGCAAATGCACACCACGAGCCCAAGCAGTTGTCAAAGGCGGCGTACAATAGATTCGAGAAGTATATCATAACACCTTAAAAAATTTGTCCAATTTAGTGTTGACATACCATG
>NZ_JAHLZF010000052.1 GCF_018967645.1 Allobacillus halotolerans | reverse complement strand
GAATAAATTTCATAAATCTTAGCCCTTACAGGGCAAGGGTTTCAAAACACAAAAAAGGAAGTACCTCCCCAAAGTCTGTATAATGGTAGTTGACTAAAACATCCCAAAAGACTGGAGGAATACTCCCTATGACCATTATACGACAACCAAGCCTTTTTAGCATTCAAGAACTTTATGATATGGAACCTACCGATAAATATGACGCAATCATTTCAGCCATCGATATTAGAATGATTTATCGAGAAGTAATGAAAAAATCTCATCGTGGTGCGCCTGAAGAGCTGAATTATGCTGCAATGATTATCTCAATCTTCGTTCGATATGTGGAACGAATTCCAACCATCAAAGATTTAATTAAGCGATTAAATCAAGACATAGCCTTCAAATTAAATTGTGGTTTTCTTGTTTCAGACAGTGTTCCATCTGAAGCTTCTTATTCACGACTGCTCACAAAATTAACACAATCAAATATCCTGGAGAAAGTCCAAGGACAGATTGTTGAGCAGGCTATAGAAGAAGGCTTTATTATCGATGACACCATTGCTATCGATGCAACTCACTTTGAAGCACGCGATCAAGCTCCAGCAAAGGAAGAGAAAGCAAAGCCGGAACCAAAGAAACGTGGTCGAAAGCCTAAAAAAGAGCGGGATCAATGGTTAAAAGAACAAGCCGAAAAAGAAGCCAGCCTTCCCCTATACGAAAAGAAAATAGTAGCTCAACTCGATGCTTCGTTGGGCGACCTTCGTGAAGGGGTTCCTCAGGAACCCAAATGGGGCATCAAGAAAAACAGTGATGGAAAAAATGTTTTTTGGTACGGTTTTAAAGGACATTTGGCTGTCGGCTCTTCCAGTCAATATATTTTACAATCACTCTTTTCATCCGGTAACTTAAACGATGGAAAAGCTGCAATCCCTTTATTAAAGGGGATGCAGGAACAGCGTTCTCTTCCAAACATACGTTATCAAACGATGGATGCAGGGTATGATTATGAACCAATCTATCAACAAGTTTATCGAATGGGGCAACAGTCTATCATCGCTTATAATCGTAAAAACGAACCCGAACCCATAGGGTTCGATAAGTATTTCGCTCCTACTTGTTTTCGGGAACATTCTTACCGTTATGATAGCTATGATGCAAAGTACGAAACATTGAAATATACCCATCCGAAAGAATGCAGTGATTGTCCACTCGCTCAAGAAGGCATTTGTCAAAAGGTATTTAAAATGAAAATCACCAAAGATCTTCGTAAATATACAGCACCAGCTCGCGGTTCTGAAGCTTGGAAGAAGTTGTTCAAGAAGCGTACTGCCGTTGAACGTGTAAATGGTTACTTGAAAGAATATTTTCAACTAAATAATGTAAGGTATTGCTCCGGAAAGCGTGCCAAAGTTCATTTTGATTTAGTCACCCTTACTTATAACGCATCAAAGTTAGCAGCAGATCGCTTGAATATACAGATGAAAAACCAACAATCTGCATGATTTCTGTTTTTAAAAATGCAATTCAAAACATTGGAGAAGTCTTTGTATTTTTAAAAAGAGCAATTATGAAATTGATTCA
>NZ_JAHLZF010000051.1 GCF_018967645.1 Allobacillus halotolerans | reverse complement strand
TCAATATATTAAATTAGATTTTGCATAAAAAACAGACTACATAATACTGTAAAACACAACATATCCAGTCACTATGGTCGACCTGCAGACTGGCTGTGTATAAGGGAGCCTGACATTTATATTCCCCAGAACATCAGGTTAATGGCGTTTTTGATGTCATTTTCGCGGTGGCTGAGATCAGCCACTTCTTCCCCGATAACGGATACCGGCACACTGGCCATATCGGTGGTCATCATGCGCCAGCTTTCATCCCCGATATGCACCACCGGGTAAAGTTCACGGGAGACTTTATCTGACAGCAGACGTGCACTGGCCAGGGGGATCACCATCCGTCGCCCGGGCGTGTCAATAATATCACTCTGTACATCCACAAACAGACGATAACGGCTCTCTCTTTTATAGGTGTAAACCTTAAACTGCATTTCACCAGCCCCTGTTCTCGTCAGCAAAAGAGCCGTTCATTTCAATAAACCGGGCGACCTCAGCCATCCCTTCCTGATTTTCCGCTTTCCAGCGTTCGGCACGCAGACGACGGGCTTCATTCTGCATGGTTGTGCTTACCAGACCGGAGATATTGACATCATATATGCCTTGAGCAACTGATAGCTGTCGCTGTCAACTGTCACTGTAATACGCTGCTTCATAGCATACCTCTTTTTGACATACTTCGGGTATACATATCAGTATATATTCTTATACCGCAAAAATCAGCGCGCAAATACGCATACTGTTATCTGGCTTTTAGTAAGCCCGATCCAGATCTTTACGCCCCGCCCTGCCACTCATCGCAGTACTGTTGTAATTCATTAAGCATTCTGCCGACATGGAAGCCATCACAAACGGCATGATGAACCTGAATCGCCAGCGGCATCAGCACCTTGTCGCCTTGCGTATAATATTTGCCCATGGTGAAAACGGGGGCGAAGAAGTTGTCCATATTGGCCACGTTTAAATCAAAACTGGTGAAACTCACCCAGGGATTGGCTGAGACGAAAAACATATTCTCAATAAACCCTTTAGGGAAATAGGCCAGGTTTTCACCGTAACACGCCACATCTTGCGAATATATGTGTAGAAACTGCCGGAAATCGTCGTGGTATTCACTCCAGAGCGATGAAAACGTTTCAGTTTGCTCATGGAAAACGGTGTAACAAGGGTGAACACTATCCCATATCACCAGCTCACCGTCTTTCATTGCCATACGGAACTCCGGATGAGCATTCATCAGGCGGGCAAGAATGTGAATAAAGGCCGGATAAAACTTGTGCTTATTTTTCTTTACGGTCTTTAAAAAGGCCGTAATATCCAGCTGAACGGTCTGGTTATAGGTACATTGAGCAACTGACTGAAATGCCTCAAAATGTTCTTTACGATGCCATTGGGATATATCAACGGTGGTATATCCAGTGATTTTTTTCTCCATTTTAGCTTCCTTAGCTCCTGAAAATCTCGCCCGATCCTAACTCAAAATCCACACATTATACGAGCCGGAAGCATAAAGTGTAAAGCCTGGGGTGCCTAATGCGGCCGCCATAGTGACTGGATATGTTGTGTTTTACAGTATTATGTAGTCTGTTTTTTATGCAAAATCTAATTTAATATATTGA
>NZ_JAHLZF010000050.1 GCF_018967645.1 Allobacillus halotolerans | reverse complement strand
CTGCACGCTTCAAAAGCGCACGTCTGCCGCGCTGTTCTCCTCTTCCTCATCTCCGGGCCTTTCGACCTGCAGCCCAAGCTTGGCAATCCGGTACTGTTGGTAAAGCCACCATGGAAGATGCCAAAAACATTAAGAAGGGCCCAGCGCCATTCTACCCACTCGAAGACGGGACCGCCGGCGAGCAGCTGCACAAAGCCATGAAGCGCTACGCCCTGGTGCCCGGCACCATCGCCTTTACCGACGCACATATCGAGGTGGACATTACCTACGCCGAGTACTTCGAGATGAGCGTTCGGCTGGCAGAAGCTATGAAGCGCTATGGGCTGAATACAAACCATCGGATCGTGGTGTGCAGCGAGAATAGCTTGCAGTTCTTCATGCCCGTGTTGGGTGCCCTGTTCATCGGTGTGGCTGTGGCCCCAGCTAACGACATCTACAACGAGCGCGAGCTGCTGAACAGCATGGGCATCAGCCAGCCCACCGTCGTATTCGTGAGCAAGAAAGGGCTGCAAAAGATCCTCAACGTGCAAAAGAAGCTACCGATCATACAAAAGATCATCATCATGGATAGCAAGACCGACTACCAGGGCTTCCAAAGCATGTACACCTTCGTGACTTCCCATTTGCCACCCGGCTTCAACGAGTACGACTTCGTGCCCGAGAGCTTCGACCGGGACAAAACCATCGCCCTGATCATGAACAGTAGTGGCAGTACCGGATTGCCCAAGGGCGTAGCCCTACCGCACCGCACCGCTTGTGTCCGATTCAGTCATGCCCGCGACCCCATCTTCGGCAACCAGATCATCCCCGACACCGCTATCCTCAGCGTGGTGCCATTTCACCACGGCTTCGGCATGTTCACCACGCTGGGCTACTTGATCTGCGGCTTTCGGGTCGTGCTCATGTACCGCTTCGAGGAGGAGCTATTCTTGCGCAGCTTGCAAGACTATAAGATTCAATCTGCCCTGCTGGTGCCCACACTATTTAGCTTCTTCGCTAAGAGCACTCTCATCGACAAGTACGACCTAAGCAACTTGCACGAGATCGCCAGCGGCGGGGCGCCGCTCAGCAAGGAGGTAGGTGAGGCCGTGGCCAAACGCTTCCACCTACCAGGCATCCGCCAGGGCTACGGCCTGACAGAAACAACCAGCGCCATTCTGATCACCCCCGAAGGGGACGACAAGCCTGGCGCAGTAGGCAAGGTGGTGCCCTTCTTCGAGGCTAAGGTGGTGGACTTGGACACCGGTAAGACACTGGGTGTGAACCAGCGCGGCGAGCTGTGCGTCCGTGGCCCCATGATCATGAGCGGCTACGTTAACAACCCCGAGGCTACAAACGCTCTCATCGACAAGGACGGCTGGCTGCACAGCGGCGACATCGCCTACTGGGACGAGGACGAGCACTTCTTCATCGTGGACCGGCTGAAGAGCCTGATCAAATACAAGGGCTACCAGGTAGCCCCAGCCGAACTGGAGAGCATCCTGCTGCAACACCCCAACATCTTCGACGCCGGGGTCGCCGGCCTGCCCGACGACGATGCCGGCGAGCTGCCCGCCGCAGTCGTCGTGCTGGAACACGGTAAAACCATGACCGAGAAGGAGATCGTGGACTAT
>NZ_JAHLZF010000005.1:8056-147860 GCF_018967645.1 Allobacillus halotolerans | reverse complement strand
TTACCACACAGCTCTTCTACAATCTTGCCTACTTTCCGTGTTGAAACACCATTAATAACCATCTCTAACATACTTAAGACGAGAGCCTGATCTCTTCTTTCATAGCGCTCGAATACACTTGGTTCGAACTCTCCATTGCGCGTGCGGGGAACTAATAGTCTCAGTTCAAATGAGCCAATCATATAGCCACGCTCATAAAAGCCATTACGGTAATCGGTTCTTAGGTCATTCCTTTCGTATTGGCTAGCTTTTAAATACTCTTCCTGCTCTTTCAACATTATTTCATTTAACACCATCACAAGAGCGGACTTTAGTACGTCATCCAGCTTTGAATCCATTACCTTTTCTTTTAATTCATCGATATTTAGGCTAAAATTAACTTGGGTCATCTTTCTCATCCTCCTAAAGTATTTTGTGGTTGAAATCACTTTAACACAGGAGAGAAAGATGGCCTATTCTTTTTACACAATTATATGGACTTTATCGCTTCGTCGAGCGGTTAGCGCGCTTTGTCGAGCGTTTGGCACGCTTCGTCGAGCGGTTAGAGTGCTTCGTCGAGCGGCTGGAGCGCTTCGTCGAGCGTTTGGAGCTGTTTGTCGAGCGTTTGGAGTGCTTCGTCGAGCGGCTGGAGCTGTTTGTCGAGCGTTTGGAGCGCTTCGTCGAGCGTTTGGAGTGTGCTTGTCGAGCGGCTAGAGCGCTTCGTCGAGCGTTTGGAGCACTTTATCGAGTGGCTAAACGCGCTTCATCAAGCGGTTGAATCAATTTTATGGATGGCTTGCACATATATCGGGCGTCTAGGCGCTATACTCAAACGAGCAAGTCACAGCCATATGTTTGAACAGTCAGCCCACTTCGTTCTCACACCTTATTGCCTTTGTATACAATGAAGAAATAGTTACAGTTTAAAAGATACACTTCATTTGGTAAAATAACGTTATGCAGTAGAGGAGGAAGGAAAATGGCTAAAAAAGATTCAAATGCCATTGCAACCAATCGGAAAGCCCGTCATGATTTCTTTATAGAAGAAACATACGAAGCTGGATTAGTTTTGCAAGGAACCGAAATCAAGTCCATTCGAGCTGGTCGGGTCAACTTGAAAGATGCCTTCGCAAGGGTATCTAATGGTGAAGTGTATGTTCATAACATGCATATTTCAACTTACGAACAAGGCAATCGATATAACCATGAACCAACCCGTTCTAGAAAGCTGTTACTTCATAGAAGCGAAATCAACAAGCTGATCGGACAGACACAAATGAAAGGGTACTCGCTCGTTCCACTAAAGATATACATCAAAAATGGAGTCGCTAAATTACTGATCGGTCTCGGTAAAGGTAAGAAAAAGTACGATAAACGAGAAGATCTGAAACAAAAAGCGGCGAAACGCGATGTTGAGCGTGCGATGAAGGAGCACTTCCAGTAAGCTTCCCTTTGTAAGCAACATCTTTTCATTTCCGTGGAAATATGCTATAATACTAATTGTAAGACAAAACATTCATCACAAAATGTTTCCCTTTTTACGGGGACGTTTTGGATTCGACAGGGATAGGTCGAGCTTGAGTTGCAAGTCGAGGCGACGGCTCGTAAAACGTCACTCAGTTAATAATAACTGGCAAACAAAACAATTTCGCTGTAGCTGCGTAAGCAGTTCTACAGGATCCTTCCTGCTATCGCCCGTGTAGCAGATAGAAGGGTCTCAAATGAAGCGGGCTACGCTGAAATCCACCGTCTGAGGATTTCAGAAGAGACTAATCAGACTAGCCACTCGGAAGCCTGTTAGTGGGCCGAAGAGCTGGCGAATGACGAATACGCTAACTAAGCTTGTAGAAGCTTGAGTGCCGATATCTCTGGACGCGGGTTCGAGTCCCGCCGTCTCCATACATCAATACGACGAATAATAAACGTCACATTTCTTGTACATCGAGAGTTGTGGCGTTTTTTATTTTGCTACAGATTTTTTGAAGTAAGTATCAGTAAGCGTGCGTAAATGTTCTGAATAATTGATATATTTATGTTATAATTGTATATTAGCCAACAAACGAACCGTTATAGGGGAGAGCAAAATGAAATTAAAATCAAGTAAGTTCATTTTTATAACAATCTTATTGATCCTTAATTTAGGATATATCTCAATAGAGATTTACAAATCAATTCTAAGCAAACCTTTAGGACCGACCATCACTCAATCAGAGTTTTCCAGAATAAGTACATTATCCGATTTTGCCTATCTGTTCGAAGTTGCTTTTATCCTTGTTTCACTTACATGGATTTTATTAATGTTCATCAAAAGAAACCGAACTCATTTCATACAACACGCTGGTATTCATGCATCATTACTAATATCCTTATTTGTTATTAATTACATTTTAAGTTGGTCCTTTAATGCGCCTGTTGGAAATCTAACGCAATTGTTGTATGGTCCTTTTGTATTTGTGATTGGTGCAATGATTTATTTTGTGCTTACTGAATTACTCTCTAAGATTCGCTATAAAAAAGTATAACGCATTGGTCGGGGACGCAATTGCTACGGAAGCAATTGCGTTTTTTGTATTTTAAGCTAAACATTCAAAAAAGCGTGCTAACCGTTCAAAAGGTCATTGTCACCGTTCAAACAACTGAGCTAACTGTTCAAAAAGAGGCTGTTACCGTTCAAAAGCTCGTACTAACCGTTCAAAACGTCGTGCCGACCGTTCAAAACATCGCGCTAACCGTTCAAAAAATCCCAACAGCCGCAAAAAAATCACTTAAACGACTTAATCAAGCATACCAACCGCTTAATCACACACTCATCCATGAATTTTCCGCTTCCTAATTTTCCATACATGGATAAAAACACACGAAATCGGGTAATTTCTAAAGTAGTAGGAAGGGAAGGAGAAGATGCGGATGATTAAATTATTGAAACGAGGAAACCGTTCATCTGGTTTATCTGCATTAGGGAATGTTGCAATTGCAATTATTAAAGGAATTGCAGCCTTGATCAGTGGTAGTGGTGCCATGTTTGCGACAATGATCCACTCCATCGCAGATTCGCTCAACCAGGGGATGGTTTTCTTCGGAAGTGCTTTAGCTGAAAAGAAGCCAACGAAACGTTTTCCGACTGGATATGGAAGAGTGGTGAATTTATTTGTCTTATTGGCGGTTATCGTCGTATCAATCATGGCATATGAGACCATTTTGAATGGATGGCATATCATTCAAGATCCTGAACCTTCATCCAATTTGTGGTTAATGGTTATTGTCATGGTCATTTCGATTGCGATCGATGGTGGCGTGTTGCTGAAAGTCATGAAAGAAGTCGTCCAGGAAGCGCGTGCTGAAAAAGACGGTAACTTTATAATCGAATCGTATAAAAATATCGAATATGCCCAACCACCGACACGGTTGGTGTTTTACGAAGATAACGTAGCGACGCTTGGTGGGGCAGTAGCTTTAATTGCGATTGCTATATCACATATTACCGGTAATTATATTTATGATGGAATCGGAACAATGATCATTGGTATTTTACTAATTGGGATTGCCATAAAAATCGGTTACGACAATACGATTGGGTTAATTGGTGTTGCTGCACCGAAAAAGATTGAGACGAGTGTCGCACAGATTATTTTAAACGATCCAAAAGTCGTCGATATCCAAAAGATGCGCATTTTGCAAGAAGGTGGAGACTACCATGTGGAAGCTTATCTTGAGTTGGAAAAAGGAATGACGCTTGCCGATGCGGACGATGTTAAATTCCGTGTAGCTGAAAAGATTCTCGATCAATCTTATATTGATGATGTGTTTTTAGGAATCATTGAATCAGATGACAAACAGACTTGGACAGATATTACATTAGATAAGGACAATAAATAAAAAAACGGTTAACGATGTTTCAGTCGTTAACCGTTATTTTATTTTGAGGCTCGTGATAATTAATAAGATGCCTCCAATTAGGCAAACAGCTTTTAATAATGAAATTTTCCCTGCAAGTCCATACAGTCCAATGAGTGTGGTTGAAAGTAAGATCGTTGGACCGACCAATGCTAATAAAGAATTGATCACTAAAGCTTTGGACAAATCATTGAATTTAAACATCATGAATGCAGCGGTGATTTCAATTCCACCTGAGATGATTCGTAAAAAGATGATGGATAATAATGTTCGTTCCATGACCTGCATAATATCCTCCTTGAACACACGACTTTTTACAAGATATGCGACAAGGAGGAGAACTAGTCCATTTATTCAGTTAGGTACGTTCAGGTCGAATGAATAAAACAATGGAGCCGAGAAGGAGAATGCCGATCCCACCAGCAACAATATAGCTTACTGCCAGGAAATTTTTCATTAACAAAGACATCAACGGAGGTCCAGCCGCAACCCCGATAAATCTTGCAGCACTATAAATCGAAGTAATCGTTCCGCGAGCATCTTTTTGAATATTTTCGGTAATCATGGCGTCCAATGTTGGCAGTAATGCGCCGATAGCGAGACCAGTGATGCTGATGACGAGCAGAAGGATTTCAGCTGAATCGGATGAGCCAACAAAGCTGACACTGACAGAAAGGATGATCATCGATAAAATCATGACCGTTTTCATGACTGTCAAACTGCCCTTGATCCACTTACCGATGGTGAAAGCCGTGATACATAAAACAATTAGCGGAACGGCGAGCAGAACCCCTTTTCGCACACCTTCGATACCGTATTCTTTTTCAAAAATATCGGATAGAAAGAATAACACACCGAATAAGACGAGCATCACATATGCTCCTATGCCGAAAATCGTATATAACCACGGACCTTCAATACTGAATATCTTTTTCGTTTTCGCCAAAAATGTTCGAAAGGCGGGTGGTTTGGCAATGTCTCTCGGTACTTTGATAAAAAAGACGACCAATATAAAGGAAATTAAGCTAAAGACAGCAATCGAGATAAACGGTAAATACCAAAGAATCGTTGCGAAAAAGGCGCCGACAATTGGGCTTAACACCTTACCGAATGTGTTGGACGTCTCAACGACACCTAAGTTCTCACTGGCCTTCTCATCATCGTCTTTATACAAATCGCCGACGAGAGGAAGAATAATGGGTGTGGCACCGGAAGCACCGACACCTTGTAAAATTCGGCCGACAACAATCCAAGCAAATGGGTTTTCTATTTTCCACGAAGCGTATGCGGCAATCACACCGCCAATCAAGGTCAAAAGTAAACTCGGCAAAATGACAATTTTTCTGCCGTACCGATCCGATAAATAACCAGCAATAGGTATTAAAAAAATGGCTGAAACAGAATAGCTGGTGATGATTAAGCTTGACTGAAATGAAGAGATGCCGATTTTTTCTTCAAAAACCGGCAACACTGGAATGAGCATGGAATTACCTAATGTCATGACGAGCGGAATGGAGGCTAACGTGATTAGCCCCCAAACACCTAGCGGGTCTTTTTGATTCATTGATTAGCACCTCGGAATTTTTTCATACTATAGTTAATGTGTCCGAGATGATTTTTTCTATGAAGGTAGATGATTGGAAATAAATTTCAAACTGTTCGTTGTTATCTATCGGAAAATCTTTAAAAAGGTGCTATAATAATATTCGTTAAGTTTAATGATGGAGGCTGTTTCATGTTACAAGCAACTAATGTCGGGCTTCGGTTTTCAGATCGCAAGCTCTTTGAAGATGTTTCAATAAAATTTACCAATGGGAATTGTTACGGTTTAATCGGTGCGAATGGTGCCGGAAAATCAACATTCCTAAAAATTCTATCGGGTGAAATTGAACCCCAAGAAGGTCATGTTTCTGTAGGAAAAGATGAGCGGATCGCTGTTTTGAAACAGGATCACTTTGCTTATGAAGAAGAAAATGCCCTCAATGTCGTCATGATGGGACATGAGCGTTTATATGAAGTGATGCAAGAAAAGGATGCAATCTATTCCAAAGGTGACTTTACGGAAGAAGATGGCATGCGTGCGGCAGAGCTAGAAGGCGAATTTGCTGAAATGAATGGTTGGGAAGCTGAAGGTGATGCTGCGACATTACTGCAAGGTCTTGGCGTGAAAGACGAATTCCACGACAAAAAAATGGCGGACCTTCCTGAAACGGAGAAAGTAAAAGTACTTCTTGCACAAGCGCTATTCGGTAACCCGGATATTTTACTATTGGATGAGCCGACAAACGGACTTGATTTACAAGCGATCCGTTGGTTGGAAGAATTTTTGATCCAATTTGAAAATACCGTCATCGTCGTTTCACACGACAGAAACTTCTTGAATAATGTCTGTACACATATTGCTGATTTGGACTTTGAAAAAATTACGCTCTATGTCGGGAACTATGATTTTTGGTATGAGTCCAGCCAGTTAGCATTAAAAATGGCGCAGGACCAAAACAAGAAAAAAGAAGAAAAGATTAAAGACTTGAAAGAGTTTATCGCGCGGTTCAGTGCCAACGCGTCAAAATCACGCCAGGCTACGTCCCGTAAAAAGCTATTGGATAAAATTACGTTGGATGATATCAAGCCATCCTCACGGAAATATCCGTACATTGCCTTCCAACCGGAACGTGAAATCGGCAATGATTTGTTGGAAGTCAACGGACTTTCTAAAACAATCGACGGTAAAAAAGTATTGAATAACGTCACTTTCCGTTTGAACAAAGACGATAAAGTCGTTTTACTCGGTGATGACATCGCGAAAACAACTTTGCTTAAAATTTTAGTCGGTGAAATGGAACCGGACGAAGGAAGCTATAAATGGGGAATCACGACATCCCAATCCTACTTCCCGAAAGACAACAGCTACTACTTTGATGGAGTAGATAAAACGTTGATTGATTGGTTACGTCAATATTCACCGGAAGATGAAAGTGAAACATTCTTGCGTGGATTTCTTGGCCGTATGCTTTTCTCTGGAGAAGATGTGTTCAAAAAAGCAAGTGTCCTTTCCGGGGGAGAAAAAGTACGTTGTATGCTATCCCGCATGATGTTGAGTCATTCAAACGTATTGATTTTGGATGATCCGACGAACCACTTGGATCTCGAATCCATTCAATCGTTGAACGATAGCTTAATCCAATTTAAGGGTTCTGTGATCTTTACTTCTCACGACCATCAATTTATCCAAACGATTGCCAATCGCGTAATTGAAATCACCGATGAAGGTGTCGTTGATAAATCCGAATCATATGAGGATTATATTGAAGCAGAAAAGAAAATTACAACACCTGTTTTGTAATAGTTGTCATATAAGAAACCATCTTTCGTCTCGTGCGGAAGGTGGTTTTTTCACTTCAACTAAGTTTCAGGAATGCCTGACAAGTTGCCTTCTCCCAGGTAATTTTTAATTTGAGTAAAAAGATACTGTTAAAAATCGGGATAATTCATGTATAGTTATACTATGGGAGTGTTGACCAGTGAAAAACCATTTAAAAAATATAGATTATCCACTTTTCGTTATTATATTATTGTTAGCATCGGTTGGTATTGTCATGGTTTATAGTGCGAGCTTTGTGTTCGCAGGATTAGACCCTGATTTAAATAATCCTGATTTTTTCTTCGACCGTCAGAAACGTTTTTTGATTTTTGGATTTTTCGTTTTTGGCCTCACAAGCCTATTCAATTACCGTAAGCTAGGTCCGTTTATTCCCATATTTATATTAGGAACAATCTTTTTATTGGTGTTGGTTTTAATTCCAGGTGTCGGAGTAACGAGAAACGAAGCGACACGTTGGTTGAATTTAGGATTCATTCTTCTCCAGCCGTCTGAAGTGGCTAAAGTTGCTTTGATCTTATATTTTGCGAAAGCTTACACAAACAAACAAGAGAAGTTGCATCATTTTGGACAAGGCGTTATGCCGCCATTGATTGTGTTGTTACTTGTTTTTATATTAATCGTATTTCAACCCGATTTGGGTACGGCCGTTTCAATCATTATCCCTTGTGGAATTATTTTGATGTTTGCCGGGATCCGATTCCGTCACCTATTCTTACTGGGAGGAACAGCATTAGCTGGTGTAATTTTATTGATTTTGACAGAAGGTTACCGAATGGAGCGACTAACCGGATTTCTAAAACCTTTTTCAGATCCAAGTGGTGAGGATTATCAGTTGGTTCATTCATTGATTGCCATTGCGAGCGGACAAATTAATGGCGTTGGATTAAGCAACAGTGTACAAAAGGCCGGATTTTTACCGGAAGCGCATACCGATTTCATCATGTCGGTCATTGCTGAGGAACTAGGCTTACTCGGCGTATTGTTTGTCATCGGCTTATACATTGCATTTATGTTTAAAGGGTTAATGATCGCCAAACGAGCGACAGACCAATTTGGTCAGTTGCTTGCATATGGAATTACTTTTCAGATTACCTCACAAGTATTCATTAACTTAGGGGCGATTACCGGGTTAATGCCAATTACAGGAATTACATTGCCGCTCATCAGTTACGGTGGTTCTTCTTTGTTGATTACCTTTTTCCTTTTGGGTATATTGATGAATATTGCGATTAAAGGAAACATCCGAAGAAGAGGGATGGAACCAAAAAAGAAAGAATCTGAGCGAACATTTCAGGCACTCTAGACAACAAAGCAAAACCCGTACGATGACTTAAACTTTCTTCAGCATCAACGTACGGGGTATTGTAGGATAGTCCGAACCAGATATAAATGACCCAATTGTTAGATATATGAGCCCAAGTCAAAAATATATGAGCCAATTCGAGCGTATATGAACCCAATTCGAACGTATATGAGCCCAATCCACGGATATATGCACCCGAAACATGTGAATATGCACCCAAATACAAAATATATGAACCCTCGCGCTAACTATATGGCAGAGAGCCATAAAAAATTTTATTTACAAACCGGGCATAGACCATAGACTTCGAATTTATGGCTTTCAATCATATATCCTTGAAACTTCGGTTGAATGAAATCCATCGGACATGTTTCGATGGATTTTGTTTTACCACAATTGTTACAAATAAAGTGGTGATGATGATGTTCATGCCCACAAGAAAAACGAAAATGTTTTTCACCATCCAATTCGGTTGATTCCAAAATATGCAGATCATGAAACAAATGCAAGTTCCGGTAGATTGTGTCGTAGCTGATTCCAGGATATTTTACGCTCAACTTTTCCCAAAGATCACTTGCGGTCCGGTACCCATCTTCTTCCGCAAAAAACTCTAAAATATCTTTCCGTTTATCGGTAAACTTATAGCCCTCGTCTTTTAATAGATTCAACGCCTCATTCAAATTCATGAATGCTCACCTTCAATTCTTCCGAGTGATTTAATCTTTTTGGCCAATAACGTCAAACCGAGTAGCAAAACAGCTGTGAGAACAATCGTCCCACCAGGTGGGATCTCTAAATAATAGCCGGAAATCAGTCCGACAATGACAGCTGTTTCTCCATATAGAATACTGTACCAAATCGTTTGTTTAAAGCTTTTTGCCACGCGCATGCTCGTTGCGACCGGAAGTGTCATCAGTGCAGATACGAGCAAAACACCGACAATTCGGATTGAGGCGGCAATCACTAAAGCGGTTAAAATCATGAATAGGTAATGAATGAATCGAGCACGGATGCCGGATACTTCAGCAAATTCTTCGTCAAAAGAAAGGGCAAATAACTTTTTATAAAGGACAGAGACAATTAGGACGACGAATATAGCTGTACCTAAAATCAATAGCAAATCATTTCGACTGACGGCCGCAACGGAACCGAATAAATAGGAATAAATATCTGTGTTGATCCCGTTCGCTAAAGCAATAAATACAATCGCTAATCCAACACCGAGTGAGTGAATAATCGGTATCGCAATTTCTTGGAATTCTCGATATACTGAGCGCAATTTTTCAATAATGACGGCACCAGCGATGGAAAAAATCATACCGAATTGAAATGGTGTAATCATGGTCGCCATCGGTTGTTTTTGCATAAACATGCCAAATGCAATTCCCGCTAATGTGACATGGGAAAGACCGTCCGCAATCATCGCTTGTCGCTGTACAACGATAAATGTTCCGAGCAACGGTGCGATTAAACCGACGAGCAATCCCGTAAAAAATGTGTTTCGAAGTAGTTCGTAATTTATTAGGGCTTCTAGCATCTAATTTCTCCCCTCACCTAATGGTCATGATGGATGACATTGAAGTCATGACCATAAAATGTTGATCTTTTTTCATTGCTTAACTGTTCAAATTCGTTTGGATCTCCATGATAATGCAAGTTTTTATTGAGACATAGCAAGTCATTCACTTGTGTTGTAATTGTGCCGATATCATGGGAAACAAGAATTAATGTAATACCCAGGTCCCGATTTAAAGTGGATAGTAATTGGTAAAATTGCTCAACGTTATCTGTATCGACACCAACCGTTGGCTCATCCAAGATGAGAAGCTTCGGTTTATTGACGAGTGCTCGTGCAATAAATACTCGTTGTTGTTGCCCACCGGATAGTTCACCAATATTTTGATTGGCAAAGTCGATCATGTTGACTTGTTTCAAAGCCTGGTTGATTTGTTCGTTCACATTGGACTGGGAGCGAAAAAGTGAACTGCCAGCGGTCAGCCCCATGCCGACAACTTCTTTAACGGTTGCGGGAAAGCCACGGTTGAAGCTGTTGGCTTTTTGTGAAACAAAGCTAATATGCCCCTTATTCTTAAATCGCTGAATAGGCTTGCCAAATATTTCGATGGATCCTTTTTGGACCCTTTCAATTCCTAAAATCAATTTAATCAACGTCGTTTTACCTGAACCATTTGGACCAACCAAACCAACAAAGCTACCTTCTTCAATATCGAAACTGACATCTTCCAATACTGAGTGATGATTATAGCGATGCGAAAGATGACTGACGGATACTAGCGGTGTGCTCATGAGGCCAACCTCCTTATTTTTTCGTTTCTTTAATGACGTTTAAATTTTCTCGCATTAAATCAAAATAATCTTTGTTTTGCTGAATGTCTCTTTCGGTCAATGATTCGAGTGTGTGAATCTTCAATATACGTAAATCCATTTCTTCCGCAATCGTCTTAGCTAGACGGTCTTGGCTGATTGTTTCTAATATGATGTGATCAATGTCTAGATGATTCACTTCATCAAAAATTTGTTTCAGCTCTTTCTGAGAAGGTTCTTGTGAAGAAGAAACGCCGCGAACCGATAGTTGCTCGACTCCATAACGCTCCGTCCAATAGTCAAATGCTTCATGCGTGACAAACAATGTATAATCGTGAATTGTTAACGTAGCATATTCCTGATCTAACTGTGCGAGTTCAGTTTGTAGCGCGGAAAGATTTTGGCGAAAACTTTCTTCAAATTCTGGATAAATCTCAGTCAAGTCACTAGCAATAATTTCTGCCGCATGGCTCATTCGGACGGGGTCCAACCAAAAATGAGGATTATAATCATGTTGATGCCCGTGTGACTCCTCGTCGTGTTCATGCGTATTGTTAGGATGACTATCATTGTTTGTTTCAAATAGTTCTTCATGATCGGCTAACTGGTAAACAGATAAACCTTGCTCAGCAACTGCATTAGCAAGCGTTTCACCGAAGGCTTCTAATTGATCTCCGATATAAAAAAACGCGTCATTTGAAGATAATTCAATCATTTTTTTCGATGAAGGCTCGTAAACATGCGGATCTGTACCAGGTGGAATGACCGTATCAACATCTACATGCTCGTTCGCAATTTTAGAGATTAAAAACTCAAGCGGATACATTGAAACAGCGACGGAGTGACTTTTTGTCTGCTGTGATTCATTATTCGAATTGCATGCACTCATTAGTACAATAAATAATAGCAATGTCGTCAAAAATATTTTCTTCATTTAGCGTTACTCCTTATAGACGGATATCGTAATGGTTACGATTTAAAATGAACAAAAAAAGTATATCTTATTCAATCCAACTAGTAAATAGGAATGCTTACGATTTATAAAAATATACAACGTTTTTTCTTGATTTTTCTCCATACATACGAAACAATAAAATCACACAAATGAAAGGTGGGAACAAAATGCAAATCACATTAAAAGTATCCGGAATGACTTGCGGTCATTGCAAGCAGTCTGTGAATGATGCACTCAGTAATCTGGAAGGCGTTCAATCCGTAGAAGTTAATCTAGACTCAGGGAACGTAGATGTCGCGTACGAAGATTCCCTCGTTTCAAAGGAACAGTTGATTGAAATCGTTGAAGATCAAGGTTATGACGTTGTCGCTTAAGACATAAAGTGTACAGGTCCCATTTAGGGGCCTTTTTTTATGTGAAATTTCTTTTGCTAGTTGAATTAGTTACATAAATTAGAACTCATGGGACTCCAAGGGCATTATCATACAGGGAAGCGGCCTAGACTCCATTTTAATCCTTTCAATCTGGAGGAATACAAATAGCACAACTAAAGCTTTTAAAAAAGAGCAATCATAAAATAGATTCAATTATTTTAAAAAAACAAAATTCTGAAAGTACAAAATTCACAAATTCCATGATAGAATGGAAAGCGGTTACATAGTTTCAGACAGAGAGGTTGAGGCAGATGGAGAAAGTCATGAGAAAGTTTTTTTTGTTTTTGTCCGATAATAAATTTTTTACGAAAATGGCGAGAAAATATGGATTGAAATTTGGGGCAGGCCGTTTTGTGGCAGGTGAAGAAATCAATGATGCGAAAACGACGATTCAGGGATTAAATGAAAAAGGATTGTCGGTTACGCTTGATTTTCTAGGTGAATTCGTAAGTGAGTCAGACGAAGCGAGATCCAGGGCTGATGAATGTGTAAATGCGATTCAAATGATCGGCGAAAACCAGCTTGACTCTCAGCTTTCTTTAAAATTGACTTCATTAGGATTAGATATATCTGAAGACCTTGTCCTTGAGAACATGGAAAAAATCTTAGAAGCAGGGAAGAAACACGATGTGTTTGTCACCATTGATATGGAAGACTACGCACGTCTACAAAAGACATTAGATATATTTGAGAAGTTAAAGCAAAACTATGACGGGATCGGCACAGTCATGCAAGCGTATTTATACCGCGTATCAGATGACGTAGAAAAGCTGGATCAATACAGTCCGAATTTACGCTTAGTGAAAGGTGCTTATAAAGAATCGTCAGAGGTTGCTTTTCCTGAAAAGAAAGATACCGATGAAAACTTCAAAAAAATCATTGCCCAACATCTCCAAAATGGAAATTACACGGCAGTGGCAACACATGATGACGCGATTATTGAATTCACGAAGAAATTTGCAGAAGAACACGATATTCCACGCGATAAATTTGAGTTCCAAATGTTGTACGGGATACGCAACGAACGACAGGATGAATTATCAAAAGAAGGATATAAAATGCGTGTCTATGTACCATACGGAAATGATTGGTATGGCTATTTTATGAGACGTCTAGCTGAACGACCAGCCAACGTAGGATTTGTGGTGAAAGGGATATTTAAGTAATAGAACGATTTTTGAGCCGCCCGATAAGCGGGGCCGAACCGTCCGACAAACGCGTGGAGCCGCTCGATAAAAGCGTGAAACCGCTCGATAAAAGCGTGAAACCGCTCGATAAACGCGCGGAACCGCTCGATAACCGCGTGGAACCGCTCGACAAATGCGTGAAACCGCTCGACGAACGCGTGAAACCGCTCGACGAACGCGTGTAGCCGCTCGACAAACGTGTGTAGCCGCTCGACAAACGCTTGGAACCGCCCGACAAACGCTTTGAGCCGCTCGATAAACGCGCCGAACCGCTCGACAAACGCGCGGAACCGCTCGATAAAAGCGTGAAACCGCTCGACAAACGCGCGGAACCGCTCGATAAACGCGCCGAACCGCTCGATAAATGCGTGAAACCGCTCGACAAACGCGCTGAACCGCTCGACGAACGCATTGAGCCGCTCGACGACCGCGCGGAGCCGCTCGATCAGCTGTTCCAGCCGCTCGATAAACGGTCCAAGCCACCAAATAAAAAACTTCCTGAAGGGTAGCGTCGAAACTATTGCTCTACCCTTCATGCAGGACAAAAAAAGCAATTAGATTTGATATAAAAAGTTAGAAATTTTGAATAATCATTATAAAATGGTTTGCGAATTATCGGAAAATAATTTATAGTATAAGATAGAACACTTTGGATAGTCATTGACTGTCCAAAAAAATTTTCGAGTAAAATGAATGAGTATTCATTCAAAGAATAGGGGGAAGTTTCATGAACCGTCAAATCAAGCGTGCAGCTGTTTTAGGCTCTGGTGTTATGGGAGCTGGAATTGCAGCACATTTGGCAAACGTAGGAATACCTACATTGATGTTAGATATTGTTCCTCGTGAGCTAACGGAAAAGGAAGAAAAGAAGGGTCTGACATTACAAGACGCTGCTGTCCGAAACCGTATAGCGAATGAAAGTAAAGCAAAATTGAAAAAACAAAAACCTTCTCCAATCACGAGTCAAAAAAGCCTTGATCTAATTACGACTGGGAATTTTGACGATGATATGGAGAAATTGAAAGACGTTGACTGGATTATTGAAGTCGTTGTCGAAAACTTGGACATTAAAAAGAAGGTTTTCGAACAAGTGGAAGAGCACAGAACAGAAGGTACGATCGTTACGTCGAATACTTCAGGTATTTCGATTAATGCAATGGTGGAAGGCCGTTCGGAAGATTTTCAAAAGCATTTTCTTGGAACGCACTTTTTCAATCCGCCACGTTATCTGAAGCTTCTTGAAGTGATTCCGACTGAGAAAACAGATCCGGAAGTCCTTTCATTCGTGAAGGCATTCGGTGAAGATGTACTTGGTAAAGGTGTCGTTGAAGCAAAAGATACACCAAACTTTATCGCGAACCGCATCGGAACGTACGGCTTATTAGTGTCCGTTCAAGAGATGCTCAAAGGTGGATATAGCATTGGTGAAGTTGACTCTGTAACTGGTCCTATGATTGGTCGTCCGAAGAGTGCGACTTTCCGTACGCTTGATGTCGTCGGTTTGGACACGTTTATTCACGTAGCCAAAAACGTGTACGACCAAGTTGAAGGTGAAGAAAAACAAGTTTTTGAAGTGCCAGAATTCATGAAGAAGATGAATGAAAAAGGCATGATCGGTGCCAAAGCTGGCAAAGGATTTTATCTGAAGAAAAAAGGTGAGAAGGGCAGTGTCATTTATGAATTGAACCCTGAAACCTTGGAGTATGAAGATGAACAGAAAAAATTAAAAACTGAAGCAACCGGTCAAGCCAAGCAACAAAAAGGTGCCAAACGAAAAGTAAAAGCACTGGTGAATGCAAAAGGCGACCGTGGTGGCGATCTTGTTTGGAATATTACAAAACCAACGCTCATTTATTCCGCTGAATTACTCGGTGAAATTGCCGATGATGTGAAGGCGATTGATGAAGCGATGAAATGGGGCTTCGGTTGGCAGCTCGGACCATTCGAAATGTGGGACGCAATCGGAGTGAAATCTTCTGTTGAACGAATGAAAGAAGAAGGCGCACAAGTACCTGCTTGGATTGACGAAATGCTTGAAAGCGGATTCGAAACATTTTATAAATCCGAAAACGGAAAAGAGTATTTTTATCACAACGGTGAATATGTGGAAAAAGACGTCAATCCAAAAGAAATTAATTTGAAATTACACAAAGAAACACATGGTGTCATCAAGAAAAATTCAGGCGCTAGCTTGATTGATCTTGGAGATGACGTTGCACTACTTGAATTCCATTCGCAAAGTAATGCGATTGGTCCAGACATTCTTCAAATGATTAACTATTCATTGGAGGAAGTCAATAAAAATTACAAAGGTCTTGTCATCGGCAACCAAGGAAAGAATTTCTGTGTTGGTGCAAACCTTGGAATGATGTTGATGGAAGCACAGGACTTTAACTTCATTGAGCTGGAAATGATCGTTAAACAGTTTCAAGATACAATGATGAACATTAAATACAATGAAAAGCCTGTTGTTGTCGCGCCATTCGGGATGACGCTAGGTGGAGGCGCTGAAGTCAGTCTTCCAGCAGCGAGCATTCAAGCGTCCCAAGAAACGTATATGGGCTTAGTTGAATTTGGCGTCGGTTTAATTCCAGGTGGTGGCGGAACGAAAGAGCTTTACTTGAAGTCACTACGCGGTTTGCCGCAAGGTCCTAATTTTGATTTAACGAAAGTGGCGAATGACGTATTTGAAAAAGTGGCAATGGCACAAGTTTCAACTTCAGCTGCTGAAGCACGTAAAAACGGATTCTTGGATAACCATGACAAAATCAGTGTCAATGGCGATCACTTAATCTATGACGCAAAACAAAATGTGCTTGGCTTGTCAGAAGCAGGCTACCAAGCGCCTAAACGTGAAAAGGTACCTGTTGTTGGTGAACCGGGCTATGCAGCGATGTTACTCGGAGCAAAAGGACTTGTCCAAGGAGGCTATGCTTCTGAGCATGACTTGAAGATCGCTGAGAAATTGGCTTATGTTCTTGCAGGTGGAAAACTAGCATACGGAACAATAGTCGATGAACAGTATCTACTTGATCTAGAACGTGAAGCTTTCATCAGCTTAATTGGTGAAGCGAAAACACAACAACGTATGCAACATATGTTGATGAAAGGTAAACCACTACGTAACTAATAAACGAAACAACTCCAATTCGAAAAAAGGGGGAGAAATTGTGAGAGAAGCAGTCATTGTTGCAGGTGCAAGAACACCTGTCGGTAAAGCGATGAAAGGATCATTTGCGAACACGCGTCCAGATGATCTTTCCGCTGTAACAGTAAAAGAAGTATTGAAACGAGCGAACAATTATGACGGCCCAATTGATGATATTATTATCGGTTGTGCGATGCCTGAAGCAGAACAAGGGATGAACATGGCAAGAAATATCGGAGGTCTTGCTGGGTTGGATCATGATGTACCTGGCATTACAATCAATCGTTATTGTTCATCAGGACTACAAAGTATTGCCTATGCAGCTGAGCGAATTATGCTTGGAAATGCGGAAACGATTATCGCTGGTGGAGCTGAATCCATGAGTTTGATTCCGATGGGAGGACACGTCATCAAACCAAACTTGGACTTAGTCGAAGATGCACCAGGCTATTACATGTCAATGGGACATACAGCAGAGGAAGTTGCACAACGATTCGGGATCTCCCGGGAAGACCAAGATGCTTTTGCTGCTCGAAGCCACGAGCGTGCCGAGAAAGCATTAAAAGAAGGTAAATTTGATGATGAAATCGTTCCGGTTGATGTTGTACAACGCAAAGTCGGTCCAGAAAATAAAGTTCATGAAACGACAGTAACAGTTTCCAAAGACGAAGGTGTGCGTCCAGGTACAACACCTGAAGTTTTATCGAAATTGAGACCTGCGTTCACTATGGGCGGGTCCGTCACTGCTGGTAACGCTTCACAAATGAGTGATGGTGCAGCATCAGTTTTAGTCATGGACCGTGAAAAAGCAGAGAAAGAAGGACTGACACCAATTGTGAAATTCCGTTCATTCACCGTACAAGGTGTCGAGCCTGAAATCATGGGGGTCGGACCAGTTAAAGCAATTCCGAAAGCAGTAGAAATGGCTGGTCTTGAATTGTCGGATATCGGATTGTTTGAACTCAACGAAGCATTTGCTTCTCAATCATTACAAGTCATTCGTGAACTTGGATTAGATGAAAACATCGTTAACGTAAACGGTGGAGCAATTGCATTAGGTCACCCACTCGGTTGTACAGGTACGAAGCTGACTGTTTCATTAATGAATGAGATGAAACGTCGTAACGTGAAATATGGCGTCGTCACAATGTGTATCGGTGGCGGTATGGGTGCAGCTGGCGTATTTGAATTACTATAAAACATTAATTATTGGAGGGTAAACGTATGAGCGAAACACAAGAAAAAGTAATTAAAGGCGGAGGCTTCTTAGTAGAAGACATTGCTGCTGAAGATATGTTAACACCAGAGGATTTTACAAGTGAGCATAAAATGATTGCCAAAACGACGGAGGAGTATGTAAAAGGTGAAGTTTGGCCAGTCCTTGATAACTTGGAAAATCATGAGTTCGATAAGTCTGTTGACTTGCTTAAAAAAGCAGGAGAGCTTGGTCTTCTAGGTGCAGACGTACCAGAAGAATACGGCGGACTCGGATTGGATAAAGTCAGTTCTTCCTTGATCACTGAGAAAATGTCCCTTGCTGGTGGATTCTCCATCACTCACGGTGCACACGTTGGTATCGGCTCGCTACCAATCGTTTTCTTCGGCAACAAAGAACAAAAAGAAAAATATCTACCTGTCCTGGCAACTGGTGAGAAGTTAGCGGCTTACGCATTGACTGAGCCAGGTTCAGGATCTGACGCATTAGGTGCAAGTACTACAGCTAAGTTAAATGAAGCGGGAACTCATTACGTACTTAACGGTGAAAAACAGTGGATCACTAACTCAGCATTCGCAGACGTATTCGTCGTCTATGCGAAAGTCGATGGCGATAAGTTTACAGCATTTATCGTTGAACGTGAATTCCCTGGCGTATCTACTGGACCTGAAGAGAAGAAAATGGGAATCAAATCTTCTTCTACACGTACATTAGTGTTGGAAGATGCAGAAGTACCAGTTGAAAACGTACTCGGTGAAATCGGCCGTGGTCACATTATCGCGTTCAACATTTTGAACGTTGGTCGTTATAAACTAGCAATCGGTGGCGTCGGTGGTGCGAAACGTGCCATTGAAGTCGCAACGAAATATGCAAACGAGCGTAAACAGTTCAACACACCAATCTCAAGCTTCCGAATGATTCAAGAAAAACTAGCAAATATGGCAGCTCGTACGTATGCCAACGAAAGTTCCGTTTACCGTACAGTTGGTCTTTTTGAACAGCGTATGGGTGGCTTATCCCAAGAAGAGTTGAACGACGGATCAGAAGTTGCGAAAAGTATCGCGGAATACGCAATCGAATGTTCCATGAACAAATATATGGCAACAGAACTACTTGATTATGCAGCTGATGAAGCTGTTCAAATCCACGGTGGCTATGGCTTCATGCAAGAATATGAAGTTGAGCGTATGTACCGTGATTCAAGAATCAACCGTATTTTTGAAGGAACAAACGAGATTAACCGTATGCTCGTCCCAGGCACATTCATGAAAAAAGCCATGAAAGGCCAGCTACCACTTCTTGAAAAAGCAACAGCATTGCAAGAAGAGCTGATGACAATGATGCCTGAACCGGTTGGTGACGAAACACTTGAACAAGAGCGTTACCTACTGAAAAACGCGAAGAAAATCGGCTTATTGGCTGCAGGAATCGCTGCTCAGAAGTTCCAAGATAAGTTAGAACAGGAACAAGAGTTATTAGCGAACATTGCTGATATGGCTGGCGAAATTTACAATATGGAAGCTGCAATCCTTCGTACAGAAAAAGCAATCAACAAAGACGGCGAAGAAAAGCATAAACAGAAAGTTCTTTACACACAAGTTTATGTTCAAGAAGCATTTAACAGCATCGAAGCGGATGCAAAAGAAACATTAGTTGCGAGTGACTCTGGGGACAGTCTGCGCATGATGCTTGGTGCCCTTCGTAAACTGACTCGTCATGACCCAACAAACGTAGTTGAGAAAAAACGCGAGATTGCGAAAACATTGATTGAAGAAGAAAAATATACGGTTTAAAGATCGGTTAATAGATTTGCAAAAACCTCAGTGGAGTGCCTTCTGCTGAGGTTTTGCATTGTTTTTTCATTACGTCAACAGTAACCAAAGCTTGTGTCTTCCCTCATCCAAACGGAAATATGCTAAACTAACGGTGGAGGTGTTTTCAGATGACAGTAACGATCTATCAATATCCAAAATGCGGCACATGTCGGAAAGCATTAAAATGGTTGGATGAGAACAATATAGCTTATGAATCAGTACATATTGTCGACAACCCACCAAGTGAATCCGAATTGAAGAAGATTATCGAACAAAGCGATCTGCCGATCAAGAAATTCTTCAATACATCAGGAAAAAAATACCGTGAATTAGGGTTGAAAGACAAGCTGGATGACATGTCTGACGATGAGAAAATCAAGCTACTTGCATCAGATGGAATGTTAATGAAACGTCCATTGGTGACGGATGGCAAAAAATCAACAGTAGGATTTAAAGAAGAGACGTTTGAATCGGAATGGAAATAAAACAGCAAGAATGTGTCATCCATTCAATAAATATAGTAGAATATAAGTAGTTAAATGGTTATAGGAGCATTCCTGTAATAAAAGAATTTAGCTAAAAATAAGCTTATACGGGATTACACAAAAATAGCCCTCCTTGGTAGTATAGAGAGTGTCACGTACGAAATGACCTCGAAAATACCGAAGGAGGACTCAAAATGGATTTTACACAAAATAAAAGGTTAAAGCAAATTACTGAAAACACAATTATTATTGGCGTTGATGTTGCCAAATACAAGCATGTTGCCCGTGCTGTGGATGATCGTGGAGTCGATCTAGTAAAACGATTGGTAATCAAAAATACAGCCGAAGGCTTTACTGAGTTAGTTCGCTGGGCTGAATCCTTATCCAATGAACTGAATCGAACCCACATCATTATCGGTATGGAACCAACAGGACACTATTGGTTAAACTTAGCTTATTTTCTTAAAGATCGAGGTCTGAAAGTCGTACTTGTCAATCCGATGAAGGTAAAAAAATCAAAGGAATTAGACGATGATTCCCCAACGAAAAACGATACGAAGGATGCCAAGGTCATTGCACAAAACGTACGTGACGGTCGTTTTCATGAACCAACTTTACCTGAGGATGTGTATGCAGAATTGCGTGAAGGCATGAGGCTTCATGACATGATTCAAGAGGACTTGAATTCTATTCAAGCTCAAATGCATAATCTATTGGATCGCTATTTCCCTGAGTTTTTGACTGTATTCAAGAATTGGACCGGGAAAGCAGCACTCCATTTATTGAAACAAGGTTATTTACCGAACAAGATTATCGATACTTCAGAAGATGTGTTATTAGCTGAGATAAAATCAGCAACTCAACGTGCTGTCGGCCTAAAGCGTGTTCGAGAATTAAAACAAGCTGCCGATTCGACGGTTGGCATTCAAGTAGGATTGAACATGGCACAAGAGGAATTACGTTATTTGGTCGATCAATACATTCATTTAAACCAACGGTTATTAACGCTTGAAGAATCACTTGAGGAACTCGTAATACATGTACCTGGAGCTTCGGAAATGGTAGCTATCAAAGGAGTTAGTTCCATGACAGTTGTCGCTTTCTTTGCGGAGGTCGGAGACCTCTCAAATTATCGAGATCCACGCCAAATCATTAAATTAGCGGGACTCAATTTAACGATGAATCAGTCCGGAACACATCATGGAAGCACCAGAATTTCCAAACGTGGTAGGAAACGTTTACGCTCTGTCCTTTATCAAGTAGCGATTCCACTTTCTTACCATAATCCAGCGTTTAAGCAATTGCATGGCTATTATCGAAATCGTCCGAATAACCCTCTAACTGGTAAACAATCGTTTATTGCCTTAAGTCGTAAGTTAATCAAGATCTTTTATGTATTAGGAACACATCAGTGTTCATTTAGTGAGTCCAAAATGTTAGATGATATACCCGTATTGGCTAAAAGTAAAGAAGTTGCTTAGTATATTGAGCCGTTTAGACTGCTATTTTAATTGACAATTGAAGCACGGATTAGCCGGTCGTTATTATTTCCGTTAGGGCTTTGACCCACCAAAGGAGCATTTCCGGCATCCACACATGGATAGGTTGAACGAAGGAATTTACGCGCATAGACGCCGAGAGACATGGGAGGGTTTACCGCCATGTGAAAGTGGAGATCCAATCGTGCGATCATACAACTATCTTCCTTTTTTAGGAAATTGAGCTACTAGGCTTATTTATGCAAAACTAACAATTCCAATTTCAACCGAAAATGTTTGAATATACAACTAAACACCCTGCGCTTCTAACTAAGTCAATTAGAAAATCAAAGTAAAACGGCGAAAAACTAAGAAATAATTAATCTATTGAGGGAGGGGTCGAACGATGAATTTACCAAAAGATTTACGTTATTCAAAAGAACACGAATGGGTGAAAGATGAAGACGGTAAGGTTCGAATCGGCATTACGGAATTCGCACAAGACGAACTAGGGGATATTGTGTTTGTTGAATTACCAGAAGTCGGTGACGAATTGGAATTGGATGAGCCATTTGGCAGTGTTGAATCCGTTAAGACAGTGTCTGAATTATACGCACCTGTTTCAGGAAAAGTTGTCGAAGTTAATGAAGAATTAGAAGACAGCCCTGAATTAGTGAACGAATCCCCATACGAAGGAGCTTGGATGGTTGTTGTTGAATTAGACGACTCATCTCAGCTAGAAGAACTAATGGATGCTGACGCATATCAAAAAATGACAGAAGAAGAAGAATAGAACCTTGAAAGCTGATCGATCGTGATCAGCTTTTTCCATAGGTAATGAAAACAAAATTTGGTGATCATACATGGATGAGTTGTCAAAGGTAATTATCGTAGAAGGAAAGCAAGATAAGAAAAAAATTAAACGGGTACTTGAGGATGAAGCTTTTATTTTATGTACATTCGGAACACTTGGTTTACATGCGTTAGATTTAATGATTGAAGAGCACCAGCTAGATGATCGTGATGTGTTTATTTTGACGGACGAAGATGAACCAGGCATCAAATTAAGAAAGTTACTGAATCAAGAAATCTCTCATGCTCAAAACCTCTATATCGACCGAAAGTATCGGGAAGTTGAAGAAACACCTGAGTACGTGTTAGCATCAATTTTACAAGCAGCTGATATAAATGTTGATGTGGATTTTTTGAAAGGGTTTGAATAAGCATGAATGTGATCAACGAAAAAAATGCGCAATTTCTAGTCAAGAAAAAAGAGTATCATATATTATTTATCAATAGCCCCTTCTGTGGTACATGTAAAGTGGCAAAACGAATGCTTCTTTATATAGAAGACACACTGGAAGACAGTAAATTTTATGAACTAAATGGACTGACTGCACCAGATTTTCTACAACAGTACAATATTATGAGTGTTCCATGTTTAATGGTGTTTAAAGACGGCAAGCCAGTCGATCGAATCTATACATTTCACTCTGTGCCATATTTATTGAAAGAACTTGGACCCTACTTGGTCACGGAGAAAAATAAAATATAATTATACTTATACATCTGGCATGCCGAACGAAGGATTCTCCTTGCGTTCGGTATTTTTTATGGAAGGCAAGAAAATGGAAAGCCGCTGATAAACGTCGTGAAGCCGTCGATAAATGCAGAGAAGCCGTCGAAAAAACATGAGAAGCCGTTGAAAAATCGGTAGAAGCCGTCGATAAACGCAGAGAAGCCATCGAAAAGTGCTGTGCAGCCGCTGATAAATGCCGCAAACCCGCCGATAAATCTTCCGTTGAACTCGATTATTCCATAAAAAAAGCACCCCTTAAAGGAGTGCCTTTCAAAAAACGCCTATGCAATCGCTTTGCTAATCACCTGCAAGATCTCCACAAAGTCAGCTTGATCACCGAATCGACCGACCACTTCACCATTCTTATCAATGACGATTGTCGTTGGGACGGAAGTGCAATCATATAGGTCATATACTTCTCGTCCGTTATCTTTCAAAACGGGCTGAGTCAAGAATTGTTCTTGATATTTCAACGCTTCTTCCTCAGAACGTTCCCGGCCAGTCACATTAATCGTAATCATTTCTAATTCATCACTTCGCGTCGTTTTATAAAATTGTTCTTTTTTCGGAAGATCACGTGCACAGTCTGGGCACCAAGATACCCAAAAAGTTAGGACAACGACTTTTTCGCCGAGTACTTCATCGAGAGAGAATGTTCGGTCTTCATTTAAGTATGGTAGTTCGTATTGTGGTGCTTTCATTTTATATTTCCCCCTTCTTTAAAAAATACGATTGACGACCAATTCGCTTCATGATAATATTAACATTAATATAAATCGCATAGCAAAATTTCTTATCAAGAGTGGCGGAGGGAAAGGCCCTGTGAAGCCCGGCAACCATCGAATTTATTCGAAAGGTGCTAATTCCTGTTCATGCTGAATGCATGGCAAGATAAGAGAGAGAGTAAATGTTTCTTTCTTGTTCTTGCAAGGGAGATTTTTTTATGTGTTAGCAACGCATCGCTTTAACGCGTTAAATTTACAATTAGATAAATATACTCTTATCAAGAGAGGCAGAGGGACTGGCCCGATGAAGCCCGGCAACCACTGGATGATATTTAAAATCATCCAACAGGTGCTAATTCCAGCAAAGCAGGGGATGCTTTGAAAGATAAGGGAACGAAGGCCCGATTCCTTTCTGTTCTCTTATGCAGGAAGGTTTTTTTATTTACTAAAGAAAGAGGGAGTTACATGATATCGATTAAAAAGCTTTCGAAACATTTTCAAACGAAGGATCAAACGGTTCAAGCAGTCGATGATGTTTCATTAGATATTGAAAAAGGTGAAATTTTTGGTGTGATCGGTTATTCCGGTGCAGGTAAAAGTACATTCGTACGTCTGTTGAATCGGTTGGAAGAGCCGACGAGTGGAGAGATTACACTTGATCAGCAGTCATTAACTCAATTAGGAAAAAATGATTTACGTAAAAAGCGACAAAAAATAGGAATGATCTTTCAGCACTTTAATCTGCTATGGTCACGTACAGTGTATGAAAACATAGCATTTCCTCTAGAAATCGCAGGGGTGGATAAACAGAACAGTAAAGAAAAAGTGGATGAATTGATTGAGCTTGTTGGCTTGAAAGGACGGGAAAACAGCTATCCTTCTCAACTAAGTGGTGGGCAAAAGCAACGCGTCGGCATAGCCCGAGCACTCGCAAACGATCCCGAAGTACTCCTTTGTGACGAAGCAACTTCCGCCCTCGATCCGGAAACGACGGATGATATTTTGGATTTACTCGTATCCATTAATGAAAAACTGAAATTGACGATCATCTTAATTACGCATGAGATGCATGTCATACAAAAAATCTGTCATCGTGTAGCAGTCATGGAGCAAGGGAAAGTGGTTGAAGTCGGTGACGTGTTGGAAGTGTTCATCAATCCAAAAGAGAAAACGACGAAGCGATTCGTTCAACAATTATCGCCACTTGAACATGACCCGGAACGACTAAAAGATTTCATTACGGAAGATGAAAGCAAAGAAGTGGTGAAGCTGCATTTCGTTGGCGGTACAGCGAGACGGAGCTTAATCAGCGAAGTCGCAAAACAGTTCGATGTTTATGTGAATATATTGCAAGGATCGATTTCACAAACCCAGGAAGGCTCATACGGTACATTATTCGTTGAACTGGACGGGGAGCGAAAAGTGATTGATGTATCGATGGATTATATTCGCAACTCAGGTGTAGAAGTAGAGGTGGTTACAAATGCTTAACGAATTATTTCCGAATGTCATCATGGATGATTTATGGACAGCAACATACGAAACATTATACATGACAGTCATTTCAGTGATCGGTACTTTTATTCTTGGAATCATTCTTGGTTTAGTGCTTTATTTGACCGATCGAGGAAATCTTTGGAGCAACCGGTTGGTGAACGGAATCACTGCGACGCTCGTCAACGTGTTCCGTGCCATCCCGTTCATTATATTAATCTTATTGCTCATTCCATTTACAGACTTTTTGATGGATACCATCCGTGGACCGAAAGCAGCTTTACCAGCATTGATTATCGGTTCGGCACCGTTTTACGCACGGTTAGTTGAAATTGCCTTAAAGGAGGTAGATAAAGGGGTAATTGAGGCAGCAAAGTCAATGGGGGCCAAGACACACACGATTATTTTTAAGGTTTTATTGCAGGAATCGAAACCAGCACTAGTCGGAGGTCTGACGGTTACAGCAATTGCGTTAATCGGTTATACAGCTATCGCAGGAGTGATTGGCGCAGGCGGCCTTGGTGATTTAGCGTATATGAATGGTTTCCAACGAAGAAATAATGATGTTGTCTTTGCATGTACTGTCTTTATCGTCGCCATCGTCTTTATTTTTCAATGGGCTGGCGACTTTACGGCAAAAAAAATGGATAAACGATAAAAGGGGAGTTTAAAAACATGAAAAAATTATTATTGGCTTTATTAGGAATTACATTGATTGTGACGTTGGCAGCGTGTGGATCATCTGAAGAAGAAAGTAATGGTGATTCTAACGGAGAAGATACTACTGAAATTGTCGTTGGTGCAACAAGCGTCCCTCACGCTGAAGTGTTAGAAGAAGCAAAACCACTTCTTGAAGAAAAAGGAATTGACCTAACGATTGAAACGTATCAAGAATATGTCTTGCCAAATGAAGACTTAGATAACGGTACACTTGATGCAAACTACTTTCAACACATTCCTTACTTTGAATCACAGCAAGAAGATATCGGGTATGATTTTGTGAATATTGGTGGAATTCATATCGAACCATTAGGCATTTATTCCAAGAACATCGAAAGTATCGATAATGTGGAAGAAGGAACAGTCGTGCTACTAAGTCGTTCTGTTGCCGACCACGGTAGAGTTCTTACTTTGCTTGAACAGAATGATTTGATCAAAATAGATGAAAATGTAAACAAAGACGCTGCAACTGTTGAAGATGTGGTTGAAAACCCATTGAATCTTGAATTTGATGCAAGTATTGAACCAGCATTGCTTCCGGAATTTTATGAAAGAGAAGAAGATGCATTGGTCGCAATTAACACAAACTATGCAATCCAAGCGGGCCTTGAACCAAGAGAGGATTCGCTAATTATTGAAGAGTCCGACTCACCTTATGTGAACATCATCGCAGCGCGCGCAGAAGATGAAAATAACGAAGCGCTTCAAACTTTGGTCGAAGTTCTTCGTTCAGAAGAAATCACGAATTTCATTGAAGAAAAGTATGAGGGCGCTGTCGTACCGGTTAAATAAAATCTGAATCTTTAGCATTCGAGAGAAATGTTCAGTTATCCATACCAATTATAAGAATGAGGGGTATAACATCAAATAAGATGTTTATACCCCTCTTCATTCGGATAAACCTAATCTATAAGGGTTTTTGAATCCTTAACATTCGTGGTATTCTATATAACATCAAAGACGAAAGGAATGATTTTTCATTATTAATGACAATGAGATTGACTTGAATTACACAGAGGATATGGAGAAATCCATGCAGCAATCTCACGGAATGGGGTACAAAGAATACAGTATGAACCTCAATCGAAGACTACAAGTTGAACAAAAGCGAGAGAATGATTATAAGAAGTGTAATAACTTAGTTTCAGAAGTTGGACGACAATTACATCGTTAATGAATAAAAAAAGCCCATCAACTCCAGCCAAATTATTGGTTGGAGTTGTTTAAATTAGGTGGTGGATCTTTAGGTTACATAAGACCTTCTGGGAGTTTTTGTGAAAAATATCCCGTAGTAGAGAGTGGTTATCAAACACGGAAGCCGATCAATATTAGAATCATCCGTTGTTGAGCGTGCCTATCAAGCCCGGAAGCCGACCAATTTTAGAGCCTTCCGTAGTAGAGAGCGCTTATCAAGCACGGAAGGCGAACAATAATTGAATCTTCCGTAGTAGAGAGCGTCTATCAAGCACGGAAGGCGAATAAAATTAGAAACTTCCGTAGTAGAGAGCGCTTATCAAGCCCGGAAGCGGATCAATTTTAGAGCCTTCCGTAGCTGAGAGCATCTATCAAGCCCGGAAGCGGATCAATATTAGAAACTTCCGTAGCTGAGAGCATCTATCAAGCCCGGAAGCCGACCAATTTTAGAGCCTTCCGTAGTAGAGAGCGCTTATCAAGCCCGGAAGCCGATCAATTATAGAAACTTCCGTTGTTGAGCGTGCCTATCAAGCCAAGAATTCGAACAATTATTGAAGCTTCCATCAAAGCACGTTCTCGACGGCATTTCGCGCTGCACAAGCACTCATTTAAGTATCGAGACGAGAACGCCAATCAAGCCCGGAAGCCGATCAGTATTAGAATCTTGTTTATAGAAGGCTACTAACCCCGCGTTTAAAAAACTGAGTCGGAGAGTCCTATATAAGCGAGATTCTGATTCTCATCATTCGGCCTTTCATTCTCACCATGAAAAACTCCTTCTATATCAATCTAAAACTCCACAATTCCAATGCCAAGAAATCAACATTTTACGAAAAATCAATAACTTACGTCGTTTCAGTTTAATATTCCTTGTATCTTTACTATAATAGAGGTTGTGCCGAATAAAGGTCATTCTTCGGCGGATGGTTGATTATAAATTATAAATGTTATAAACTAAGAATGAGAATAGATTGGGAATGACCAATATATATCATAGAAAATGGAGGTATTGATATGGCTGGATCAACTTTAGAGATTAAAGATCTGCATGTCGAAATTGAAGGGAACGAAATCCTGAAAGGGGTTAACCTAACGATAAAGGGTGGAGAATTCCACGCAGTGATGGGACCGAATGGTACAGGTAAGTCTACATTGGCGAGTGCTATCATGGGTCACCCGAAGTTTGAAGTGACGAAGGGATCCGTTCATTTAGATGGAGAAGATGTTCTTGAAATGGAAGTAGACGAGCGTGCTAAAGCCGGTCTATTTTTGGCTATGCAATATCCAAGTGAAATCAGCGGTGTCACAAACTCTGATTTTCTACGTTCTTCAATTAATGCGAAGCGTGAAGAAGGCAACGAAATTCCATTAATGCAGTTTATCAAAACAATGGATGAGAACTTGGACTTCTTAGATATAGATAAAGATATGGCTCAGCGTTATTTAAACGATGGATTTTCCGGCGGTGAGAAAAAGCGGAATGAAATCCTTCAGTTAATGATGTTGGAACCAGCAATCGCGATTTTAGACGAAATTGACTCCGGTCTAGACATTGACGCATTGAAAGTTGTTTCTGAAGGAATCAATAAAATGCGTAGTGAAAACTTCGGTTGCTTAATTATCACTCACTATCAGCGTCTACTGAACTACATCACACCAGACCATGTACACGTTATGATGCAAGGTCGTGTTGTGAAGTCTGGCGGACCAGAACTAGCTCAACGCCTAGAATCAGAAGGTTATGAGTGGATTAAAGAAGAGCTTGGAATCGAAGACGAAACTGTAGGTCAGTAAGTGATCATAAAGATTGGAGGGTGAATAATGGCAGTAGATACAAAACTACCATACGATGAACAATATATTACTGAGTATTCTCAGAAACGAAACGAACCTGAGTGGTTTCGTGATATTCGTTTAGAAGCTTTACGTCAATCGGAAGATCTCCCAATGGCGAAAGCAAATAAGACACGGATCATTGATTGGAACTTCACGAATTTCAAACATGATGTAGCTGGTGAACCAATCCAGGACTTCGATACACTTCCTGAACAAGTTCGTGTTCTTTTAGGTGAAGAAGGAAGCGCACAAAACTTGATTATTGTCCGGAATAACGATGTAGCGTATGCAAACCTTTCACAAGAATTGAAAGATAAAGGCGTTATTTTTGAAGACATATTCACTGCAATGAACGAACATAGTGACCTTGTTCAAAAGTACTTCATGAAAGATGGCGTTGCGATCGATGAAAACAAAATGACTGCACGTCATGCGGCATTAATGAACAGCGGTATATTCGTGTACGTTCCAAAAAACGTTGTTGTCGACGAACCAATCCAGGTTGTTTTTTGGCAAGAAGATGACGAAGCGGGCATGATCAATCATGTTTTATTAGTCGCTGAAGAAAATAGTGAAGTCACGTATCTTGAAAATTATTACTCAGCAAATGCGAATAAAGAATCTGTTGCAAACTTGGTCAGTGAAGTATTCGCTCACCAAAACGCAAAAGTTTCTTATGGTGCTGTCGATCACTTGGCAGAAGGGACAACGGCTTACGTTAACCGTCGTGGCGTTGCAGACCGTGATGCGAATATCGAATGGGCACTTGGTCAAATGAATGACGGAAATACGATTTCTGACAATACTACCCATCTAAAAGGTGACAATTCTTTCTGTAATGCAAAGTCCGTTTCTGTTGGTCGTGGAAAACAAAGACAGAACTTCACAGCGAAGATTGTAAACTGGGGTAAAGATTCTGATGGTTATATCCTTCAGCACGGTGTCATGAAGGATCGATCTACAGCTTACTTCGATGGAATTGGTCAAATTGAGCATGGAGCAACACGAGCGAATGCGGAACAAGAATCTCGCATTTTGATGTTGGATGAAGGTGCACGCGGTGATGCCAACCCAATCTTATTGATTGATGAAGATGACGTAACCGCAGGACACGCAGCTTCTGTCGGCCGTGTTGATCCAATGCAGTTATACTACATGATGAGTCGCGGGATCTCTAAAGAAAATGCAGAGCGTCTGATTATTCACGGATTCTTAGATCCAGTTGTTCGTGAAATTCCAATCAAAACTGTTCAAAAACAATTGAAAGAAGTTATTGAAGGGAAAGTATACTAATGAATATGGCAGAAGTTCGCAAGCAGTTTCCAATACTGGATCAGGAAGTTAATGGTCATCCATTAGTCTATCTCGATAGCGCTGCGACTTCCCAGAAGCCTCAAGTAGTTATCGATGCGATAGATGATTATTACCGTCGCAATAACTCTAACGTTCACCGTGGTGTTCATACACTGGGTTCACGTGCTACTGAAAGTTATGAAGGTGCACGCGACAAGGTGAGAGAGTTCATCAATGCATCATCCATCAAAGAAGTTGTTTTCGTTCGAGGCACAACGACCGCAATCAACATGGTTGCGTCTAGTTACGGCCGACAGAACTTGTCCGAAGGGGACGAAATTGTTCTGACGAAAATGGAGCATCATAGTAACATCATTCCGTGGCAGCAAGTAGCGAAGGAAACAGGCGCTAAGTTGAAGTATCTTCCACTTTATGAAGATGGAACGATTTCACTGGATGATGTACGTGAAACGGTAACCGATCGAACGAAGATTGTTGCTGTGACACATGTTTCTAACGTTTTAGGTACAATCAATCCTATTAAGGAAATTGCCGAAATTGCACATGAGCATGGGGCAGTCATCGCTGTTGACGGTGCACAAAGTGTTCCGCATATGAAAGTTGATGTGCAAGAATTGGATGTTGATTTTTATGCCTTCTCAGGTCATAAAATGATCGGTCCTACAGGAATTGGTGTACTCTACGGCAAGCAATCGTTGTTAGAGAACATGGAGCCGGTTGAATTCGGCGGTGAAATGATTGATTTCGTTCATTTGTATGAATCAACATGGAAAGAGCTGCCTTGGAAATTCGAAGGTGGCACACCAATTATTGCAGGAGCAGTCGGACTGGCCGCGGCCATCGACTTCCTGAATGAAGTTGGTTTAGATGAAATTGAAAAACATGAACATGATGTTGTTCAATATGCAATGGAGAAAATGAATGAGATTGATGGAATGACAATCTACGGACCGGATGCACAGGAACGCGCAGGTCTTGTTACGTTCAACTTAGAAGGCGTCCATCCTCATGACTTGGCGACAGCGCTTGACTCACTCGGCATTGCAGTTCGAGCAGGTCACCATTGTGCACAGCCATTAATGCGTGAACTTGAAGTCGTTGCAACTGCAAGAGCGAGCTTTTACCTGTATAATGATAAGAAAGATGTAGATCATCTTGTCGAAGGACTAAAAAAAGCGAAGGAGTATTTCGGAGATGTCTTTTAACAATCTAGATACACTCTATCGACAAGTCATCATGGACCACTACAAAAATCCGCGAAATCGCGGTACAATAGAAGATGAAGGTTCGATTACCGTTGAGATGAACAATCCTACTTGCGGAGATCGAATCGATCTACAGATGAAAGTGGAAGATGGAATCGTTCAAGACGCAAAGTTTGAAGGTGAAGGATGTTCCATCAGCATGGCATCTGCTTCTATGATGACGCAGACTGTAACAGGTAAACCAGTTGAAGACGCGCTCAAAATGTCAGAGATTTTCTCTGAAATGATGTTGGGCCAGAATATAGATGAAAAGGAATTTAATCTGGATGATATGGGAGATGTTCAATCCTTGCAAGGAGTAGCAAAATTCCCAGCCAGAATTAAATGTGCGACGCTCGCGTGGAAAGCCATGGAGAAAGGCGTCGGTGACGAACAGTAATCAGGCAGTTACGCCTGGTTCACTGTTTAATCATTACAAGGAGGGTGAAGTATGGCTAAGAAAGCACCTGAAGTAGGCGATTACAAGTATGGTTTTAGTGACCGCGACGTATCGATTTTCCGTACTGAACGTGGTCTGACTGAAGAGGTAGTTCGTGAAATTTCTCGCCGTAAAGAAGAACCAGAGTGGATGCTTGAGTATCGTTTGAAAGCATATGAAATATTTCATAGTAAGCCAATGCCACAGTGGGGTGGAGACCTAGGCGAATTGGACTTTGATGAAATCACTTATTATGTGAAGCCATCTGAGCGTTCTGAACGTTCTTGGGATGAAGTACCTGAAGAGATTAAACAAACATTCGATCGTCTGGGAATCCCAGAGGCTGAGCAGAAATATCTTGCGGGTGTTTCAGCACAGTACGAATCGGAAGTTGTTTATCATAACATGGAAAAAGAACTAGAAGATATGGGTGTTATCTTTAAAGATACGGACTCTGCTCTACGTGAAAACGAAGACTTGTTCCGCGAGTATTTCGGTAAGTTGATTCCATCTGCCGATAACAAATTCTCAGCACTAAACTCTGCAGTTTGGTCTGGTGGTTCATTCATCTACGTACCGAAAAACACAAAAGTAGAAACACCACTTCAAGCTTACTTCCGTATTAACTCTGAAAATATGGGACAGTTTGAGCGTACGTTGATCATTGTAGATGAAGGCGCATCTGTACACTATGTTGAAGGTTGTACAGCACCTGTTTACACTTCCAGTTCACTTCACAGTGCGGTTGTTGAAATCTTTGTGAAAAAAGATGCGTATTGCCGTTATACAACGGTCCAAAACTGGGCGAACAACGTTTATAACTTGGTTACGAAAAGAGCAACAGCAGAAGCGAACGGTACAATGGAGTGGATTGATGGTAACTTAGGTTCTAAGTTGACGATGAAATACCCATCCATTCTATTGAAAGGCGAAGGCGCTCGTGGTTTGACACTTTCCATCGCATTAGCTGGTAAAGGACAACACCAACACGCTGGTGCCAAAATGCATCACTTGGCTCCAAATACGTCTTCTACAATTGTTTCGAAATCCATTTCTAAACAAGGTGGTAAAGTAACGTATCTTGGATTGGTTCACTTCGGTAAGAAAGCTGACAACGCACGTTCGAACATTGAGTGTGACACGTTGATCATGGATAACGAATCCACATCTGATACGATTCCTTACAACGAAGTGTTGAACGAAAACATTTCCTTGGAACACGAAGCGAAAGTTTCTAAAGTATCAGAAGAGCAGCTCTTCTACTTGATGAGCCGTGGTTTGAGTGAAGAAGAAGCGACAGAAATGATCGTCATGGGCTTCATCGAGCCATTCACAAAAGAACTACCAATGGAATATGCTGTTGAAATGAACCGCTTGATTTCCTTCGAAATGGAAGGGTCTATTGGTTAAGTTATAATCAATCTCCCATCACCAAATTGTGTGATGGGGGATTGTTTAAATTACTGGAACGTGAAGAGGCTGGGATCACATTGAACTAGATTTAAATATTACGAGTGAGTAGGCACTGACTGATGTCAGTGCCTTTTTTGTGCGTGAGAAAACGTTAATATTGAAGGCTTTTCAATTAACCCTGAAGCCGCGCGCAAAAACCCTGAAGTTTCACGAATTAACCCTGAAGGGCCGCGCATCAACCCTGAAGCTTCACGAATTAACCCTGAAGCTTCGTGAATTAACCCTGAAGGACCGCGCAATAACCCTGAAGCTGCGCGCATTAACCCTGAAGGTTCATGAATTAACCCTGAAGACGCGCGCAAAAACCCTGAAGGATCACGAATTAACCCTGAAGCTGCGCACCATAACCCTGAAGTCGAGGAAATGTAGCACTAGAAAGGCATCCGCGAAGTGAAAGTTTAATCGCTTTTCTCGATCAACGTTAACGAATAGTCACCAACTTGGTTTTCTTTATATAAATTTGTAACGGATGTCGTGTATTTCTGAATGGTAGCAGGGAATCTTACGTTTAATGCAGGAACGTTTACGTCGAAGTCGTTTTTGTATAAAAAAGTAGCGACACGATGATAGTCTTCGCTCGTTACTTTGAAATCAACGTGTACTGTTTTTCGCTTTTTTCCCGATTGAGGATCGACCACTTCATCCGTATAAAGATTGGTTGCTTCTATTTTTAAATCATCATTTAATATAACTGTTTGTTTCATCGTTTAATCACCTCACTGATCTGTGGAAACATCTTATCATGTAAGCGTTCTTCCCCCCCAAGTCAATTGCTTAGGTCATAATCTCTAAGCAGATTATTCTATATGCCGGTCAACGAGTGATAGAATAAGGTTTGTAATGATGAACATACTTACAATCTAAGACTGAAGTGTTCGTGAAAGGATGTTATATATGAAGTTAAGCGTTTTAGATCAAGCACCAATCACTAGCGGAAATACCGCTGTCGGTGCACTTGAAAAAGCGGAAGAGTTAGCTATTGTAGCTGATGAGTTAGGATATACGCGGATGTGGATGGCAGAGCACCACGGAACGAGAGCATTTGCGAGCTCTGCTCCAGAAGTGACTGCTGCACGATTAGCTGCAAAAACGAATCAAATTCGAATTGGGACAGGCGGCGTCATGATGATGCACTATTCACCATTAAAAATGGCCGAAGTATTTAAAACATTAAGCGCATTCTCGCCAGGACGAATTGATTTTGGTGTTGGACGTGCACCTGGTGGAGACCCTCAATCGATGTATGCATTAGCTGAAGGTCGTCAACCAAGAGTGGATAATATGTATGAAAAATTCGATCACACCTTGCAACTCATCAATGACGAACTGACTGAGGATAAATTGTATGCAATGATTGCAAGTCCACGAGGCGTTACATTACCTGAAGCATGGATGCTCGGTTCAAGCGGAAACAGTGCCCTTGAAACAGCAAGAAGAGGGGTAGGTTACTCGTTTGCACAATTTTTTAATGGACAGTTATCCAACGAAATTTTAAATATGTACCGAGAAAATTTCATTCCATCTCCTTTTATGGAAAAACCTGAAATCAATGTTGCCTATTTAGTGACAGCAGCAGAAACAAAAGAGGAAGCTGAGTATGAAGCAAAGCCACAAGATATCGCTCGATTGTGGTTGATGCAAGGGAAAATGGGGCAATTGCTAACACCTGAAGATGCCAAAGATTATCCGTTGTCTGAAATGGACCTAATGAAAATAGAAGAGAGCAGAAAACTGCACATTGTCGGTTCCGCAAAGGAAGTTGCTGAGAAATTACAAGTTGAGCAAGAACAATATGGATTTGATGAAGCGATGATTTGTAGTATTCAACATTCACAAGAGAAACGATTGCAAGTGTACCGTTTATTGGCAAAAGAGTTATTCTAACAATCGTTTATAAACAGGGTACCTATTCATCACACATGTTAAAAATTTATTCGATAATTTTTGTTGAAAAAACTGCGTACTAATTCTTATTGGATTTGTCTAATCAAGCATACGGTCATCTTTTCGAACGTTCACGCTGAATTAGACATTTTTCCCTCGTTTATTGAACAAAGCAAAGGGAAATCTACATTTATAAGTGGCCTTTTATCACTTGATACATGAATTGCATAAAACTCTGCAACATGTTCAATTTCAACTTAGAGAAGGAGAGGTTTAGCATGTTAGATGAAAAAACAATCAAGACAGTTAAAGAAACAGCTCCCGTATTGAAAGAACATAGTAATGAAATCGGTAAACGATTTTACCAGTTACTGTTTAAGAAAGTGCCCGATCTCTATAACCTTTTTAACCAAACGAACCAAAAACGAGGCATTCAGCAAGAAGCGCTTGCTTATTCGGTTTATGCGGCAGGTGAAAATATAGATCATCTCGAGGCGGTTGAGCCAGTCATTAGACGGGTAACAGAAAAGCATGTGGCAATAGGTGTAGAAGCTGAGCAGTATCCGGTTGTAGGAGAAACATTGTTGGAAGCTGTCAAAGATGTACTTGGCGAAACGGCATCCGATGATATATTGGACGCTTGGGGGAAAGCGTATAAATATATCGCCGATGAATTTATCCGGATTGAGAATGAACGATATGAAGAGTTGGAGAACATGCCGGGTGGCTGGAAAGGATTTCGGGATTTTGTCGTCGACAAGAAAGAAAAAGAAAGTGACTTGATTACATCATTTTACTTAAAACCAAAAGACGGCAAGCCGATTGCTACTTTCAAGCCGGGGCAGTATCTAACAATTAAAGCAGACATTCCAGGAGAAAAGTATACGCATATTCGTCATTATAGTTTATCAGACGCTCCGCGAAAAGATTACTATAGAATTAGTGTAAAAAAAGAAGAAAGTAGTGAGCAAAACCCTTCAGGAATCGTTTCAAACTATTTACACGAATCCGTTGAAGAGGGTGATGTATTATCTTTTTCCGCACCAGCAGGTGACTTTGTTGTCGAGCCATTAGACAAGCCGCTTGTATTAATTAGTGGTGGAGTCGGAATTACACCGATGATGAGCATGTTAAATACGTATACCGAAAAAGATAAAAATCGAAAAATTATTTTCATCCATTCAAGCCGCAATGGAAATATACAACCATTTAAAGAACAATTGACAAACCTTGCACAAAATAATAAGCAAGTTGATTATTATGTTTGTTATGACTCTCCAACTGACGAAGACCAAAGAGAGAAGCGATATAATAAAGAAGGTCATATTGATCTAGATTGGTTAGAGTCAATCTTACCAACGAATGATGCTGACTTTTACCTCTGTGGGCCAATGCCATTCTTAGAAGCGATGGTTGGTCAATTGAATCGTTGGAATGTACCTAAAGAGCAAGTGAAATATGAAGTATTTAACCCTGTTGCAATTTTAGGTGCAGAAGAAGGTCAACAATAAAAATAAAATATAAATATGGCTGCCAGTCCCCTCTCATCCCGTACAGAAAATGAGAGGGGACTCTATATAATTGTTGTTCATTTTCTGAAGTTAATATGCTGACTTAAAAATGATTGATGTGTAAGAGTTCATGATGATCATCAGATACGTGGGTACGGTCTTTAACTACTTGACTGATGCTGGCTAGAGATTGAAGGCTTGGAAAAAATGTATATGAACCGTATTGATCTCCTCTAGTTACTTCACTATGAAACGCTCCTGATTAACGATATAATTAAAGTAGATGCAAAATAAACGACAGAATGAATGCCAACAAAGCGTTTAGCGTTTAAGAAGGGAATCTCGTTCGATGGTTTTTTTGATTATGTTCATGATAGGGGTCACCACTGCATTCATCGGAAGTATAGCCGGATTAGGTGGTGGTGTGATTTTCGTTCCCACCATGCTTTTCTTAGCACAAGTGAGCAGCGAATTTTCTTGGGCGACTCCCCAAAACATCGTAGGGATCTCTCTTGTCGTCATGGTTTTTACAGGATTATCTTCAGCATTGACCTTTATGAAACGAAAACGAGTGGATATCGTCAGTGGTTCACTGTTTTTGGCAGGGAATTTACCTGGTGCCTTGCTCGGTGTTTACTTAAATCAATATATTCAATCCGGTTTGTTTGAATTGTTATTAGGCTTTTTAATGTTAGTCATTGTTGGGCTTTTTTTCATTAAAAAGTATTTACCTCAACGTCAGTATGATGAAAATCATGAGAAAAAGACACATATTCATCGGAAGTTTTTAATCGCGGGTTATGAAGTGAAATACTCTTTCTCCGTAATATTAGGCATACTTGTCGGCTTTACTGTAGGAATGCTGTCTGGCTTATTTGGCATCGGCGGTGGATCATTGATGGTTCCGGCAATGATTTTATTATTTGGCATGCCGGCGCATATCGCAGCACCAACTTCCATGTTTATGATTTTCTTTTCGAGTTTACTATCATCTTCAGCTCATATTCTTTCTGGTCATATTGTATGGACGTATGCATTAGCAGCCATTCCAGGCTCGTATCTCGGTGGCGTATTGGGCGCGCGTGTCAATCAGCACTTAAGAAGCGAATCAATCGAATGGATTTTACGGATTATTATGACCATTGTAGGCATACGATTAATTATATAGCTGTATAGAAGGAGTAGCTTTATGAGAGAAAATATTCATTTGTACTTTACAAGTGACTTACATAGCCATTTTGAAAATTGGCCAAAGATTATCCATTCAATGAAGCATGAAATGAGCAAGCATGCAGATGAATTTCATCTCATTTTAGATAATGGTGATCACCTGGATCGATCGCATTTTTATACGGAAGCAACCCTGGGTGAAGCGAATATCCGATTGCTGAATGAAGCGGATTATCATGTGGTGACTCTCGGCAATAATGAAGGCATTACGTTACCTGAAGAGCAATTATATCACTTATATGATGACGCCGACTTTTCAGTAACTTGTGCGAATATCGCACCGATTAATCAAGATAAACCTGATTGGTTAAAACCTTATGAAGTCTTTGAAAGTGACCAGGGAACTAAAATAGGGGTGATCGGTTTAACGGCTCCTTTTCAATTGTTTTACGAACAACTTGGCTGGACGACTTATGAGCCAATCGAAATGTTAGAGCAATATATGCCAGAGTTAGAAGAGCGTTGTGACATCATCGTGCTACTTTCACATTTAGGTGTTTATCAAGATGAGTTGATCGCGGAAAAGTTTCCGATTGATGTGATTATCGGAGGCCATACGCACCACTTATTTAACCAAGGACAAGTTCATGATGGAACATTACTGAACGCGGTCGGTAAACATGGTTTTTATTTCGGTAAAGTTCATTTGGTGTACGACCATCAGAAGAAACAAGTCATACAAAGTGAAGGCACGGCTGTAGAAATTGGGGATGAGCAAGATGAAGAGACAAAGGCATTGATTGAAAATATTCATCAGGAAGCTGAGGAAGTATTGGGGAAAACAGTGGTTGTCTTAGATGAAAATTACCCTGCGAATTGGTATGAGGAAACAGAGCTGATGAATAACTTTGTTGATGAATTACAAACATGGACAAATGCTGATTGTGCCATGTTAAATGCCGGTGTTTTATTGCATGGATTCTCTGCTGGTGAAGTAACGAGGAAGGATATTCATAGTAGTTGTCCGCATCCGATGAATCCGTGCGTAATGGAAATGACCGGAAAGGAATTGTTGGAAACAGTAAGGATGTTTGAAGGAAAAGAATTTATCGAGTTTGAATTGAAGGGTCTAGGCTTCCGTGGCAAACGAATCGGTAAAATGATCTACTCTAATTTAACCGCTCAAGTCCACCCAAAGACAGACTTTGTCGAGAAAATTTGGTTGGATGAAGAAGAAGTTGAACCGAATCGAGCATACCAAGTTGCAACAGCAGACACCTTTTCATTTCCATCACTAGTACCGACCATTGCTTCCGTTAAAGAGAAACATTACTTTATGCCTGAATTCATTCGTGATGTTTTGGAGAAAAGCGTGACGAAGCTGTAGCTGATTCATAAAAAAGATTTAAAAGTGCTGGCTCAAACAAATTGGGACTGGCACTTCTTTTTTTCCTTTTCATAGGGTAAAAAAGAGGAGGCTGGTTTTATGATTCATACAGAACCGATTTGGATTGAAGGTCACGGATTTACGTTTGTTCATGTCGAGTTACCGAAAACTAATCTATTAGTCATTTATAATGATTTTGGCTACATTATGTGCGGTGCCTTGGACGTCGACCTGCTAAACGATAAGCTAGGTGACAGAAACATTGTAGCTGGCCGTGCGGTCGGAGTAAGAAATCGCGACGAATTGTTGTATGCACCCCTACAAAAAGTAACGAATTATTCTATCGAAAAATTTGGCTGGTATGAAGGCATTATGGGGAAGCAGGCATTATTGGCTTTGACGAAATAAGGTTGTCAGCAGTTGCATAATAATTTATGATGAAATTAGTCGAATAATAGTGATGGGGATAATTTATGAAAACAGCAAAAATCCAAGACCTTAATGAAGGAGATATACTAGCTAGACCAATTACTGACTCATACGGAAGAGTTCTTTTACAAAAAGGAGTTAAATTTACAAACCGGATCATCCAACGGTTGGCGGATTTTCAGTTTAAATACGTCTATGTTCAAGACGAACTGACAGAAGACATTTATCCTCAAGACCTGTTGGATGATCAAATTAGATTTGAAACAATCCATTATATTCGGGAGTCTTTTCGTGCGTTTAATGAACAGCCGACAAATCTAAAGAGAAATCAATACATATTGGAAAAGTCATTGAAAGAAGTTCAAAAAAAAGTTGGAGAAATCAATGAAATCATCCAAGACAACGAGGAAATTTTATCGATTATGTCGGATCTATTTTTGTATGACGACTATGTGTACATGCATTCATTAAATGTAACGGTATATTCGTTGGCACTTGCAAATGAGCTCAACTATCCGAAGCATAAAATCGAGCAAATCGGCATTGGCGCGCTATTACATGATCTAGGAAAAACACAAGTACCTAAATCCATCTTAAATAAACCTGGAAAATTGACGGATTTAGAATTTTCGATTATCAAAGAGCATACAATCTATGGCTATGATCTGCTTAAGCATGCGAATCTTCCGAATGAAGTAAAATACTGCGTCGTTCAGCACCATGAACGATTAAATGGAAGTGGTTATCCATATGGACTTGTCGGTCCCAATATTCATCCGTACGCACAAATTCTCGCGGTGACCGATGTGTTCGACGCTGTCACGACAAACAGAGTTTATCGACCCGGTTTGTTGCCACACGAAGGTTTGGAGATTTTGTATTCCGGAAGCGGCGAATTGTTTCTGCCAGAGTACGTCGATTTATTCCGGCGCAATATCTCTATTTATCCAAATGGCGCAGAAGTCGAATTGAGTAACGGAGCAAAAGGAATTATTTGTGAACAGAATAAACACCTACCAGACCGGCCAAAAGTGCGCATTTTAGAAAATGAAGAAGGAAAGCTACATAAAAGCCAAGTCTATGAAATTAATCTAGCAACAACTTTAGATGTCATGATTACTCAATGTAATGTAAGTTCATTTAATGGATGAAGACTCGCCCGGTGGCGAGTCTTTTCTTTTGGAGTGGGGTTTGTTAGGTTGATCAACAGTAAGCTCGTGTTGATCGACAGTTGGAGAGCTTTTATCGGCAGTCAGTGCGCCTTTATCAACAGTTGGAGAGCTTTTATCAACAGTCAGTTCGCGTTTATCGACAGTTGGGAAGCGTTTATCAACAGTGAGCTCGCGTTTATCGACAGTTGGAGAGATTTTATCAGCAGTCAGTGTGCGTTTATCGACAGTTGGAACGGCTTTATCAACAGTGAGCGCACGTTTATCGACAGTCAACCCCTCTTCATCGACAGTCAGCGCACCTAAATCCATAAGTCATGTCCGCTTACTCTGATGCATAAACTTCAGTGTAAGGGGGTTTTCGTGTGCGCAGACGACCGAATAAGCTAGTTTGGAAGAAAAGAAAGCCCAAAAGTTTAGGCCAGATCCTATCGATGACTTTTGTTGTATTTATTTGTGCGCTTATTCTGTCTGTCTGGGTGATTGATAAAGGAATTGAACCGACTTTAATTGATATCGCAGAAAAAAAAACAAGTCAATTTGCACGAGAAGCCATCAATGAAGCGGTCAGTAAGAGAATTGTTGACGACCTTCAAGTAGAAGATTTGGTTCAAATTGAAACAGACAACAATGGTGAAATTGTATCCGTCGGTTGGAATGCGGTTGTTGTAAACCGGGTTCTTCGAAATACGACGTTTCGTGTACAAAACTACCTGAAGCGAATCGAACGGGGTGAAATTACCCCAGAAGACTCCTTGGATTTTGATATTGATGATGATGTAGTCATTCAAGAAGATACAGTGGAAGAGCATCGGGCGATTGTACGAATTCCGATCGGGCAAGCAACAGGGAATACGTTGTTAGCGAATCTCGGTCCCCAAGTTCCTGTCCATTTCAGTGTAGTTGGTGATGTGCAATCAGACTTTCGCCGGAAAATAACGGAATACGGTATTAACAATGCGATGATTGAGTTGTCGATTAATATTCAAGCAAATGTGCAAATCGTTATTCCTTTTTCTACATCGACAACAGTTGTTGAGACAGATATACCCGTATATGTTGGAGTCATTCCAGGAAAAGTACCGAACTTTTATAGTTCAGGCAGTGATTCTTCATCCGACATTGATCTAGCCGTACCTCCTGAGGAATTTACAGGACAATAGAAGTATGCTATATTATCGGTACGAGTAAAAATTAAAAAATTAAATAGAAAACAACCACCACTGATGGGGTAGAGGCGCAGTTAACAAAAGTAAGTTATGCGAGGGTGACACCGATGACCATAAACGAAAGGGTTAATTGCCGAAGTATGATTGCAGTCACGGCATTCATGCTGGAATGTACTTGAAGAAAGTGCATTCTCTCGTACCGAAATAACGGGGAGCTACAGATCGGGGAAATGGACCAAAAGTAATGGTAGATTTCTCTATCATTACTTTTTTTATTTGTGAAAAATAAAATGCCTAAAATATTTTCCACCAGAAGAAAATAGGCTAGTAGTAAGTCCAAGAAAAACTTAGAAAAGAATGAATTACATTACACAAAAAGGAGTGGGGTCAATGGAAGGTACGATTTATTCATTAATACCGCCGATTTTAATGATTATCCTTGTGTTGCTTACGCGCAAAGTGTTGCTTTCGTTAGGCGCAGGGATAGTTGTTGGGGCATTAATGATTGAGAGTTTTGATATTTTTGAAACCATTAAACGAATTTGGTTTACGTTCCAGGAATTATTTTATGCCGAAGGTGCCTGGGATCTGTGGAGTATCCAGCTAATTATCTTTTTATTATTTTTAGGCATGTTGATTGCATTCTTAACAGCATCTGGCGGAGCAAAAGCTTTTGGGGATTGGGCTATTCACAAAATTCGTACACGCGAAGGTTCACAGTACATGACGGGTTTGTTAGGAATGGGAATTTTCATTGATGACTATTTCAACAGCTTGACGATTGGTCAAGTCTCTCGTCCAGTTACCGATCGACATCGTGTTTCTCGTGCAAAGCTCGCTTACTTAATTGATTCAACATCAGCGCCCGTGACGGTTTTGTCTCCGATTTCGAGTTGGGGGGCTTATATCATCGGGATTATCGCAACCATTATTTCTGCGAATGAGTTGACGAATTATCAGGCGTTTAATTCCTTCATTCAAATGGTACCGTACAACTTTTATGCGATTTCTGCAATTTTACTCGTATTTTTAGTTGCTTGGTTGAACTTAGACATCGGACCGATGAAAAAGCATGAAGATCGTGCTAAAGAAACGGGTCAATTAGTTGATCCCGATAACGACGATATACCAGGGGATTTACAATCAGAGATTTACGAAAACAGTTTAGGAAAAGTCGGGCATTTAATGATTCCGATTGTCGTATTGATCGCTGTGACTCTATCAATGATGATTTATACAGGTATTCAAGCAAGTGGTGAAACCAATTTGATTTCTATTTTTGCTGATACAGACGTTAACCTATCGTTAGTTGTTGGTGGTTTCGTCGCATTGCTCGTATCGATCATTTTCTATTTCAGACAAGGCGGTGAAAAAACGAGTTTTGGCCGTGTAAGTATCGAAGGCATAAAAGCTATGCTCCCAGCAATTTATATATTAGTTTTAGCTTGGATGATCGTTTCCATCATCGACGCTATCGGGACAGATGCTTACTTGTCGGGATTAGTGGAGAAATCGAATATTAATGTTGCTTACTTGCCATTCTTACTCTTTATCGTCAGTGGCTTTATGGCTTTTTCAACAGGAACTTCATGGGGAACATTTGGGATCATGCTACCGATTGCAGGTTCAATGGCCGTGACACTTGATCCAAGTTTATTCATACCAGCATTGGCATCAGTACTTGCTGGTTCAGTATTTGGCGACCACTGCTCACCGATTTCAGATACATCTGTCCTGTCATCAACCGGTGCAGGGGCCAACCATATCGATCACGTATTAACACAGATCCCATATGCCGTTTTAGCTGCAGTGGCTTCAAGCGTTGGATACCTATTATTTGCATGGACGGATTCCCTGCTCTTGTCGCTAATCGTTACGATTGCTACTTTAGTTCTATTAGCCTATTTGGCAAAACAATTATTCATGAAAAAAGATACAGCATAAATTTAGCTCAAAGCCGCTTTAATTACGGATAAAATCGTAATTAGAGCGGTTTTATTTATGTGGTAAAACTAGGAATTTTTTACCTATTAATTTAAATATTTCTTTTTATCAAAATACTTTGACAATAACTGATTACCCTATTATAATAAGCAAATAAGTAGTTGTGAGTATTCTGAACTTTTAAACATTATATGCTCGCAAACTACATAGAATTTTAGTATAAATATCGAAAGGGGAGAGAAACATGAACGAACGTTCACAGTGGGGAACTAGGCTAGGATTCCTGCTTGCGGCGATGGGGTCGGCCATTGGTTTAGGTAACATCTGGCGTTTCCCCGCAGTCGCTTATGAAAATGGTGGGGGAGCATTTTTTATTCCGTACTTATTTGCTTTATTAACTGCAGGTATACCGCTTCTCATCATGGAATATACAATCGGGCATAAGTATCGTGGATCTGCACCGCGATCCTTAAGTGGAATCAGCAAAGGTTTCGAATGGATTGGTTGGTGGCAAGTGCTAATTTCTTTTGTCATTTCAACCTTTTACGCGGTCATTATCGCGTGGGCAGTCATGTTTGCTTACTTTTCATTCGGACAACAATGGGGAGACGATACGAGTGGATTCTTAACTGGTAACTTCCTAGAAATGACGGATCCAGGGAAATTCGGAAGTATTGTTCCATCCGTCTTCATCCCATTAATCTTTATCTGGGTAGTCGTTCTAGGTGTCTTGGTCCGTGGTGTCAGAAGAGGGATTGAGGTTGCAAACAAAATCTTTATTCCGACATTGGCTGTCTTGTTCTTATTGATCGTTATTCGAGCGGTTACATTAGACGGAGCATTAGATGGTTTGAATGCGTTCTTCCAGCCGAATTGGGATCAAATCATGAGCGGTCAAGTCTGGGTCGCGGCATATGGACAGATTTTCTTTAGTTTATCCATTGGTTTTGCGATCATGATTACGTATTCTTCTTACTTGGGAAGAAAGTCAGACATTACTAATAATGCGTTTATTACAGGGTTTGCGAACTCTTCATTTGAACTGCTTGCAGGAATCGGAGTTTTCGCAGCACTTGGATTTATGGCGATGGCAACAGGTCAAAACATCACTGATGAAGGATTTGTACAAGGCGGAATTATGTTGGCGTTTGCCGTCTTCCCGGAGATCATTAACCAAATGCCATTCTTACCAGGTGTATTCGGTTTCTTGTTCTTCGCGTCACTCGTCTTGGCAGGTCTATCATCGTTGATTTCAATTTCAGAAACGTATATCGCTGCTGTTTCTGAGAAATTTAATATTTCTCGTACGAAATCAGTATTATTTGGTGGAGGTCTTGCCGCAATAATTTCCATTGCTTATGCCACGCAAGGTGGGCTTGTATTGCTCGATACCGTCGACCACTTTATTAATAACTATGGTGTAGCATTGGCGGGTCTGTTTGAAGTTGTCGCAGTCGCTTGGTTTGCGAAAGGATTGAGAGATCTACAATCCCATGCAAACTCGGTATCTGACATTCCATTGGCTGCATGGTGGAGAGTATCGCTGGGTGTCATCACACCAGTTGTTTTAGGATATATGATGCTTCAAAACATCAAATCAGAAATCTCAGCAGCATATGAAGGTTATCCGTTAGACTTCCTGTTTAACTTCGGTTGGGTAGTTGCGATTGGTGTCATGATGGCTGGTGCCTTATTCGCAACGAAAAAATGGCCAGCTCAACAAGTAAACCAAGCTGCTGATGACGATGATGAGGAGGTGGCGAACTAATGTCTGCCGGAGCCGTTGTGATGATGATTTTAGGAATGGTTATTATTTGGGGAGGCTTAGCCTCAAGTATTGTTTATGCAAGGAAGAAAGCAAAGGAAAGCTAAATAAAATGATTTCATGAAAGAATCGGTTGCTGATGTTTCAAAAACATCAGTGACCGGTTTTTTTATTGGTTATCAGTCGTTGATCTATAAAGTTTTTAAAAATAATTGCAAAAATTTTGTGATTAAGGGTTGATTTTTAAAAAGATAATACATATACTGTTTTATAACAGCAGTAAATAATAATAGTTGTACTATAAAAGGAGGGTTCATAGTGAAACAGACTTCTTGCTGTGAATGCGGAAAAGTGATTGAGCATAACTGCCAGCATCTTGTATGTGAATATTGCTTATCAAAAAGAGCAGAGTAATTTTTTTGCTCAAACTGTATTAGTACAAATGATAGATATTAAATATGTAGTATAACAATAGGGGTGTAAAGGATGTCTACGACTGATTTATCTCAACATTACGACCAGGTTAAACAGGTGGAGAAAGAGATTTTGACAGAAGGTGCCGTTGATTTTCTTCACAAACTGCACAGAAATTTTAATGAAAAACGAAAATCTCTTTTGGAACAGCGTGAAAAAGCGCAAGAGGCTTTCAATCAAGGAGCTACGCTACACTTTTTAGATGAGACAAAAGATATTCGTGAAAGTGATTGGACGGTTGCTGATATACCTGAAGACCTTCAGGATCGCCGGGTAGAAATTACTGGACCAGTCGACCGTAAAATGATTATCAATGCATTGAACTCAGGTGCAAAGACGTTTATGGCGGATTTCGAGGATTCTTCCAGTCCGACATGGAGCAACATGATCAACGGACAAAAAAATCTAAAGGATGCTATTCGCCGGGAAGTTGATTTCACGGCCGATAATGGAAAGTTTTATCAATTAAACGATAATCCTGCTGTACTAATCGTCCGCCCACGCGGATGGCACTTAGAAGAGACACACTTAACGGTAGAAAATGAGCCAATGTCAGGGAGCCTTGTTGATTTCGGTTTGTATTTTTATCACAATGCGAAGCAACTGATCGAGCAAGGTTCAGGCCCATATTTTTATTTGCCTAAATTGGAAAATCACCAAGAAGCAAGGCTTTGGAATGACGTTTTCGTATTCGCGCAAGATGAGCTTGGCATTCCTCAAGGGACAATTAAAGCAACAGTTCTTATTGAAACGATTTCTGCAGCTTTCGAAATGGATGAAATTTTATTTGAATTGAAAGAGCATTCAGCAGGGTTGAACTGCGGACGTTGGGATTACATTTTTAGCTATATCAAAAACTTTCAGAATCACGAGCATGTACTCTTTCCGGATCGTAAATTGGTGACGATGGAAGTACCGTTTATGAGAGCGTATTCACTGTTGACAATCCAAACTTGCCATAAGCGGAATGCTCCGGCAATTGGAGGAATGGCAGCACAAATTCCTGTGAAAAATGATGAAGCGAAAAACAAAGAAGCTTATGAAAAAGTGCGCAACGATAAATTACGTGAAGTAAAAGATGGCCATGATGGCACATGGGTGGCGCATCCGGCGATGGTTCAGCTTGCAAAAGAAGTCTTTGATGAACACATGCCGACAAAAAATCAAATTGATTGTCAGTTAGATAATTTGCAAGTGACAGAGGAACAATTACTTGAAGTACCTGAAGGGCCGATTACCGAAGGGGGTCTTCGTGCGAATATCGAAATCGGCATTCAATATATTTCAGCTTGGCTAGGGGGACGTGGTGCCGTTCCGTTAAACAACTTAATGGAAGATGCAGCAACTGCAGAAATTTCCCGGGCACAGGTCTGGCAATGGATCAAGCATCCTGAAGGAAAGCTTGAAACGGGGGAAAAAGTGACGATTGATTTAGTGAAAGATTTGTTGGATGACAAGTTACAGGCTGAGCATCCACAAGCTACAAAACTATTTTTAGATCTGATCGAACAAGATTCGTTTGAATCATTTTTAACATTACCAGCTTATCACGTATTAAAGGAAGGGGAATAAAAGATGAATAACAGAGTAGAACAGATGAAAAAAGATTGGGCAGAAAATATGCGTTGGGTCGGTGTTGAACGCCCCTATTCGGCTGAAGATGTCGATCGTTTAAAAGGAAGTTTACAAATTGAACAGACGTTAGCCAAAAGAGGATCTGAGAAGCTTTGGAGGTTAATCAATGAAGAAAACTATGTAAATGCACTTGGTGCGTTAACGGGTAACCAAGCGGTTCAGCAAGTGAAAGCGGGATTGAAAGCTATTTATCTAAGTGGCTGGCAAGTAGCTGCAGATGCCAATATGGCCGGTCAAATGTATCCGGATCAAAGCTTATATCCGGTCAATAGCGTGCCGAATGTCGTGAAGCGGATTAACCAGGCATTGCAGCGGGCAGATCAAATTCATTATTCGGAAGGTGACGACTCTATTGATTGGTTCGCACCGATTGTAGCGGATGCGGAAGCGGGTTTTGGTGGCCAATTGAATGTGTTTGAACTAACGAAATCAATGATCGAAGCAGGAGCATCTGCCGTTCACTTTGAAGATCAACTTTCATCTGAGAAAAAATGTGGTCATTTAGGTGGTAAAGTGTTATTGCCGACGCAGCAAGCCGTGAAAAATTTAGTTTCTGCTCGTTTGGCAGCAGACGTGTTGGGTACGCCAACCGTCATCATTGCCCGAACAGATGCGAATGCGGCAGACTTAATTACGAGCGATGTCGATCCATACGATGCTCCGTTCTTGACGGGTGAACGTACAGTGGAAGGCTTCTACCGCACGAAATCCGGTTTGGACCAAGCGATTGCCCGTGGATTGGCTTATGCTCCGTATGCTGATTTAATTTGGTGTGAAACGTCTGAACCAAATCTGGAGGAAGCACAGCGTTTTGCAGATGCGATTCATGAAAAATATCCAAATAAATTGTTGGCTTATAACTGTTCACCTTCATTCAACTGGAAGAAAAAATTATCGGATGAAGAGATTGCGAATTTCCAAAAAGAACTCGGAAAAATGGGCTACAAATTCCAATTCGTCACATTAGCTGGATTCCATGCATTGAACCACAGCATGTTTGAATTAGCTCGTAAGTATAAAGACGAAGGAATGAAGGCTTACTCTGAGTTACAGCAAGCTGAATTTTTCAGTGAAGAGTTCGGTTACTCCGCGACCCGACACCAACGAGAAGTTGGAACAGGCTATTTCGACGAAGTATCCCAAGTCATTTCTGGAGGCACTTCATCGACAACAGCTCTTGCAGGATCAACGGAAGCAGAGCAATTTAAAAATTAACAGGTATAGAAAACCGCTCCGAGTTGGAGCGGTTTTTTTGAGTGCTATCCTTCTAATCGAGGGTAGCGCACAATTTTTCTTCACTACCGTTGAATAGCACGCCTCTAATCGAGGATAGGGCATATTTTTTGTTCGCTACCGTTGAATAGAACGCCTCTAATCGAGGGTAGCGCACAATTTTCCTTCGCTACCGTTGAATAGGAGGCTTCTAATCGAGGGTAGCGCACAATTTTCCTTCGCTACCGTTGAATAGAACGCCTCTAATCAACGAAAGCACACAGTTTTAGATCACTACCGATGAATAGTCCGCCACTAATCTTCGTATGTTTTAAATCGTTCTCTCTTTATTTTCTTTTAATGGTTTGTTTCAATTTAGCCTTTTCTTTTTTCTGAAAATCTTCGGGCTTAATCGTAAAGTAACTTTCCACTAATTGATAGATCGACAACAGTTCATAAAGTAGAATGAAATGCGATGGAAATGCCGTAGTCCTTGGTTTTTCTTCGATAATTTCACTTTGGTTTCGCCAGAACAGATCGACAAGTTTTTTCAATTGCTCCCGGTGCTCTTCAAGGCTAAAGTCCTCGGCTACTTGAAGGGAATGGGAAACATTTTCTACATGAATAAACAGCATATCTTTTTCCTGTTCGGTTAAATCCAGTGTTTTAGACGTCATATAGTATACGTTCTCAATGTGGTAATTAATTAATTTTAGCTGCGTCAGCTTTTTGTTAACGGCTTTCAGTTCATTGTTCTCAGCCGCAGTTAGCGGGTGATATTTCGCTTCGTCACGTTGATAATTTATGAGCACTTCAATTTTAAACACTCTTTCTTCTAAAATCTCGAGTGTTTCAAGCATCTTCGGGTCTTGTCTTTGGTCACTCAGAGCAGCTGAAAAAATGCACTGGATGGTTTCACCTGTGTCTTGCGCTAATTTTTTCAATTTGTTCGTAATTGACGATTGGTAATTTGGTGGCATCAAAAACATATTCACGAGTGTAGAGACAGCCAGTCCAATCGTTGTCGTTCCAAGACGAATAAAAAACGAGGCCATAAAATTATCGTGAATGACTTCAATCATGGCAACGGACGTCAACGTAGCAACGAGCAAACCATCAAATAACTTAAATCGATACGTCGTGACGATCGTAAACACAGCTGCACAGGCATAGGTCAATGCGGAATGACCAAATAAAGTGATAAATAAAACGGCATAAAAGGAGCCGATTGCGGAAGCTGGAAACCGGATGATTCCTTTTTTGATCGATTGGGCAACGGTCGGCTCCACCGTTACGATTGCTGTAATAACGGCGAAAACCGGTGGCCAACCGATCCATTCACAAATCCATGCGGTGATAAATATAGCGATTCCTGTTTTTAATACACGACTGCCTGCAATTCGTTTCATGATTTCATCTCCAATAGTTCACTATCTCTATTTTTTCACTAAAGGAGAAATATTTCAATTGGCTAGAGCAAGTTATCCGTCAGTATTTCGCTCCCAGCGTTTTAAGGAAGGGTACGGGTCATAAGCCCACTCATATTTTCCGTTATCTTTGTAAATGCCATAATGTAAGTGAGGTGGGAATTTGCCTTGTGTTCCTTCTGGCCCATATCCTGTTGAACCCACATATCCGATAACTTGTCCAGGTTTGACGAGGGTGCCTTCTTCAATCCCTTCTTCAAATCGGCTTAAATGAGCATAGTAATGATAGATGTTATATGCGTCGCGAATTCCGACCCGCCAACCACCGAACTTGTTCCATCCTTTGATCTCAACGATTCCATAAGAGGCTGATTTAACAGGTGTCCCGTATCCGGCAAAAATGTCGGTTCCTTCATGAATCCTTCTTCCTCCATAGCCACGTGAGTCTCCCCACGTATTTTTGTAACTATAATTGAAGTTTTTCGAAACGATAAAGGATCGCTCACTTAAATCAAGTGTTTGAAACTTATGAAAGATTTTTTCCATCAGAGCGATTAAATCGGCAGCTTTTTCACGGTCATAATAAGTTTCTAAAGCTTTTTGCATGGTGCCTTCTTCGTCGGTCAATTGCTGAATGATAGTGGCATAGGTGTACAGCACATCTTCATCATCTTCAATATCAGCAATCCCATCCCCATTTCCGTCCATACCTTTTCCGCCGAACAATTGAATGGCTTCTTCGGAATGCTTTCGCTTATTGTCAAAGTTAAGTAAACCAAACCATGTTTCGGGCTTGATGATAATCCCTGTCATTCGACCATCGATCTCTTTATTGATATTACGTTCATATTGGTCCATGGCTGCAAGTGAATACCAAGGCAAGTCTGTCACAGCAGCCGTCTTTCGGTAAAGTCCCATTCGTTCAAGATATTCATCGTCATTGTCTTCGGCTTGCACTGTCACGGGTATAGCAAGCAAAATAATAAGTAGGCATAGAAATTTTCGCATACAGATTGGAATCCTTTCTCATATCGGAATTTAGCTAATTCTTAGTGTAAGCAGCTAAATTGTTTTCATGTAGAGAATGGATAAGGAAATTATGGTACACTATGTATAACGAGGTGATCTCCATGGAACTTCAAGGAACCAATTATGATTTAATTTACGAATACAGAGAAGCTTTCAATGAAGAAGCTATCGAAGAAAAATATGTGGATTTGCTGGCGAAGTATGATTTCCTCGTCGGTGACTGGGGTTATGGTCAGCTTCGTCTAAAAGGTTTTTATGATGATCAAAATCAAAAAGCGACCTTTGATACGAAAATATCTACATTAGAAGATTATATTTATGAATATTGTAATTTTGGTTGTCCTTATTTCGTTTTGAAACGGATTGACTAATGAAACCTTGTTCTACCCAAGTTGGTAGTGCAAGGTTTTTTATTATTGTTGAGGTTTACATACATAAAAAACCCGAACGATTTAATTGAGAAATCGTTCGAGTATTTGTTTCAATGTTGCTTATCGATTAGCCTCGCTGCAAAGGTAATGTACAACATCTGAATGAGCCACCGGACTTGATGATTTCAGAGAGATCGACGCGTATGACTTTATAGCCTTCGGATTCTAACACGTTATTCAATCGTTCATTTTGAGGAAGGCTAATAACTTTTCCATCACCGATTGAAAGGACGTTTGGTCCCATTTGAAATTGCTCTTCATCGGTAACAGAAATCACGTGATAGTTGGAATGAAGTTTTCTTAAATCTTTTTTAGTAAAAGCATCACTGTAAACAAGAGCAGTGTCTTCGCTTAAGATATTAAAGACGTAATCGAGATGAAGAATATCATCCTTTAACCGTAAAGGTCGCACATTGTAGCTCGGTAATCGTCGTTGTAAATCTTTCACGGCATCGAATGTTGTGCGTCCACTTAGACCAACCCAAATGGTGTCACCGTCAATGATGACATCTCCGCCTTCAATTGAACCTTCTAAACCTTTTTGAAAAGGTACCGATTGTTCATGTAACCATTCCTTTAATTGCTCGGTTTCACCTTGCCGAACTTCTTCGTTCATGGATGCCACGAATAACTGGTCATCAATCACAAAGGCAGTGTCACGTGTAAAGACGTGTTCATTTAAATGAGGATTTGGAGAAAGTTCAGTGACTTCGATGCCATGTGACCTCATAACCTTTAAAAAGTGCCTATGCTGCTTTACGGCGAGCGTTGTATCTATATTAGTGTTTTTATAATGCTTCTGCGTTTCATTAATTACTTGTGTGATTTTCATAAAAGAAGGCTTCACTACAACGGCTTTTTTTAATGTGGCGTATTCAGTACGACAATTTATTTTTTGAGTTGATGTGATCCCTCTCATGCTGTAACCTCCATTGATATCGATAAAGTCGTGATTGGAATATAAATTTTATAGCTTTCTCTTTCCGCGATTTTTATTGTTAGCTATCTTTATGGTGGAAAGGACATTTTCCTTTAATCGGTTCAATGTCATCGCCAATAAAGAATTGCTTCCACTCATTATGATCAGGGTCACCGAAATGACTGATATCCGGGTGTTTTGGAAGACCATCCCAAGCTTCAACGCGGGCACGGACTTTTTCACGGGACATGATGCCGCCTTTTTCTGTGCCTTCGAGCCCTTCAAAAATCTTGCGTGGCTGGAAACCTAAGACGAGACTGTTGCCAAGGTCTCTAGTTTTTCTTTGTTTATAAGCTGGCGCATTACCGAACGCGAATATTGGCTCGCCTGCAAAATGGAAATCCCATAAATAATGTTCAGGGTCTTTCGGCGCGCCAGCTGGCCAATCGAAACGGTCTTGTTCATGTAAATATTGTAGAATATCCCAGAAATACGATCGATAATAGTCGATTGATTTTTCTTCAGACTCAGGCTCCACAAAAATGAATAAACCATGTCTCGTTTTATTTTCCGGTGTGAAGAGACTTAGAAAGCTTTCTACGGCTTCAGGTAAATGATCCCATTTATCATGCTCAATGTAAGAATAACGAAGCTCACCTCTACGCTGAGCCGTCATACCGAAAAAACATGGGAATGTAGGATCTGTAACAGTTTCACTAAACGTTTTATATTCTCGTAACAGCCAATCCGGTAAGTGATCGGCTTGTTCAAAATCATCCTTTGTCAGTAAAAATGAACTATTTTTAGTCAACATTTGAAAACTCCTTTAAAACGCAACTTCTCTCACTTCTTCTATAGGAAATATCCCCGCTATGACGGCGAATTAAACATATCCTTCCAATTGCATGAAGTAGTGTGCGGAACATGAAACATAAAAGCGGTCGTTTTCGATGTTTGGTCACGGGCCTTCAGTGTTAACCCGCGTCGCTTCAGGGTTAATTCGTGCAGCTTCAGTGTTAACCCGCGTCGCTTCAGTGTTAATTCGCACGGCTTCAGTGTTAATTCCCGCAGCTTCAGGGTTAACCCGCGCAGCTTCAGTGTTAAATCGCGCGTCTTCAGTGTTAATTCGTGCAGCTTCAGTGTTAAATCGCGCGTCTTCAGTGTTAATTCGCGTGGCTTCAGGGTTAATTCGTGCAGCTTCAGTGTTAATTCGTTGGCCTTCAGTGTTAACCCGCGTCGCTTCAGTGTTAATTCGCACGGCTTCAGTGTTAAATCGCGCGTCTTCAGTGTTGATTCGCGCGGCTTCAGTGTTAATCCCCGTCGCTTCAGTGTTAATTCGCACTGCTTCAATGTTAACCACATCGCTTTGCGTTTTAGCACAAAAAAAGCACCGACCGAAGTCAGTGCCTCCTCACTATCTAAATTAAACATTCAACAACTCACGAATTTCGTTTTCACTCAAGCTTGTGAAGTTCGTTTCGCCTGGTTGAATCACATTTTCAATCAGTTCTCTTTTGCGTTGTTGTAATGCATGGATTTTTTCTTCAATCGTGCCTTTCGTGATCAATCTGTACACTTGAACAACTTTTTTCTGACCCATCCGATGGGCGCGGCCTGTTGCTTGTTCTTCGACGGCCGGGTTCCACCATAAATCATATAAAATGACTGTGTCTGCGCCGGTTAGGTTCAGTCCTGTGCCGCCAGCTTTAAGTGATATAAGGAAAATGTTTTTCTCTCCGTCATTGAAGCGATCGACCATATCGACGCGGTGTTTTGAAGGCGTTTGTCCGTCCAAATAAAAAACATCTTCACCCATTGCGTTCATTTCTTCTCGAATAATTTTCAACATGCTTGAAAATTGGGAGAAAATCAGAATCCGTTGACCGTTTTGCCTAGCAGTTTCGACCATTTCCAGTAGCTGATTCAACTTGCCGGATTCGCCTTCATATCCTTCGATAAATAAAGAAGGGTGGCAGCATAGCTGGCGAAGTCGTGTGAGTCCAGCTAATATTTTCATTCGGCTTTTCTGGAATCCTTCACTGGAAATGGCGCTTGCAGCCTCTCCTTGAATTTTTTCAAGATACCCAAGATAAAGCTGTTTCTGATCCTTCGTCAATTCAGAATGATTTACTGATTCAATTTTATCTGGAAGCTCCGTCAATACGTCTTGTTTGATCCGACGTAAAATGAATGGACGACTCATCCGGGAAATCTGTTCATGAGGAAGTTCACGGAACGCTTTTTTACTTGGGAAAAAACCGGGCATGATCACATCGAACAACGACCACAACTCATCGAGTGAGTTTTCGATTGGTGTGCCACTTAAAGCAAAGCGTCTTCCAGCACGTATCGACCGGATCGCTTGTGCCTGCTTCGTCAAATGGTTTTTGATCGCTTGCGCTTCATCTAAAATCAGCGTCGAAAATCGTCTATCACGATATTGTTCTAAATCCTGCCGCACTAATGGATAGGAAGTGATCAACACATCGTATTCATCAGCGATTTTAAATAATTCCTCTCGTTCCCCGATACTTCCGTGGATGACACAGACTTTCATCGATGGAGCGAACTTTTTGAACTCTGACTCCCAGTTATATACGAGGGAAGCAGGTGAAACGACGAGGGCCGGCTGATCCTGGTCCGGATTATTTTCTTTTTCAGATAAAAGATAAGCAATCGTCTGAAGCGTCTTCCCAAGTCCCATATCATCCGCTAGAATTCCACCGAATCGGTAACGACTTAATGATTTTAGCCACTGGAAGCCTAAGATTTGGTATTCACGCAAATCAGCATGGATTCCAGCTGGCAATGGTATATCAAAGGATTCAGGATTTTTAATGTCCTCAATCAGTTGTTGAAAAGCTTGATTATAATTTTTTCGGAAATGCTCAGACATCGCTTCGTCCATCTGAAGTCCGCGGTAGGCAGGTAGTTGCACCTTGCCATCTTTTAAATCTTCTGGATTTAGACGCATCTCATCAAAAACGTTCGATATTTGCGCGAAAGAGTCTTCTTCAAGTGGTACGAAGCGGCCATTCGGCAACCGGTAATATCGTTTTTTCTCAACGACGGATTGAATTATATGACTGATTTCGCTCTGGTCGATATCTCCCAAATCAAAATCGATTTCCAGAAAATCACCGTTTGAATCCAAATCCACATGAACGGCGGGAGACTCAATTTCATCTACGAGTAGATTTTTCACCGCATTCGTTAAATATATTGCCACATCTTCATCCAGCTGCGGTAGCAAGTAATACAGAAACGTGAACATATCTTCTTCATCATCCAAGTAAAGTTCATGGCCATTGAACTTAAATCCTGCCGACTCAATTATATTCATCACACGTTGTTCTTTTTCAGTATCTCGCACTAAAATTTGTGAAGAATCTCGTTTTTGAGTATCACCAGGCTGCATCGGATCGATTTCGATATCGTCATACCAATAGCGGATATTCGCCGTTAACCGCTCGCCATCTAAATCTAAATGCATGGTCGCTTGAAGAGACGGATTGATGATTGCCTCAGATACTTGTTCAGAAAGACGAACATCCCCGATTTGTTTCAAGTTCGGCACGACATTCGAAACGAAAGAGTCCATCTGGTGCTTTTGAATCGGAATACTCGATTTCGGATTTCGATACAAAAATCCATAAATATTCTTCATGATCTCCCGTTGGTTTGCGTTCAAATGATAAAAATACTGACCTTCCTGAATGATTCCGTAGTCTTTAAAATAATGGAAATGATCCATCGCATCAAAACCGAGCGCATAGCCATGACTATTTTCATGAAGAGAAAAATCAAATGGCAAAGCGTCTTTGAATAAGTGAATCTCCCGAAAAGTTCCCGTCACGTCTTCGAATGTACAGCCTCTTTCAGAAAGAGCCTGTAGCAGTTCCTTGGCGAAGTACGGTGGAATCGTCATTCCCTTTTGATTGGCAATCGTTTGCCATTGGTTTTCATAGAAAGCGTCACTTCGGTATATATCCAAAAGAATTTGCATCACACGTTGATCTTCTTCTTTGAACATATGTTGTTTTGGATCATAAGAAAATTTCGGTGTAAAAAAATGCTCAGATTGTTCATCGACACTCTTTAAAAACTTCTTCAGGTTTTTGACGACATATGTACGTTCGACACCGGTCTTCATCTCGACAGAAAGTAGCATACCTTTCAATAATTGATGATCGATTTTTAAAATATATTCAGTCTGAAGCGGCTCTTTATGCAAAGTTGAATCCGCTGAATTGGTGTCCATGAAAAGGTTAATTATCCTAGCCGAGAGATCGTCAGTAGGTTTAGGTTCCTTGTTGATTCTTCGGTTAGGCATATCATTTTGCTTACGATTTTCTAAAAAATTATCGAACAGTTGACCTTTGTCAACTGCTTCTCGATTGGCTAATTTTAATAGAACAGCAACAATATGTTTACATTCTCCAAATGTTTCATAGGCAGGGCATGTACATGCATGATCGAACGTATCATCATCGTGCTTCTGTATGGACACATGATACATTTCACTGCCCGACACAGTGCCTGACCAAGACTTTTGAAGTTCATCAAATACGACACGCTCCACCGCTCCTTTGCGATAGTAACGCTTGCCACGCTCGAACATTCTATTTGAAAACATCGATTGAATCGATTGTTCAGTTAACAATTCAAATCACCCTTTAGTATAAGCACTTTCATTCCTCCATCATAACACTGAACGCATGAACTTATTAAGCATGAAACGTTTTTTTAAAAAAGTCCCTCGAAATTTGTAAAACACCTTTAAAATAAAAAAAGCTTGCAGAAAACATGGCATTTTCTACAAGCTTTATCGGGTGCAATTTTCCTTGCTAGTCCTCAGTATCTTCGGCTGGAAAATCATTAGGTGGGTGGGAGTTTGACATATTCCGTTGAGCATCCGCATGTAGTGTTTTATTTTCATAATTGAAAGCGGAATAAGGGCGTCGATTCGGGTTATCGACTTGCGATTGGAGCGGTTGTTCAGCGTTTACCGGCTCCCCGTAAGTTCCTTCAGGGAATTCTTCAGGGATTTGGTAATTTCGATCGATCTCAACGTTTGCGAAATCATCATATTTCTTCTTTTTTGGCATAACTAATCGCCTCCTGTCAGTCAATAGGCTTTCCACTCAGAAGGCGATTATACGTATGAAGTTCGTTTGGTTTTGGCTAAAAACTTAGGCGCTTGGTTTTCATCAACCTTACTTCAAATTTTCTTTCAAGTATTCGAATATTTCCTCTGCCTCATATTCATTTACACGGAAATGGTGCGCATAATATTTTGGCGATTTGAGTTCATCTTTTTTCACTGTCGTATAGTGCGAGCTTTGCAAATCGAGAATGAAAACCTTATCGTCTATCGTTTCACTTTCGAAAAATGCAAAATCATATCTTCTGAATTCGGTGCTAAAGCTAACATATCGTACACTCGTACTTTCTGTTTCATCTTTGATCATGTTTACATTGCTCATTCATTGACACTCCTGACAAATCTTTTACCCCATTTTACCAAAAGTAGCTAATAGGTTCATCCGATAGCCAAAATTCAATGCATTCCTGTAAGGCTTGAGCTTATTAGTTATGTTAAACTATGGGGTGAAAGGATGATGATTATGTATTTTGTCGACCGAGAAAATATTGAAAATACATTACTTTATTACAATGGTTTACTTGAAGTATTGGAGCAACAAGAAGCTGTCAGTTTTTTGGAGAAATTAGGCATTGAACGGTTGGCGCAAATGGTCGTCGAATCCATTATTGATGTCGGAAACTTGATGATTGATGGATTTATCATGAGAGACCCAGGTAGTTATGAAGATATTATTGATATTTTAGTTGATGAGCGAGTGATTCCGAAAGAACACGAAGCTTCCTATAAAGAGATCGTCAGCCTGCGTCCGAAGCTGGTCCGGGAGTATACGAAGATCAACCATTCAGAGATTGAGAAAACGTTAAGAAATAATTTGGATACGATTGAACATTTTCGTCCACTCGTTTTAAATTATTTGGAAAACGAACTCGGTCCTATCAATGCTTTTCATAAACCAAAGGAGTAATCAACAATGAAACACTACGAGGGATATTTAATTGATTTGGATGGCACGATGTTTCGTGGAACAGATGAAATTCAAGGTGCCAAAGAATTCGTTGATGAATTAAATAAACGTCATATTCCACATCTGTTTTTGACAAATAATTCGTCACGGACACTGGAGCAAACAGCAGAGAAACTAAGAGGTTTTGGTATTGAAGCGCAAGTTGAACAAGTGATTACAGCATCACTAGCAACAGCTGCTTTTATTAAAGAAAAATTAACGAGCCGTCGTGCTTTTGTCGTCGGTCAAACCGGTTTAATTTCTGCCCTAGAAGAAGCGGGAATCGAATTGACGGATCAAGAAGCAGAAATCGTTGTCATGGGAATCGATCGAAACGTTACGTATGAAAAAATCACCCGCGCAGCGTTGAATGCACAGAAGGGCGCGTATTTACTTGCGACGAATCCGGACATCAAAGTTCCAACTGAACGAGGTTTTACACCTGGTAACGGGGCTTTCGTCGAATTAGTGAGTCACGTTTCCGGTAAAAAGCCAACTTATGTAGGGAAACCGCAACCATTTATGATGGAATTTGCGCTACAAAAGTTAGGGATTCCACGCGAAAAAACCATCATGGTTGGGGATAATTATGAAACGGACATTATGGCGGGGATTCAATCGGGTTTGGACACGCTTCATGTGCAAACGGGAGTGACATCAGAAGAGGAGTTGGCCAAATATCCGAAGCAGCCAACGTATTCTGTCCGTACATTAAACGAATGGTTTAGCCATATGTAATGCTCAGGCTGTTTTTCGTTTCAGAATAAACAGCCTAAGCAAGACAGTTAGTCATCCTCAGGATCAAGCGCTAGTTCCGAGCTGTGAGCCAAACGACTGGAAGCAGCAGCGGCAATCGCGCCGACGATATCATCCAAAAAGGTGTGCGTACCATATCGTTTATCATTCAATTTTTTCAAAATCCCTGGTTTGATCTTGTCAATATAGCCAAAGTTCGTGAATCCAATCGATCCATAGACATTGATGATCGAAAAAGCAACGATTTCATCGATCCCATATAACCCTTCATCATTTGCGATAATGCTTTGAAGCGGTTCCTCGAATTTATTTTGTTCAGCGAATTTATCCAGTTGAATACCGGTTAACACGGCATTTTGCACTTCCCGCTTTTTGAGGACTTTTCGAATGTTAAACATACATTCTTCCATGTCCAAGTCATCATGATACGCTGACTGCAAGTGATAAACGAGTTCAGCGATGTCTTCAAGTTCGACGCCACGTTCTTTCAATTGTTCGATTGTCATTTGTTCAAGTTTATTCATGTTTCATCACATCCATTTTTCTTTAGTTTGAGTTTATGCAGCGATTTTTTATACATACTTATAAGGAGGCGATTCTGGTGGCTAAACCAATAGTTTATGTGACGCGAAGACTCCCTAATGAGATTATATCAGAATTGACAGAAAAATATCAGGTCAAGATGTGGGAAGAGGAGGAAATGCCAGTGCCTCGCGATGTATTGAAAAAAGAAATTGCCGAGGCAGACGCTGTTCTTTCCATGTTAACTGATACCTTTGATGAAGAACTTTTAAACATGGCAAGCCGGTTGAAAGTGATTGCCAATTTAGCTGTCGGTTTTGACAATATCGATGTGAAAGCTTGTGAAGCGCGTGGGATCACGGTCACTAACACGCCAGATGTATTGACGGATACGACCGCAGATTTAACGTTCGGACTGTTGTTGGCTACGGCGCGAAGAATTCCAGAAAGTGTTGATGTCATTCGGAAAGACGAATGGAAAACATGGTCACCTTATATGATGGCCGGGTCAGATGTTCATCATAAAACGATAGGCATCGTCGGTATGGGTTCAATCGGTGAAGCGGTCGCCAAACGGGCAACAGGGTTTGATATGAATATTTTATACCATAACCGCAACCGAAAACCTGAAGCGGAAGAAAAATTAGGTGCGCGCTATGTTTCAATCGATGAACTATTGGCACAATCAGATTTTGTCGTTTCGATGACTCCATTGACAGAGGAAACGAAGGGTATGTTCGATGCACGAGCTTTCGATCGGATGAGAAAGAGTGCATTTTTCATTAATGCTTCTCGTGGCGGTGTGATGAATGAAGCGGATTTATACCAAGCAATCAAGGAAGAAAAGATTCAAGGAGCTGGCTTAGATGTCTTTGAAAATGAGCCGATTAAAAGTGATCATCCACTCGTGCAACTGGATCGCGTAGTCGCTTTACCGCATATCGGTTCGGCAACGGTTGAAACGAGAAACCGTATGGCCATGTTATGTGTAGAAAATCTGAAGCGAGTGCTAGATGGGATGGAGCCTCTAACACCTGTGAAGGTTTAAGTGAAAAGTGATCGATTCAATAACATCCTTAAATATCTTTAGACACGAAAAAAGCCAGCTATTCATCTAGCTGGCTACAAGGTCAATCTGTATGTTTGTGATTTATTTGACGTTAAAAGATTTGTTCAACTTCTGATACACCAGGCACTTCTGCGACCAATGCACGCTCAATACCAGCTTTCAATGTAATTGCTGAACTTGGGCAGTTGCCACAAGCACCTTTTAAGCGAAGAAGCACGATACCTTCATCGTCGACATCCACTAATTCAACGTCCCCGCCGTCACGAAGTAAAAACGGGCGTAGTTTTCCAATGACTTCTTGAACTTGATCGAACATCGTTTTTCTTCCCCCTTCTTTTAATTGTTAGTATAAATGGTCTCAATTAAAAAATCTATTGAGTTGCTCGAAAAGCGTATCAACGATTTCTTTTTTCAATTGATAATCGTTATCATTTTCTATTTTACATCATTTTCGGTAAAATGAAAATAAGAAACGTTATTTAGGGGGAAAAATATCGTGACGAATCAAACTGAGGTTATTGTGTATGGGGCTGAGGTCCTTTGTCCGAGTTGTGTAAATTTACCAAGTTCCAAGGAACAATATGATTGGCTGCAAGCAGCGATTTCGAGAAAATTTGGTGAAGAGGGTATTCAATACACGTATGTAGATATTTTTAATCCACCTGAAGAAGAGCCTTATCAAAGCTTTGCCAAACGGGTCGTCGATGAAGATTTGATCTATCCTGTCGTATTTATCGATGATGAACTTGTTGGTGAAGGAGACCCACGTTTGAAGAGAGTGTATAAGGCATTGGAAAGCAGAGGTTTTGAGCCAACTGCTTAAAGATTCTCGTTAAACATGTTATCCTAATCGGATAAAAGAGTTATGAACCGAGGAGTGTATGACAGAAAATGAATCCAATCATCGAGTTTTGTGTCAACAACATAGCGAGCGGTTCACAGGAAGCCTTTGAAAAACTAGAAAAAGATCCTTCGCTGGACGTCATTGAATATGGATGTACCAGCCATTGCGGGATTTGTGCTTCGTTTTTATTTGCGATTGTGAATGGTGAAGCTGTCATGGCAGACGATCCTGATGAGTTAGTTGACAAAGTATATAAACATTTAGAAGAAAATCCTTTATTTTAAAAGGAAGTTGGGGAACATTTGATGAAAATTCCTTTTACAAAGATGCATGGACTAGGTAATAATTATATTTATATAGATGGCTTTCAAGTGCATTTGGAAGAAAGTGAGATACCTCAATTGGCACGAAAAGTTTCGGATGTGAACTTTGGAATTGGCTCAGATGGGTTAATTTACATGCTACCTTCTGAAAAAGCCGATGTTCGCATGCGTATTTTCAATAAAGACGGTTCTGAAGGAAAAAATTGTGGAAATGGACTTCGTTGCATTGCGAAATGGGCTTATGAATTAGGTTATGTGACCGATACGTCATTTCAAATAGAAGCCAAATCAGGAATTGTCGATGCAGAGGTTTTCCCTGAAAATGGGTTGGTTGAACAAGTGTCCATTGACATGGGAGTACCCCTGTTGAAACGACGAGAGATTCCGATGGTTGTCGACAATTATGACCCAGAAAGCCGCGTTGTGAACGAACCGTTTCTCGTTGCAGATGCGGAACTAAATTTAACTGCTGTATCTATGGGGAACCCGCATGCTGTCTTTTTTGTTGAGTCGATTGATTCAAGTCCAGTTGAGGAGCTTGGTCCAATTATTGAAAAAGATGATCGATTCCCGGATGGTGTGAACGTTGAATTTGTCGAAGTCGTATCTGGAAAAGAACTTCATTTTCGTGTGTGGGAAAGAGGTTCAGGAATCACGCAAGCTTGTGGAACAGGAGCATGTGCCGCCGTCGTCGCCAGTGTATTAAACGGATATTCCACTGTTGGTGAGGAAATCACCGTACATTTAGAAGGCGGCGATTTATTCATCAGTATGACTGAAAATCAGCGAGTCATCATGCGTGGTCCTGCTGAAAAAGTTGCAGAAGGCATATTTAATTGGCCATCAATTTGAAACAAAAAGAAAGAATTTGTATAATAATGTTAAGGAGGTCGTTGACATGTCCATTGTAATTACAGAACAAGCAAAATTACAAATACAAGATATGATGAAAGAAGAAACGGCAGAAAACGTCTACCTACGTTTTGGCGTAAAGGGTGGCGGCTGCAGTGGTTTGTCCTATCAATTAGGATTCGATTATGAAGTGAAAGAAACCGATAATCAATACATCGAAAACGATATTCCTGTCGTCATCGCGAAAATGGATCAGCCGATTATAGAAAATACAACCATTGATTATAAACAAAACATGATGGGTGGCGGGTTCACAATCGATAATCCAAATGCGATTGTTTCCTGCGGTTGTGGCTCATCCTTTAAAGCAGACGGAAGAGTCGGCGTACCAGGCGATTGCTAAATACTTAAACATACAAACTGTCTTACCTTGATCGGTGAGACAGTTTTTTTGTGGAAAAGAGTTTTTGTAGAGTAGAAAAAGTGATTTTTGACAGATTTAATAAACATAACGATCAATTTTTTCTTAAAAATGAATTTATCGTCATTCGCAGTGCTGCACTACCTTTACTATAATCAAAGTAAAAAGAAAAGAGGATTGCGAATGATTTACAAGCAACGTGAAATGACTGGCGAATTACGATTGCTACATGCACTTGATCGGCGGTTGACCTTGTCACCAAAAGACCGAAAAAATTACTTACATTTATTGAAAGGACTTAAAGGGGAAAGACGATTCGATAAATTGCTGAATAACCTCAAATGCGACCACATTCAAATCCACGATTTATTACTCGAACATAATGGTACTGTATTCCAAATCGACACGCTTTTAATCACGAAAGAAAAAGTATTTGTTTACGAGGTGAAAAATTATCAAGGCGAGTTCTTCTTCGATCAAGAAAGATTCTTCAAAGTTCCCCGGCAAGAAATCATGAACCCACTCCATCAAATCGGCCGATCTGCGCCAGCCCTCACCCAACTGCTCCGAAAACACGGCTATAACTTACCAATCCAGTTTCATGTCGTTTTTGTCAATCCGGAATTTACGTTATTTCATGCCGAGCAAAACACTCCCATCATTCTTCCTACACAAATCAGTGATCATTTACGGATGCTCAACGGATTCGGTTCAAAACTGAACCAAACCCACAAACACCTAGCAGAAAAACTTATTGAACTCCATCTGAAAGAATCGCCCTATCAAAATCGACCGGAGTATGAGTATGATGAGGTGAAGAAAGGGGTTGTTTGCGGTGGATGCGGTTTAATGGCGGTGGAAGTGAAAGGAAGAAAGGTCTATTGCAAGCACTGCAATTGGGTAGAAAATCTAAATACAGCAACTGTGGGGTTAATTAAGGAATATCAATTATTATTTCCTGATAAGAAAGTAACCGTTTCAGCGATTGATGACTGGTGTGATAGTTTAATTTCATTAAAAAGTATTTCAAGAATTTTAGGTCAACATTTTACCCGTAAAGGAAATTTGCGATGGTCGTACTATGAATGAGAAAGTAGAACGAAAGGAATCTCTATACTCCCGAGCGGGCCAAAAATAAAGTTGGAAAGTCTTATAGGAGCGCTCTATACCCCCGAATGGGCACAAAAATATTCCGGAAAGTCCTATAGAAGCACTCTATACCCCCGAGCGAGCACAAAAACTTTCTGGAAAGTCCTATAGAAGCACTCTATACCCCCGAATGGGCACAAAAATATTCCGGAAAGTCCTATAGAAGCACTCTATACCCCCGAGCGAGCACAAAAAACTTCCGGAAAGTCCCATAGAGGCACTCTATACCCCTGAACGGGCACAAAAACTTCCGGAAAGTCCTATAGGAGCGCTCTATACCCCCGGATGGGCACAAAAATATTCCGGAAAGTCCTATAGGAGCACTCTATACCCCCGAGCGAGCACAAAAAACTTCCGGAAAGTCCTATAGAAAACACGTCAGCCTCAACCACATCCAACAAAAAACCGCCACCCACCAAAGGGAAGCGGTTTATTTTAACCGAACATATGAGTAGAGTGTTTTGGTTGAACGCGGGCGGATGGATTCATGCGCACCATGGCGTTGTTGACAGCTGTCGGACCTTCACCAAATCCAGTGGCGATCAGGTTGACTTTCCCTGTATAGGTGCAGATGTCACCAACTGCGTATATGCCTTCGATGTTCGTTTCCATTTTCGTATTCACGGTAATACTGTTCTTGTCAATTTCCAGTCCCCAATTTTTAATCGGGCCAAGTGAAGATACAAAGCCAAAGTTGATGAGCATGTCATCAATTTCGACATTGATTTTGTCATCATCTTTTGGTTTTTGTAACGTGACAGACTCTATTGCCTCGGTACCATGAAGTTCTGTCGGCACATAAGGCGTTAAGATATTCACGGAAGATTGCTTCAACTGAGCAACACTATGTTCGTGCGCGCGGAAATCTTCTCGGCGGTGAACCAATGTCACTTGGCTGGCAATCGGCTCAAGCATCAATGACCAGTCGACAGCTGAATCGCCCCCGCCACAAATCATGACATGACGATCACGGAATGATTCCAAGTTAGTAATGTAATAATGCAGATTGTGTTGTTCATATTGGTCACATTCCGGTATACGTAATTTACGTGGCTCGAATGCACCATTACCGGCTGTGATAATGACTGTTTTAGAATAAAAGGTTTCTTGATCAGTCGTTAGTCGGAATAAATTATCTTCAAGCTTCACAATTTCTTGAACAGCTTGACCAAGTGTGATCTTCGGATTAAAAGGCTTTACCTGATCATATAAATTATCGACAAGCTCTTGAGCTCGAACTTTCGGAAAACCTGCCACATCATAAATATATTTTTCTGGGTATAATGCGGTTAATTGTCCCCCGATATGGGGTAAACTCTCTATGATATGGACATCAGCATCGCGCAAACCGCCATAAAATGCAGTAAATAAACCAACTGGTCCAGCGCCGATGATCGTAATATCGTTAATATTGTCGTTCATAACTATACCTCCAAGTCTTAAAATGACTTTTGACACCAAGAATCATTATAACATTTACAAGAAAATATGCTAAATGGTTTGCAAAAAATAGCGAAAAAGTTCGTTAGGTATCCTGCTTAAAATTCTTATTAAAAATCTTCTAAGCAATAAACCAACCATAATACAAGCAAGAATATGAGACGGGTTTTCAGAAAGGTCTGAATTTAACTTTTAGACTTGAAAAACAGATTTAAAAGTTCTATGATTGTTTTTAGATGTTGAATTTTACAAAAATGTGACATTCTCGTTTAGTTCGTGAAGAAAATCACAAAGTCATCTGGAAATAGGTGGAATCAGTTTTTCTGTGGCGATGTGTACGCATATTTTCATGAAGAGAAGAAATATTATGGATGGATGTGATTAGAATGAGTAGACCTAACATTGTCATACTTGGTGCTGGTTATGGAGGCATTATGACAACTGTTCGTTTGCAAAAAGAACTGAAGGCAAACGATGCGAACATCACGTTGGTAAACAAAAATGACTACCATTATCAAACCACTTGGTTGCATGAAAGTTCTGCAGGTACGCTACATCATGATCGAGTGCGTATTCCAATCGAGGATTTGATCGACTTTAATCGTGTGAATTTTATCCAAGACACGGTTCTATCGATTGATCCTGAAGGTCAAAGAGTTCAACTTGAAGAAGGCGAATTGACGTACGATTACTTAGTGATTGGATTGGGCTTCGAGACAGCAACATTTGGCATCGAAGGCTTGCTTGAGAACGCTTACTCTATTACCAACATTAATAGCTCTCGCTTAATTCGTGAGGAAATTGAAAGTAACTTTGCAAAATACAACAATGAACCAGAAGAGCGTGATGACCTACTTACAATCATCGTCGGTGGAGCAGGGTTCACAGGTATCGAATTTTTGGGTGAAATTGCGAACCGTGTTCCTGAGCTTTGTGAAGAATATGATATTCCAAGAGAAAAAGTCAGAATCATCAACGTAGAAGCTGGACCGACAGCACTTGCTGGATTTGACCCGGAACTTGTGGAATATGCGATGAACCGTCTTGAGGAAAAAGGTGTCGAATTCCGTATTAGCACAATGATCAAAAAGGTAACTGAAGATGGCATTGTCGTTGAAAAAGACGACGAGCAGGAAATGATTCCTTCTAAAAATGTCGTTTGGGCAGCTGGGGTTACAGGAAATTCTATTGTTGGCGAATCAGGATTCGAAGTAAACCGGAACAAAGTACCTGTTCGTAAAGATTTACGTGCACCGAATTATGATAACGTATTTGTCGTTGGTGACTGTGCTGTTCTGATGAACCCTGAAACAGAAAGACCATACCCACCAACAGCACAAATCGCAATTCAAATGGCAGAAATGACTGCTCGCAACTTGAAACAAGTAATCAGTGGCAATAATGAACTAGAAACATTCGAATTTGATAACAAAGGAACAGTTGCTTCCCTTGGAAACACAGATGCAATTGGTGTCGTATTCGGCGACCGTAAACTATTCGGACGTTCTGCATCCATCATGAAAAAAGTAATCGATAACCGTTACTTATTGAAACTTGGCGGTGTAGGTCTATTGTTGAAAAAAGGAAAGCTGGATATGTACCATTAATGGTTAACGAAGCAAAAGCGGTTATATACTGCTTTTGCTTTTTTACTTTCTACCTTTCGTCAAAAAACAGCCATAAAGCTCGAGTAAATCGACTTTGAAAATCACTGCGAATAAGGTAGAATGATGGAGTGTCTAGAGAATTTTTAGGGGGAGCAAGTATGGATATTATTCAAGGGATTGTAGCAGCCGTGCTATTTTTCGTCTTGTTTTTCGGAATCGCTTTTATATTGAATATGTTATTGCGCATGACATGGATCATGTCGTTTATATTTCCGATCGTCGTCATTTTAATCATCGACGATGTTTCGTTCATGAGTTATCTAACAGAACCAGATATCGCATTTCCAGCCCTCGGTGCAAAAGTTACCGGGTTAAAGATATGGGACATCCTCATTTTATTGGCAGGATTCCTCGGAACAATCATTTCTGGAATTTCCATTAAGATGTTACGGAAAAACGGATATCAAATGTTTTAAAGGGTAGTCTAAGAGAAGAATTGAATAGAATATTGTCGAAAAATGTTTAAAAGCTTCTTAAAACGGAAACGCTAAGCCATAGTGAGGTGGTTTACATGCGAACTCCTACAAGAAGCTTTTTATTTATGGGGATGTTCTTTTTGATGAATTCTTACTTCGTACTCACTTCTTATTCAAGTGAAGATGATGAAAGTAAATTCACGTTGGAACTGTCAGCCAAAGAATCGGCTTTGGCGAAAAAAACAGACATAACATTAGTGGATCATACGATAGAAGATTATGAAATTGAACTTACGAGTCTTTCTACTGAAGCATACCGTCAGTTTGAAGTGAAAACCGTCATTGCAACTGGCTATACGGCAGGTGCTGAATCAACCGGGAAAAGCCCGGGTCACCCGAATTATGGGATTACATTCTCAGGTTTAGAAGTACAACGTGATGAGCTTTCAACAATCGCTGCCGATCCGAAATTTTTACCACTCGGAACCGTATTGTACATTCCAAACTATGGGTACGGAATTGTTGCAGATACGGGAAGTGCGATTAAAGGAAACAAAATCGATTTGTACTATGAAACGGTTGATGAAGTATTTAGTCAATGGGGAAAAAAAGAAATTGATGTTTTTGTCATTGAAGAAGGAGAAGGTCAATTGACGGAAGAAGAATTCAATCAATGGGCCGACAAGATCGAAGCAGGCGACTTGCCGACATTTCAAGAAAGCCTATAACAACATGTAACCCGCTGTACAGCTGTGGAAGCTGTGCCAGCGGGTTTTTTAAAACTAAATAAATGAATAAACAACAATAGCTAAAATGATTCCAGTTAATGCGCCAAAGAAAACTTCAATCGGTTGGTGACCAAGCAGTTCTTTTAACTCTTCCTTTTTTTGTTGTTGTTCTTTTTGTGGCCAATTTTTCGCATCAGCTACAAGACGTTGGAAATCTTTAACGAGCTGATTTAAAATCGTCGCATGCTCTCCGGCCTGGCGTCTAATCCCTGTTGCATCGTACATGACAATGATACTCAGAACAGCTGCAATCGCAAAAAAAGGTGAATCGAGACCATTTTCAATACCGATTGCCGTAGCTAACGAAGTGACAGAGGCCGAATGGCTGCTTGGCATGCCGCCTGTACTGAAAGCCAACCCCGGCTTAAATTCACGTGTTGCAATGAAGTGAATAGGGATTTTGACAAATTGCGCAAACAAAACAGCCAATAAAGCAATCCATAGAGGCGTATTCGTAAAAATTTCCATAATATCAACTACCTTTAAACATACTATTCTCATAGTACCCAAAAAATGCTTGAACACAAACGGATATGGTGAAGAAAATATGACAAGCGTTTAAGTTAGGAAGGTTGTCTATTTCGCATATCGAAATAATCTGATATGATAATTGTATACGATAAAAGGAGTGAGGACATGTTTCAACAGACACAAGATGATGTCACAAAGGCATCTACGAAAGCTTTAATTGTTGGCTTATTTGAAGAACAAAAAAATAATCAAACGACCTATGAAGAACTGAATCAAGCGTTCGACCAGCAGTTGGGTGAACTGATGCAAGCAGGAGATCTTTCCAACAAATACGGGAAACTTGGGAAAATACATACGCTAGGAAAGATTGAAGCGGAGCGTTTATACTTCGTCGGTCTTGGCAAACGAGAAGAACTAACGACGAACCGTTTACGAAAAGCCATAGGCAAAACATTTCAATCCATTCAAAAAGATGGTGTCGATCAAGCGGCTGTTTCTATAGCCAGCATCTTTCAAGAAAACCCAACAGAAGAACAGCTTGAAGCAATTGGCGATGCTTTTGCATTATCAACCTTTGAGCAATCTACATGTCATACAAATAGACCAGAAAAAACGAATCTAAGTGCAGTAACCTTCATCAATAGCCAAGAGCTCGATCTATCAACTGTAGAAAAAGGCTACGCTTATGGAACAGGTGCCAACACGGCGAGATATTTAGTCAACCTTCCAAGTAACTTGCTAACGGCAACTGACCTGGCAAATTTCGCTGAAAACATTGCCAATGAAAACGACCTGGAAATCGAAGTTCTCGGCAAAGAAGAAATTGAAGAGCTTGGTATGGGAGCACTCCTTGCCGTCAACCAAGGATCCGATGAGCCACCACGCTTTATCGTCATGAAATATCAAGGAAAAGACACGTGGGAAAACCCAACCGCACTTGTCGGAAAAGGAATCACCTTTGACACCGGCGGTTATTCGTTAAAGCCTAAAGACGGTATTGTCGGTATGAAAATGGACATGGGCGGAGCGGCAGCAGTTGTTGGCGCTATGGAAATAATCGGTAAAACGAAACCGAAAGAAAATGTGATGGGCATTATTGCAGCAACTGACAACATGATCAGTGGAAAAGCATTTAAACCAGACGACGTCATCGTATCCATGAGCGGAAAAACAATTGAAATCCGCAATACGGATGCAGAAGGGCGCTTGGCGCTTGCAGACGCCGTTGCTTATGCAAGAAAAGAAGGCGCAGCAAAAATTGTTGATATCGCTACCCTAACCGGCGGTGTCATTGTCGCATTAGGCGATAAAGTCACAGGAGCCTTAACAAACAACGATGAATGGTATGAGGAAATAAAAACAGCTTCTGAAAAAATGGACGAACCAGTGTGGGCATTCCCGTACATGGATCATTTCCGTGAAGAAGTTCGAACAAGCCATATCGCTGACTTAAACAACTCACCAGGTAGAAAAGCACAATCCATTTTAGCGGCTGCATTTGTCGGCGAGTTTGCCGAAGACACACCATGGGTTCATTTGGACATCGCAGGTACAGCAGTATCTGATTCTGCATATGACCTCGGACCAAAAGGATCGACTGGTGTCATGGCAAGAACATTAGCGAAAGCTGTTCATTTAGGTGAATAAAATCAAAACTGAATGAAAATATGAATAAATACTTTTCATGTAAAAGACCAGCAACCCTCAGCGTTGCTGGTCTTTACCTATTCATTTATCTTTCACTTTCTGTGCTACCGCTATTTTTTATTACTATTTTACATTGCGCGTTTCGACACATAGGCAGCCGTCGAAAAAAGCTGGAAAGCCGTCGAAAAATCGTAGCAAGCCGTTGAAATCTCTCTTGTAGCCGTCGAATAACAGCAACAAGCCGCTGAAAAAAGTCAAAAAGCCGCCGAAAAACTGAAGTAAGCCGCCAAATAAACGCAAAAAGCCATCTTAATAATCGAAGAAAGCTAGGTCATCAGCCTATTGGAAAATTTAAAACGCCATTCACTAAGTGAACGACGTTTTAATCAATTATTGACTCCGCAATGATGGGCTTACTCGTTGGATTCTTGTCACAAAAGAAGGCAGGGTCGCTGCAAGTAAACCAGTAATCACAGCATCCTTAATGAAGAACGGCAACATCGTAAGCATGGATCCATACATGGAAATCGGCACTCCCAACACATTGTTCATCGAAAAATATAAATAAGGTGTTCCGATTAAATAGTTTACGATCAATCCACCGAAAACGGCGAAAGAATACGTAGCCAAACTATTATTGGAAGCTTTTTCAATAATCAATCCAGAGATATAGGCTACAAAAACAAATGAAATCAAAAATCCACCTGTCGGCATTGCAAGGTTGGCAATCCCCGCACTCATTTCTGCAAATACAGGCACACCGACAGCTCCGACAGCGAGATAAACGATCATCGAAAATGCGCCAAGTTTTCTACCTAACAAAATCCCGGCCAGGATCGCAAAGAAAGTTTGCAAAGTAAGCGGAACTTCTCCACCTGCGTATGTAATTTTTAAAGCAGGAACCCAATAAGCTAAGTTGGCTCCAATCATCATTAGGACGACGAAGACCGCTCCCATCGTCAAGTCGACCGTACGAAATCTTTGGTTATTCATTTCAATTACCCCTCTTTTTCTGAATCTTTTTCTTTATAATATATGAGAAGGCAAATGATTGTCAACCATAAAATAAATAGGTTAACAATAGGAAGGTAGTTTTCACGAAGAAATAAAAAAACTTCTCAAAAGCTCGAAAACTTTTGAGAAGTCATTGATTAAACTCAATACTTATCGAATACTTGCTTCCAATGCAACATCAATCATATCACTGAATGTTGTTTGACGTTCTTCCGGAGTCGTTTCTTCACCAGTTAAGATGTGATCGCTCACCGTCAATACAGAAAGTGCACGACAATCATATTTTGCCGCCAATGTGTATAGAGCTGTCGTTTCCATTTCGACACCCAGTACATTGTATTCCGCTAATTTTTCGAACAACTCCATTGCATTGTCACGATAGAAGCTATCGCTTGTAAATACGTTGCCGACACGAAGATTCAAGTTCTTTTCTTCGCCGACGTCATATGCGTTTTTCAGCAATCCAAAATCAGCTGTTGGTGCAAAGTCGATGCCACCAAAATTCATCCGGTTCATCTGAGAATCCGTTGTTGACGTTTGGGCCAGGATAACGTCGCGTACTTTGACATCTTTTTGTAAGGCTCCACAAGACCCAACGCGAATTAAATTTTTCACACCAAATTCATTAATCAACTCATTCACGTAAATCGAAATACTTGGTACACCCATTCCAGTTCCTTGAACCGAAATACGCTCACCCTTATAAGTACCTGTAAAACCTAACATACCGCGAACTTCATTATATTGCGTCACATCATCCAAAAAGTTCTCCGCAATATATTTTGCCCGAAGCGGATCTCCTGGAAGTAAAATTGTTTCAGCGATATCGCCTTTTTTTGCGCCAATATGTGCTGTGCTCATTTCATAAGTTCCTCCTTCATATGTTCTGTTTAAAAGTTATCATAAGATCAGTTAAAAGAAAAAGAAAATCCCTATGCATTCGTTCTGCATAGGGATCAATCGAGTTAAGCAAATACAACTTCTTCGATTACTTTTGTTTCCTCATGATTCAATAAATTTTTATTGACCTTATCTTCTACAGGTTTATTCATTGCGTTTTCCAGTTCATCGGTTTCTTCCTGTGCACCGACTAAATAAATTCGTTGCCAACCATTATCTTTAGCGAGTTTGTCTAATTTAGGGGCGACTTGTTTATACCATCTTTCCCGGTGTGCTTCAAAACGGTCTTTGAATTCATCTTGCTTGGATGATTTCGCTCCTGACGTTCCCATATTTCGATCGGCTAAGTGAGCTCCTTCGTGGAGACGCCAATCCTCTGTATCCAAATCCAATTCAAAAACTTTCGTGTCATTGACGCTTCCAAGGTTGGCATCAATGCATTTGATTTCTTCCTGTTGGGTTAAAATAATGCCCGTCTTCGGAAATTCCTCTTGCATCCGACGGAGCTGATCCAATTTCGCTGTTTCTTCCCAATGGAATTCATTTTCTACGGGCATTTGCAATGTTTTCGCAAACCAAACCGAATCATCCGAAGCGGCTACGATCACGACACTTTTCTTGAAATTCGGTTGTTCATCTTGTACAAATCGTTCTACTTTTTCTTTCACATTCCAGAAGTTATGCTTTTCATCGGAATCATCATCTTTTTCGAGATAGTTTTCAAAGTTTTGCATTGCATTTTTGAAATGAATTTGCCACTTACCTTTTAGATTTCCAGGGTCAGCTGGATCTGTGTTTAAATACATCGTAAATACACGATGAGGTGATTGGAGATATAGTGATTCAAGTTTCTTCAGTTCTTTATTTAAATCCATACAAGATACACTCCTTTTATAAAAACTGACTCTATAGAAGTATTTCCGTTTATAGAAGAGATTAAACGCAGGGGACAATTATACAAACAAAAGGGTAGCAGAATTTTATCAATTAAATTATAATGATGATGAATCATTTAAATATTTGGGTTACGATTCTTCGGGGCAGGGTGAAAATCCCGACCGGTGGTAACAAGTGAGTGCTTGAAGTCCACGACCCGCGCGAGCGGTTGATCCAGTGCGAATCTGGAACCGACAGTCAGAGTCTGGAGGGGAGAAGGATCTGAAACGTTAACGGCCAAAAAAGATTGCTTGATTAGGAGGTTAACGTTTGAAAGAATCAAAAGATTATATGAAACACGCTTTGGAAATGGCAAGGCTGACGATCGGCCAGACGCATCCGAATCCATCGGTTGGCGCCATAGTTGTTAAAAACGGGCGAGTGGTCGGCGTCGGAACACATATGAAGCCAGGTGAGCCGCATGCTGAAGTATTTGCACTACAGCAAGCAGGTGATGAGGCGAAGGACGCTGACATATACGTGACCTTGGAGCCTTGTGCACATTATGGGAAAACACCGCCATGTGCCAAAGCGATTATTGACGCAGGAATTAAAAAAGTTTTTGTCGCAACCTTGGATCCGAATCCGAAAGTTGCTGGAAGAGGCGTTCAATGGTTGCGCGATGAAGGTATTGACGTCGAAGTTGGTTTACATGAAGAAGATGCCATAGAGATCAATAAAGATTTCATGCACTTCATGCGAAATAAACGACCATACGTCACGATAAAAACAGCTGTTTCGCTCGATGGAAAAATGACGGCGAACAGTGGTGATAGTAAATGGATTACCGGTGAAGCGGCACGACGTGATGTTCACGAAAACCGCCACCGACATGATGCGATTTTAGTCGGAATTGAAACCGTTAAACATGACGATCCTCAATTAACAACCCGTTTGCCCCACGGAGGAATTAACCCCATACGAATCATCTTGGATACTCATCTATCCATCCCTTTTCATGCCAAAATACTCACAGATCAAGCCGTTCGCACCATCATTATTTGTGGAAATCATGCGAGCGAATCAACTGAAAAACAATTAAATGAAATAGAACATATTGATGTTTTGCGCATGCCAACAGACGAAATCGATTTAAACGATTTATTGGCACAATTAGCAGAAGATAAAATCATGAGTGTTTATGTAGAAGGTGGTTCAAAGGTCCATTCGTCATTCATACATAAACAACTTTTTGATGAGCTTCATGTTTATATGGCACCAAAGTTGATCGGTGGACCATCCAGTAAACCATTCTTTAACCAAAATGGATTTACAGAAGTAAGCCAAAGCGTAAAGCTGACGTTTGAATCGATCGAACAGATGGATGATGACTTGAAAATTATTGCCAAACCGAAACGGTAGGGGGTTATACAATGTTTACTGGAATTATTGAAGAAGTCGGTGAAATACAAACGATCAACCAAGCAAACGAGTCTCTCGAGTTGGATGTGAAAGCATCGATCGTGACAAAGGATTTGAAATTGGGTGACAGTATTTCTGTTAACGGTGTTTGTTTAACAGCGACTTCTTTTACAGATACGAATTTTACGATGGACGTTATGCCTGAGACATTTCACCATACCGCATTAAAAGATTTAAAAGTCGGTTCAAAAGTGAATCTGGAACGCGCAATGGCAGCCAATGGACGATTTGGAGGTCATTTCGTGTCAGGACACGTCGATGGCTTGGGGAAAATCATTAAACGTGAAACACGTGAGAATGCGGAATACTTTCATATTGAAGTACCTGCAAACTTAAGTAAATATATGATGATTAAAGGTTCCGTATCGATTGACGGGACATCGCTTACGATATTTGGCTTAGAAGATCATGTGTTAACCATCTCGTTAATCCCGCACACACAGGATGCAACAACCTTAACGAGCAAAGGTACAGGGGATTTAGTGAATATCGAATGCGACCAATTGTTAAAATATGTCTATCAGCTCGTACAACCGAACGAAGAACAAAAAGAAAAAGGAGTTTCCTTGGAACAGCTGCGAAAATCAGGGTTTCTTGGTTAATAGGAGGGGCAAACAATGTTTGATTCAATAGAAGAAGCAATAGAAGACCTACGCGAAGGAAAAGCTGTCATCGTTGTAGATGACGAGAATAGAGAGAACGAAGGGGACTTTGTCGCACTAGGTGAAAAAGCAACTCCCGAAATGATCAACTTCATGGCGACAGAAGGCCGTGGATTAATCTGTGCACCGATTACGAAAGAAAAAGCAGATCAACTTCAATTGAACATGATGGCTGATGTGAATACAGACAGTCACGGCACTGCATTTACCGTCAGTATCGACCATGTGGAAACAACGACTGGGATTAGTGCAGGCGAGCGGTCTAAATCCATTATGCGCTTAGCTGAAGATGATGTCGTTCCAACAGAATTTAAACGACCTGGACATATTTTTCCGTTAATCGCGAAAGAGGGAGGCGTTTTGCGTCGGGCAGGGCATACAGAAGCGGCTATTGACTTGGCGAAAATCGCTGGATCAAAACCTGTCGGCGCTATTTGCGAAATCATGAATGAAGATGGGTCGATGGCTCGTGTACCGGAACTTCGTAAATTGGCAGATGAAAAAGGATTGAAGCTGATTACGATTGAAGACTTGATTAAGTATCGTAGAAAACACGAAAAATTGATCAGTCGTGAAATCGAAATCAACTTACCAACTTCATTCGGTGATTTCAATGCGATTGCTTACACAAATGATCTGGACGGCCGTGAGCATATTGCCTTAGTGAAAGGTGATATCAACCCACATGAGCCTACGTTGGTCCGTGTGCATAGTGAATGTTTAACAGGCGACGTATTTGGCTCCCATCGTTGTGATTGTGGTCCGCAATTGGAAGCAGCCTTAAAACAGATTGAAGAAGAAGGAAAAGGTGTTCTTCTTTACATGCGCCAAGAAGGTCGAGGCATCGGCTTGTTGAATAAACTAAAAGCCTATAAGCTCCAAGAAGAAGGCTATGATACCGTTGAAGCTAACCACAAACTTGGTTTTCCAGCTGATTTACGGGATTACGGTTTAGGTGCACAAATTTTAGAAGACGTCGGTGTACGTAAAATGCGCCTACTCACCAATAATCCACGTAAGATCAAAGGACTGCACGGTTATGAACTCGAATTAGTTGAACGTGTACCACTTAAAATGGAATCAAATAAAAACAACGAAAAGTACTTGCAAACAAAACGCGATAAATTAGGTCATTTGTTTTAAGTTAAAAATGAAAACACAATGGAAAACAATAGAGGAGGAATACGAAATGAAAACATACGAAGGAAGCTTAGTCGGAACAGGACTTAAAATAGCGGTCGTTGTCGGTCGTTTCAATGAATTTATCAATGAAAGATTGTTAGACGGTGCCGTAAGTGCTTTGAAACGTCACGGTGTAGACGAAAATGATATCGAAGTTGTTTGGGTACCAGGTGCCTATGAAATCCCACTAGCAACGAAAAAACTTGCAGAAACGAATAAATATGATGCACTCGTTACGCTTGGCTCCGTCATTCGTGGCGCGACACCGCACTTCGAGTATGTAAGTGGGGAAGTATCTAGCGGCGTTGCTTCTGTCAGCAAAGAAACAGGCGTCCCGGCAATTTTCGGCGTCCTGACAACAGATACAATCGAACAAGCAATTGAGCGTGCAGGCACGAAAGCAGGAAACAAAGGGTATGATTGCGCGATTGCTGCCATTGAAATGGCGAATCTTTTAAAAGAAATAGGAAAGTAAATTGTCAAAAAGGTGAAACACTCAACTGACAACACCACATTTCCCTATGTTATACTTGAGCTAATCACATAAGTAAAAGTAGGTGCTTGTCATGCCTTTTATACAATTTCCAATATTAATGCCATTTCTTTATTTTCCTGATGATAAAACGGAATACCTACCAGCCCTATTGACGATGATTGGTTTTTTCATCGTTGCAGTATTGGCTTTCATTCTCATTAAAAAAATCTCTAAAAAACAAGAAGATAAGTTTAATGAAAGATATGGTCCGGTCATTCAAGAAAAAGAAGAGAAAGATCAAACAGATAAGAACTAATGAAACATCCACTCATAAATAGTGGGTGTTTTTTTAGTTGTAGCCGTTTAAAATCCTTACCGACTAGCCAAACTGTCAGGTGAGGTGGTAAAAAAATGAAACGAGCACTATTAATCATTTCAATGTCAGCTTTTTTAATAGGTTGCCAATCCGATCAGAAAACAATGGTAGAGACGGATATTTATAACGCAGATTCAGATATTATCGGAAAAGCAACTGTTTCAGAAGAACCGGAAGGCGTGAAAGTAAAAGTTGCGCTTGAAGGGTTAGAACCAGGCTTTCACGGGATTCATGTCCACGAATTTCCCAAATGTGAAAGTCCGAATTTCGAGTCAGCCGGAAATCACTGGACGATTGACGATTCCAAACACGGTCTAATGCACCCAGAAGGTCCACACATTGGCGATATGCCGAATATCGAAGTTGGCGGAGACGGGACGATTGCTGATTATGAATTTGTTTTATCGGAAGCAACATTAAAAGATGGAAAAGGCTCAGTTTTCTCAGATGAAGGCAAGGCACTGATCATTCACTCCGGCCAAGATGACGGCGTAAGCCAACCATCCGGAGATTCTGGTGAACGTGTTGCCTGTGCAGTCATTAAAAAAGACTCGGAGCTGCAAGAAGGCACAAACCCAGGCGAACAAGTTGAGCAAAAAGAAGAGGAAGAATCGTGAGTTTTTAACGAATACTATTATGTATTTCTGAAGCATAGAGTTTAAGCTCTATGCTTTTTTGTGTTAAAGATTCTACTTCACTAAACACGTCTGGGCTTGACCGTTCAAAAGTTGTGTCTAACTGTTCAAAGAACGTGCGTGACTGTTCAAAACGCGCGCCTAACCGTTCAAAAAGCGTGCGTGACTGTTCAAAACGCGCGCCTAACTGTTCAAAGACAGTGAGTAACCGTTCAATCCACACGGTTGACCGAGCAAAAACGCCTAACCACTCAAATGATATTTCAAGAAAGCGAATAATTTTTTGACGGGAAGAAAAGTAAAAACATCTCTATATAACCAATCTTTAAAGAGGAAAGTACCATCTATTGAACAATTGTCTGGTTTATTTTGATAATTATGATAAATTATATAGTATAGATAAAATCAATTCTTTGCTTAGATGAGAATAATCCTGGCAGTTATTTCGTGCAAAGGTATTAGAAATAGGGGGAGAGTATAGTGCAAGTAGAAGAAGCAAAAAGGGATGCAGCAATCCGAGGGAAAAAAGGAGTCTCATTTATATTAGCAGGTACGGTTATTTGGATCGTCATTACAGCAATCTTTTTGATGCCGAATTTATCATTAGAAACAAAAAATATCTTTATGCTCGTATCTACTGGAATGATGTTTCCGCTCGCTGTTGGTATATCGACGTTATTGAAAGCTGATTGGAAATTGGAAGATAATCCACTAAACATGCTCGGTCTGATCATCAATCTTGCTCAGTTTGCTTATTTTCCATTCATCTTTTGGGCGTTTGCAAAATCGCCTGAACAGGTTGTGTTATTTTTCGCTATCATAACAGCTGCGCATTTTTTCCCATACGGTTGGTACTACGAGTCAAAAGCATATTACATGATTGCACCACTTGTTGCAGTGATGATCACGGTAGTCGGTTGGACATTAGGAGCGAGCCAGCTTTGGTTAATTCCAACTGTTATGGTAGGGTCATTAATTATATTAGCGACGTGGGTTACGGTCGAGAATAGAGAATATGCTACGAAGAATGCTTAATTGAACTGTGTAACTAAGAGCTTGTTGTAGGTTTATATAAAGCTTTATATGGCGGAGTTAAGATTTCTTTTATGACAAATACGATACACGGTTCTGATTTAAAACATAATTAGAAGATTGACATAACCATGATTTAAAAGCCTGTTAAAATTTGTGCAAAAGTTTATAGAAGAAAAGAAAACCCGAACGATTTAGACGTAAATAAATCGCTCGGGTTTTCTGTTTGACTAACAATCCCTCAAAACACTTTGCTTGCACCCACAGGACATAAGACGACATCTGCGATAAATCGAAGTGTCTTCTATACCTTAGGCTGCGTGTACGCTTCTTTCATTAATAAAAGTTATATGGCATTGCAGTCCGAAAATAATAGGCTAACTCCTGCATGGGAGACATAACTTCAGCAGTCAGCAGCCAAACTTCATCAGTCAGCATTCGAACTTCAGTAGTCAGAAGCCAAACTTCATCAGTCAGCCGCCAAACTTCATCAGTCAGCATTCGAACTTCAGCAGTAAGCAACCAAACATCAGCAGTCAGTATTCGAACTTCAGCAGTCAGCAACCAAACTTCAGCAGTCAGCATTCGAACTTCATCAGTCAGCAACCAAACTTCAGTAGTCAGCATTCGAACTTCAGCAGTCAACAGCCAAACTTCATCAGTTAGCCGCCTCACCTGCATGAATTGACGCCAGGCGTCTACGTATTTCAATACCCTTTCTTAAACGCTCACTTCATTGTTATTAAACATTCATATTTGTGCCAGTCTCTTTCGTTTGAGAACTATTATTGTTACTTTACAGTTAAGTTATTCCGAAAAAGCTTCAATAATCCGATTGACTCCATCTTCCACGGTCGAACGCGGTGCTGCGATGTTCATACGCATAAACTGTTCACCTTGTTTACCGAATGTCGTGCCATCATTTAGGCCGACTTTTGCTTCTTCAATCAATATCTTCTTTAACTCATCGTGAGGGATCTCTGTTTCACGGAAATCAAGCCAGACAAGATACGTTCCTTCAGATGGTATCGTACGGATCGGCAGGCCGCTCTCATCAAACATATTTTTAACGAGGTCACGATTATTCTCTAACGTTTTATTCAGTTCTTCAAGCCATTCTTCACCAGACTCGTAAACCGTTTGCATAGCGGTATAGGCAAATGTATTCAACATGCCAATACCTTGCTTTTGAAGTTGCTTGTCGAGCTTTTCTTTTTGTTCTTCGTTTGGCGAAAGAATAAATGAACCTTGCAACCCAGCGATGTTAAACGTCTTGGAGGGAGCCATCAATGTAAAGGTCAATTCTTTCACCTTCTCATTTACTCGAATTGCAGGGAAGTGTTCAGATTGAGAGAAGACGATGTCTGCATGAATTTCATCAGAAAACAACATCACATTGTATTTTACACAAAGGTCCGTAACTTTCTTCAGTTCCTCTTCTGTCCATACTCGACCGACAGGATTATGAGGGCTACAAAGAAGAAGAGCTTTTGCTCCTGCTTTGAATAATTCTTCAAGCTCCTCGAAATTCATTTCATATCCATTGTCACCTTGCACCAACGGATTTTCGACAACTGTACGATTATGCGTTTCAATCACTGAGAAAAATGGTGGGTACACAGGTGGTTGGATGACAATCTGGTCATTCTCTTCGGTGAAAGCTTGAATCACTGCATGTAGACTAGGGATGACACCTGGACTGAAGCTTAGTAAATCCGTATCGATATTCGTTTGATGACGTCTTTTTACCCAATTTTGAATGGTATGTAATAACTCATCATTATGGATCGTATAACCATAAGCATTATGCTCCGCTCGCTTGATCAATGCATCTTTCAACGAAGGTGGTGCGGCAAAATCCATGTCTGCCACCCACATCGGTAACAAATCACTTGTGCCAAAGATTTTTTCTCTTGCATCCCATTTTGCGGAATTGGTATTTTCTCGGTCGATTCCTTGCTCGAAGATTTCTTTCATTGTAACGCCCCCTTTTTAATCTATACGTCTATCATAATTTAAAGCAAAAAAAATGGCAAAGCGGGGGAATCCACTTTGCCAAAGGGGGAATACGAGAAAGTATTACACTACTATGTATAACCATTTAAACAAAAAATAAACCACTTTTTATAAAAAAGTTTATATTTATTTTTATTTTTGATATTTCCTTATGAAAATCGGATTGAATTTGTAACGACCATGAGAATTTGACGGCACTTTTTTGATTCATTCGCCAAAGTGTGATAAAATAGTTAACTGTGTAAAAAGTTTAGAATTAGGAGTTGTATATGATGAGTAACATCCAAGAAGGACAAGTGATTGAAGGAAAAGTCACTGGAATCAAGCCATATGGCGCGTTTGTTGAAATCGACGACCAAACACAAGGTCTCGTTCATATTTCTGAGGTAACTCACGGTTTCGTAAAAGATATTAATGAGCATTTATCTGTAGGTGACAAAGTATCTGTAAAAGTTTTGAATGTTGACGAAGAGAATAATAAATACTCTCTTTCGATTCGTGCGACTCAGGACAAGCCACAAGCTCAAACACAGAAACATCAAGCACCTGTTGCACAGTCAACAGAAGAAGATTCTGGCGGCTTCAACGTGTTGAAAGATAAGCTAGAAGAATGGATCGAACAATCAAAAGAGCGCGAAAAAACATTCCGTCGCTAATATAAAAATGTGTCTTTTGTAATTTTTTCATTTACAGAGGACACTTTTTTTGATTTCATCGCGATTTTTAAACATAATAGAACCAGCAATTCATTTATGTACGTTAAGTTGAAAGGAGTTTAGGTTATGGAAAATTTTCAGTTTTATAACCCGGTACAGTTGGTCTTTGGACGTGGTCAACTTGAAAAGCTACCGAACTTAATTCCGGATGGCGTCGAGCGCGTATTAGTTGTTTACGGTGGCGGCAGCATTAAGCGAAATGGGATTTACACCAATGTCATGAAAAAACTTGAGAATTATGAAGTTTTTGAGCTAGGCGGTGTAGAACCGAACCCTCGCATTACAACTGTCAATCGTGGTGCCGATCTTTGTAAACAACATAATATCGACTTCATCTTAGCAGTTGGTGGCGGCAGCGTTATTGATTGTACGAAGTCAATTGCCGTTGGTGCTAAATATGACGGAGATGCGTGGGACTTAGTCACCCGAAAAGTGAAAGCACCAGGCGGATTGCCATTTGGAACTGTCTTGACTGCTGCTGCAACGGGCTCTGAGATGAATCGCGGCTCTGTCATTACGAACTGGGAAACGAATGAGAAGTACGGATGGGGTTCACAGTACACGTGGCCATTGTTCTCCATTCTTGACCCAGTTCATACGTATTCTGTACCGAGAGAGCAAACGGTTTATGGAATCGTCGATATGATGAGCCATATTTTAGAGGACTATTTCCATAAACCGACGAATGCACCGGTACAAGACCGGATGGCTGAAGGAATTCTTCGGACGATTATCGAAACGGCGCCGAAGTTACTTAAAAACTTGGAATCATACGAATATCGCGAAACCATTATGTATGCAGGAACCATTGCGCTTAATGGCTTCCTTCAGATGGGTTATCGAGGCGATTGGGCGACGCATAATATTGAACATGCGGTGTCAGCCGTTTATGACATCCCACACGCAGGAGGTCTGGCAATTCTCTTCCCGAATTGGATGGAGCATAACTTGAATGTTCATACGGAACGATTCAAGCAAATGGCCGTCCGTGTTCTCGGTGTCGATCCAACAGGTAAATCAGATGAACAAGTCGGTCAAGAAGGAATTGACCGTCTACGTAAGTTTTGGACAGCACTCGGTGCACCAACCCGACTTGCTGACTATGATATCGACGATTCACAATTAGACGTAATGGTCGAAAAAGCAATGGCAAACGGACCTTTCGGAAACTTCAAAACACTTCATGCAGAAGATGTGCATACTATTTTACGTCAATCCTTATAAAATTCATTAAACCAGTCGTGAGGCGTTCTACGGCTGGTTTTTTTGTGTGTTATAAATGTTTTTTCATAAAATTGGTGACATGATAACTTTTTAGCCGTATATAATAACAAACAAACTTAGAAAAGTTGGTGAACCAAAATGTATCCAATTCACTCTGGAATTGAAAATCAAGTTTATGACTATAAAGATTTATCTTATATCTTGTTTCGTTTAGGTTTTGAAAACGAGGACATTGAATTCGAGAAGGGATCGATTGATTACCCGTTAAATCAGCCACATGGCGGTCGTGCATTTTTGCGTATTCCGATCTACATTGAAATCGGCCACTTTAACGAACCTGAAGCGAAAGTTCGAATCGCCAAACCATATATTCTATCTCAGTCTTTTGAAGAAGGATTGGCTGAAGAAGGGCTTTCAGTAAATCTTTCCTCTACTGTGACGAGAACAGAAGCTGACTCAGTCTTACATCCGGCGCTAATGGAAGAAGCAGAACGAGTAATTGAACAAGTCGAAAAAGCATTGCTACAATAAATCAATCCATATAAATTCCTTGGTCGCCTGCTTGGATTTTTTCGTCTGGATCCGGATTAATGATTCGTTCTTCCTCACGCACCAACCCAAGCAGGAGCTTACCATCCTTCTGTAATTGGTGTGTAAGCTCAATAATCGTGTGACCTTGCCATTTTTCCGAGATGTCTTGTAGATGTAGCTTTTGCGTGGACAACACGGAAGCTAAGTAATCAAATGTTTTTGCATGTCCGGACCCAACCAGCTCTTGATAAATGAGTAAGCTAGTCGTCTCGTTTGTACAAATGACTTCCGTCGCTCCAGCACGTAATACATTATTTTTTTGTTGCTCAGTCAACACTTCTGAAAAAATTGGGATTTCTCTGTGTATGCCGCGTGCTGTAATCGTCAACAAGGTCGAACGGTAATCTGCTTCCACTTCTTTCAATGACTGATCAGCAGTAATAATAATTTTTTCCGCTTCATCGATATTCGCCTGCTGCCACGTTTCATCAACCGTTGGGTCACCTTTAATAAAATGAACGAAGGTGAGCGGTAAAGGGTTTGAGCGACACGTTCGGTCAACGAGCACAATAGATGGTGGCTTTGTGTTGTTTTCCTGAAACAAATGAATGAGCCTACGCGTTCGCTCATTCCACCCAACGATAATGATGTGCCCCTTCCCTTGATAAGCAACCTGGCCCTGATGAAACTCCCTTTCTTTTTTCTGCGTTTGATTCGAAACAGCAACCATATAGTAGGCCACCAACCCTCCACCTAATAAAATCATGACCATTGTCAAAAACCTACCGAGCATTGTCACAGGTGCATAATCTCCATAGCCGATCGTCGTCCCTGTAATGAATGCCCACCAGATTCCTTCAAAAATCGTATTGAATTGCTGCGGTTCTACTAAATAAATAACCGTTCCAAACAAAAGCAAAAAAGATAGAACCGTAATAACCAATCGAAACAATGTCGGTAACTGAAAATATGTCCGTAGCAACTGTTGAAACATAGTAAACCACCTTTGTATGTAGCGACTCACGGATATTTTAACCAGATTGCTATGAAATTATTAAAAAAGACTGAGCTGATTGTTGATAAAAGTGGTCTAACTGTCGATAAAAGAGTGCTGACTGTTGATACGAGTGCTCTGACTGTCGATAAAGTCGTTGTAACTGTTGATACGGGTGCTCTAACTGTTGATAAAGGTGTTGTAACTGTTGATACGGTCGCTCTGACTGTCGATAAAAGCGTTGTAACTGTTGAAACGAGCGCTCCGACTGTCGATAAAAGCGTTGTAACTGTTGATAGGAGCGCTCTGACTGTCGATAAAGGCGTTGTAACTGTTGATAGAAGCACTCTAATAACCGTATTAGAATAAAAAGCAGTACATATTAAATGCTATGTTATATTTATTGCTGATAAGTTTGTCGATTGTGAAGTTGGTTGAAATTTTTGTGGTATATTTGGAAAAATGGAAGTTATCCTATGATAAGTGTTAGAACTTTGTGGAAACTTATACTTAAACGGACGGGGCTGTTGTGAAATCAGGGCAGGATAGAGTAGACGATGAAAATATATTAAGAAAAAAGTCAATGTGTACAAACATTCATTTCGTGGTATAATGAACATAGAAGGATTATAAGTGCATAAACTAATAAAGACCGCCCATGCTGGTACATGGAGCGGTCGAAATAGACCGAACCCCATCAGAGGGGCTAGGCAGCAAAAGGAAAAAGTAATCCCTCAGCACCGCTCAAACGCATTGGAGGGGTTATTTTTTTTGGTTTTTGTCAGACATAATAAACGCCACCAACATCCCGAAGGATATCATCAGCGTTAATGCACTAACAATGTCCATAGGCGAGCACCTCCCTCCCCGGGAAGTCTCCCGACGAAGACTAACGGCAGATCAACAGTGCTACCTAACCCCTCATGCGAAGCCAGTCTATTTTATTTTATTGTAATATATCGCTACCATTTATACTGAATACTGACACAATTTTTATTTTATATAAACTGATTAATAGTTTTTCGAAAATAGCAAAAAAATTTCCGTAAAATGTGAAATGGTGCACTTAAGTAAATGTGGCTTTAGTTAGCAATCAATACAAAACGCTTGGATAGAGTTTTATTTCTAACCAAGCGTTTTTGTGCATTCATTCAAGTATTATTTCATCTCAGTTTTTTTCCATGGTAAGTCAACTACTTGCCTAAAAGGTGAGCTGCTTTTCAAATAAATTTTTATTCCGCTTCCGAAACCACCGTGCGTGCAGTTGGCACAGCTTTCAAGCGTTCAACCGGGATTTCTTTACCGGTTTCTTCGCAAATACCGTATGTGCCTGTATCCATTTTTTCTAATGCATGATTGACTTCTTCTAATTGCTGTCGATCACGGTGATAAATTGTCATATCTTTTTCTCGTTCAAAAAGCTCAGTCCCTTGATCGCCAGGGTGCGTTTCGTCAAAGGAGTTCAGTTCTCCAACGGAACCTTCCATCAAGTCCTCTTGGTTTAAATAGCGTTCGATTCGCTCTTCCAAGTCACGTTTTTCATCTTCAAGTTTATTTTTTATTTCTTTCAAATCTTGCTTGTCCATAAGATGAATCACTCCTGATTTGTTATTTTGCCACCACTCCAATTGTGCAACGTGATAAACAAATCAACCGGTCGTTTTCGTCCTTGATTTCAATTTCCCATACCATCGTCGTTCGTCCAATATGTCTTGGTGTCGCATAAGCATAAATGGTTCCATCACGTTTGCTTTTGATGTGGTTGGCATTAATTTCAATTCCAAAGACATTATATTTTTCCGAATCGACATTGAGAAAACCACCGAGACTTGCGGCGGATTCAGCTAAAGCGACAGAGGCTCCTCCATGCAAGTAGCCCATTGGTTGATGAACAGTAGGTGTGACAGGCATGGATAAAACCACTTTTTCTTTTGTTCCTTCTAATACCTCAATTCCCAACGTTTCAAACAATGTACCCTCTAAATTCATTTACAGTAACCCCTCTCAATTTTCCCTTTTTTCAAGAACTTATTCGATTAGAGTGTAAAAACATGAGCAAGCAAGAAAGATAATCCATATAACAAACCATAAAACGTATTCGTCTGCGCGGTATATTTCATCGCCGGCATCATTTCAAGAGGTGTCTCATTCTCTTTAAACGTTTTCACGGCATCATATGCTTTTTTCACACTGAGAAAGACAATCAGACCCCAGATTGGCATCATGCCGATCGCCATAAAAATAATGGCGCATAAGTAGGCGACGATGAAAAACCCAGCAAGTACGCGAATCGCATTGTCACGGCCGACTAAAATCGCAAGCGTCTTCCGGCCGTGTTTTTTGTCGCCTTCCAAGTCACGAATATTATTGGAAAGCAAAATCGCTCCAATCAATACAGCAATCGGAATCGTCAATAGAAGTAACTCTCCGGTCACAACTTCGGTTTGAATGTAAAAACTAATGCCGATAATAACAGTACCCATAAAAAATCCGGAGAAAATTTCACCGAACGGCGTATAGGCAATCGGTATTGGACCGCCAGTATATAAGTAACCGAATAACATACTGACCGAGCCGATGACGGCAATCCAGAACGTCGTTTCTAAACAGATGTAAAAACCTAATAAAACGGCGATTCCATAAAAAATAAAGGCCAAATTCCGAACTCGCTCTGGTGAAACGCCGTCACGAACAATTGTCCCGCCGATTCCGACGGACTGATCGTTATCGAGTCCTTTTTTAAAATCATAATATTCATTAAACATATTGGTTGCCGCTTGGATTAGCATCGATGCTAGTAACATGGCAATAAACAAACCAAAATGTAGTCCCGTTTCCAAGCTGGCAATCATCGTGCCAATAAAAACAGGTGCAAATGAAGCCGTCAATGTATGTGGTCGAATCATCCGCCACCACACTTGAAAGCCCGATTTTTCTTGAAGTGCATCTCGGATGGATTTATCGCTGGACATGAAACAATTCCCTCTCTCCCAAATAATACGTTGATTAATCTAAAATAAGTTTAGAGAATGCCTACTTGGATGTCAATGTGAACAACTTTCGAAACTTGATTGAAGCTTAATTGAAAGGCTATGTTAAAACCACACACGTCCTATGGGTAACATCGTTCTGCCGATAAACCATATGAAGCCGCCGATAAATCAGGAGAACCCGTCGATAAATTGAGCAAAGCCGTCGATAAACCAGGAGAACCCGTCGATAAATTGAGCAAAGCCGTCGAAAAACCGTTTGAAGCCGCCGAAAAACGGATCGAAGCCGTCGAAAAACCGGGCAAAGCTGCCGAAAACCGGAGCGCAGCCGTCGAAAAATCGTGTGAAGCCGTCGAAAACCGGATCGAAGCCGTCGAAAAATAGAGAAAAGCCATCGATAAAACGTGAAGAAATCAATATTGAATCATCAACAACGAATCTTAACAAAGCAATTTGAAAAGAAGTCGTTATAATATTTTTCCCATTGATTTTGAACCACGAATACAGTAAACTAAACCGAATCACGAAGACATAAAGGAAGTGAACAGATGAACGGACAAGAACGCAAAAACATTCAGCCAGGTATAGAGGTTGATATTGTTCTAAAACAAGATCAACGAACTGGAAAAACGACGCGTGGAATTGTAAAAGACATATTGACCAAGTCAGCCCAACACCCACACGGAATTAAAGTTCGACTACAAGACGGACAAGTTGGCCGAGTGAAAAACATCATCGGTGAATAAGTAAAAACAAGGAAATTCCTCTCTTCATTTCCTCAGCCTCCCAACCTTCACTTCGGTGCTTATTCTTGTCCACATCCGCAAAAAGACTTACAATATAGGGTGGACCGTTTTTAATGAGAATAGGTGGAGGAATATGCATGATTCAAATTGAGAAAACATCCGTGCATGACCAATTAAATCAAGCAACGGCTTATATAACGAACCGTAAACAAATTGAGGTATCCCTTGTGGAACCGATCGAACATATATCTGCCCTGCAGTTTTTCAAGAAAACGAAAAACTTAGGGGACCGAATGTTTTGGCAAAATCCGACTGGCGATATGAAAATCGCGGGTGTCGGTGCACATAAACGATTGACCCCCGAAAAAGGTGAGGACCGTTTCCAGTCCATTCGAAAGCAATGGGAAGCGTATTTGGAGAATTGCTTGCTTCCTGAAGCGGGCGAAGCTGGAACAGGTCCCATTTTATTTGGCGGCTTTTCATTTATGGATCACATCAATCAAACAGACGACACGTGGAAAGCATTCGCTTCTGGTGAGATGATTTTAGCGAAATGGATGCTGACAGAACAAGACGGTCAGACATACTTAACGCACCATACGACGATTGATGCGACAACGAATGTAAATGAAATCGCAAACCGTTTTACCGAAATGAAAAAGGTGCTGAGCAAGCCATCCATTGAGGTAACCTTACCGACGGTGCAATCGATGCATGATCAATTTACGTATGAACACTGGGAAAACTTATTGAATGAAGCAATCGATGCCATTCGTGAACAAGCACTTGAAAAAGTCGTATTGGCGAGAAAAACAGACGTTTTATTCGATCACGAAATTCCACTTGCTGAAGTCATTGAACGAATGATCGATAAGCAGACGAATAGCTATGTATTTGTCATTGAGCAGGAGGACGACGCATTTATCGGTGCAACACCGGAACGACTCGTTCAAGTAAAAGGAAATGAATTGTTATCGGCCTGCCTTGCTGGGACAACCGCTCGAGGAAAGACAGAGGAAGATGATGAAATGCTCGCATGGCAGCTGTTAAACGATGAGAAAAATCGTGAAGAGCATGACTATGTCGTGCAAATGATCAAGCAGTCGGTCGCTCCTTATGTCGAAAGCTTTGATATTCCCGACGCACCCGTCATTTATCCATTGAAATCGTTGCAACACCTTTTTACACCAGTGACAGCTACATTGAAAAGCGATGCAACGATTTTGGATTTGGTGAAACAATTACACCCCACACCGGCATTAGGTGGAGAACCGCGTGACAAAGCCCTTCAATTTATCGATGAAAAAGAACCGTTTGATCGTGGTTGGTACGCGGGCCCAATCGGTTGGTTGGATGCAAATTTCGACGGAGAATTCGCCGTCGCGATTCGTTCGGGACTCATTACTGAAAATCAAGCTACGTTATTCGCAGGTTGTGGTGTCGTAAAAGATTCTGACCCACGAGCGGAATACGAAGAAACACGGATCAAGTTTACACCAATGCTTGATGCTTTGGGAGGTACGCAGTAAATGAATATGGGAGAAGCGTCTAGATATTTAACCAACTTTGTCGATGAGTTAGCCCAAAACGGAATGGAACATGTCGTCATTTCGCCGGGCTCTCGCTCGACTCCCTTAGCATTGACCTTTACCGAGCACCCAACCATTCAGGAGTGGGTGCATTTTGATGAACGCTCATCTGCATTCTTTGCCTTAGGGATGGCGAAATCAAAACAAAAACCCGTCGCATTAGTCTGTACATCTGGAACGGCTGCGGCGAACTATTACCCGGCCATCGTCGAAGCGTATTATAGCCGTGTACCCTTAATCGTCTTAACAGCGGACCGTCCGCATGAACTTCGCGATAACGGGGCACCGCAAGCAATTGATCAAATCAAAATGTATGGCGACTACGTAAAACATTTCCACGAAATGGCAATTCCAGAAGCAAACCCATCGCTCGTAGCGTATGCGAGACGCCAAGCAGCAAGAGCATATAGCCAAGCGGAAGCGACCCAACCAGGTGCTGTTCAGTTGAACTTTCCTTTTAGAGATCCGCTTATTCCGGATTTCACATTGGAAAATCTTTGGGGCAATGCATCGGGCAAATATGTGACAGGAATCACCGGACATGAACAGCTACATCCAAGTCAGACCGAAACATTGATCGATCAACTAAAAGATTTATCAAAAGGCATCATCGTTTGTGGAGAATTGCCGGGTGATACAGACGTTGAAGCCATCCACCAATTGGCAGAACAATGGAACATCCCTATTTTCGCGGACGTATTATCGCATGTTCGTCACGGAAATAACGGAAACGCAAAAGTGATTTCAACGTATGATGCCATTTTGAAAGATGAAGAATTCGGGCGCAGCTTTGAGCCAGATTTTATCCTTCGCTTCGGTGCGATGCCTGTATCAAAGCCTTATTTGAAATGGATTCAAGCGATTCCACTGAAACACCATATCGTCGTTGATCAAGCGAGCGGATACCGTGAACCGGCAAGCTTGGAAACGACGATGGTCTACAGTGAACCAAATGAACTCGTTCAACAAATGTTGAAATCACCTGTGCAGCCAACCGGTGACCCGGCATGGTTAGACACGTGGACAAAAATGGATGAAGCAGCGATGAAAGAGATTCACGAATCGGTTGATGGGGAACAGTTAACCGAAGGCAAAGTCGCATATGAATTAACCGAAGCGGCTACTACCGGAGACGTTATTTTCGTCGGTAACAGCATGCCAATCCGTGACTTAGATACATTCTCACTCACCAAAAAAGAAAAAATCCGCATCCATGGAAACCGTGGAGCGAACGGCATTGACGGATTAATTTCAACAGCGACTGGATTTGCAGCGACAGGGAGAGCCGTAACCCTATTTCTTGGCGACCTATCCTTTTTACATGACTACACGGCATTATTTATCGCAAGAAAATATGAACTGAATCTACGTGTTGTCGTCGTCAACAACAACGGAGGCGGGATCTTCTCTTTCTTGCCACAAAACAGTGAAGCAGATCATTTTGAAACATTGTTCGGCACGCCATTTAACCCGCCGATCAAAGCATTGGCTGAAGCGGTCGGCTATCACTATCACCAACCGACCAGATCCAAAGAATTACAACAGCTGCTGGAACAGCCAATTACGGGAATGGAAATCATCGAAGTCGTAACAGAGCGTGATGAAAACAAACAACATCACCGAGCGTTATGGCAACGCATTGCAGAAAGTATCAGTAAAGAAGGTTGATTGAAATGATTGTACCTGTAGGAAATCAACAATATTTTGTCCGGCTGGCAGGTGCTGGCGAACCGGTCGTACTTCTACACGGCTTTACCGGGACCGCCAAACAATGGGAAAATCTTGTGAATCAATCAGACATTTTTTGTCAGTGGATTGGAATTGACATGCCAGGCCATGGAAAAACCCTCATTCGTGATGAAAAAACGATGGAAGGCTATGTCGATGAATTGATTGAAGTCATTAATCAATTAGAGCTCAATCGCTTTCATTTAGTTGGTTATTCCATGGGTGGCCGCACCGCTATGCTCCTGGCAGACCGGTACCCGAACCGTGTCAAAAGCTTAACCTTGGTCGGTGCATCGCCAGGACTTGAATCGGAAGAAGAGCGAGCCGAACGAAAAAAGAAAGACGAAGAACTGGCTACATTTATCGAAGAAAAAGGAATCGAGCGATTTGTCGACTATTGGGAAAATATCCCGCTCTTCCAAACGCAAAAGTCTTTACCGAACGACATTCAAAAAGCGATTCGAAAAGAACGACTCATCCAAACGGAGCACGGACTTGCGCTATCGCTTCAAACGATGGGAACCGGAGTCATGCCGTCTTTATGGGACCGTTTAGAACAACTGAACCTTCCGACATGTTTAATTACGGGTAAGCTCGATGAGAAATTTACGGCAATCAATCAAAAAATGGTTGAACGCTTGCCACAAGCGGAGTTGAACATTGTTGAAGAAGCGGGTCATGCAGTTCACGTGGAAAATCTCCATTCTTTTGTTAAAATAGTAAGTGAATTTTTACAAATCCATATGAAACATAAAACACATACGTAGGAGGAAAACAATATGGCAGTCGAATGGACAAAAGTTCGAGACTATGAAGAAATTATTTACGAAAAATACAACGGAATCGCAAAAGTTACCATTAACCGACCAGAAAAGCGTAACGCGTTTACGCCATTAACGGTTAAAGAAATGATCGATGCATTCACAAGAGCACGTGATGACAAAGAAGTAGGTGTCATCGTTCTTGCAGGTGCAGGAGACAAAGCATTCTGTTCCGGTGGAGACCAGTCTGTTCGTGGACACGGTGGTTATGTCGGTACAGACGAAGTGCCACGCTTAAACGTATTGGACCTACAACGCTTGATTCGTGTCATCCCTAAACCAGTCGTAGCGATGGTTTCCGGATATGCAATCGGAGGCGGCCACGTCTTACACGTATGCTGTGACTTGACGATTGCTGCTGACAACGCTGTATTCGGTCAAACAGGACCAAAAGTAGGAAGCTTCGATGCTGGTTACGGCGCAGGACTTCTTGCTCGTATGGTAGGACATAAGAAAGCACGTGAAATCTGGTACTTATGCCGTCAGTACAGTGCAGAAGAAGCGGAAGACATGGGCTTAGTCAACACAGTCGTACCACTAGAAAAATTAGAAGAAGAAACAATCCAATGGTGTAACGAAATGCTCGAAAAATCACCAACTGCACTACGCTTCCTAAAAGCATCCTTCAACGCTGACACAGACGGCTTGGCAGGACTGCAACAAATGGGCGGAGACGCAACACTACTTTACTACACAACTGATGAAGCGAAAGAAGGCCGCGATGCATTTAAAGAAAAACGCAAACCGGACTTCGACCAGTTCCCTCGCTTCCCATAAGTCGCAGAAAACAAAGATCACATCTACGGTTAGGTGTGGTCTTTTTCATTATATTGCGAAATAAAAAGGTCCAAATCGATAAGGAGAACGGAGTGAATACAATGGACTCTTCAATCTTTGCCGCCGTATTTGTCATCTTTATTATCGCCATCATGTTTAATTCGAAAAAGAAGAAGTGATTATTTTTGAAAAAGACGTAAAAGAGGGATTCTAAATGGGAACATTATTTTCAAAAGCATATGACAGGGTGATGAAGCCTGTCGAACAAAGACGCTTCGGAAAAATACGGAAAAAGCTTGTCTCCAATCAACACGGAACAGTTTTGGAAATCGGTTCAGGGACAGGCGCGAACTTTCCATATTATAAAAATGCCGAAAAAGTTATTGCCATTGAACCGGACAAATCGATGAGAGAGCTTTCAGAGAAAAAGCGAAGCGAGGCGACTGTACCCATCGAATTAGTCGATGCGACGGCTGAACAGTTACCTTTTGATGACAATACATTCGATGTCGTTGTCGGAACGTTAGTGCTTTGCTCGGTCACTGATTTAAACCAAGCTCTTCAGAAAATAAAACGCGTGGCTAAATATGATGCACCCGTATTGTTTTTGGAACACGTTCGGCTAGATCAACCATTCGTTGGTAGATTACAAGATGTGGTGACACCTGTCTGGAAACGGCTATGCGATGGCTGCCATCTCAACCGCAATACATTGGAAATCATCAAACAGAATGGCTTTCGTGTAGAGCAAGTGGACGAGCATTTTAAAGGATTGTTTTTGGAGATTCGAGCGAGGAATGAGAAATAAAAAAGTAAGGTGGAAAGTTCATTAATTTATTATTCTTCGTAAATGTAAGTATGTATCACCTGAACAACCTTATTAACAAGATCATTCGGTGCTTTTCCTGTTATTTTTGCATTTCTGGTTTTCCAATCTAAATTTTTAACTTGGTCGCTAATGATAACTCCTTCGACAGCAAAACCTTCTGGTATAGGAATGTTGAATCCCCATTCTCGTTTTGTTCCGCTAATAGGACAAACGGTTGCATAACCAGTTACACGATTAAATTTCGCTGGAGATAATACAATAGCAGGTCTTCTGCCCGATTGCTCGGTGCCTGTTTGTGGATAAAAGTCTAAATATATAAAATCCCCTCGATCTGGAACTTTCATATTATAATTCTTCCTTCCCGACTGATTTGTTAAAAAACTCATTATAAGGGTTTTCACCTTCACATTGAGCTAGTAGATCGTCTAAAGTTGGCTTACCTTTTGGTTTTAAATAAATTCCATTATTCGTTTCCCGAATTTCTAATTCTGTTCCTTTTTCAATCCCATATTTCTCAGCTAACTTAAAAGGTATACGAATTCCAATACTATTTCCCCATTTTTGTGCTTTCACAGTTATATGATACCTCCTTGTTTCCTCGTTTGGCTCCATTATACCACACTCCCACCACTAAATGTATACTCTAGTATATACATTGGAGGTAGAAATGATACTTAAAGTAGTGTATAGACAGGAAACTCATGATACAATGTAAACCAAAGTGCAGTGGATCATATATTACAATTCACCACCCATGCAGTTACACGGAATGGTCGTATAGACCGAACCCAGTGAAAAATGGCTAGTAGCTATAGGTTGGATAATCTCTCAGTGCCGTACTAACGCTATTGAGGGTTTTTTTTATAGTTACCAGAGACGTTCAATGCAAGGAACATTCCGACCGAGATTAGCAGCAGTATACATATTCTAGTTATCTCTAAAATTGACTGTAGTGATCAATCGACAACAAGCATATTCCGAATCCTTGTGAAAACAACATTTATACATAAAACTTCTTTTCGGAAACTAGACATAAGAAACTACAGGAGTGATTTGAATGGACAATTTCTTAATAATCCTGTTTATGTTGAGCTTCATCGGCATAATCATTAGTTTAATCCGTCCCTCTTTCATAAATTTTTCAAGTAGAAAAAGCGCCATGAAAGTATTCATACCTTTACTTTTGGGAAGTTTTATTTTTATTGGTGGTCTTAAAGAGGGCTTCGTATTTTTATTTTCATTACTATTTTTATTAAGTTTAGTTGCGATGATCATCGGTTTAATCCGTCCTTCATTACTGAAATTCTCAAATCGAATAAGTGCAATGAAAGTTTTGTTCCCGGTATTTTTAGCAAGCTTTCTTATCGTTTTAATAACGACAGATCCTGTTGAGGAACCACGGACTGACCAAGAGACAGTACAAGAGGATGCAGTTGAACAGAAAGAGACTGAAGAAACAGAGAATGCAGAAGAACAATCTGAAGAGCAAAAAAATAAAAATGAAGATGAAAACGCGGCTGAGTCGAAAAACAAAGACAATCGCGAAGAAATACATAACGAGGAAAAAGAAAACGCGAATGAAGAATCCGATTCCTCGTCAGTGAACAAACAAGAAGAAAAACAACAAAACAATACAGAAAACAAGAATGATTCCAAGACATTGGATGAAAAAGAATCCGATCCATCGAATGATGAGTCAACGAACGAGTCGACGGATTCAGAATCAGACAAACGCCCATCCAATGAAACCAAAGGGACGACGGCCACTGTAACTCGTATCGTAGACGGTGATACGATTGGAATTAACTTAAACGGAACGATCGAAAGTGTTCGTTTGTTATTAGTCGACACACCTGAAACTGTCCACCCATCACTTCCCGTCCAAGCATTTGGACCAGAAGCCTCTTCATTTGCGAAGAAAACGTTATCGGGCAAGAAGGTTCAAGTAGAGTATGATGGCCCCAAACGGGATAAATACGGACGGTTATTGGCTTACTTGTGGGTTGATGGTAAAAACTTTAATGAAATGCTTCTAAGAGAAGGTTTGGCCAGACTAGCGTACGTTTATGACCCCCCTTACACGCATATGAGTTCATTCACGAAAGCTCAATCGGAAGCAGTAAACGCAAAGAGAGGCATTTGGAGTATCGAGGGTTATGTACAATCGGATGGTTTTAACGCTGTCGAATCTGAAACCGAAACCAAGCAATCGAACAATTCTTCTACGGCATCCACTGAAACGAAAACTTCAGGGTCTTCAGCCTATAACGGACCATATAATCCACAAGGCAAGGATCGGAATTGCGGAGACTTTGATAGACAAAAAAACGCCCAGGCATTTTTCGAGGCTGCTGGCGGTCCAGAACAAGATCCTCACCGGTTAGATCGAGATGGTGATGGGGCCGTTTGTGAAAGTTTGAGTTAAGATTGCCAGATTGAATGATGGGTTATATACAAAGAGTTGATTCCCCTCGAGAAACACTTCTGAGGGGGTTATTTTTATGGCTTGAAAATCAAATTAAAATCAGAATTCTTTGTTTATAATTTGACTTACTAATATAAAAGAAATTACTTAGAACTAGTTCAGATGTTACAATAGACGATATACATACTTACACACCAAGGGGATGAGAGAATGACAATCATGCCACAATGGCTTACGAAACGTGCGATGATGACACCGGATCGAGAAGCGGTTGTCTTAAGTGATGATACACGTTATACATTTAAAGAACTAGACCAACATGCAGGTCAATATGCATATCAACTGAAACAACAAGGAATCAAACAAGACGACCATGTTGCTGTATTATCCAAAAATAGCTATGAAATGTTTGTCATGATTCATGCACTGCAAAAGATTGGTGCGGTCATGTTTCTATTAAATACACGCTTATCCGTCAATGAATTTTTATTTCAACTAAAAGATGGTGAAGTGACTCACCTATTATTCCAAGAAGGCTTTCGGTCTGTCGTTGATGAACTAACTGTCGAAGTCGATTTACATAGCGTATCTTTCGAGCAATTTTCTTTTGAAGGAAAGGTAGACGAAGGAATCGCTGAATTTGATTTGGACCACGTAACGACGGTTCTCTATACAAGTGGCACAACTGGATTGCCAAAAGGCGTTCAGCTTACGTACGGAAACCATTGGTGGAATGCGAATGGATCTGTCTTGAATCTTGGACTGAATGCAGATGACCGCTGGTTGCTCTGTGTGCCACTATTCCACGTGAGTGGACTATCCATTTTATTCCGTAGCGTGATATACGGCATACCCGCTCACTTGCATGAGCGATTTGATGTCGAAAATGTGCACGAAGACATCATGAATCGCGGTGTTACGACAATGTCGGCCGTTTCTGTCATGTTAGAAGAATTAGTCGAACGATTGGGAAATGAATCATACCCAGAGACCTTCCGTTGCATGTTGCTCGGTGGCGGACCAGCATCGAAATCGTTATTAGAATCGAGCAAGGAGAAAAGCATACCCGTTTTCCAAACGTATGGAATGACGGAAACAGCTTCGCAATTTTGCACGCTGGATGAAGAAAATGCATTAAGAAAATTAGGTTCTGCAGGCAAACCATTATTTCCTGGGCAATTAAAAATCATGAATGATGCTGAAGAATGTCGGATTGGTGAAGTCGGTGAAATACTCATGAAAGGTCCATCCGTTACAAAAGGCTACTGGAACCGCCCAGATGCTAACAAAGAAACCATTCATGACGGTTGGCTAAAAACAGGAGATCTAGGATACCTGGATGAAGAAGGATTCTTATATGTCGTCGATCGAAGAAAAGACTTAATCATTTCTGGAGGCGAAAACGTCTATCCGGCAGAAATTGAATCCGTATTAAAATCACATCCATCTGTCAAAGATGCCGGAGTTGTTGGGAAAAAACATGAACGTTGGGGACAAGTACCCGTCGCATTCGTCGTCATCCGAGAAGAAGAGACGTTTTCATCCGAAGCATTGAAAGATCATTGTGAGAAAAACTTGGCGAAATATAAAGTGCCGAAAGAGTTTCATGAAATTGATGAGTTGCCGAGGAATGCTTCTAGGAAGTTGATGAGGAATAGGTTGAGTGAAAAATAATTAATGAAATGATCTATTTCATAGATTGGCTTTTTAAATCTATTAAATAAACGCAGATCTTGTCAAATATTTGCACAAGTTGTAAAGTGAAGATGAAAGAGGTGAACAATTTGACTAATATCGATTCCAAGATTCAAACAATCGGAGATTTATTGATGGAGTCAGATTACACATATTTTATTCCAGATTACCAAAGAAGTTTTGTTTGGGGAAGAGAGCAAGCTGAAGACTTAATTTCTGATTTTTTAATAGATACGAATGAATTTAGAACGAAAAATGAAAATCTTGAAGGATACCTACTAGGTAATGTTGTTGTTATTAAACATGAAGATAAGAAGGTTTTTGAAGTTGTAGATGGACAACAAAGAATCACGGCTTTAACTCTTTTAGTACACTGCTTATATAAAAGAGTTTTAACCATTGCTAAAGCTCATTCCACCAACAGCCAACTTTTAATGAAATATAGCGGTTTAGCAAATAACTTATTAACGGGATATCAAAAGCCTATTGATGAAGATCATTATGTTAATCGATTAACACATCATGAAAGTATAGTGTTCGGTAAAACCTATGACAAAATTTTAAAAGATAAAGAGTATAGTGAAACTGAAGAGTCAAAGGCAGATCTAAATGTAATAGATGTATATGAGCAATTATCTGAAGCAATAGATTCATTAACGGACCAACAAGTTATTAACTTTAGTAGTTATTTAAAGAAAAAGGTAAGCGTTATAAAAACTATTGCTCCTAATGAACACAAAGCATTTCAGCTGTTTGAAATACTAAATGATCGTGGTGTTAAGCTAAACCAGACAGATTTAATTAAAAACTTTTTGCTCAAAAAAGTAAATGAATTAGATATTAATGAAACTCAATATGAAAATTTTAGTGACAATTGGTCTAACTTTTTAAATAATTTAATTGAAAACAAAAAGCACTTTATAAATGAAAATCAATTCTTAAAACACTACATTCTAGGTAAGTACGGTGAGCATAGGAAAGTTGAACAATTATATCCTTTCTTCTCAAAGAGTAAAATGATAAATAATTTAAGTCTAGAAGAATACATAGACTTATCAGAGAACCTACAAAGAAGTGCAAGAATTTATCGAGATATTCACTATAAAAATAATAACTCATTCACGGACAACAAAGAAAAACTAGAATTCTTTGTTAATATAATAAGTGTTAAGCAACTTTATGCATTATTAATACCATTTTATGATGCTGATAAGAATACCAGGGAAGAAGTGTTAGACTTAGCTATTAAGTTCGGAGCTGCAGTTCTATTTTCTTTTACGCAAACACACTTCATTGAGAGAGAATTACCAGGCTTAATTGGTGCTTATTTAAAAGAGAAAGAAGAGAATGCTGAAAAAGCTTACGACAATTTTAAGAAGAGGTTAAAAGAGATTATTCACTCTAAAGCAGAAGAAGCCTATCAAACGATAAGAATTAGAAGGTTTGAGAGAGGAAGTAGCTCAAAGCCCATAGGAAAAGCTGAAAAGCTTCTAAAATTTATTGAATATTATTCTACAGATAATGAGATTGCTATTAAAGATAAATATAAAAAAGATAAGATCACTGTAGAACATGTATTAGCTAAAGAACTGCCAGAAAAGTATTATGAAGAGCATGGTTTTGAGGATAAAAATGATTTTAAAAATTATCTCAATAGAATTGGAAATTTAACGTTATTATTAGGGAGCCCTAACACATCTGCTTCAAATAAAACTCCAGTTGAAAAGAAAGCACATTTTACACAAAGTGATTTCCTCCTCACAAGAAGAATTACTGGAGAAATTGAATATGCTGTGAAAAGTGGTAGACAACGAGAAAATATTGACATAATCAATGAAAAATTTAGCACTTACTTAGGGGAAAACGAGAAAAATATGCTATTTAACAAGGATGCAATAGTCAAGCGTTCGGATGAAGTTGCCGAAGTAGTTCGTGACCTATTAATAAAAGATTAATTTTAAAACAGAAGTTTCATCTGCATTGATGGAACTTCTGTTGTTTTAACATATAATTATACATATAATATACTGAAAAATAAGACAATAAAGGGGTTTTATTTGATGAGCTTAAAATATGTAGATGAAAAGTGGCAGTTTTCCGCTATACCAAATATAGAAGAATCAAATTTCAATAAAACATTAGAGCGCTTTTATGACATGGGGATAACTGGATTAACTAGGGAGAATATACAAAACTCCTTAGATGGTAAACTTTTATATTCATCTGATCCAGTAATAGTCAAGATCAAAACTGGAAGTATTAATGAGAATCATATACCAGGTATAAATGAAGTCAAAGAAAGAATAAGCAACTTAAAGGGACAAAATGACTATGCCAGAGAAACTATTAGTCACATGAAAAGTAAACTTAATCAAGATGAAGTAAGATATATTTCATTTGAGGATAAAAATACAAGAGGCTTGGCAGGAGCAAGAAATGGGCAGAGTGGTAACCCACAAGACACTTGGGGGATCTATGCTTATAATAAAGGCGTTCACTTTAAAGAACAAGACAATGAGGTTGAGGAATCACGGGGTGGCTCGCACGGTGTCGGTAAAATTGCTTCTAATGCAGCTTCTGACTTATTTACAATGTACTTTGCAAATTGTGATGAAAATGGAGAGCAACATTTAGGAGGAACTGTTCAATTAATAGAGCATATGTATAAAGGTCAAGCTTATCGATCAACAGGTTATTTTACCGACGTTGAAGTAATGGACAATAATAAGACTAAGTTTTATCCATTTGAAAATCATTTTCACGAAATATTCCAAAAGAAAACAAGAGGTTTAAAAATTATAATTCCATACTTACGTGAAGATTATGATGATGAAAGATCTATTATTAAAAGTGTGTGTGATAGTTTTTTTATATCCATCACATTAGGTAAGTTGGAAGTACATGTAAATGGCAACAGAATTGCAAAGGATACTATAAAAGACTATGTATTTGATGAATATTACTATAGTCAAGATATTTCGGAAATTAAAAAAGAGTTTACACCTTTATATTTAAATACATATTTAAAAGAACCTCCTAAAGAAATTATTGTCTCGAACGGTGAGGAAGAATTTAAGTTTAATCTTTACTTTAAATATGATGAAAACATTTCTAAAGGTAGAGTAGCTATCATTCGAACAATAGGTATGAAAATAGAAGATTTTAAAGTTAAAAGTAATGCAACTAAACCTTTTAATGCTGTACTAATTGGGGGCAATAGGGAAGATGCATACCTTAAATCATTAGAAAATGAGTCTCACACAAAACTTTCAAAAGACCACTTTAGTGATCGTAGGTTGAAAAAGCTTGCGACTCGATTTATTAATAAACTTTCAGAAGAAATTGCAAAAGTTATACAAGAAGCGATTGACGAAAACAATCCAATAGACGGCAAGATGGATACTGAAGAAATTCTTTACTTAGACGGAGAAGCTTTTAAAAAAGATTTAGAGGGATCAATGGGTACAGTAAAAGTAAGTGATGGTACTTCATTAGTGAAATCATCTGGTAAGCATCACAAAAAAGAAAAACGAGATAAGAGAAATCATAAACAAGAAGTAATTAATAGTAAAAATAAAAGAACTCAAAAAAGAGAACCATTAAAATGGCAAAAAACAAAAGATGAGTCTATTCAAGAAGGAAAAGGACGCTATAGTGCCCATCCTGATATGGTTGAAAGAGTCATTTTAAAGGATAAAGAGTTAATAATGTTTGATTTTTCAAGCAGCGATAAAATTAATGGGGCCAAGACTTGTGATATTGCTTTATCAATAGTAGATGGAATGGGACAGGAATACCAAAATGAATTTAAGATTAATAGTAGTTATCAAGAGGTCGTTGATTTGAATGCCGGGCAACGATGCAAATATACAAAGAACATTATAAAGGATGTTGAGATTAAAGAGGGGATTGCTCAACTCCAGTTTTCTCTCCGAAATAATTTTAATCGGTCATTGAAATTTGTTTATTATGTGGAGGTGTAATATTTGATATACCGAAAAAAAGCTAACTTTCCATACCCTGTATTCTCAAATGACTCTCTTAGTTATATTAATAATTACTTTAATTTAGATGTTAATGTAATCGAGAAATCAGATTCTTACTATTTCGATATTGACTTCGAAATAGAGTCAGAATTTATAAATCAATTGATAAGAAATGATCAAGCACAATTAGTATTTATTATCCAATCCAAGGATAATAAGTTCTTTCATTTAAAAGCTAACCAACACAGAATTAGCATTCCTAAGAGTCGAATATCATTGAATAAAAGAACGTCAATACAGTTGCATATTCAAGCGCTAAATACAATTAGTTTTGCTGATAATAATGAGTTGAATAATTTTTACCATGTCATTAAGGACGAGATAGTTGTCCCTCAATATTCATTATTAGGCTATTCTAATGTGGTTCTTTTTGATGGAAGTATAAAAAAACCTTATGATCTTTTCTCAAAAAATCTTGATGAGAATTTAAATTCAGAAATAAAAATTGAACTGGGGCAAGAAACGATTGTCATTCATTACAAAAAACCAGAATTTTATTTTCAACATTATTCAAAAAGTAACATGCTAAATAACGCATACATTTATGCAGGTTTAACGAAGGCTCTGCAATCATTTATATTTAATAATGGAGAAGACGGAGATGTTGAGCTAGAAGAAATAAATGAACCAGATGGTTCATTAGACTTGAAGTTATATCAACTAATGATAAACAAAAATATAAACAATATAAATCTCGATAATATCGATGAAGTCATATACAAGGTTACTGACAGAGTGATTGAAAAATATTCTGGAGCATTAGAGGAGTTGTTAAATCGTGGAGATTCAACTGCTAGTTGATGGATACAAAAAGTTTGATAATATATATGAGGACTTTATTGATGGAACACTGATACATAAAGATATATATTTTTCTGATGAAACTGTATATATTGAACATGCTCCTAACTTCCCAATATATATGGCTAAAGGAGATGAAGAACAAAAAAAACGCGACTTCCTTGAAGCCTTTAATGCCATTTCAGCTTCTTACTTGAATGTAGATAGAGAAATTCTTTTAGATGAACGATTTTGGCATTCAATTCTATTAACTCAAAAAAGGTCCTATCTTTTAAATATGTATCCTGAAATTAAAGAGGATAAATCAAATTTTAATAAAATTGTCTTGAAAAAGTTTGATTGGGAAAATTATATATATAAAACAATACTGGGTGCACAATATGTAACAGATAATTTTAGCGATCCAGTAAAACAGAAAAAGTACTTTGAATTAATTATAGAAAACTTAGATTTATATAACTATATTATTAAGTACGAAATATTTAGAAACGATGTATTTCTGATAAATATCCTTGCTATTATTGATGAATTGGATTTATCTAAGGTTATGAAGGCAAAAATTAAAGGACGTGATGACTTAGGTGATGACGAAAGATACGGAAGAAGAGTTATTTTTGAATTTAATAAAAGTTATCCTATTGTAATGTCGCCTATGTTAAAGAAAGATGATTTAAAGAAAATATTTATTGAATATTTAAGTTATTATTACGATACTTCTGATATTGTCTCAACACATGGGCTAGAAGGTTCTCGACCACAAAAAGAATTAATAACTAGTAACCGGTCTAACCATTCAAACTACGTGAAGTCAGAGAATAGTACGGTTATGGCTGGTATACAAGAAGCTTCAAGAAATACGTCAAATATAGTGAGTAAAGAAACGGATGAGATTAGTAAAGATGACCTAACATCTTACTTGGATCGGTTTAACCTCGAATATATAGATCATCGTAAAGATGGAGGTTCCATATGGGTGATCGGTGATAGAAGCATAAAAGAATATTTACGACCTTTAGAAAGTAACGGAGTTTATTTCCAGTTTAAACCAATTGGTAGCAAAGTCACCAATAACAAGTCTGCCTGGTTCTGGTATGAAACGTAAAAAAACAGATTAGAATGTTGTTCTAATCTGTTAGAAAAGGTGAACAGAATTAATTTGGGTTTCTTTTAAAATAAAAATGCAGCCTTGCATTACATATTTCACTCGTCATTCTATACAAATCCACTTTTATATCGGGAAGAATATCGAAGGTTAAACCAAACTCAGATCCATTAAAATAAACAAGATTATAATTATCTACCAATTTACTCATTGGCATTCTTGCAATAAGTTTTGCAATTTCGGATTCATTGTATTTCCATAGTTTTTTGGTTGTTTTATCACTGAAGTCTTTATTTTTTCTGTAAGTCTTAGACATGTAAAAGTCGTGAAAGAACGGTGCCACTTCTTCTGGAGTAATTGATTTGTACCAATTGTTTGGTCCTTTTGAAAGCATGTAGCTAAGTACAACCATTTTATAGGACTTTGCCATGCTTTCCTTTTCTAATTTTTTAAACCAAATACCATATTCCTCGTATGCTTCTATTTCTTTCTCTGTCAATTCGCCATATTCATTTAAGAAAGGAAAATAGCCGCCAAAAACTTGCTTATATTCTTTAAAAGGAACTTCCCCATATAAAAACATTTCTTTATAATATGGACGTCTACCCAGCCTCTCTTTGATTGCCAGATAGTCATAATAAACTCTATCTTTTCTACTGCTACGTTTTCGTTTTAATTCCTTTAGCAGGTCAACAACCTCTGTCTCAAGGTTGATTTCACAATCAGCAGGTAATTCAGGAGTTATTTGTTTAACTGGATCCTTGGTAGAAACCCCTTCAGTTGAATGAAATACTTGAAACTTTGTATTGGCATTGCGATAATTTCCAATTAAGTCGATAATTACGCATTGATCTTTTAATGGGTGTTTTCGCAGTCCTCTACCTATTTGTTGCGTGAACACAACGAGTGATTCTGTTGGTCGAGTGAAAAGTAACGTATCCACTGCTGGAATATCGACACCTTCGTTAAACAAATCAACTGTAAATATAATATCAACTTTATTCTTCTCTAATTGAACGATGGCTTCTTCTCTGGTAATGTCCACTGTTTTAGAAGTGAGTGTTATTGCTTTTACACCCATATCTTTAAAGTAGTTCTCCAGATACTCAGCTTGTTGAATGGATGAACAAAATGCTAGCGTCTTTGTTTGCTTATGTTCATGCCACTTTTCATATACATTCTTTGCTCGGTCACTTATAAGTTGTGCTGCCAATAAATCGTCTGGGTCATACTTTCTACCTAGCCATTTAATTTGTGTATAATCAATGTCGTCTTTTACTCCAAAATATTTAAAGGGACTTAGCCAACCATGACGAATCGCTTCGATAAAGTGAATCTCATACGCCACGTTTCCATCACATAAGGCAAAGATATCTTTGCCGTCAGTTCTTTCCGGAGTGGCTGTTAATCCTAATAGAAAACTAGGAGAAAAGTAGTCAATCACTTTGGTATAACTATTGGCTGCTGCATGGTGGAACTCGTCTATAATAATAAGGTCGAATTCATCCGGTCTGAACTTTTGAAGGTGATCTTGAATACTTAATGTAAAGATTGAAGCAAACAATAATTCTTTGTTTGCTTCCTTAATTTTTCCGTTATATATTCCACCTTCGATTTGTAATACTTTCTCAAAGCTTTTCTTTGCTTGGTTAAGAATTTCTTCTCGATGAGCAATGAATAATACCTTCTGAAATTTTTGTGCAAAGAAAGCTGCTAAATATGTCTTTCCTAAGCCGGTAGCCATTACAACCATTGCTTTGTTGTAGTCTTCCTCAATCGTCAATTCTAATTGTTTTAAAGCCTTTTTCTGAGCTGGTCTAGGCTCAATCACTTCGTACTCTGTTTGATCATCCTTTACTAAGATTGGTTCGATATTGTCATTTGTATTGGGAAAAGTTAACTCAATTTCTTCATCCTCTGACAAGGTTTGGGAAAAATCAGGATGTTCATTGTGAAATTCACGGTAATTTTCTTCATATATCTTTAATGTTTCTTTGTTCATTTGCATGGTTTGATCTGCATAAAATAATTGTATAAATTCATCTATAGCATTTTCAAACAGTTCATTTTCAGCATTACGAACCATTCTTAGGTTCCACTCTACTCCGGAAGTTAAAGCTGACTTTGAGAGGTTGGAAGAACCAATCACTATAGCACCGTCTTCTTTATGTTTGAAGATATAAGACTTGGGATGAAAAGATCTTCCATTACTTTGCCATAGTCGAAGTTCAACTCTGTTTAACGTTAGAAGTTTTTTTATTGCTTTAGGTTGAGTAACGTAGAGATAATCACCAGTCAAAACTTTTATATCTGCACCTCTCTCAACCGCTTCTTCTAAGTCCTTTAAAATTAACTTGACACCTGAGTACATCATAAATGAAGACAAGATATAAATAGTTGTAGAAGACTGAATATCTCGCTTTACTTGCTGATATAATTGATTTGTTATTAAGCTAACATTGGAACTCATTAATCTTCCACACTCTCTAAATAGATTCTATTTTCAAATCCGCCTCTCTCTTGTGACTTAGCTAATCTGATTTTTTCAACTTCATTAAATGATGAACCATGTAATTTGGCAAGAGAATGTATAACTTCTAAAACATCTGCAAGTTCTTCAATGGATTCTTCGTCATTAACGGAACTTTGATACTCCTTTATCTCTTCATTTAATTTCTTTTTCAGTTCAACTCTATATTCTTGGTTGTCCAGTGTTCGGATATGAAAACTTTTGCCTGTCTGTTCAATAATTTGAGGGATCTTATCTCTTACTAGTTTATTATGTATTGGCATGAAAACACCTCCGTTAAATTTGTGTATAGTATATCATTCTAAACAAGATTCGTTTAGATATAGTCGTTCGTCTAAAATAAAGCTATTTATCAGTATATTCTATCATAATATACAAAATTTGTTATAATGCATCCAAGAGGTGAAGTATATGTTGAGGGAAGGAATTTACGAAGAAGTCATCAACCAGAAATTAGCTAATTCGTTATCAGAGTTAGAAAAAGAAAAATTCGCCATCGGGAAAGAACCGATTGATCAAGAAGAGGCAAGTAAGAAATTAGCCGCTTATATATCCTATATTACGAGAAAAGCATTAACTGATGTAAGAGATACGAACAAAAAGAAAACAGATGAATCTTTAATCGAGCAAATTCGTCTTTGTAATGAAATCATTCAGTATTTGAGCAAGGAGTTGGGACAGGAGGAGCTGAATGAACTTCAAGTCAAAGAAGAGGCTGAAGTTTTAACCTCTTTGTACTCGAAGATGAATTCGATTAAAAGTATGAAAGACGATAAACCGATTAGACCTGTTACCCCGATCTCTGAAAGTAGTTTATTTACGGGGGCCAAAAATGAACCGAATATGATGAATGAACTAAAGAAGGAAATAATTACTGCGAATGAAGTACATATGTTAGTTTCATTTATCAAATGGAGTGGGTTACGGGTCATCATGGATGAGTTGAAGGAATTCACAGAAAGAGGTGGAGAATTTAAAGTTATTACGACCTCATACATGGAAGCAACTGATTACAAAGCGATCTATGAATTGAGTCAGCTGCCAAATACGGAAATTAAGGTATCCTATGATGTGAAACGTACTCGTCTACATGCGAAAGCATACATTTTTAAGAGAGATACTAGTTTTAGTACAGCTTATATAGGGTCTTCAAATTTATCAAACCCCGCTTTGACTTCAGGGTTGGAATGGAATGTAAAGGTTACAGAAAAGGACTCCTTCGACGTCATGCAAAAAGTATATGCGACATTTGAATCGTACTGGAATGATGAAGAGTTTGAATCCTTCCATTTTAATAATGAAGAAGATCATAAACATTTAAAATCAATGCTAAATAAATCGAAGCTAGAAGAGAATGCTAATCGATTAGCCTTATTCGATATTAAGCCTTATCACTATCAAAAAGAAGTGTTAGAGAAACTAAGCACAGAAAGAGATGTTCATGGTAAATATAAAAATTTGATCGTTGCAGCAACAGGAGTAGGTAAAACAGTGATCTCTGCTTTTGATTACAAACGATTTTTAAAAGAAAACGGTAGACCTGCTAGGTTATTATTTGTCGCGCATCGTGAAGAAATATTGAAGCAAAGTTTAGAAACGTTTCGAACGATCTTAAAAGATTTTAATTTTGGCGATTTACTCGTTGGGAGAGAAAAGCCAGATAGTTTAGATCATCTATTCATAAGTATTCAGAGTCTAAACAGTACAAAATTGACGGAGAAGACTGAGAAAGACTTTTACGATTTCATTATTGTAGATGAATTTCATCACGCTGCTGCACAATCTTATCAAAAACTATTAGATTATTACGAACCTAAAATATTACTTGGTCTAACCGCCACACCAGAGCGTATGGATGGAAAAAGTGTCTTAACATACTTTGATGATCGGATCGCTGCCGAAATCCGGTTGACCGAAGCAATTGATCGCAAACTCTTAAGCCCTTTTCAGTATTTTGGTGTTTCTGATACGGTGGATCTTTCTAATGTTAAATGGAGAAAGAAAGGATACGATTTAAGGGAATTAGAAAATGTTTATACAAGTGATAAAATCCGCGTCAGGCAAATTGTCAAAAGTTTATATAAGTATGTGACAGACATCGATGAGGTCAAAGGGTTGGGCTTCTGTGTCGGTGTAGAACATGCTAAATACATGGCGAAAAGCCTTAATGATTTTGGAATACCATCGATTGCTTTACATGGGGGTTCGGATCGAGAAGTAAGAGAAACGGCTAAACAGAAATTACTAGCTGGAGACATTCGGTTTATTTTCGTTGCTGATCTCTATAACGAAGGTGTCGACTTGCCCGAAGTCAACACCGTCATGTTCTTGCGACCTACAGAAAGCTTGACGGTGTTTCTACAACAGTTAGGCCGTGGTTTGCGTTTAGCTGAAGGGAAAGAGTGTCTGACTGTCTTGGATTTTATCGGCCAAGCACATAAAGATTATGATGTCTTTGAGAAAAAATACAAAGCATTAATTGGGAAAGCGAAGCACTCAGTTAAATATTATGTTGAAAATGGGTTTGCCAATCTACCTAAGGGAAGTTTCATTCAGCTCGAAAAACAAGCAAAAAATTATATCTTACGTAATATCCATTCTGCTACTTATACGAAAGCGAATTTGATCGAAAAATTAAAGAACTTCCACATGGATTCTGACCGAAAGCTAACATTAGCAAACTTTTTGGATCATCACCAAATGTCGCTATATGACCTTTATGGGAGAAGTGCCAATCGTTCGTTTAGTAGACTATTAGTCGAAGCGGATTTAAAAGAAGATTTTTATGTAGAAAATGAAGAAGAGGTCGTCAAGCGATTACCCTATTTATTTCACCTAAATTCTAAGAAGTTATTAGACTTCTTGTTGAAATACATCGACCAACGCCAAATTGGAAATCAGCAAGAGGAGTTAATGAGGAATTTACTATTTTATACGTTTTATCGAGCCACACCAGAAAAGCTTGGATTATTAACAATCGAAGAGGGTATTGATAGAGTTTTATCATCAACTGAATTGAAAGAAGAAATTCGCGCCATTTTAGAATATAAACTTTCTAAAATCGAAACGAGGGAGTGGAATAATGATCTTCACTTTGAGACACCATTAATGGTCCACTCACTATATACTTCTGACCAAATCATGGCAGCACTAGGACATTATAATGAAGAAAAACGTCCTGATTTTAGAGAAGGTGTGAAGTATTTAAAGGATAAGAAAGTAGATGCACTTTTTATTACGTTGAACAAGTCAGAGAAAGACTTCTCACCTTCCACGTTATATGAAGATTATGCGATTAATGAGAAGCTTTTTCATTGGCAATCTCAAAACAAGACATCAAGCAATACATCAGTAGGGCAAAGATATATCAACCATCGGAAAATGGGAACACAGATTGCCTTGTTTGTTCGTGAGTACAAAACCCAGAATGGCTATCCATCACCATTTGTGTTTTTAGGCACTGCTGATTACATTAAACATTCTGGTGAAAAACCAATGAGCATAACATGGCGTTTGCGACATGAAATGCCTTCTTATTTAGTGCAAGAAGCGAACAAGCATATACTTTAGTTGAATTTGTAACAAGAGAAACGATTGAAATGAGGAAATATCAATGGAAAAAGTAAATTTTATTTCCGACGATAATCTGTATAAAAAAGCAGAAGAAGCCTTTATAGAGTATAAATCATTCCTGCGAAATCTACTTCCTGGAGCAGATATTCAACATATAGGAAGTACAGCGATCCCGGGTAGCCTAACCAAAGAGGATTTGGATATTCAAGTGAGAGTGTCAGCTGCGGAGTTTCCGAGAGCTATAACTGTCTTAATGAAACATTATGAGACTAATGAGGGAAATACAAAAACAGATACATTTCGAGCGTTTCAAGACGATGGAGCAGATCCTCGTTTAGGCATCCAATTAACGGTTATTGATTCTGAACTTGATTTCTTTTGGAAAATTCGTGAGGTATTAAAGTTGAATGATGAGTATTTACGAGAATACGATAATCTAAAAAGAACATATGAAGGCCGAGATATGGGAGCCTATCGAGAAGCCAAGAGTGAATTCTTTGAAAAGTTGATGGCATCGCCGGAATTTAAGCGATTATAACTTCAACTTTGCAGCAAGATATGTAAAACATTCAACACCCATTGACTTTCCCACATAAAATTACTACAATCTATGTAATTTTATAAAATAGAAGTTTCGACAATTATTGAGGAACTTCTATTTTTATATTTCATCTTACAAAAGACGATACAGCATAGGGGGCGTAGTCAATGGGTATTCATCATCACAATCATCCATACATGACGATTCATGATTTCAACGAGCATAGTCATATTGGGTGGAACAATTCATTAAAACCGATTGCAGAAGTGGAATCTGGACAAGTGGTGACGTATGAGATCACCGAGGCATCTGGCGGTCAATTCACGAAGAATTCTACAGTAGAAGATGTCAAAAACATTGATTTCTCAAAAGTGAATCCAGTGGCAGGACCTGTATATGTGAAAGGTGCGCAGCCTGGCGATACGTTGGAGGTCGAATTTCTCGACTTTAAACAACTGGATTGGGGTTGGACAGCACTCATTCCTGGCTTTGGTTTACTGGCAGAGGATTTCAAAGACCCAGCGATTAAAATTTTTGATTTGAAAAAGAGAAACACAACTGAATTTTTAGATGGCATTGATTTATTTTTAAAACCTTTTCCAGGTACAGTCGGAGTTGCACTTCCTGAAGTAGGAGATTTCAGTATTGTACCTCCACGTAAAAATGGAGGTAACATGGATATCCGCCACCTGACAAAAGGAGCAAAGCTTTACTTGCCTGTATGGGTAGAAGGCGCGTTGTTCTCCATAGGTGATACGCACGCCGCTCAAGGGGACGGTGAAGTATGTGGTACGGCGATTGAAGCTTCAATGGAGGCAACCGTTCGCTTTAAGCTGCATAAAGGGAAAACGATTGCCGAACCGCGTTATGAGATTCCTGGACCTCCAACACCAGAAGCGGATAGCCGAGGCTACTTTGTGACGACTGGCCATGGTGAAGACATTTTCAAAGCGTCTCAAAATGCGATCCGGTATATGATTGAGCACTTGGTGAGTGAATACCGCATGACCGAGGAAGAAGCTTATATGCTTTGTAGTATCTCAGTAGATTTAAGAATTAGCGAGATTGTCAATTCACCGAACAGTCTTGTATCTGCGTTTTTGCCGAAGTCTATTTTTAGATAAGATGCTGGCAGACGTATAATCACAAGTGAATTTTATGATTTAAATGATTCTGAAATTACTCATTACCAGCCAATAGAAGAGAGCAAACTATTAAGAAGTGACCAAATTTGATTACCTTTTAAAAAGCGGAGTGGTGAGGTAATGGAAGTATTATCAATTATATTATCTAGTTCCTTGGTTAGTGGAGTTATAACGACGCTTATTATTCAAACTAATGAAAGTAAATTAAATAAAAGAAATAATTTCCATAACAAAAATCTGCAGGTAGATAACTTCTTTAGAAATATAAGTAATGAGAAATTATTGAGATTACTGAATGATTGGCATGATATTTTATACAGAAGAGAAGATGAAGAATTAAAGATTGATGAGATAACTTTAGTAAGAAGAACCCTTTTTTATGGATCTGCTGAAACTATTAGAAGGTTAAGTCTTTATCAATCTTATATTTATAACTTAAATCCTGAAGAGGAGGAAAGTTTACAGGAAATGGCACGGGGAGGGGTCTTAATAACAGGCATTATAGTGTCTTTAAAAAAAGACTTCTCGAATGAAGATGTGTCTATTGAAAATATAATGAAAACCTATTTACCATGGTATAATGATGAATTTGATGAAGAAGTAAAGAAACAGATAGCAATTTACAATTACTAATCATGTAGTATCATTTGAATCCTTTTATAAATTTTAAAGGCGCAAATCTTAACATTAGATTTGCGCCTTTTTCGCATTAGCACAAAAAATCAAGTTTCTCAGAATCATTCAGTTATACTGGTAGATAAGAGTAAGAGGTGATCCAATGCCCTATCAAGATCATGAACAGGCTATTCAACGATCATTGAATTTTATTGAACAATATTTGACTGAACCATTGCATCTCAACCGTTTGGCTGAACATGCAGGTTATTCGAGATTCCATTTTCAACGTGTCTTTCGAAAGATCATTGGGAAATCAGTTGCTGAATATGTGAGAGAGCGGCGGATGACACAAAGTGCGAGGGAGTTAATTACGACGGATCAACGAGTGATTGACATTGCGATGACTTATCAGTTTAAGTCGCAAGAATCCTTCACAAGAGCTTTTAAAAAAGTTTACGACGTAACACCTAGTGAATATCGGAAATTGCTTAAACAATTAGTTAGCAAAGGAGAGTTCATCGTGAATAAAACGAGTAACACCCCGAATGGTTGGATGATGACCGGAGAATCACCATATGATTATGAAACCGGATTAGACAATAACATTGTGCATAGTGGAAATTACGCCGCCTATTTGAAATCAAAACATGAAAAAGCACGAGGATTCGCAACATTGATGCAACAAATTAAGGCAGACCACTATCGAGGAGAACGGGTTCGTTTTTCTGCATTTGTAAAAAGCGTAGATGTTAAAGAAGCTGCTGGCTTATGGATGCGGATCGACCATTCTTCTGGAGAGGTCCTTGCTTTTGATAATATGATGGATCGTCCGATTAAGGGAACAAATGAATGGAATCATTTTAGCGTCGTATTGGATATTCCAGTAAAAAGTGAAGTGATCGCATTTGGCGTATTGCTCAACGGACCAGGCCAAATTTGGGTAGATGAACTTGGCTTTGAAATGGTAGGCGATGATGTTCCTGTTACAAATCAGCGTTCCACAGAAGGTTTATCCAGTGAACCTGTAAATTTAAATTTTGAAGATAATACTGTAGAAATTATTTAAAGTGGTTGTTCTGGGCAACTTTCTCTTTTGCAGTGGTATGCATTGGCATACATCTTTGGTACAATTATAATTAATAATATTTTTATTTATCAGAATTTAAAGGAGGTGAGTAAGTATGTTTCTAGACTTGTTAAACACGTTGTTTATTGATGCGTCTGCTTTTTATCTATATTTAGGGATTCTGTTGATTGCTTTTGGTGCAATTTATGTCAGCCATCTTTATAACCAACATCTATCCAACAGTGATTATTTGTTTACGAATCAGCACCAAAGCACAAAGGTTAATATAAATCCATTTGAGAAACCGATTATAACCAATGAATCGTTTGTCGTATGGCTGATCATGACGTTTAAAAGAATAGATGAAAAAGACGATAAAGCCGATGACAATTCCTCTTATTTTAAACAGATTTTTAAAATAAGAGGAGGACAAGAATGGAACAAAACAGCTTACTCACTTTCTTCAGAAAGTATTCTTTTTTAATTTTTCTATTGTCATTTTTGCTTATACTGAGCGGGTGTAGCAATAACTTCACACCTGTTGACAGTGCATCTACAGGGTTCTTTTCACATTACTTTGTATATCCGCTGTCACTTTTGATTAAAAAAGTTGCTCTTTTTTTACAAGGAAATTACGCGGTGGCTATTATTGTTATTACGATAGGCATTCGTTTCGCGCTATTGCCATTCTTCATTAAACAATCGAAGAATAGTAAGGAATCCCAAGGGAAAATGGCATTGATCAAACCGGAAATGACTGCGATACAAGAGAAGTACAAAGGAAAGAACAGCCCAGAAGATCGGCTGAGTATGCAAAAAGAACTAAGTGCTCTTTATCAAAAACATGATTTTAATCCGGTGAAAATGGTAACAGGTTGTCTGCCTATGATCCTTCAAATGCCGATTCTAATTGGTTTTTATTATGCGATTAGGCGCACACCTGAAATTGCCGAACAATCATTTCTATGGTTTAGTCTCGGAGAAACAGATATTTTATTCGTTTTAGTGGCTGTTCTTATTTACTATCTGCAAGCAAAAGTCAGTTTGATTGGCTTGGAGCAGCCCCAACGAAAACAAATGGCGTTTATGGCGATAATCTCTTCGATTATGATCGGGATCATCTCGTTAAATGTACCAGCAGCCTTACCGTTATATTGGGCGGTGAGTGGTTTATTTGTAATCGTTCAGACGTTGATTATTAAGAAAACCATCCACGGAACATAAATTAGCTTATTAATTAGGGGTGCAAATCGTAATGGATTTAGCACCCTGATTTTTTAAGGTATGGGGGCTTATACAAGTAACACTGCATTCATATAGGTCCACAAATGGTTGTTCGGGTACGCCTTTTGGATATGGTCGAAAGCCTGCATGGTCATGAAAAAATTAAATAACGGTGTACAATTTATCGGGAGATAAAGTATGACTTCTATAACATGTTCAACAAACGGAGCCATTTTGTTTAACAAGGGATTGCCTATTTTATGGTAAAATAAGGTTATGAAAAGGGGGTTTATAGATGACTTTAAATCACTTCATAGGGGCTAATATAGAACTTCCTACTGGTACATTTGGTAGGAACCCAACATATAAACCTCTATCGGAATTGAAGTTAAAAGGACTAAGTTTAGAAAAACGTTTGAAGAAGAATAACGGGTCTAAGCTCGTTAAGGTGTATGAAACAGAAGAAGATGCAAGTGGAATTGATGTTCTTAATTTAGTTTCTGGGTACGAACCAGTAAGAGAAAAATTTACTACTTCTTTTGTATATGAAGTAGAAGGATACTTACACACTAACAATACAGCAAGTCACCATAAATCTATCAAGACACTTTTTAATTATATTGACGAAAACTTATTAGAAGGGAATTTTATGGAAATATATTCTTGTTGGGATGGACATGAAGGTAAAGAAAAAGATGACAGTAAAAATGTAGCTATTAACCTTAGCACATTTCAATTTGGAAAACATTTAAAGTTAAAAGACATAAACCATCTTTGCGAAACATTCTTTTTAGAAGATAAGCAGTACGTATTGATAAAGAGATAGAAAAGATTACACTATTTAAGTAGCGGGCGCTTTCATTTAATAAGAAGCTTTCTTGTTAAGTAAATGGATAAATGAACGTTGAAATAACAAAGGTAAAAATATGTACAAACTTTAATTTCGTGGTATAATTAACATAGGAAGATGATAAGTGCATACAATAATAAAGACCGCCCATGCTGTAACATGGAACGGTCGTAATAGACTGAACCCCAACAAGAGGGGTCGGCAGCTAAGGAAAATAATCCCTCACGTACCTGCAAAAGCGCATGAGGGATTATTTTTTATGGTTATTATCAGAAACGATAAACGCTACTAACATCCCGAAGGAAATCATGAGCGTTAGCGCACTAACAATGTCCATTGGCAAGCACCTCCCTCCCTGGGAAGTCTCCCAACGAAGACTAACGGCAGATCGACAGTGCTACCAACCCCCTCATGCGAAGCCAGTCTATTGTTTTTATTGTAGCATAGATTAGCAGGATGGAGTTACATTTTCGGCGATTCATAAATTTTAAACAAACAGGCGTGATTGTTGAAGAAAGAGATAATATAAAACGCTAAAAAGGCTGAGTTTACTCAGCCTTTTTTGCTTGCTAATTGTACTGTTGAAACATTGTTAAAGAGAGTGCAACTAGATGTGTTATTCATATTGTGAATAGCACTTTTCTCCCCCATAACTGAATGGGTTAGAGTTAACCCAGCCTTTTTTGTTTGCTTAATAATTTAAATTAATACTTCAATAAGCCGTCACTTTGATTCGCCTCATATCTTTGATAGTTCAAAGCGACAATGGCAAGGATTAAAGCAAATACAGCAATAACCCCTCCAATGATTGAATTAAATTCAACTTTATATAGATCAATATTTATTCCACCAATAAATGAACCGATTGCCATACCTATGTGTATATTCGAATTATTGATACTTTGTTGGATGTCAGATGTCTCTGGTGCAATAGAAACTAATTGGCTTTGTATTGCCGGTGTAAGTGCCCAGCTTAAGAAACTCCATAACATTAATGCAATAACTAACATCACAGGTTTAGAAAGAAGAACAAAAATCATGAATAGCATCGTTGCAAAAAGCGATAAGACAACGATGATTGTTTTTTTAGTTCCAAAACGGTCAGATGCATAACCACCAGACCAACTACCAAAAATTGCAGCGACACCAAGTATTAAATACATAATAGTTAAAGAGTCTCCAGTAAGATTCATTGTTGTTTGTAAGAAAGGGGTTAAATACGCGTAAAGCGATAAGTGTCCCACATAAAATAGAATGGAGATGGATTGTGTCATTATTATTTTTGGATTTGAAAGGGCATTAATTTGAGCCTTTAGCGGCAAAGCCTCTTTTCCTTCAATTTCGCTCATGAACAACCACATCAGTACAATTAAAATCATCAGGATGAAGACAATCATTAAAAATGGTGCTCTCCAGCCCCATTCATTCCCTAGAAATAAACCAAAAGGAACGCCAAAGACTAATGAAGCGCTCACTCCCGTCAATACGATACCGATCGCTCTGGAGCGGTGAGTCGTAGACGTGATTTGAGAAGCAATCGACAAGCACAATGAAATAAGAAGTGCTGCGAACATTGCTGATAGAATTCTTGATATTAGAAGTGGTGTAAAACTTGTACTTACAACGGCAAGAACGTTAGAAAGTAAAAAAAGTACTAAAACGATAATAATTAATTTTTTGCGTTTTATTTTAGCAGTTAATGAAAGAAGTATAGGACCCGAAATGGCAAAGCTTAATGAAAATACAGTGATCAAGAGGCCAGCGCGTCCTAAAGTGATGTCTAAATCATTTGCAATTAAAGGAAGAATCCCTCCAATAATCAATTCGACCAATCCTACAATAAAGGTAATGGTCGTTAAAATATATACTCTTTTATCCATAAAGTTCCTCCCAAAAAAACAGGGCCACCCACAATGGGAGGCCCCGCTAAGTAGCAGATCATTTGCCCTCTAACATAGTTTTAATGATGATTCCTGTTCAGTATTATTTAATTAAAGATAAATTATCATGCTTTAAAGTTGCTGTCAATTGAATATAAGCTTTTATCTGAGCAGACACGATTGTTGAGTAAAAGGTATGGTTAACTCGATTTTTATTTGCAGAATATTTAAAATAATACTTCAATAAACAGTCACTTTGTTTTATGATGAAAGAAGAGGTGATGGTATTGGATTCAAACGTATTGCCAGAGGGTTTATCGCTTCCGGCTCTTTTCCTGAATGTAAATGCATTTGATGAAAACTGTGAAATGATCGCTAGTAAAGCTCAGGGGAAAACGATCCGGATCGCTACAAAATCGATTCGGTCGATCCCGGTTTTACAGCGGATTTTAGATTCGAGTTCTGTGTTTCAAGGGTTATTATGCTATAGCCCTGATGAAGCTGTTTATCTTACTGAAGCGGGATTTGATGACATCATGATCGGCTATCCGTGTTGGAATGAACAGGCACTGACGAAGATTGCAAAATTGAATGCTAGTGGTCATCAAATTACGTGTATGGTGGATGCTGAAGAACAGGTAGAATATTTACACCGCATTAGTGAAAAAGCTGAAGGATTTTTTTACTTATGTATGGATATCGATATGAGTACGACATTTGGTAGTCTTCATTTTGGTGTGAGACGTTCGCCGATCAACTCCGTACGTGAAGCGGTCCGTTTAGCACGAAAGATCAAAACATATTCAGGTTTGAAACTTCATGGTGTAATGGGATATGAAGCGCAGATTGCGGGTGTCACTGACCGGATGCCTGCCAACCGTATCAAAAATCAAGTCGTTTCGTTTTTAAAAGAACGTTCAATCAATGAAATTCATACGCGGAGAAAGCAGGTTGTTCAAGCGCTAGCCGAGGAAGGATTTGACCTGTCGATCGTAAATGGTGGTGGCACGGGAAGTATCGATTCAACAGCACTGGATGACAGTGTCACAGAAATTGCAGCTGGATCTGGATTTTATGCGCCGTTATTATTTGATTATTACCAAGATTTTCAATATAAACCAGCGCTATTTTATGCATTACCAGTCGTCAGAAAACCGGCACCAAATATATATACATGTACGAGTGGTGGCTTTATTGCATCAGGTCCACATGGTAAAGATAAAATGCCGCAACCGATTTATCCACCAGGGGGAAAGTTGCTGCCATTTGAGGGTGCGGGCGAAGTACAGACGCCAATTCATTATGAAGATGTTTCCCTAAATATTGGCGATCCGATTATTTTTAGGGCTGCAAAAGCTGGTGAAATTTGTGAGCGCTTTCAAGAGATAATTTGTGTAGAGGATAAACGGATTGTTGATCGTTATTCTACGTACCGGGGGGATGGCCAATGTTTTCTTTAATTAAAAGAGCGCAGGGGAAGAAGTGGAAAAACTGGGCAGAAACGCATGAGGGCCAGCCGGAGTCGACGTTTTATCCGTCCTCGGTAGATGAAGTCGTTACCATTGTGAAAGAAGCGGCCAACCAAGGAAAGAAAATTCGTGTGATTGGTGCTGGCCATTCATTTACGAACTTGGTCGGAACAGAGCAATGGCTCGTGTCGCTCGATCAATTGACGGGGATTGAGCAGGTGGATGAAGCAAATGACACGGTAACGGTATTTGGTGGAACTCGTTTATATCAATTAGGTAAAGAACTGGACCGATTAGGCTATGCTCAAGAAAACTTAGGCGACATTAATGTTCAATCGATTGCAGGAGCAATTTCAACAGGAACCCATGGAACAGGCCTGTCGTTCGGGAATATACCGACACAAGTTGAAGCGTTAACGTTTGTGACAGCAAAGGGTGAACTTTTAACGGTTTCAGAAGAAGAGAATGCGGATTATTTTAAAGCATCTCTTATATCTTTGGGCACATTTGGAATTATTGTGAAAGTAAAACTGAAGGTTGTTGAATGCCCTGTCTATGAATATCGATGTGAGAAAATTAATTACCCGCTTTTTGTAGAGAAGCTTGATGACTATATTAAGAACAATCGTCATTTTGAATTTTATATCTTTCCTTATTCCGACCTTGTACAAGTGAAACGGATGAATGTTTCAAAAAACAAACCCCAACGATTATTTTTTCATCATTGCAAAGACCTTGTGATGGAGAATTATTTATTATATGTTCTGTCGACAGGGTGCAAATGGTTTCCAAAACGAAGCCGAATGATCAGTAAGTTTTTAGCAAAAGGTATCAGTGAAACGAACATTACAGCAAATAGCCATCAATTATTTGCGACACCACGGCTTGTGAAATTTACTGAAATTGAATACTGCATCCCGCTTCACTATTTAAAACTTGCGCTAGATGAAGTCCGTTCATGCATCGAAGAGAAAAATCATGAAGTTCATTTTCCGATTGAGTGTAGAGTCGTGAATGCCGATGACATTTGGCTTAGTCCGTCTTACGAAAGAGAATCCGCATATATTGCTTTTCATATGTTTAAAGGAATGCCATATGAATCCTACTTCCGTGATATGGAAGCCATTATGCGAAAATACGAAGGAAGACCACATTGGGCGAAAATGCACAATTTGAATCAAAAGGATTTACAAAATCTTTATCCAAAGCTTTCGGACTTTCTCACCATTCGTGAAAAGCTTGATCCTAATGGAATGTTTATGAATGAATACCTGGAAGAAAAACTCGGGAAAGCTCGAGTTGAAAAAGAACCGGTGGGATGAATTGAAAGAAATTGATTTAACATACGATAGAAATAATAATGAACCCTGGAAACTAAATCAGTTCCAGGGTTCATGCATGTTTATTTACCTAACCACTCATCAACAGTGTCTCTATTTTCTTCAATCCAATTGGCTGCGGATTCTTCAAATGGTACGTCATTTTTTTCATACTCAGCCATCATATCTTCTAGGTCGTCAACTTCGATGCTCCATTGAGAAAGGATGTCGTAAGCCTCTGGATATTTTTCTTCGATACCTTTGTAAGAAAGGACATAGACATTGTCGTATTTAAAGTGTTCCTGTGTATCTTCTAAAAACTTCAAGTCATTACGGGAGAACATAGAATGCGGTCTCCAGCCGGTAATGATGAATGGCTCTTCTTCGGCTAGTTTATTCTCCATGACTTGTAGCATGGCAGCTTCACTGGATGGTGTCAATTCAAAACCGTCTAAGTTGTATTCAGGATCGGCAAAAACTTTTTTGGATAGTTCAACGATACCGGCACCTTCACCGATCGTGACGACTTCTCCGTCAAATTTTTCTCCTTTACCTTCAAGGTCTGCAATTGATTCTTCTTCTACATATTCAGGAACGACCCAGCCGAGTGGCACGTTTTCGTAGCTTGTCGCAACTTTTTGTAGCTCATCTTTATAATCATTCCACAGAGCTTCTTCTGTGTATGGAAGCCATGCGTCCATAAAGAAATCTACTTCTTCAGAAACCATGCCTTCCCAAATAACCGGTTGATCAAGAAGTGTTACTTTAACATCGTATCCAGCTTCTTCAAGAATTTGTTTCGCAATTTGTGTCGGTGCTTCAGTACTTGTCCAAGAAGTTTGACCGAATACAATTTCACCTTTTTCTTCTTCTGTGTTTGTACCTTCCTCAGATTCCCCATTGTCAGAACCACAAGCAGCAAGAATCAATACAGCTGCCATGGCCATCATTATGATGACTCTTTTCATAATTAAAATTCTCCCTTCGCTATCTGTTGAATATTCTCTATCTGTTCTTTCAATGTTTCTGCGGTAAATTGCTTGGAATCGACTTTATCCGATGCCCAATAGTGGTGCTTTTCACCTTGTATCTTTTTTAACATATTATCTGTGTTGTAGATTTTTAGGTTATAGACCCAATTTGCCATATTTAATATAGCGGCTTGATGGGACCCTTCATTGGAAGCTGTACACATCTCTTCAATAAGATGAACATTATAATCTCTGAAATAGGCGTCATAGACAGATGTCATAACACAACCATCAGTGACGACACCTCCGACGATTAGGTCGGTTACGCCCATGCTTTTCAGCAATAAATCCAATTCAGTTTCAAAAAAAGCACTCCAACGATATTTATCTATGACGATATCTTCTTTTTGAGGAGCAATTTCGTCCCAGATTTCGATATTTTCAGTTCCTGAATCATAAAAATAAGGAGTTCCATCTTCATTTAATGGCTCGCCTGATGAAAGTCCAATACCATCCTGACGATTGATGTGACGTGTATAAATAATCGGCATTTGTTTCTCGCGTGCTACCTCAACGATTTTTTGTGTATGTGTAACGACGCTATCCATATTAATTAGTCCAAAATCAGATTCTTTTTGTAAGTCAATGAGCACAAGTGCTGTCTTGTTGTTTTGCATATAAAAATCTCCTTTATTTCTTTTTTGGTATTCGTTCAAATATTTCTCTGGACTCAAAGTGGTTCGCTAAACGCATCATCCAGTCCAAGTAATCCTTTGTATCGGCAATTAATTCAAGGTCTCTGTTGGCATCCTGTTTAATGGATTCCTCTTTGGATTCTGTCGCAACTTCTTTTATGGCCAGTTCAGCTTGTTCAACGGCTTTTGTAATGATACTTCGTTCTAAGCGAATCATCTTTACAAAGTAGTTCAAAAAGTTTTTCATAAAGTCTTTTTCAGCAATGAAGTGATCTTTTCGTTCGCCTTTTTTCCAAACTTTCGTGACCATTTCAGTATCAATTAATTCACGGATCCCATTACTGACGCTCGCTTTACTCATCGCCACTTGCTCTGTGATCTGGTCCAAAGTAAGTGGTTCGTCGGAAAAATATAACACTCCGTAGATACGACCGACTGATGGTGTGACGCCATAGACAACCATAGACTGGGCAATGGCGCTCACCATTAGATCCTGGGATTCCTGTAACTTCTCCTGGTCATTTGCCAATAAAATACACCACCTTTTATTAATTCGTACAATTAATTTAATTTATATAATATATATTATATAAAATAAATAAAAAGTCAAATAAAATTTTTAAAAAAGTAGTCATATCCATGAATGTCCATGCATATATACATTTTATAAGTAAAAAATTCTATAAATACATTTTCATCATCCTGTTCACACTAGAGGTAGGAGGATGATGCAAATGGACAAGCGGAGATTTTATGTCAATGTAGAAACGGGAGAAATTTCAGAGTTGAAGGCAGGTAATAATGCGCAGTTTACGGTCTATGCAAATCCAGAAGAGGTCAAAGCGTTGCGCAAGTGTTTTGAAGACAAAGATCATGCGGACTATGGAACGTACTGGCGAGCGCATGTGCCGTTCAAGGAGTATCACAACGACGAGGATAACGATGCTGTTGATCATGAACTGCTTCGGGCATATAAAATGATCTATCAACTAGGCGATGAGGAGGCGAAAGAGCATATTAGCCAATTCCCGTTTTTCGAATCACTGATGGACTCAGATGATTTTTAAAATCATTCCTAAAATCTTCCGTATTCTTTTCATTTTGAGGTTTAGCATTTTCTAAAAAAAGGTATAAATGTAGTAGACAATACGGAAGGTGGTTTAGACAATGAGACATCGAATGAATTTCAAAAACATCTTACTTTCGTTGATTGTCATTCTTGCTTTGCCAATCTCTTTCGCTGCGAATGCTGAAGGAAATTTGGAAGTAAGCTATGATGAACAACAAAACCACCAATCACAACTTCAACAAAAAAATGAGATGGTTGTGATGGGGGAAACGCAAGAAGAGAAAGAAGAACATACAGAACAACCATTGACTCATGAACAAATCGTCAGTGTGACGGATCAATTCATGGATCATTTGGTTCAAGATACAGATCAGTACTACAACGTGAAAGCATATGAAACAATGGACGAATTTAAAGAAAGCTTCTATGGCTTTGCTTCAGAAGAAGTCGTTGATGAATTCGTAGATGTATATTACGAAATCAGGGACGGCGAGTTGAAAGTCATCCCAACTTCTACACCGCCGTGGTTTGAAGCGGGAGAAGATTATAACGTGCAACAAACAGAAGCAGGAACGTATGTTGTCACACAAGAAACTGGGAATGAACTTCATGGAAACTATACGATTGAAATCGAGATTGATTTGAATGAAGATCAGAAACCACGTATAATGAGCGTTAACTATCAAGGTTAATTTGCTGTAAAGGAACGTATGCAATTGAATACTTTTAGAGATTATTACAACAATGAAGTTAAATTCGCCATTCGTGAACAAGCTTTCTCGGAAAATCCGCAGCATGTCTGGGTGATTACCCGGTATGGTGACCAATGGCTTTTGACGAAACATGGTGACCGAGGAATGGAATTTCCCGGAGGCAAAGTCGAGCCAGGGGAGAATGCACCCGAAGCTGCGATCCGCGAAGTATTTGAAGAAACCGGTGGAGTTGTGAACCACTTAGAGTTCATCGGCCAATACTACGTCGACGGAAAAAGCGACTACATTATTAAAAATGTGTACTTCGCCCATGTCGATGAAATGACAGAACAAGTCCATTATTTTGAGACAGATGGACCTGTACTATTGGACCGACTACCGGATAATGTAAAAAAGAACAAGCAGTTTAGCTTTATGATGCGAGATGAAATTTTGCCATTATCTTTAAAAGAAATTGAAAAAAGAGATTTAATGTAAGAAGGAACACAAGCGCTTAGTGGCGCTTGTGTTTTTTTGGTGGTGAATAGCTCGTGCTAATCTCGGTTGGGCTCATATATTTTGAGTTTGGGCATATAAGTTTCAACTTTGGGTCCATAAATTCGTATGCGGGTCGCATATCCTTTGCTCCTGGGCGTATATCCGTGTGAGATGGACGCATATTTTTTCAGAATGGGCGCATATATTTTGGTCGGTTAATTATTGTGGCTCGATTTCTGAGATATTCTCCGTACTTCTTTGGTTAATGAACTGAGGAGCTTCGAACAAATTGAACAGGCAGAAAAATATTTGGATTCTACTAGTCGTAAAATTGAAAGCATGAAGAATCTCTTGAACACTTTCGAATTTACGCGGTATACTATAAGTAGAGAACAATACTTTAGTGAATTGGAACGCTTTTTAGATGAATACGGAAATGAAGAAGGATTGAATGTACAAATTTTTTCGTATGAAGCAGAAAAGGACCAAGAAAACTACTTAAAACGCATTAACCAATCAAAAGCAAGAGTGAAACGTTCACTAAGGAATTATGAGACGTATTTTTCGGTAAATGACACAAAAATGTGTATTCCCATCACTGTGTTAAATGAAAAATATGTCGCGGAAGTAAAATCAATCATTAGTAATTCAGAGGTAGAAAGAATTGATGGAAATATTATAAACATACTCTTAGTAGCCTATGTTTTGGTCGTGGAAGAACCAGAAAATAACGAAGGCGGTGTTTTAGATGGCACGGAGTAAAGAGTCTGTAAATACGGTTGTAAAAAGCACTGAACAACAAAGTAAGCAAACCAAAAAACGTGCAGGTATACCACTCGCTCGTGTTGGCTTGAACAACAGACAAAAGCGTTTAAGGGAAGAAAACAGAAGAATAATGGCTAATCGTAGAGCCAAACAAAAAGAAAGTGTCCGATAATGGACACTTTCTTTTATATTTTTTCTACATATCACATAACTTATATTAAACAGTGATAACCGAGGTGATATTGTGAATCGGGAACCGAAAAGAAAACGTCTCAACCTACCATTGGCTATAGTGCCAATGTCAAATAAAGAAAGAAAATCTTAGGGAGACCAACCGAGCCATTATTAATTCTTTTAATAAGAATATTCAAATGCAAGACCCCTACTTAATTGCTGAAGAAATCTTAGAAAGCATTATTGAAGAGGGACATCCAGTTGAAGAAATAGTAAATCTGTTCCATCGAAGAATATCCGAATACCGAAAGTAGGAATTATTTGCAAAATAAACTTGCTTATAACAGGGTTATAGTATAAAACAGAATACTATTGAAACATTTCATGAAATATAAATTAAGGCTACTGATTTACTATCAAAGTGTATTGTCACAAAGTATTTTTCACTTTTGTCAAAATTAGATACAAAAAGTTCGCTTAAAGATCTAAAACCCTTCAGGTTGGAATACATTAATCATGTACTTAATTTCCATTCACAACCTGTTTCATCTAAAATACAAGCGGCTAGTTCTACAGGTGAAAAAGTTATTTAGTTTCTCTCTATCTCAAATCCTTTGTCCTTCAATAACTCGAGCACATTTCCTTCATTAAAAAAGTGAGCGGTTCCTACTGCAACAAAGAAATTTTTGCCGGAATATTCATTTGAGATCTCGGCGATTCGATCGGCCATCATTTGATCTCTTTTGACCATCATATTATCGATATACATCTGTTCGTATTTCTGATTTTCAGAGTTGGAATCTACAGTACGTTTAATATCGGTTAACATTGATTCATCACCAAGTCGGTAACCAGCAAAGCTCTTTATCCCTTCATTGATTTGCTTATCCATATTATCAATAGTCTGTTCGAGCATGTAAGCATAGTAATCATCTGGCTGATTATGAATCAATTCGTAACGTTCCCGACCTTCAAGGCCGATAATTTCCGTGTTTTTTGGTTTTGTTTTTGTCAAATATTCTTCCACGCTATAGTCGCTAGTAAGACCTTTTTTTCCTATTTCATAGTTTATAATTCTTTTAGAGAGCGCGTATGGCTTCATGCTATTCAATTGTCCAAATCTCGCTTTAATCTTTGTTGAATAATCCCTAATTGAATCAACTAATTCTTCTGGCATATGATCTTCTAATGTTTCTCCATTTGGGTAATAGAAATATTCTTGGGTTAGATCTTGTTCATCCTCAGAGAAATGCTTTTCAACTAGAAGAAAGTCTGAGTTTTCAAGTGCTGATTCGATATCTTCTTCAAATGGATACATATCCTCTGTGCCTATATGCATAGTTCCTAAAAAGTGAAATTGATTTTTGCCATCTGTTCCTGTCCAAAAAAAGCCTTTTGTCCGATCAGGTAAATCAAAATCTTCTACACTTATTATATCCTCTTCATTTATCTCCGTTTCATCAATACTTTTTGTCTTTTTTTCTTCTTGTTCATTTACGTCCTCATCGTGATCTTGTGCTTCTTCCTGGCAACCAACAAGTAAAATCAATACCCCTACTAATAAATAAACCATCTTTCTCATGTACTTTCCTCCCCCTATTAAAAAGTGTACCAAAAATTAATCTATATACAATTATTTTCCTTGCGTATATTTCACAACACAGGATTAGTAAAGCTACATCCGACATGTTAGGCCCATATATTTTGAGACCGGGCACATAAATTTCAACTTTGGGTCCATAAATTTGTATGCGGGTCGCATATCCTATGTTCGTGGGCGCATATCCGTATGGAATGGACGCATATTTTTTCAAGATGGGCACATATATTTGGTTGAGTTAATCTTGGTGGGTGAATAGCACGCGCTAATTACGGTTGGGCTCATTTATTTCGAGATTGGGCACATAAGTCGCAACTTTGGGTCCATAAATTCGTATGCGGGTCGCATATCCTTTGCTCCCGGGCGCATAACCGTGTGAGATGGAACCATATTATTTCAGAATGGGCGCATATATTATCCGCAGCTTACAATGACCAACAAAAAAAGGACCGGGATCACCCGGTCCTTACCACTTTTTATTCAATTATCCTCTAAACGTTGGTCCTGCTTCAGCGATATCTTTTGTTACATGATCGAACTGTTTGAAGTTTTCATGGAATTTCTTCGCTAAGTCTTGTGCTTGCTGGTCGTAACGATCTTTGTCAGCCCATGTTTTCTTTGGGTGAAGAACTTCTGTTGGTACACCAGGGCACTCGGTCGGAATGTGAAGACCAAAGAAATCGTCTTGTACGGTTTCAACATTTTTCAGATCGCCTTCCAAAGCTGCTTGAACCATGGCACGTGTATAACCAAGTTTCATACGTGAGCCTTCGCCATATGGGCCACCTGTCCAGCCTGTGTTCACTAGGAATACTTCTGAGTTGTGCTCATCAATTTTTTCACCGAGCATTTTTGCGTATTCTGCAGCTGGTAATGGCAAGAATGGTGAACCGAAGCAAGCAGAGAATGTCGCTTGTGGCTCTGTGACACCACGCTCAGTTCCAGCTAGTTTACTCGTATAACCACTTAAGAAATGGTACATTGCTTGTTCTTTTGATAGCTTACTGATTGGAGGCAATACGCCTGAAGCATCAGCAGTCAAAAAGATAATTGTATTCGGATGTCCGGCACGACTTGGACGGACGATATTATCAATATTATCAATTGAGTAAGCGGCACGCGTGTTTTCTGTTAAGCTCGTGTCATCATAGTCTGCTTCACGGTTTTCGTCCAAAATAACGTTTTCCAAAACAGAACCAAAACGAATGGCATTAAAGATTTGTGGTTCTTTTTCAGCAGATAGATTCACGGTTTTTGCATAGCATCCGCCTTCGATATTGAATACACCGTTTTGGCTCCATGCGTGTTCGTCATCACCGATTAAGCTTCTGCTCGGGTCGGCGGATAAAGTTGTTTTCCCTGTTCCGGAAAGTCCGAAAAATAAAGCAACATCACCTTCTGCGCCGACGTTCGCTGAACAGTGCATTGGAAGCACTTCATTTTTAGTCGGTAGCATATAGTTCATGACAGAGAAAATGGATTTTTTAATTTCTCCAGCATATTCTGTTCCGCCAATTAAAACGATTCGGTGCTTAAATGAAACAATAATAAATGTTTCAGAATTTGTACCGTCTACTTCAGGGTCAGCTTTGAAATGTGGAGCAGAAACGACTGTAAATCCAGCCTGATGATTTTCTAGCTCTTCTTTTGAAGGACGGATAAATAGACGATTGGCAAATAGGTTATGCCAAGCAAATTGTGTAATGACTTGGATCGGCAGGCGGTATTTTTCATCCGCACCGGCGAAGCCTTTGAAAGTAAATAATTCATTCTGAGTTTCCAAGTAATCGATAACTTTATGAAATAGATTTTCGAACTTTTCTTCGCTGATTGGTTGGTTGACACTTCCCCATTCAACATGATCTTGGGATTCTTCATCTTTTACGATAAATTTATCTTTCGGTGATCTTCCTGTATATGTTCCAGTTGTTGCGCGAATGGCTCCGGTAGAAGACAGGACGCCTTCCTCACGGCTCAATACTTTTTCAACAAGTTCAGCAACTGAAAGATTTTGATGATTCACGTCTAAATCGGTTAAGCGAGAGACGAGCGAATCAAGTGTATTTGTGCTCATTCATTCATCATCCTTTACGTTTAAGTTAAAGTGTGCTGTTTCAATCTGGTTATTAGTATAACACATTAGATATATTAATCCATACTAATGGTGAAAATAATTGTGACTAAATTATAACAACATTCAGAGGTACTTTACCAACCTTTTATTAAAATTTGATGGATTGTTTTATCTTTCATACTCTAAATCTGTCGTTTATTCATGAAATATCGTATTTTACGTAAACATGTTATGCTTTTATTAAGAAGTTCACAAGCTGATTTTGTTGAAAGGTAGGTTATTTCAATGGAAACGAAAACAAATAAAGAAGAAACGTTGAGACAGTTCCAAACGTATATGCTCCAATTTCCTGAAGAGGCAGAGAACCTCATACCGCTTATTTCCTTCACTAAAGACCGCGAAGAATTATTCGACCGAAGCGTGTCACCGGGACATATTACCGGTAGCGGATTTGTGCTTCATCCGAATAAGCCGGATCATATTTTGATGCTGTTGCACAAATCGTTGGAAAGATGGTTACAACCAGGTGGCCATGTGGATCCAGGAGAAACACCAGAGGAAGCAGCCATTCGTGAAGTGAAGGAAGAAACAGGCATCGATGTGCGTCTTCATTCAGTACATAAAGAACAGCTGTATCCTTTTGATGTCAATATTCATTACATCCCTACGAATAAACAAAAAGGCGAACCAGGTCATTTTCATTATGATTTCCGTTATCTTTTCGTGACAGATGAGACAGAAATCGGTCAAAATGATGAAGATCACGATGTCAGGTGGGTACATGTTTCAGAAATTCCGGACCAATCAATGGCTCGTGCGATTAAGCAGATTCAAGCGCTGCACCAGTAGATGGACGTTCACGTTTTCAGTAAAGTCGAATTAGTTAATCATTGACAATATAAATTGACAAGTTCCCTTATTTAGCGATATGATAATGCAGAAACGGAATAACTCTTATCCAGAGAAAGCGGAGGGAACAGGCCCGATGAAGCTCGGCAACCATCACAAGCTGTGACAGGTGCTAACCTGATGCAAGGTGTCCCTTGGACGATAAGAGCGGAAGGCGGATAATCACCTTTCCCTTTTGTCATGGATAAAGGGGAGAGGTTTTTTTGTTGGATTGAAGACGTTCGTTTTCAATCGATATTAAAACTACGTCTCTGACATCACTCGATTACTAGCTGTATGAAGAGTGATGCTGTCGTCTGACCAGGAGAGAGTGCCGTAATAAATCTTGGGAGGAAATAGATATGGAAAGGAAACGAAGATTATTCACATCTGAATCGGTTACAGAAGGCCATCCGGATAAAATCAGTGACCAGATCTCAGATGCCATCTTGGATGAAATTTTAAAAGAAGATCCAGATGCACGAGTGGCGTGTGAAACAATGGTTTCAACAGGGCTTGTCTTAGTATCCGGTGAGATTTCAACGACTTCATATGTTGATATCTCAACAATCGTTCGTGATACGGTGAAAGAAATCGGATATACACGGGCGAAATACGGATTCGATTATGCGACATGTGCTGTATTGACTTCCATTGATGAGCAATCCGAAGATATTGCTGCTGGAGTCGATGTCGCTTATGAAAAAAGAGAAGGACAAATGACGGATGAAGACATTGAGGCAATTGGTGCAGGTGACCAAGGGTTGATGTTCGGTTTTGCAACGAATGAAACGGAAGAATTAATGCCTCTACCGATCTCACTATCTCATAAGCTGTCGAAGCGTTTATCCGATGTTCGACGTACGGAAGTGATTCCGTATTTACGACCAGACGGGAAAACGCAAGTAACGGTTGAGTATAAAGAAGATGGTACACCAGGACGTATTGATACGATTGTCTTGTCTACACAACATCACCCAGAAATTACATTGGAACAGATCAAGAATGATATTATGGAATTCGTCATACGACCAATCGTTCCGGTAGAGTTAATGGATGATGAAACAAAAATCTTCATTAATCCAACAGGACGCTTTGTCATCGGCGGACCTCAGGGGGATGCCGGGTTGACAGGAAGAAAAATCATCGTAGATACATACGGTGGTTATGCTCGTCATGGCGGAGGAGCATTCAGTGGTAAGGATCCGACGAAAGTTGACCGTTCAGCCGCTTATGCTGCGCGCTATGTCGCGAAAAACATCGTCGCTGCGGGACTTGCTGAAACGTGTGAAGTGCAATTGGCTTATGCAATTGGCGTAGCACAGCCCGTTTCCATTAATGTTGATACATTTGGAACAGGCGCTGTCTCTGAAGAACGGATGGCTGAAGTTATTCCAGAAGTATTTGATTTGCGCCCTGCAGGTATAACGAAAATGCTTGATCTGAAGCGGCCGATTTATAAGAAAACAGCAGCTTTCGGACACTTTGGACGAACAGATGAAGATTTCACATGGGAACGTACAGATAAAGTAGATGAGTTAAAGCGTTTCTTTGAAAATAACTAAATCATAGATTCTTGAAAACAGTTGTTATACATAGTGTATAGCAGCTGTTTTTTTATTAAATCACTCGATTACATTTTGAATTTAAGTAATGTAAAATATAATTCAAAATATTTAGATTTGTGGTACGATGATTATAAATAAAGTTATGGCGCCCAAAGGCTCTGTTAAAGATTAGTGTTGATTTTTAATTGCCTGTGGGTGAAAGCTTTTCGCTGATAAACCGAGCGAAGCCGTCGATAAACTGTGCGGAGCCGTCGATAAACTGTGCGGAGCCGTCGATAAACTGTGCGGAGCCGTCGATAAACTGTGCGGAGCCGCCGATAAATCGAGCGAAGCCGTCGATAAATCGAGCGAAGCCGTCGATAAATCGAGCGGAGTCGCCGATAAACTGTGCGAAGCCGCTGATAAATCGTGGAGAAACCGATATTGAATCATTAACAACGGACTTTAACAAAGCCAAGTGAAAAGGGGGGTCTTTAAATGGTTCCACCAAAAGCTCTTTTTGAGTCTGGATTGAAAATCGTCGGGGTTCTTACGATTATTTGGGGCTTAGTCCATATTACTCCGGTGGTTTTTCAATTTATGTCTATTTATAATCAACCGGATATGATGACGAATCAGAATTTAAGTTCTTATCGTTTTTCGCTAATTTTTCAAGTCGTGTACCCTGTAATTCTTTTGATCATTGGGTTTTACCTACTTAAAGATGGAAAAGCCGTTGTGGAATTAGCCTTTAACAATTTGTCTGCGAAAGACGAAGATAAGATTGGCTCATTATTTTATCTTTTTATGAAGATGGTCGGATTAGTTTTAATCATCTATTCCCTTCCAAAAGCGTTTCAGATTATATCCAATATCATTTTCACATCTTCTGTTAACAGTGTAGGTACGAACGAGCAAACACAATTCATTGTTCAGAATCTCGTAATGGTAGTGATTCAATTTGTATTCGGGTTTTATTTACTGAGAAGCGGAAAGATTTTTTATAAAATTGGCTTCACTAAAAACAATAAAGATGAATGATGGAAGCTAAGTTGAATGGTGTTTTGGGAAAAAATGGAGCTAACGATATGGAGGGGAAGTTATGTCCCAAAGGATCGCTGAACGATTTAAGAACTTTGCTACATTAGAATGTCACGGATCGAGTGATCTCTATGAAAATTTATCGAACCAAATTGCAACAGATAATGAATTGTTGGATTTAAGCATGTATGCAAGAGAAGGGCAACCGATCCCTAACTTACTTTTTGGCGCTGTTCATTATTTGTTGCTACAAGGTGAGGAACATGAATTGAAGGAATTCTATCCTAGCATCGTCGATCAGGTGAGTAGAGAGGATAATCCCTTTCCTTTTTTAAAAGATTTTTGCATGAAAAATAAAGATAAAATAAAGGCCATCTTAGGAAAGAAGCTAGTCCAAACAAATGAGGTACGGCGATGTGCCTATCTGTATCCTGTGTTTTGTTATATATACAACCAGATCAAGAGACCACTTTCACTCATAGAAATCGGGACAAGTGCAGGATTGCAGTTGCTATGGGATCATTATTCCTATTCTTATGGGGACGAGCAAGTCTTTGGCAATCAAAATTCCACTGTTCATTTAACATCCATGGTACGTAATGGTGAAATACCTTATGAATTATTAACATCAATCCCACCAGTCAATGATCGACTGGGAATAGACTTAAACATTACCAATCTTACCGATGAAGACGAATATTTATGGTTAAAAGCACTTATTTGGCCTGAACATAAAGAACGACTAAAAAACCTTGAAAATGCAGTTAAACTATTACGGATAACGCCACCTAATTTGATAGAAGGAGATGGTGTGGCTTTACTTCCCAAAGTAATAAAAGAAGTTCCTGCTCATACAGCAGTTTGCATCTTTCATACGCACGTGGCCAATCAAATGCCTGAAGCGGCTAAAAGTGAACTGTTGGATCAGGTTAATGAAATAGGGAGAAACAGGGACGTTTTTCATATTTATAATAATATTTACGACAGAAAACTTCGCGTCGATTCCATTATAGATGGAAAACCCCAGACACAGATTATTGGTGATACAGATGGGCATGGAAGGTGGTTTGATTGGCACATAACTTCTAACACCTTAACTCCATAAATTCTGTTATAGGATGTGAACATATGTACACGCAGATATTTCAAGAAATTATATCCATTATGCATCATGACTATGCAGGATACACAGACAAGCGAGGTTGGGACCAACCGAATGTTTATAAAACTAAGATTAGCAGTATGGAGAAACAAGGGATATTAACCGCAAATGTTTTTATGGAGATCGTACAAGAATATTTATTAGATTTTCAAGATCCGCATTTATCTTTTAGTCTAGTTGAAAGCGATTCTCAGAAAAACTACGATAATGGTTTCAGGGTAAGGCGTTATAAAGATCGGTTATATGTCACCTCGGTCACCAGCGAAAAACGATTGGAATTGGGTGATTCCATTCTGTCGCTTAATCAGATTCCAGTGCTGGAGTTAGTAGAAAAGCATCAGCGTGAATTGATGGAGTCTAAGGCAGAACGTGAAGATTGGCGCAAGGTGATTTCAAAATATCATGACGTAGAGGTTTTTCATGCAGGAGACAAAAGGAATATAACGTTAAAGAAGTATGAAAAGGAAGCATACAAACCGAAACACACCATTGAATACATCGGAAATGACACGTTACTCATGACATTATCTGACTTTTTTGAGCCATCGACGATTGATTATTTGCTTGATAAGCATAAAGCATCTTTAGAATCCACATCGAATTTAATCATTGATGTTAGGACGAATCTAGGCGGTAGCACATTCGCTTTCAAAGGTTTGGAGAGATACCTGTACCCGGACGAAAAAAACAAAATTGACCTCAGTTTCTATAAAATGAAGGTAAACTATACAAAACGGAATGCAGATTTAATGATTGAAGCGATTGATAAAGAACTGAAGAATATCGATAAGAAAGCAGATCGTGAGAGTCTTAAGCGTTGGAAGGAAGAAACGTGGGAAAAGTATCGCGGCAAAGGATTTATTAACTCTATCAATGAAAGCGATGAAGATACATATAAAATAACAGGTGCTGACTTCCCAAAAAATATTATTGTCTTGACTGACAACTACTGCGGTAGTGCAGGAGATATATTTGTTTATTTATGCATACAATCTCCAAAGACCAAGGTCATCGGTCGTCCAACGATGGGGGTCAATGACTATTCAAATTTAGCGGAGATAATTTGGGACAATCAATTTAAATTAATGTACGGTACATCCCGAATGGATCAAATAGATTACCGTGAACTCGATGCTGAACCAGGCATTAAGCCTGATATTTATATTCCTTGGACACCAGAACATATCTATAACGATGTGGATATGGAAAAAGCGATGGAAATATTAGCAAGAACATAAAGAACTATAAATCAATCGATTGGAAAATTGAAATTTTATAGTAAGGAGATGCCGAATGAAAGTAAATAAATCTGTAGGCAGAAAATTTTCTAAACTGGATATTATATTCATAACCGTTAGTGTAATCAGTTTAATTTTTATGCTTTTAGACCGACAGAACGCTATCATTTATGCAGAAGTGATCCAATTCTCGGCAATTTTATTCTTTATAACAAAGGGGATACATTTTGCGAGAATAAAGAATGCCAAATATGCGACACAATGTTTTTTATTGGCAGTCATATTAATAGGTGCAGAAATCTTAAAGCTTTTAATGTATAACAATACTATTTAAAAAGCGAAATAAAAGAGACTCATGGGCGAAATAATGGGCAAAGTGTTAAACGAACTTGTTTATGGTTGGAGAGATATAAAAGATATAAGTTGATCATTTATTAATCGAGCAAGATGATCTAAAATAGCAAATTTACAATACCGAAAAGGATTTGTTTTGAGAGTAAAACAAATCCTTTTTTTGTGCCAATATCCTTAATTACTTTTTACCATTTTTTTCGTTTAATGAGCTTGGTTTCTGGGTATGCTACCCTATAAAGGCTCGAAAAGACTTGTTTTTTTGCCAATTTTGTCTAATAATTGGGGGCGTTTGGCTGTTTAAATTAGTTGACGAGCCAGCTAAATCACTATGGTGTTCTTACATAGTAGAAAGACACGTGAGGATTAAATTGTTACCGGTTTATAAACGAATTGAAACCTGGGTGATGATTCATAGTTACCTAGGAGCTTTCTTTTTGAGTTAGTGATTTAAACCTTATATAGGTTTAAAAATAAATAAATATTAATTTTAGTCAATTAATCTTTGTGGAGGGGGTTCATTATGGTGGACAAGGATCAAAACAAAGGCCATACAGAAGAGCCAGAGAATGCTTCTAGGAGGGATTTTCTTAAGAAATCAGGTTATGCGGCTGGTGGTGTAGCCGGTGGTTTAGTACTAGGTGGTCTATTCGGTCAGTTCGATACGGCTGAGGAAGGAGCGAATAGCGATCAAGTAGAACAACTGCAAAATGCTCGTACTTTCTTTAAGCGTCGTGAGGATTTTGAAACATTAGCTTATGCTAGTGAGCGAATTTATCCAGAAGATGAAAATGGTCCAGGAGCGATTAAGCTAGGTGTACCATATTTTATTGATAAACAGTTGGCTGGATATTACGGTTACAATGCCAAAACATATATGAAGGGACCTTTCCAACCTCAAAAATCAGGTGAATATGGTCTTCAGACGAAACTTAATCGTGGAGAAGTATTCCTACATGGATTAAGAAAAATGCAAGAGGTAAGTCAAAAGGATTTCGGAAGTAAATTTGCTGAACTTGAAGGCGAACAACAAGATGAGATCCTTCGTAAGTTTGAAGCGAATGAAATCAAATTGAAGGGTGTACAATCAAGTATATTCTTTGAACTCTTGCGTCAGACAACGATTGAAGGTGTGTATTCTGATCCGGTTTATGGTGGAAATAAGGATATGCAAGGTTGGAAAATGATTGAATATCCTGGTCCTCGGATGGGCTGGGCGAATGAAATCGATGCGGAAGAGTTCTTATCTAAAGAACCGATGAGCTTGAAGGAATACCAAGGAGGTAATTTATAGATGGCAACAAAACTTGATAAAGTCGATGTTGTAGTTGTTGGAGTTGGCTGGGCTGGTGGAATCATCAGTGCTGAAATGGCCAAAGCGGGAAAGAATGTCGTTGCATTGGAACGAGGCGACCATAGAGACCGAAGCGATTACATCGGTCAAAAAGACGAACTGAAATACGATAGTCGCTATGAAATTATGCAACCATTATCAAGCGATACAGTTACCTCTAGAAACGAAATCGGCGAGACGGCACTCCCGATCAGAACAAGAGAACAAATGCAGCTCGGATTTGATGTCGGAGGTGCTAGTGTTCACTGGGCTGGAGCTACGTATCGTTACTGGCCTTATGATTTTGAAATGAGAAGTAAAACAATTGAAAGATATGGTGAAGATAAAATTCCTGAAGATATGAATCTGCAGGATTGGGGCATTACTTATGAAGAAATGGAACCGTACTATGATAAGTGGGAGAAAATGGCCGGTATCTCCGGTGAGCAAGATCCGTTGGCACCGAAGCGGAAAAATGAGTGGCCAAACCCTCCATTAAAAGAGACACCGCCATTAAAGTTATTTAAAGATGCAACGAGCAATTTAGGTTTACACCCTTTTCAAATTGCTGCAGGAAATATGTCACAAAATTATACGAATCCGGACGGACAAACATTGAATGCGTGTATGTATTGTTCTTTCTGTACGAGACATGGGTGTGATTTCTCAGCAAAATCAGACCCAATCGCTACCGTTGTCCCGACTGCTTTGGAGCATGATAATTTTGAACTCCGTACGCGCGCTTACGTTAGACGAGTTTTATATGATAGTGGGAACCAACAAGCAACAGGTGTCATGTATGTAGATGAAGAAACAGGTGAGGAATTCGAACAGCCAGCAGATGTAGTCGTATTGTCTGCTTTCGCATTTACCAATAACCGTCTATTGATGTTGTCCGGTATCGGTGAGCAGTATGACCCTGAAACGAGAAAAGGAGTCATCGGTCGTAATTTTAATGGTCAATATAATTCAGCTTTCCATGGTGCAAGAGGATTTTTCAAAAACAAACGGTTTAATTTATATATGGGTGCCGGTGCACTTGGTGCTGCTGTCAATGATTATGCGGCAGATAACTTCGACCATTCCGACTTAGATTTCATCGGTGGAGGCGCAATTGAATTAAGACAGTATGGAGACGCCGCAATCAAAAGTAACTATATTGTCCCAAGCGATACACCACGTTGGGGTAAGAAATTCAAAGAAGATTCATTATTCTATGCTTACAGAGGTTTGCATATCTGGTATACTGCAACTGCAATGTCTTATTGGCATAATTATCTGGACCTGGATCCGAATTATACGGATGAATATGGTGACCCGTTATTACGAGCAACATATAAATTCGGTGAAAACGAAAGAAATATCGGTAAGTTCGGTGTAGAAAAGTGTCGCGAGATCATGGAAGAGATGGGCGCCGACATTGTTGAAGAAGACGCATTACCAGAAGAGTTCGACCATGTGTATGCAGGTGGACACTATACTGGTGGTGTGGTCATGGGAGATGATCCAGAAACTTCTGCGGTAAACAACTATCTACAAATGTGGGATGTAGACAACCTATTCGTAGTTGGTGGATCCGCTTTCCCACAGTTTGGTAGCCACCACCCGACACCAACGATTGGAGCCTTGGCTTATCGTGCTGCTGAAGGGATCGAGAAGTATATGGATGAAGGCGGTCAATTAGCGAAAGCTAAAACCAAGAGTCATAAAGCATAAACAGGACCGGTAATAAAAACGAAAAGGCTAATCCTCTGGAGGTGAATACTGTTGTTAAGTTCGATCGGAATTCCGGGCCTAATACTCATCATTATATTAGCGCTTATTATCTTTGGACCTAAAAAGCTACCTGAAATTGGAAAAGCAACCGGTCAAGCATTGAAGGAATTTAAACAATCTACAACTGAACTGATGTCAGATGATTCGAAAAAAACGGATCAGAAAAATGAACATCAGGATCAAGTTAGCGAGAAATAATAGAAGTTTGAGGAAAAAGCGTCGCACAATGCGGCGCTTTTTTGTTTGTAGAAAAACCTCGCCCTTTCCGACGAGGTTTGCTTATTTTGGGAGATTACTTTCAATCAATCTGGAAGTTTTAATAGGATATGCACCCAAGTGAGGGGAAAATGCGCCCTCCATTACGTGATATGAGCCCTCACTTCGGATATATGGTCCCAGATCA
>NZ_JAHLZF010000005.1:0-7990 GCF_018967645.1 Allobacillus halotolerans | reverse complement strand
AGGAAATATGTGCCGCCCGGCCGGATTTATGAGCCCGACCGAGAGAAATATGCGCCCAGCTACGAGAAATATCTGCCTCTGGATGACGTAGGTGGATATGCACCCAAGTGAGGGGAAAATGCGCCCTCCATTACGTGATATGAGCCCTCACTTCGGATATATGGTCCCAGATCAAGGAAATATGTGCCGCCCGGCCGGATTTATGAGCCCGACCGAGAGAAATATGCGCCCAGCTACGAGAAATATCTGCCGCTGGATGACGTAGGTGGATATGCACCCAAGTGTAGGAAATATGCGCCCTCCATTACGTGATATGTGCCCTTACTTTGGATATATGGTCCCGGATCAAGAAAATATGTGCCGCTCGAACGGATTTATGCGCCCAACTCAGAAAAATATGCGCCCAGCTACGAGAAAACGAAAGCGCGCTCATCAACCTTCTTCCTGAATCTTCTTGTACACCTGTCCCTTTTCAACATAACTTTTTCTGACGCGGTCCATTTCTTTTAAATCTTCTTCATTAATCTCGCGAATCACTTTGGCAGGTCGGCCGAACGCCATCGTGTTTGGAGGGATTACTTTGCCGGGTGTGACTAGACTTCCAGCACCAATAAATGCTCCTTCCCCGATTTCAGCACCATCCAAAACGGTCGAACCCATTCCAATTAGTGCATTTTTGCGAACGATTGCAGAATGCAGCATCACTTGGTGTCCGACCGTTACGCCGTCTTCGATAATCAGTGGATTATTCGGGCTTTGATGGAGTAACGATTGATCCTGTATATTCACATCATTTCCAATGACTGTTGGTGCGACATCTCCGCGGATCACCGTTTTATACCAGATGCTTGCGTTTTTGCCGATTTTCACGTCACCGGAAATAACGGCATCTTCAGCGACAAAAGCAGTCTCGTCAATTTCAGGGTAAAAATCTTTATAAGGGAGTATCATATTATTCCTTCCTTTCTTTTCTATGCTATGATTATTATAACAAAACAACGAGTGTATGCAGTTTAAGGAGGTCAGGTAACAGTGAAAATTCGAGAAGCCAAAAATGCGAAGGCTGTCATCGTCATCGTCCACGGAGCATTCGAGCATTCTGGTCGGTATGATTGGGTAGTTGAGCAATTGATTTCACATGATTATCATGTTGTTTATGGTGATTTACCTGGTCAAGGCGAAAATATTCCAACAAAACGAGGCCATATTCGTTCATTTCAACAATACCTCGACACGGTAAAAACGTGGGTTAACCATGCGAAGTCATATGAATTACCTATATTTCTATTCGGACACAGTATGGGCGGTTTAATTTCCATTCGTTTTGTACAAACGATGAACATCCCCCTTGATGGAGTCATTCTATCTTCTCCTGCAGTCGGGATTACTTCTGGACCGAATAAGGTACTGCGTGCGATCGCCAGTTTAGTGAATCCGATCTATCCAAGCTTACGCGTTAAAACAGGAATCAAATCTTCTGTCGCAACTCGAAATGAGGAATTCGTCGCCAAGGATGAAGATGATCCATTATTCTTGAGGAAGGTTTCCATCCGTTGGTTTTTGGAATTTCAAAAGGCGGCTGAAAAAGCCAATAAAGATGTCAATAACTATAAAAACATCCCGACATTGATGCTCCAAAGTGGGGTCGATCACCTAGTCGATAAGGATGTCAGCATCAATTGGTTTAATAAAATTAAGGTTAATGAGAAGTCCATCCATGTATATGATGAGTTATACCATGAATTATTGAATGAACCCGAACGGGAAGAGGTCATGCGAGAAATCGTTCAATTTATTGAAGGAAAACGAAAGCAGACACACTAAACATCATAAGAAACATTGCGCCATTGAATGGAGGAATCAACATGCCGAAAGTGCCGACATCAATTTTTGATGTCATCCGATCTTCTTATTTTGATATTTTTCCAGAGGTCAATCGCCGTTTGGAAGAGTGGAAAGAGAAAGCGCGTGCTATTCCGAATGAAGAATTACGAACACAAGCATTAAACAGTATTGAATCAAAAACGTTTCATTGTGAAGGTGGTTCGATTTACGCAACACTTGCTCATGAAGATTGGAAGCTCGCGATTCGTTTTATTGTTGCTTATCAAACAATCAGTGATTATTTGGATAATCTGTGTGACCGAAGCACCTCGCTCGATCCCCAAGATTTTCGTCAACTTCATGTATCTATGCAAGAAGCGTTGCAACCGGTGAGGACTTCAGGTGAACAGACAAACTTTTACGCAATGCGTGAAGAACAGGATGATGGTGGTTATTTACAAGCATTGGTTGACGCATGCCAAGAGATCATCCAGCAAATTCCGAATTATGAAGAGCTTTACCCATCATTGGAGCGGCTCGCTTCTTTATATATTGACCTTCAAGTACATAAACATGTAAAAAAGGAGGAGCGAGTACCTCGTTTGGAAAGCTGGTACGAAGAAGAATATGAGCCGGATGATTTGTCGTGGTATGAATTTTCCGCTGCGAGTGGGTCAACGCTCGGCATATTCTGTATTATATCCTATGGGCTGAACGGTATAAATGTCGCAGAGGAAGTCTTTTCAAGCTATTTCCCTTATGTTCAAGGTCTACATATCATGCTTGATTACTTCATTGATCAAGAAGAGGACCGAGAAGAAGGGGATTTGAATTTTTGTTTTTATTATGAAGCGGATGAACAGCTGTTCTCTCGTATGAATGCGTTTATTGAGAGGGCTAAAGTGGAGACTAAGGGACTCCCTGACCAAAGGTTCCATCGCTTAATTGTCGATGGACTGATTGGACTCTATTTATCGGACCGTAAAGCAAATGAATTGCCGTATGAGCGAGGCAAAGTCCAATCATTGGTCAAGGCAACGGGCTGGCGTGCAAGCTTAGTCTATTGGAACGGAAAAATGTACAGGAAGTGGAAACGGCGCTAGTCGTCACTTTTTTTGAATGACGACCGCGAAAGGTGCCCGTTCACTTCGGTTAACCATTTCGTATTTGGCGACGTCTGCTATTTTCGATGAAAGATTACGGAGATAATCCATGACTGCCTCTTTTTCTTGTCTACCTTCTGGGTGTCCAGGATAAATGACGATGCCAATATGGCCACCTGATTTTAATCGATCGAGCAGTCGTTCAATGGCCTGAATCGTCGTTGTTTCTGTCGTCGTTATTTGCTGGTCGCTTCCTGGTAGATAGCCGAGGTTGAAAATTGCTCCATCAATTTCGTCAATTGTATGTTCATCGAGAATATCGGTTGCTAATTCATGGCCTTTTAAGAAGGTATAAATGTTATGACGGTTGTTTTCTGAGAATCGTTGTTTTGCTTGGTCAATCGCTTCTTGTTGAATATCGAAAGCGAAAACTTTTCCATTGTCTCCGACGAGTTTACTAAGCACTAAACTGTCGTGTCCGTTTCCGAGCGTTGCGTCAACGACGATGTCCCCTTCATGGATAGTATCAGTAAATAGTTGATGAATAAATGGAATAATGGATAACATAATGATTCTCTCCAATCTAAAGTCTTCGATGTTTATGTTTCTTCTATTATAACTTCTAAATAGACTTGAGACGAGGAGGAAGATATATGCGATTCGGACTGGAATTATTCCGAATAACAGCGATCATGTTTTTGCTTGGTGGTCTTGGTTGGTTTTTATTGAATGAAATATATGCATCCATTGATCAGACGATTGAGCTAAAGTGGCTTGGAGCAATAGCAATTTTATTGTTGGTATTTGTTTTATATCGGAATAAGTTGCAATTTACTGGATGGTACCAAGGAAGTAAAAATGTGAAGCTTCCTAAGTCCGTTACTTATTTGCTAGTCTTTAGTGCGGTTATCTTTATGATAATCCCCATTATTATTGGGTTACTATAGAAAATAAAGGTGGATCAGATCATGGAAATTCGTGAAATCGAAGTAAAAGACAATCAAGCAATGGCGGAAATTATCAAGCGTTCCTTGGAATCATTTAAGTTAGATATTCCCGGTACGGCCTATTTTGATCCGCAATTGGGTGAGCTTGCACAATTTTACGAACAAGAAGAATGTGCCAGCTATTGGGTTGCGGTGAATGAAGCGGGTGAGGTTGTTGGTGGCGTAGGGATTGCAGCGTTCGACCGTGAACAACAAGTTTGCGAGCTTCAAAAGCTCTATGTAAAACCAGAATTTCAAGGTCAAGGTTTAGCTGTGAAATTGGTGAATGTCGCCCTTGAGTTTGCTAAAAAGCATTATGACTATTGCTATTTGGAAACATCAACAAAACTAGAAGCGGCAAACCGGTTATATGATTGGTTTGGTTTTGATCAACTCGATCAGCCGTATGGTCAGTCATCCCACTTTACGATGGATGCCTGGTATATGAAGGATTTACGTTAAGGTATTGATAAGTCTTGACAAAAGCGTGGGGCTTACATAAAATCAACAGTAAATAAGAAACGAAACGATGATAAAGGACTAGTAAAGGCAGATAGCAAGCTTACAGAGAGGCAGCGGTTGGTGAAAGTTGCTCTTGCATTGCTTTGAACTCCCCTTTTAGTTGCACAGATGAAATTAATTCGACAGTAGTTTGTGCCGTCCCCTGCGTTAAAGGATCAAGTGAGTACGATCGATTCGTACTAATTTGGGTGGTACCACGGGTGTTAACTCTCGTCCTAATTTTTTTGGACGGGAGTTTTTATATTTTATAAAAGAAAAGCAGTTGTGAAGGAGGAAGGATTGTGTCTTACAATCATCGAGATATTGAGAAAAAGTGGCAACAGTTCTGGGAAGAGAACAAAACATTTAAAACAGATACGAACTCAGATAAGCCAAAGTTTTATGCGTTAGATATGTTCCCTTATCCATCGGGGGCAGGACTTCATGTCGGTCACCCGGAAGGCTACACAGCAACCGATATTCTTTCCCGAATGAAGCGGATGCAAGGGTATGAAGTGTTGCATCCAATGGGATGGGATGCGTTTGGTTTGCCTGCTGAACAATACGCCATTGATACAGGTAATGACCCAAAAGAATTTACCGAGAAAAATATTCAAACGTTTAAGCGTCAAATTAAATCCCTCGGTTTTTCCTATGATTGGGACCGTGAGATCAACACAACAGATCCAAGCTATTATAAATGGACACAGTGGATCTTTAAGAAATTGTATGAAAAAGGCTTAGCTTATATGGATGAAGTACCAGTGAACTGGTGTCCAGAACTAGGTACCGTACTCGCCAATGAAGAGGTTATTGACGGGAAAAGTGAACGTGGAGGTCACCCGGTCATTCGTAAACCAATGCGTCAATGGATTTTACGTATTACCGAATACGCAGATCGTCTATTAGAAGACCTAGATGATTTGGATTGGCCTGAAAGCTTAAAAGATATGCAACGAAACTGGATTGGAAAATCGGAAGGTGCTGAATTGACGTTTGAAATTGAAGGCACTGATGAAAGTTTTGATGCCTTTACAACACGTCCAGATACCCTTTTCGGTGCAACGTACGCGGTGTTTTCTCCAGAACATCCACTTGTTGAAAAAATTACAACGGATGAACAAAGAGATGCCGTTAAACAATATCAAGATCAAGTTCAGGCGAAAAGTGAACTTGAACGAACGGACTTAGCTAAAGATAAAACAGGTGTGTTCACTGGTGCTTATGCGATCAATCCGGCGAGTGGAGATAAAATGCCGATCTGGATTGCTGATTATGTGCTGATGTCTTACGGAACGGGGGCCATTATGGCTGTTCCTGCGCATGATGAACGGGACTACGAATTTGCAACGAAATTTGAACTGCCAATCGTCGAAGTCGTTGAAGGTGGAAACATAGAGGAAGAAGCATATGTTGGCGATGGACCACATGTGAACTCTGATTTCTTGAACGGCTTGAACAAAGACGAAGCCATCGAGAAAATGATTGCCTGGTTGGAAGATAAGAAAATCGGAACACGCAAAACAACTTACCGACTACGTGATTGGCTATTCAGTCGTCAACGTTACTGGGGCGAGCCAATTCCAATTGTACACTGGGAAGACGGAACGATGTCTGCACTTGATGATGAAGATCTTCCATTAATTCTTCCGGAAACAGACGAAGTAAAGCCATCAGGTACAGGGGAATCACCATTAGCCAATATTAAAGAATGGTTAGAAGTCACAGACAAAGAAACCGGTAAAAAAGGGCGTCTAGAAACGAACACAATGCCTCAATGGGCAGGAAGCTGTTGGTATTATCTTCGTTATATCGATCCTCATAATGAAGATGCATTGGCAGACTTTGAAAAAATGAAGAAATGGCTTCCAGTTGATATTTATATCGGTGGAGCCGAGCACGCGGTACTGCATTTACTTTACGCTCGTTTTTGGCATAAGTTCTTATATGATATCGGCGTTGTCCCTACAAAAGAACCTTTCCAAAAGCTATTTAACCAAGGTATGATCTTAGGTGAAGGTAACGAAAAAATGAGTAAATCAAAAGGGAATGTTGTTAACCCAGACGATATTATTGATACTCACGGAGCAGATACGCTACGTCTTTATGAAATGTTCATGGGACCACTGGATGCATCCGTTGCTTGGAGCACGAATGGTTTGGACGGTTCAAGAAGATTCCTTGATCGCGTTTGGCGACTCTTTGTCGACGAAGATGGTAATTTGAAGGAAATTGTGAAAGACGAAGAGAATGAAAACTTCGATAAGGTTTATCACGAAACGGTGAAAAAAGTTACCGAGGATTATGAAAACCTTCATTTTAATACAGCAATCTCACAATTGATGGTCTTTGTAAATGAAGGCTACAAAGCTGAAGTCATTCCGAAAAACTACGTTGAAGGCTTTGTCAAAATGCTTTCTCCAATCGCACCACATCTAGGTGAAGAACTATGGTCACTGCTCGGACATGAGGATTCGATTACGTATGCGACATGGCCGGAGTATGATGAAAGGAAGTTGACAGAAGATACAGTAGAAATTGTACTTCAAGTCATGGGGAAAGTTCGGTCGAAAGTTTCCGTGCCAGTAGATGCAACGAAAGAAGAACTAGAGAAAATCGCATTAGCTGATGAAAAAATCAACGAATGGATTGAAGGAAAAACGGTACGCAAAGTCATCGCTGTACCAGGGAAGCTCGTCAATATTGTAGCGAATTAAACTTTATACTACCAGTCAGGTCTGCTTGAGATCTGGCTGGTTTTATTTTGTTTTAATCTGTTTTGTATAAAAGGTCGAACAGTGGGTGATTATTTAATATGAAGAGATTTCTCTTCTATAGATGCTGTGAATAACGAAGTAAAAATTGGAAGTGGTATTTTATTGACATGAGCTCGGGTTCGGATATAGAATAGGAATACATTTCGTCATAAGGAGGAACTTTCGATGGAAGATAAGAAAATCGACTTAATAAACAAAGAACAATTGAAGCAAGAGATGAACCGACCAGATTTAGAAATCATTGATGTTCGTGAAGATGATGAAGTGGCGGAAGGAATTATTCCTGGAGCGAAACATATTAAACTAGGAGATATTCCAACCCGCATTAGTGAATTGTCTAAAGACAAAGAATATGTAATGGTTTGCCGATCTGGCGGAAGAAGTAATAGAGCAGGAGTACAATTAGAAGAACAAGGTTACAATGTGAAAAACCTGCAAGGCGGAATGCTTGATTGGGACGGAGACGTATCCAAATAAAAAACTTCTAAAAAGCCGTTGACATGAATCGACTAAATCCGTATAATAGATTCTGTTGTCAAAAAAACAAGAGATACCAACTTTTTTGTTGACAATTCAAATGAAGCTGTGCTATATTAAGTAGTACGCAACAAAAGTATTTCGAACCTTGAAAACTAAACAAAATAGCCTGAAGTCAATTCGGTTTCTTTCTTATTTGATTGGGAAAGAAACAAACGAAATTTTTTATGAAGCCAATCAAACACTTATTGGAGAGTTTGATCCTGGCTCAGGATGAACGCTGGCGGCGTGCCTAATACATGCAAGTCGAGCGCGGGAAGCA
>NZ_JAHLZF010000049.1 GCF_018967645.1 Allobacillus halotolerans | reverse complement strand
TGAATTAGTTACTCGATTAGGTATTAAGTTAAATCTTCCTAGCTTAGATTTTGATACCAATGATCTTATTGGTAAGTTTTGTCACTTGGTATTGAAATGGAAATTCAATGAAGATGAAGGTAAGTATTTTACGGATTTTTCATTTATTAAACCTTACAAAAAGGGCGATGATGTTGTTAACAAACCTATTCCGAAGACAGATAAGCAAAAAGCTGAAGAAAATAACGGGGCACAACAACAAACATCAATGTCTCAACAAAGCAATCCATTTGAAAGCAGTGGCCAATTTGGATATGACGACCAAGATTTAGCGTTTTAAGGTGTGGTTTAAATGCAATACATTACAAGATACCAGAAAGATAACGACGGTACTTATTCCGTCGTTGCTACTGGTGTTGAACTTGAACAAAGTCACATTGACTTACTAGAAAACGGATATCCACTAAAAGCAGAAGTAGAGGTTCCGGACAATAAAAAACTATCTATAGAACAACGCAAAAAAATATTCGCAATGTGTAGAGATATAGAACTTCACTGGGGCGAACCAGTAGAATCAACTAGAAAATTATTACAAACAGAATTGGAAATTATGAAAGGTTATGAAGAAATCAGTCTGCGCGACTGTTCTATGAAAGTTGCAAGGGAGTTAATAGAACTGATTATAGCGTTTATGTTTCATCATCAAATACCTATGAGTGTAGAAACGAGTAAGTTGTTAAGCGAAGATAAAGCGTTATTATATTGGGCTACAATCAACCGCAACTGTGTAATATGCGGAAAGCCTCACGCAGACCTGGCACATTATGAAGCAGTCGGCAGAGGCATGAACAGAAACAAAATGAACCACTATGACAAACATGTATTAGCGTTATGTCGCGAACATCACAACGAGCAACATGCGATTGGCGTTAAGTCGTTTGATGATAAATACCACTTGCATGACTCGTGGATAAAAGTTGATGAGAGGCTCAATAAAATGTTGAAAGGAGAGAAAAAGGAATGAATAGACTAAGAATAATAAAAATAGCACTCCTAATCGTCATCTTGGCGGAAGAGATTAGAAATGCTATGCATGCTGTAAAAGTGGAGAAAATTTTAAAATCTCCGTTTAGTTAATACAGGTTTTTACAAAAGCTTTACCATAGGCGGACAAACTAATTGAGCCTTTTTTGATGTCTATTACCCAGGGGCTGTAATGTAACTTTAATACTTCAAATTCAATGCCAGAAAGTTTACTTATTGTTTCTAGGTTGTGTCCTGACTTTAACATTCTTTTAACAAATTCTAATCCCGAAACAAATCTTTGTTTTTCTATAATCTTATTAAAGTGATTTAAAAACTGAGGAGCATAAAACTTATTATAAATTCCTTTTTTTGTTAAGTAAGACATGTCAAAAGTTTCATTTAAAACCCCTAACCTTACTAGGTTATTAATTGAAATTTCGGTTGATTCTATATCTAACGGAGAGTCTTTTATTAACGTGTCCGATATATTCATACCGTCATTCTTTGGGTTTAAAACCGCTCTATATTTAACGGCAGGATGTACTTCGTGATTCTTTAAATGTTTTAAAAGAATAGCATCATTTGGGGATAATTGTTTAATTATTTCAACAAATGAATGGTGGGTTAATGAGTTTTTTCTGTCATCCATAGATGATGCTATTAGTTTTGCGAACATATTACTTAAAGTTTTTTCACTAATGTAAAACTTTGAAGCTTCTAGAGCAGGACCT
>NZ_JAHLZF010000048.1 GCF_018967645.1 Allobacillus halotolerans | reverse complement strand
GATTCTGCCATTTGGCCAGGACAAAGCGATTCTGCCTTAATTGACATTAAAGAGAAACTGAATAGTTTAGGTTTTGGTGGAATTATTGTTTCTAGCTTTTATGGTAGTTTTTCTGAAAAAAGAGTCATAGAGTTTCAAAATTACTACGGCTTGTCTGCTAATGGCATAATTGATTCTCGAACGCTAGATAAAATCAATGAAGTTTATAATCACCCTTTACAATTAGGTAAGTCGAGTAATGATATAAAAGAGTTCAAACATAAGCTGAATACTATTGGCTTTGGTGGCATATTAGAGACAAGTTATTTTGGAGACTTTACAAACAAAAGAGTAAAAGAGTTTCAAGAACACTATAATTTGAAACCTCATGGGATTGTTGATAAAGTGACACTGAGTAAATTAAATTATGCATTTAACAATTCTTATTACAAAGGAAAAAGTGACTCAGAGATTATAGAGGTTAAGAAACTACTAAATAATCTAGGGTATTCTGGTATTATCGAGAGTGATTACTTCGGCGAATACACTGAAGGGAAAGTGAAGGAATTTCAAAAAGATTATGGTTTGAAAGTAACAGGAGTAGTGGACCCATCAACCTATAAAGAGTTAAAAAATAGTGTAGTAAAATTATTCATTGATCCAGGTCATGGAGGACATGACAGTGGTGCAACAGGTTATGGATTAAAAGAAAAAGATATTGTACTAGATATTTCTTTACGTTTAGCGAATGAGTTAACTAACAGTTATTATGGAATAATGGTGAATCTATCAAGAACAGTAGATAAGTTTATAGAACTAGAAAGAAGATCTGAAAGAGCCAATCAATTGGGTTCAGATTATTTCCTGAGTGTTCATAGTAACGCATATATGGGATTAGGTAAAGGATTTGAAACCTTTATTCATGATAGAGATATCACACTTGAAGATAAAGAAAGACAAGAAGATATTCATAACTATCTGGTCAAACGAATTGACGCTGTTGATAGAGGAAAGCAAGATGCCAACTTTAATGTCTTAAGGAATAGTGATATGCCTTCGATATTAATTGAGTACTTGTTTATTGATAATAAAGAAGAAAATGATTTATTAAGACAGTCTTCGTATCGACAAAAACTAGCACAATGGACGGCGGAAGCAATTGGTAACTCATTTAGATTAAAAGAAAAATAATAGGCAAATTTACAAGAGTCAATTTATATTAGACTCTTGTTTTTTTATGTAATTAACATACAAGAGAGCGCAATTAATAGGTAAAATGACATGTCAACAAAAGTCGAAATATATGGTAATATTATCATGGTAAGGCTCTAGCAATCTACTAATTAGTTGTTACAAGATTAACTTAACTTTTTAGTTAGAATTAGGGTCTTAAATTAATATAAGGAGGTGAAAAAGTGAGAATAAAGAATGTTCTGTTAATTTTTCTTGCTTTTTTCTTAATAATGGTGCCGTCGGTGGTTGGTGCTGAGGAAAGTGATGAATCAATTGTAGAAGATACTGAAGTCGATGAGAATGAAAGCGGTGAAGCCAAGTCGGAGGAATCCGAAACAATTGAAACTGAAGATGAAACCAGTACGAATGAATCAGCTGGTGAAGAATCAACTGACGATACCGTTGATCATGAAGGTGAAACGTCAGAATCAAAAGAATCAAGTAATGAATCTGATAGGGATCAAGAAGAATCAGCGGATTTAATTGAAGATCAGGAAGAGAATCAGGAGAAAAAGCAGCTAGATTCCGAGAAAGATAGTAAAGAATCTACATATGAAG
>NZ_JAHLZF010000047.1:686-1788 GCF_018967645.1 Allobacillus halotolerans | reverse complement strand
TTATTATGACAATCCAATGTATTTTATTAGGTTAAACTTCCCTAACAACTTAAGCGTTGGCAATAAAGCTAAAGGTATTATTAAGCAAGCGACTACAAAAAAAGAGGCAGTAATTAAACCTAAAAAAATTATGCTTGTAGCCGGTCATGGTTATAACGATCCTGGAGCAGTAGGAAACGGAACAAACGAACGCGATTTTATACGTAAATATATAACGCCTAATATCGCTAAGTATTTAAGACATGCAGGACATGAAGTTGCATTATACGGTGGCTCAAGTCAATCACAAGATATGTATCAAGATACTGCATACGGTGTTAATGTAGGCAATAAAAAAGATTATGGCTTATATTGGGTTAAATCACAGGGGTATGACATTGTTCTAGAAATACATTTAGACGCAGCAGGAGAAAGCGCAAGTGGTGGGCATGTTATTATCTCAAGTCAATTCAATGCAGATACTATTGATAAAAGTATACAAGATGTTATTAAAAATAACTTAGGACAAATAAGAGGTGTGACACCTCGTAATGATTTACTAAATGTTAATGTATCAGCAGAAATAAATATAAATTATCGTTTATCTGAATTAGGTTTTATTACTAATAAAAATGATATGGATTGGATTAAGAAAAACTATGACTTGTATTCTAAATTAATAGCCGGTGCGATTCATGGTAAGCCTATAGGTGGTTTGGTAGCTGGTAATGTTAAAACATCAGCTAAAAACAAAAAAAATCCACCAGTGCCAGCAGGTTATACACTCGATAAGAATAATGTCCCTTATAAAAAAGAACAAGGCAATTACACAGTAGCTAATGTTAAAGGTAATAATGTAAGAGACGGTTATTCAACTAATTCAAGAATTACAGGGGTATTACCCAACAACACAACAATTACGTATGACGGTGCATATTGTATTAATGGTTATAGATGGATTACTTATATTGCTAATAGTGGACAACGTCGTTATATAGCGACAGGAGAGGTAGACAAGGCAGGTAATAGAATAAGTAGTTTTGGTAAGTTTAGCACGATTTAGTATTTACTTAGAATAAAAATTTTGCTACATTAATTATAGGGAATCTTACAGTTATTAAAT
>NZ_JAHLZF010000047.1:0-676 GCF_018967645.1 Allobacillus halotolerans | reverse complement strand
GATGGATGTTAATATTCCTATACACTTTTTAACATTTCTCTCAAGATTTAAATGTAGATAACAGGCAGGTACTTCGGTACTTGCCTATTTTTTTATGTTATAGCTAGCCTTCGGGCTAGTTTTTTGTTATGATGTGTTACACATGCATCAACTATTTACATCTATCCTTGTTCACCCAAGCATGTCACTGGATGTTTTTTCTTGCGATAGAGAGCATAGTTTTCATACTACTCCCCGTAGTATATATGACTTTAGCATTCCCGTATAACAGTTTACGGGGTGCTTTTATGTTATAATTGCTTTTATATAGTAGGAGTGAACTATATAGCCGGGCAGAGGCCATGTATCTGACTGTTGGTCCCACAGGAGACATCTTCCTTGTCATCACTCGATACATATATCTTAACAACATAGAAATGTTACATTCGCTATAACCGTATCTTAATCGATACGGTTATATTTATTCCCCTACAACCAACAAAACCACAGATCCTATTAATTTAGGAGTGTGGTTGTTTTAATATGTGAAGCTAAAATAACTACAAATGATACCATTTTTGATACCATTTTGTTGTAAAACAGAAAAAATAAGGAAAATAAAAAAGGCAAAAAACGCATTAAATCAACGTTTATTGTCTCATGAAATTTAAATGTATATAAATTTCACTTCCCATGG
>NZ_JAHLZF010000046.1 GCF_018967645.1 Allobacillus halotolerans | reverse complement strand
ATGTCTTTACACGTATCCTTTTCCTGCGTCTGCTGTTCCATCTTGTCTTTCATGATTCCTTTTCATTTTCTTTTTGTATGCGTCAATGAGTTGGTCGATAGAATATAAGTTGTAAGCTATGTCTATCACTATAACAATTGCTTGTTGGTCGGGATAAAATTCTTTGAATATTATCTGTGGTGTACTAACAACTGCGTCTTGAGCAAATTCTTTATCTTTAAAATTAAACATTTTGTGAAATTCTGTATCTTTAAAACTTGATTCAATCGCTTCTTTTATCTCTTCTGATGACACTCCTACTTGATTCGCAATACTCAATCCAAACGCCAACATGTCAGCTAATTCATCAAGTTGTACGTCTAACGGCTTACCTGGTTTCTTCTTCCAGTTCTTAAACGTTTCCAATGTATTAAACCATTCAAAGAATTCAACTACATATGCTATTTTGCTATCTCGTAAGTTCAGCGTTGGTATTCTATCGTCGAACTCCTTTTGTATTTGTAATAACTCTTGTAACTGATCAATTGTTAATGTGTTAGTCATTTTCCTGTGCCTCCTCATATTTATAGACAACTTGACCCGTCATAATCCCTACTGCTTCATCAAGTTCAATACCTTCTTTAACTGAATGTTGAATAGCATTTGTCATTCCCTCAAGTATTTCATCAAACGCTTGCGCTTTCTTATATACGTCCTCAATCTCTTTTAGTAATCCCTCTGTGTCATTGCCGTTATACGCACTAGCACTTATAACGGATTGTTCTATTTGTTCACGGTTATTCATTAGTGTCTTCCTCCATAAAAGTTTTATTGTTTAATTCCATTCCAAATTTAACTCTTTCACCATCTTTGCCAAATTCGTTTATTAAATCTTTTTCAACGCTCTTGCAATACCTATCCCATGCACTTGCTTTCTTCTCCAGCTCTTTGTTGCGTTCTCTTAACTTACCTATATCCCCAATAAGCTCATCACGTTGCTTCTTGTACTCATCACGTTGTTTTCTCATCTTCTTCAACCTAGCGTCCATTACACCTAGTTGGACCCCTGTTTCATAGTTCATTCTGTTACCTCCAATAAATGTGATGATTCAAATATGTTGCCTTTAACCTCACAGTCATATCTAAGGAAGGATTTTATGTCTATATACTCAAAGTAATCATTTTCGGAGACTGCGCCCTCAAACATAAAATCTTTTAATTGAATACCATTTACAACATCAATAGATATTACTGCTCTATTAATTGTTCCTATTACAGATTCATCGTCTGGCATCTCTAATATTTCATCTTCAAACTCAACTATATCTCCCGCATATATTTCGTTGTTGTTTTTGTCTTTAAGTCCTGTACTTTGCATAAGTTCTACATCTTTAAAATCTCTTGCATGTATTAAAGCTTCTGCTTCCGCGTAGTTTTCATAGTGAACTTCAGTCTCAATGAAGTCGAATCCTACAACATCGTGTATTCTTCCTGTATATTCGTCCCACACTCGATATTTCGGCATCATACTACTACCTCCACTTTTTCGACCTCTATGCTTGCAGTTTGGAACGGGAGCTTTTTACGAGTCAGTTTTAATACCGTATTCGTGGCTTCTTCCTCATTCGTACTTTGCACAAAATAATGCTTTTTTAATTTATAATTACATTTAGACGCTAAGAACTTGATACAAAGACTTACTTTATAGGTTTGCATCATTCTACCAACTCCCCATCTTTCCAGATTAACGTCATCGTCATATCATCGTTTAAGATATAGAATGCTTTGGTAGGCAAACGTCTACCATAT
>NZ_JAHLZF010000045.1 GCF_018967645.1 Allobacillus halotolerans | reverse complement strand
CAATCGAGTAGGAGGAGGCTTCCAGCCTCCGTCCTCTCACACCACCGTACGTACCGTTCAGTATACGGCGGTTCAATAGCTTAAGTGTGCTTTCTCAAGGAGAATGTCTAAGTCTTTCAGACCTATCTTCTTGAGAATTTTAATTCCAATTGCTCTATGCAAGATATGGCTATTTGCAATACGCCAATATCCTTTTCGTGTATTTGCCCATTCCCATGCTTTCTGTTTTGGGATATTAAGCTTAAGCAAACTGTTGTAACGTGTCTTGACCTTTTTCCAGCGTTTCCATATGATTTGCCTTATTCTGCGTCTTAACCATTGGTTAATTGCTTTGATATAGGTTTTCATATAGCTAATTCCATAGTAGTTAATCCAACCGGTTGTTACTTCATTGATTTCTTTGATGATATCGCGGATATTTCCACTACGATTGCGCTTGGTAAGTTGTCTAAGCTTCTTCTCCAATTTTCTTTTTGATTTCAAGTGTGGGCGGAAGCCTACGCCCTTCTTAGTGACTTGTAAGCAGAAACCTAGAAACTTACGTTTCAATGGGCTTCCGACTTCACTTTTGTCACGATTGACTACAAGTTTTAGTTTCTTTTCCAAGAATTTGGTTACGCTATCCATCACCCGATGGCCTGCTTTCTTTGATTTCACGTAAATGTTACAATCGTCGGCATAGCGGATGAATCGGTGCCCGCGTTTCTCTAATTCCTTATCCAGTTGGTCAAGATAGATATTACTTAGTATTGGAGAAAGGTTACCACCTTGTGGGCATCCGATTTCAGTCGGGTAAACTTCTCCATCTATCGAGACTCCACTTCTAAGAAACTTACGGATAAGACGAAAGACTGTAGGATCCTTGATATGTTCTTCGACATGGTACATCAGTTTATCGTGATTTACCGTATCAAAGTATTGTTTCATATCAATATCAACTACTGTACGATAACCGTCTTCGTAATACTCTTTTGCTCTTTTCATGGCGTCATGAGCACTTCTTCTTGGTCTAAATCCAAAACTCAAGTCAGAAAAAGTTGGGTCAACCACCATTTCTATGACTTGTGAAATGGCTTGTTGTACAAATCTGTCTGTGACTGTTGGAACACCTAGTTTCCTTTTTGACCCATCTTCCTTGTCAATTAGCACACGTTTTACAGGTTTCGGTTCGTATGAACCGTCTCTTATTTGGGAGATAATGGACTTCTTGTTCATAACTAAATGTCCAAGGAGTTGTTCCACTTCCATCTCGTCAATACCTGCTGAGCCTTTATTGGACTTTACTCTCTTGTAAGCACGATTCAAGTTATCATGGCTCACAATTTTATCAATAAGATTGTACACACCATCTTTTCTCTCAGTTTCACCGCAAGAAATACTACACACTCCCCCATTACCTTCGGACTCCATCCTATTCTCCTGTGGGTAGTCGCCTTCAAGCGTTGTCTGTGATTGTTGCATTCCTTACACCTCCACTGTTTCCAAGATTACTAAAGTTCAGCCCTTCATCCATGAGGATTACTATGGCTTCTGCTGACTTCTTACAATTCATCAGGGCATCACTGCCTTGATTGTTCCTGTGGGAAATTCCTTCCCTCTTGTCGGGAACCCTTGTAAGACCTCCCCGGGTAAGAGCTATAACCTTCCTCCCATGTAGCCGCTGTATTTACTGTATGGAACTCGGGCAGTATTGGACTTTGTTTTGTTAAGCAAACTCGTCCGTTCCAATTCAGCCTTATATACAGTTCCTGTTTGTCAGCTCGGGATTTTGCCTCCGGCTTCCTTCAGATTCCACCTCACGGTGGACACCCTTGCCATTGGCTAACAGTTCCTACTGCCAAGCCTGTAGTGGACTTTCACCACCAAGTTATAGCCCATGCCGGGCGCACTTAAAAAA
>NZ_JAHLZF010000044.1 GCF_018967645.1 Allobacillus halotolerans | reverse complement strand
GCTAACAGTTCCTACTGCCAAGCCTGTAGTGGACTTTCACCACCAAGTTATAGCCCATGCCGGGCGCACTTAAAAAAGGAACACCTAAGATATAGGTGTTCCTTTTACAACTACCGTTTACTCTTTCAACTGCAATAAAGAAACCAACTCCACATGCACTGTATGAGGGAAAAGATCAACTGGTTGAACTGTTACTAATTCATAACCAAATGGTGTTAACTCTGTTATATCTGCAGCAAATGATTCCGGGTTACAAGAGACATAAACGATTCTTTTCGGTTGTGCACGCCCAATGCGGCGCATAACTTTTCCACCAGCCCCAGATCGAGGTGGATCGACCAACAATAAATCAGGTTGGCCAAACTGCTCTCTTACTTCATCAATGCCATTACGCGCATTATTTGCTAAGAAATACGTATTATGAACATCATTCTCTGTTGCATTACGTTTCGCAGATTCAATTGAGCTCTCAACGATCTCGACTCCTGCTAACGATTTCACTTGCTTCGCAAATGGTAGGGAAAACGTTCCAACCCCACAAAACAAATCAAACATCGTTTCATCAGCTTGCGGCTTACCGACTTCAAGAGCCAGTTCAACTAACTTCTCTGCTTGTTTAGGATTCGTTTGGAAAAATGTATTCCACCATAAACGATATCGAAAACCAGCTAGTTCATCGTAAATGAAGTCTCTTCCTGCCAAAACAAATGTTTCTTCTGCTTGAATGCTGTCCGCCCATAAAGTGTTAACTAACCATAATAAGCTTTTTACATTTGGGTATTTCTCTGTGATTCGTTGAACCAGATTATCCACTTGATCTTTCAATTTACCATCTGGTCTGTCAGTTGCTACAAGTGCAAGCATAATCTCGCCTGTCGCAAACGATTGCCGAACCATCAGATGACGCAAAAGTCCTTCATGTTCTTCTTTTAAGTATCCTGGCAATTTATGTTCTTTCGCCCACTTCGATACTTCCAATGCGGCTTCAACCATATCATTTCCCGCGATTAAACAAGTCTTCATATCGAACACTTTGCGGAAGTTTCCTTGTTCATGAAGCCCCATGTTCCCTTCTGGAGAAAATGTGAATTCCATCTTATTACGATAATTCCACGGGGTTTCTGCACCAATCGTATTTTTAACTAAATCTGCATTAAAACCTTGTTCCTCTAACTGACGTTTCACGTAATCTGTTTTATGATTTAGCTGTCCAGAATAGCTCCAATGCTGCCATACACAGCCGCCACAAATTTCAAAATGAGGACAGGGTGCTTCTACTCTTTCGGAGTTTGTTTTCAAAAATTCTGTCACATGTGCACGACTTCTTTTCTTCGTCGGTCGTTCAACTTGAACATGTACTTCCTCACCTGGGAGCGTTAGTGGTACATTTAATTTGAGCTTTTTTGGATTTCCTTGTTCATTCTCACGCCAAACAACTGCTTGTCCATTCCCTTTATGATCTAAATGATTAATTGTCGTATCAAAATAACGTTTTGGTTCAGTCATTCTCTTTTCACTTCCTAAACAACTTAAATTTTAATCGGTAATGCCAATATATCATGAAATCAATATGTATTATAGAAATTACCATACAGATTCTGAAACATAAGAAAAGCTACTAGACACGTATGTGCTAGTAGCTTCGAATTGCCCGGCAACGTCCTACTCTTGCAGGGGAAAAACCCCAACTACCATCGGCGCTAGAGAGCTTAACTTCTGTGTTCGGAATGGGAACAGGTGTGACCTCTCTGCCATCGTCACCGGACAAATATGTTGTTGAAAGGCATATACCTTCAAAACTAGATAAGAAGCAATACATCATCAAGTAAGTTAAGTCCTCGACCGATTAGTATCCGTCAGCTTCACGTGTCACCACGCTTCTACCTCGGACCTATCAACC
>NZ_JAHLZF010000043.1 GCF_018967645.1 Allobacillus halotolerans | reverse complement strand
GAAATAGAACCTGAAACCGTGTGCCTACAAGTAGTCGGAGCCCATTAACGGGTGACGGCGTGCCTTTTGTAGAATGAACCGGCGAGTTACGATCAGCGGCAAGGTTAAAGGGAAGACCTGGAGCCGCAGCGAAAGCGAGTCTGAACAGGGCGATTCAGTCGTTGGTCGTAGACCCGAAACTGTGTGATCTACCCATGTCCAGGGTGAAGGTAAGGTAACACTTACTGGAGGCCCGAACCCACGTACGTTGAAAAGTGCGGGGATGAGGTGTGGGTAGGGGTGAAATGCCAATCGAACACAGAGATAGCTGGTTCTCTCCGAAATAGCTTTCGGGCTAGCCTCAGCAAAAGAGTCTTGGAGGTAGAGCACTGATTGGACGAGGGGCCCTTCCCGGGTTACCGAATTCAGTCAAACTCCGAATGCCAATGACTTATGACTGGGAGTTAGACTATGGGTGATAAGGTTCATAGTCGAGAGGGGAACAGCCCAGACCGCCAGCTAAGGTCCCTAAGTATGTGTTAAGTGGAAAAGGATGTGGCGTTGCTTAGACAACCAGGATGTTGGCTTAGAAGCAGCCATCATTGAAAGAGTGCGTAATAGCTCACTGGTCGAGTGACGCTGCGCCGAAAATGTACCGGGTCTAAACACATCACCGAAGCTGCGGATTGTCCGCAGGACAATGGTAGGAGAGCGTTCTAAGGGCGTTGAAGTCAGACCGTGAGGACTGGTGGAGCGCTTAGAAGTGAGAATGCCGGTATGAGTAGCGAAAAAGAAGTGAGAATCTTCTTCACCGTATGCCTAAGGTTTCCTGAGGAAGGCTCGTCCGCTCAGGGTCAGTCGGGACCTAAGCCGAGGCCGAAAGGCGTAGGCGATGGCCAACAGGTTGACATTCCTGTACCACCTCCCATCCGTTTGAGTAACGGGGGGACGCAGGAGGATAAGGAAAGCGCGTTATTGGATAAGCGCGTCCAAGCAGCAAGAGTTGTGTGTAGGCAAATCCGCACACTGTACGCTTGAGCTGTGATGGGGAGGGAAATTTAGTACCGAAGTTCCTGATTTCACACTGCCAAGAAAATCCTCTAGCGAGGATGGAGGTGCCCGTACCGTAAACCGACACAGGTAGGCGAGGAGAGTATCCTAAGGTGATCGGGAGAACTCTCGTTAAGGAACTCGGCAAAATGACCCCGTAACTTCGGGAGAAGGGGTGCTCACTCAGGCTACGAGCCTGGGGAGCCGCAGTGAATAGGCCCAAGCGACTGTTTATCAAAAACACAGGTCTCTGCGAAGCCGCAAGGCGAAGTATAGGGGCTGACACCTGCCCGGTGCTGGAAGGTTAAGTGGATGCGTTAGTGCCTTTGGCACGAAGCGTTGAAACGAAGCCCCAGTGAACGGCGGCCGTAACTATAACGGTCCTAAGGTAGCGAAATTCCTTGTCGGGTAAGTTCCGACCCGCACGAAAGGTGCAACGACTTGGGCACTGTCTCAACGAGAGACCCGGTGAAATTATACTATGCGTGAAGATGCGCATTACCCGCGACAGGACGGAAAGACCCCGTGGAGCTTTACTGTAGCCTGATATTGAATGTTGGTACAGCTTGTACAGGATAGGTGGGAGCCTAGGAAACCGGAGCGCTAGCTTCGGTGGAGGCGCCGGTGGGATACCACCCTGGCTGTACGAACATTCTAACCCAGAACCGTGATCCGGTTCGGAGACAGTGTCAGGTAGGCAGTTTGACTGGGGCGGTCGCCTCCCAAAAGGTAACGGAGGCGCCCAAAGGTTCCCTCAGAATGGTTGGAAATCATTCGCAGAGTGTAAAGGCAGAAGGGAGCTTGACTGCGAGACTTACAAGTCGAGCAGGGACGAAAGTCGGGCTTAGTGATCCGGTGGTTCCGCATGGAAGGGCCATCGCTCAACGGATAAA
>NZ_JAHLZF010000042.1 GCF_018967645.1 Allobacillus halotolerans | reverse complement strand
GCAACCATTCCGCGAAGTTCCTCATCACTTAAATCTGACGCACTTTGTTGGTTTGATGCATTCGGTACGTCTTCTTTTTCGAAATTGCTATTGTATTTAATTTCGCCGTTAGTGAAAACAAACTTTCTAGGTTCGAACTCTTCTTTAAATTTAATAGGCACATTGTTATCATCTACATCTAAACTATTGCGTAAACCGCCAGTATTAACGAATCCGATAACTTCGTTTTTATCGTTTACTGTGATTTTCATTATTTCCACCCCATAATTTTAGTTATAGTAACTTTGTTGGCATTCGCTCCAGAACCTGATGTTTTACCTAAATCAAAGTACACATCGTTATCTATTCTTAAAGTAGTGCTACTTGTTTTGGATAGTAAGCACTCATAAATACCGCCACCGTTGCCGTCTGAGTCAACTACATTCGCTTTACTCAATTGAATCGCGTTAGGTAATGCGGTTAGTCCGAATCCCTCAATAACGCCACCTGGATAAGTTCCACTTACCAACAAAATAGAATAGTTTGTGTACGGTTCAGTTAGATTGATTGTTGTACCTACACCATTTGCGCCACCGTCGAACAATACCGTTGATTTATGTTCATTAGGAACTGTCCACTGTTGCTCAAGTCTGCCGTTTGTGATTGATCGTGTGTAAATCTTTTTAGAGTTATAAGGTGTGAAGTTAAATAGCTTGTTTGTATCATCTTTAACGAATACCGATAAATAACCCTCATAACTTTCAACGCTACCTGGTAAATCCGGCACTCTTGTTGCATAGTAATTACCAGCAGTTAAATATCCCAAATCGCCTTGCGCATTATTTAAGTTAACTTGAATTGATTGACCATTCGCCTCTGTCATCTTATGTTGTTGCCAGCTCGTTGTTCCGAATTTATCATCTACATACTGCTTAGCTTGATTTAAAGCGTTGTTAGACGTTTCTTCAACAAATTGCTTAGTTAAGTTTCCATCATTCTTTTTATAAAACGGGTACCATGTGCCGTAGATTTTGTATTTTGTGTACTCATCGTTTGAATCGTCTGGGTACCATGTTGCACGAGCAGTATTATTATCAACAACATAAACAACTAACACACCAGATTTGCTTGATGTATAAGTTGATTCATCGAACGAAGAACCGTCATCAACACCATCTTGTCCAGGCTTCTCTAACGTGCCTATATCCGTCTTTTCTGGCGCATCTGTTGCATTAGTAATATGAATAATCCTAGATGTGTTAACTGTGCTTAAAACGCTATCTATGGACTGCTCAGACGATTCGATTGCTTTACCGTAATCATCTGTAAGTTTAGACTTTTGCCAATTTGTTGTTGAATTACCTTTAACAAGGTCAGCGCCATTGATTTGTTGTTCAACTTCGTTAACACGTTCAAAAATCGCTTGCTCTTTTTCAACTATTTTATCGAATTCAGCTGTAACAGCTTGTGTTGCACTAGTTTGCGTCGCAGTAATAGCTTGTATAGCTTCGTTTTGCTTGATTTCGATTTGTTGAATGCCTTTTGTCGCACTATCATTCACTTTTGCTATTAACGTTTGTGTATCAGCCATATTTTGCTTTAATTGGTTAAAGTCTTTACCGACAGCTTCGATAGTATCTTGAATAGATTTGATATAAACAAGCTTTGTTATACCATCAAACCCACTAACTAAATCATTTTCAATATTGAAGCTAAATTGACGTTCAACAACAACATTATTACTCCCGTTTTGTGTAAAGAATGCCTGAGCATGCACCTTGCCTGAATGTTTTAAAAATTCATTCGGTATCACATACTGCAAACGCCCATTAATTGCGTCTACTATCGTTAATTCGTCTGAAATATAAGCGCCTCTATCTACGTTATAATCATCGGTTTTTAACACGATAGATGTTTTAACATGTTCAGAACTTATAGATAACGGTCTGTTATTCTTAGTTACTGCAAAATTTAAAACACCAGTTCCT
>NZ_JAHLZF010000041.1 GCF_018967645.1 Allobacillus halotolerans | reverse complement strand
TAAGGTGCGTTTAAGGCTTCTAACAACGCCCAGCCACCACGTACTCTTTTTGCAACCATTCCAGGAGTTAACCCGTTCTTTTTTATCAATTCATTTTCATGTTCGGTAAATTTATATGGTTTACCGTTAATCTTCACGACACTCATTTATTCCACCTCTACATTTACATTTCTAATTTTTAAATTGTCATACTCTAGTAATTCGTCTGGATTGTTATATAAGTAATCTGCCAGCGCTTCTTTTTCGATATCCACATCATCAAAATACTGATATTCAACTTCTGTAGGTATCCTTATATCAATCGTTGCGTTTATATATGCTTGCTGTTGCATTAGATCACTTCCTCAACTCGCATGATTATTTTTGGTTCTAGTCCATAACGCTTTGAGCTAGTTATTTCTGTAATTTGGTTATCGTCTTTCCACACATGACCATTACATGCGTCTAATACTGTTTTAATTAAGTTATCGATATCCGGCTTAGTCACTTTATACTGTCCAACCATTTCACTTTTCTTTTTCTTCGACCATGATTTAAGTAATGGAAAGTAAAAGTCTAATTCGATTTTTAGTGCGCGCTCTAGATTTAACTTAGGCATTTGCCCTTGTATATACGCTTTATGATTTGTATAAGCTGTTGGCATGTATGTTTGAACAAATCTACCTGTATTACGAAAGCGTGGACGAGGCGAGCCCATAGGTGCCTCGAACGTTTCGTTAAATTTAATTTCTATTTCCATGTGCCACCTCTAAATATCAAATATCGTTGCTTGTAACCCTAGCTCTTGCTCATATAAAAGCCCGTGAGCGCCTTTGAATCGTTTTAGGTCACTATCAGCCATGATTTTCTTTTCGTCGCTGAAATGGGCTCCTGTGAGCGAATAAACTTCATTTACGTTGTCTTTATACTTGATGACCTTAATATCTTCCGTGCCATCTTCTCGGTATAAGTAATATTTTTCTTTCGGCATTTTTAACACTCCTTAATATTCGACGATAGCGGGGCGTGTATGACGTTCTGCAAGTTTTTGGATAAATAGGTCGTACAACCTATTTTCATCGCCCTGTGCCTCATCTATGAGTTTCTGAGCGTACATATCTGAACACTCAAGTTTAGTTTTTAAAAATTCTTTGGTTACCATGCATCTCGCTCCCTGAAATCGTCTCCGATTACTCTTACTTTTCTCGCATTGTGTTTCATTCTTGAATTGATACGTTGCCAGTTCATATTTTGATTTAGTTCTTTATCACTAAAGTTAGTTGTAAAGATGTTGTTTTTACCTACTCTGTTATCAACAATGCTGAAAAGTTTATTTAAAGTGTGCTCTGTGTTTTCTACACCCATATCATCTAGTACAAGTAAATCAATATCACTTAGCAATCTGACTAGCTCGTCTGTAGTCTCTACTGCATTTTTGTTGTATGTCGCTTTGATACGATCCATCAACATTGGTATGTGCATAAAAGCAACCGTATGCCCTTTAGCTTTGACTGCTTTTGCGATAGCGTATGCTAGGTGGCTTTTACCAGTTCCGTATGAACCTTGCAATATTAATGATTTTGGTTCTTTTGTAGAGAAGCCTTGTACGTACTCTATTGCTGTTTGTTTAGCGTGTACTTGTTTTTCATTTTGTGGCTTGTAGTTTTTGACTGTTGCATCTCTTAAAGACGGATTAACGTTTGATTGATTGAATATGTTGTTTATCTTCCGTTGCTTGTTTCGCTTATATTCCTCATAGATTTCACATTTGCAACCGTCTTTATACTCGTAACCATTCGGGTGTTTTTTAGTAGGAGCAAACTTATATAAGTCGTATTCACTTCCACATCTCTCACATTTCAATCCTTTTTCGACATGAGTAGGTTGATATTTTTTCAAGCTTTCGTTTATCTTTTCGCTGAATAGTGGTTTCATAATATCCCCCTAATCCCAATAACTTTCGTCGTACTTCATGCGTTCCAATTGATCCGTGCCAGTTGGTTGTATTTTTTGATTGAGGTACCCCTCAAATTTACTGCCAAAAAGTGTTTCTGGTCTAAGGTATTTATCGCTATCCGTGTTTAACCATTCAGCTGTTTTGATATCAATCACCTTTTTAAAATCCTCCAACCTAAAATCTTGATTCCATCTTGCTTTAATAAAATCTTTTGTTTTAGCTGTATTATGTTTAAAATGCTTTCCTGCTTTTTTATTTAAGTATTCGATAATTTCTTTATAGGGAATGGAATACACAGTCGGGTTGCCCGACAATATACTTCCATCATTATTAG
>NZ_JAHLZF010000040.1 GCF_018967645.1 Allobacillus halotolerans | reverse complement strand
TTTATATTGTTTGCCTTCATCATTTTCAAATACGATTGTGAAATATCTATTTTCTCTATCATTGAATTCAATATTTTTAACTTTCACTGTGAATTCTCCAGCTTGAAACCCTGCTGAGCCGTTATAAAACTTTTCTTGATTTGTTTCTTTAGTAAATTGCGCTTGTCCTGTGATTTTCATAATTAAATACCGTCCTTTTAATTAATTTTTAGTTTCCATTTCTAATTGCTTCTACTACGTCCGTAATGCTAGGATTTGCAAATTTCTTATTGTTAATTGTTATTGAAGGTGAATGTCTAATCTTTGTTTCAAACGTATTAGAAGGTTCAGCGTTTAGAATATATCTAGCTTTCTTTTCTCCGTTATCATCAAATTCTTCAATCATTGCCCTAGCTAACACATCACTTTGAGAAGTAATAGCTTTTTTAATTTGTTCTTGCGCTTCAATAGTGATAGTAGGGTTGATAGTGCTACCTTCATCATCTTTATCTTTGTTGATACCTTCATGACCTGTAATAACAAAGTGGAATTTGTATTCTTCTTGAAGTTTTCCTATTAATCTGTACATACTGACAATTCGTTCAGCAACTTCTCCCCAATCATTAAACGTTGGTTTTTTAGACTTATTTTTCATCACATCATTCAATGTCATATCTCTAAGTTTTTGAATAGTTTCAATAACTACAACATTGATTTCTTGTCCGTTTTCTCTCATCTCCTGTAAAATTTGAGGTAAAAAATTTACAACATAAACAAAGTGTTGATAGTTCTCGATTTCTACGTCTGATCCTTCGTCAGTAACCGTTGTTCCACCTTCGTTAATGTCAATGACGAAAGCGTCTTTATCTCTTGTAGCAAACGTGGTTTTTCCTGAGCCAATTTTTCCGTATACTGCAAATTTATAGAATTTCCTTTTATTTTTCTCAGCGATATTATTTATCTTTAGTTTTTTGAGTATGCTTACTTTTTCTTGTGGTTCTTGTTTTTCCTCAGTCATGTTCTACCTCCTCGTACTCAATAGTTTCTGTCACTGTTTTCTTGATTGCTTTGTGATAATCCATATTGATACTCGCTTCTTCCATACCGTTAAACTCCCTAGCTCTATTTCTATTTGTGGAGTAACTAATATCTGAATTGTTATCAGTTGGTTTGTTAGTTATATAAATTGGCATATCCCTATGACGAATGATATAAGTTACAGTCTGCTTCATAGCGACCTCCTACCATTTCATGACTAAGTTAATTAGTCTGTCCTGTTCGTCTGTGTTCTCTTCAATCCATTCATCTATTGCTTGGTTAAATAAGTCTGATGCCATATCTAAGTCATTCTCATCTACGACATAAGCATGTTTAATTGGTACGTTGTTCATATCTTTAACTTGTATTGATATGCCCATATGACCTTTTAAAATGAATAGCTTAAAATCGAATCCGTTAACATGAATATTTTTGCGTATGATTTCGCCTATTTCGTAATACATCTTGACTTCCTCCGTTTTTCGTTTTATATTGAACATGAATTTTTTCTTAAGTGTTTGATACTGTTACTTGCTCCAACAAGTAGCAGTTTTTTTATTCTTTGAAAAAGCATTCTTTGTAGTACATGAATGTTGCGATACTTGCGAATCCCGCAATTGACCATGCTGTAGTGAAGTATAGAAACGGCATAAGTACAATCGCTAAGACTGTGAAGCATAATACTGCTACTAGGTAGCTTTTATAAATGTTACTCATTTTCTTTTTTCAACGCCTCCATTATTCTCTCGTCTGACAAGCCGTGATAAGGGAATTTTTCTCTAGCTAATTGGACTGGTATTCTGCCTCGAATCGCAATGTAACCTTCGTCTTCAAGCTCTTTATTCAGTTCTCTTATTATTTGTCCTGCTTTGGATTTAGAAACAGATAAAATTACTGCAAGTTCTTTAGCTTGCAAACTATTTTTTATCATATCTATTCCTCCTTTTTATTTTTGTGTTGTGTATAATTTAGTTATCTCCTAGTGAAAGGAGGTGATAAGTATGGAATTTAATGATTTTCAAAATTTCTTTGGTGAACTTAGTAATCAAGCCGAAAAAGAATTCGGTGGTGACAGTGACTTTTTTAGAGATAGAATAAATAAGTTGAAAGAAGATGCTCCTGAAAACGTATCTTACGAAATTATTTATTCAATAGCTTTATACGAAAGCTTAAAAGCTCAACAAGATATGAAAATTTTGAATACAGTTAAATATCTTTTAGATCGTGACTAGCAATATCCAACAATGATTTGCTCTGAGCATTATTAATTTTTGGATAATCAAAATTTCTAAGTTTAAATCT
>NZ_JAHLZF010000004.1 GCF_018967645.1 Allobacillus halotolerans | reverse complement strand
ATTGAACCGCCGTATACTGAACGGTACGTACGGTGGTGTGAGAGGACGGAGGCTGGAAGCCTCCTCCTACTCGATTGAAACAAAGAAATTCTGATAGTAATTAATCTACAAAGAACCTCGCCACTTAAGAAGACTGTCTTTATCTTTCTGTGTAATTTTACTAGTGCTTACTAAAGCATCTACTAACTGATCAAAACTTGTAATTGTCTGACAAGGCACTTGCTCCTCAGCGAACTGCTTAGCAGCTTTATTTAACCCATATGTAAATATAGCGAAAACACTAAGAACATGAGCTTCACTTTCCTTTATCGCATTGACCGTATTTAGAGCTGAGCCTCCTGTCGAAATTAAGTCTTCAAGAACGAGCACATTTTGATTTTTTTCAAGTTTACCTTCTATTTGATTTCCTTTTCCGTGCTCTTTTGCTGATCCACGAACGTATATCATGGGTAATTTTAACTCATTGGCAAGCCATGCAGCATGTGGAATTCCTGCTGTAGCACAACCAGCGATGACATCAGGTTTCACATCAAGCTGATTAACCATGTTTATAAATGCATTCGTAATTTTATTTCTAACATTCGGGTACGACATGGTGAGGCGATTATCACAGTAAATTGGTGATTGAATTCCAGAAGTCCAAGTGAAATAGTTTTGTGGATCAATTTGTACAGCTCTTATTGTAAGTAAATCTTTTGTAATTTCTTTCGTTAGGTTCATTTTGTCTTCAACTCCCTCAATGCTTGTTGATATGCTGCCTTAGGATTCTTTGCTCTTGTGATACTCCGTCCGATTACAAGGTAATCAGCTTTTTGTTCACGTGCGAATTTGGGTGTGGCGACTCTTTTTTGATCGTCTTTACTTGAGTTTTCTAATCGAATTCCGGGTGTGACCGTTAAAAAATCTTGTCCGCATTTTTCTTTAATGGATGTTGATTCGTGCGCCGAACATACGACACCATCTGCTCCGTGTTGTTTTGACAGGTATGCCAGCCGGCCTGTTTGCTCTAGTACATTTCCTTCGATGTTTAAATCATGATTCATCATCGTTTGTTCCATTGATGTCAGTATAGTTACAGCAATTAATTTTGTTTGTTTAGAACCGTTTGTTGATAGCAATCCTTCTTTTGCATATTCAATCATTTTACTGCCACCGAGCGCATGGACATTAACAAGATCTACTTCAAGTGAAGCTATATTTTGCATAGCACGTTTAACGGTGGTTGGAATATCGTGAAGTTTTAAGTCTAGAAAGATCGGATGATTATTTTCTTTCAGTTTTTCAATAATGGAAGGACCTTCATGATAAAATAGTTCCATACCTACTTTAACGGGCACGCCTTGCAGTTGATTGATCATTAAAAAATTTTCGGTTACTGCCCATGTTGGAAAATCAAGAGCTAGATATATCGGCTGGTTCATGAATAATCCCCTTTCCAACGGCTTCGTTAATTGAGTTAAAACCATATTTATTTAAAACGTTTGGTAGCTCATTAATAATTTCTGGACAAATTAAGGGGTTATTAAAATTTGCTGTTCCTATTGCAACAGCATTGGCTCCAGCTAAAATAAATTCTAAAACATCCTCTGCGCTAGCAATTCCTCCCATACCAATGATCGGAATGGATACTTGTTGTTTCACTTCATAAATCATTCGAATGGCGATTGGTTTTATTGCTGGGCCGGATAAGCCGCCCGTTTTATTTGCAATTAAAGGCTTTTGACTTGGAAGGTGCATTCGCATCCCGGTTAGCGTGTTAATCATGGACAAGCCATCTGCTCCTGCTGATTCAACGGCTTTTGCGATTGCTACAATATCTGTGACATTTGGAGATAGCTTCACATAGACCGGTAGATTTGTTGCTTTTTTTACGGTTTCTGTAACATAAGCCGCCATGTAAGGATCCGTTCCAAATTGAATTCCACCTTCTTTTACATTGGGACAAGAAATGTTTAATTCGAGTGCATCTACATGGTCAGTTTGATTAAATGATTTGGCGACATATTCATATTCTTCAACCGAACTACCCGCGATATTGGCGATCACACATGTATCATAAGTTGCGAGAAAAGGAACTTCTGATTCAATAATTTTTACTACGCCAGGGTTTTGTAGACCGATGGCATTAAGCATTCCTGAAGATGTTTCTGCAACACGAGGTGTTGGGTTACCTAACCGCTCATATTTAGTAGCGGATTTCATCATGACGGCACCTAATGTACTTAAATCGAAAAATGAACTATATTCATGTCCGAATCCAAAACACCCAGATGCAGGCATAATCGGATTCTTCATGGATAATCCAGGTAAATTTACAGATAAGTTCATGATAAATTAACCTCCTTGGCGTGAAAGACAGGGCCATCTTGACATATTTTCCTATAGCCTTCTCCATCGCTTGTTGGTATGACACATGCAAGACAAGCGCCGATTCCACATCCCATCCGTTCTTCTAATGAAATAGACCCATCAACATTTGATAATCTCTCTTTGACCGCCTTTAACATCGGAGTTGGTCCACACGTATAAAAAGTATCAAACGAACCAACTTTTGATAGGACGTCAGTGACCAATCCTTGGTAACCATGTGTGCCATCGTTGGTGACTACGTACGTATCACCGAGTGCTTGGAATTCTCTTTCATAAAACACACTTTCTTTCGTCTGATAGCCCAATATAGAAATAATCTTCGCATCGTTCTCTACTAGTCTTTTTCCTAGATGATATAAAGGGGGAATACCAATCCCCCCACCGATTAGTAAAACTGTTTTCTGATGTGTATCTTTAATGTCGAAACCATTTCCGAGTGGGCCGATTACATCAATCGATTGTCTCGGCTCATATGTGGCAAGCTTCTTCGTTCCTTCGCCTACAATTTTGAAAACGATTGTCACTTCGCCCGATGACTTATCTAGGTCAGTAATGGATACGGGTCGTCTTAACGTCAATCCATCTATAAGTATGTGAAGAAACTGGCCAGGAGTAGCATGGTGACTAATAAAGTCGTTTTTTAAGACGAATTCTAAAGTACCTTTTGCAACGATTGTTTTCTTTTGAATAACCATATTTACTTTGTTGATCATAGTTGAACAACCTCTTTATTGATCATTGGTCTCGCACTAAAACTATTCGAATCAATGACTCGTAAAATAGCACGTGCTGTGTCAAGATTTGTTAGACAAGCGATTCCGTTTTCAACTGATTCCCGGCGAATCATAAATCCTTCTGATCTTGGCTGTCTACCTGACGATAATGTATTAATTACAAATTGAACAGATTGATTCCTGATGAGGGACAAGACATGATCATTGTCCGAACCAATTTTATCTACTTGTATGACTGGCAGACCAATTTCTTGTAAATTCAGTGCTGTTCCTTTTGTTGCATATAATTTGAACCCTAGCTCGAAAAAGCTTTTGGCGATTTCACGCGCTTCTTGTTTATCTTGATCTGCTACTGTTAGGAGAACAGAACCTTCTGTCGGAATCGAAATGCCTGAAGCCACTAAACCTTTATATAGAGCTTTTTCTAACGTACTATCATAACCAATCGCTTCGCCGGTCGATTTCATTTCAGGCCCTAGGGTCGTATCAACACTTCTAAGTTTTTCGAATGAGAAGACAGGTACTTTCGTTGCGACATAATCACCTTCTGGAAGAATGCCCGTTTTAAATCCTAAGTCTGCTAATTTTGCACCTAAGATGCACTTTGTAGCTAAGTTAGCCATCGTAACTCCAGTTATTTTACTTAAAAATGGAATCGTTCGACTGGATCTAGGATTGACTTCGAGAACATAGACGTGATGATCTTTAATGATAAATTGAATGTTTATGAGTCCTTTAACATTTAACTCTTCAGTAAGACGTCTCGTCGCTTCCATACACGCATTGCGAATATGCTCGGTTACTCGTTGTGGGGGATACACAGCTATTGAATCACCTGAATGGACGCCAGCCCGTTCAATATGTTCCATAATCCCTGGAACAATCGTTGTTTCACCATCACTGATCGCATCAATTTCAACTTCGATTCCTGTTAAATATTTATCAATTAAAACTGGGTGTTCGCTATTTACTCCAACTGATTTCTCCAAATAGGTTTGTAGTTCATCATCTCCATGAATAATTTCCATTCGACTTCCACCGATGACATAAGAAGGGCGTACTAATACTGGATATCCGATGTCATTTGCGACTTCAAATGCTTCTTCCAATCTTAAAACGGTTTTTCCTTTAGGTCGTAATAAATTTAAGTCATTTAAGAGCTGTTCAAATTTGTCCCGGTCTTCCGCACGATCGATTGATTCCAGGCTTGTTCCTAGAATGTTTATACCGTGTCGCTCAAATCCAGCTGCTAAATTAATTGCTGTCTGGCCGCCAAATTGGACGATTACTCCTTCAGGCTTTTCGAGTTCAATGACATTCATCACATCTTCCAATGTTAACGGTTCGAAATAGAGTTTATCTGAGATGGTGAAATCAGTTGAATACGTTTCAGGGTTATTATTCATAATGATCGCTTCATAACCCATTTCTTTGACTGCTAACACAGAATGGACGGTGGCATAATCAAATTCAATACCTTGACCGATACGAATTGGACCAGAGCCGAGAATGAGAACTTTTTTTCGTTTAGATTGATTGGATTCGTTTTCGTATTCATACGTGCTGTAAAAATACGGTGTAACTGATTCAAACTCAGCAGCACATGTATCGACCATTTTGTAAACAGGGAAGAGATTTGTCTCACGTCGTAGCTGGAAGATATCATCTGCCGTTTGGTCAGTCAGTCTAGATATGTGACAATCCGATAATCCGACTTTCTTGGCTTCTTGCAGTAACTCTTCAGAAAGTTCGTTTTCAATTAACTTCTTTTCAAGTGTGATAATGCTATTTAATTGATGAAGGAAATAATGATTGATCTTTGTCCAGTGGTGAATATCGTCGACCGTCATGCCACGTCGAAAGGCTTCCGCTAAAACAAATATACGTTCATCATCTGCTCGTTTTAATTTATCGATGATGGTTGTGTCTGATAGCTCTTCGATATGTTTTAGTTTGAATTCTTCGGCGCCAATATCAATCGAGCGAATCCCTTTTAACAGAGATTCTGTAAATGAACGTCCAAGGGCCATGATTTCGCCCGTAGCCTTCATTTGGGTTCCGAGATAGCGATTACCTGATGTAAATTTATCAAATGGGAATCGAGGGAATTTCGTAACGATATAATCGAGTGTTGGCTCAAACATGCCTGTTGTATTTGTCATTGGGTTCATTATTTCGTCTAGAGTTAAGCCTACCGCTATTTTGGCTGCCACTTTAGCAATTGGGTAACCGGTTGCTTTAGAAGCAAGGGCTGATGACCTGCTGACGCGAGGATTCACTTCGATAATATAGTAAGTTAAACTGTCTGGGTCGAGGGCTAGCTGCACATTACATCCACCCTCAATTTTTAAGGCGCGAATAATTTTTAAGGAAGCGTTTCTTAATAATTGATACGCCTGATCACTCAATGTTTGGGAAGGGGCAACGACAATTGAGTCTCCAGTATGGATGCCAACTGGGTCTACATTTTCCATATCACAAACGACGATCGCTTGATCATTTTTATCTCTGAGAACTTCAAATTCAATTTCTTTAAAGCCGGCAATATTCTTCTCGATAAGACATTGATTCATCGGTGAAAGAGAGAGACCCGCGCGAGTAATTTCTTTCAATTGTTTTTGGTCATAACACATACCTCCACCTGTTCCGCCTAATGTATAGGCAGGGCGGACAATGAGTGGAAAACCAATATCACTTGCAAAATTTAATGCTTCTTCAACGGTTGTGACAATTCGACTATCTGGAACTGGTTCATTTATTTCTTTCATTAAAGAACGAAATTTCTCGCGATCTTCAGCTTTTTCTATGGCATCTAGAGAGGATCCTAAAAGGGTAACACCATATTCTTTTAAAATACCAGCTTGCTCAAGTTCAATTGCTAGATTTAATCCGGTTTGTCCTCCGAGAGTAGGGAGGAGTGCATCGGGCTGCTCTTTTTGAATGATTTTCTTTAAAAACTCAATCGTTAATGGCTCCATATACACTTTGTCAGCAACGGTGTGATCGGTCATAATCGTCGCTGGATTTGAATTTGCTAGAATAACAGTATAGCCTTCTTCGCGCAGTGACTCACAAGCTTGGGTTCCGGAATAATCAAACTCCGCTGCTTGCCCGATGACAATAGGTCCAGATCCAATGACTAGTATTTTTTTAATATCAATATTTTTCGGCATAAACATCCTCCTCATTTTTTGCTTGATGATGCTGTATTTTTATTAAAAATTCATCATACAAATAGTGCATATCTTCAGGTCCAGGTTTACCTTCCGGTTGAAATTGAACTGAAAAATACGAATAGGATTTATGGCGAAGGCCTTCGATTGAATCTTCATTTAATCCGATATGCGTTATCTCTAAGTCGGTATTTCGTAGTGAGTTTCTACTAACTGAGTAAAGATGATTTTGGCTCGTCATATATGATTTTTGTTTCAAAAGATCTTTGACTGGATAGTTATTGCCATGGTGACCGTTTAACATTTTCTCAGTGTCAGCACCAAGTGCCAAAGCCATCACTTGATGACCTAAGCCAATTCCGAATACTGGGATATGCCTCGGTAGTTGCTGGATCGTTGCGATCGTTTCTGGAAGATTTTTAGGATTTCCAGGACCGCTTGAAATTAAAATGCCATCTGGCTTTAACTGTAAAATTTGATCAGCCGAATAGTTATATGGCACTACAGTTACTTGGCAATCTCGCGCAGTCAATTCTTTTAATATACTGTGTTTCATACCTAGGTCGATGATGACGATGTTAGCCCCTTTGCCTGGGATCACATATGGTTTTTGAGTAGAGACTTTTTGAACATGATCTGAGGAATCTTTTACGCTTTTCAATTTTTTAATCGTCATATCAATAGGGGTGTCGGCATCAACAATCGAACCTTTTAATGTTCCAAATTGACGAATATGTTTTGTTAACATCCGTGTATCAATATTTGCAAGTCCGGGTATTTGTTGATCGAGTAAAAAAGAATTTAAATCTTTTGCATCCTGAGAACGATTCGGAGAGTTACCATAATCTTTAACAATTAACCCATTCATATAAGAGGACACACAGTCACTCTGATTAATTCCGTTTGTACTTATTTTCGGGCTCGTCATGACGACTAATTGTCCACAATACGAGGGATCTGATAACACATGCTCATAGCCGGTCATTCCTGTATTGAAAATCATCTCGCCATTTACTTCGCCTTGATAACCAAATCCAATTCCATCCATTACAGTGCCATCTTCTAACACCAGTCGACGTTTATTCATTATTTGCCTCCTCATATACGACTTCACCTTCAAACATAGTTAGCACAGGAATTCCACGGACATCATATTGATCAAATGGTGTGTTTTTTCCTTTTGAATAGAACTTGTTTTTATCAATGGTATTCGTTTTTTCTAGATCGATTAATGTAAGGTCTGCGAGATTTCCTTCTTTTAACTTTCCAAAAGGTAGGTTAAATGTTTTTGCAGGTTTGATCGTTAGCCAATCAATTAATTGCTTCAGGGTTACTTTTTTTGTTTCTACAAAAAAGGTGTACAAAATTGGAAAAGCTGTCTCTAAACCGACAATTCCAAATGGAGCTTGTAAAAATCCTTTATCTTTTTCTGATGCTGTATGCGGTGCATGGTCGGTTGCAATAAAGTCAATCGTGCCATCGAGTAATCCTTCAAGTAATGCGCGTTGATCTTCTTTACTTCTAAGTGGTGGATTCATCTTAAATTGAGCATTGTCTGATCGTATGTCATTTTCATTGAGAACTAAATGGTGTGGAGATACTTCAGCAGTGACATGGATACCGGCCTTCTTTGCATCCCGAATGACTCTCACAGACTCTTTTGTACTAACGTGACAGACATGATAATGACAGCCTGTTGCTTCTGCTAGTAGCACATCACGAGCAATTTGGACTGATTCACTCAACGAAGGAATACCAGGAAGATTTAATCTCTTGCTGACTTCTCCTTCATGGATTACTCCATCGTATACAAGAGAATTGTCTTCACAGTGAGCTACAATCGGTTTATTAACCGCTGTTGCTTGCTTCATTGCACGATACATCATATCTGCGGATTGAATGCCTACCCCATCATCTGTGAAGGCGAAACAACTAGCATTTGATAGTTCCTCCATATTGACGATCGTTTCACCTTGTAATCCTTCCGTTATTGCGGCATAAGGCAAGACTCTGATCAAAGCGTCTTTCTTTATTCGTTCATGAAGTTGATTCATTTTTTCAGATGAGTCTGGAACTGGGTTTGTATTTGGCATCGCACAAACCGTAGTGAAACCTCCTCGGGCGGCAGCGCTTGTTCCCGTTTTGATCGTTTCTTTTTGTTCACCACCTGGTTCGCGTAAGTGGATATGTACATCGATAAATCCTGGTACTAACAAATTCCCGTTGCAATGAATAATGTTGTCGATATTCTCACTATCAATGTCTTCATTGCTTATATTGGTAATTTTTTTATCGGTAATTAATACGTCATTCGTTTCTAACTCGTCCGCATTAGCGTATAGCGTTACGTTCTTCAATAACGTTTTCATGTTTTAACACTCCCCAATCTTGTAATAGTTTCATCATCAGAGCCATTCTTACATACACACCATTCTCCATTTGGTTAAAGATACGAGAACGATCACATTCTACGAGGGTTGAATCTATTTCTATACCTCGGTTTATGGGTGCAGGGTGAAGAATAATTGCATTCTTTTTCATTCGTTTCTCTCTTAATTTTGTTAACCCGTACTTTTCTAGATAGTCTGTTTTTGTTTCGTTTTTGCCAATATGACGCTCAGATTGTACACGCAATAGCATAACGACGTCGCTTAACTCTACCGCTTGATCTACAGTAATGTTTGGTATCGTTAACTTGTCGTCTTCTAAACCTGGCGGTGCGCTAACATAGACATCAGCTCCTAACTTTTGTAATGCTTTGATGTTTGAATGGGCGACACGGCTATGTTTGATGTCACCGACTATAGAAATCTTTAATTCTTTAAATTGTTCAAAGGAATCATATATAGTTAGTAAATCCAATAAACACTGCGTTGGGTGTTCGGATTTACCTGCTCCTGCGTTAATAATAGGAATCGAGATATCCTTTAGCTCATCCATCCAACGATCCGATTGATGTCTAATAACTAGAAAGTTAGCGCCAATTGCTTCAAATGTTTTGGCCGTATCGTATAAACTTTCACCTTTTTTTGTACTCGATACGGATTCATTGAAATCTAATACGTCAATTCCTAATTTTCTCTGTGCGACAATAAAGCTCATTTTCGTTCGTGTACTCGGTTCGAAAAATAAATTGGCACCAAAAATTTTCTTGTCTACGTTTGGACTACAAGATTTATATTTTTTGGCCAGTTTTAAAAGCATCATAATCTCAGACGAAGATAACTGATCGATTGTGAAAAAGTGATTCATTTTGACGTTCCTCCTCTGGTAATAATAAAAAAACCTCTTTGCGAAGGTCGCAAAGAGGTATACGTGTCCATAGATAAACACGTAATCTTAGAGCAACCTTGCAAACCTCTCTGGATTTGTTTAAAGGTTTCGTTTATTTAGTTTATAAACCGTCAAGAATGTTTGGATCTCTCATTTCATATGTTTAACTGGTTTTTCTCCGTGCTCTGCTAGAGATGTTCATTTTAAGGAGTGTCCTTTAAAAAATCCCTTTTCTCCATGAGGAAAAAAGGGATTTGACATACGTATCTCTACATAAAGTTTGTCACTTCCTTGATAAGCCTCACAGGACTAAATTAAAGGATATTGATATTTAATTGTTTTTATTATTCCAGAACTGAGTTGAACTGTCAACATATTAAAGCATATAATTTATTGTTTCATTGTTTAGGTGTTTAATAATTAGCTAGATATGACAACAAATACTAGTACGTAAGGCGCTTTAAAGAGGGATTTCAAATCAATACAGAGAAGTAAGTATAAACACAGATTAATTATGGGGGAGACTTGTATGAATGAATGGAAAGGTTCTTCAGGTGTATGTGTGAATGAGAAGGGACAATTGCTAATGGTATTACAAGGAAAGCCTGAAGAAATAAAATCGTGGTCGGTACCATCCGGTGGTCTTGAAAAGGATGAAACATTTGAAGAGTGTTTATCAGGGAAATCAAAGAAGAAACGGGATATGTAACAGAAATAATGAAGGAGATTAAGCTCAAAGTAGGTATGCTGGAAGGTTTCAGAGTTGAAGTTCACTATTTCTTCGTGAAAGTTATTGGTGGAGAAAGAGAAATACAAGACCCTGATCAGTTAATCTATGATATCGATTGGAAAACGATAGATGAGTTGAATGAACTTCACTTAAGCTTTCCTGAAGATAGAGAGTTTTTAATAGATTGTATAAAAAATAATTATAGTCATAACTCTTAATGAAGTATGTGATTTAATACGGTTAAGTTAATCATCTGGTGATGGTCTTGAGATTCAGTGAACGTGCGTTGAGAATATAAAAAACACTGAAATATAGAACGTTGAAGGGAGAAGTATTATTGGAATACTTTAGATATCTAAGACAGTATGTAGGGCATAAACCAATTATTTTACCTGGTTCTGTTGTCATCATTTTAAATGACCAAGATGAGGTTTTATTACAAAAAAGACACAATGGAACTTGGGGATTACCAGGTGGTTTAATGGATTTAGGTGAGAGTTTTGAAGAAGTGGCGAAAAGAGAAGTTTTTGAAGAAACAGGATTAAAAGTTGATAATCTAAATTTACTAAACGTATATTCCGGCCCAGAATATTACTTAAAAGTTGAGAATGGCGATGAATTATATTCTGCAACGGCCGTCTATTATACTGAAAATGTTTGTGGAGACCTTAAGATTGATTATAGTGAATCGAAAGATATGAAGTATTTTACTATAGATAATTTGCCATATGAATTAAATGATAAAGATAAAGGTTTTGTTGAAGACTATGTAAATACAAAATAATTGTGAGCAAAATCCTATTAGAAACTATTTTCAATGTTGCTTAATTTTTAATGCTGTTAAATGCTTTAACTACTCTTTATAAAGACAAAGGAGGATGGACGATGGATGCGACTTTAAAAGAACAATTGAAACAGTTAGAAGAATCTCATATCAACTTCGAGGTGCGTAAAAGCAAAGAAAAATTAGCTGATATTTTAGCTGATGAATTTTTCGAAATTGGTAGTTCGGGTAAAATGTTTGATAAAGAGGAATGTATGAAAGCTGGTGTTGTTTTAACGGAAATGTCTATACATAATTATGAAATTCACCCATTAGAATCAAATGTTGTTTTAGCGACTTATTTTTTAACTGATCAAACGAGAAATCGTAATACTTTTCGTAGCTCAATTTGGAAGCTAATCGATGAACGGTGGCAATTATATTTCCATCAAGGTACGATTACTGATCTGCAATTAAAGGAGCTATAAATTACGAGTTCGCATATCAAAGTTTAATGAATAGCTACCGCAGGAACAGAATTTAATTTCTTGTAATTACTCACTTCTTTTACTATGTTAATGATAGAATCAATTATTTAAAAGGAGTGAAATCAATGTATCGTAAAGTAGATGATTTCCTACAAGATTGGCAGAATTACGCGAATGGTACACTTCAAGTGTATAATGCAATGACGGATGAAAAGTTAGATCAATCCATTGTTGAAGGGCATAATACGCTCGGCTGGCTTGGGTGGCACGTTGCAGTCGTCACTGGAGCCCTTGGAAAGCAGATGGGATTAGAAGTCGATACGGTTGATGACCCGACGACAGTTCCAAAAGAAGCAAGTGAGATTGCTCGCGTTTTCAAAAAAGTAACAGATCAAATTCAGCAGGGTGTTGAAGGGTTAACCGATGATGAAATGGAAGTAGAAGTGGAAGCATTAGGACAAAACATGCCTCGTGGGAAAGTGTTGAGCATGCTCGTGCAGCATAATATTCACCACCGAGGTCAAATGACTGTGTTGCTACGTCAGGCAGGCTTGGAAGTGCCTGGTGTCATGGGACCGACAAAAGAAAATCAGTAAATAGTAAAGCCGTCTGATGCATTTCTTCAGACGGCTTTTTAGTATTTAGATTTTCTCATTTTTTACGATAATATCATGTGCATTGCCATAGTTTCTTTTTGCAGCATGATTGGTCGGTCCAACGACATCTGTATAAGAAAAGCTGTATTCAATGGCCGTCGTTATATATTGTTTCGCTTCTAAAACAGCTTCGTCAACATTTTTTTCTTTTGTTAATTGAGCGGCGATTGCTGCTGAATAGGAGCAACCTGCTCCGCTTGTGTTCACTGTATCAATTCGTGGTGCTTCGAATGTTGTTAAATGTGTTCCATCAAATAAAACATCGACAGCCGGCCCTTCCAGTCGTCCACCTTTGATGAGAATGTTTTTAGAACCGAGTTGTTGCAGGTCGATGGCTGCTTTTTTCATTTCATCGACAGTGGAGATTGACCGGTGATCTAATAACACGGATGCTTCAGGTATATTCGGTGTAATGATTGTAGCTAGTGGAATTAAGTATTTTTTCAACGCTTCAATGGCATCATCTTTTAATAGTTTTGAATTCATCTTTCCAATCATGACCGGATCGACAACAAGATGATTGATCGGAGCTGATTCGATTAACGAGGCAACTAATTCAATGACTTCTTTGGAGAACAGCATGCCAGTCTTGATTCCGTCCACGCCAACTTGCTTGATCGCTGTTGAAAATTGAGCTTCAATTGCTTCCAAACTTATGGCGTGAACATTTTTATCGGTTTTCGGATGTCTCCCGACAATGGCTGTGATGATGCTCATTCCATAAACATCTAGCTCTTGAAACGTTTTTAAATCAGCTTGGATGCCGGCACTTCCTCCAGCAGAAGAACCGGCAATTGTCATTGCTCGAGATGGATGTTTCATGTTAAAACCTCTTTCAAAAAATTATATTTTCGTTTTCAAATCATTCATTTCCAAATAAATTGGACAGTGGTCACTACCATATATATCAGCATGGATATTAGCTGATTGCAACTGATCGCGAAGACGGTCGGATACAATAAAGTAATCAATCCGCCAACCGATATTTCGCTCACGAACGGTTTTCATGTACGACCACCAGGTGTATAGACCTTCTTCTTGAGGATAGAAATAGCGTAACGTATCCGTAAATCCACTATCGAGAAGCCGAGTCATCTTTTCGCGCTCTTCTTTCGTGAATCCGGAATTTCCATGGTTAGTTTTATCGTTTCGTAGATCAATCTCTTGATGGGCGACATTCAAGTCTCCGCAAATAATGACAGGTTTTTCTTTGTCTAGCTTTTGTATGTAGTTATAAAACTGTTCTTCCCACTCCAACCGAATTGGCAGACGCTCCAACGTACGTTGGGAATTCGGTGTATAGACGGTGACAAAGTAGAAGTTCTCGTACTCCAATGTAATGAGTCGACCTTCGGGTTGAATGGTTTCATGATCAAAATTGTAGTAGGCATTTAGCGGCTCATGCTTGGTGAAAATAGCAGTTCCAGCATATCCTTTCCGTTCTGCATAATTCCAAAATTGATGGTAGCCTTCTAACTCCAAACCAATTTGCCCTTCTTGCAATTTAATTTCTTGTACGGCAAAAAAGTCTGCATCTATTTCGTGAAAATAATTTAGAAAACCTTTTCGGATGGCGGCTCTCAGGCCGTTCACATTCCATGATACAAATTTCATTTTCGACCTTCCTTTCTCATGTATTCTATCATATCGGCTGTTTTTTTAAAAAAAGTGGTTGACGGTTTTAGTGTATTAAGCATATAATACATTCAGACGGTGTACTAAGTGGTTAATACACTGTTCGTCATATTTTTTATTCTTGGTGTATTAACCGGTTAATACACTTTGAGATGGGAGTGAGCGCAAAAAAGATGAACATCCAATTTAACAATCGAGATCCCGTTTATATCCAAGTGATTCAGCATTTTAAACTGCAAATCGCCAAGGGTTTTCTGGAATCAGGAGATGTGATTCCTTCAAGAAGAGAGTTAGCTAGCCAGTTGAAAATAAATCCGAATACAGCTCAGCGGGCGTATAAAGAAATGGAGGAGGAAGGGTTGATCAAAACAGAGAAAAACCAGCCGAGCAAGGTGACACATGACCAGGATGTATTGCGCGGTGTACGGAATGAATTAATTGATGAAGCTGTTTCTCAATTCGTGGATTCAGTTAAGTCGATCAATGTTCCGTTGGAAGATGCGATGAAATTAATAGAAACACATTATAAGGAAAAGGGGGATTCCAATGATTGAAGTTAAAGATATTGTGAAACGTTTTGGACGTAAAACGGTGTTGGATCAAGTGTCTTTCACAGCAGAGAAAGGACAAATCACATGCTTGATCGGTATAAACGGAATGGGTAAGACAACGATCATGAATGCAATCATGAAGCTGACGCCACTTCAAGCAGGTGAAATTTTAATCGACGGTGAAAAGGTGACAAAAGATACATTTGAGAAAATTGTGTTCATCCCTGATGCGACGATTATGTTACCGCATTTCACGATCGAAATGGCAATGGAGTTTATGAACGATTTTTATAAAAATTGGAATCAACGTCGCGCAGACGACATGTTGGCGTTTTTTAAGCTAAATCGTAAAGATAAAATCGCAAGTTTATCAAAAGGAAATACGGCGAAAGTTAATTTGTTGCTCGGCCTAGCCGTCGATGCAGATTACATATTAATGGATGAGCCGTTTTCTGGGATTGATATTTTTAGTCGTGAACAGATCGCAGAGGTTTTCACAAGCTATTTAATTGAAGATCGTGGTGTGTTGATTACTACGCATGAGATTGGCGATATTGAACATTTAATCGACAAAGTTGTCTTATTGAATGACGGTAAGATTCAAAAAGAGTTTATGACAGAAGATGTAAGAGAGTTAGAAGGAAAATCAGTCATCGATGTGCTTCGGGAGGTGTTCGTTCAATGAAGAATTTCTTTAAATTATTGAACTTTGAGTTAAACCGTGTCATGAAATTGTTGATTAGTTTGATGGTGTTTACGTTGATTGTTCAGCTCATTGGTGTGTTTGTTTCTAAGAACAATTATCTGACTCAAGTAGAAATGCTTCAACAAAACGATGGGTCATCGGTTTCACAAGTTTTACAATCTGTTGGTTATTTTTCGTTTGATCGAGTTGTTAATAGTTTGTTTTTCATTGGACCGATTATGATTTGTGTTGCTGCCATAATGTTTTATATTTTCTTGATATGGTACCGTGATTGGTTTGGGAAAAATACATTTGTCTATCGCTTGTTGATGCTACCGACAGCACGAATTAATCTCTTTTTCGCAAAGTTAACGACAATTTTGCTTGCAACATTCAGTTTAGTTGGGTTTCAGTTGGTTGCTATTCAAATTGAAATGTTGGTGATGAAGTGGACAGTTCCGAGTGAATATGTAATGGAAGTCACTCTTCGACAATTAATAGAGATCCATCCAGTTTTATCGTTAATTGCTCCGAATCAATTTTCACTATTCATGAGTCTTTATGGTGTTGGGGTTTTGACGGTCATCATTCTTTTTACCGCAATTCTATTGGAGAGAAGCTACCGGATGAAGGGCGTTTTGTTTGGTGGAACGTTTGTTATAGCGGCAAATCTGCTGGTCATTTTACCGGTAATTTTAAATGAGACGGTTTTCCATTCATTTTTATATAACGGTGAACTGCTCTTGATTGTGTTAGGTTTGGGAGTAATCGTATTGGCTAGTTCCGTTTGGCTCAGCAAGCGGTTACTAGACGAGAAAATTCGTGTGTAAGGGGGATCATGTATGAAGAAATATATAAAAACTGCCGTACTAATTGCTTTTGTTGTTTTAAGCATTGGAACTTATTATGTGTACACAGCATTAGCATCCAGTGAAAACCCGGATTTGTCGTTCGAGACCATTTCCGGAGAAGAAGAATTGTTTGAGCCAATTACTTTATTGGGTGTTTACAGTAAAGAATCCATGTATACTCGCTTTAAGCTTAATCAACAAGGGCCGATTTATGAAAGTAATTTGAATTTGCTCGATCAGATTGACGGTGTTTTCCAAGTAACGAAGAATCGGCTAGAGAATGACTATCGAAGCTTTATGCGTGGGAAAGAAATCTACAAAGGACATGTGTATGAGGATGAAGAACAGCTGATCTTCGTCGAATCGAACTTAATGCGTTCACAGAATGAGGATATCTCGATGACTGCTTCTTGGTTAAATAAAAAAACAGAGGAAACGTCTTCTGTAGAAGTGGATTTCCCAGGAAATAACTATTCCTTCGCAAATATTATGGATGTACAAATGAATGATAACGTCATCCAAGTATTTGCAAACATGCAGGTGAATACAAGAAATGATCATTACACAGAGATTCACCTGTTGGAAATAGATGCCGAGACCGAAGAATTGATTGGGCAAAAAGTACTGCTTTCTGGAGATGAGGAATCATCTAGTCAAAACGACGAGATTAGCTTTGGTTCCCTTCGCGAATCAGTAGAATGGGCGCCAAATGAATATATTGTTATTCGAGAAGAAGTTATGCAATTCGACGAGTCGACACAAAGTCACCAGGTCACCAAACAAAAATTACATGCATATGACGTGAAAAATCAGCAGATGAAAGAGTTAGAGATGCCTGAAGAGTTTATAACGAGACAGGTAGATTCATTCGATGGCTCTACGCTTTATTATTTTGATGAAGTTTCGGAAGGGTTGAAAATTAGTAGCTACCAAATTGAAGAAGGAACTTTCTCTAATGATCTTGTAATAGATGTCGAAAGTATTTCTTATTATCCTTCATTAGTATATCAAGGAAATCTTTATTTAGTAACCAACACGGACAAGGAAAAGTACCTTCAGATTTTTGATTTATCGAATGGTCAATCACTATATAAAGGAAAAATAAATGCTACAGAGCAAGAAGAATTAGAAAACATTCGTATTGATGAAATGGTTCTAAGCAAACGCTAATAGATTGTAAGAAGAGAGACCTGAACGAAAATTATCGTTCAGGTCTCTTATTGTTGGTCTGTTTCCTATACCCTAATTGAAAAAAGTGCGTCTCGACGGATTAATCGGATTCCAATTGCTTTGATTGGTCGTCGAGAATGCGTCTCAACGACGATTTCGCGGTTCGGGCAGTTGCTTCGGTAGTCGAGAGCGTGTCTCAACGACGATTTCGCCGTTCAAGCAGTTGTTTCGGTAGTCGAGAGGACGTCTCAACGCACTTTTCACCTATCAAGCAGCTCATTTCGTCATCGAGAAGGCATCTCGAAACACTTATCAAGAATTCAGCAGTCCATTTCGTCATCGAGAAGGCATCTCGAAACACTTATCAAGAATCCAACAGCTCATTTCGTCATCGAGAACACCTATCAACGACCGAGCGCACGCTCAGCGGCATTCAACCCTGCAACATAGCCGGTTGAAAAGGCTGCGGTTATGTTGAATCCACCTGTGTAGCCGTGAATATCCAAGATCTCTCCGCAAAAATAGAGCCCGTCCATAAATTTGGAAGCCATTTGATTCGGAACAATTTCTTTTAATGAGACGCCGCCACCAGTGATGAATGCTTTTTCGATGGAAAGTGTTCCGTTCACTTTTATCTGAAAATGCTTGAGTTCCTGCGCTAACTCCATAACTTTTTTCTTCTCCAGATGGTGATAGGTCGTATCCGGATTCAAGCCGATGCGTTCTAAAATAAATAATAAAAATCGTTCAGGCAATAATGGTTTCCAAACGGATTTAACAGCTTTGTTCGGTGATTCTTTTGCCATTTTTGTTAGTCGGTCGACAAGTTGGTTTTCATGTTCATCAGGGAAACTATCAATCTCAACAACCAATTCATCCACCTCGAATTTTTTCAAGGCCTTAACAACGAATTGACTTAATCGTAAAGCTGCTGGTCCAGAGATTCCTTGATGGGTAAACAGAAGATCCCAACGATGTGTTTTTATCGGTTTTCCATTCGGCTTTAAGGCAGTGATGGCAACATCTCTCAAAGAGATTCCTTGTAAAGTTCGATTGCGGATAAACGGTTCCTTAGAAGTCATCGGAACTTCTGTCGGATACAATTCGGTAATTGTGTGTCCGGCTGTTTTGGCCCATGCATAGCCATCGCCTTCACTTCCGGTTTTCGGAACAGACTTTCCACCGACCGCGATGACGACAGATTTCGTTGCTACTTTTTCTTTTCCTGGTAAAATAATCTCGTGGACTTCATTTCCGTAGTGAATCGCTTCAACGCGTGTGTTCAAACGTTTTTCTACATGATGTCGATCCAATTCTCGCAGTAACGTTTGCACGACTGTTTGAGCGGAATCACTGACGGGAAACATGCGTCCCTTATCTTCTTCTTTCAATGCGACACCGAGGTTTTCAAAGAAATCAATGATGGCTTGATTGTCGAAAATTGAAAACGCACTGTATAAAAAACGTCCATTTCCGGGTATATGATCGATAAGCTCTTTATCGGGAAGCACATTCGTCACATTACAACGGCCGCCGCCACTAATCGCCAGCTTTCTTCCGAGTTTGCTTCCTTTTTCAATAATTAGGGTATTTGCGCCATTTTTCGCAGCGGTATGGGCTGCCATCAGTCCTGATGGGCCACCGCCAATGACGACAACATCGTATGTCAAATTGGTTCAAGCCTTTCTTTTTGTAATGTTTTCTTCTATAGTATGATAAAATAAAACTGTTACTAGGAACAACTATTTGTAGGTGAAATTATGTCGAAACCAAATATATTACGAGGCACCATGATGTTAACGAGTGCCAATTTCTTGTCGAAAATTCTGGGAGTCATTTATGTCATCCCTTTTTATATGCTTGTCGGTGATGCCGGCGGGACTTTATTTAATTACGGATACATACCATACATGATTTTTATCAGTATATCGACGATGGGGATTCCCCTTGCGATGTCGAAGTTTGTATCAAAATACCATGCGCTTGGCGATTATACAACAAAAGAAGCGATGTATCGAACAGGTCTCACCATTATGATTGGGACTGGTTTTTTTGCGTTTGCGCTCATGTTTTTAAGTGCGGACTGGCTAGCGGGAATTATTATTCCGAATGAAGGATTTACCAATACGCAGGAAGATGTCGCTTTTGTCATTCAAATGGTCAGTTTTGCTTTGTTGGTGATTCCCGCCATGAGCTTGACCCGTGGGTATTTTCAAGGTCATAACTCGATGGGGCCGACAGCAGTTTCTGTTGTGGTTGAGCAAATTGCACGGATCATTTTCCTTTTGGCTGCCACATATATTGTTATTGAAGTTTTGAATGGCTCGATGACAACAGCCGTCGGAATGGCGACTTTTTCTGCGCTGATCGGTGCGATTGCATCAAGTATTGTTTTAGTGTGGTTTTATCGTAAACGGAAGCCGCTCATTGAAAGAGAGTTAGAGAATGCGCCGATTGAACCGTCTATTTCGAAAAAGAAAATGGTTCTCGAGCTATTATCCTATGCAGGCCCGTTCGTCTTAGTTGGTGTCGCGATTCCGCTTTATCAGTTTATTGATACGCTAACGTTTAACCGTGCGATGGCTGTTGCTGGTTTAGGTGAGGTGTCGGAGCAATTTTTATCTGTCATCTCGCTGTACGGGCATAAAATCGTCGTCATACCGATCACGATTGCAACAGGTCTTGCTTTGGCATCTCTGCCTGCAGTTACACAGGCGTTTACGACAAATGATGCCAATTCGTATCATAGTTATTTGCAACAGACGATTTTAAACGTCTTTTTGTTCATTTTTCCGGCAGTTGTGGGCATTATGATCTTAGCAGAACCACTTTACGGAACGTTTTACTCACCTGAAGCGGCTCAGGATTTTGCTGCACCGATTCTTGCCTATTATGCACCGGCAGCTCTGTTCTTCGGTTTGTTTACGGTAACGGCATCGATTTTACAAGGGATTAATCGTCAAAACTTTACCGTCATCAGTTTGTTGACAGGATTAGTGATTAAGGGCAGTGCCAACGCACCGATGATCATTTGGCTCGGACCAGAGGGTGCAGTCTTTGCGACCATTTTGGCGGCGCTTGCAGCAAGTGGCTTGAATCTGTGGAAAATTCAGCGCGTTACCCAATTTGATCAGAAAAAGCTGTTTAAGAAAATTTTGCTCATTGTCATTTTAAGTGCCATCATGGGACTGATTGTATTGCTCGTAAATTATGCGACTGGTTTAGTCTTTGGTCCAGAAGCAACGAAGCTGAAGCATGTCACCCAGCTTCTTGTATCTGTCGTAATCGGAATCTACGCTTATTTCTGGATGGCCTATAAAACAACGTTGCTTGAGCGTTTGCTCGGTGCGAAAGTCAAGCGGTTCTCGAAATTTTTCATTTAGGAGAATGTGTGATGCGTTTGGATAAGTTGCTGGCGAATCAAGGTTTTGGTTCTCGAAAAGATGTGAAAAAGTTAGCCAAAAAAGGACAAGTCTTGTTGGATGGTAAGCCTGTCAAAGATCTTGCGACACATGTCGATCCGTATACAGCTGACTTAGTCGTGGGTGGCAAGACTGTTCACTATCAAAAATATGTTTATATAATGCTGAACAAGCCAGCAGGTGTGATCTCAGCAACCGAAGATGTGAAAGAAAAATGTGTGACCGATTTGATTGGAGATGAGTTTAAACCGTACAATTTGTTTCCGGTCGGTCGGTTAGATAAAAATACAACGGGCTTATTGCTGTTAACGAATGACGGGCAATTAGCCCATCAACTAACATCACCGAATTATCATGCTGAAAAAGTATATGAAGCCGATATTCTCGGTAAAGTGACAGAAGACGACGTGAAGGCATTTGAGCAAGGAGTTACCCTCGATGATGGTTATGTGACCAAACCTGCAAAACTATCGATCATTCGGTCCTTCGACGAACGATCCTATATTGAGGTTTCTGTGATCGAAGGGAAATTTCATCAAATTAAACGAATGTTCCTTGCTGTAGGCAAAAAAGTGCTTCATCTTCATCGTAGGTCAATGAAAGGGTTGGAGCTTGATACGTCGTTAACACCAGGCGCCTACCGGGAGTTATCTGAAGAAGAACTAGATTTACTGAGAAGTTAATTAAAGATGATTTTTGTCAAAGTTTGTAGTAAAATAATCTTACTATTCGAATAAAAAATGAAAGAGAGTGACGAATGTTGCCAGAAGACCCCCATTATTTCATTGGAATACCTGTGTCAGAACATGTTGAAGAACAATTAGGAAAATGGCAGGAGATCCTTTCACCATATGTGAATTACCGTAGATGGCTAAACCCAGAGGATTTTCACTTGACGCTTAAGTTTTTAGGTAGTGTCAGTGACGAGAAATTATGGCAAGTAAAAGAGCGTTTGGCGAAGATATCAATTCCTCATGACCTTACGTTACATATAACCGGAGTGAATTTTTTCGGGAAAGAAGATCAACCACGTGTCATGTATGCGGACATAGCGCCTACCGAGCCGCTGCTTGCCCTGCAGGGAAAAGTTGAACAGGAAATGGTATCGCTTGGATTTGACATAGAACGTCGACCATACCGCCCGCATATTACATTGGCCAAAAAGTGGGAAAAGGATAAAAAATATATTTCTGCAGATCGCCTAACCGAAAAGCTTGAACTGGATCAGCCGATTGATTGTTCAGTGAATCAAATGAATTTATATACCGTTAAACGAGGACATAACAAGAGCTACGAACCGGTGGCTGTTTATCCAAAACTAAACATAGTAAATCAAACATGGGATGAAGAAAATGGGGCAATTAATTAAGCTACAAGATCATATTTCAAGATATGAAACAGATATTTTTCATTACCCTGGCCAATTTATTCGATTGAAAAATGATCGTTACAAACGCTTGAAAGAACAGTGGCAAGAACAATTAAGTGAGCCACCTGTTACCGATGAATTGGAATCGATTGAAAAAAAATCTTTCTTCCGGAAGTTAAGGTCTCAAAAAGTAGAGCCGGAAGAATTAGAGCCAACTGTTGAATTGCCTGAGACGGAATCCGAGTTGAAGCATTGGTTTTTGGATCAGTTAATTGATTTTCAACTGCGGTGGGCGTCAGGGACCATACAGGAAATTTCTTATCCTGACTCGTCACTCCAAGAAGATGAACAGTTGAAATATTTTTTACAAAGATTCCCAGATAGTTATTTACTGATGTATCAACCGTTGTTTCAGATAAAGAAAGCGATCATTGATGGCGGGATTTTGTTCATTACACCTCTTGAAATATTATGTATCTCCTTTTTGGATTCCGTAGATTCTTCTGCCATTTATGAGCCACTGGATGAACGAAGATGGTTGAAGAAAACGGAAAATACCGAGAAAACTATTCTAAACCCGATGCTTCAATTGAATCGCGTTGAAAAGATGGTTAGAAGCTTATTGGATTACCATGACATTCAATTTCCGGTCAAAAAAACATTAATTACAAAGAAAGCTTCCATCCATTCCATTCAAGCCCACCTAAATACAGACTTCATTGATAAGCACATCTATGATCAATGGTTTATGAAACATCGTACAGGGAGAACACCATTGAAATACCAACAATTAAAAGTTGCAGAAGCATTGCTTTCCCACACACAAACGACGTCATTCAAACGGCCAGAGTGGGATGAGCCGGATAATGATTTTATGCAGCACCCGGGAGACTGATCCATGCATATATTTATAATTAATCCGACGGCAGGGAAAGGGCAAGGACAAAAAGTTGTTGAAGAGTTTTTGACAAGCCATCCACAGTTGAAGAAGCGTTGTAAAACCTTTCACACGAAATATACAGGTCATGCTACTTCATTAGCTGAACAAATTGCCGCCATGCATCATGAACGTGTGAAACAATTGATTGTTGTAGGAGGAGATGGCACGTTTTATGAGGTGTTAAACGGGCTAAAGGATTATCCAAAAATCCCATTGGCTTTTGTGCCTGTTGGATCTGGTAATGATCTTGCTAGAGGCTGGAAAACATCGTTAAATCCAAAACGTCATCTCAACATATTGTTTTCCAGAATAAAAGGAAAACCTTATTGGTTTGGTACATATCGAACAGATCTGTTAGCAAAGAACAAATTAAAATTGTTTGCTTCTACGATCGGCTTTGGTTTCGATGCAGAGATTACTGAACGTGTAAATGCATCGCGTTTTAAGCGGCTATTGAATAAATTGCATTTAACTTTCTTAATTTATGTCATTGGTATTTTAGCAACTCTATATACCTTTCAAACAAAGAACTTTGAAGCAAAGATTGATGGCGAAACCTATCAATTTGAAGATGTTTGGCTGATTACGTTGAGTAACCATCCTTATTTCGGTGGAGGCATGAAAATTGCTCCTAACGCTAAAAACAATCAACAACATTTTTCAATTACCGTTGTACATAATATTTCTAAATTAAAACTACTGTTGGTGTTCTTGTCCATTTTCATTGGGAAACATACCAATTTTAAAGAAGTCGAAACATTCACAGGATCACGGATAGAAATTAATTCAGAAAAAGAATTATCTTATCAAGCAGATGGCGTTACTGGGCGGTGTTATCGGTGTTTAATCGAAAAAGAAAACCATTCGAGAGTCGTAAAAAGAAAATAAAGTTTGAATTACCCCTTGAAATGTTTGTCGAAAATGCGTTAATCTATTTAGGTAGATGAAAATAAATCGACAACTTATGACTTAAATTTTAAGTCGGGGGATCATTCGTGTCCCTGGACTTTTTCAATTTTTACTAGATACATAGATTGAAGGACGAAAAGTGGTGAAATGATGGAACAAATTCTCGGTTCTGATTGGATGATTTCTCCGGCGGGAGGAACATCTGGCGAGGCCTTTATTGCCGAAAAAGAGAATAACAAGCTGTTTTTGAAACGAAATTCAAATCCGTTTATCGCAATTTTATCCGCGGAAGGTATTGTGCCGAAGCTTATGTGGACAAAAAGGTTATCAAACGGAGATGTCATTACAGCGCAAAAGTGGATGGAAGGTCGCGAGCTCACTCGTCCGGAAATGCAAAATGAAGAAGTCGTTGGCTTATTGAGTAAAATCCACCATTCAAGTGAAATATTGGATTTGTTTATGCGAATGGGAAAAAAACCGGTAAGTCCATCAGCTTACTTAATTCAACTACTGAATAAGTGCAAAAAACATGACATGTTGGAAAATGAATCAATCTCCCAAGCGACAAGATTTTTATCGCGCTATGCCCAAGAAATCGATCATGAGAAAAAAGTTGTTTGTCACTCAGATATGTTCCATGAAAATTGGCTTAAAGGAGAAGACGACCACCTTTACCTGATTGATTGGGACCAAGCAATCATCGCTGACCCAGCACTCGACTTAAGTATGTTTTTATGGGTTTACGTTCCTAGAAACCAGTGGAGTGAATGGCTACACCATTACGGTTTGGAAGAAACCAATGATTTGTTGGAACGTATGAACTGGTACTTAGTGGCTCAGACGATCTCTTATATTCTTTGGCATATTGAACGGAGAGAATCAGAAAAAGTAGATCAGTGGTTGCAATTTTTACAAGAACAACAATTTATTTATCGGAAATATTAAAAAATGTCTATGAGTCTAGTGAACTCGTGGACATTTTTTTGTTTTAGTTGGCGGTATGTGTCTTATCGATAATGGGCAGTGCTTTTTCAACAGTTAGAATCGCTTTAACAACAGTTAGGGATCGCTTATCAGCAATCAGGAGCGCTCTATCAACAGTTAGGCAGCGCTTATCAGCAGTCATAAGCGTTTTATCAACAGTTAGCCAGCGCTTATCAGCAGTCATAATTGCTTTATCAACAGTTAGCCAGCGTTTATCAGCAGTTAGAAGCGTTTTATCAACAGTTAGACGTGCTTTATCAGCAGTCAGAATCCCTTTATCGACAGTAGCTAGCGTTTATCGTCAGTTAGCAGCACTGTATCAGCAATTAGCCAGCAATGATCAACTGTCAGGATCCGATTAAACCGATCAAATTATCTTTCTCTTTCGAAAGCATAATGATAAGATAGCAGTTGAGGTGAAAGAGATGAGAGTTCGAAATAAGCCCTGGGCAGAAGATTATATTAAACAACATGATGGCATCGTAGTCCTTGAGCCTTCTCAGAACAAAGGGAAGTGGGAGCAAGAATTTCAACATACAAATCGACCGATTCACTTAGAAATCGGAAGTGGACGTGGTGGATTCATTCAAGGTATGGGGACAAAAAATCCAAATATTAATTTTATCGGTATGGAACTTCAGAAGAATGTCATCGTGTCAGCGATTGATCGCGTGAAAGAAGCAGAGGTTGAAAATGTACGGCTGCTTCATGAAAACGCCGATCAGCTAAGCGATATTTTTGAAGAAAATGAATTAGAAACAATCTATTTAAATTTTTCAGATCCATGGCCAAAAAATCGCCATGAAAAAAGACGACTGACGCATCAATCATTTTTGTCACAGTATCAACAGATTTTAAAGCCGAACGGTAAGATCGTTATGAAAACGGATAATCAGCATCTTTTCGAATACTCGCTTGTCAGTTTTTCGCAGTTTGGCTTATTATTAGAAGAAGTCACCTTGGATTTACATGCAACTGAAGACCCTACAAATGTGATGACAGAATATGAAGAGAAGTTTACGAAAAAAGGAATGCCAATTTATCGCTGTATCATTAGTAATCATAAATAGGGAGTGAATCCAAAAATGGAACAGTTAACCGTAGGAAGAGCAACTTTGACGTGGTTAAACGGAGGTGTGACACATCTCGATGGTGGTGCTATGTTTGGCGTCGTACCAAAGCCACTTTGGTCAAAAATGTACCCAGTGAATGAGAAAAATCAAATTGAATTACGCTCTGATGTGATTCTTCTTGAATTAGATGATCGTAACATTTTGATTGAGAGCGGGTTAGGAAAAGATAAGTTCACAGATAAACAAAAGAGAAATTTCGGCTTACTAGAAGAATCTTCTGTGGAAGAATCCCTAGCTGAAAAAGGGTTGAAACCAGAGGATATTGATACGATTTTAATGACTCACCTTCATTTTGACCATGCTTGTGGGCTGTCCAAGTATGAGGGAGAGAAGCTTGTTTCAGCTTTTCCGAATGCAACGATTTATACAACCGAAACGGAATGGCATGAAATGCGCCATCCGAATATGCGCTCTAAGAATACGTATTGGAAAGAAAACTGGGAGCCTATTCAAGATCAAGTGAAAACGTTTAAGGAAGAAATTGAGATTGTTCCTGGTTTAACGATGCATCACACAGGTGGTCATAGTGACGGGCATGCAGTGATTAAGTTCCGTGATGGCGATGAAGGATTTTATCATATGGCTGATATCATGCCGACCCATGCACACCAAAATCCACTTTGGGTATTGGCGTATGATGATTACCCAGTGACAAGTGTCCATGCGAAAAAGGACTTGCAAGAAGAAGCTATTCCATCAAATTATTGGTTCACATTTTATCATGATGCCTATTACCGGGCGATCAAATTTGACGAGGACCGTAAAATTGTAGAAGAAGTAAAAAGAGAACGGTATGAATATAAATAAGTTTAAACGATTCCCGGCTAGTGAAAAATACTAGCTGGGTTTTTCTTTATGGCTCTAATATATATGTTGGGGTTATGAAAAACTTTTAAATAAAAAACACGCAATCTCCTAATTTTGTTAAACTTTGTTTAGACCAATAAACAAGCACAAAAAGGAGATGCGTGTATTATGAATTTTAACATTTCATTGCCTGGATTAGAAGAGTTTATCATTACAAAGTCGTTTGAAGGTGATGAACTATACCAACTCCATATGGAGTTGGAAAGAAAACCTCACTCCTGCCCAGAGTGTCACACTATCACAGATCGAGTACATGATTATAGAGTGCAAAAAATTCAACACGTTCAGGCTTTCGGTAGAAATACGGCTTTATTTTATAGAAAGCGACGTTATTCTTGTGTGAACACAGAATGTGGCAAACGTTTTTATGAAAGTAATAGGGTTGTTGAACGGTATCAAAGACAGTCCATGGAGTTTAAGCAAGCTCTAGCCATAGAATTAATACATGGGAAGAATTTTAAAGATGTCGCCAATCGATTCAATACCTCTTCAACAACTGTTATGCGTCGTTTTGATGATATTAGCTCGTCTATGTTAGAGGAAACGAAGGAATTGCCTAAAGTCATTGCGATTGATGAATACAAGGGTGACGCTGGAGGCGAAAAATATCAAACCATTATTGCGGATCCAATACATAGAAAGCCACTTGAAATTCTTAAAGATAGAAAAAAGTCCTCATTAAAAGAGTACTTAAAGAAACATGGTAATAAAGTGGAAATCGTGGTCATGGATATGAGTCAGTCTTTTAAAGCAGCTGTAGACCAAGCATTGGGCCGCCCTATTATAGTGGCTGACAGGTTTCATTTTTGTCGTTATATTTATTGGGCCCTAGAACAAGTTAGAAGGAAAGAACAAAAATTATTTGATGAATATGATCGAAAAAAATGTAAGAGAATGAGACATGTATTTTATAAGCATCAAGAAAACCTAACCGACAAGCAACGCTGGTATTTAGAACACTACTTAAGTAAATCAGATTATCTGAGGAAAGCTTATCAATTAAAAGAAGAGTATCGAAAGTGGTTCGAAGAAGCAAAGGTTATCGGTTATACGGATTTAAAGCTTATTAAAGAGAAGCTGCATCAATATTATGATCTCGTGAAGAATTCAGGAATAGATGAATTTAAAAAGTCGATATCAACCTTTCAAAACTGGCAAAAAGAAATTATGAACAGCTTCGCTTTCAACTTAAATAATGGGTATGTTGAAGGGATTAATAATCAGACCAAAGTTATTAAGCGAAATGCATTTGGTTTTAGACGATTTGATCGTTTTAGATTAAAAGTTTTACTACATCACCAATATAAAAATATAGCTGTTCGAGTTGCATAAATTAGGAGTGAGCGTTCGCTCACCCCAACATTTGACTTAGAACCTTCTTTATGCATATAACGCTGAATCGGTTATAAAAATTGAACAAAATAAAAGCTCACCCTCACACACTAGGTGTAAAGGATGAGCTACTCATTAACTGACTTTCCCTGTTGATAAGATTTCTCCGTTTTTGGCATTCACTTTGAATTGATATTGAGAAGTGACGCCGTCGATGTTTCTAGAGATTCCACCACGGTATACGGTATATGTTTCCCCGTCTTTCTCATAAGGTTCTTTTTGCATCATAATCCATGAACCACTAATCGGTCCATCTTCTTTGTACATTTCTTTGACTCGGTTCAAAGCTACTTCAGGGATTAACCATTGATCTTTGACTTTTTTACCGATGACCGCTCCTGCAATCAAACCGACCGCTGCTGGAGCTACAAGTTTATACCATTTCATGTCATTCACTCCATCCGTCTAGTATAGAATCTACCACTTATTATATATCTTCTTTCACAAAAATTAAACAGTAGGGATAGAAAGTGCAAGAAGAATGGAAACAAATCGTCTTTTCCGTTAAAATAAACAGTGGGTAAAAATATAATGGAGGTGTACATATGGAACAAGAAACAAAGGATTTATTTAAGACGTTGACTGAGCTAGCTGGACCACCAGGATTTGAGCATGATGTCCGACGTTTCATGCGACAAGAACTGGAAAAATATTCAGATGAAGTGATCCAAGATCGTCTCGGCGGCGTTTTTGGTGTTCGTAAAGGAGAAGGACCACGAGTGATGGTCGCTGGCCATATGGATGAAGTTGGTTTCATGGTTACACAAATAACGAAGAACGGAATGCTTCGTTTTCAGCCGTTAGGTGGTTGGTGGAACCAGGTCATGCTTGCACAACGTGTTCAAATCATGACGGATAATGGTCCTATTCCAGGTGTCATTGGATCTATTCCACCGCATAATTTGACACCAGAGCAGCGTAGCAAACCAATGGAAGTAAAGAACATGTTGATCGATATTGGTGCAGATGATGAAGATGATGCTAAGAAAATTGGTGTGAAGCCAGGTCAGGCAATTGTGCCGGTTTGTCCGTTTACGCCGATGGCAAATGAGAAGAAGATCATGGCTAAAGCGTGGGATAATCGTTATGGTTGTGGTTTATCCATCGAGCTGCTGAAGGAGCTTCAAGGAGAAAAGTTGAATCATCAGCTTTATTCTGGTGCAACTGTACAAGAAGAGGTAGGTTTACGTGGTGCGCAAGTTGCGGCCAACATGATTGATCCAGATATTTTCTTTGCATTAGACGCATCTCCTGCCAATGATATGTCTGGAGACGAGAAGGAATTTGGCCAGTTAGGAAAAGGAGCATTGCTACGTATTTTTGACCGGACGATGGTTACCCACCGAGGAATGCGAGAATTCGTCCTGGATACAGCAGAATCAAATGATATTCCGTATCAGTATTTTATTTCACAAGGTGGAACAGATGCTGGACGTGTGCATACGTCAAATGATGGCGTTCCATCTGCGGTAATTGGTATTTGTTCGCGTTATATTCATACAAGCTCTTCGATTGTTCATATTGAAGATTACCAGGCTGCACGAGAGCTCTTAGTGAAATTAATCAAATCTGTCGACCAAACGACTATTGATACGATTCGCCAAAACGGATAGAAATGAGATTGTAGGTTTTAAGGATTCATGAAAAAAGATAAAGTTCATGAGGGAAAGAAATATACGTAAATTTCTAGGGGATATTAACAGCTTGCTTGTTCCGTGTGTTCATCATCAGTAGAAAAAGGGTTAGTTGAGGTCCTGGCGTGCAATAGCGCGAGGGAGCTCAATAGCCGCCCCGGAAAGGAAACGCTTCCCGAAGCGGATGAAGAGCAGTAAATGGGTTTATTTGTTATTTAAAATAATACTCAAGAACTTGAATCGCTTGGTCAATTGTTTCCACGGTGACATGAGCCTTATTGGAAAGCTCCTTCAACGGATGAACCAAGTTGTCAGGGCGAATCAGAATTAATGGTTTACCTAGACCAATGGCAATGCCTGCGTCCATCGCTGTGTTCCATTGCTTATAGGAGTCACCGAAAAGTGCAATGACCGCATCAGATTTTTTAAGCATTAATTCCGTACGGAAGTTATTGATCCCAGAAGCGGCATCGTCATGCACAACTTTATTCGGTTGCTCACCAAGAACTTTTGCACCGATGTCATCGGATAAATCGTGCTCTTCTTGTGGACCTGTGAATTCGATTTGTAGATTCTTTTCGATGGCTTTCGTTTTTAATTGTTTGCGCCAATCATCGTGGATTTGGCCGGCTAAATATACAGATAGTGTCATAAGTACTCCTCCAATCCTTTTTATATTCATATTGGATGGTTTACAGCAGGATGTCAACTTACATACTAATTTTTACGGAGGAAGCTAAATTGATCGATAAAAAAATATTATGGATGGTTGTTGTTTTGAGTTTAATGATGGTTGCATGTTCGCCCTCTGAAGAAGAGGCTTATAGCGATGCTAAAAGTCAAGTGAAAGAAGCGGTTCTAGCCGATCAGGTCAAGGAACCAAATAAAGAATTAGAGAATTTCTCTTTATATGTACCAGAAGATTTGAACATAATTGAACAAGGACCTACGAATGTCATTTTTCAAGAAGATGACCAGCCTTATGTCCTGTTCATTAATGAGTTTGAGGAACCGAATAGTCAATATTTATATAATCAGTTACCTGAAGAAGATGAGGTATATATAAGTACGATAGAAACAGCAGATGCTTTTTCTTATATACTCATTCAGAAACGTGAAGAAAATGAATATGAGTTATCCGTTGGGATCGGCGGAATTAAGATGACAACGATGACAGATCTGGATCATTTATCAGGTGAATCAGAACGAATGATTGAAATTATTCGTTCAATTGAAGAGAAGCAATAAGACAAAGTAGCGAAGGGGAAAAATCGTGAAATCTTTTTTGAAAGAGAAAGGCATTGAACCGTCTTTTCAAAATTATGCCATTAAAGCGTTAAGCTATATGGCGTCAGGATTATTTGCTTCATTGATCATAGGGGTAATTTTTAAAACATTGGGTGATGAAGTTCCAAATATACCTGCTTTTTTTAGTACTATAGGAGACTTTGCCATCCAACCAATTGTGTATGGAGGAGCTGTAGGTGTTGCTATTGCACATGGACTACGCGCTCCCTCTTTAGTTTTGTATAGTGCACTTTTTGCTGGAGCGTATGGCGCGATGGAAGGCGGACCTGCCGGTAGTTTTATTGCAGCTTTAGTTGCCATTGAGTTAGGTAAGATCGTTAGTGGCGAAACAAAAATCGATATCGTCGTGACACCTTTTTTTACGATCTTAGTTGGTTATTTAATGGGTTCGTTTGTTGGTCCTTACATATCCTCTGCACTCATTGGATTTGGAGAAATTATTGTCTGGGCAACGGATTTACAGCCATTTTTGATGGGGGCGATTATTGCGGCGTTGATGGGGGTGGCATTGACGGCCCCCATCTCGAGTGTAGCCATCGCCATTATGCTTGATTTAGAAGGATTGGCTGCAGGTGCGGCAACAATCGGCTGCGTTTCACAAATGGTCGGATTCGCGGTTGGTAGTTTTCGAGAAAATGGCTTCGGTGGTTTGATTTCACAAGGATTAGGTACATCGATGCTTCAAATCGGAAACATCGTGAGAAAACCGATCCTTTTACTGCCGCCGACATTAACAGGACTCCTACTAGGTCCAATCGCCACCGTATGGTTACAGCTGGAAAACAATGCGTACGGAGCTGGTATGGGGACAAGCGGACTCGTTGGACCGATTATGACACTTGATACGATGGGGTATCAGATGAATACGTTTGTGATAATGTTGATTTTTTATTTGTTGGTTCCTGCTATTTTAAGTCTTGTGATGTTTGAATGGATGCGTAAAAAAGGATATATCTCACCAGGTGATTTGAAACTGGATATCAATTAGATTAAACAAAACGTTATCGTCTTTTACTAGTATATTATATGATAGGGAAGGAACCGACGAAGGAGGCTAACCAAATGAGTATGACAAGCATCGAAATGAAACGCAAACTTCGGGAGCGATTCTCAGAAGATCATTGGCAGACACATTTCGATCGAGATAAAGATACATTTCGGATCGAATGGAAGGATACAGAACAAGGTGTGACGATTTCTCTTCCAGGATTAATCTCAAAATGGGAAAACCGTAAAGAAAAAGCGTTGGATGAAATAGAAGCGCATATTCGTGAAGCATTGCGGATTATGAGTGAAAAGCAGCAATTAGAAGGAAAAGAGAGCCAAATTTTTCCCGTCATTCGTTCAGGTTCTTTCCCGACAGAGTCAAAAGCTGGAGAGAAGCTAATCTATACGGATCACACGGCTGAGACGAGAATTTATTATGCCCTTGATTTAGGGAAGTCTTATAAATTAATCGATGAAAATATGCTTGAGCGAGAAAATTGGGAAGAACAACGTGTGAAAGAGATTGCTTCATTTAACGTGCGAAAGTTATCGACCGAAATGAAGCAAGACGATGTTGCCGGAAACACGTTTTATTTCTTATCCTCTAAAGATGGATATGACGCAAGCCGTATTTTAAATGAAGCGTTATTGGAAGAAATGCGTGCGAATACAAGCGGTGAGCTGGCTATTGGCGTCCCTCACCAAGATGTTTTACTTTTTGCTGACATTCACAATGAGATGGGATACGATATTTTAGCTCAAATGATGATGCAATTCTTTGCTGAGGGCCAAATCCCAATTACGTCTTTACCTTTCTTATACGAAGATAAGAAGTTAGAGCCTATTTTTATTTTAGCGCAAAAGAAACCAAAACGAGATAAGGAGTAGAACAACATGCAAATTATTTATAATCAACAGGGAATTGGAGACGTCCTAATCGTTACATTAGATCAAAAAAATACAGAAATCACGTCTGTTTCATCAGGTGACGTCACGGAAATTAAAGAAAAAGACTCAGGCGAAGTCGTTGGTTACAATATTTTTCAGGCATCAACGCATATCGACATTCCAGAAACTCATCCGATTTTACCAACAGACGATTTGATTGAAAAAATCGGACAAGTTATTGAAGCGGAAGGTTTTACCCATAACTTAAATGAAGTTGATCGCACGCCGAAATTTATTGTTGGTAAAGTTGAGGAAATGAGTGATCACCCGGATGCATCGAAACTAAATGTGTGCCAAGTAAATGTTGGAGATCAACAACAACAAATCGTTTGTGGCGCACCGAATGTTGATGCAGGACAGAAGGTAGTTGTCGCTTTACCAGGAGCCATTATGCCAAATGGGATGAAAATCGTACCTTCACAGCTGCGTGGTGTAGATTCTCATGGCATGATTTGTTCTGCAAAAGAATTAAATTTACCAAACGCCAGCCAAGAGAAAGGTATTCTTGTCTTGGACGATGAGCGAACTGTCGGAGAGGCGTTTTTCCAATAAAGTATAAGGGAACGATTTTTATAGAAACGGAAGTCATACACGAATATCTCCATTAAGCTTTAGTAACGAAGTTGAAGTGCACGCTATTTATCGTTATGATGATTGTATTCATGGACTCAATCAAGGAAAGAAGGAGTATACGGATGAAGGAATTCGGTTTGAAGCAACAAGGGAAAATTGCGCGCTTAACCAATGAAACATTTAAATTCGATGAACGAATCGGAGAAGGTTGGTTTTCTGCTGTTTACTTCTTAAAAACGACAGAAATCGCTGAAAAGTATATGAACGGTAGCGAAGTAGTCATGCAATACTTCCAAAAGAAACATGCTGTTCTTTGTGGGACGGATGAAGCCATTGCTTTAATCCATAACTTTGCTAAAAATCCGCAAGATTTAGAAATCCACGCCTTGCAAGATGGCGATAAAATTGAACCATATGAGAGTGTATTGACAATCAAAGGTAGATACCAAGATTTTGGGTATCTCGAAGGGTTGATCGATGGGGTGCTCGGCCGGAGAACATCTGTTGCAACAAACGTATATGAGGTTGTCAGTGCTGCGAAATCTAGTGGCAAGAAAAAGGACGTCATCTTTATGGGAGATCGTGATGACCATTTCACACAGCAACCTGGTGATGGATATGCTGCGTATATCGGTGGATCTACAGCCCAAGCAACACACGCGATGAACGAGTGGTGGGGCAAAGAAGGTATGGGAACAATGCCTCACGCATTGATTCAAATGTTTTCTGGTGATTTGGTTCGTGCGTGTGAAGCTTATCGCGAAACTTACCCTGATGACGATCTCGTCGCCTTAGTAGATTATAATAATGACGTCATTACGGATGCCTTAAAAGTTGCACGTCATTTCGGTGATGAGTTGGCGGGTGTCCGGCTGGATACTTCAAGCAACATGGTCGATAAATATTTCTTTAGAAATCAGCACTTAATGGGTCCATTCGATCCAAGAGGCGTAAATAAAGAACTTATTTTTGCTTTACGGAATGCGTTGGATGATGAAGGATACCATCATGTGAAAATCATGGCGAGTGGTGGATTCAATAAAGAAAAAATTAAACGATTTGAAGAAGCAGAAGTTCCAGTTGATATGTATGGAGTCGGTAATAACTTATTGAAAGTTAATATTGGATTTACAGGTGATAATGTCATGTTAGATGGTAAACATGAAGCAAAACAAGGACGAAAATACCATCCGAATGCACGATTGAAAAAAGTAAATTATCCGGTTAATGGATAAAATAAACATACTAAGATTAGTGGGTAAGATCATCGGCGTATGAACTTGCCCACTATTTCTATTTATACGATATAGTGAGGCTGGGACAAATCAAAGTTATAAACTCAGAAACACGAATAACAATCTAACTTAGCGTAGGAAATATACGGAGACTTCTGCGGTCAACTAAATACGGCCACGTCCTGTGGCCAACGTTGACACTAGCCCGTCCTGGGCGTCGGGAGCAAAAGCCTAGGTGAGACCCCGCAGTGCGAAGCACGAGGAGGCTCAACAGCTGCCCGCGATATAGAAGACACTGCGGTTTACCGCAGATGTCGCCTTATGCCCTTTGGGTAAAAGCGGAGTATATTTCCGAAGCGGATATTTCCGGCACACTAAATTAGATTGTTCGTATCTGAGTCAACTTAAAAGATTTTGTCCCAGCCCCATATTTTCATCTATTCTCAACTATGAGAAGATTATCTGAGATTTTTTAGTGATTTGGTGAATAAGTGTACTTACGATTAAAACCGATATAGTTTCTGAGGAGATAATCGTGGAAAAAGTATTCACCGACGGCTAGAACAACGGCTGAGATAATTGCTCCGCCAGCTAGCGTCCCGATACCCATACTACTGATAGTCATGCTGAAAAGCCAAATGACGAGAAACGCTAAACCGATATCACTAAGGGTAGCAACCGTATTATTTGTTTTTGGCAAAATGAATAGATCTCCAACTAAATAGGAAATAATCCCGAGTACAACCGTAGTGAGTAAAACATTACCTAATGACATGCCAAACATGAGTCCAAGAATCAATAAAAGGATCACGAATGTCATGACGCCTTTAATTGCCAGTGCTTTTCCGTGTTCCATATCAATCCTCCTCTACATAAACGTTTTTAGGAGTAAATTGTTCCTGGTTCTTTCTGTCTATATTATATTTTTTCCCGCCAAGAATTAGATTAAACGTTATGACTGTAAGGATATTTTAGTGGATAATGTTTTAATTTCTGCTATAATGAAAAAAGCAAAAAGAGAGTTAGTAGCATATAATGACAACAGAAGTTTAACGGAGGTTCGATTAAATGTCGGTATACCATTTTATAGGGATTAAAGGTACAGGTATGAGTGCCCTCGCACAAATCCTCCATGACTCGGGTAAACAAGTGCAAGGTTCAGATATTGATCAAGAAATTTTTACACAAAAAGCTTTGGAAAAAAGGGACATTACGATCCTTCCTTTTTCAGAAGATAATATTGAAAAAAATCAAATCATTATTGCAGGTAATGCATTTGGCGATGATCATGAAGAAATTGCGAAAGCAAAAGAGTTAAAGTTGCCGTTCTATCGTTACCATGATTTTTTAGGAGAATGGCTTACAAACTATACAAGTATCGGTGTCACAGGTGTTCATGGCAAAACGTCGACAACCGGTTTACTTGCGCATACACTTGGCAAAAATATTCCTACATCCTATTTGATCGGTGATGGAACGGGATATGGTGATGAAGACAGTCAATATTTTGTTTTTGAAGCATGTGAATACCGGCGCCATTTCTTGGCATATGAGCCGGATTATTTAATTATGACCAATATTGATTTTGACCATCCAGATTATTTTAAAGATATTGAAGATGTTTTCGATGCTTTTCAATCGATGGCGTTGAATGTGAAGCAAGGAATCATCGCCTGTGGTGATGACGATTATCTAAAACAAATTTACGCAAATGTGCCTGTCGTATATTACGGACTTTCAGAAGAAAACGACTTTCAAGCGAAGAATGTTCAAGAGACGGATGAAGGCACCTCGTTTGAAGTCTATGTAAGAAATACTTATTATGAAACCTTTATTGTGCCACAGTATGGTACACACGCTGTATTGAATGCACTCAGTGTCATTGCGCTTTGTCACTATGAGAATTTCAATGCTGAAGAAATTAAGAGCATGAAGGAATTTGGCGGTGTCAAAAGAAGATTTACAGAGACACAGTGGAATTTCAACCAAATTCTAATTGATGATTATGCACACCATCCGACAGAAATTAAAGCAACCATTGACTCGGCTCGAAAAAAATACCGGGATAAAGAGGTCGTCGCTGTATTTCAACCACACACATTCACGCGAACAAAGCAATTTTTAGAAGAGTTTGCAGAATCTTTATCACTGGCTGATCATGTCTATCTCTGTGATATTTTTGGTTCGGCACGTGAATCGGATGGAGCGCTTCGAATAGAAGATCTCCAAGAGCGGATTGAAAACTCGACAATTGTTTCAGAAGAAGACATTGAAAAATTGAAACAACATCCAAACAGTGTACTTCTGTTTATGGGTGCAGGTGATATTCAGAAATATGAAGAGAAGTATAAAAAACTAACTTAAAAAAAGCTGTTGTCCACTGACTGAGTCAGAAGGCAACAGCTTTTTTATCTATTCGGATGAATATGTTTATTTAAGGTTTTCTGGATTTAATACCTCTAACTCTGGAATGACAAAGCGACCATTTTTTCTGACGAGCTCACCGTCAAAATACATTTCTCCGCCACCATAGTCTTCACGCTGAATATTGACCATATCCCAGTGGATGGCTGAGTCGTTTCCGTTATATGCATCATCGTAAGCTTGTCCCGGGGTGAAGTGGAAACTTCCATCGATTTTTTCATCAAATAAAATATCTGCCATTGGATGTTGGATAAATGGATTGATCCCGATCGCAAATTCGCCGATATAACGGGCACCTTCATCGGTGTTAAAAATCTCATTAATTCGCTCGGAATCATTGGCAGTCGCTTCAATAATTTTCCCGTCTTTAAATGTCAAAGAAACATTTTGGAATGTAAATCCTTGATACGGTGAAGGTGTATTATAAGTCAATGTACCATTCACTGAATCTTTGATGGGTGCTGTGTATACTTCACCATCAGGAAGGTTCATCTCCCCGGCACATTTTATTTTAGGTATGTCTTTAATGGAAAACGTCAAGTCCGTTCCAGGTCCAGTGATGTGCACCTCGTCCGTGTTGTTCATTTTTTCAACTAACGCATCCATCGCTTTGCTCATCTTGCTATAATCAAGCGTGCAGACATTGAAATAGAAGTCTTCGAATGCTTCTGTGCTCATTTCGGCAAGTTGTGCCATCGATTCATTTGGATAGCGAAGGACACACCATTTTGTTTTTGGAACGCGAATGTTTCGGTGTACATTTCCGACCGTTTCACCGTATAATTTATTTTTTTCTGAGGGAACATCTGAGAGTTCATTAATATTATCTCCGGAACGGATGGCAATATAGGCGTCCATCTCTTCCATTACCGTCGACTCATATTTTTCCCATGCTTCAAGTTGTTCTTTCGTTGCACCGCGCAACAACGAGCGGTGTACTTTTGGGTCTTTTAAATTAACAAAGGGTTGTCCACCTGCTTTGTACGCCTCATCAACAATCGCCGAAACGAGTGCTTGTTGGATCCCGGTATTTTCGATTAATAATTTTTCACCTGGTTGAAGTTTGACTGAATAGTTGATGAGTAATTCTGCCATTTGTCTGATTCGTGGGTCTTTCATGTGTTTTCCTCCTAGTTATGTTTGAATATGAAATAGTTATAGTTTAGCATAATAAGTGAAAACTTTGTAAATCTTGCGTTTGATTCGCTATACTAATGGGTATAGTTAGTATAGAATAAAAATGGAAGGTGTGTTTGTAGTGAACTTACTACATATTGCAGCATTAATTGCAGCAGTAGCATTTTTAGTATTAGTCATTTTCTTAGCGAAAACACTCATGTCCGTATCGAAAACGCTGGACAATGTATCGACAACGCTTGAAGGTGTCGAGAAACAAATGCAAGGAATTAGTGAAGAGACAACATTGTTATTACAGAAAACGAATTATTTAGCAGATGATATTTCAGAAAAAACAGCGAAGACTACTGTTTTGTTCGATGGCATTAAAGGAATCGGACATACAGTGAATGAGTTCAATCATTCTTTGCAACAGCTATCTAAAGAAGTTCAACAACAAGCTGGTGAACAGGCACCTCAAGCTTCACAGGCAATGAAATGGGGAGAAGCTGCCATTCACCTTTGGAAAAGTTACAAAGGGAAAAAATAAGTAGAAAAAAACGAGGAGGAATTATTTATGTCAAACGAAAATCAAAACAACAACGGTGGAATGAACGGTAAAGATTTTGTTATTGGAACATTAATTGGAGGAATCATCGGTGCGTCCGTTGCCCTTCTATACGCTCCTAAAGCCGGTAAAGATTTAAGACAAGATATCAACACTGGAGCTGATCAAGTTCGTGAACGTGCTTCTGAATGGAAGAACACGGCTTATGATAAAGGGAATGAACTGTACGAGCGCGCTCAAGAATCCAGTAAAAACTTAGGTGAAAAAATTAAGCAGAAAAAAGATGATATTCAAGAACGCGTTGAATATTTACGTAGCGAAAACAAAGAGCAAGGCCAAGAAATTGCTGAGGATGTCGCTGAAGCGATCGAAGAAGCTGCAGATGAAATGGAACGCCAAGAAGCGGATATGAATTTCAAAAACTCACAAAACTAAATGGATGATCAACCACTCCTTTATTGGGGTGGTTTTTTAATCCCACCTTTTTAGTAGGTAGTGTTAAACACCAAGCATAAATGAAGAGTTCCGTTCTTCCGTTTGGTAAAATGAGTGAGTAGTATAGTTCATAAGGAGGAATACGAAAGATGTCTTACAAAGTTTTAACATCTGAAGCAGAATTAAATGAAGCATTGTCAAATGACTCATTTTTACTGTTTAAACACAGCTTGACATGCCCAATCAGTGCAGAAGCAAAAGAGGAATTCGAGAAATTTCTCGACGATAGTTCGCTTCCTGCATATATGATTCATATCCAGGACAACCGAGATTTATCCAATCAGGTTGCCGATCAATTTGAAATTAAACATGAGTCGCCACAGTTTTTCTATGTAAAAGACGGTGCAGTCAACTATCATAACTCTCATTGGCACATTAAATATGATACGTTGAAAGAGGTTGTAAAATAAATCAATCATAAAATAAACCTGCCTACCACATCCTATTGATCGAAGTAGAGCAGGTTTATTTTAATGTTTTTGATTTTTTTCTTTAATTTTCTTCAGATCATTTAACCGTTCAGGATCGGCTTTAAAATACTCGACTAAATCCCCAATCCGGACGATCGTATCCCATTTCAGGTGATGCTCAATTCCTTCAACTTCTTCATAAATGGAGTCTTCATCCGCGCCGATAATATGTAAAAAGTCTTCTAACAGTTTATGACGGTATAATAGTTTTTCACCAAACTCTCTTCCTTTTTCCGTCAGAATCAGGCCTCTATATTTTTCATAGACGACATAACTACTTTCATCCAGTTTTTTCACCATTTTGGTGACGGAAGAAGGGAGTACGTCTAAGTGTTCAGCGATATCTGAAACTCTGGCATAGCCTTTTTGTTCTTTCAGTAGATAAATTGTTTCGATATAATCTTCCATGCTAGGTGTCGCCATGAAACAACCTCCATAATCGTTCTTATACCTATTTTAGCAGATTTCGTAGCTTTTCAAAAGAAACTTGAGTTTTCGGATCAATATATGACTCTTCATGTCCGCATTGAGTATTTAAATTTCTGTTTCGAAAGACTTTGTTAAAGTCCGTTTCGGGTTTTAAAATAATGCCGATATCTAAAATGAATAATTTTACATTTAGTCGAATTTCTCCTGTGTTCTGTGCTGTAAGACTAGTCTATTGCACCAAATTTCGATATAATTGTATACTTAACTTAAATTAATGTGTCATAAAACGACTATACAATAAATAACATTTGGAGGCAGCTATCCATGCAGGAACCGAATTTGGAAGAATTAAGAGAACAACTCGATGAAGTGAATATAGAAGTTTTAAAATGGATCAACAAGCGTGGCGAGCTCGTCAAGAAAATTGGTGAAATCAAAAAAGCACAAGGAATTAAAGTATTTGATCCGGTACGTGAGAGGGAGATGCTCAATCATATCGTCGATCACCATGAAGGTCCATTTGAAAGTTCCACTATTGAGCATTTATTTAAAGAGATTTTTAAAGCCGCTAAGGAATTACAAGAAGATGATTACCGAAAAACACTTCTTGTTTCGAGAGAGCAAAAGCCTCAAGATACGATTGTCTCTGTTGAGGACGTAGAAATTGGAGGTGGAAATCTTCAATACATCATAGGTCCTTGTTCTGTTGAATCAGAAGAACAGGTCGATCAAGTCGCGCAAGCTTTAAAAGAAAGAGATATTCCCATTTTACGTGGTGGAGCCTTTAAACCACGCACCTCACCATATGATTTCCAAGGCCTCGGATTTGATGGATTAAAAATCTTGAAGAAAGTCGGCGATCGATATGGATTGAAGGTCGTCAGCGAAATTGTCAACCCAAATCATATCGAGGAAGCAGCCGACTATTTGGATGTCATTCAAATCGGTGCCCGTAATATGCAAAACTTCGAATTGTTGAAAGAAGCAGGACGGTCAGACAAGCCCATTTTTCTAAAAAGAGGGTTGGCTGCGACGATCAATGAATTTATGAACGCTGCAGAGTATATTATTTCTCAAGGAAATGACCAAATCGTTTTATGTGAACGAGGGATTCGAACATATGAAACAGCTACAAGGAACACATTAGATATTACAGCCGTACCTATCTTAAAGAAAGAGACGCATTTACCGGTTTTCGTTGATGTCACCCATTCGACAGGCAGAAGAGACTTATTATTGCCTGCCGCCAAAGCTGCTATTGCGATCGGGGCGGATGGCGTGATGGCTGAGGTCCATCCAGATCCAGCAACTGCTTTATCAGACGCACAGCAACAAATGGACTTAGATACTTTTCATCAATTCATGAATGAGTTACAGAAGTAAAATTTTGTTCGAATGTGTATATCTATGCAACATACATTTGATGAGAAACAGCCTGTAACCCTCAAGAAACTTTCACAAGTTATCTATTGAATCGATTGATGGAGTACAGTATTCTTACAGTAAAATGAAACGTTATGAAATGAGGTTTTTAAGATGAGCGTAACCATTTATGATGTAGCAAAAAAAGCAAACGTATCGATGGCGACCGTTTCGCGGGTCATCAATGGAAATACAAATGTAAAGCCAATTACACGGCAAAAAGTACTGCATGCTATAGAAGAGTTAGGGTTCCGCCCAAACGCAGTGGCACGTGGGTTGGCCAGCAGAAAAACAACTTCAGTCGGTGTCATCATTCCAGATGTGGCCAATCTCTTCATTGCTGACTTAGCACGTGGTATTGAGGATATCGCAACCATGTATAAGTACCATATTATCTTGAGTAGTTCTGATCAACAAAAAACGAAAGAGATCGATTTATTCTACAATATGTTGGAAAAACAAGTGGATGGCATTATTTTTATGGGGACAACCATAACCGATGAGCATATCGAAGCGTTCAAGAAGGCAAATATTCCAGTTATCTTGGCAGCTACGATCGCCGAATCTGAAGAGCTTGCATCTGTAAATATCGATTATTACCAGGCAATTCAGGATGCAGTTCAGTTCATCGAAGAAAAAGGGGAAGGCGATATTGGATTTGTTACAAGCCCATTAAATAATCGATCAAACGAAATTAGAAAACAATCCTTTGTCGATGCGATGAAAAATTCCGGTAAAAATGAAGCCGATTTAGAGAAACTTATTTTTAATAGTGATGATAGCTATGACTCAGGTATTGAAGCAAGCAATTATTTCCTCGGGTTGGAGAAGCGGCCAGAGACAATCCTTGTTTCTTCAGATGAGATGGCCCTTGGTGTCATTCATGGATTACAAGATAACGGATTGAAGGTTCCGGAAGATGTTGCTGTGGTAGGATTTGATAATACAAGGCTTGCTACGATGGTACGTCCGACATTAACGACCGTGATGCAACCGATGTATGATATCGGTGCTGTATCGATGCGTTTACTAACGAAGTTGCTTCAAGGCGAAAAAGTAGCCGAAAAGCAAGTCACTTTACCTCACCGAATCATCGAAAGAGACTCAACAAAATAAAATTGATGCCGATAATAGTAAATAGAGATAGATAAATCGGATGTAAGTAGGGTGAGAGTATGAAGCGAAAAGATTTACTGACACCAATAGGTATTGGTCTAGGTGCAACAATGATTTTATTAGGCATCTATTTTAACAGTGGATTTGGAGGCGTTTCTTCGTTTATTCAAGTTTCTTCCATCGTCGTTGTAATCGGCGGTTTGGTTGGTGCCCTATTAATTAACTTTTCTGTCGTAGAAATGAAGATGTTTGGAAAAGTAATGAAGGAAGCTTTCCATAGTCAAAATTATAATCTGCGAGAATTGATTCAATTATTTATTCAACTTTCAGAAAAGGCTAGAAGAGAAGGTTTGCTTGCCTTGGAAAGTGAGATGGATGATGTAGATGATCCGTTCATTAAAAAAGGGGTTTACTTGGCAATTGATGGAATTGAGCCGGAAGTCATTAATGAAATTATGAATGCAGAGATTGCGGCTATGGAAGAAAGACATCAAAAAGGACGGAATGTGGTAGAGAAGGCGGGAGAATACGCACCTGCCTGGGGCATGATCGGTACATTGATTGGGCTTGTGTTAATGCTCAATAACTTAGAAACCCCGGAGACAATTGGCCCGAGTATGGCGATTGCCCTTCTGACAACTTTTTACGGTATGGTATTGGCCAATCTTGTCTTTATCCCGATTGCTGGAAAGTTATATTCACGTACGGAACAAGAAGTATTTATGAAACAAATCATAGTAGAAGGTGTCATTGGCGTACAATCTGGTCAAAACCCAAAAATCTTGGAAGAGAAATTGAGTGCATTCCTCTCAACTGAAGAGCTTAAACTGAACGAAAAAGAAGAGGAAGAAGAGATGATCGGAGAGACGGTTAATGAATCGTAAACGAAAAAAGCCACCAAAACGCGAAGCGCCAATGTGGATGGTTACCTATTCAGACATGATCACATTAATTCTCGTTTTTTTCATCTTATTGTTTTCCATGTCACAAATCGATGCAGTGAAGTTCAAAGCCGTCGCTGAGTCATATCAAGAGCGAGTGATTTTCGACTTCATGCCGTCCGCAATTGAAATGGACCAACCGACAGAGAATCAAGAAAATCAATTGGATCCTGAAGAATCCGATTTTCAGGCGATGATCCCTGAAGAGAACGAGGAAGCAATGGAAAACGAAGAAAAAATGGATTCCACAGATGAAGAGTCTTTAAATGAATTACATGAAGAAGTGGAACAATTTTTGGATCAAGAAGAATTGAATGGTGTTATTTCGGCGAGCCGAACCGAACAGGGAGTTGTACTCGTTTTACAAGAGCGTGTGTTGTTTGAATCCGGTGAAGCGGAATTGATTGAAGAAGGATTTTCTTTTTTAGAAAAGGTAGGGGTCTTGTTATCGAACATCCCGAATAACGTAAAAATTGAAGGGCATACCGATAGTCGACCAATCAATACATATCGTTTCCCGTCCAACTGGGAATTGAGTGGAGCACGGGCGAGTAGTGTGGTTCGATTTTTTGTGGAAGACCAGGAGTTGAACCCAGCACGTTTCCAAGCTTCGGGATATGCCGATACCAAACCATACGTTGAAAATAATAATCCAGAAAATATGCGCTTAAATCGACGTGTGGAAATCACCATTTTGAGAGCAGAAAACCAGTGAATGGCGGAAAGCCACTCACTGGTTTTATTTTGATCGTAAGAAGTATAGGAAAAATCAAAAAATTTACGATAAAGGTAAGCCTATAAATATAGATTCTAGATCACACAAATCTACGTTGCTAGCTCATTTCACAAAATGTATTTTTGCTCGTTTCTAATGATTTCAAGTGATTTTCCTAATGTCAATTGATTTTTTTCCGTGATTTCTTTTTTACGAGGAATTTCTTTATACACACGTGAGAGATCCTGCCAATGTGTTGGTAATTTTACCGGACTTTTTGATTGCCATTTTTCAAGCCATTCTTCCGGTAATGGACCTTGCAATGTTTTGCCATCTAAATTCGCAACATTCCATAACTGTGCCCAGGCACGTGGAACGACTCTCCAAATATCATAGCCGCCACCACCCAAAGCAACCCATTTTCCATTACAAAACTTATGCGCTAAGCGATGAACAAGCTTAGGAATCTCTTCAAAGATCTTCATGGAACAACATAAATGGGTTAATGGATCGTATGCATGTGCATCGGCTCCATTTTGGCTAATGATAATGTCAGGACGGAAGTATTCCGTGACTTCTTCCAATGATTTTGAGTATACTTCCAAAAACGAGTCATCTTCGGTGAAAGCATCAATTGGTAAGTTAAAGGAATAACCAAACCCATCATTGTGGCCACGCTCGTTTACGTTCCCTGTACCTGGAAACAAGTATCTTCCCGTTTCATGGATTGAAAATGTGCAAACATTCGGGTCATCGTAAAACGCCCATTGTACGCCATCACCATGATGGGCATCCGTATCAACGTAGAGAACTTTTAAGTTATAATGTTCTCGTATATATTTGATGGCAATCGCCGCATCATTATATATACAAAAGCCAGATGCTTTCCCTTTAAACCCATGATGTAATCCGCCACCAATATTAACGGCATGGGTATAGTCGCCTTCCATAACAGCATCAACAGCCGTCAATGTTCCGCCGACTAATTGAGCCGATGCTTCATGCATATGCTCAAAAATAGGTGTGTCTTGCGTACCAATCCCATATTGCATACCTTGTTCCTCTGACAACATGCCGACACTTGCTTTTTGTACAGCCTCAATATAGCTAGACTTGTGAATCAGATTGATTTCTTCATCCGTCGCCATTCGAGGTGCTATTACTTGCTCATCATCCAATGCCCCACTCGCTTTTAGTAATTCACTCGTAAGAACGACACGTTTTTGATTAAACGGATGGTCATCTCTGAATTTATAACTTAAAAATGCTTCTGAGAAAACAAAAGCTGCTTTATGTTCGTTCATTCGCTCATCCCCGGTAGGTTCGGCCAAATGACATGATAGCCTTGTTTTCTCAATTCATCGATGATAGGCATTGGATTCATCGTTTGAACTCGTAAAACAATTATTCTTTCACTGCGATCTTCTTTGGATGGATAGAGGAAAACAGATGAAATATTTGTATTGCGTTCACTGATGATTTGAGCAATTTTTGGCAATGTCCCTATTTTGTTAGGAACTCGAATTTCAATTTGTGAACTTTGTTCGCGAATTCCAGTTACTTGAATTAGTGTGTAGAGAATATCTTTCTCCGTGACGACACCAATGAGTTTATTTGCATGCGTAACAGGCACACACGCAATTTCGTAATCATAGAATAGTGAAGCAATATCTTCAATGAAATCAAGAGGATGTGCGGTAATAACAGGACTCGACATAATGGATTGAATGGGACTCTCCAAAATATCCAAATTTTGTTCAGCGGCCAATATGGAAGGAGCTGCATCACGGATGTCACGATCGGAAACAATGCCGACGACTTGTTCTTCATCATTTGTTATTGGAATATGTCTGATTCGGTGCTCATTCAGTAATTTTAAAGCGCTTTCAATTTTGTCTTGAGGGGAGAGTGTAATCACATCCCTACTCATAACTTCTTCGACTATCATTCTCATTCACGCCCCTTTATTAAAAAAAGAAATCTTCACGACCCATAAAACGCATGGAGTCAAACAGCTTAATCGATTCAGCATCAACATTTTCACCAATCCGGACGAGCAGACAATTCGCAGGGTGAGAAACAATCTCTGGGTCGTCTGTGGACATCGGTTTTAACCCACCATGAGCCATCATTTTCTCCATCACGTTACGATATTGCCAAATACTTAATCCAGTTGTTTTCATGTCCCAATGCCAATGATACTCTGTCGTGATTGTTATATAATTTTCCATATAATCGTCTCTCATAGCGACTTCCAAAATGGTTGAACCAACCTTCATTCCACGGTATTCATGGGAAACTTCAATTGCTCCTAGTTCCAATAAATTATCCATCTTGTAAGTTGCCCAACGCTCCATTGGATCAGGGTGCAAAAAAGTCGCATAACCGATAATCTTATCTTCATCTCGAGCGATAATAATGCGACCTTCTTCAAAATCCGCAATCGAAAGAATTGCTTCATATTGCTTTTTGGGTGGCCTAAACGCTTTCAATCCATCATCGAAATAATAATTTTTAAGCTTTTCTGAATCGACAGGCCCCTCAATGATAATTTCTTTGTTGTTTTTACGAATAGTTTGACTGTAATAAGTTTTAGAGTGTTCCAAATCGACACCACCTAAAGAATTTAACGATTCCAATTTCATTATAACAGAAGATGTTTTGGAAAAATAGAATGTGATGATAAGGACAGAGAAAGTTGCTTATATAGCAAAAAAACGGCAAGCAGCGGATATCGCTGCTTGCCACTAAATTGATGGAATTCAGTGAAAAGTTGTTGTCTGAAAGGAAGAGTATTAATTGTCGTCGTCTTTTTTCTTATCCTTTTTATCCTTCTTATCGTTTCCACCGTCTCCGTTGTCTTCGTTTTTGTCGCCATTGGAGTCGCTATTATCGGAACCGTTAGAATCATTTGAATCTCCGCCGCTTGCTTCGTCATCTTTTTTATCTTCTTCTTTCTTTTGCTCTTCTTTCTTTTGCTCTTCCTCTTTTTTCTTTTCTTCTTTTTCCTTACGTTCTTCTTCTTTCTTCTTTTGTTCTTCTTTCTTTTTCTTCTCTTCTTCTTTTTTCTTCTTCTCTTCTTCTGAGGTTACGTTTCCGTATATGACCGAGCTGGACATACTTGATTCTTTACCAAAGAAGTTTACTGCCCGAACAGCATAAATTCTATTTTTAGCTGGCACACTTAGTGAAGTTTCTGTTGTTGACCCAATTTGTTTAAAGTCTCCACCTTTTTCATTAGCCATATAGACCCGGTAACCAATGGCGTTACTACTGTCATTCCAAGTCAATGTACTACCACTCATGGAAACACCGCTTGGCGTACCAGGGTTACTGTTTTTCGGTGAATCAGACTCAGGAACGACGAGATCATTCCAAGCCTCGTTATTCGGTAATAATTTACTGAGCTCATCAATCTGGAACCAAGCTGGTCCCATATCTTCAATGAAATCAGGTTTTATGAAATAGCCTTGCTCAGTAAATTCTTCTGGAGTCGAATCGGCAGCTTCATACGTGTTATCACCAATTTTCACATAGTTCCCTTTTACGACACTATCATCTTTTTCGGTCGGAACATGTTCGATATTAAACAGATCGGTTTGAACCAAGCCGAGCGCTTGACACGCATCACTTGGAAGCTTGCCGGAAATCAAGCAGTAGCTACGCTGCACGATTCCACCTGGGCTTTCATGTCGTTTGCTTGGCGTTACAAGTTCTGGATCGACTTCAGCTGCTGCATTGACCAATTCAGACCAGTAACCAGTATTACGACTGCTGTAACCAAGCGAACAACCACCAGGACAACTATTCAAACTCATAATATTACTTTCTCTACCCGTAACTTTTCCACTTGCATCTAAATCATATAATCCGTACCCGAACCATGTACCGATTGTGACATTTGGATTTGTACCGACAAACCAGGCGTCGGCAAAGTTTTGAGACGTACCCGTTTTTCCGGCCCAATCAACACTTGTGTTGTTCAAACGACTGTTCACATATGTTGCCGTACCGTTTGAAATAACATCACGCATGACATCCAGGGTTAGGTAGGCTGTCTGCGGTGAAAAGACTTCGGTTTCTTTAACCTCATGCTCAAAAACAGGGTTGCCATCTTGATCTATGATTTTTTCAATCATAAATGGCTCAGGTCGTTTTCCACCATTTGAAAAAGCAGTAAAACCACTCGTCACATCTGACACCGTTGTATAGAAAGAGCCGAGAACTGTTGGCATATGATTCTGACTTTGTTCTTCCGCTGGTTCAGTAATCCCAAGCTTCGTTAAATATCTTGCTGGATTATTGTCGACAGCCAACAAACCACGCATGACACGGGTAGCAGGCAAGTTATAGGATTTTGCCAATGCTTCTCTCGCTGTCACAATACCACGTTCTCTACCCGCATAGTTGGATGGTGACCAAGGATCACTGCCAGGAGGAGATATTGAAAATCCAATATCAGGAACTGGAGAACCTGGTTGGAAGACTCCAAGTTCAAACGCTGGTCCATATCCGAGCAATGGCTTCATCGTACTCCCGTTTGGTCGCGTATTATAAAAAGCATAGTTGATATTGTCATTTTCATACCCACGTCCACCAACAAACGAAATAATCCGTCCTGTGCTGTTCTCAATCATTGAAGCACCCGTTTCAATCGGAATCTCACGGGTTTCGACTTCGCCAGTTTGTGGATTAGTAACCTGGACCGTTTTCGTCGGATAGAAGTGCCCATAATTTTCGGTAGCATCTTGCCAAGCTTCATAGATATCTTTATTGATTGTTGTATGGATTCTATACCCTTTATGTTTCAAATCACGTTCCGCTTGTTCACGATATTCTGTTCGAGATTCTTTTTCCTCAGCTGAATAAAACTCTTCTTTTGAATACCCGTCGTTTTTGGCTAATTGCAATGCCAGTTTTTCAATGGCACGGCCTTCAATTTCAATTGTCAAATAAGGGTAATCTGAGAAAAGTGATTCTTTTTTGTCTGTCAAACTAGCAATGACATCAAAGTCTCTTGCTTCATTATATTGTTCTTCTGTTATTTTTCCCGCTTCTAGCATTCTGCTTAAAACAATATTTTTACGATCTAAACCGTCTTGTAATGCTTTTTCTGTTTTCTTTTCTCCGCCTTGGAGAAAGGGAGTATAAGCATACGGGTTTTGCGGCATACCTGCTATGTATGCTGCTTGAGCCAAGTTCAGTTCACTTGGTGCTACATCAAACAAACCATCAGCAGCAGCTTCGATTCCGGCAATGTTTCTACCAGAAGAGTCTCGTCCAAATGGCACGATATTCAAATAAGCTTCCAAGATCTGATCTTTCTCGATGAACTTTTCAATTCGAGAAGCAATCAAGATTTCTTTTGCTTTTCGGTCAAAGGAAACTTCACTGGAAAGAATTTGGTTCTTGACAATTTGCTGTGTTAGCGTACTACCACCAGATTGAGTATCTGCGTTTGTAAATTCTTGAAACATCGCGCGCATAATCGCTTTAGGCACGAATCCATTGTGCTCATAAAATAATTCGTCCTCTGTTGCGATCACTGCATCTTTTACATGTTGAGACACTTTATCTAACGTAGTTTCTTCTCTATGAATATCACTACGAAGCTTACCCATATACACATCATTCGCAAAGTACGTATGAGAAGTTTCCTCGTAGTCAAAAACGAGTTGTTTCATTTCTTCTTCATCTTCAACAGGCATATCATCGACCAACGAAGCGAAATAACCTAATCCGACGCCTCCGATCGCGAATCCGCCAACAAGTCCGATGACGATAAAGAATAATAAGATATTCCAACCGACATCCAAACCGATTCGAGTAAAACGAGGAAACTTTCCATCTTGGAAAAATTTTAGGAATTTATTTTTTGAATCATTAGAACCCATCGTCAAACCTCCTAAATAATCTAATTTATTATAGCATAGATTCATAGACTCTACATATTAGAGATTAACGCAGAAAATCAACTCTAAATGACTTTAAAATACAACGTTTTATACTTCCAGTTGAAAAACAAATGCAGATATGCTTAAATAAATGAAAGAAAAGCATATATACATGTATTGAAGAGTGAGAGTAGAGCATGTCTTAGGAGCAATAGAGAGCTGGTGGTCGGTGCAAACCAGTCCGATTCATGTTTCGAATTACGACTTGGAGCATTCTCTAATGAAAATTAGAGACGGTAAATCCGTTATCTGAAATGAGTGACAGCTACGGCTGTAACTAGGGTGGTACCGCGATTCCCTCGTCCCTATGATTGGACGTGGGATTTTTTTGTGGAAAAAATAAATTGCTTAGAAAGCTTAGGAGGATCCGTATGCATATTTTAGATGAGTTGAAACAACGAGGCTTAATCAATCAGGTCACTGATGAAGATGGCTTGAAAAAACACTTGGAAGAGAACCAGGTTTCTTTATATTGTGGATTCGATCCAACTGCAGATAGTCTGCATATCGGGCATTTACTACCGATTTTAATGCTAAAAAGATTCCAAATGGCAGGGCACCGTCCGATTGCACTGGTCGGTGGTGGTACTGGTATGATTGGGGATCCAAGTGGCCGAAACGAAGAACGACAATTAAACGATGCTTCAATCGTGCAACAATGGACAGAGGACATTAAAGGCCAATTATCAAAGTTAATCGATTTTGATGACGAGAAGAAAGGCGCAGTAGCCGTCAATAATTTCGATTGGTTATCAAAAATGTCTGTCATCGATTTACTTCGCGATTATGGTAAACATTTCAGTGTCAACTACATGCTTGCGAAAGAATCCGTTGAAGCTCGAATTAGACAAGGAATTTCTTATACGGAATTCACATACATGATTTTACAGTCATTGGATTTCCAACGTCTCTATCAATTGGAAAACTGCACGCTTCAAATTGGCGGTAGTGACCAATGGGGCAATATTACGGCTGGATTGGAATTAATTCGCCGCACAACTGAAGAAGGGGAAGAGGCGAAAGCTTTCGGCCTGACAGTACCATTGATTACAAAAGCTGATGGGACGAAATTTGGAAAAACTGCCGGTGGAGCCGTATGGTTGGATGCCGATAAAACATCACCATATGAATTTTACCAATTCTGGATTAATGCAGACGACCGAGATGTCGTGAAGTTTTTAAAATCCTTTACGTTCCTTTCACTTGAAGAGATTGCCGAATTGGAAAAAGAAGTGCAGGAGCGTCCTGAGCAACGGAAAGCGCAACAACGACTGGCAGAAGAGATGACAAAGCTCGTTCACAGCGAGGAAGCTTTACAGCAAGCGATTCGTATTTCTAAAGCGCTGTTCGAAGGCGATATTAAAGCTTTGAATGCTAAAGAAATTGAGCAAAGCTTTAAAGATGTTCCTTCCTATGAGCTAGATGAGAATTCAATTGGTCTTGTCGATTTACTTGTCGCCTCAAAAATTTCCTCTTCAAAACGCCAAGCGCGTGAGGATATTACCAATGGTGCTATTTATATCAATGGAGAACGTCAACAAGATACAGCTTATGAAGTAAATGACGAGGATAAATTGGATGGCATGTTTACCATCATTCGCCGCGGCAAGAAAAAGTATTTCTTGATCCGTCATCAGTAAATCCAATAAGGAAACTGGGACAAAAAGTTTATAAAAAAATTAAAACCCGAACAATTTACATATAAATAAATTGTTCGGGTTTTCCGTTTGGATGGCGCTCCATTTACTGGCGATAGGCTAATTCTTGTTTAGAAAACGTGACTTGAGCAGTCTTCGGCACGATTTCAGCAGTGAGCGGCTCATCTTCAGCAGTTAGCAGCACGACTTCAACAGTTAGCGGCCCATCTTCAGCAGTTAGCAGCACGACTTCAGCAGTGAGCGGCATATCTCCAGCAGTGAGTGGCATATCTTCAGCAGTCAGCGGCCCGATTTCAGTAGTTAGCGGCCTATCTTCAGCAGTGAGCGGCTCGTCTTCAGCAGTGAGCGGCCCGACTTCAACAGTTAGCGGCCCATCTTCAGCAGTGAGCGGTCCGACTTCAGCAGTTAGTGGCCCATCTTCAGCAGTGAGCGGCCCGACTTCAGCAGTTAGTGGCCCATCTTCAGCAGTTAGCAGCCAAACTTCAGCAGTGAGCAGCCAAACATCAACAGTTAACAGCCGTACCTATAATTTTTTTGCTTCAACATTCTTTTTCTATCTCAGTTCCTAATCCATGCTGGATAGATTGTTAATATTGTTATGCTACAATGCATGTCGAGAACGTATAGGTGTGATAAAATGGAATAGATCCAGAAGAAAAGAGAGGGAATACATAATGAATTGGACGACGAATGGTCCGAATGGGCCAAATAACAAATCGAAAACGGTTGTTTTTAATCAAAATAAAATGACCTCTACTCAAAAGAAGAAAATCTTTAAATGGGGAACGATCTTTTTCTTCATTTTTCTTCTACTGCTAATGATTCCATTCATTTTTAATTTCTTGACGAATTATATTTGGATGGAGTCATTAGGTTTTGAATCAGTTTATACGACGACATTGATTACGAAAATAAGTTTAGTCGTGGCTGGATTCTTGCTGTTTTTTATCTTCACCTATTTAACCCTTGCCGGGATGCAAAAAATTATTATCGATACGATTGGTAAGGCAAAGTTTATCCAACAAATTGGACCGAAAAAAATGGTTACATGGTCGAATATCATCATTTCCATTTTAATTGGCTTGCTTGGAAGTTTTATTGTCCAAAAGATAGGTTGGGAACCTGTATTAAAGGTGTTCAATCAGGTCAACTTCAACCAGGCAGACCCTCATTTTGGGCATGATCTTTCATTTTACTTTTTCACCTTGCCAGTGTTGAATTTCGTGTTGAATGTTTTGATGATCCTTTCTGTGATTTTAGCGGGTGTCGCAGCATTTAGTTATTTTATGTTTCAAGCGTTTCATCACCGCATTGCTAAAGTCCAGTTAGCTTTTTATATCACTATTTTTGGCTTGTCATTAGCGGCAACCCATTACCTTGGTATGTATGATGCGTTATTTACTAACAAAGTAAACGCGTTTCAGAAAAGTGCTGTTTATGGGGTGAGCTATACAGATGACGTCATTAATATCCCAAGTGCTTATGTATTGGCAGCAGTAACCGTGTTGGCGACTATTTGGGCCGTTGTGACGTTGTTCCGTAAGAATTATATGCGGTTGGTCATTCCATTTGGTCTTTATTTACTCGTATTGTTCGGGAGTCAAGCGGCATCCTTTGTCGTTCAGCAATTTGTCGTCTCACCTAATGAATTCCAACAAGAGACGCCATATCTAGAAGAAAACTTAGCCATGACTCGGCAAGCTTACGAGTTGGAAGATATGGAAGTGAAAGATCATCCAGGAAATGCTTCTTTAGACGAAGAGATGATCGAGCGCAATGAAATGACGATTAACAATATACGGATTAATGATTCACGCCCATTGAATGATGTTTATAATCAGATACAAACTTTCCGGACGTATTATGAATTTGAAGATATCGATATTGACCGATATATGATAGATGGTGAGTACGAACAAGTATTTATCGGTGCTCGTGAACTAAGTATGAAAGACTTACCTGAACAAGCTCAAACATGGGTGAACCAAAATTTACGCTACACACATGGTTACGGCGTTGCGATGAGTCACGTAAATGAAGTGACAGCACAGGGGCAACCGGAATATCTCGTGAAAAACTTACCGACCTCGGGTGAAATCGATGTGGAACGGCCACAAATTTATTTCGGGGAACAAAACTATCCAACGGTTATTGTGAATTCAGCAGTTGATGAGTTCGACTATCCGGATGGCGAGTCAAACGTATCCAATCGCTATGAAGCGGATACAGGGATCCCGTTCACTGGCCTTAATCGATTACTTTTTTCATTGAATGAGATGTCATTTCGAATGTTAGTATCTGATCAAGTGACAGATGAAAGTCAAATTCTTGTTACACGTAATATTAAAGATCGTGTAGAACGTATTGCACCGTTCTTTGAATATGAGAAAGATCCGTATATATATGTACGTGATGATGGAAGTCTCGCCTGGATTATCGATGCTTATTTAACAGATAGCCATTATCCGTATGCGGAGAAATATAATGATAAAAATAACTATATTAAAAACTCGGTAAAAATCGAAATTGATGCTTATACCGGTGAAGTGAATTTTTATATCGTAGATGAAGAAGACCCACTTGTTCAAACGTATGCGAATATGTTCCCGGATTTATTTACAGATGACATTCCAGAAAATCTACAAGACCATTTTCGTTATCCGGAGCGATTGTTCAGCATTCAGGCAGAAATGTATGGAACCTATCACATGGAGAACTTGGAAGTCTTTTATAACCGAGAGGATTTCTGGCAGTTCCCGACAGAGAAATATTACGACCAAGACATCGAAATGGATCCTTATTATGTCACAATGAAATTGCCGGAAGCAGAACAAGAGGAATTTGTATTGATGATGCCATACACACCACGACAGCGACAAAATATGATTGCATGGATTGGTGTTCGTAATGACGGCGAGCATTATGGTGAGAAAATTGTGTACCGCTTCCCGAAACAACGGAATGTCTATGGTCCACAGCAGATTGAAAACCGAATCAATCAGGATAGTACGATTTCTCAAGAATTGAACTTATGGTCTCAAGGTGGATCAAAAGTCATTCGCGGAAATTTATTGGCTATTCCAATTGAAGATACCATGATGTATGTCGAGCCAATTTATATTGAATCAAGTAATGAAACATCCTTGCCGGAAGTCAAGCAGGTTGTGATTGCTTATGAAGATTATATTGTTATGGAATCGACATTCGATAAAGCACTGAATCGAATTCTGACTTATATTGAATCCAATGCAGCACCTGATGAAATCGAAGAAGGTGAAGCAGGTGTTCCATTGGAAGAAGCAAATGAATTATTGAATGAAGTATCCGATTTATTTGAGCAGTATCAGAATGCGTTATCCAACGGAGATTGGCAGGAAGCTGCAGACGTCATGACCCAAATCGAAGAACAACTAGCTGAAATGGAATAAATAACAAAAACTCCTCATTCATCACGAATGAGGAGTTTTAATATCGTATTGAATTTACTAGGTCAATCTACAAAACGATTGACGAAAAATTAGTCGAGTGATTTTTTGGATAGATACCAATCAACCACTTCTAAGCTATCATCCTTTTTACGTTCTTCAAGTTCCTGTTGTGTGGAAGGTGGTGGAACGATGACTTTATCGCCAGGCTCCCAGTTTGCAGGAGTAGAAACTTTGTGTTCGTCAGTCGTTTGCAGCGCTTTAATCAAACGAACGATTTCGTCCATGTTTCTTCCCGTTTGTAATGGGTAATAGATAATTCCACGAACAATTCCTTTATCATCAATGACAAAAACAGCGCGATTTGTTTCTGTGGAATTATGTTCTGGTGTTAACATACCGTATTTAGATGCGACGTCTTTATTCAAGTCAGCAATAACAGGAAATTCTATTTTTATATTAAAATTTTCTTCGATATTGTTGACCCAAGCTAAGTGAGACTGATTACTGTCGATACTAAGACCTAACAGTTCTGTGTTCAATTCACGGAGCTGTGGATAGATCGCTTGGAAAGCAACAAATTCAGTTGTGCAAACAGGTGTGAAATCTGCTGGATGGGAGAACAATACTAAATACTTCCCTTGGTAGTCTTCCAACCTTTTCATTCCTTGAGTTGTTAATGCTTCAAAATGAGGTGCTTTTTCACCTACACGTGGTATGCGAATCTCAGGTTGCTGATTCATTGCTTCAGACATAGTGTAACCCTCCTATAATTTAATTCCTATATGTTTACTAGGATTTATATTCTATTATAATCCCTTGCAAACGATTTGTGAACTAATATACGATATAGATTGAAAATAAATGGAGGTATGATGAATGAATACAACGATTGAAACAATCCTAAATCACCGTTCCATTCGGAAATATACGAATGAACCCGTATCTGATGAACAAATCGAAACCATTATTCAAGCTGCACAAAGCGCTTCCACGAGTAGTTTTGTCCAAGCATATTCGATCATCGGTATTAAAGACGATGACGGAAAGAAAAAAATAGCTGAGCTTTCTAAAAACACACATGTGGAACATGCCAGCCGTGTTCTCATTTTTTGTGCTGACTTTTACCGCCATGAGTTAATGGCTGAAAATAAAGGAGAATCGATTGCCGACACGTTAGAAAGTACAGAAAAATTCATTGTTGGCATTACGGACACAACGCTTGCCGCACAAAATGCAGCTATTGCAGCTGAGTCTATGGGACTTGGAATCTGTTATTTAGGTGGTATCCGAAATAACATTGAATCGATCGCAGAATATTTGGAGTTGCCTTCACATGTCATCCCGTTATTCGGAATGACGATTGGTTATCCAGCAGACCAGTCGAATCCAAAACCGCGTTTACCTTTACACCATGTGTATCATGAAGGGAAATATAATCAAGACGTTGAAGTATATACGAATCAATTGAAAGAATATGACGAGACCGTCTCCAGTTACTACGATACGAGAACAAGTGGTCAGAGACAGGATCGTTGGTCCGATCAAATGACGAACATGCTGAGCAAGCAAGTTCGTATGAATATGAAAGACTTTGTTCAAGGAAAAGGATTCAACAAAGCATAGTTAATCTTTATCTAGAACTTTTTGAAAGATTGAACCTTGATTACAGTAACTGAATTCATTAACACCCCCAAGCGACGCACAGAGCGTTCCTATGGGGGTGTTTTTTGAATTGAGTATAATTAATTACTAAACAAACGATTGATAGACTTGCCTGTATTGATAATCACACAAATAAATTTCATTCTTTTTAATTAATCAATTTAAAATATTCTAAAATTTTGATATAATGATACAACATAATTAGAAAGGGAGTTGGAACTAGATGAATAAAACAGATTTAATTGCCCCTGCAACTTACAACATTGTAAACGAAATGGAAAAATATGCTGATGGTTCTGGCAAAAAAGCGATTGTTTGGTTGGATGAAGAAGGTAATCGAGAAGAATGTACGTATGATGATTTAATGAAAAACGTTAATAAAATTGGAAACGCTTTTATGAAAAATGGCCTTCGACGAGGAGACAAAGTCCTAGTTATGATTCCTCGCCTGATCAAAGCGTATGAAGTTTATCTTGCTGCCATGAAAACAGGAGTCATCGTCATCCCGAGCTCGGAAATGTTAAAAACAAAAGATTTACAATACCGTGTGAGTCATAGTGAAGCGAGAGGAGTCATTTCTTATTATCCTTTTGTTGACCAATATAATGGATTGGAAGAATACGATGAATTGGTGAAGTTCTCTGTCGGTCAAGCTGTTGAGGGTTGGGAGTTTCTAGATGAGTTAATGACTGAAGAGTCTGACGAACTGGAAATGGCAAATACGGAGAGAGATGATATTGCATTTTTACCTTATACATCCGGAACAACCGGTAATCCAAAAGGTGTCGTTCATACACATGGATGGGGATATGCCCATTTAAAAACGGCCGCTCCGAATTGGTTATCCATTAACGAAGGAGATAAAGTTTGGGCTACAGCAGGTCCAGGGTGGCAAAAATGGATTTGGAGTCCTTTTCTCTCTGTATTAGGTTCAGGTGCAACTGGTTTTGTCTATAATGGTAAATTTAAACCAAGCACTTACTTAACTCTTTTGCAGGATGAAAAAGTCAACGTGCTATGTTGTACACCGACAGAATATCGCTTGATGGCCAAAGAAGATAACTTGGACCAATATGACCTGTCTGCATTGCACAGCGCTGTGTCTGCTGGAGAGCCATTGAACGTTGAAGTCATCAACACCTTTAAAAAGTATTTTGATATTACCGTACGTGATGGATACGGCCAGACTGAAAATACACTACTGTTAGGATTCATGAAAGATATGGAAGTGAAGCCAGGTGCTATGGGTAAACCGACACCAGGAAATGATGTCGATATTATTGATGACCTTGGTCAACCGGTAAAAACAGGAGAGGTAGGGGATATCGCTGTCAAACTTGATACGCCAGCTCTTTTCCGTGAGTATTACAAAGACCCTGAACGCACAGCGGCGTCCAGACGTGGAAATTATTACGTGACAGGTGACCAAGCATCAAAAGACGAAGAAGGTTATTATTGGTTTGAAGGAAGAAGCGATGATATCATCATTAGTTCTGGTTATACCATTGGACCATTCGAAGTTGAAGATGCTCTTGTAAAGCACCCAGCTGTTCAAGAATGTGCAGTAGTCGCCAGCCCACATGAAGTTCGTGGGAATATTGTCAAAGCATTTATCGTATTGAAAGGTGACAATGTACCTTCAGATGAATTGATCAAAGAACTTCAAGATCATGTGAAGGATTTGACAGCACCATATAAGTATCCGCGAGAAATTGAATTTATCGATGACTTACCTAAAACGACTTCTGGAAAAATTAGACGAGTGGAATTACGGAAACAAGAAATGAATTAAAACGAAAGCTAAAATGACTCCTTACCAAGTTGTGGTGAGGAGTTTTAACTTGTATGATAATAAAAATATATTATTGAAATAGTCCATGCATTCTCTTGTCGAACAAAAATGCAGTCGATATACTAAACAATAGTCACTCTTTAAGAAATGTAGGTGTCGGAATGAAAATCTTAGTCATTGAAGATGATAAAAGCTTATTCCATGAAATAAAGGAACGGCTTATACAATGGTCTTATGAAGTATATGGTATTGAAGACTTTTCAAAAGTGATGGAAGAATATAGCGCAATCCAACCTGATTTAATTATCATCGACATCCAATTACCGAGGTTTGATGGATTTCATTGGTGCCGAATGATCCGGTCAACATCAAGTGTACCCATTATCTTTTTATCATCACGTGATCATCCGACCGATATGGTCATGTCCATGCAGCTTGGAGCGGATGATTATATTCAAAAACCATTTCACTTTGATGTATTGATTGCCAAAATTCAAGCCATTCTTAGAAGAGTTTACAATTATAATAATGATCAAGTTCAATTAAAAACGTGGGCAGGTGCAACCATCGATTTTGAGAAAAACTTGGTGTCCACAAATGAAACGTCCATTGAGTTAACAAAAAACGAAGCTTTCATATTAAAAGGACTGCTAGAAAAGAAAAATAATATCGTTACAAGAGAGGAATTGATTCATCGTTTGTGGAATGACGAACGATTTATAAGTGATAATACATTAACTGTTAATGTAAATCGCTTACGAAAAAAATTACATGAAATTGATCTTGGCGATTATATTGAAACGAAAGTCGGACAAGGATATATTGCTAAAGAAGGCAATACAGAATGATGTTGAACTACTTAAACGAACGGAAAAGTTGGATAAGTATATTTGTGCTTTTTGAATTACTCCTTCTGTTTATGGCTTACCTAGATGAAAATTGGTCACTCCATTCTGTCAGATACTTTGTATTTCTGACCTCAATCATCTTTGTCATCTTTCTCATTATTCGTTATCTACGTGAAACAAAATTTTACAAAGCATTGGACAATCAAACAGACCAATTTGATACCTCGGAAATACCAACACCTTTTAGACCATTTGAAAGAGTGGTCGCACATCGGGTTCATCAGCAATTTGACAAACTCAAATCGATGGAAACAGAAAATCGGATTCAATTGGAAGAAGAAAAAGACGAACTGCTTTCATGGATTCATGAAGTGAAAACACCGCTTAGTGCAATGAGTTTAATCATTGATCGTATTGAGAACCCTGCCTTAAAGTCGGACTTGGACTTCGAGTGGCTACGCATCCATATGTTGCTTGATCAGCAGCTCCATCGGAAGCGGATTGCTGTGATTGAAAGCGACTTGTATGTGGAAGAAGTCTTACTCGAACCGTTGATTCATGAAGAGATTCGTACGATGAAATCATGGTGTATGTATAAGAATATTGGTTTTGATATTGATTTACGAGAAGAGGTCGTTCTGACAGATACCAAATGGCTCTCCTTTATCGTCAGACAATTGCTATCTAATGCAGTGAAGTATAGTGAAAAATCTGATATATATATACAAAGCGAACAACAGAATGGCCAAGTTATTCTTTCAATACGAGATGAAGGCCAAGGGATTTTGTCAAAAGACATACCGAGAATATTTGAAAAAGGATTCACTTCGACGGTGCAGAAAGATCACGGGGCAACTGGTATGGGTCTGTATTTAGCGAAACAAGCCGCCGAATCTCTGCATATTCAAATTAAGGTTGAGTCACAACATACGGTCGGAACGTCGTTTATGTTAATCTTTCCGAAGAGAAATGAAATCGCCGAGTTATGGACATCTTACTAATGATAACGGTTCACGTGATCAACCTGAAAAGCATGTGACAAAAATGTCATATGCTTTTTCTATTTGTTCGTTAAAACAAAGGAGTCTATATGATTGTCACGATACAATAAAGACAGAAATAACGAGAGGGGAATCAGCCATGCATTTATTGAAGGCTCAAAAGATTTATAAAAGCTTTGGTAACAAGTTCAACCGTACGGAAGTGTTAAAAGGAATTGATTTTACCATCGATCAAGGAGAATTCGTGACGATTATGGGACCTTCGGGTTCAGGAAAAACGACGTTATTGAATGTGCTATCATCAATCGATCAAGTGAGTCACGGAACAATAACGATTGATGGACACATAATTACAAACATGAAATCCAAAAAGCTTGCTGAGTTTCGGAAGCATCATTTAGGTTTTATTTTTCAGGAATACAATTTACTTGATACGTTAACCGTCAAAGAAAATATATTGCTTCCTTTATCAATCCAAAAGGTTTCACGGCAGCAAGCAAACGAAAAATTCGACTTGGCTGCAAAGGAATTGGGGATTTATGAACAACGGAATAAGTATCCAAGTGAAATTTCAGGTGGTCAAAAACAGAGAACATCTGCAGCACGGGCATTTATTCATCAACCGAGTATCATTTTTGCAGATGAGCCGACGGGTGCACTTGATTCGAAAGCCGCTTCAAACTTATTGAACAAAATGGTTGAAATGAATGAGAAACACAAAGCAACCATCTTAATGGTTACGCATGATCCAGTGGCTGCCAGTTATAGTGATCGTGTCGTTTTGTTGAAAGATGGAGAGGTGTACTCACAATTAAATAAGGGCGATGAAGACCAACAATTATTCTTCAACGATATTGTGAAAACGCAAGGCGTGTTAGGCGGGGTGCAACATGAACGTTAATCAATTGATCTATCGAAACTTGAAGAATAATCTAAGAAATTATTATTTGTACGTATTTGCTTTAATTTTTAGTGTATCCATTTATTTTGCATTTGTAACGCTTCAATACGACGCTTCAATGGATCCAGCAACTGGAACGATCAAAGGGCAAGCAGCAGTCCGAGCAGGTACGATTGTTTTAATCTTAATTGTTGGTGTGTTTTTAGTTTACGCAAATAACCTATTTATTAAGCGACGCAGCAATGAAATTGCATTGTTTCAACTTATTGGGATGACGAAGGGTAAGGTTTTTCGACTGTTGACGATAGAAAACTTAATTCTTTATCTTGTGTCATTAGCAATTGGAATTGGTGTTGGATTTTCAATTTCTAAGTTAATGGTTATGATTGTGTATAAATTAACCGATGTAACCGATATTGCGACGATGCATTTCTCTACGGAAGCACTTAAACAGACACTGATCGTCTTTGGTATCATTTACTTACTCATTATGTTCGTCAATTATTTGTTTATTAAAAGAGAAAGTATACTATCCTTATTTACGATTCAGCAGTCAACGGAGATCAAGGTGAAGAGGCTATCGATTTTTCAAGTATTACTCGGTCTGTTAGGTATTGGTTTCATCATTTCTGGTTATGTTGTTTCCCAACAGCTATTTAGTGGAGACTTCAGTACAACCAATGAACTGTTCTATGCGATGGCATTTATTTTAGGAGCAGTTATAGTAGGGACATACCTATTTTATAAAGGTTCCGTCACTTTTGTTTTGCAATTGATTCGGAAAAGCCATAAAGGTTATTTATCAATTAATCAAGTCCTATCAACATCGTCGATTATGTTTCGAATGAAGTCAAATGCTTTATTGCTGACAATCATTACGACAGTGTCTGCCCTAGCAATCGGGTTACTAAGTTTAAGTTATATCTCTTACTATTCAGCTGAGAAGCAAGCAGAGAATTTTGTCATTAATGATTTCTCTTTAGTAAATGAGGAAAGTTATAAACAATTTACGTCAATATTAGAAGAGAACGGTATCGATTATCAGGTAAATCAAATCGAAGTATTCAATGTCGAGTTAGATGCAACAAATATTATGGATTTTAACTATGATGAGGACTCTTCAGTGACGATGAATCCAAGTGAACTACAATTACCGATTATCAGTGATGAATCGATCGAGGAAATTGATGTGGATGAAAATCACTTCTTTCTATCCGGTTATTCAGACTTTCTTCAACGATTCATGTCATTTAAAAAATCGGGAGAAGCAACAATTAAGACAGAGAGCGAACAATTCTCGATGAAATTTATAGGATTGAATCGTGAGTACTATGTCTCGAACTACTTTACAAATGGGGGCGGAATGCCGATCGGTATTGTCGATGAAGCGAAATACCAACAATTGAAAACGGATATGGACCCCGAATTACAACAACGATCACAAGATGGAGGTGCTATGACCTTCAGAGGCATCGATGTTAGCGAGCAAGATATTGAGAAAGCAAATGAGCTTTTTCTAACTGAAGAAATAGATCGATGGGCAGGAAATGATTCACAACAAAACATGGCTCGAAATCAAAGGATGAACATGGGCTTAATTATGTTTATCGTTGGATTTCTAGGTCTCACGTTTTTAGTGACATCAGGTTGTATATTGTATTTCAAGCAAATGGATGAAAGTGAAAATGAGAAACCGAGCTATACGATTCTGAGAAAGTTAGGGTTTACACAACAAGATTTAATAAAAGGTATTCAGCTCAAGCAATTTTTCAACTTTGGAATTCCTTTATTGGTCGGATTGCTTCATAGTTACTTTGCTGTTCAGTCTGGGTGGTTTTTCTTTGGAACAGAAGTATGGACTCCGATGTTAATTGTCATGATTGTATATGCAATTCTTTATTCACTGTTTGGTTTGTTATCCGTGTTGTATTATAGAAAAATCATTCAAGAAGCTTTATAAACTTTCTTTGAATACATCAAGTTCTCAATAGAGGGCAAGTTCAAAATAAGCTCCGTTATTTTACAAAAAAATGACGGAGCTTATTTCATTAGCGTTAAAAACTATCTTCACTGAAGCCTGAAGTGAAAATTAAGTATTCTTTGTTAAACACTTGGCCGTTTCTGCCGATATATAAACTGTAACGGAAAAATTTCATAGTAAAATGTAACAAATTTCGCTATACTAAACGTATACAATAGAATTTAATACATAAGGACGGAATTGTTCAGTGGCATACATAAACGAAATTTCTCCAATTAAAAAGCTTAATATATTTCATGTTTTTCAACCCATCATAAATTTGTCGAACGATGAAATCATTGGGTTTGAAGCGCTCATCCGTTCGGAAGAGATCCCGAATCCAGAGGTGCTTTTTCAGAAAGCCAAAAACGAGGGCTTGCTATATGAGTTGGATATGTTATCCATTCGTTTGGCGTGTGAAACGTTTAAAAAGGAATGTTTACAGGAAGAGCCCAGCGCATTTACTCTGTTTATTAACATTTTTCCTTCTACGCTTTGCCACCAACATTTTTACGAAGAGTTTATTAAAATCATTGAAGAAGTAGCATTGGACTTTCAGAACATTGTGATAGAAATCAACGAAAAAGAAAAAACGAATATTTACAGACTCCATAAAAATATTCAACAGCTAAAACAAGTCGGGTTTCGAATAGCCTTAGATGATCTGGGTAAAGGGAATAGTATTTTCAACAGTATCGAGATCGAAACACACATTGCAAAAATCGACCGTTTTTATGCGATGAATTTGAAAACGGATTCGAAAAAGAAGTTATTTATTCAGTCGATCATGGAATCTTTTTCTGCGAATATTTTTATCGTGTTGGAAGGAATAGAAACTGAGGAAGATTGTCATGTAGCCAAACAACTAGGAATTCATTATGGTCAAGGATACTATTTTGGCAGACCAGGCTCATTAAAGAATTTCATATAAATCAGATTAAATTTTTAGGTGAATAGGTTCTAAAGTTTATTTGTCTTTAAATGCCCTTCTTCTAATGAAACATTTGCTGCTGATTTTTTCTTTAAGATAGACACAAAATTGAGAAAACGATCACATCAATATACAGTTGTTTATGTTATCATAAAGGTAAGCAAAGGTAATTGAAGGAGGACAAATAATGTATTTTTACCTATTCCTCACGATGGTTGTATCTATCATTGCACTTATTATTACGATTATGATCGGTAACCAAGGAAAGAAAGATTATAATTCAAACAAAAGTTTCTCCAGTTTGTCTGTTATGTATGTCATTTTAATTCCTCTGATTATCGTTTTTGGATTTATTGGTTGGTATTTATTTTTATAAGATTTGGCATTACATATTACAATGGAAAAGTTACCCCTATGACGTTGATGGATTCAATATCATGGGGGTAACTTTTTGCAATTTATTAGAAGACAATGTGTGTGATTCTTAATAAAAAAACTCTCGGACTTTATTAAAAGTTCGAGAGTTTTTTAGTTCAACATTTTGAAAGCTAATTAACGAGAGTAGTACTCAACGATTAACGCTTCGTTGATTTCAGAAGGCATTTCTTCACGCTCTGGGAAGCGGTTGAAAGTAGCTTCTTTTTTGTCAGCATCGACAGTTAAATACTCTGGTACGTAGTTATTCACTTCGATTGCTTCAGCGATAATGTCAAGATTTTGGGATTTTTCTTTCAACCCAATAACTTGGCCAGGTCTTACGCGGTAGGAAGGAATGTCAAGACGACTTCCATCTACAGTGATGTGACCGTGGTTTACAAGCTGACGCGCTTGACGACGTGTACGTGCAAAACCAGCACGGTAAACGAGGTTATCCAAGCGAGATTCTAGCAAGATCAAGAAGTTCTCACCATGAACACCTTTCATGTTACCTGCAATAACGAACGTGTTGCGGAATTGACGTTCTGTAATTCCGAACATATAACGTAGTTTTTGCTTTTCTTGAAGCTGTAAACCATATTCGGAAAGCTTTTTACGCTGTGTTGGACCATGTTGGCCTGGTGCGTAAGGACGTCTTTCCAATTCCTTTCCAGTTCCGGTTAAAGAAATACCGTAACGTCTGGATTTTTTCCAGAGAGAGCCTGTGAATCGTGACACGAGCTTCTCCTCCTTTTATGTTATATTTGCATAAAATAGTAACAGTGTGTCCCTCAATCACCATGCGCATTTTGCTTTCATGCATCTTCGCTCCAGCAGCAGAGAGTTACGGGATACACCTCATCGTTGAGGTACAAAATACAACATAGCTGGTACACATAGGCTGCTCTTTATTTTACACAAAGACCATTATAAGTGTAATACTTACTACCGTCAAGGATATTCACTAGAAAGTTTAGTCTATGAAACGGATGAGTGTATCAACGAATTCTTCGAGATATTTTTGATCTGTCTTATCAAAACGATTTTTAATTGGGCTATCGATATCCAACACGCCGTAAACTTTGCCATCTATAATTATAGGAACGACGATTTCAGACTGGCTTTTGGCGTCACAAGCGATGTGACCTGGGAACTGATTCACATCAGCTACCAATTGCGTTTTTCTAGTCTGAGAGGCTGTTCCACAAACCCCTTTGCCATCTGCAATGCGAACACAGGCAGGAAGTCCTTGAAACGGTCCAAGAACTAGTTCACCATCTTTCATTAGATAGAATCCAACCCAGTTAACCTCATTTAAAAATTGATTCAGTAAGGCACTTGCATTGGACAAATTAGCGGTGACATCTTTTTCATCTTCCAATAAGCTTGCAAGTTGTTTAATCAATAATTGATAATTTTCTTCTTTTGTTCCATTATAGGAAATTGTTTCAAACATATGTAATTCTCCTTTTTGTCGTAATCTCCCGAAATGTATGGGAAGGTTTTTCAATCATTCTATCGAATGGTATACTAATATGAGGTGATTTCATGTCAGAAAAAAGTTCCAAAGATAAAATAATGGAATCTGCTGCAGAATTATTCTATTATAATGGCTTTAAAGGGACATCCATTCGGGCGATCACAGCGAAAGCGGACGTCAATGTTTCTTTAATCAGTTATTATTTTAAAAATAAACAAGGATTACTCGAAACGATGACTGTCGATTATTATGAACGGTACTTGGAATTAGTCGAAAATTTACTTGAAGATCGCCAAGATGACCAGCCAGCAGAACGTATATTGAATGTAATTGAAGAAATTATACAATACAAGTATGAGAACTTTCAATTCACATGTTTTATTCAACGTGAATTGTCATTAGATAATATTTTTATCAGGGAAATGTTTTCTACTTATGTGGCGAAAGAGCGATATTTAATGAATGAAATGGTGAATACGGTAGCAAATGTATTAGAATTGAAAGGGGCCTCAAAGGACGCCTTACATATTCAATTAAAAAGCTTATTAAATGCTCCGTTCATGTATGCCAATGATTGGCAAAAAGGCTATACGTGGGATCAGAGTGGTCAATCATTTATCCGAGCTTATATTGATACATTTAAGAAATGGTTGCCATTATCCGAGCATTCGTCACAAAACCCGATAAACGGATAGAATTTTATATAAAATGCTTAAATTTTTAGCCATTTAATGTCTAAACATGCTATTATATAGGAATAGAGATAGGATTCACGAGTCGTGAGGTTGGAGGGCTTCTGATGGAACTGATTTTAACAATTTTAATCATCATAGTTGCATTAATTTTGGTTGGTGTTTTTATGAGACGTAAAGTATACCAACGCGTAGATGCATTGGAAGAAAAGAAAGTCTATTTGATGAATCGTCGAGTAGCGGAAGAATTGGGTAAAATCAGGCATCTCAATCTATCTGGTGAAACAGAGGAGCTGTTTGAATCCTGGCGGGAAGAATGGGATGAAATCAATCATCAAACATTCGGATCGTTAGAAGACCAATTACTCGCATCAGAGGAAGCAGCTGAGAAGTATCGATTCCGAAAAGCTTTCCTCGTATTACAATCTGCTGAAGAAAAATTAAACCAAGTTGAACATACAATTGATGAAATTTTTGCAGAAGTGGAACGGTTGCTTCATTCAGAACAAAACAGTAGAGAAGAAGCGAAAAAAGTGAATCCACGAATCAAAGAAGTTCGAAAAAAAGTTTTAGAAAACGGCTATCAGCTCGGTAAAGCAGAGGTCGTTTTTGAAGTTGAATTAGATGAAATAGAAGCTGAATTGGCTCGATTTGAAGAATTGAGTGACGAAGGCAATTATACGGAAGCTCAATCGTTGATTCATGATTTACAAGCACGTTTAAATGAAATTGAACGGAAATCAAACGAATTCCCGGAATTGTACAGAGCGTGTAAGCAGTCCCTTCCTGAAGAATTGGACCATTTGCAAAATGGCTTACGTGAAATGAGAGATGAAGGCTTCCGAATCCAACATCTAGGTGTCGATAAAGAAGTCAATCTATTGCATGAAACGTTGTTGGCTTTGATTGAGCAATTAAACCAAGGCAATGACGATGGAGTTAGTGAGAAAATTACCGAAGTCGAATCCAGAATGAAAGAAATTTATGATGATTTAGAAAAAGAAGCCTTGGATAAGAAATATGTTGTGGAACATGTTCCAGAAATGGATGAAAAATTGCAGCAAGCCAAAGAGACTTTTGAGAAAACGAAAGAAAGTGTTGCGGCAGTGCAAGAAAATTATCATCTCAATAGTGAAAAGCAAGAAAAGCAAAAGGAACTTGGGCAATTAATTGATGAGTTAGATCGAGCAACCATTGAAATTAAACAGATGCTAGAAGATGACAACAAGCCATTTTCGACAATTCGCACGGCAATCGAACAATGGTTCAATCAGTATAAAGAATGGCAAGAACCGCAAGAAGCATTTGATCATTATCTGCATAACTTGAGGAAAGATGAACTTGAAGCAAGAGATCAAATTGCAGCATTGAAACACGAAATCCTTGTAGTTAAACAAAAGTTGCATAAACACAATTTGCCTGGTGTGCCAAATTACTTGGTCGAACTCGTTAATCAAGCGAGGGAGCTGATCGAGAAAGGGCATGCGAACATCGAAGAGCAACCACTTGATATGGACAAAGCTACTGAGTTGTTGAATGAAGCAGAAAAATGTGTCAAGAAAGCCGTCGAACAAACGGATTTACTCATTGAACAAGCAACACTTGCTGAACGTGTGATTCAATATGCGAACCGGTACCGTAGCCAATATCCGATTTTAGCTGCAAATATCGCAGAAGCTGAAGCGAACTTTCTCGATTTTGAATACGAGCGAGCATTAGAAAAAGCTGCGAACTCCTTGGAAGAGATTGAACCTGGTGCGTTAAAACGAATCGAAGAGTTTATTGGGTCAGAAGAGACTTCAGTTTCCTAAGTAGGAGCGAGTTTAATGGGAATGCGATATGTGATCATGAGCTTGGTTGCCTGTTTAATGACATGGACGGTTGTATTGTTCGTTTTCTTGAATACGGACGATGAAATTCTCCTCGGTTCATCCCATGATGAAATAGCTGAATCGAATATGGTGGGAAAAGAATATGTAGTCTTTATTGAGAGTGAGTCAGTTGTTACTGCTCCAGTTCAAGACCAATCAGCAAAGGAAAAAACAATTGATCGATACAGTAAAAAACAACGATTCAAAGATGGTATCCCGATTGATGAGTTGTTGAATTGGTTAGAGATTGAACAAGAAGCCGTTCCTTCTTCATAAGGAACGCTTCTTTTTTTGAGAATGACTTTCTAACATTGAATCGAATGCAAGGTCTGCATTCATTTTAGTGATTTCCTTCTACTCAGTCTTGTCAATCGACGAGTTTTTGATAATATACTAAGGTGGAAAGTACGCAGACATTTAAAGGAGTACTGAAGATGATCTATTTAGATAATAGTGCAACGACAAAACCGGACGAATCTGTCGTTCGATCCTATACAAAAGTGGCGACTGACTTTTTTGCTAATCCTTCTTCGATACACATCGCTGGTGGAGAAGTTGAAAAATTGGTAAGTGAATCACGAAAACAAATCGCTTCATTACTAGGGATTCATGAAAAAGAAGTCTTTTTTACATCTGGTGGTACGGAAAGTAATAATATGGCGATCCAAGGAATAGCTTATGCGCATCAAAAACGAGGGAACCATATCATTACGTCTGCCATCGAGCACCCATCCGTTTTGGGAACATGCCAGCAGTTAGAACGAGAAGGGTTCCAAGTCACCTATTTGCCAGTAAATGAGACGGGCAAGATCTCGATTGATGACCTAAAAAACGCAATGCGGGAAGAAACCATTTTAGTTACATTGATGCATGTTAATAATGAAATCGGCAGTATCCAGCCAATCGAACAAGTCGCAGACGTTCTAAAAGAATGGCCAGCCGCTCATTTTCATGTCGATCACGTACAAGGGTTCGGAAAGGTTTCGCTTCCATATTCGCATGAAGGCATTGATCTAATGACGATTTCTGGACATAAAATCCATGGATTAAAAGGGACTGGTCTTTTATTGAAACGGAGAGGTGTAACGGTAAAGCCACTATTTTATGGGGGTGGTCAGCAAGACACTCTTCGTCCAGGAACTGAAAATCCAGCAGGCGCTGTATCTTTGGCAAAAGCGATGCGCTTGGCGTTAGAGCAACAGAGGAATTATCCATCGGTGGGTTCATTGAACCGAACATTACGTGATCGGTTGAAAGAGATTCCAAACATTCAAATTAACTCACCTGACGATGCGATCGCCAATATCCTTAACTTTTCTGTATTAAAGTTCAAACCAGAGGTACTGATCCATGCGTTGGGTGAAGAAGGTATTATGGTTTCGACAAAGTCGGCCTGTTCTTCAAAACAAAACGAACCAAGCCATGTGTTGCTAGCCTGTGGTTTTGACACGAATGACACAGCCGCTGCTATTCGTGTCAGCATGCATATGAACCAGTCGAAAGAAGATATTGATACGTTTCTAACTGTTTTATATGAAAAAATAAAAAATATCGAAGAATTAATGGGGTAATTTTATGGAATATAATCATTTATTAATACGGTATGGAGAATTAGCGCTAAAAGGAAAAAACAAAAGGCACTTTATACAACTATTGGAAAATAATATGCGTAAAGCTTTAGTTGACTTTCCGAAAACGAAAATACAGGCCAAAAGAGATCATATGTACATTTTATTGAACGGTGAGTCTGCTGAAGGTGTCAGCGAAGTATGTAAGCAAGTTTTCGGGATTCACTCTTTCAGTTTAGCTTTAAAAGTCGAAAATGAAAAAGAAGCAATTAAAGAAGGAGCCTTGGCTGCGCTTGAAAAAGAGACGGGTCAAACATTTAAAGTGGCAACAAAGCGCCCAAATAAAAGCTTTCCAATCTCATCGCAAGAGATGAATCAAATTCTTGGCGGTCATCTTCTTAGTAATACAGACAAGTGGATGGTCAATGTCCATCATCCAGATGTTGAAATACGTGTTGAAATTAGAAAAGAAGCAACGTATATTACATCGTCAAAAACATTTGGTAAAGGCGGAATGCCCGTCGGTTCAGCCGGTAAGAGCTTATTGTTAATGTCAGGTGGAATCGATAGTCCTGTTGCTGGTTATCTAGCTATGAAACGTGGTGTCGAGCTAGAAGCCATTCATTTTCATTCGCCGCCTTTCACAAGTGACCGTGCGCGTCAAAAGGTTGAAGATTTAGCTGAAAAGTTAACGCGTTTTGGCGGGAAAATTACGCTTCACGTCATTCCTTTTACAGAAGTTCAGCAAAAAATTCATAAAGAAATGCCCGAAAATTATGGGATGACGATCATGCGACGGATGATGCTCCGAATCAGTGAAATGGTCGCGGAAAAACGAGAGATTTTATCGATGATCACCGGTGAAAGCCTCGGCCAAGTTGCCAGTCAGACGATGGAGAGCATGCATACCATTAATGAAGTAACGAATTATCCTGTTTTGAGACCGCTGATCTCTATGGATAAATTAGATATCATCGATATTTCTAAAGAAATCGATACGTATGAGATTTCGATCCGTCCGTATGAAGACTGCTGTACGATTTTTGTGCCGAAACAACCAAAAACGAAACCAAGACGTGATAAAGTAAATGCATTTGAATCAAAAGTCGACTTTACTGAAGAATTACAACGAGCTGTCGATGGCATGGAAACAGTAGTGTTTGAAGGCTCTCGCTCTTCTAAAGAAGATGTTTATAATGACTTGTTTTAAGCACGGTAATCAACGATAACTAATCTGTACCTTAGTTTCCATGATTTACACAGTATTGATTTCCTCCTATGAACCACAATAGGTAACGAGGAGGTGATAGGAATGGCAAACCAAAACTCAAACAATTTAGTTGTACCTGGAGTTGAAGCAGCTCTAGACCAAATGAAAGTTGAAATTGCACAAGAGTTTGGTGTTCAGCTAGGTCCAGATTCAACATCTCGTTCAAATGGTTCTGTTGGAGGCGAAATCACAAAACGTCTTGTACAACAAGCCCAACAACAAATGAAATAAAATAGAATAGTGGATTGAATAAAAGCTGTTCCCGGTTTCATTTTTTGAAGCTGTGGAACAGCTTTTTTATTGAATATCAAATGACCTAGGTCACTTTATATGTGAGTAAAAAAATCGATATTGCTCTAGTTGGCATAGTTTTCCTTGGAATGGATTAACCTAAGTATTTGAGGAGGCTTAAAACGATGGGTATATGGATTGGATTAGGGATTTTTACTTTAGTAATCTTGATCATCATCTTATGGTTATTACATAAACCGGTTGAAATTGCCTTGTTCCTTGTTTACTCAAAGAGTGAGAAAGTAGCTACCATACGCATCACGGGGTTGTTCACGAATTATGAAAAATCCCTTATTCTCCCTCAAGGCGAGCAGTTCCTGGACCAATTGACGGTGATGATGAACGAAAATCATAAACGAAAGAAACAGACTTTCTATCGGCAAACATACGAGCAATTGATGGATTTAGCCTCCTCTTTGAAAATGAAGGAATTTAAATGGAAAACGGTATTCGGTTTGAGTAAAGCGAATGAAACAGCTATTCTTTATGGCGTTGGTTATTCCATTAAGCACGCATGTTTTCATGGTATAAAAAAATATGTGAAATCGACGACGATACCTGAGATCGCGATTGAACCCAATTTTCATCAAACCGAATTTGAAACGAACTTCTCTTGCATATTCTTCGCTCCATTCGGTCACATTATAGGTAACTTGAGAAAATTGAAATCGATAGTTAATGAGGTGGACAATTATGAGTGAGGAACATCCGATTCAAGATTTGATGGCAACGGCACTAGATAGCATTAAAGATATGGTCGATGTGGATACCATTATTGGCGATCCGATTGAAACGCCAGACAAGACAGCGGTCATTTTGCCTGTTTCAAAAGTTGGATTTGGCTTTGCTTCTGGTGGAAGTGAATTTGCCGATTCATCGAGTTCAGGTGACTCTGAATCATCCTCTCAGTCGTTGCCGTTCGGCGGCGGAGCGGGTGGAGGTGTATCGATTACACCGATTGCATTTTTGATTGTTCGGCCAGATGATATTCAAATGGTTCATATGAACGACCAAACCCACTTGATGGAAAAACTTCTTGAATTAGCACCAAAGGCGGCCGATTACGTAAAAAGCCTAATCAATAATCAAGGTGGACAACAGCAGCACAATCATCAATCGAATTCGCAACAAGGACCTCCGCCTTCAGCTCCTGAACAATCTTAAAAACAGATAGTATTTATACAATACACGAGACTAGACCGACAATGAACTTTAATTGTTGTTGGCCTAGTCTCTTTTTTTGAAAAGAAGCCTGATAAATAGATGAAATATCTCCTGGATTGAAAACGATACTGCTTATGATTAGGAAAAGACCTTGTTTCTCTGCTAAAATAAACAGAGATTGTTTGAAGCGGAGGAATGAACATGGCGGAGCAAATGGAGAAAATGGAACGTCTATTCGATTGGATTGATCAAACGACAAAAATTATTGAGAGTGAAGAGTCTGTCCCGTATTTAGAAGCGTTGATTGCTTCCAGTGGGCTTTTATTTGACCCTGAATTACCTGAAAACATGAAGTCTACATACGAAAAAAGTTTAGTAAATCAATTGGAAAGTATCGACTTACATGATTTTTCCATGGAAGAAAGACGTAAAGCAATGCAAATCGCGATCTTGAAAGGGATGAAAGGTGCGACGCAACAACATCACTATGTAACACCGGACACCATCGGAATATTGATCGGTTATTTGATCGAAAAATTTATGGAAGGGAAATCAAACTTCCGAATGTTTGACCCGGCAGTTGGAACGGCTAACTTTCTTTTAGCTGTATTAAATCAACTGACGAATAAGCAAGTAGAAGCTTTTGGCAGTGAAGTTGATCCAACGTTGATGCGATTAGCATATAACCATACGAACTTACAGGAAAGAGAGATTGAATATTTTCACCAAGACAGCTTGAAGCCAATTCTTTTGGAGCCAGTCGATGTTGTCTTGTCCGATTTGCCGGTTGGTTATTACCCAGATGACGACAATGCGCAAGGATTCCAACTGAAAGCTGAAGAAGGCCATTCTTTCGCGCATCACTTATTTATTGAACAAAGTTTAACCTATACGAAACCTGGCGGCTATTTATTCTTCTTAGTTCCAAACTTCTTGTTTGAAATGGATAAAGATAAGAAGTTAAATCAATTTCTCGCCGAAGAAGCTTATATCAATGGCGTATTGGAATTGCCGACTTCTTTATTCAAAGAAGAAAAGCAAGGAAAGAGTATCTTGATCTTGCAAAAGAAAGGGAATGAAGCGAAGAAACCGAGAAAAGTCATGCTAGCACAGCTTCCGTCTTTTAAAGATGCACAAGGTATGAACCGAACGATTGATCAAATTAATGAATGGTTTGCAAATGATCGGTAGTATGAATTAAGTTCAAAATCGGGAGTGATTCAATGGGAGAAGAACGAGTTTTACGTGAAATTGAGCGGTGGGAAAATGAAATGTCCAACTACGAACTCAATGATTTTGAGAAATTGTATGATGAATGGATGATGCAATATTTTTCAAAGCTTCCAGGTCCACTAAAGAAAAACTTCTTCGAATCCATTGATCAATGGTTTTTATACACGTATACTTTTCTGCAAAATACGAACAGCCAGACGGAAGCGACACAGCGAATTTTGCAGATCGCACGCACTTATGATGAAAATATCGAGCGAATTGAAGATTTACAAGAGTTATCGATTGAAAAGCTGACGTATTTAGCTGATCAACAAGTTGCGAAAAATCGGGTATACAGTTTTGCGCAGGGTGGAATTACTGGTGCGGGTGGTTTTCTATTATTGGCTGCCGATTTGCCGTTAATTGTCGCGCTTAATTTGCGAAGTATCCAACTCATTGGTTCGTCATTTGGCTATAACTTGAACAATCCGATTGAAATGTTAATCGCATTGAAAGTCTTTCATGCTGGATCCTTACCAAAGCGTTTGCAAGGTGCTGCATGGGAAGATTTAAAGGAGCAAGTGAAAGAATTGGAGTCCGTGATGAAAAACAAAGAGTTATTGACGGATGAAAGTTGGCTGAACCAACCGATTCGCCAACTGTTTAAAACATTGTTCATTGTTGGTTTCCGAAAAAAGTTATTTCAAGGTATCCCGCTTGTCAGTGTAGGAATAGGGGCAGCTTACAATTATAAGCTGGCTAAACAATTGACGGATTTTGCAAAACGTTTTTATCAATATCGTTTGATACAAGATTATAAAGAGTAGTTCTTTTTACTAAAAATGGCCTCATTGAGAAGTTAATCTCAAATGAGGCCATTTTCTTTACTCTTCGTTTTCCACAGAGGAGCGAACCACAAGAACATCCGTTGTTGCGAAGCGTGTAATATGCTCAGACACGCTGCCAATGAAGAAGCGCTCTACAGTGTTTAACCCTGTCGCCCCGCAAATAATCAAATCAACATCATTCTTAGGTGCAATCTCTTTTGGTATTTTAACTTTTGGTGAGCCGGTTTCAAGAATGGTTATGACATCTTGACAATCTGCTTTCTCGGCTCGTTCTTTATAGTTATTGACTAACTGTAATCCATCATTCTCAATTCGTTGCGAAATCCCTTGATCATAAGCCTCAATAGAAGAATAAGCGCGCGTATCAATCACGTGTGTAATAAGTAACTTGGCATCATTCCTTTTAGCAATCTCAACTGCTTTTTTGAAAGCTAATTCAGATGTTTTGGATCCGTCGACAGCTACTAGGATTTTATGATATTTCATTGCCATATGAACACCTCCAACGAATTTTCAACTCTATATTCATTATATCATTAGTTGAATCAAATGAAACGCAATGCGCATAGGACGATTATTGCCTTTACATGTATTCTTCGTGTTAAAATGAAAGATATGTAAATGTAGCAATATGAGGTGAAAAAAGTGCGACATGTATTAATTACAGCAGGTTCAAAAGGTCTAGGCAAAATGATGACCGATTATTTTTTAAAGAAAGGATGTAGTGTGACAGCAACTTACCGCTCAGACAAGTCGCGGGCAGATCAATTAGTCGAAATGTACAAAGACAAACAAGACCGACTCCAAGTGCTGCAACTGGATGTTACGGATCAAGAACAAATCGATAAAGTTGTAGAGCAAGCAGTAAGCCGCTTCGGCCGAATTGATTGCTTTGTCAGCAATGCAGGACCATATATTTTTGAACGAAAAAAATTGGTTGATTATGAAGAAGACGAATGGAATCAAATGGTCAATGGCAACTTGAATGTTTCGTTTCATTTTCTGAAAAAAATTATACCATTAATGCGTAAACAGCAATTTGGCCGTGTTATATTTTTAGGTTTTCAAGGTGTGAATAATGCGCCAGGATGGATTTACCGGTCAGCATTCGCTGCCGCAAAGGTCGGAACCGCTTCGTTGATGAAAACCATTGCCTTGGAGGAAGCGGAATATGGGATCACAGCGAATATGGTTGCTCCAGGCAATATTACGGGTGAGATGAAAGAAAGTCCTATCCAAGAGAGCCGCCAAGTTTCTGAGACTGAAACACCGATTGGCCGACCTGGAACAGGAGAAGATATTGCACGGACGGTTGGTTTTTTGTGTGAGGATGATTCTGATATGATTACAGGTTCTGTTATTGAAGTTACTGGAGGTTTGGATGTCATTCATCGTCATTTAACAAAATAGTTTCACATTTTAGAAATCTAATGATATATTTGAATATGTTACATATCTTTTCGTTAGGAGGGGTGGGGTATGAGAATTGGTGTACCCAAAGAGATTAAGAATAACGAGAACCGCGTCGCTTTGACACCAGCTGGCGTTGTCTCCTTTGTGGAACAAGGTCATGAGGTTTATGTAGAAACGAATGCAGGTGAGGGTTCTAATTTTACTGATGATCAATATGCCGAAGCAGGAGCTACGATTGTTTCAACTGCAAGAGAAGCTTGGGAACAAGAGATGATCATGAAAGTAAAAGAGCCTTTGGAAGAAGAATTTGATTATTTTTATGAAGGTCAGATTCTTTTGACTTTCCTTCACTTGGCAAATGAGCCGGAAGTAACGAAGGCATTGATTGATCATAAAGTGGTAGGAATCGCTTATGAGACGGTTCAGTTACCGAATGGATCCTTGCCTCTATTGACACCAATGAGTGAGGTTGCTGGACGAATGGCCTCACAGATCGGTGCGCAGTTTTTGGAAAAAACAAAAGGTGGTAAAGGTGTTCTCTTAAGCGGAATTCCAGGGGTTGCTCCTGGAAATGTCACTGTCATCGGTGGGGGTGGTGTCGGAACGGGTGCCGCGAAGATTGCAGTCGGTTTAGGTGCAAACGTTACCATGATGGATGTGAATGCTTCAAGACTTCGTGAGCTGGATGACTTGTTTGGTAATCAAGTGAACACGGTCATGTCCAACCCGTTAAACATTGAGCAGGCTGTAGCTAATTCAGATTTAGTCATCGGAGCCGTTTTGATTCCGGGTGCTAAAGCGCCAACCTTAGTAACAGAAGAGATGGTGAAGAAAATGTCACCAGGCTCGGTGATTGTCGATGTCGCCGTTGACCAAGGTGGAATTTTTGAGACAATCGATCGGGTGACCACACACGACGATCCAACGTTTGAAAAACATGGCGTAGTTCATTATGCTGTGGCTAATATGCCTGGAGCTGTTCCACGTACGTCAACAATCGGACTGACAAACGTCACAGTACCATACGCTTTACAAATTGCCAATAAAGGGTATAAAAAAGCGTGTGAAGAAAATGAAAGCTTACGAAAAGGAATTAACACATTGGATGGCTATTGCACATTTGAAGCAGTAGCAGAAGCACATCAATTGGATTTTAAAGATATCAGTGAGTTGTTAGCCTCTAAATAAAGTGACAAAAAGCTGCCCACCGTCGATTCGTGACGATGGGCAGCTTTCCATTAAGGGTTTTGTCTACAATCCTATTCGTTACAGTTGTATGAGTTCTTTTGTGAATGTTGTCAAAGGCTCTCCACCTCGATCGGTAACAAAAACATCATCTTCAATCCGAACTCCGCCGACACCTGGTAAATAGATACCTGGCTCAATTGTATAACACATTCCTTTTTGAAGCAGTGATTCAATATTCGAAGCGAGTGATGGAAATTCATGGACTTCAATACCTAAACCGTGTCCGATCCGGTGCATAAAATAGTCCCCATAACCGGCGGCTTCGATCACTTCTCGTGCTGTGCGGTCGATTTTACCTAAAGGAACTCCAATCTGGCTGGCTTCAAGCGCTTTCTCTTCCGCTTTCAAAACGGTTTGATAAATTTCTTTTTGTTGATTGGATATTTCGCCAATCGCAACAGTCCGAGTAATATCAGAACAATAACCTTGATGAACAACACCTAAATCCATTAACACAAAGTCCCCCGACGCCATTGCAGTTAAGTCTGGGTTACCATGTGGTGCCGCCGACTTTTCTCCCGTCAAAACGGTCGTACCAAAGGACATTTCCCGAATGCCTTCTTTTTTGAGCGCATACTCGATTTCTGCAATTAGTGAGAGTTCGGTTTGTCCGGGTGCAATATGCTTCAAAGCTGTTTCGATCGCAAAGTCAGCGTATTCGGCTGCTTCTTTTAAATAACGATATTCTTGGTCGTCTTTAATTAAACGGATATTATTTAAGAGCGTTTGCCCATCCACTAATTCAGCAGTATGGAAAACATTTTTCAGCTGCTCGAATCGATTGACATTCAATACTTCCTTTTCAATCGCAAGACGATTAATTCCGTCTATTCCAGTTAGCTTCTGTTTCAATTTCTCCCAAGGATTTTCGTGATCTCCATAATAGATGACGTCCTCTGTAAAGCCAGCATTTTTCACATCTTCTTTTTCAAGTGAAGGACAAATCAATAAGATATTTCCGTGAACATCTACATACAAAGCAAGTAAACGTTCATGGGCTTCTGCGTAAATATTGGTGTAGTAATACAAATTTGCCTTCGAAGTCAGGAAGACAGCGTCCATTTGTTCTTTTTTTAATTCTTTTGTCAATTGTTGAATCCGTTCCATTTCATCACCTCTGAATTTTTATTCTTATGTGTTATCCTATCGTAAGAAGGGAAAATAAGAAATAGTATAGAACCCTTGATGTATGGAATTATTTAAAGGAGGTCTTTTCATGAAAGTATCTTATCATGCACATTCCGTTGTAAAAGTTGAAGCAAATGGGAAAACAATTTTAATTGATCCTTTCATCACAGGGAATGAAAATTGCGATCTCAAATTGGAAAGTGTGAAAGCAGATGTTATTTTGCTGACACATGGACATAATGATCATGTTGGGGATACAGAAGAAATCGCCAAAAATAATGACTCCCTCGTCGTAGCACCATTTGAATTGGCCAATTATCTAGGTGATAAAGGGTTAAACACTCATCCAATGCATATTGGTGGCTCACATGAATTTGACTTTGGAACGGTTAAATTCACACAAGCGTTCCATGGGTCAAGCTATACAGAAGAAGACGGCACGATTGTTTATACAGGCATGCCAGCTGGGATTATGCTGACGATTGATGGAAAAACCATTTATCATCTAGGTGACACGGCATTGTTTACAGATTTGAAAATGTACGGTGAAATGCATGACATCGATTTAGCCTTCGTTCCGATCGGGGATAATTTCACGATGGGGCCAGATGATGCGAAGCTGGCTTCGGAATGGATTCAAGCAAAACAAGTCGTTCCGATTCACTATGATACGTTCCCTGTTATTGAACAAGACCCGAATGCCTTCGTAGAAAAGTTAGGCAAAGGAGTAGGGAAAGTGATGAAGGCTGGGGACATGGTTGAATTATAAATTTTGACGAGACAGATGCCACGAGGTTTGCCTCGTGGCATTTCCATTATCGCGTTCCCTCGGTCGAATAGGGAGGGGCACTCTATACCCCCGAAAGGCGTTCAAATATTTTTCTTCGGTCGAATAGAAGCATTCTATACGCCCGAATGGCACTCAAATATTTTTCTTCGGTCGAATAGAAGCACTCTATACCCCCGAAAGGCGCTCAAATATTTTTCTTCGGTCGAATAGAAGCACTCTATACCCCCGAAAGGCGCTCAAATATTTTTCTTCGGTCGAATAGGAGCATTCTATACGCCCGAATGGTGCTCAAATATTTTTCTTCGGTCGAATAGGAGCACTCTATACGTCCGAAAGGCGTTCGAATGTTTTTCTTCGGTCGAATAGAAGCACTCTAAACACCCGGATGAACGAAATTAAAAGTCCTTCGGTGGAATATAGAAGTTTTTTTGAAAAAAGGCATAAGTTAAAACGTAGCGAAGATCTTTACAAGTTCCTAGAGCCAACTTCGAAAACAATCATCCATCAAACGCTAAAAAATTTCTTTTAATAGGAAAAATTGAACCACATGACCTATTAGGGGTATAATAAGAACAAGAATTTATCTTGAGAATCGGGTGAAATATATGCTGACAAAGCATGAACAAATTTTAAAATATATTGAAGAGCTTCCGGTTGGCACGAAAATTTCTGTTCGATTGATTGCTAAAGAGCTACATGTGAGTGAAGGAACAGCTTATCGAGCAATCAAAGAAGCGGAAAACACAGGGTATGTGAGTACCATTGAACGAGTTGGAACCATCCGAATTGAAAGGAAGAAAAAAGAAAACTTCGAAAAGCTGACGTTTGCTGAAATCGTCAATATTGTGGATGGCCATGTACTGGGTGGAAGAGCGGGCTTACATAAAACATTAAGTAAGTTTGTGATCGGCGCGATGCAATTAGAAGCGATGATGCGCTATACCGAAAAGGGATCATTGCTCATTGTCGGAAACCGTGTTAAAGCTCAGGAAAAAGCACTCAGTGAAGGAGCCGCCATTTTAATTACAGGTGGGTTTGACACAAGTGATTATGTGAAAGCATTAGCCGATGAATATGAGCTGCCGGTGATTTCTTGTACATATGATACATTTACTGTGGCCACAATGATTAACCGGGCCATCTATGACCAATTGATCAAAAAAGAGGTTACACTAGTCGATGATCTGTATACTCCTATCGACCACTCAGTGAACATAAGGAGCGGTGACTTGGTCAAGAAATGGCATGAGCTGAATGAAGAAAGTAAACATAGTCGTTATCCAGTTTTGGATAGTAATAATCGGGTAATTGGTATTTTAACTTCAAAAGATGTTATCGGCAAAAATGAGGATATGAAGGTTGACAAAGTAATGACGAAAAACCCGATTACCGTTAAAGCAATGACTTCTTTAGCTAATGCTGCCCATACGATGGTATGGGAAGGAATCGAATTATTGCCGGTGGTAGATGAGAGTGATGTCTTTTTAGGGGTAATTACCCGCCAGGATGTCATTAAAGGGTTGCAGAATTTCCAACGTCAACCACAGATCGGTGAAACAATCGATGACATTGTCCAAAAAGAATTGATTTACGATGAAGAGAAGAAACTGTTTGAGGCAGAAGTCACACCGCAACTAACGAATAATCTTGGTACGTTATCACATGGGGTATTCGCTTCATTTGTCTCTGAAGCTTGTAATCAAGTGTTAAAAAGAAACAAAACAGGCGACATGGTGATCGAAAATTTATCGATCTATTACATGAAGCCTGCTCAGTTAGGGAATCGTTTAATTATAACGACAGAAATACTTGAATCCGGCCGGAAATTTGCCAAGGTGGATGTTCAAATATCCTCCGATTTAGGCCTTGCCGGAAAAGCAATGGTGATGGTTCAATTTATTGACCGCTAACATTCAGTCACTCAGACGAATGATTTCACCACGGTAATGTTTATATAATCGATATCCATAAACGATTTGGATAATGCCTAGGATCACAAACAACAAGCAAACAAAGAGAGCCAATTGGGTTTGATAGTAAACATATTGGTTCGCTCCGAATGTAGAAATGAAGATACCTAGAGCGATTCGTGCTTTCGCGTTGGTAAATCGCATGGTAAGTGGATCTTTTTGACTGATGATTCGGACTTTAAAATAAATATATAGAATAAATGAAACAACAATCAATGTAATAAATATTGGCATGAAAATTCCTCCTAGAAAGATAACTTCTTTTATTGTACAGATTGTCTTGTAAAAATTCTAGCCACCGAGACGATAAAGGTATGGCGAAAAATTGAATGAACGCAATTGTTTTAGAGAAAGGGTGCTTTATGTGACGGAACAAATCATTGAACTCATCGAAAAATACAACAAAATTATCATTCATCGACACGAACGACCAGATCCGGATGCTTATGGATCACAAGCAGGTCTAGGTGAAATCATCCGCCAATCGTTCCCGGATAAAAAGGTGTTGCTTGCTGGGGAAGAAGAAATGTCTTTGAACTATCTCGCACGCCTAGATGATTTTGCAGATAAAGAGTACGATGGAGCATTGGTAATTGTTTGTGATACGGCGAATGAGGAGCGAATCAGCGATCAGCGTTATTCACTTGGAGAAGTCGTCGTTAAGATTGATCACCATCCAAATCGAGAGCCGTATGGCAATTATATGTGGGTAGACCCATCAGCTTCTTCGACGAGTGAAATGATTTATGAGCTATATGTAGCTGGAAAAGAACGAGGATTCCAGTTGAATCGAGAAGCGGCAAGACTATTGTACGCTGGAATTGTCGGCGATACAGGTCGCTTTTTATTCCCGAGTTCAACAAATCGTACATTTGAAGCGGCAAGAGAATTAGTTCAATATGATTTCGATCGTGACTCATTGTATGACAGCATGTACCAAGTGCCACTTAAAATTGCCCGCTTGAAGGGACATTTACTCCAACAAATGACACCTCGAAAAAGTGGAGCGGCTGTGTTTCGGTTATCGAAAGCATTATTAGCTGATTACGGGGTCACAAGCGAAGAAACACATTCATTTGTCGGTATCGCCGGAGATATTCAAGAAGTCATTGCATGGGTATTTTTTATCGAAGAAGATGATGTGATTCGTGTGAGATTACGTTCGAAAGGCCCTGTGATCAATGAATTAGCTTCGCGGTACAATGGTGGTGGACATCCGATGGCTTCCGGTGCCAAGGTGTATACGTGGAATGAGGCAGATTTATTAGTCAAGGACTTAGATCGAATTTGCGATGATTATTTAGCGGATCATGATTTAAAAACATAAACAAAAAACTGGTCGTTTCATTCGACCAGTTACCCATTTATTTATAGGGAATTCATCTGTTTAAGTAAGAATTACACATATCTTTGTCTCTGGAATAATAGCCAGATTGGACTACTGGGCTTTGTTCACTTGTTCCGGGATAAACCAGCAACCTACGTTGGTCCGTTCTACGATAATGTTCAAATTATTACGATGAATTCTTCGATTTACGAGTCGGATGACTTCTTCAGTTTCAGCAAATGCCGAATAACCATTCATGAGTAAGGCAACTTTGTCGTTGGCGATTCGTTGTGTGTGAATTACTTTCATCATTACCACTCCTTCTTAAGAGAATTCGATTCTCTTACAATTATATTTTATCCCATCCAATTGGTTCCTAATTATTGATATGAAAATTTTCTAAAAATGGACACATTTTTATGGCTATTTTGTGAACAAATTAAAGCGTTGCCCCGCCAGTTTCTACCTGAACTTCGACAGTAATCACTAAGATCGGAGCGACAGTCAAATGAGAGATGGTAACCGAGTAATCGATGTCTCTGACATGATAGGTTTGATTCTCAATTGTCCGAATGAGCAAATCTCGTTGATCCGAAACAGAAGCGATGTTTCTTCCAATCACAGGGTTGAGTTCGTCCTCGATCCGTTCAGTCAATTCATATTCTGTAAACCGATCAAGTTCAAGTTCTTCAGCGTTATCTAAATTGATTTCAAATGATTGGATCGTTAGTTTCTCTTCATGTTCTTCATTTAAATTTTCTTTATCCTGTTTCAAGAGGTCGTTTTCCTGTTTCACTTGCTTTAACTCTGTCCGAATTTCCATGTTTTCTTCAATCCAGCGTTCGGTATGTTTTCCGTAAACAAATAAAAAAAAGATATAACCGACAATGACACCAGCCAAAACACCAAGGAAGAAACTTTGCCATGTTCTTTTTTTGTAGTAAGGAGGAATGTGCATATGCTTTCGTCCAATCATCAAATAAGGTCATTAAAATTCACTTTGGGTAATCCATGAAATAAGCATGAGAGAGGATTTAACGCCTCCCATGGCTGTAATAATCAATAATATTTGTTTGATTAAGTCAATGGTCGATGCTTCAAATATCCCTTTCTCAAATGTCGATATGGTATCGAAAGTCCCGCCGATTGCAGCGACGATTGCCCAAATGCGTAACCGTTTGGCGGCAAGAATCAATTCAGAAATAGGTGGTTCGCCTGTTAAATAAGCACTGAGACTGCCAAAAAGTGCACCACCAGTCACTACGCCAAATGAGATAAAAAAAACTTTGATCATCGCAAATATAACTCGTTCTTCCATTCGTTGACTTCCTCTCAATTCACGACATGTCCTAGTTCCATTCTATGAATTGAATGAAATTGATATGTTGAGATTTCAAGAAGTTCATTGCTCAGCTATAATAGATAGTAATGATTAATTTTTGTACGTAGATAAACAGAAGATAATGAAAGAATGGAAAAGACATAGAAGGTGTGGTTCCGATGGAGTTTGTCCACTTACAAATACATAGTAGTTTTTCGCTAATGGAAAGTACAATTGAGCTCGAATCGTTAGTAAGTGAAGCAAAGCAAAGCGGCATGCACTCATTGGCGTTGACTGATCATGAGGTGTTATTTGGTGCATACCGGTTTTATGAGTTGTGTTCTCAATATGATGTGAAACCGATTATCGGTATGACAGCCGATGTTTACATGGAGTCAGAATATCGACCACTTCGGTTTATTTTATTGGCAAAGAATATACGCGGGTATGAAGAGCTCGTTCAATTATCCAACCGAAAGATGGCGAAGAAAGAACCGATTCGATTGGACGATCTATCGGAATGTACCAACATTTTTTGTGTATTATCCGTTTACAATACCTTTATCGAGGACTTGGTATATCTGGAAGATGATCAAACGATCCAAAATATCTTCCAATCGCTTGATGCGAAGTTGAAAGATTGGTATATAGCCGTGCAACCTTATATTGAAAATGAGCGATTGAATCAATGGGTGGAGCAAATCACTCAGCATTACGCTGATCGAATGATTGCTACGGTGGATGTTAGGTATTTAAAAGAGCGTGACAAAATTGGTTATGAGTCACTGTTAGCAATGAAGAAACAATCCTCTCTGTCTTCCATTCGCCAAAAGAATACAGGTGCTCATCATTTTGTAACTGGCGAACAATTACCGACTGAATTTGTGAATAACTATCCAGAAGCCATTGAACGTACAATGAAAATTGCAAATGAGTGCCAAGTTGAGTTTCCTGATCAATGGTTTGAATTGCCTCATTTTTCAATGGGTGAAGGTCAAAAATCCATCGACTTTCTGCGCGAACTTTGTGAAAAGCAACTGCCAGTTAAATGTGCTGAATCTCAAATGGAACGTGCAAAAAATAGATTGGACGAAGAATTGTCGATTATCGGAAAAATGGATTTTGCTGATTATTTCCTAATCGTTTGGGACTTTATGCGGCATGCGCATAAAGAAAACATTTTGACTGGTCCAGGAAGAGGTTCTGCGGCAGGGTCTCTTGTTGCTTTTTTGCTTGGAATTACGAAGGTAAATCCTTTGACGTATGATTTGTTGTTTGAACGTTTTTTAAATCCTGAACGTAAATCGATGCCAGATATCGATATTGATTTTTCGGATTATCGAAGAGAAGAGATGATTCACTATGTCAAAAATAAATATGGGCAGCATCGTGTTGCCCAAATTATTACTTTTGGTACATTTCAATCTCGTTCAATTATTCGGGAACTCGCAAAGGTTTTCCATATAACCGATGAGCAAATGAATTGGTTGCTGAAGCATTTACCGAAGCAGTCAACGTCCCTTCGAAAGCTTATTCAAGAAAATGAAACGTATCGGAATTACATCCAGGAATCCCAACAACTGATTCACATGTTTCAAGCTGCGCTCGTCATCGAAGGGTTGCCACGTCATCATTCAACGCATGCGGCTGGTGTCGTGATCAGTGATCGGTATCTCACAAATACTGTTCCGGTTATAGAGGGACAGGATGGTGTCTATTTAACCCAATTTCCGATGCAAGACCTAGAAGCCATCGGATTGCTGAAAATTGATTTTCTTGGTTTGAGGAATTTATCATTGCTTGAACGGATGATCCGTCAAATAAGAGAAAAAGAAGGAAAAACAATTTTGTTGGAAAAACTACCGATGAATGATGCGAAAACGTTCCAATTACTGAGATCGGGTCATACGACGGGCGTGTTTCAGCTTGAGTCCAGTGGGATGAAATCAGCCCTTCGACAAATTCAACCGAATCGTTTGGAAGATATCGTAGCGGTTAATGCGTTGTTTCGTCCAGGTCCGATGCAATTCATTGAAACGTATGCCAAGCGTAAAAATGGTCAGGAAGCGGTTTCTTATATACATGATGATTTAAAACAGATTTTACAGGAAACGAACGGTGTACTGATTTATCAAGAGCAAATTATGCAGGTCGTTAGTCTGATTGCGGGCTTTTCTTATGGGCAAGCAGATATTTTACGGCGTGCGATCAGCAAAAAGGATCCAGACGCTATTGCGAAAATGAAGGATCTATTTATGCAAGGAGCTGAAGCGAACGGGTACGAACCAACCATAGCTAAAGAAATTTTTTCATGGATTGAGCGATTTGCTGACTATGGGTTTAATAAAAGTCACGCTGTTGCATATTCGATGATTTCCTATCAAACAGCTTACTTTAAAGCGAATTATCCGGCGTATTTTTACGCGGAATTATTAAGCTCTGTCATCCATGATTCAACAAAGCTCGAAAAATATATTAAAGAAGCCAAACAAGTCGGGTTGAATGTGTTGCCGCCTTCGATTAATAAAAGTTTTGGTAAATTCACCGTTGAAGAAGCGAATACAGTTCGTTTCGGTTTGCTGGGGATTAAGGGATTTGGTCGACAAGCATTGATGGAAGTGTTAGATGCACGTAAACAACAACCGTTCAAGGACTTATTTGATTTTACAAGAAGAGTACACTTGAATGTGATCACTCAGACGGCAATTGAATCACTCATTATCGTCGGCGCATTTGATTATTCCAATCGAAATCGTGCTCAACTATTAGCTTCAACCGTTCAGGCAATCGAGCAAGGAGAACTTTTTTCACATTTCAATGAACAAATGAACTGGAATGAAGATTTGTTTCATATGGATATCGAATATACACCAGCAGAACCATTCTCAACGCTTAAGGAAATTAGTATGGAGAAAGAAGTGCTTGGATTCACGTTAAGCGACCATCCTTTGAAAAGTGTCCGAAGAAGTTTATTGAAACGAGGGCAGGCTACCATCCAACAAGTTCGGAAGCTACCAGTAAAAAAACAAACCAGAACAGTCGCCTCAATTGATGAGATTAAGCAGATCCGCACGAAGCGTGGCGAGCAGATGGCTTTCATTCGAATGCAGGATGAAACAGAAGCCCTCGATGGCGTTATTTTTCCGCAAGTCTATCGAGATGTAGGAAGAAAAATTACGGAAGGTATGATTGTTGAGATTGAGGGACGAACGGATGAACGAAATAATGAAAAGCAACTTATTATTCAAAATGTAACCGAATTGGACATTCAGCAATTACCTAAAGATAGTTCACAGCTCGTTTTCATTCGTATTTACGACAAGGAAAAGGAATATTTACAAATGATTAAACAAATCAGCAAAATGTATCCTGGAACGGCTCCCATTGTCCTTTATCTGGCGAATGAGAAAAAGTCGTACCAGCTATCTGTACAGTACGATCTGAAGTTAAGCGAAGAATCGATTCATTATCTTGGTGAGGTGTTCGGAAACGATAATGTTGTCATACAAAAGCGAAAGCGTTGAATAATATTGAAATAGCAACAATCTTTGTCACAACCAGGTTTATTCGCCAAGTGAACGGGAATACTCCCGTATGTCGTATAAATCTGGTTTCTTTTTTTAATCATTTTTGTGTCTGGATTCATAATGGATCAGCGCGGATAAGATGTACATATAACGACCGAATTGCCAAGTGATTACTTCCACGTATTAAAATTCAACTCTCATTCGATTCATTTCATTTTCGCATGTACGGTTCAGCTGAATTTCTTTACATGTGTTCATGGTTTGTTATAATTAATTAGGTTAATGGTCAGACCAATTTAGTTGTTTCTACGATTTTTATGAAGGAGTGGTATATGTGGCAGATTTACGTGAGGAAGCACTTCACATTCATAAAGTGAACCAAGGAAAACTAACGACAAATTCAAAAATTCCGATCCGTAATGCAAGAGATCTTAGTCTTGCTTACTCACCAGGAGTCGCTGAGCCTTGTAAAGCAATTTATGATAATAAAGAAACTGTCTATGATTATACAATGAAAGGGAATATGGTAGCTGTCGTGACGGATGGCTCTGCCGTTTTAGGTCTCGGTAATATCGGCCCTGAAGCTGCCTTGCCTGTAATGGAAGGAAAGTCAACACTATTTAAAAGCTTTGCTGGTGTCGATTCATTCCCTATTTCGTTAAATACAAATGATGTTGATGAAATCGTGAATACCGTAAAATTAATGGAGCCGACATTTGGTGGCGTAAACCTCGAAGATATCGCTGCGCCAAATTGCTTTGTCATTGAAAATCGACTGAAAAAAGAAACGAGTATACCTATATTTCATGATGACCAGCACGGAACAGCGATCGTTACCGTTGCCGGAATGATCAATTCTTTGAAAATATCAGGTAAAACATTCTCAAACTCTAAAGTTGTGATTAATGGAGCAGGAGCAGCAGGAATTGCCATTATAAAATTATTATTTAGCGTTGGCGTTCGCGATATTATTATGTGTGATTCAAGAGGGGCTATTTATGAAGGTCGCCCATATGGAATGAATGAAGTAAAAGATGAAGTTGCTAAAATGACGAACAAAGATAATATTGAAGGAACTTTGGAAGAAGTCATTCAAGATTCAGATGTGTTTATCGGTGTTTCCGTTGGTGGTGCATTGACAAAAGAAATGGTAGAGAGCATGAACGACGACCCAACGATTTTCGCCATGGCTAATCCTGATCCGGAAATTATGCCTGACGATGCGAAAGAAGCGGGTGCAAAAGTGATTGGTACCGGACGTTCAGATTTCCCTAACCAAGTCAATAACGTACTGGCTTTTCCGGGAATTTTTCGCGGAGCATTGGATGTACGGGCTACTCGGATCAATGAACGGATGAAAATTGCCGCTGCTGAAGCAATCGCAGAATTGGTTGCAGAAGACAAGGTTTCACCGGATTACGTCATTCCTGATCCATTTGATAAGCGTGTAGCGCCTGCTGTTGCAGCTGCCGTAGCAAAAGCCGCAATGGAATCAGGAGTTGCACGAATTGATGTTGATCCAGAAGAAGTACGTAAACGTACAGAAGAGCTTACAATAATCCATGAAAAATAATCGGGCAGATGATTGAGGTGCCTTTTATGACAAAAGACACGAAATCGAAAGTTTATCAAGAAGTATTGGAAGAAATACGCAATTATATTGTCGATCATCAATTGCAAGATGGTGATCGACTCCCTTCTGAAAGGGAGTTGGCTGAACAGTTAAATGCTGGGCGTTCTTCTGTCCGTGAAGCTTTACGAGCGATTGAGCTCTTAGGTTTAATTGAAACAAGACATGGCGAAGGAACGTTCCTTCGATCTTATCAGCCCTATTATTCGGTTGAGATTTTATCGACATTTATTCTGCAAGAAACGAGATCTCAACAAGAGGTACTTCAATTGAAATTATTACTTGAATCTCAAGTGCTATCTAATCTCAGTGGCCAAATTTCAACGGATCTTTACGAAAAATTATTATCCGTAATCGTTGAATTGCCAAAAGAACAGCTACATACTTTTCTTTTTACAGAGTTGTTCAATGCAGCAGGCAATCGGTTACTCTCGAAGATTTGGCATTTATTGGAGGGGTTCAGTAACCCAATTCCTTTTGAAGAACAAAATCATTCATTTTATGAGCAAATATTGCTTTGGGTTAAAGAAAATAAAACCGAATCAGCAAAAGAAGCACTTAAAAAGGTATATATCCTCGAATAATGAAGTTTGCTCAGTGATGTTTTTTGACAATTTTCAAAGTAGACTTCCTGTATCTTTAAGGTGTGTCCACACAAAGGAGGAATCCCGTTGTTACGAGATATTTTTAATAAAAAAAGGAAATATGCCACAATATCTAAGCAAGCAGAACGAGAAGATGTCCCACAAGGGTTAATGGTTAAATGCCCTTCGTGCCGAAAAATACATTATCGGAAAGAACTCGAGAAAAACAATCTGATTTGTTTACATTGTGATTATCATCATCCGATGTCAGCGAAAGAGCGGATTGATGCATTGATGGATGCCAACACCTTTGAAGAATGGGATGTCCAACTGACTTCTGCGAATCCACTTGAATTTCCAGATTACATAGAAAAAGTGGAAAAGGATCAGAAAAAGACCGGTATGAATGAAGCAGTCATGACAGGTAAAGGAAAAATAAATGGTTATGAATCAGCAATTGCTGTGATGGACTCACGCTTTCGAATGGGTAGTATGGGATCTGTTGTCGGAGAAAAAATCTCGCGAGCGATTGAAAAAGCGAGAGAAGAAAGACTACCAATTATTATTTTCACTGCATCAGGCGGAGCGCGAATGCAAGAAGGCGTACTTAGTTTAATGCAGATGTCAAAAACGTCCGTCGCTTTAGAACGTTTTAGCCGTTCAGGCGGGTTGTTCATTTCTTATATGACCCATCCAACAACGGGTGGTGTTTCAGCGAGCTTTGCTTCTTTAGGTGATTATAATTTTGCTGAACCGAAGGCGTTGATCGGCTTTGCGGGCCGAAGAATTATCGAGCAAACCATTCGGGAAAAACTGCCAGATGATTTCCAAACGGCTGAATTCTTGTTTAAGCATGGTCAGTTAGATCGTGTGGTTCATCGTTCAGAAATGAAAAAAATAGTAACGACGATTCTTGATATTCACCAAGATGGAGGTGATCAGTGATGAAAAAGAATGTCCTCCCATTTGAGAAGCCCGTGGTCGAGCTTAGAGAGAAGATTGCTGAGTTGAAAAAGATATCTGGTGATAGTGAAGTCGATTTATCGGCAGAAATCGATCGATTGGAAGAACGATTGGAACATCTGGAACGTGAAGTATATGAAAATATGGCTCCATGGGATCGCGTTCAAATGGCTAGACATGCCGAGCGACCGACCACCTTGGATTATATCGAACAACTTTTTACTGATTTTCTTGAAATGCATGGTGATCGCTATCATAGCGACGATGAAGCAATTGTCGGAGGGATTGCCAAGTTTAATGGTCAACCAGTAACGGTAGTCGGCCATCAGCGCGGCAAAGATACGAAAGAAAATATTCGTCGCAATTTTGGTATGCCTCATCCCGAAGGTTATCGGAAGGCTTTGCGATTGATGTACCAAGCGGAGAAATTTAATCGTCCGATTATTACCTTCATCGATACAAAAGGTGCTTATCCAGGAAAGGCTGCCGAAGAGCGAGGGCAAAGTGAAGCCATTGCGAAAAACCTTCGTGAAATGGCGGGGTTGACTGTCCCGATCATTTGTATTGTAATCGGCGAAGGTGGTAGTGGGGGCGCTTTAGGTATAAGTGTTGGGGATAAGTTATTCATGTTGGAGAACTCAACTTACTCTGTCATCTCCCCAGAAGGCGCAGCGGCTTTATTATGGAAAGATTCCAATTTAGCTAAAAAAGCAGCTGAATCGATGAAAATAACATCCTATGACCTGAAGGAACTTGGAGTGATTGATGGGGTCATTGAGGAAGTACAGGGTGGCGCACATCGTGATATTGATAGCCAGGCAAGCAAGATTAAAGAAATCATCGAATCTTCTTTGCATGAGTTAAATCAATTGAATGAACAAGAATTATTGGATCAACGTTGGCGGAAGTATGAAAAAATCGGTTCGACAACCTCGGTTTTGGAACGTACGGAAACTCCGGTAAATGAGTAATACCAAGAACTGCCCTACTTGTTATTGGTACAAATAAACAAGGGGGGCAGCTTTTTATTTAAGGGGGAACCTCATAGTAGAACGAAAAGACATCCATTTTTATCAATAGACGTCATGTTTTACAGAGCTTTTTATGGAACAAATGAAATTTATTCAAACTTTACCCCGTATGACATGATTTTTACCTAGCAGTTGATTTAGAATATAGATAGATGATTCAATGATATGAATGACTGATTGCCTATAGAGAGTGAGATGAGGTGAAGTTATGAAACGAATTGGTATTTTAACGAGTGGCGGTGATGCGCCAGGCATGAATGCTGCGATTCGTGCAGTGGTCAGAAGTTGTATTTATCACGATATAGAGGTATATGGGATTTATTACGGTTATCAAGGATTAATCGATGGTGAAATTAAGCAACTGGATATCGGTTCGGTTGGTGATATTATTCAAAAAGGTGGTACAATGTTGTTTTCTTCCCGTTCTGAAGATTTCAAGACGGAAGAAGGTCAACAGAAAGCCATTGAACAATTGAATCACTACGGGATTGAAGGATTGGTCATCATTGGTGGCGACGGCTCCTTTAAAGGGGCAAAAAAACTGACGGAAAAAGGATATCCATGTATCGGAATTCCAGGTACGATTGATAATGATATTGCTGGAACTGATTATACCATCGGATTTGATACCGCGTTGAATACAGTCATTGATGCGGTTGATAAAATTCGAGATACGGCTACATCTCATGAACGTATTTATGTCATTGAAGCAATGGGGCGAGATGCCGGTGATTTAGCATTGTGGGCTGGACTTGCCGGTGGTGCGGAAAGTATTTTAATTCCAGAAATCAAAACGAGTTATGATGAAGTCATTCAAAAAATCAAACGAGGACATGAGCGTGGAAAAAGGCATAGCATTATCATGTTGGCCGAAGGTGCGGGCAATGCTTACGATATTGCCGACCGAATCAAAGACCAGCTGAATTTCTCAACTCGTGTAACCATATTGGGCCATACACAAAGAGGTGGCTCACCAAGCGCGTATGACCGAGTGATTGCAAGTCGTTTTGGCGCTTTTGCCATTGAATTATTGCTAAATGGAAAACAAGGCCGTATGGTCGGATTGGAAAATAATCAGTTTGTCGATCATGATCTCACAGGTAATTTCGACAAAAACAATCAAGAGATAGAAGAACTATATAATTTATCTAGCCAACTATCCATATAACTTTAGGAGGTAGTGACCTTATGATTAAAAACAAGACAAAAATTGTATGTACAATCGGACCAGCATCAGAGTCCGTGGAAACATTAAAGCAATTAATCGAATCAGGAATGAATGTTGCGAGGTTAAACTTTTCTCATGGAGATCATGAAGAACACCGTAATCGTATCCGGAATATCCGCCAGGCTGCTGAAGAGACAGGTCGTTCAGTCGCGATCATGTTGGATACAAAAGGACCGGAAATACGTACAGGCCAGTTCAAAGGTGGCCAAGCATATTTAGAAGAAGGATCGACTGTTTATTTGACGATGGAAGATGTAGAAGGAACTGCGGAACGTTTCTCACTTACGTATAGTGGATTGATTCATGATGTCCACCCTGGCTCAAAAATTTTGCTTGATGATGGGTTGATCGGTCTTGAAGTAAAAGCAATCCATGAGGATAAAAAAGAGATTGAAACCGTCGTACAAAACTCAGGTGAAATCAAAAATAAAAAAGGTGTCAACGTTCCGAATGTCAGCGTAAACCTACCAGGGATTACGGACAAAGATGCAGAAGATATCTTGTTTGGTATCGAAGAAGGTATTGACTTTATTGCGGCATCCTTTGTTCGCCGAGCTTCAGATGTGTTGGATATTCGGGAGCTATTGGAGAAAAACAACGGAGAGTTTATCCAAATTGTACCGAAAATCGAAAACCGAGAAGGCGTCAATAACATTGCTCAAATCCTTCAAGTCAGTAACGGAATCATGGTAGCGCGTGGTGACTTAGGCGTTGAAATTCCAGCAGAAGAAGTGCCGTTCGTCCAGAAAAAGCTAATTCATGAATGTAATGTAGCTGCTAAACCAGTCATTACCGCGACACAGATGCTCGATTCCATGCAACGAAACCCAAGACCAACACGTGCAGAGGCAAGCGACGTAGCGAATGCGATTTACGATGGTACAGATGCAATTATGTTGTCTGGTGAAACAGCTGCAGGTGATTATCCTGTTGAATCCGTTGAAACGATGTATAACATTGCTGTTTATACGGAAAACAAAATTTCACAACTTGATTCATCTAGTAACCGATTTAAAAACGAAGATAAAAACATGACAGATGCAATTAGTCACTCGGTTGCCAATTTAACAGAAGAACTTGAATTGAACGCTATCGTCACACCGACGGAAAGCGGGAATACTGCACGGATGATCTCAAAATATCGTCCGAACGCACCGATTATAGCCATCACTTTCAGGGAGAGTGTCAATCGTCAATTAAACCTTGTGTGGGGAGTGCATCCAATCAACGGTGAACGCGTGAATTCAACCGATGAAATGCTCGGTTTGGCCGTAAGTCGAAGTCTTGATTCGGGATACATTCAGCGCGGAGATCGAATCGTAATCACAGCGGGTGTTCCTGTCGGTCAAAGTGGCTCTACTAACTTGGTCAAAGTTCACGTAGTCGGTGATATCGTTCAAAAAGGTCAAGGAATTGGAGACAAAGGCACTTCAGGAAAAGTCATTATTGCAGAAAATGCTAAGCAATTAGAGGAAAATTTCGAAGACGGTGATATTATAGTCGCCACAGGAACAGAAAAAGAAATGATGCCATGGATCAAAAGAGCGGCTGGAATCATCACAGAAGAAGGTGGATTGACAAGCCACGCAGCAATCGTTGGCTTAAACTTAGAGCTGCCAACCATTGTCGGCGCGAAAGAAGTCACAAGCTTATTGACGAATGGAGATGAGATTACGCTCGATTCGGAAACGGGTAATATTTATCTAGGAAGAACTTCGATCATATAGAAGGTGAATACATGTTTCGATTATTATTTTTATTAATTGTTGTTTTCTCAGTCATCGAAATTGCGATCTTTGTTTGGCTAGGCAACGTGACAAGTATTTGGTTTGTTTTAATAGGCATTATTTTGACTGGCGTCATCGGTGCTTTTCTCGCCAAGTGGCAAGGAATCAGCACACTGAACCGAGCCCGTCAAGAAATGGCGCAACGCCGTATGCCAAAGGATGAAATTTTCGATGGAATTGCTATTTTAATCGGGGCTGTATTATTGTTTACTCCTGGATTTCTTACTGACTTACTGGGTTTTCTTTTATTGATTCCAGTAACAAGAAAACCATTTAAGGTTTGGGCGCAAGCACAACTGCTATCCATGATTAAAAAAGGCTCAGTCAAAAGATTTCATATTTACCGGAGATAAAAAACCTGAACGACACATTCGTTATGTGATCGTTCAGGTTTTTTGGTTTGGTAAGTAATCGATGACTAAAATCTGGCATCGGCATAACAAATGGTCGTCGAGAAGGAGAGCATTTATCGAGCACGGAAGAATATCAATTTCTCGCTGTTCCGTCGTTGAGAGCGCCTTTCGGACACGGAAGGCACCGGAATTTTCGCTGTTCCGGCGTTGACAGCGTCTCTCGAGCACGGAAGGCACCCGATTTTTGGCTCTTCCGTCGTTGAGAGCGCCTCTCGGACACGGAAGGCACCGAATTTTTCGCTGTTCCGTCGTTGAGAGCGCCTCTCGAGCACGGAAGGCATCGGAATTTTCGCTGTTCCGTCGTTGACAGCGTCTCTCGAGCCCGGAAGACAACCCATTACTCGCACTTCCCAATTACGTCACCTAACCATCCAATCTACTTCGTTAAATACGCTTGAATATCCCGAAGAATCCCCGTTTGCTTAATCGTAATCAATAAAATCAAACATAAAGGGGTTAAAAGCACACCCATTAATCCGAACCATTGAAAAAATAAAAACAATAGTATGATCATGACAAAAGGATGAATCCCAAGGGATGTACCTAAAAGTTTTGGTTCAATGATATTACGAAATATAATCAAGACGAGCAATAGAACACTTAATCCAATCGTCATAAAAAATTGCTGTGTCAAAAAACTATATAAAATCCAAGGGATGAATACGACGCTAACCCCAATCAAAGGGATGAAATCCAAAAGCATGCTAAAAAAAGTGATCGCAAGTGCATGCTTCACATTTAGTAATGTTAAGCCAATCCAGATAATCAAACCTGAGCTTAAAATGATCAAAAGCTGTGCGAAAATATATTTCTTAACCACTTGGAAGCTTTGCATTCTAAGGTCATAAATAAAGTCTTTAACAGGAGCGGGAACCTTTGATAATAAAGACGCTGCCCATCTTGGGCCGTCTTTAGCTAAAAAATAGGTGCTTAATAAAATCAGTATAAAAATATAACTTGACTGTAGCGTGCTTGTAAATATTAAGATGAGTGATTGAACAAGGTCCAATAGGAAGTTTTGACTGTAATCTCGAAACGAATTCGCAAAGTCCATCAAAAGCTGTGTGAAGTAATCTTGTGAAAAATCAGGAGATCTGCTTAGTAAATTAGATAATGTTCCAATCATTTTTTCTGTCCAAGGAAAGATGGTTTCATAAAAATGTTGTAATGTTGTATCGAATATGACAGGTAAGAAATGAGAGAATTGTTGAAGAAAATGAATCAATTCAATCATACTTAAAGAAATGACTGTAACTGAAACGACTAATAACATAAAAATCATCGTAAATATAGCTAGTCCCCGAGGAAAATATAATTTTCTTTCCAATAATTTAGCGAGAGGAAGTATGATGATTGCCAGGATGATACTTATGTAAAACGGATATAAAATGGGTAAGCTAACGTAAAATAACGTGGACAACACGATGAAAGTGACAGTCAGTTGTATAGCTTTTAGCCAATCAATATTCATTCTTGTAATCCTTTCTGCTACAATGAGATAAGGTCTCTAATCAGTACTATCGCTCTTCTGATGAAGAAAGTTCGTTTTCACGTGGGTTCGTGAAGGTTCAATAAAGAGGTGATCATGATGTTCTCATCTTCTACAATATTCTTACTTATTTTATTAGCACTCGGTTTTATTGCAAAAAACCAAGCGATTTTAATTGCTGTATATATTTTATTAGGCATTAAATTGTTCAAGCTGGAAGATCGGGTCTTTCCCTTTCTTGAAGCGAAAGGTATGTTTATCGGTGTTGTCATCATTACGGTGGCCGTACTTGTACCGATTGCAGCAGGTGAAATTGGGTTTACAGATCTAGCGAAAAGCTTTAAATCGTATTATGCTTGGATTGCTGTTCTTGCTGGAATTTTTGTGGCCTATGTCGCAAAAGATGGATTGACTTTGTTGGCCAATGAACCTCATTTGACGACAGCGTTGATTCTTGGAACAATCCTTGCTGTTGTTTTCTTCCAAGGGATTGCTGTTGGACCGTTGATTGGTGCGGGTATTGCTTATCTCGCTATGCGCGTTGTCGATTCTATGGTTGGTTTGTTTAGTTGAAGCTTATGTATGAACTATTTGAAGAAAGAATGATGACGTATTATCCAATTGTATGAACAAATTGTCCAAGCTATGAAGCTTTATACTTCTAATATTTTAAAAAATTTCACATTCGGTAGGAATTTGTTTATAATGAGTGTGGAAGATATACTAGCATTCCGATAGAATTAAATGTGTTCATACACATTTTTGACAAAAAGAAAAAAAGGAGAGAGATACGATGTCAAACACAAAGGGACTTGAAGGAATTGTAGCAACAGAATCGTCTATTAGCTCGATCATTGATGATAAGCTCACCTATGTGGGTTACGATATTGATGATCTTGCAGAAAATTCAAGTTTCGAGGAAGTTGTTTACCTTCTTTGGAATCAAAAATTACCGACAAAAGACGAATTAGACAAATTTAAAAACGATTTAGCAGAGAATATGGACATCCCTTCTGAAATCGTTGATCACTTGAAATCGTATGATTTGAAAACGGTTCATCCAATGGCAGCTTTGCGCACAGCCGTTTCTATGCTTGGTCTGTATGATGACGAAGCAGATACAATGGATGAAGAAGCGAATCGCCGTAAAGCTGTTCGTTTACAGGCAAAAATCTCAACGATCGTTACTGCTTTTGCACGTATTCGTAATGGAAAAGACCCAGTTTCTCCAAAGAAAGAGAATAGCTATGCTGAAAACTTCTTATATATGTTGAATGGAAAAGATCCAGAAGACATTGAAGTAAAAGCTTTCAATAAAGCGCTAGTGCTACATGCTGACCATGAGTTAAACGCATCCACATTCACAGCACGTGTTTGTGTAGCAACACTTTCAGATGTATATTCTGGTGTTACTGCAGCAATTGGGGCACTTAAAGGACCACTTCACGGTGGTGCGAATGAGCGTGTCATGGCGATGCTTTCTGAAATTGGTGAAGTCGACAATGCTATTCCACATATCGAGAAAAAACTAGAGAACAAAGAAAAAATTATGGGCATGGGTCACAGAGTATATAAAAATGGCGATCCACGTGCCAAGCACTTGAAAGAAATGTCCAAGCAATTGACAGAGATTGCAGGCGAAAGTAAATGGTATGAAATGTCAGTTAAGATTGAGGACTATATTAAAGAAAACAAAGGATTACCTGCAAACGTTGATTTCTATTCTGCGTCTGTATATCATAGTTTAGGGATCGACCACGATCTCTTTACACCAATCTTCGCAGTAAGCCGTGTATCAGGTTGGTTAGCACACATCCTTGAACAGTATGCTGATAACCGCTTGATTCGCCCAAGAGCTGAGTGGGTAGGCCCAAGCAAACAGAAGTATGTACCACTTAATGAACGCTAAGTAGCGTGTGAGTTAAGGTACGATAAATTATTCAAAAGCCGGGATTTCCGGCTTTTGTGATGTTGTCTGGATCTTTTAACAATTTTCAGACAACAAATAAATGGATGTAAAAAATGAGGAGGTATTTCAATGACACAAGGTGAAAAAATTACAGTAGAAAATGGAAAAATGAACGTTCCAAATCATGCAATCATTCCATATATCGAAGGAGATGGAACAGGTCCGGACATCTGGGCTGCCGCTTCACGCGTACTCGAACAAGCTGTTGAAAAAGCTTACAACGGCGAAAAGAAAATTGTATGGAAAGAAGTTCTTGCTGGTCAAAAAGCATATGACAAAACAGGTGAATGGCTACCAAGCGAAACATTAGAAACAATTCGTGATTACAAAATTGCGATTAAAGGTCCATTGACTACACCAATTGGTGGAGGAATTCGTTCTCTAAACGTTGCATTACGTCAAGAGCTTGACCTATTTACGTGCCTACGTCCTGTTCGCTATTTCGAAGGGGTACCTTCTCCGGTTAAACACCCTGAAGATGTAGACATGCAAATTTTCCGTGAAAATACAGAAGATATTTATGCGGGTATTGAGTGGCAAGAAGGAACTGATGAAGTGAAGAAAGTCATTGACTTCATCCAAAATGAAATGGGTGTAGATAAAATCCGCTTCCCAGAAACTTCTGGTATCGGAATTAAGCCAGTTTCCAAAGAAGGTACTGAGCGCTTGGTTCGTGCAGCGATTGAGTATGCACTAAACGAAGGTAAAAAGTCTGTTACACTCGTTCACAAAGGAAACATCATGAAATTTACAGAAGGTGCTTTCAAGAGCTGGGGCTATGAATTAGCTGAACGTGAATACGGCGACAAAGTATTTACGTGGAATGAATACGATGCAATTGCTGATGAAAAAGGTCGCGAAGAAGCTGATAAAGCACAAAAAGAAGCGGAAGATGCTGGTAAAATCATCGTTAAAGATGCGATTGCAGATATCTTCTTGCAACAGATCCTCACACGTCCTAAAGAGTTTGAAGTTGTTGCGACAATGAACTTAAACGGTGACTATATCTCCGACGCTCTAGCAGCACAAGTTGGTGGAATCGGAATTGCTCCGGGAGCGAACATTAACAATGATACTGGACATGCGATCTTTGAAGCGACTCACGGTACAGCTCCAAAATATGCGGGCATGGATAAAGTGAACCCATCTTCAGTAATCTTGTCAGGTACATTGATGCTTGACCACTTAGGCTGGAGAGAAGCAAGTGAATTAATCGCAAAAGCTATGGATAAAACAATTGCAAGCAAAGTCGTTACTTATGACTTCGCTCGTTTGATGGATAATGCAACAGAAGTTAAGACTTCTGAATTTGCTGATGAACTTATCAAAAACATGGGTTAATACTTCTTTATTTGTGGAAAGCTAAAATCAATTGGTTGAAATCGAATTGAGGGAGGCTTTGGATGACAATCAAGCGTAGGAAAGTCTCAGTCATCGGTGCCGGATTCACCGGTGCCACGGCCGCTTTGATGATTGCTCAGAAAGAACTGGCTGACGTCGTATTAGTCGATATTCCAGATATGGAAGACCCGACAAAAGGCAAGGCCCTTGATATGTTGGAAGCAAGTCCAGTACAACGATTTGATGCAAATATTGTTGGAACATCGGATTATGCTGATACAAAAGATTCCGACGTTGTCATCATTACTGCAGGAATTGCCAGAAAACCGGGAATGAGTCGAGACGATCTTGTAGCGACGAATTCTAAGATTATGAAATCTGTAACGCAAGAAATTATGCAGCACTCCAAGGAGCCGATCATCCTTGTGCTAACAAATCCAGTTGATGCGATGACCTACACGGTATATCAAACAGCTGGTCTACCGAAAAAACGGGTCATTGGTCAGTCTGGTGTATTGGATACAGCACGTTTTCGTGCATTTGTCGCTGAGGAACTGGATGTCTCCGTAAAGGATGTTTCCGGCTTCGTCCTTGGTGGACATGGTGATGACATGGTACCAATGCTGCGTTATTCGCATGCAGGAGGTATTCCATTAGAGAAACTGATTTCTAAAAACCGTCTTGAAGAAATTGTGGAACGCACACGGAAAGGCGGCGGTGAAATCGTCGGGTTACTCGGAAGTGGTTCAGCATACTATGCCCCTGCTGCTGCATTAACAGAGATGACAGAAGCAATCTTGAAAGACCAGCGACGAATTTTACCTGCGATCGCTTATCTTGAAGGTGAATATGGCTATCATGATATGTATTTAGGAGTGCCGACAGTTCTCGGTGGTAACGGACTCGAGAAGATCATCGAGCTTGATTTAACAGATGAAGAAAAAACTCAATTAGATCAATCAGCACAATCCGTTCAACAAGTAATGGACGTATTAAACAAAAATAAATAAACGTAAACTGATCCACCTTGGAACATTCATTCCAAGGTGGATTTTTATGTTTTTCAAGATGTGATTCGGGTATCGACTAATGCAACATGAATTTTCAACCAAACAAAGGAGGCTACACACATGTCTGAAAAAGAACGCAAAGAGTTTTTTAAAGAAAGAGCAGGAACGGATGATGCTCGGTATCATGTTGTTCCTTTTGATGAAGAATGGGCAGTGAAGGAAGAAGGAAAAGACGAACCAGAATATACAACAGATTCAAAGGACGAGGCAATCGAAAAAGCAATCGAACTTGCTGAAGAAAATGACACAATTGCTTATGTTCACAGTTCTTCAGGGGAAATTGAAGAGCAATATGATTATGAAACAAAGTAAAAAGCAGTAAAGGATTGGAATCAAAACTAAAATATAAATCGATATTTCTCGGGAAATATATTACTGTTTCTTCTTAGAGATCATTTGTTATTTCTTAAGTAGAGGATCTCTTCGAGTGTCGTTTCACTTCTGCAAAACAAGGCATATTTTCCTGTTTACGAAGGTATATGCCTTGATCCGTCCATACCAAAAGTTTCATAAAATCCAGTATGTTTCCATCTCAATCGGCCAATACTATGACCATCATAAACTCTATTGTAAAGGTGGATTCATATGATTGAATTGGATACAACGATTGAAGGTAAGCGAACCTTTTATGGAAACATGCTCTCAGAAGCTAAAAGACTAAAATTTACACTTGGTGGTTGCTGGGACTACGATCGTGGTTGCATCGATTCGATTTTATGGCGAGAAGCAGGTGAAACCATTTACTTGCGCTTACCCTTTCAAGTAATCGAAGGTGAACTCGATCGCCCCAATGCGTTAATTGAATTTGAAAAACCGTATGTCATTAAACATGTTGTCAATATTGGTTTAGAGAAAGATGCAAATGCTTTAGCAACCATTTCAGGTCTGGGACAATTTCAAAAGCCGCTGGATACGGACGGAAAGATTCATGATAAGAATGAGTGGGAAGAAAATGGCGAGGAAGCTGTTGAAAAAATTGTTTCCCATGTGAACTTTTTAGAAGAAGTTTAAAAAAGTATAGCATGTACTGTTGAATAAGGCGTTCACCATCTTAACTGGCGGGTGAATGCCTGTTTTCTATTTTTGACGTTTATACTTTGTTTGGTCATACTTATAACAGGATAAGATAATAGGATATGAGGGAAACGACTCGTTAAAATCAATTATTGGAGTGACCGCATATGGGAAAACCCAATCACCTAATCGATGAAAAATCACCGTATCTACTACAACATGCATACAACCCAGTCGAATGGTATCCATGGGGTGAAGAAGCATTCGAGAAGGCGAAAACAGAAGACAAGCCGATCTTTCTATCCATTGGGTACTCAACCTGTCATTGGTGCCATGTCATGGCTGATGAAAGTTTCGAAGATGAAGAAACGGCTAAACTGCTAAATGAACGTTTTGTCTCCGTTAAGGTCGACCGGGAAGAACGGCCGGATGTCGACTCGATCTACATGAAAATCTGTCAACAGATGACAGGGCATGGCGGATGGCCTTTATCCGTCTTCATGACACCGGAACATGTACCATTTTATGCAGGAACCTATTTTCCACCGAAGGGACGCTATGGGTTACCGAGCTTCACAGAAGTTGTCACACAGTTATATAAGACGTATAAGAATGACAAAGAGCAAATCAAGGATGTGACGGCCAGTGTTGAGCAGGCGATTAAGCGATCTCAATTGAAGGCGGGTGAGCAGCGCTTGGATCAAACGGCTGTACACAGAGGATATGAGTTGTTTACTCGATTATACGATGAAACAGATGGTGGTTTCGGTGGAGCGCCTAAGTTCCCATCACCACAAAATATCCTTTTTTTACTCCGTTATTATGATCAAACGAATAATGAACAGGCATTGCAAATGGCTGAACACACACTCCAAGCAATGGCTAATGGTGGTTTGTGGGATCATGTCGGATTTGGTTTTACACGTTATGCCACAGATGAAAAGTGGCTAGTACCCCATTTCGAGAAAATGCTGTATGATCAAGCCTTTTTGTTGATGGCTTATACGGAGGCTTATCAAGTTACACGTAAGCCTTTTTACCAACAAATCAGTGAGCAAATCATCCAATTTATACAGAGGGAAATGACGAGTGAAGAAGGCGTCTTCTACTCGGGCATTGATGCCGATTCGGAAGGGCAAGAAGGAAAGTATTATGTTTGGTCTTTTGAAGAGGTCTATCAAATCTTGGGCGAGCAGTTGGGTGATTTATATACAGATGCTTACCAAATAACAAAACAGGGTAATTTTGAAGGAAAGAATATTCCTCATTTAATTGACGTAGATTTAAAACAAGTCGCTGAGCGAAATACGTTGTCGGTTCATGAGCTAAATGAACAGTTGGAAGAAGCGAGAAAACTACTTTTAATTGAAAGGGAAAAACGAGTTTATCCGCATGTGGATGATAAAATCCTAACTTCCTGGAATGCGATGATGATTACCGCGTTGCTAAAAGCAGCCAAGGCATATCAGCAACCTGCCTATGCTGATATGGCGTCACAAGCACTTACATTTATCGAGGAAAATTTGTTTCAAAATAGACGTTTAATGGCCAGATACAGAGAGAATGACGTAAAATATAAAGCTTACTTGGATGATTACGGCTATTTAATATGGGCCTATCTAGAATTTTATGAAATTGATTTTGACTTGAATTACTTACAAAAAGCCAAGCAATTGATGGATGAACTATTCACATTATTTTGGGACGATGATGAAGGTGGATTCTTCTTTAATGGTGAAGATGGTGAAACATTGATCGATCGTGAAAAGGAGATTCAAGAAGGAGCTATCCCATCAGGAAACAGTGTAGCGGGAGTACTATTAGCCCGGTTGGGGGCATTGACTGGTGAAACTGTTTATATTGAAAAACTTGAAGAAATGTATCACTTATTCTATTCCATTGTTCAGAAACATCCATACGTCACGAGCTTTTTCTTGCAAAGTTTGTTAATGACCGAATTCCCATCCAAAGAAGTCGTCTTGTTAGGTAATAAAAAAGAAGATGGCTTTAGAGAATTCGTTCATCATTATCAACAAAGTTACAGTCCACAAATCTCATTAATTGCAGGTGAGGCAAACGAATTAGTGAAAGTGGCCCCGTTCACGAAAGATTATCAACAAATAAATGATCAAACGACATTATTTGTTTGTGAAAACTTCTCCTGTCAAGCACCGACGACGAATTACCAAAACGTCATTGGTGATTTATTTGGAAAGTAGGTCTACCATTTAATGAACTAAATAAAAAATGGAGCATCGCGCAAATGGATGTTCCATTTTCGTTTCTTTTGTTAAGAGTGTTCATGCCTCTTATTACTTTTCAAACTAGTTAATTATCGATATGATAAATACAACAGAATAGTAGGGGATGACATGATGGACCGACGTATTTTAATTGTAGATGATGAGGATTCGATCACCACATTGATTGAATATAATCTAGAACAGGAAGGTTATGAAACGGTCGTATATCAAGATGGTAAGCAAGCATATGAAGCAGCGAAGAATGATCATTTCGATCTTATCGTGTTGGATTTGATGCTTCCGTCGATGAACGGCATGGAAATCTGTCAAAAATTGAGACAAGATGATATTCACACACCAATCATTATGTTAACAGCCAAGCGCCAGGAGCAAGATATGATCACTGGACTTGAATATGGTGCAGATGATTATATGACAAAGCCTTTCAGCCCGAAAGAATTGGTGACTCGTGTGAAGGTCGTACTGAGACGAATGCAGCCGGCGAAAAAGTTAGACAAACAGATTCGACTGGCTCATATCCGTATTGACCCAGAAACGTATGAAGTATTTAAAGAAGATGAGCCGGTTGAGTTTACAAAAAGAGAATTTGATTTGCTCGTCTATTTGGTGAATCGAAAAAACAAACCGGTTCCACGTGCCAAATTACTAAAGGATGTTTGGGATTTTGACTTCGTTGGAGACACAAGAATCGTTGATGTACATATTAGCCATCTACGTGAAAAACTAGAGCTCGATCCCAAAAAACCAACATTGATTAAAACGGTAAGAGGAATTGGCTATAAAATTGAGGGATAAAAAATGACGAAAAGCCGGAAAACTGGAAACCGAAATACATTATATATTTATATTCTATTGATCATTGCTTTTTTCACTGTGCTTGGTTATATATTCTCTCAAATCGCACAGCACTATATCGTTCAGTCGGCTGAACAACAACTAGATAATGATGCGAACTTTATCGGTGAGCAACTTGAGGATGAAGCGGAACAGCGTGGATTGGACAATGCGGACCTTGCTTATTATGCTGAATATTTTCAAGTAGACTTATATTTTCAAGATGACCAACAAGAATTGTCTACGTTTGTTCCTGATAACGATGACTTTTTGGAGGTTTTACGCGGTCAAGCGTCTGAAACCGGGTATTTATTGGAAAATGATCGATTAATTTATACGTATTCTGTTTCTGCTGGTACGACATTGGTTGTCGTAAGCGAAGAACTACCGATACGTGAATTGCAATGGACAGTTTGGCTACTTGTCAGCATTATAGCTGTTTTAATCATCGCTTTTCTATGGAGTTTTGGAAATCGTTTGTATGATAGCTATGTGATGCCGATTCGAAAGGCAGCCGATACAGCGGAGCGGCTAGTGGAAGGTGATTATCAAGTAAGGATCCATGATGCCCCCTATGGGATTGCGTCTGAACTGAGTCATTCAATCAACCGCCTGGCTCGTAATTTGGATTATATTACAGGCAAGTATGAGAATCAAAATGACCGGCTGAAGACTGTTGTCAATAATATGGTGAGCGGTGTTTTGTTGGTCAATGATAAAGGCATTACTCGACTGATCAATGATGCATTTGTTGAATATTTTTCTGTTGACGAGAAAAATATCATTGGTGAAGTTTACTACGAAGTCATTGATCATGAGCATTTAAATGAATTAATTCAAGAGGCTATTTTTACAGAAGAAAAAAAGCATGCACTGATTGAAACGCTAGGCCATTATTTTGATGTACATGTTGCGCCGATTAAAAATGCAGACGACACGTGGAAAGGCATTGTCGTGGTATGTCATGACATAACGGAGATAAAGCAAGTTGAAAATGTAAGGAAAGACTTTGTTGCCAATGTTTCGCATGAATTAAGAACACCACTTACTTCCATGCAAGGTTTTGCTGAAACACTTTTGGAACAAAAAGTCGATGAACAGAAAGAGAAAGAGTTCTTGAAAATCATTGAAAAAGAGAGTAAACGATTGAATAATCTTGTAGAAGATTTATTGGATTTAGCTTTACTCGAGAAAGATTCTTTTCAACTGGATAAAACTGAATTTCGCTTGAAGATGCTGATGGATGAAGTTTACCAAGTAGTTGAAAAGACAATCGAAGCAAAGAATATTCAAACGGATGTTATCGTTCCAACTGATTTAACCGTCTACGCGGATTATCACCGCTGGTATCAATTAGTATTGAATTTATATGTGAACGCTGTTCAATATACGGATGAAGGCGGCCATATTGAATGGCTGGTGGAACAAACGGATGAAGAAATCATCTTACAAATTAAGGATAGTGGTATTGGTATCCCACAAGAACAGCTTCACCGGATTTTTGAACGTTTTTACCGGGTCGATCAGGCGAGAAGCCGGCAATCCGGTGGGACTGGTTTAGGACTATCGATAGTGAAGCATATCGTTGAGGTTCATGAGGGTGAGATCGACATTGATAGTACCCTCGGTGAAGGAACTGAAATTACGGTTCGTTTACCTAGAAACTAACCGAAGCAAGAATTGAGAAATAGAAAATGGGGTGCTTGAATGGCTGATGAAGTAATATTAATTGATGGGAATAGTGTATTATATCGAGCGTTTTTCGCTTTACCACTATTGAGTAATGATCAAGGGGTTCATACAAATGCCGTTTACGGATTCACAACGATGTTGTTGAAGATTTTGGAGGAAAAAAATCCAGAAAATATTCTGGTTGCCTTTGATGCGGGCAAAACGACATTCCGTCATGAGACTTATAAAGAATATAAAGGTGGTCGACAAAAAACACCACCTGAACTTTCTGAACAATTCTTGATTGTACGCCAGTTGTTAGATGCATTTGGTATTAAGCATTATGAGTTGGATCAGTATGAAGCAGATGATATTATCGGAACCATTTCGAAGCAGGCATCTGAGCAGAAAAAGCATACGAACATCATTACAGGTGATAAAGACTTACTGCAGCTGGCTGATGATTATACAACCGTATCGATTTCCAAGAAAGGTACCTCTGATTTGGAAGAATACACACCAGCTACAATTCCTGAGAAAATGGGTGTTTCCCGAGATCAACTGATCGATTTCAAAGCATTGATGGGTGACCCTTCAGATAATATTCCGGGCGTAGCAGGTGTTGGTCAGAAAACAGCAGCAAAACTGTTGAAACAGTTTGATACACTCGAAAATATCTATGAAAACTTGGAAGAAGTAAGTGGCAAAAAGTTAAAAGAGAATTTAACGAACCACAAAGAAGATGCATTCATGAGTAAAGAATTAGTGACGATCAACCGGAATTCACCGATTGAGATCAGTGTCGAGGACATTGTTTATCCAGGATATGAAACGCAAAAAGTCGTCGAGATTTTTAAAGCTTATGGATTTAACTCGTTAATGGACCGAATCGATGGGGAAGCAAGCGAAGAACCGGTTGAACGCGCTGAAGTAAACTTTCAAAAAATCACTGAATTGAATGATGACATTCTTGGTCCGAATGAAAATATTTTCATTATGGAGCTATGGGAAGAAAATTATCACTCATCCGATGTAGTCGGTTTTTCATTATCCAATGAAACCGGACATTATTTCATTCCAACGGAGGTCGCGTTTGAATCAACAAAATTCGTCGACTGGCTCAAAAATCCAGAGAAGAAAAAAATCGTCAGCGATTCAAAAGCGATGAAAGTAGCTCTTGCTTGGAAAGGAATTGAAGTAGAAGGCATCACATTCGATTTATTGCTGGCTTCCTATATCGTCAATCCGCAAAACTCGGCACATGATTTGCCGGGTGTCGCAACATTTTATGGTATCCATGACACGTCATTTGACGAAGAGGTCTATGGAAAAGGGGCCAAACGAAAGCTACCAGAAGAGGATGTCTATGCGGAACATATTGTTCGAAAAGCATTCGTCGGGCATCAGCTTCATGATATTTTACAAAAGGAATTACAAGAAAATGAACAAGAAAACCTTTTTCATCAATTGGAAATGCCGCTAGCCATTATTTTAGGGGACATGGAACATATCGGTGTCCGAGCAGATGTCGAACGGTTGAAAGAAATGAAGGATGATTTAGATCTGCGTTTACAAGAGATTGAAAAACGTATTCATGAGCTGGCTGGACGAGCGTTCAACATCGATTCACCAAAGCAGCTTGGCGTTGTTCTGTTTGAAGATTTAGGGCTTCCAGTCATTAAAAAAACGAAGACAGGCTACTCTACAGCTGCCGATGTTCTAGAGAAGTTGCAGCATGAACATGAAATTGTCGATCAGATTCTTCTTTATCGACAGCTTCGCAAATTACAATCAACTTATTTAGAGGGCTTATTAAAAGTCGTACACAAAGACACGAATAAAATTCATACGCGTTTTAATCAAGTGTTGACACAAACTGGCCGATTGAGCTCTGTTGATCCGAACTTGCAAAACATTCCAATCCGTCTGGAAGAGGGAAGAAAAATACGCCAAGCATTCATTCCGTCTAAGGATGATTGGATCATGCTCGCAGCCGATTATTCTCAAATCGAACTTCGAGTATTAGCCCACATCTCCCAAGATGAAAAATTGATTGAAGCATTCAGACAAGGAAAAGATATCCATACGCAAACCGCAAGCGAAGTTTTTAACGTCAAAGAAGATGAAGTAACGTCCCTCATGAGGCGTCATGCAAAAGCCGTGAACTTCGGGATTGTTTATGGAATTAGTGATTATGGTTTAAGTCAAAGTTTGGGCATTTCCAGAAAAGAAGCTGGCGTGTTCATAAACACGTATTTGAATAGCTATCCAGGTGTTAAGAAATATATGGAGGAAATCGTCAATCAAGCGAAGCGGGACGGGTACGTCGAAACGATAATGAATCGACGACGCTACTTGCCTGAGATTAACGCACGGAACTTCAACCGTCGAAGCTTTGCCGAACGGACAGCGATGAACTCACCAATTCAAGGAAGTGCGGCAGATGTCATTAAGCAAGCGATGATCGATGTCAAACAAGCATTGGAAAACTCCGAAATTAACGCAAATATGCTTCTGCAGGTTCACGATGAATTGATTTTTGAAGTGGCAAAAGAAGATGTCGATGCGCTGAAGAACCTTGTAACAGAAGCAATGGAAAATACAGTAACATTGGATGTACCATTAAGTGTCGATGCGTCCTTCGGTGACACATGGTATGATGCGAAATAATCGAAGTACTAGAGATAAAAAGAGATTCAGTAGATGAAATCATGGAAGAGAGGAAGTACAGCAATTGCCTGAACTACCAGAGGTTGAAACCGTTCGTCGTACGCTAGAGCCATTGATAAGTGGAACGACGATCAAAGACGTCGACATTCGTTATGCTGGAATTGTCAAAGAACCTGAAGATACAGAAGCATTCAGGCATTTACTCATTGGACAAGCCTTTCAGCAAATCGATCGACTAGGGAAGTTTTTATTGTTTCGATTAGATGGTTACACACTTGTCTCCCATTTAAGAATGGAAGGAAAGTATGGCATTCACGAAGCAAATGAACCGAAAGATGCCCACACACATATTGTTTTTTCATTATCAAATGGAAAGGAACTCCGTTACCGCGATGTGCGTAAATTCGGAACGATGCATTTAAAGCCGAATGGAACGGAGTTAACGACTGCACCATTAAACAAACTCGGGTTCGAACCATTTGAAGAGGGTTTTTCACCTGAATATTTATATGGTAAATTACAAAAAACAACACGGAAAATAAAGCCAGTCTTACTTGATCAAACGATCGTAACGGGATTAGGGAATATTTATGTAGATGAAGCATTATTCTGGAGTAATATTCATCCTGAACGAATTGCCAATACGTTGACCTTCCAAGAGTGCGAGCGATTACATGAAATGATTATAAAAGTATTGGATGATGCCATCAAAGTTGGTGGCTCATCCATTCGCTCTTATTTAAATTCACTTGGTGAGATAGGTATGTTTCAACTTCAAATTGCCGTTTATGGAAAAGAAGGGGAAGCTTGTAAAGTATGTGGCACTGAAATTGAGAAAATAAAAGTAGGTGGACGTGGGACACATTTTTGCCCGGTTTGCCAACCACCTTCAAAGTAAAAAACAAAAATTGGGACAATGAACGCCCCGGTTAACAAGTACAGCACATGGTTAGAGCTCTTTTCATAAGATAGGTAGACCGCTTATGGAAGGAGCTACTTTTACATGAGCCCTTATTTCATCATGGTATTACTTAGTTTTGCTGTTAGTTTTGATAGTTTTTTCTTCGGCTTCACCTTTCAGTTACGCTCCATTCAGCTAAGTCTTCGATTTGTTTGGCTGATTGGTTTAGTTACTGGTAGCTGTTTTATCATCGGAAGTTGGATTGGAAAGTACTTTTTATATATGCTTCCATTTTCATCTGAATACATTGGTGGGATGATCTTTATCTCCATTGGTCTTTGGGTACTATTCCAATGGGCAACAGAGCAAAAAGAAAAACTAAAATCCATTGAGCCACCATGGACAATTGTAGATATATGGCGAGTGTTAAAAGAACCGCAAGAAGCGGATCTCGATCGTTCTGGTTCCATTCGAGGAGTCGAGGTTTTCGTTGTTGCCATCGCATTATCACTTGATTCCTTAGCGACAGGAATTGGAACCACATTTACAGAGTTACCCATTTATGTACTTGGCCTTATGGTTGGGATTTTTTCAAGTCTATTTTTACATCTCGGTGCATGGACGGGTAAATGGTTACGTCAATTTCACTTCACACATCTCTTTGCATGGATTCCAGGGATCATTTTAATCGGAATTGGTATTTCATATTTTATAGGGTAGGGATTATGATGACATTAGTAGTAGGACTTACAGGAAGCATTGCAACAGGCAAATCAACGATATCCAATATGTTCAAAGATGCGGGATTTCCAGTGATCGATGCCGATGCGATTGCACGAGAAGTTGTTAAGCCAGGAGAGACAGCGTTTGAGAAGATTAAGGCACATTTCGGAGATGAAGTGATTGCTGGTGATGGTACACTTGATCGGAAACGTTTAGGAAATATTGTGTTCAATGATGACCAAAAACGTACAGAATTAAACCAAATCATCCATCCAGAGATCCGAAAAAAAATGCTTACACAACGCGACGACTTGATTAATAAGAATGTTCCATTAGTTGTCATGGATATACCTTTACTATTTGAAAGTCGTCTTTTTGATTATGTCGACCGCATTCTCGTTGTCTATATACCAGAAAAGCTACAATTGGAGCGTCTGATGGCAAGAGATGGCAGCACGAAAGAAGAGGCACAATCACGTGTAGACGCCCAAATATCCGTTGAAAAAAAGAGAGAGAAAGCCGATGCAATTATTAATAACAGTGGCACAATTGAACAAAGTAAACAGCAATTAAGTGATATTTTATCGAGGTGGAACGTGCCACATTCACTTGAATAGTAACGTTTGTCAAAAACAATTCAAAATCCATCTTCCTTTTCGACATGAATGTGTTATACTATTTGTGAGATTTTTAAATTATGTATAACGTTTATGCCTTAGGAGGATGTAATATGACAACAACACGTATAGCAATCAACGGTTTTGGAAGAATCGGCCGCATGGTATTTCGCCGTGCTATGAAAGAAGATCAACTGGATGTTGTAGCAATTAATGCAAGCTATCCTGTTGAGACACTAGCTCATTTAATTAAGTATGATTCAAACCATGGAAAATATGACGGTGAAGTAAAAGTAGAAAATGACAAATTAATGATAGATGGACAATTGATTGAAACAGTTTCCAACCGTAACCCTGCAGAGCTGCCATGGAAAGATTTAAATATTGATGTAGTCATTGAAGCGACTGGAAAATTTAATTCCAAAGAAAAAGCGCAGCCGCACATCGATGCAGGCGCTAAAAAAGTGGTTTTGACCGCACCAGGTAAAGGTGGCGTTGACCGAACAATCGTAATGGGGGTTAACGAGGGCGACTATCAACCTGAAACGGATGAAGTTATTTCAAATGCGTCTTGTACGACGAATTGCTTGGCACCTGTAGCTAAAGTGTTGGAAGATCAATTTGGTATTGAAAACGGGTTGATGACAACTGTTCATGCATTCACCAATGATCAGAAAAACTTGGATAACCCACATAAAGATCTACGTCGTGCCCGTGGTGCAACTCAGTCAATTATCCCTACTTCAACTGGTGCAGCCAAAGCACTTGGAGAAGTAATGCCGACACTTCAAGGGAAATTGCATGGAATGGCACTTCGCGTCCCAACACCAAACGTTTCACTTGTAGACTTAGTTGTAGACGTCAAACAAGATGTGACCGTTGAAGAAGTTAATCAAGCATTCTATGATGCAATGAATGGTTCCATGAAAGGGATTCTATCAATCAATAAAGAACCACTTGTTTCAATGGATTACATGACGGATGCTCATTCTTCGATTGTTGATGGACTTTCGACGATTGTGATGGGAGACCGAAAAGTTAAAGTGCTTGCTTGGTATGATAATGAATGGGGTTACTCCTGTCGTGTAGTAGACCTTGTTAAATATATTGCTGATTCAATGCCGATGAATAACTCAGTCGATACTAGAGCAAAAGAAAATGTTGATATTTAATTAGTAAGTAGATTAGCAAGATAGGAAACCTGAACGATTTAACCATAAATCGTTCAGGTTTTTTTATAGACCCTCTAATCGATGATAGAGCAGATTCTTTGTTCGCTACCCCCGATTAGAGTGCTTCTAATCGACGATAGAGCATAATTTTTGTCCGCTACCCCTGATTAGAGCGCTTCTAATCGAATGTAGAGCATAATTTTTGTCCGCTACCCCTGATTAGAGCGCTTCTAATCGAATGTAGAACATAATTTTTGCCGGCTACCCCTGATTAGAGCGCTTCTAATCAAATGTAGAGCAGATTTTTTTCCCGCTACCCCCGATTAGAGCGTTTCATAACTGAAGCCACTACCAAATACCACGTGAATTCGCTACATCCGATTTAAAAAGAAAAGGTCACTTGCATCTAAGGGAGAAAAATCGAAAATCTTCCTAATTTTATTCGGTTTGTTTTATATATATCATTTATTCATTTAACGACAGAACGATAAGTAACTTTTCCTTATTTGACACGGTGTCATTCCTATGGGATAAGTAGTAGAAAGAAAGGGTCGACAGATTTATTGCTTGTTGGCGTTTGTAAGTTCGTCAAGTGTTAAAAAACAACACTAAACTTTAGCAATGCGATTTGTTATAATTAGGAGAATAATAGTAGAAGAAAAAATCGGGGTGGCTATGAATGAAATGCCCAAATTGTGATTATAAAAGTACACGTGTATTGGACTCCCGACCGATTGATGAAGGCAAAACAATTCGTCGGAGAAGAGAATGTGATGAATGTAATTATCGGTTCACCACATTTGAACGCGTTGAAGAAATTCCATTGATCGTTGTAAAAAAAGAAGGTATGCGAGAAGAATTTTCTCGAGAAAAGCTTAAAAGAGGTTTGTTGAAAGCGTGCGAGAAAAGACCGGTATCCGTCGAACAAGTCGAAAAAATTGCTTTCGATGTGGAGCGAGAATTACGCAATCAAGGAAATTCTGAAGTGATGAGCAATGATATCGGCGAAATGATCATGGAACGATTGGCGGATGTCGATGAAGTTGCTTATGTGCGTTTCGCATCGGTTTATCGTCAATTTAAAGATATTAATGTTTTTATGAATGAACTGAACGAAATGATACATCGAACAAAGAAAGAGTAGGTATGGAGGTTATATGAAATGACGATGGAACGGATGAAGCATTTATTACCTAATGACCGTATGAAAGTCATGCAGCAAGATGTTTTTTTCACGGATGCTGATTCCGTTTTGACATTATTGTATCAACCTTTAATCGGTAGGGAAGCTGTAGCATTGTTTCAATTTTTGAAGGAAGAAGCGGCGAAACAAGTAGCTGACGCTTCAGTCTCTCACCATTATGTAATGACGATGTTGAATATGGATTTGGATGAATTCTTTGAAGCGAGAAAGAGACTGGAAGCAATTGGACTATTAAAAACGTTTAAAGAGTCATTGAGTTATACGACGTTTTATTATTTATTGCAGCGGCCATTTTCAGCTAAAGGGTTTTTCGCTGATTCTATGTATTCAGTGTTATTGGAACATCAAGTGGGACAAGATGTAGCCAATCAATTGAAGAAAAAATTAATTCAACCGAGAAAATTACCGGATTCCGTACAGCAGCTGACCACATCATTCGATGATGTGTTTACGACTGTTGCGCCAAAAGAAGAAGCGGAAAATCCTCCGATCAAACAAGACAAGCAAGTCGAGGAATCGAGCTTACCGGTGGATTGGTTGAAAAAAATGCTTTCTCAACAGCAGTTACAACCCCAATCGATCTTAACCCAATCGAATTTGATTTTCATGGAGAAAATGATCAAGATCTATGATGTGAATTTCCTAGAGCTTGAAAAAGCGGTTATGTGGGCAGTGACTGAAGCATCAACACTCGATCGGAAAGAGTTTCATGCGATGTGTAAAGATATTTATTACAAAAAACATGGAACCGTCCCGCCAAGATTATATCGACACAACGCTCAGTCCGAAGAAAATCCATTATCCAATCAGCCTAAAAGCACGAATGCTTCCACACCGAATGGAAACATTTCAAAGAAGGAGAAGTTGATTCATCACTTTGAAAACATTACACATCGTCAGCTATTGGAGGATCATTCAAGTTCGGGAGTAGCTTCCATGAAAGAAATCGACATGATTACGGAAATGATGGAGACACACGGACTTTCCCAGCCTGTCATGAACGTCTTAGTTGACTATGTGTTAAAAAGAAATCAAAATAAATTATCGAAAAACTATCTAGAGACGATTGCAGCCCATTGGAGTCGTGTAAAAATTACGACGGCTGAGCAAGCGATGGATATAGCCAAAAGAGAACATCATATGTATCAACAATGGCAACAGAAAAAACAAAAACAGACGAAAAAATCAAACGAAGTTTTACCAAAGTGGTTTAAGGAACAGAAGGAATCGAATAAGAAGCAGCCAGCAAAACAAGAAAAGTCAGCGGATGAAATAGAAAAAGACCGCCAAGAGCTAGAACAATTCATAAAAAGTTTTCAAAAATAGCTGAATGAATAATGTCAGATAATAAGGGTGAAAACGGATGGAACCAATCCAAACGGCTTTAAGCCAGTGGTTAAAAGGCAAAGAGAATTATCAAGCATCGATGAGAGAAATGAAATCTAAGATTCTATCATCTCCAGAGATTCAAAACTTCCTTGCTCAACATCCACAAATCACAAATCAACAGATAGAGAAGCAATTGATCAAATTATATGAGTACGATTATCAATCGAAGGCCTGTGAGAATTGTCCTTCACTTGATGGTTGTGTGAATGTTGTACAAGGATATGCGCCAGAGATCTTGGTTGAAAATGAAAAGATCAAACTAATTTATCACGAGTGCCCACGAAAAGAAAAAGCCATTCAACAACAAAAACAGCGCTCGATGGTCAAGAGTCTTCATATGCCAAGAGAAATACATGAAGCATCGTTTGATCAAGTCCACCTACAAGATGACGGTCGGGTGGAAGCATTTAAGAAAGTACAGAAATTTTATCATGAAAGTAAATCATCTTTACCTTCCCGTGGCCTTTATCTATATGGGCAATTTGGGGTCGGTAAGACATATATGTTAGCGGCACTTGCAAATCACTTGGCTGAACAGAAAATCGATACGTATTTCATTTATATGCCTGAATTAGTCCGTGAAATGAAATCTTCCATATCCGATTCAACGATTAATGAAAAAATCGACCGATTTAAAAATGCGACTGTTTTGATTTTAGATGATATTGGAGCTGAATTTTTATCTTCATGGTTCAGAGATGAAATCTTAGGTGCAATCTTGCAATATCGGATGATGGAACGATTACCAGTATTCTTTACGTCGAATTATACACCAGAAGAGCTTGAAACAATGCTATCCCAATCGGGTAGAGGAAAAATGGAACAACTGAAAAGCGCACGGATTATGGAGCGTATTCGTCAAGTGAGTGAACCCGTTGAAATAAACGGAAAAAATTATCGAGATTTTCAAAATTAATGTCCTTTCACATTTTTTTAATCCCTATTTCATACAATGTATTACCTGAGACAATGCGCAAAGACAAGCAAGACAGGAATACAGTCCGACAACCTTAGGCTTTTGTTTGTTCGCACTACGTTTCAAGCATAAGCCTTAGTTTTTCAATGAAAGAGGGATCTATGTGAAAGAGACATCTTTTTTATTTCGTGAATTGAAAGAAGCCAAGCAGTTTTACTTTTTCTTACTCGGTAGACTTCAAACAGACCAACTGACAATGTCTAATCAAACCATCACAATCCGAACCGACTCCCCCGACTCACCAATCGAACTAGTGGAACTCATTTATCCATTTATCTTAGAGCATTACGGAACAAAAATTTCACACTTCATTTTGGAAAAACATTTTTACTTTGAAAAAGAAGAACGTGATCAAATCATTCCTTACATTGTTACACTCAGTGCGACGCCAAAGTTCGTACATAGCCAATTTCAATACTCTTTATACGAACGGTTGGTTCAATTTTTGTACGAAGAATCTGATGAATTGATCTCAGTCGATAAGATGTATCAGCAATTATTCATCCAAGATCATAATTGGGTTGAGCTCGTTGGTTTCGGCATAGAGGAGTGGAAACAAGAATTAATTTATCAAGAAAAGATGTATGAGTTGAGGAGTCAGTTGGATATTTACGCAAGCGTTTATGACAAAGTAATTGTTTTGTTGGACCATCAACAAGAACCGGTCGTGATGGATAAACAAGCAAGGGTAATTGGCGACAATTCTTTGCTGGACGGTAAGTATCGATTTACACAAGAGACGGAAGACATGTTGAAGCATGCCGAGGTATTGCGGAAGTTATTGCTCATTAATCCTGAGAAAATCATTGTATATACAACGAAAAATCAAACTCATAACTTATATGCAATTATGAATGTTTTTCAGGAAAAGGTAGAAATTCGTTCGCTGGAAAATTTCCCGTTTTTACATGTGAAATAGTTCTATCTAAAGGCTATCAACAGGTTTAACTGTTGATAGCTTTTTGATTGGAATTTTGCTAGCGAGTAACAAGTACAGGACAGTAAAAATCCTTCATGCGAAACTCCATCAATTTTGTAAAACCAATTTAGATGACATACCAGTTATAATTTTTAAATACATTCTTTCTTGCTTTTCGTCAATCTTACCGATATAATACAAACATAAATAATGATCGAACTGCTTTGAGAAGGACATGGATTCATTTGACACAGCTCAAACAGAGAGGAAAGCCTTGGCTGTAAGCTTTCCGGGTATGCCAATGAATCTACCACCTTTGAGCATTCAATGTGAAAACCAATTCGGTGATTAATATTGAACGTTGCATCAGCGTTAACGATGTCTCTTGAGTGCTGTCACGTATGACAGAATCAGGGTGGAACCACGGGTTAAAACGCTCGTCCCTTTTATGTATAGGGATGGGTGTTTTTTTAATGGGAAGCATTCGATCGTTCGTTCGTAATTTCAATAAAGGAGATGATTTCATGGCAGAAATGATTCAAATTACTTTTCCAGATGGCAATCAAAAAGAATTTGAGAAAGGATCCACAACTGAAGATATAGCTTCATCCATCAGCTCAGGATTGAAAAAGCAAGCACTTGCCGGAAAGTTCAATGGACAGATGGTTGATCTTCGTCAGCCGCTTGAAGATAACGGTGAGATTCAAATCATTACGTATAAAGATCCTGAAGGGCTTGAGGTGTTGCGCCATTCAACAGCACACTTAATGGCTCAGGCTATTCGTCGTCTCTACGGTCAAGACGTGAAGTTTGGCGTCGGTCCGGTCATTGAAGATGGTTTCTATTATGACATGGATATGGAAGAATCCATTACACCGGAAGATCTTCCTAAAATTGAAAAAGAAATGAAGAAAATTACGGATGAAGCGCTCGAAGTTCACCGGATTGAAGTGTCTCGAGAAGAAGCAAAAGAGCGTTTCAAGAATGATGAATTGAAACAAGAATTAATTGATGCCATTCCTGAAGGAGAGTCCGTAACGATTTATGAGCAAGGGGAGTTTGCTGACCTTTGTCGTGGCGTTCACGTCCCTCATACAGGGAAGATCAAAGTATTCAAATTGCTTTCGATCTCAGGAGCTTATTGGCGCGGGGACAGCAATAATCAAATGCTCCAGCGTGTATATGGAACGGCGTTTGAAAAGAAAAGCCAATTGGACGAATACTTAAAACAGCGCGAAGAAGCAAAAGAGCGGGATCACCGTAAGTTAGGTAAAGAGCTGGATATTTTTACGGTTTCTCAAAAAGTTGGCCAAGGTCTTCCGTTATGGTTGCCAAATGGTGCGACGATTCGCCGGATCATTGAGCGGTACATTGTCGACTTGGAAGAACGTTTAGGCTATAACCATGTTTATACGCCAGTACTAGGTAGTGTCGAGCTGTATAAAACGAGTGGTCACTGGGATCATTACCAGGAAGATATGTTCCCTGCAATGGAAATGGATAATGAAGATTTAGTGCTTCGTCCGATGAACTGTCCTCACCATATGATGGTTTATAAAAATAACTTGCACAGCTACCGTGACTTACCTGTACGGATTGCAGAACTCGGTACGATGCACCGTCACGAGATGTCCGGTGCACTTGCTGGATTACAGCGGGTTCGAGGAATGACATTGAATGATGCCCATATTTTTGCCCGTCCAGATCAATTGAAAGATGAATTTATGCGGGTCGTTCGTTTGGTGCAAAATGTTTATAAAGACTTCGGTATTGAAGATTATTATTTCCGTCTTTCGTATCGTGATCCTGAAGATAAAGAGAAGTACGTTGATAATGATGAAATGTGGAACAGAGCAGAAGCGTTATTAAAAGAAACATTGGAAGAAATGGATCTTGAATACGTTGAAGCGACAGGCGAAGCGGCATTTTACGGTCCGAAATTAGATGTTCAAGTGAAGACTGCGCTCGGAAAAGATGAAACGCTATCCACTGTCCAGCTCGACTTTCACTTACCGGAACGTTTCGATTTAACATATATCGGTAAAGACGGTAAAGAGCACCGTCCTGTCGTCATTCACCGTGGTGTTGTTTCAACAATGGAACGCTTTGTAGCTTTCTTGATTGAAGAGTACAAAGGAGCCTTCCCGGTTTGGTTAGCGCCAGAGCAAGTGAGAATCATTCCTGTTTCATTAGAAGCACATATGGATTACGCCAAGAAAGTTGAGGAGCAGCTGCAAGAGCAGGGAGTTCGGGTTCAACTGGATGTACGCGATGAAAAACTCGGGTACAAAATTCGAGAAGCACAGACGAAAAAAGTCCCTTATGCATTAGTATTAGGTGACGCGGAAATGTCTGAAGATGCAGTGAATGTGCGTAAATATGGTGAAAAAGATACCGAAACAATTGGGCTGAGTGATTTTATCGATCAAATTAAGAACCAAATCAGTCAAAAGAGTTGAGACTAAATCTACGACTTGACAATTATAGTGATTATGCATATACTAGGTAAGGTGAATTGAATAAGGTCATGAACTGACAAGTAGAAGCACCCGCTTCTCACCTGCTTGACGCTCGCAATGGGTAGTTAACAGGTCCGAACAGAACCAAAACCGTTGAAGAAGACTTGTTTTAAGTCTTCCGTAGAACGAACTGTTAAAATGTGGGTGCCAAGGTGCCCACATTTTTATTTTTATTGAGAGTGGTTGAACTACTTTCAAAGCAAATCACTTGTCGGATAATGCCTTGATTTAAAAAATTATGGAGGTGGCTAACGATTAGCAAAGATATTGTGAATGAATCCATTCGAGCAAAGGAAGTCCGTTTGATTGATGTCAATGGTGAGCAATTAGGAGTAAAGTCAAGAAACGAAGCCTTGGAGATCGCTGAAAAAGCGAACTTAGACCTCGTGTTGGTTGCTCCACAAGCAAAACCACCAGTTGCTCGTATTATGGATTACGGAAAATACCGCTTTGAACAACAAAAGAAAGAAAAAGAGCAACGTAAAAACCAAAAGGTTATTAATGTAAAAGAGATTCGTTTGACTCCAGTGATTGAGGAGCACGATTTCAATACGAAATTACGTAATGCTCGTAAGTTCCTTGGAAAAGGCGACAAAGTCAAAGTCAGCGTACGTTTCCGTGGGCGTGCGATTACCCACAAAGAATTAGGTCGTGAAGTTCTCGACCGATTCGCTGAACAAACCAATGATATCAGCAATGCGGAATCAAAGCCTAAAATGGAAGGACGCAGCATGTTCATGATGCTTGCTCCTAAAGCAGAGAAATAAATTCGTTCGTTAATTTAAGGAGGATATAGTCATGCCAAAAATGAAAACTCATAAAGGTGCTCAAAAACGTTTTAGAAGAACAGGTACTGGTAAATTTAAACGTGCTCATGCGTTTACAAGCCACATGTTCGGAAATAAAACACAGAAACAAAAACGTAAACTACGTAAAAGCGCAATCGTTGCTAAAGGCGACGAAGGCCGTTTAGAAAAAATGCTACCGAATAAATAAAAACAATAAGATTCGACATAAATAGGAGGGAATTACCATGGCACGTGTTAAAGGTGGAACAGTTACACGCCAACGACGCAAACGCGTTTTGAAACTAGCAAAAGGATATTACGGTTCGAAAAGAACGTTATTTAAAACAGCAAAACAACAAGTAATGAAATCAGGTCAGTATGCATATCGTGACCGTCGTCAGAAAAAACGTGAATTCCGTAAGCTTTGGATCGCACGTATTAACGCGGCAGCTCGTATGAATGACATTTCATACAGCCGTTTAATGCACGGTTTGAAACTTGCAGGAATCGAAGTTAACCGTAAAATGTTAGCAGATCTAGCTGTAAGTGACGAACAAGGGTTTACAAACCTTGTTAGCCAAGCAAAAGACGCGCTTAAATAATAGACTGATTGAAACCTTGATTGGTGAGTGTGAACACTCATTGATCAAGGTTTTTTGTGTATTGGGATCTTTTTTCAACGTTAATTCTTAAAGCTTCAGTGTTAAATTGCGGTGCTTCAGTGTTAATCTTCGAGGCTTCAGCGTTAATTTGTGAATCTTCAGGGTTAAATCGAAATCCTTCAGTGTTAAATTGTAAATCTTCAGTGTTAACCCGCGAACCTTCAGTGTTAATCCGCAAACCTTCAATGTGAATAGCAAATTCTTTCAACTTTCTTCCGTTAACGTACTTTTGAAATCTAATGAACACATACAATCATGTGCTTAAACTGAGACTTGGCTAGTAATTGACAAAATTATCATAATAATTTAAATTTAAAGATATACTATCAAGAGTTATACATAATTTAAAAAAGGAGGAGTAGCTATGAATAATTTTCAGTTGACGACTACGCAAATGTTAGAAAGAGCTGAGAAGTATTTTTCGCAAAAAGAGGTTGTGTCTAGGACAGACCTAAAAGTTCATCGGTTAAATTATAAAGAAGTTGGACAACGTTGCCGGTCATTATCAGATTCATTAGAGGCACTTGGCATAAAAAAAGGTGATCGAATAGGAACGCTAGGTTGGAATCATCATCGACATTTGGAAGCTTATTTTGCCGTTCCCAATATGAATGCGGTTTTACACACGATTAATTTCCGATTGCCACAAGAACACTTAATTTACGTCATCAATGATGCGGAAGATAAAGTATTGCTTGTTGATGCACAGTTTATTGGCTTAATTGAAGCGATTAAAGATGAAATCCCTTCTGTTCAACACGTCATCTTAATGACGGACGAAGAAAACATCCCAGAAACATCCCTTCCTTCAGTCTATCTCTATGAATCACTCATTGAACAAGGTGATCCCACTTATCAATATCCAGAAAACATCCAAGAAAATGATCCAGCAGGTATGTGTTACACATCTGCGACAACAGGCAAACCCAAAGGTGTCGTCTATACACATCGAAGCACTTTTTTACATTCCATGACATTAGGCTTAGCTGAAACAACAGGTGTACAAGAAGAAGATGTATCATTACCACTTGTACCGATGTTCCACGTAAATGCTTGGGGATTCCCGTATGCAGCTACATGGTTCGGTACAAAACAGGTATTACCTGGACCGAATGTTACCCCACAACTGATTCTTGAATTGATCGAGCAAGAAAAAGTGACAATGTCAGCTGGAGTGCCAACAATTTGGTTAGGTGTCGCTCAAGCATTGGAGCAAGGAAATTATGATACATCGAGTTTAAAAGCTGTTATATGTGGAGGTTCCGCTGCACCGAAAAGCTTGATCGCTCTGTATGAAGATCGTTTTAATATTCCATTTATCCATGCATATGGAATGACGGAAACAAGCCCTGTCGCAACACTTTCCCGACCACTCAGTAAACATAAGGAATTAAGCCGCGAAGAGCAGTTGAATATAAAAGCAACACAAGGACGTGTTGTACCCGGCCTCGAAGTGAAAGTCATCAACGAAGACGGCGAAGTACCTGCGGATGGTGAAACAATGGGTGAATTGACCATTCGTGGACCATGGATTACAGATCAATATTATAATGCACCGGATAAAACAGCTGAATCTGTTAAAGATGGCTGGCTATATACAGGTGACATTGCCACAATCGATGAAGATGGCTTTATTCAAGTTGTGGACCGGACGAAAGACTTGGTTAAAAGCGGCGGAGAATGGATTTCAACCGTTGCACTTGAAAATGGCTTGATGGCTCACGAGGCCGTTGCTGAAGCGAGTGTAATCGGTATCCCGCATGAAAAATGGCAAGAAAGACCGCTTGGCGTTGTTGTTTTAAAAGAAGGAGCGGATGTGACGAAAGAAGAGTTATTCGAGTACATCAAACCAATGTTTGTAAAATGGTGGCTTCCGGATGACATTGTTTTTGTCGATGAAATCCCTAAAACTTCTGTCGGTAAATTCTTGAAACGAGCATTACGAGATCAGCTTTCTGATTATTATTTGCAGGAACAATAGGAATGTTTGTCCCCAGCGGAAAATCTCGCTGGGGATTCAGTTTTTTAGGGTATGTGAAATCCGTGCATTGTTGAATGATACATATACAAAATGGTAAAATCACTGTTTATCTAGTTAACTTATATAATAATATTTGAAGGTCGGCTTTTATATTTGGGAGGTTAGATTAATTGGAAAAGCTAATTTTATTTTTAGTTATATTTTTATTTATGTTAGCTGGCAACTTAATAGGTTATAAAATGCTACCAAGTAAAACTGTAATAAAATCACCTATGATATTTTTAGTTTTGGTAATACAATTAAGTATTATCTCAGGAATTTATATTATTATATAAAAATTAAGGGTACTTTTCGTGAACAAAAGGGGTTACATGAAGTTAGAACGGCTACCTATATGTTTCTATAATAATATAATTAAGTAACATATTCATTAAAGAAAGAGGAATCACATGTATCTATTAGCTGGCTGGTTAGTCATCATTAATTTTATTGGATTCATCGTCATGGGAATCGACAAACGAAAAGCACGCCTCCGACATTACCGCATTCCAGAATCACGGATTTGGACGATCGCCCTCATTGGAGGGGCGCTCGGTGCTTGGGCTGGCATGAATGTTTTCCGCCATAAAACAAAACATATCCAATTTGCTTTCGGGCTACCATTGATTACATTGGTATGGGCTGCAGTCTTTTTATGGGGCTAAGCTTTTCGTCAACTTGTCATAAAGGCTCGTCTATTGTCATATCCTTTAGTAAGCCTATTTGAAAGGAGGCTGCCATGGAGGGTGTTATCGGTTGGATCCAACAGTCGATTGACTCTAATCAGATGATTGCACCGGTGTTGTTTATTGCATTTCATATTATCCGTCCTTTTTTATTTATTCCGGTTGCATTCATATGCATAACGGGTGGTTTGTTGTTTGGGATGACATATGGGGTTGTCTATTCATTGATTGGTGTCACACTTTCTAGTCTTCTTTTCTATTTGGTTGTTCAACAAACACCGAGCCTGTTTAAACGATTTGAACGGCTCAGGGAAAAAATGTTTGGAAGACATAGCCAATTAAACATGCCACAAGTCGTTTTGTTACGCATTACGCCATTTATCCATTTCCACTTAATTTCCTTAATACTGATTGAGATGACACGTAATTTCAAAGAGTATGCAAGAATGTCCATCATCTCCAATCTACCTTTAGCTTTTGTTTACACGACATTTGGTCAATGGTTTCAGTCATTGGGAATCGTACATCTGATCTTGTTTTTATCATTGATCTTGATTTTGATGTATTTGATTCGAAGAAAAGAAATCATTTTGAAATGGGAAGATTTCTTTACGGTTGAGCGAACAGAAAATTGATTTTCTCATGTGGAGGATAAACCTTCTTTGTTATACTGAATAACAGAGGAGGTTTTTTGATGGACTGGAATATGATTATGGAGATGCAAAAAGTGTTAGATGACCGAATCATGGATAAGATTGGTCGAACTCGCGCTGAGGTAAGCGACGAAAAACTACTCGCCTTGTTGGTTGAAGTGGGCGAATTAGCAAATGAAACAAGATGCTTTAAGTATTGGAGCGAGAAAGGGCCAAATGACCGGCAAGATATTTTAGAAGAGTATGTAGATGGAATTCATTTTCTCATTTCTATTGGATTAGATCGTACATATACAATCCAGCCAACGATCAGACCATCTGCGAAATCATTAACGGAGCAATTTCATGGCATTTATGATGGAATTGTTCAGTACAAATCCAACCCGACCGAAAAACGTTATCATCAATTGCTGTCCGATTATTTAAGCCTAGGCGATACATTAGGTTTTAATGAAATAGATATTTTTCAAGCTTACCAGGATAAAAATGAAGTGAATCATGATAGGCAAAAATCAGGGTACTAACTTTTGTCCTCGAAAACGATTAGCGTTATAATGAAAAATGGTTAGTCAGAAAATAAGGAGGATTCAAAAATGACACAAAAAGACAATATGCAGATGTTAAAAGATTTAACAGATGCAAAAGGGATTCCCGGAAACGAGAAAGAACCACGTGAAGTCATGGAGAAGTACATAGCTCCATATGCGGACGAAGTGACAACGGATCATTTAGGAAGTTTGATCGCCAAGAAAACAGGCGATGAGAACGGGCCGAAAATCATGGTTGCTGGTCATTTAGATGAAATCGGCTTTATGATAACACGAATCGACGATAATGGTTTCCTTTATTTCCAAACTGTCGGTGGCTGGTGGAGCCAAGTCATGCTCGCACAGCGTGTAACGATCATGACGAAAAAAGGTGACGTAACAGGAGTCGTTGGCTCTCAACCACCTCATATCCTGTCTGCTGAGCAACGGAAAAAGCCAGTCGATATAAAAGATATGTTTATCGATATCGGTGCTGCAAGTAAAGAAGAAGCAGAGGAATTCGGTGTTCGTCCAGGAGATTCTGTTGTTCCATATTTTGAATTTACACAAATGAACAATGAAAAACTATTGCTTGCAAAAGCTTGGGACAACCGTATTGGCTGTGCCATTGCGATTGAAGTTTTGAAACGTTTGAAAGATGAACAGCATCCAAACGTCGTCTATGGTGTTGGAACGGTTCAAGAAGAAATCGGTCTACGCGGTGCGAAAACAAGTGCACATGCGATCAAGCCGGACATCGGTTTTGGTGTGGACGTCGGTATCGCTGGAGACATGCCAGGAGTTTCTGATAAAGATGCGGCTGCGAAAATGGGTGAAGGCCCACAAATTATTTTATATGATGCATCCATGGTTTCTCATAAAGGCGTGCGTGACTTCGTTGTTGAAACAGCAGAAGAAAACGACATTCCATTCCAATATGATTCCATGGCAGGTGGCGGTACGGACTCAGGTTCAATCCATTTGACTGCGAATGGTGTTCCTTCGTTGTCCATTACTGTACCAACGCGCTATATCCATTCCCATGCAGCAATGCTTCATTACGATGATTTTGATAACCTTGTGAAGCTACTCGTTGCGGTTATCAAGAAAATGGATCATGAAACGGTTGAAAAATTGACATTTAATTAAATTAAAACAGAGCGATCCTTAAGTGAGGATTGCTCTGTTATTTTTACTTGAAGCAAGGGTGTGAGTGTTTAGCTGTTCGCTTCAAGCGTCATTTGCCAAATAACACTGAAGCTTCACGGAAAAACACTGAAGTTCCGTGAATTGACCCTGAAGCTTCGTGAATTAACCCTGAAGGTTCGCAAATTAACACTGAAGCCGATCGAATTAACCCTGAAGAATTGCAATTTAACCCTGAAGCTTCGTGAATTAGCACTGAAGGATTGCACATTAACACTGAAGCCCCACTTCGATCACTCTCTTTAAAGCTGATTCGTTTCTTGTTCTAAAATATCCAATACATACTTTTTGTCCTTTTCGTTGGCGCCCTGCCAGAGCATTTCAAAAAGTACGCCAAGACCTGGAAGCATCTTTTCTTCTCCACTTTCGACAGCGTCAACAATGGTCGCTTGTAATTGTTCCTCATTATTTCCTGCGATATTGTTTTTGATTGCTTTACGTAAATTTAAATCCATAAGCTCACCTCATAATTGAATTTTGTTGTAGTTTGGTCAAAAGACTTTTAAACTATGTATAGGAAATGTGTGAGGTGTATAAAACATGATTGAATCGAAACAAAATCAACGTGTCAAAGCATGGAAAAAATTAAGCCAGAAAAAACATCGTGATCGTGAAGGACTTTTTTTAGTGGAAGGCTGGCACTTAGTCGAAGAAGCGGTAAAAAGTGATTGGACGATCGATACATTAATTGTGGAAGATGGAGTGGAAGTTACTGATGAATGGAGTACATTACCTCTTGAGTTTGTAAGCTCTCCGGTGATGAAGGAAATATCCCAAACAGAAACACCACAAGGTATTGCTGCAGTCGTTCGTCAAAAAGAGTGGGAGCTTAATCAACCTAAACGTATGTTAATGCTCGATCAAATACAAGATCCGGGCAATGTAGGTACAATCATTCGAAGTGGTTTAGCTTTCGGAGTGGAAGCGATTATTTTAGGCAAGGGTACAGTTGACTTATATAATGAAAAAGTCGTTCGTGCGACACAAGGTGCGCTGTTTCATTTTCCTGTCATTCAATCCGATTTATTTGAGTGGCTAAACAAGCGAGACATCGTCGTTTATGGAACAGCTTTGGATGAACAAGCGAAAGCATTACCTGAAATCGAACCACCTGAAGCGTTTGCAATTATTTTGGGAAACGAAGGTATGGGCGTGCAACCTTCATTGCTGGAACGATGTAATGAGACCATTTATATACCACAAGAAACAAAGGCCGAGTCGCTAAATGTCGGCATCGCTGCTAGTGTAATTTTATATCATTTTCGATATGTCACTTGATATAATTAGGAAAATTATCTATAATAATTGGAGATTTAATCGTTATAAAAGCGTCGAAAGAGCTAAGTAGGCAATACCCGATAATCGATTAAAAGGGATGGAGTATCCTGGACTGAAAATACTCCAATCGATGGGATTGTACGAATTTCACTCTGGAGCTGACACTACAGGTGTCCGGGTCCTTGATCCGTTATTCAATGAAGTGGGTTTGCGTTAAGATAAAGCAAATCAACGAGGGTGGTAACACGGAAATCAACTCGTCCCTTATTTACAGGGAGGAGTTTTTTTATTTTGCTTAAAGAAAGCGGTTGTTGACCAAAAGGAGGATATTTATGAAAGAGCGGCTACAGAGCATTAAACAAGAAGCCATAACTGAAATTGAAGCGGCCGATACGCAAAAATCTTTGCAAGACGTGCGTGTTCAGTTTTTAGGGAAAAAAGGGAAAATCACGGAAGTTCTTAAAGGGATGGGGAAATTATCGAAAGAAGAACGTCCTGTCATTGGTCAGCTCGCCAATGAAGTGCGTGATGAGATTACTGCATCCATCGAAGAAAAAGCGGATTTACTGGAAAAACAAGCGATTGAAGAACAATTGAAAGAAGAGACGATTGATGTCACACTTCCAGGTCGGCCGACGCATACGGGTGGTCCTCATATTCTCATGAAGACCATTCGAGACATTGAAGATTTATTTATCGGCATGGGATATGAAGTGGCAGAAGGACCGGAAGTTGAAACAGACTACTATAACTTTGAAGCGTTAAACTTACCAAAAGGTCATCCAGCTCGTGATATGCAGGATTCGTTTTATATTACAGAAGAGTTGTTGATGCGTACACATACTTCACCGGTTCAAGCGCGGACGTTGAATGCACATGAAGGAAGAGGACCCGTTAAAATTATTTGTCCTGGAAAAGTGTATCGCCGTGATACAGATGACGCGACACACTCCCACCAGTTCACGCAAATCGAGGGACTTTATGTGGATGAACATATTACGATGAGTGATTTAAAAGGAACATTGAATGTTCTTGCAAAACATCTATTTGGTGAAGATCGTGAAATTCGCCTGCGCCCGAGCTTCTTTCCATTCACTGAGCCATCCGTTGAAATGGACATCTCTTGTAAAGTTTGTAACGGAGACGGCTGTTCCGTTTGTAAACATACCGGTTGGATTGAAATTTTAGGTGCAGGACTCGTCCATCCAAATGTTTTGGAAATGGCTGGTTTTGACTCCAAAAAGTATACAGGATTCGCATTCGGAATGGGGCCAGAACGAATCGCGATGTTAAAGTACGGCATTGAAGACATTCGTCATTTCTATACGAACGACGTCAGATTCTTGAAGCAATTTCACCAGGTATAAGGGGGTATGAACGATGTTAGTTTCAATTAATTGGTTAAAAGAATATGTTGATATCGAAGGCATTTCTACAGGAGAGTTAGCTGAAGCCATTACAAAAACAGGTGTCGAAGTAGACGGCATTCACGGTCCGATATTGAACGATGAAAAAATTGTTGTCGGATATGTTGAAGCGTGTGAACAACACCCAAACGCCGACAAGTTGAACCTGTGTCAGGTGAACGTTGGTGAAGAAGAACTCGCGCAAATTGTCTGCGGTGCACCGAATGTTGCGCAAGGACAGTATGTTGTTGTCGCTCGACCTGGCGCAAGACTCCCAGGCGGGTTGAAAATTAAAAAAGCGAAACTGCGCGGTGAAGCATCAGAAGGAATGATTTGCTCATTGCAAGAATTAGGTGTCGATGAAAAAGATGAAAAATTCGTTCCCGATCATCAAAAAGACGGCATATTCGTTTTTGATGAAGAGGTACAAATCGGTGAACCGGCTTGTCCGTTACTCAATTTAGACGACCAAGTGCTGGAGCTAGATCTAACACCGAACCGAGCAGACTGCCTAAACATGATCGGGATGGCTTATGAGGTTGCTGCTATTTATAATAAAGAACTTCAATTACCGTCACCGACTGTTACGAAAGCTGATGAGTCGTCCAATGATTACATCGCTGTTCGTATAGAGAACAAAGAAATGAATCCGTATTACGGTGCGTGGATTATCAAGGATTTAGAAGTGAAGCCATCTCCATTATGGTTGCGTAATCGCTTGATCAGTGCAGGCATTCGCCCGATCAATAATTTGGTTGATATCACGAACTATGTTTTGTTGGAATACGGTCAGCCGCTTCACGCTTTCGATTATGACCGTTTTGGCAGTAAAGAAGTCGTCACTCGTCCAGCTCATGAAGGTGAAACGATGACGACACTTGATGGAAAAGAGCGGACACTTCAGCCAGAACACCTACTCATTACGAACGGTGAGAAGCCTCATGCATTAGCTGGTGTAATGGGCGGTCAAGATTCCGAAGTTCAAGATGATACAACGACGATTCTTCTCGAAGCTGCTTATTTCGATCCGAAAACCGTTCGCAAAGCATCGAGTCAACACAATTTACGAAGTGAAGCGAGCGCACGGTTTGAAAAAGGTGTCGACCTTGCACGTGTGAAAGAAGCAGCAATACGTGCAGCTGAGTTATACGAAGAGTTAGCAGGCGGAACAATTTTAGGGGAAATGGTGGAAGCGGGTTCAACTGAACGTGAACCGGTTCAGATAACATTTGAACGCCATGAAATTAATGAACGCATAGGGACCGAGTTATCCATTGATCAAATGAATGATATTCTAGAACGTTTACGATTGCCATATGAACAACAAGGGGAGCAATATACAGTGACGCCACCGTCACGTAGAAATGACCTTCGTATTCTCGAAGATATGGTGGAAGAGTTTGCTCGTTTATATGGTTACGACCATATCCCTTATACATTGCCGACAGGTCAATCAAATAAGGGCGGCCTAACGAAACGTCAACGATTAACTCGTGAAGTACATGCCTATTTACAAAAAACAGGATTAAATGAGGCGTTGACGTATTCACTGACGACAGAAGAAAAATCGAAACATTTCGTTAGCCCGGAAATTCAAACCGATCAAGAGGCAGTAAAATTATTAATGCCAATGACCGATTTGCACAGTCATTTGCGATTAAGTGCCATTCCGGAATTGTTGTCAAGTCTGCAGTATAATGTGGCGAGAAATCAATACAATCTCGGGTTTTATGAACTCGGCCCTGTTTATTTACCGAATGAAGGTGAGGACGTACTGCCAAAAGAAGAGCTCCGTGTCGCAGCAGCAATTACGGGCATTTGGGAGAATCACCCGTGGCAAGGAGAAAAGAAACCAGTTGATTTCTTCGTGCTTAAGGGTATTCTAGAAGGCTTATTTGAAAACTTCCTTAAAGACGACGTTGTTTTTGAAAAAGCCAGTCTAGATGGATTGCATCCAGGACGGACAGCAATTCTTAAATTGAACGGAGAAACGATTGGTTATATCGGACAACTTCACCCATCTATTCAAAAAGACCATGATTTGGATGAAACTTATATTTTCGATTTAAATCTCGAAATGGTCTTTGCGCACGTTGATGAAACGCCGGATTATGAACCAATTACCAAGTATCCAGCTGTGTCTCAAGACTTAGCTTTCGTAGTTGATTCTGATGTACAGGCGAAAGAACTCGAGCAAACCATTTATCAGTCAGGACAACCGTATTTGAAAACAATCCGTGTCTTTGATGTGTACCAAGGTGAGCATATGGAAGAGGGTAAAAAATCCATTGCCTTTAACCTTACGTTCCAAAACAATGAACGGACACTCAAAGACGATGAAGTAGAGGAACTGAGAGAACGTATTATTCAAGAAGTAAAAGCAACATACAAAGCGGAATTACGTGGATAAAAAATGCCCTTCAGACACTAGCTGTCTGAAGGGTATTTTTAGTTTGAGTATTCACTTATGAACGTAGCCGCTCGACAAACAGTTCCAACCGCTCGACAAACGGCTCCAGCCGCTCAACAAACAGTTCCAACCGCTCAACAAACGATTCCAACCGCTCGACAAACGGCTCCAGCCGCTCGACAAACAGCTCCAACCGCTCGACAAACGATTCCAACCGCTCGATAAACGTTTCTAGCCGCTCAACAATCGAATCCAAACCATCCTACAATAGTTTCTTCGCTTTCTGTGTATTGGCAAAGTGCGTTTTTGCGATTTCATTTAAAGAACTCTCACCTTTTTGCTTAATCAATCGGGCAATTTGCCGATCGACAATGTTGGAAGCTCCTTTTTGAATCGAAAATCCAACGTTTTCAGATATACGATCGATTTCTTGTAAAAAGCGATAGCGAGCAAGCATGGAAGCGGCTGCTACTGGTGTCGAATAACTTTCCGCTTTTGTCATAAACGTTAAATCATCAAAAGATTGTTCACCTGTTTCTCGAACTGCTTTATGGAAGGTAGCTGGTTCACAGAACTGATCGACAACGGTTCCTTCGAAAGATTGCTCACCTAGTTTATTACGGACATTCTTAATCGCATGGTGATGCATCCATGCCTTCATTTTTACTTGAGACCAACCTTTTGCTTTCAGTTGATTATATCTCGGATTATCAAGAACAACGGAACTGTATGTAATGTCAGTTAACAAGACATCTTTCATAACAGAGCGGATTGCATCATCGGTCAACGTTTTCGAATCACGTACACCTAATTCTCTTAGAAGCTCCTGCTGTTCTGAAGTAGCAAAAACACAAGCGACTGTGATCGGACCGAAATAATCTCCCGTTCCTGCTTCATCTGAGCCCATATGTGAATCTTTTAAAAAGGTCGGCAAGCTTCTATTGGTTTTTGTTTTTTTCTTTTTATCGTTAGATCCTGGATTTCCCCATCGACTCGCTTCTTTTTCAGCTTCATTCCCTTGAAACACGACCTTGCCGGATTGATAAGCGGTAATCGTGCATCCGCTAATCTTCGCTGCGAAGTGAGCGTGAGGTGGTGTAGAAGGGAGGATTGCAGATTGATATGTATTCTTCATCTGTTGAATGGTCGATTGGTTTACTTTTAATACAGCGTGTGCCATGAAAATAGAACTCCTTTATGGATTCGGTTATTTTCTCCTAGTATATCACGCCATACGAACGTTCGCAGGAAGTAAATGTACTTTCCAAGCGATATGCAAACGTGTTACTATATGGAGTAGAATAACGCGGGAGGAGGCTACTGAATGGATGGTTCTAATCAGACGAAATTAACAGTGGAAATTCACAAGAAAAAATATACCATTGTTGGCCAAGAATCCTCAGAACATATCAAGATGGTAGCAAGCTTGGTCGATCAAAAAATGGATGAAATTCAATACGCAAAGCCTTCGTTGGATACATCCCAATTAGCTGTATTAACAGCCTTGAATACGATGAATGATTACTTGAAACTCAAGCAAGAACATAACGAACTATTGAACCGAGTGAATCGTGGAAATAGACGGAAAGAGGATCGAAGGTAACATGCTGGATATTTTATTATTAATCTTATTGATTTTTGGTTTTTTAATCGGTTTAAAACGCGGGCTTGTCATGCAAGTCCTTCACATTGTCGGTTTTATCGTTGCATTTATCGTTTCTGTTTTATACTACAAACAATTAGCTGGCAAATTGGAATTATGGATTCCGTATCCGGATTTTTCAACAGACCAGTTTTGGGGTACGTTACTAAACTCTACAATACTGGAAAACTCATTCTATAATGCGATCGCTTTCTTCGCAATATTTGTCCTTGTGAAGATTATCATGCAAATTATCGCAAACTTACTGGATTTTGTAGCAAACCTACCGATCTTACATAGTGTGAATAATCTATTGGGTGCCATTCTTGGATTTATTGAGATGTATTTAATTTTATTCGTCATCTTATTCATTTTGTCGCTCGTATCGGTAGAAATGATTCAAAATCTCATACAAAGTTCCGCAATTGCGGGATTCATGATTGAACATACACCTGTTTTGACTGAGCAATTGAAAGAACGAATATTTCCTGAATGAACGAATGGATAAAAGAGGTACACTCAATGCGAGTTGGCCTCTTTTCTTTTCAGTCAATGAATGAATAATTGCTGAGTAGGAGTGCTTATATGGATAAAAAGAAAGTAATCAAACATTTAGAAACGATTGCTATTTATTTGGAATTAAAAGGTGAAAATCCTTTTAAAATATCTGCATATCGGAAGGCTGCACAAGCATTGGAACGAAATGATCAGTCATTGGATGAGATTGACGATTTTTCAAAACTGGATGGAATTGGTAAAGGTACCAATGCGGTTATCGTAGAGTTCATTGAAGCTGGAGAAACGGAAACGCTGAACGACTTAAAAGAGGAAGTGCCTGAGGGATTAATTCCACTACTAGACTTACAAGGATTAGGTGGTAAAAAGCTAGCGAAGCTTTACAAAGAACTCGGTGTAATTGATCAGGTGACATTGCGTAAAGCGTGTGAAAATGGTGACGTCGAGAAATTGAGTGGGTTCGGGAAGAAATCCGTTGAGAAAATTTTACAAGCATTAGACGAGATCGGTAAACGTCCAGAGCGCTTACCTCTTTCTGATGTCTTGGTGTTACCGCAGCTAATCGAAGAAGAACTGGAAAAAATAGATGACATTAATCGATACTCAATAGCAGGCAGTATGAGACGTCTCCGTGAAACAATCAAAGATTTGGACTATATTATCGCAACGACGAATCCAAAGCAAGTAGCTGACAGTTTGGTTCATTTATCAGCGGTGAAAGAAGTAGTTGCCCACGGAGAAACGAAAGTAACCGTTATTGTAGAGTCGAAGTGGGATGTCTCGGTTGATTTTCGTCTCGTTGCTCCAGATGAATTTTATACAACACTTCATCATTTCACAGGATCCAAAGATCATAATGTAGAAATGAGAAGATTGGCAAAGCAAAAAGGCTTGAAGATCAGTGAATATGGAGTCGAAGAAGAAGAGACGGGTAAAATTCACACCTTTGATTCCGAGCAAGCATTTTTTGAATTTTTGGAGGTCCCTTATTTACCACCTGAAGTGCGTGAAACAGGGGAAGAAGTTTCTGTTAACCATTCGCCTAATTTGATTGAATTGGCTGATATAAAAGGCGATTTGCACATGCACACGACATGGAGTGATGGTGCACAATCCATCGAGGAAATGGTTAAGAAAAATATAGAAAAAGGCTATCAATTTATAGCGATTACGGACCATTCGAAGTTTCTGCGTGTTGCGGATGGCTTGGATGAAGTGCGACTTCGTCAACAACGTGAAAAAATTAAAGAAGTCCAAGCGAAATATCCAGAAATCACAATCTTTTGTGGCGTTGAGATGGATATTTTGCCGGATGGAACGTTAGATTTTTCGGATGAATTTTTAAAAGAGATGGACTTTGTCATTGCATCTATTCATTCAAGTTTTAGCCAATCAGAAGAAAAAATCATGGCTCGTATGCGAACAGCAATGGAAAGCCCTTACGTTGATATGATTGCTCACCCGACCGGACGATTGATTGGACGACGTGAAGGCTATGCATTAGATATAGACACATTCATTGACTGGGCCGTCGAAACAAACACGATTATTGAACTGAATGCGAATCCGAACCGATTGGATTTACATTGGACAGAACTACGAAAAGCACAAGAAAAAGGAGCGCGAATAGCCATTAACACGGATGCGCATAGCTACCAAATGCTTGATGATATGGCGATTGGTGTGAAAGCCGCTCGAAAAGGGTGGATTGAGAGAGATACAGTCATCAACTCATGGACACCAGAGCAGTTACAATCATTTTTGAAGACGAAAAAAGGTGAAGCATAATGGATCAAAAAATATTGAAACAACTGGAATTTCCGAAATTGATCAAACAAATCGTAGATCATGCGGAAACGACACGCGGAAAAGAAGCGGCTGCAAAATTAATGCCTTCAGCTGATTTTGAAGAAGTCATTCGATGGCAAAATGAAACAGATGAAGCTGTGCAAGTTTTACGAACGCAAGGACATATGCCGCTCGGTGGTATTCATGACCTTCGAGGAAGTACAAAGCGTGCAAAAATCGGTGGAATGTTAAGCGCAACAGAGCTGCTCGAGATTTCGGATACATTACGCGGGAGTAAGCGCGTGAAAAACTTTGTTCAAGATATAGATGAAGTGGATACCCCGATTTTAGTGGAGTTAGTTGAACAGATTGAACCGCTCAGCAACCTTGAAAAAGAGATTCATATGTGTATCGACCAGGATGGAAAAGTGATCGATAGTGCTTCGCAAGGATTGAGAAGGATTCGGAGTCAAATTCGTTCGTTAGAAAGCAGTATTCGCGACCGGTTAGAAGGATATACCCGAACTTCAAGCAGTAAGTTATCGGATGCCATCGTTACCATTAGAAACGAACGCTATGTTCTTCCGGTTAAATCAGAACATCGAGGAAGCTTCGGTGGAATCGTTCATGATTCATCCTCATCCGGCCAAACACTATTTATCGAACCACAAGCGGTCGTCGAGTTAAATAATAAGTTACAAGCTTCAAAGGTCGAAGAACAACAAGAGATTGAACGTATTTTGACGCGGCTAACGGAACTGGTTCAGCAAGAAGCGGAACTGTTAGAGCATAATGGTGATATTCTACAAAAGATTGATTTTTTATTTGCGAAAGGAAAATATGGGCAGCAACTACGTGCAGCCAAACCTGAAATGAACCATGATGGTTACATTAAAATGATTCAGGCTCGCCATCCACTCATTCCAGAAAGTGAAGTGGTCAGTAATGATATCGAAATTGGAAAAGATTATCGCGCAATATTAATCACTGGTCCAAATACGGGTGGTAAAACAGTTACCTTAAAGCTAGTAGGATTATGTACATTAATGGCACAATCTGGTTTGCAAGTCCCCGCTCTTGATGGGTGCCAGCTTGCTGTATTTGATCATGTATTTGCAGATATAGGTGACGAGCAATCAATCGAACAGAATTTAAGTACCTTTTCCAGTCACATGACGAATATCGCATCCATTATTGAACGATTCAATTCCAACTCGTTGGTCCTGTTTGATGAACTTGGTGCAGGTACAGACCCACAAGAAGGAGCAGGCCTTGCGATGTCCATTTTGGACTATGTCGTGAATCGAAACGCCAGAGTCATTGCGACAACGCATTATCCTGAACTAAAAGCATATGGGTACAATCGGGAGCAAGTCATCAATGCTTCCGTTGAATTTGATGTGGAGACCCTACAACCAACCTATCGACTACTGATCGGTGTACCGGGTCGAAGTAATGCTTTTGAGATTTCTGGAAGAATCGGTTTGAAGTCAGAAATTATCGATCAAGCGAAAACGATGATTCATGAAGATAGTCGTTCTGTAGAAAATATGATCGCCTCGTTAGAGACGTCCAGAAAACAAGCAGAGAAAGACTTTGAAGAAGCGGAAGAAATTTTACAAGAATCCGAGGGAATACGTGAAGAGTTGAAACGAGAATATGACCGTTACTTAGCAAAGAAAGAAGATTACCAGGAAGCGGCTAAGAAAAAAGCTCAGAAGATCGTTGATCAGGCAGAGCAGGAAGCAGAGACTATTTTACAAGAGCTTCGTCAAATGAAGAGTTCAGCAGAGATCAAAGAACACCAATTAATTGATGCCAGGAAGAAGATTTCTGATCAAAAAGAAGCTTTGCAAGATACCAATCAAAAACAACAGATTGAGACAACAAATCAACCAGATGAGTTTGAACCAGGTGATGAAGTGCACGTCGCTTCATTCAATCAAAAAGGTCAAATTGTTTCTCAATTGAATGACAATGAGTATGAAGTTCAGCTTGGGATCATGAAAATGAAAGTACCAAAAAAACAATTACAGCTGATCAAACGAAAAGAAAAAGAGAAAAAGACGACGCCGATGGCAACTGTTCGCGGTAGACAGAGTCACGTGAAGACAGAGTTGGATTTAAGAGGTGAAAGATACGAGGATGCCCTACATCGGCTGGAAAAATACCTTGACGATGCCCTGCTGGCCGGATATCATCAAGTATCAATCATTCATGGAAAAGGAACCGGTGCGTTAATGAAGGGTGTCCATGCATTTGCCCGAAAACATCGGTCAATCAACAGTTATCATTTAGGTCATCCAAATGAAGGTGGAAGTGGTGTGACAATCCTTTCGCTTAAATAGATCAACAAGGAGTTTAGACATGGAAACATTAGCAAAAGTGTTAGTAGTCGTAGCGGTTTTGTTTATGATTGTTGGAGTTGTATTTATGGTGATGAATTAACCAATCAATGACGTCCAGGTAATGGGCGTCATTTTTTAAAATGTTCCTGAAGTATAGGTATAATATTGAGAAAGATTGAAGCAATGGTCAAAAACCATAATGCTTTTTCCATACCTGGTACGACATCTGATAAAGCGGCCCAATCTTCCGCCTTTACCCATCGAGATACAAGACGATATTCTGCACATAGAGTTAATGCTGTAAATGATAGTCCGATCGCCATAGCAAGCTTATAATCCTTTCATACTTTATACATATAAAGGTTTATAAACATAGCAACGATCGCAATAGCTCCCAATATTACCCACATAACGATCCCTCCATTTACATGAAAATATCTATTTCCAGAGTTTTCTTATTCTTACATTACCATAAAATTCAGTGTGAGGAATTAATTTTTAAGAATTTATTTTCAATTGACAGGAGACTCCTTCCTCAAAAATAGCACGTTAGGTGGGGGTTATTTAATTTCAGATAATTTACAATTCTATTTTAATTTTTCCGAAATAATGTATATAATAAAGGTAAGTTGAAAAGAAGGAGGAATTATTAATGGGGGTTGACGTAGTGAAACCATGGTTTAAGCATTACCCGGAAGAAGTTTCACAAACGATGGAATATGACAAAAGACCGCTTCATGAGTTTCTTGAAGAATCAGCAAGTCGTTTTCCGGATAAAGAAGCAGTCCATTTTATGGGGACTGAATTAACGTTTCAACAAATCTCTGATTCAGCAAAAAAATTCGCGTCGTACTTACAATCATTGGGTTTGGAGAAAGGTGATCGAGTAGCTATCATGCTGCCCAATACACCACAATCAGTTATTGCTTATTATGGGGCGATGCTCGGTGGAGGAATTGTCGTGCAAACGAATCCTTTATACACGGAGCGCGAGTTGGAATACCAAATGAAGGATTCCGGTGCGAAATTTATCGTTTGCTTAGATATCTTGTTACCAAGAGCGTCGACTGTGAAACCGGAAACGGATCTCGAGCATATTATTGTAACCGGTATCAAGGATTATTTACCATTTCCGAAAAACTTAATTTATCCGTTCATTCAAAAACGTGAATACAATATGGTGGTTAAACCTGAGCATTCTGGCGATACACATGTATGGACGAAGGTAATGGAAGAGGCATCAACGGATTATACACCGGTAGAAGTCGATCCAGAAGAAGATGTGGCTTTACTGCAATATACTGGTGGAACGACAGGCTATCCTAAAGGCGTTATGCTGACGCATTATAATTTAGTTTCCAATACACAAATGTGTTCAAACTGGTTATACAAAACAGAGTATGCAAAAGAAGTTATACTCGGTATTTTGCCGTTCTTCCATGTGTATGGGATGACAACGGTGATGAACTTGACAATTATGCAGGCGCAAAAAATGATTCTTATTCCGAAGTTTGATGTCGATACCGTTTTGAAAGCTATTCATAAACAGCGACCAACAATGTTTCCAGGCGCACCGACGATTTATATTGGCTTGCTGAATCATCCGAAGCTCACCAAATATGACCTATCTTCTGTTGAAGCATGTATCAGTGGTTCTGCACCACTGCCAAGTGAAGTTCAGCAACGATTCGAAGAGGTTACTGGTGGTAGGTTAGTTGAAGGGTATGGTTTAACAGAAACGTCGCCTGTCACACATGCAAATTTAGTTTGGGAGGAAAGACGCTCCGGCACAATTGGATTACCATGGCCTGATACAGATGCCAAAATTGTGGACGCAGAATCGATGGAAGAAATGCCAGTGGGAGAAGTAGGTGAAATTGCCGTAAAAGGACCACAAGTCATGAAGGGATATTGGAACAGGGAAGAGGATACAGCCAAGACATTAAAAGATGGGTGGCTCCTTACCGGTGATATGGGTAAAATGGATGAAGACGGTTATTTCTATGTCGTTGACCGGAAAAAAGATATGATTATTGCCGGTGGATTCAATATATATCCAAGAGAAGTGGAAGAAGTCCTTTATGAGCATGAGGCCATTCAAGAGGCAGTGGTTGCAGGAGTACCAGATCCTTACCGTGGCGAAACCGTCAAAGCTTATATTGTGTTGAAAGATGGTTATGATGTAACAGAGAAGGAATTGAACACCTACTGTCGAGAAAACCTTGCAGCTTTTAAAGTCCCGAGGTTATACGAATTCCGGACAGAACTACCTAAGACAGCTGTTGGAAAGATTTTGCGCCGTAAGCTGGTCGATGAGGAGAAAGAAAAATCGAATTAATTTATTTTAAATCTATGCTTGCTTGTAGTTGACAGCCATGCAATTTATTTATATGATAAAAGGTGAATGACCATTCATTCATTTTTAGGGAGTCAAAACTATGAAGAAAGAAAAACCAAAATACAATCAAATACTAGATGCTGCGGTGGAAGTCATTGCAGAAAATGGCTTCCACCGCTCCCAAGTATCAAAAATCGCCAAAAAAGCTGGCGTAGCCGATGGGACGATCTATCTTTATTTTAAGAACAAAGAAGATCTTCTTGTTTCATTGTTTCAGAATAAAATGGGTAACTTTATCGAGCGAATCCGGAAGGCAACTGAAAATGTTGATAAGGCAGATGAAAAACTTTTTGCGTTAATCGATACTCATTTTCGCCAGCTTTCGGAAGATCCTCACCTGGCTGTCGTTACACAATTAGAATTGAGACAGTCCGATAAACGACTGCGTGCACAAATCAATGATGTGCTAAAAGGTTATTTGCACATTATTGATTCAATCATCCAAAGTGGGATGGAAGAAAAAACCTTCCACAATCATCTGAATATTAAGTTGGTTCGTCAGATGATTTTTGGTATGCTTGATGAGGTAGTGACCAACTGGGTGATGCAGGATCAACGCTACGATTTAAATCAACAGGCAAAGGATGTACATTTTCTAATTTCCAACGGCTTAAAAAAACATACGTAAAGGGGTTGAGTAAATGGATGCACTCTCTTTAACGAAAAAAGAAAACATTGCAACCGTTACCATTCAAAGTCCACCAGCAAATGCATTATCGTCACAGATTTTAAAAGATTTAGCAACTGCGCTGGATGACGTCGAAAATGACTCCACCATCAAAGCGGTGGTGATTCAAGGAGAAGGAAAGTTTTTCTCAGCCGGAGCAGATATTAAAGAATTCACATCCTTACAAAGTGCCGACGATTACGAAGATCTTGCCAGTCAAGGACAAAACTTATTCCGGAGAATTGAAAAATTTAAAGTTCCGGTCATTGCATCCATTCATGGTGCTGCCTTAGGTGGCGGGCTCGAACTGGCGATGTCTTGTCATGTTCGAATTGTTACCAAAAGTGCCAAACTCGGTTTGCCAGAACTGACACTAGGCATTATCCCAGGCTTTGCAGGGACACAACGTTTGCCACAGCATGTGGGGATGGCAAAAGCTTATGAAATGATTTTGACTGGAGAACCAATCTCTGGTGAGGAAGCTGCAGCATTAGGTCTTGCAAATCATGCAGTGGATGAAGATTCATTAGAAGAGTTTTCTATGAATCTAGCGAAAAAATTCGCAGCAAAAAGCGGGCCTTCAATCAATGCGGTTATGAAGTTAATCCCATTCAGTCAAACCTCTCAGTTTAAAGAAGGCGTCAAACGAGAAGCAGAGGAGTTTGGCAAGGTGTTTGGTAATGAGGATGCAAAGGAAGGCATTCAAGCATTCATCGAAAAAAGAAAACCGAATTTTAAAGACCAGTAGAATGAAGGAGGTAATCCAATGAACATTTATGTTCTGATGAAAAAAACATTTGACACAGAAGAGAAGATTCAAATCAGTGATGGAAAAATCGAAACAGATGGTGCTGAGTTCATCATTAACCCATATGATGAATATGCCATTGAAGAAGCGATTAAAGTCCGTGATGAGCACGGTGGTGAAGTGACCGTCGTAACGATCGGTGACGAAGAGTCGGAGTCACAATTACGTACGGCGCTAGCCATGGGAGCAGACAAAGCTGTTCTTATTAATACAGAAGATGATGTTGAAGAGGGCGACCAAGTTACAACTACAAAAATTCTGGAAGCTTACTTCGAAGACAAAGAAGTTGATCTGATTTTAGCTGGTAACGTTGCAATTGATGAAGCCAGTGGCCAAGTAGGTCCACGATTGGCTGCTAAGTTGGATATTCCGTATGTCACAACCATTACATCTCTTGAAATCGATGGAGATACTGTAAAAATTGATAAGGACGTAGAAGGTGACGTTGAAAAAGTAGAAACTTCTCTACCTTTACTAGTTACTTGCCAACAAGGGTTGAACGAACCACGTTACCCATCCTTACCGGGAATTATGAAAGCGAAGAAAAAACCATTAGAAGAACTTGAAATCGATGACCTTGACTTAGATGAAGATGATGTTGAGGCGTCAACTGAAACGGTCGAAGTTTTCCTTCCACCTGAAAAAGAAGCAGGAAAAGTGTTAGAAGGAGAAACAGACGAACAAGTGAAAGAACTTGTATCTCTATTAAAAACGGAAGCAAAAGTACTTTAATCAACAGGTGCAGAAAGGAGAATAGCAATGGGGAAATTTTTAGTAATTAGTGAAGTGCGAGATGGAGAGTTGCGTAACGTATCGTTTGAAAATATTGCGGCAGCCCGCCAAATTGATGAAAATGGTGAAGTTGTAGCAGCTGTTTTAGGCGATGGAGATCTTGAATCTCTTGGACAAGAATTAATTCAATACGGTGCGGACCGAGCGGTTGTCGTCCAGCATGAAAACTTGAAAAATTATACTTCTGATGGATATGTCCAAGCTGCAATGGCTGTCATTGAGCAAGAAGATCCAGACGGCATTGTTATGGGACACACATCTGAAGGGAAAGACTTGTCACCAAGAATCGCAAGTAAATTGGACAGTGGATTAATTTCTGACGTCACGCAAATCGAAGGAAGTGGCGATGATGTAAAATTCATTCGACCAATTTATTCAGGTAAAGCGTTCGAAAAGAAAGTCATTACAAATGGTAAGACATTCATTACCATTCGTCCAAATAACATTGCACCACCCGAAAAAGATGAATCACGCTCAGGAGATGTTCAAAAAGTCGAAGTTGATGTTCAAAACCTTCGCACAGTCATTCAAGAAGTCATCCGTAAAGCTTCTGAAGGTGTTGACTTGTCAGAAGCGAATATTATCGTTGCAGGTGGACGTGGAGTGAAAAGCGCAGAAGGATTCGATCCATTATATGAACTAGCAGATGCGCTAGGCGGAGCAGTAGGTGCTTCCCGCGGAGCTGCAGACGCTGGCTACTGTGACTATTCATTGCAAATCGGACAAACTGGTAAGGTCGTAACACCTGATTTATATATTGCAGTCGGTATCTCAGGTGCAATCCAACACTTAGCAGGTATGTCTAACTCAAAAGTCATTGTTGCAATCAACAAAGACCCTGAAGCAAATATCTTTAACGTAGCTGATTATGGTATTGTCGGAGATTTATTCGAAGTTGTACCAGCATTGACAGAAGAGATCAAAGCGTTAAAAGGTTAATATCAAATAAAGTCAAAACCGGCTATTTCCTATTGGGAATATAGTCGGTTTTTTGATGGATAAAACGATTCTTTGTCGCAACGTACACTCCAGCCGTCCGACAAAGAGTTCCAACCACCCGACAAAGTGTTCGAGCCGCTCGACAAAAGGGTCCAACCGCCCGACAAAGAGTTCCAGCCACCCGACAAAAGGGTCCAACCGCCCGACAAAGTGTTCCAACCGCTCGATTGCTCAGGCTACTCTAATAACTTGATTTCATTTACTCATTCTCAATATTAACAATCACATGAACCGTGTATCCATGCGCATTGACGACTTATAAACAAAGTATTGGAAGTAATGAATAACACCATGATATACTTAGTTTGAATTTGAAATGTGAGGAGGAATAGAAAATGGCTATCGTAAATGCAACTGATCAAACATTTAACGAAGAAGTATCTGAAGGTACTGTGCTTGTTGACTTTTGGGCTACTTGGTGTGGTCCATGTAAAATGATCGCTCCTGTATTGGAAGAATTGGATTCTGAAATGGGAGACGACGTCAAAATCGTCAAACTTGATGTGGATGAAAACCAAGAAACAGCTCAAAAATTTGGAGTCATGAGTATTCCAACATTGATCCTATTTAAAAATGGTGAGCAAGTAGACCAAGCACATGGTTACCAACCAAAAGATGCTTTAAAAGAATTCGTTACAAAAAATGCATAAATCATAGGGTAAGGGCTGACTCATTGAGTTAGCTCTTGCCTTTTTTAACATGCTTCCTCTAGGAACAAAGAAACTGATCGAGGTGTACATATATGCATAAAAATATTCAAGAAAAGTTAGCCGTCCTTCCAGATAAGCCGGGCTGCTACTTAATGAAAAACAATAAAGATGAAGTCATTTACGTAGGGAAATCCAAACTACTTAAAAATCGTGTGCGCTCGTATTTTACCGGAGCACATGATTTGAAGACCCAGCGGCTTGTAAATGAAATCGTCGACTTTGAATATATCGTTACATCTTCTGAAATGGAAGCTTTGATTCTAGAGATGAACTTAGTAAAAAAGTATGACCCGAAGTATAACGTCATGCTAAAAGATGATAAGTCGTATCCATTTTTAAAAATTACAAATGAACAACACCCTCGATTAATCGTTACGAGAAAAGTGAAGAAGGATAAAGGTAAGTATTTTGGTCCCTACACGAACGTTTATGCAGCAAGAGAGACCAAAAAACTTCTAGATCGGCTTTATCCACTCCGTAAGTGTAATGTAATGCCGAAGAAGGTTTGCTTGTATTATCACATCAACCAATGTTTAGGACCTTGTGAATTTCCGGTCAGCCAGGAAACAAACCAAGAAATTGTACAAAAAATAACGACCTTCTTAAATGGTGGCCATAAAGAAATTAAGCAAGAACTGAAAGATAAAATGCATACCTTTTCCGAAAACCTAGATTTTGAAAAAGCGAAAGAATATCGTGATTTAATTGACCATATTGAATCTGTCATGGAAAAACAGACGATGCAATTGGGGGATTTAACGGAAAGAGATGTTTTTGGTTATGCATATGATAAAGGTTGGATGTGCATTCAAGTATTCTTCATTCGTCAAGGAAAGTTAATCGAACGTGATGTTTCATTGTTTCCGTTTTATACGGATCCAGATGAAGCATTTACAAGCTATATCGCACGTTTTTACTCACATTCAAATCATATTAAACCGAAAGAAATTTATCTTCCAATCGGTACAGATGCCGACTTGATTGGTGAATATTTAGATGTTCGAGCAAAGACGCCATTTAGAGGGCAAAAGAAAAAGCTAGCTGACTTGGCGATGGAAAACGCACAAATTGCATTACAAGAGAAATTTTCTTTAATCGAACAAGATGAAAACCGAACGATTAAAGCTGTCGAAGAACTAGGTGAATACTTGAATATTGAAACTCCTCATAGGATTGAGGCATTCGACAACTCCAATATTCAAGGGACAGACCCTGTATCTGCGATGGTTACGTTCATAGATGGACGACCGAAAAAAAGTGATTATCGTAAATACAAAGTGAAAACGGTCGAAAAACCAGACGACTATGAGACAATGCGTGAAGTCATTCGGAGAAGGTATACACGAGTACTTAAAGATAAATTGCCGCTTCCGGATCTAATTTTAGTGGACGGCGGTAAAGGTCAGATGTCAGCAGCATTAGACGTCCTCGAAGATGAGTTGGGCTTGAGCATTCCTTTATGTGGGATCGCTAAAAATGAGAAACATAAAACGAGTGAATTGCTTTATGGCAATCCGCCTGAACCGGTACCCCTCAAACGAAATGAGCAACCGTTTTATTTGATTCAACGGATTCAAGATGAAGTTCACCGTTTTGCGATTACGTTTCACCGTAATTTGCGAGGAAAATCAGCGACTCAGTCTAGCTTAGACGAAATTGAAGGAGTTGGACCAAAAAGAAAACGGATGTTGTTACAACACTTTGGTTCCATTGAAAAAATTAAACAAGCTGAAAAAGAAGCATTCACAAAACTTGGAATCCCCGACCATATTGCTGAAAATATCCGTCATTATTATATTCAGCAAGAGAATATGGAATTGGAATTGGAAGAAGAGAACAATTAACTTGTCGGAGCATGTCAAAATTATGACAAGTTTTCTTGACGCTTTTTCATCCTAGAAGTACAATTGAACTTGTCATGTAACTTTAATAGGGAGTCGTATGAAAACTCTTTCAAAACAATTTTTCATCAGATGAGGGGGGTAACACATGGCGGATCAGGAAAAACGCGAATATAATTTGCGTAGATTGCATTCATTGCTAGGTGTCATTCCAATTGGCTTATTTTTGATGCAGCACTTGGTAGTCAACCACTTTTCCACGTATAGTGAAGAAGCCTTTAATACAGCTGCTGGTTTTATGGAAAATTTGCCACTTCGGATCGTCTTGGAATTTGGGTTGATTTATATCCCGATTCTTTTCCACGGAATTTATGGGGTGTATATCGCTTTGGTATCTGAGATGAATCTAGGAAGGTATGGATGGTTCCGAAATTGGATGTTCATGCTACAACGTCTTACAGGAATCATTACACTTATTTTTATCGGATGGCACGTTTGGGAAACACGTTTGGCAAACGCAATTTATGGAACAGAAGTGAACTTTGATATGATGGCAAGCATTCTTTCATCACCGTTCATGTTCTGGTTCTATGTGATTGGTGTTCTTTCCGCAGTATTCCACTTTGCGAATGGACTATGGTCTTTCTTCGTTACTTGGGGACTGATCATTACACCAAGATCCCAAAAGATTATGACATACGTCGTTCTTGTCGTATTTGTCGTTTTTGGTTATATGGGAATTGCGTCATTAATCGCATTTGCTTCATAACACGTGAAACTGTTCAATAATAAGGGAGTGAAACAAATACAATGAGTAATAAAAATATCGTTATTGTTGGCGGTGGTTTAGCTGGCTTGATGGCTACAATTAAAGCTGCTGAAGCAGGCGTTCATGTCGATTTGATCTCGCTTGTTCCAGTAAAACGCTCCCACTCTGTTTGTGCGCAAGGCGGTATCAACGGTGCAGTAGATACGAAAGGTGAAGGGGATTCTCCTGCTATTCACTTTGATGATACAGTTTATGGTGGGGACTTCTTGGCAAACCAAAAACCGGTTAAAGATATGTGTGACGCAGCACCAAGCATCATACATATGATGGACCGCATGGGTGTTATGTTTAACCGTACGCCAGAAGGTTTGTTGGATTTCCGTCGTTTCGGAGGAACACAACACCACCGTACAGCTTATGCCGGAGCAACGACAGGTCAACAATTAATGTACGCATTAGACGAACAAGTTCGTCGTCACGAAGTCAACGGACTCGTGACAAAATATGAAGGATGGGACTTCTTATCACCTGTTATTGATGAGAATGGTGTTTCAAGAGGAATTGTCGCTCAAAATATACAGTCCCACGAAATAAAAGTTTTCAAAGCGGATGCAACCATTATGGCAACAGGTGGACCTGGAATTATCTTTGGTAAATCCACAAACTCTGTCATTAACACAGGTTCAGCCGCAACTAGCTTATACTTACATGGTGCACACTATGCGAACGGTGAGTTTATCCAAATTCACCCTACAGCTATTCCAGGAGATGACAAGCTTCGCTTAATGAGTGAATCAGCTCGTGGTGAAGGTGGTCGTGTATGGACATATAAAGACGGAAAACCATGGTATTTCCTAGAAGAGAAATACCCAGCCTATGGTAACTTGGTTCCACGTGATATTGCGACACGTGAAATTTTTGACGTGTGCGTGAACCAAAAGCTTGGTATCAATGGCGAAAACATGGTTTACCTTGATTTATCACATAAAGATCCGAAAGAGCTAGATGTTAAATTAGGTGGAATCATTGAAATTTATGAAAAATTCGTTGGTGAAGATCCTCGTAAGGTACCAATGAAAATTTTCCCTGCTGTTCACTATTCAATGGGCGGACTATGGGTCAACGATGATCAAATGACGAATATCCCTGGTGTTTTTGCAGCTGGTGAATGTGACTTTACAATTCACGGTGCAAACCGTCTAGGTGCAAACTCCTTACTTTCTTGTATCTATGGAGGTATGGTTGCTGGACCAAATGCTGTTGATTACATCAATGGTTTGGATTCCTTGGCAGCAGAGCAGAGCACTCAGTTGTTTGATGAGAAGTTGAAAGAAGAGCAAGATTACTTTGAAGAGATCATGAATATGACAACGGGTACAGAAAATGCGTATGATATTCACCGTGAACTTGGTGAGTGGATGACGGCAAATGTTACCGTTGTTCGTGAGAATGACAAACTACTTAAAACGGATGAGAAGATTCAAGAGTTGATGGAGCGTGCCAAAAACATTAACATTAATGATACGAGCCGTTGGAGCAACCAAACAGCAATGTTTATTCGTCAGTTGGATCATATGTTACAATTAGCACGTGTAATCACTATTGGAGCGTATAACCGTAACGAAAGTCGTGGAGCTCATTATAAACCAGAATTCCCTGATCGTAATGACGAAGAATGGTTGAAAACGACTAAAGCTACTTATAATCCAGAAACAAATGCCCCAGAATTTTCTTATGAAGAAGTAGATGTTTCATATATTAAGCCACGTAAGCGTGACTACTCTGCAACGTAAGGTTGAACGGACTACAAAATGGAAGAGGGGGTAATTCAAAATGGCGGAAGATAACAAAATGATAAAATTTATCATTACACGTCAAGATGATCCAGATGGTAAGCCGTATGATGAGGAATTCGAAATTCCATATCGTGAAAATATGAACGTGATTTCTGCATTAATGGAAATCAGAAGAAACCCTGTGAACGCAAAAGGTGAAAAAACAACACCTGTATTTTGGGAAATGGGTTGTTTAGAAGAGGTTTGTGGTGCTTGTTCAATGGTCATTAACGGAACACCGCAGCAATCTTGTACAGCTCTTGTCGATCAATTGGAGCAACCGATCAAATTGGAACCGATGACGACATTCCCTGTTGTTCGTGACTTAGCAGTCGACCGTAGCCGTATGTTTGACTCTTTGAAAAAGGTGAAAGCATGGGTACCGATCGATGGCACATATGATTTAGGACCTGGGCCACGAATGGCTGAAAGTAAGCGTCAGTGGGCATATGAATTATCAAAATGTATGACTTGTGGTGTTTGCTTAGAGGCTTGTCCAAATGTGAATGATCGCAATGATTTCATTGGACCTGCTCCATTGTCCCAAGTTCGTTTATTCAACGCTCATCCAACAGGCGAAATGCATAAAGCAGAGCGTATGGATGCGTTGTTAACAGAAGGTGGACTTCAAGATTGTGGAAACTCACAAAACTGCGTAAAAGTTTGTCCAAAAGGAATTCCTTTGACAACTTCAATTGCAGCTGTAAACCGTGAAGCTACGATTCATTCTTTCAAGAGCTTCTTCGGAAGTGACTACCACAACTAATGGTGAATGAAGGGCTGACAATATAATTGTTGGCCCTTTTTCAACCATTATATTTTTTTAATAAAACTGAATGAGTATTCATTTTAGGTAAATCTTAAAAAGAGGTGCAATAAAAATGAAACAAATTTCCTATATTCCAAACTTTGAAGAATGGAAGAAAGAGTTTTCTTATTATATTCCTATTAAAGTTCGTTTTTCTGAAACGGATATGTTTGGACACGTTAACAATGTATCGACGTTTATTTATTTTGAAGAAGCAAGAACCTCTTTCATCGAAGAAAATAAGATATTTGGTGAATTAACTGGTCCTATAGAAAATGTTCCAGTGGTCAGTGATTTGCAATGTGATTATTTAAAGCAAATGTACTTCGGTCAGACGATTAAGTTATATTGCAAGGTTCATCAACTAGGCCGAAGCTCCATGGATATCCATTATATGGCTACCGACGAAAATGGTGATGTTTGTCTGACTGGAAGAGGACGAGTCGTTCAAATAAATGCAAAAACCGGTAAGTCAACACCGTTTTCTGAAGAGCAATTAAAGGTTATTGAAGAAACGAAAATTAATTAGGTGTACAAAAGCATAGATTAGAAGAATTACGAACAGAAACTCAACCTTTTTCATAAAGTATGGTGACTAGTTAATTTCCTCAGATGAAGAAGTAGCTCACTTCTTGCACAGAGGAGGGGTTGCCGCTTGAATAATGACAAATATCGAGCCAGTAATATATTAACCAAAAGAGAAAGAGAAGTTTTTGAGCTTTTGGTCCAAGATCGAACAACAAAAGAGATAGCAGAACAGCTTTTTATTTCTGAAAAAACAGTCAGAAATCATATTTCGAATACGATTCAAAAACTTCAAGTTAAGGGGCGATCTCAAGCCGTTGTCGAATTAATTCGCATCGGAGAGATCAAATTATAAACCGGCAGATTGCCGGTTTATTGTTTTTTCTTTTCTTAAGTTCGCTCACGTAATGCAATTCATCGAAATGAAACCTCAAATCGACTGAAGCGCAGGCACGTTCTGTTATTCGGTCGAATAGGAGGTCTCTAATCGCCCGAAGCAGGCACGCGTTCGATTATTCGGTC
>NZ_JAHLZF010000039.1 GCF_018967645.1 Allobacillus halotolerans | reverse complement strand
GTAAGCGTCAAATAAACCGCACTCTAGTTTGAGTGCGGTTTGTGAGTTAAACTAATATTTGATTTAATTCTTCACTTTATCAGGTAGTTGATCTGACCAAGGAAGAAGAGGTTCGAGTGATTCACTCGTTAGTTCATTTATATTTGGTAATATCTCAAAAAGGTATGTGAGATATTCAAATGGCTTTAGATTATTTTCTTTAGCTGTTTCGATCACACTGTATATAACCGCGCTCGCACGAGCGCCTTTAAAAGTTTGGGCGAACAACCAATTTTTCCGACCAATTACAAATGGTTTAATGCTACGTTCAGCTCGGTTATTATCGATGTCTAACTGGGCATTTCCAAATGGTCGACGCAATTTTTGTTCTTGGTTGATGACGTATTTCATAGCCTGCCCTAGTAAGCTTTTCGGTGCGACAGTGTTCACATGTTTTTTTGTCCATGCGAAAAAAGCATCGACAACTGGAACACTTTTCTCTTGCCGATTTTCATGAATGTCATCAAGGGGTTTACCCTTCAATGAACGTTCGATTTTATATAATTGATTAATATATGCGAGGCCTTGTTCAGATAACGTAGGGCCATTTGATTTACCAAAGTTTCCAGCTTTGGTCGCTTCATCAAACTTTCGTCTAGCATGGGCCCAACAACCAGACAACTGAACATTAGGAAGCCCATCATAACCCTTATAGCCATCAACATGAAGGATGCCTTTATATCCATCCAGGAAGCGCTTCGGGTGTTTAGTCGCACGGGTTGTTTGATAATCAAACAGCACACATGAAGGGTCTTCTCGACCTGATCGATACAGCCACATATATGACTTACTTGTAGCTGATCGATCCTTTTCTTTTAACACTTGAATGGTTGTTTCATCTACATGCATGGTCGGTCTAGTAAGCAAGAAAGCCTTCAGGCTTTCATAGACAGGTTCTAGCCAATTCGTGGCTGCTTTAATCATCCAGTTCGCCATTGTTTGACGTGACAGTGTTAAATCTAACCGTTCAAGTTGTTTTTCTTGGCGATAAAGCGGCAATCCCTCTACATATTTTTGAGTCATAATATGAGCTATAGCGGATGGTGAAGCCATACTTTTAAAGATGACCGGTTCTGGCATTTGTGCCTTTGCAATGGGTGTTTCTACCTCATTCTTTTCACATTGGCGACATGAATAAACCGACCGACGGTGCTCTTTTATGTAAGCCGAGGCTGGAATTATTTCAATTTCTCTACGTTTCTCTACTGTCATTTCATGAATCGGACCCGAGCAGCAAGAACAAATTTGTTCGCTTTCAGGTAATGTATGAGTCACGACTTCAACCGGAAGCTGATTGACAGAGTCTGAGCTCGTACGTTTACGTTTTTTTCGCGTATACGTGATCTCTTCCTCCGTTGGTTCCTCAACTTCCGGTGCTTCAGTGACTTCCGTCTCGTTAAAGAGCGGAAGCTCTATTTGGTTATCAGGAGTCTTTTCACTCGAGGAGGCAAAACGTTTTTGCTGCATGAGTCGAAATTGTTCCTCATACCACTTTATAGTCGCCTTTTGTTGAGCGTTTACTTCCTCAAGCTCCTTGACTCGCTGTGATAATTCTTCAGTTTGGTTAGGTGTTTTCGTTGTATTAGTCATACCTCTATTTTACTATAAAAGCTTACAAAAATGGGCGGATTATACAACTTTTTTTGCGTCAATTTTTGGATGAACTTTTCCCTCTTCTACAGTTAACCCCTCTAATAACCATCGAAGTTGTCTGATGTCGATGTCCATGGTCTCACCCTCAAGCCCTTCGGGCCATTGAAAACGACCATTTTCGAGTCGACGGTAGTAAAGCCAAAAGCCATTGTGTTCCCAATGAAGTATTTTGACTTTATCGCGACCACGATTACAAAATAAGAACAAATCAGAAGAAAAGGGATCGAGTTGGAAGTATTCTTGGACCAGTGCTGCTAACCCGTCAATCGATAATCGCATATCTGTTTCACCATGGGCAATAAAAATTCGTTGTTTTCCATTAAGGTTGATCTTCATGTTCGAATCACCTCCAAAAGCTCCTGAAGGAGTTCTTGATCAAACCCTTTTTCAATGGTCATTCGTACATCTCGACATTCAACTTCAATAGAAGCGCTCGTATTTATCTCAATCGCTGACCATCCTGAGACCGATTGCTCCTTTGTTTGAACTTCTTCCGGGCAAAGATTTCGGCGTTGATTAATGAATTGATGATATGTGCATACTTGTTCTTGCTCGCACCATTCCTTTACCGTCAATCCACTTGCTTTCCATTCCTGAATTTTTTCAATCCACCATTCTTTTGAGTATACTTCAACATCGTCCGATGTTGTAATTGCGTAATGGGATTCTTCCACAAAACAACCTCCTTCATATCAAGATAGTTATAGTATGGAGGAGTGAGATGTGGAATTATAGGTGTGGTTATCTTTACGCTTAC
>NZ_JAHLZF010000038.1 GCF_018967645.1 Allobacillus halotolerans | reverse complement strand
ATCATACAAATCAATTAAAGTGATTACTTTCTCATAATCCCCTTTTCTTCTTTCGTTGTTGCTAAATTCTGTAATAGGCATACGTTCGAAAGAGTGTGATTCAAAACCGTTTTCACGTGGTGTGAGCTTCAATCCATTTGTTCTACTGGTAAGATATCTATAAACACCGTGAGAAGTAAATAAATCAACTGTAAACACTTCATCTTCGTCAGTCTTGTCTATTGGTTTAGTTCTTAAATATCTAACGCCTGCGATACTATTACGTTCAATTGTATTGTCGTATATGACAAAAGTACTCATTGCATCACTCTTGTATAAACGCGTTTCATCATCTTGGTTTCTAATCATTATCTCATAAGCTTTACCGTAAATTGATAAGTCTAATCCTAGAGATCTATTGTGTGACTCAACATCATTCAAATCATTGAATGCCTCAATAGCTTCTAATACATCTTTGTCATCATCTTGATATTGAATTGGATTACCCAAGAAATAGCCGTTGATAAAATCGCTAATATAAGATGCGTAATCATGCGCTACACGGTTATCTGCCATGTACTCTTCTTTGCGTCGTGTTAACTCAACTAAGTTCTTAGTTTTACCTTCGTAATAATCACTTAACACTTTCAATCTAGGTCGTTGGTAATCCATGTGATGTTCAATGCATTTACTTACTTCATTAACGTTTTGTAATAAATCGGATTCCGTCCCGTCATATGTGTAAACAACATTGGCTTCATCATTAAATAAGTAATTTATGTTTCCCCGTAGATCTGTATCTGTTTCAAATTCGTTTACTTTTAACATTTGTTCCCTCCTATAATCCTAGAGATTTTATTGTGTCAACTTTCGAACTGACATTTGTGCGTTTTCTAACCGGTCTGTAGAATCGTTCCACTGAATAACGCAACGAATCGATACAATGATTGTATGTATCTACTGGTTCATTGGTATATTCACCTGTATCTTTGTCCTTTTGCCATGTGTAGTTGTCAAACTCTTCAATAGTCTTGAAACAACGTTCATCAACAATGATTTCAAATTGCATTAAGAATTGTAACCCTTGTACAACCGAGCCCTTCCCTTTTTTGGTTGGTAAAATCCTTTTAAGCCCTAGATTCCTTAATTCAGCTATACTTTTTTGTTCTGCACTATCTGCTGTAATTTCTTCTTTAGCATAACCAAGTTGCTTTATGACATTAGCTATTTCATCATTCAGCATACCTTGTTTAACATACTCTTCAATGATGTATAACTTCTTTTTCTTTACATCTATTTTAGAATGTATAAAAGCACTAGGATCATTAACGTAGCCAAAGTCCAATCCAAAATAAGAAGGTAAATGTCTTAACTCATCTTTATTTATTAAACGTTTTTCATACTTAGGGAAAACCAATTTGTCTAGTGTAGCAAATTCACCTAACGCATAAATTTTGTAATATGCTGGATTACGATTTGCTAACAACTCTAAGTTTTGTCGTGTCATTTCATCAAGAAACTTATTATCTCGATAACTAGATTGTCTAATCATGACATTTTCCATTGGTTCACCATGTTCAAAGAAATACTTATAAACCCAATTCAGTTTAGATACTGGGTTAAACATCAAAAATATTTGCTTATTCACGTGTTTACGCTCCCTCAAACGCAACGTTAATTGCGTGTAATCATTTAGTGTGAATTCAGACGCTTCTTCCATGACTATGTCTGATATGCCTTTTATCGACTTTATTTTCTCTGGGTTATCTAATCCTTTAAACAAAAAAACTGCGCCGTTTGGCAATTCAACTTTGTTATCAGTCTTATTCCAAAGGCACATGTCCCAAATACCGAAGTTTATCAAACAATCTTTGACATCTTCGAATAAACTATCTTTAATTGTTGATTGGACTTTTCTAAGCCATAGTATACGCCTAGGATATTTCCAGTCTTGCAATGCTTTAAGTACAACTTTTTGTATAACGCCGTGAGACTTACCGCTCGAACCTCCACCGTAATGTACTTCAGTGAAGTTATCGTAATTGGTTAGTATTTCGAATATGTTTCTATTGAAAACATTAGATGGTTTGTTAAAGTTTAATTTAACTTTCGTCATCGTACTCACCAATATTAATCTCAATATTCTTCTGAGTAATTTCTTTTTTATCGATATACGCACCATGTACTTTTAGTATGTGGTCAATAGATCTCTGACGCTCTTCAAAAGTTGGTGTGATTGTGTAAGTAACCTCTTTTTCCACTTCATCGTTTAAATGGTCATATTTCTTACTGTAAGCCTCTTGAGGTTCTCCTCTAGCAATAGAAGCAGATAACGCTAAAGCTTCTGTAATACTCATTAAACGCTCTTCTTGTATCTGTTCTAATCGTTCTTTAATATATTCCGAAACATTAACATTTCTTAACAATCGACTTGCTAAAGACTCTGCTGTTTTCTTACTATAACCTGCTGTAATTGCTGCTTTTTTACCATTACATC
>NZ_JAHLZF010000037.1 GCF_018967645.1 Allobacillus halotolerans | reverse complement strand
AAGAAATAATCGCTAGTGTTCGAAAGAACACTCACAAGATTAATAACGCGTTTCCTGTAGGATGGAAACATAGATTAAGTTATTAAGGGCGCACGGTGGATGCCTTGGCACTAGAAGCCGATGAAGGACGTTACTAACGACGATATGCTTTGGGGAGCTGTAAGTAAGCTTTGATCCAGAGATTTCCGAATGGGGAAACCCAGCATGAGTTATGTCATGTTATCGATATGTGAATACATAGCATATCAGAAGGCACACCCGGAGAACTGAAACATCTTAGTACCCGGAGGAAGAGAAAGAAAATTCGATTCCCTTAGTAGCGGCGAGCGAAACGGGAAGAGCCCAAACCAACAAGCTTGCTTGTTGGGGTTGTAGGACACTCTATACGGAGTTACAAAGGACGACATTAGACGAATCATCTGGAAAGATGAATCAAAGAAGGTAATAATCCTGTAGTCGAAAATGTTGTCTCTCTTGAGTGGATCCTGAGTACGACGGAGCACGTGAAATTCCGTCGGAATCTGGGAGGACCATCTCCTAAGGCTAAATACTCTCTAGTGACCGATAGTGAACCAGTACCGTGAGGGAAAGGTGAAAAGCACCCCGGAAGGGGAGTGAAATAGAACCTGAAACCGTGTGCTTACAAGTAGTCAGAGCCCGTTAATGGGTGATGGCGTGCCTTTTGTAGAATGAACCGGCGAGTTACGATTTGATGCAAGGTTAAGCAGTAAATGTGGAGCCGTAGCGAAAGCGAGTCTGAATAGGGCGTTTAGTATTTGGTCGTAGACCCGAAACCAGGTGATCTACCCTTGGTCAGGTTGAAGTTCAGGTAACACTGAATGGAGGACCGAACCGACTTACGTTGAAAAGTGAGCGGATGAACTGAGGGTAGCGGAGAAATTCCAATCGAACCTGGAGATAGCTGGTTCTCTCCGAAATAGCTTTAGGGCTAGCCTCAAGTGATGATTATTGGAGGTAGAGCACTGTTTGGACGAGGGGCCCCTCTCGGGTTACCGAATTCAGACAAACTCCGAATGCCAATTAATTTAACTTGGGAGTCAGAACATGGGTGATAAGGTCCGTGTTCGAAAGGGAAACAGCCCAGACCACCAGCTAAGGTCCCAAAATATATGTTAAGTGGAAAAGGATGTGGCGTTGCCCAGACAACTAGGATGTTGGCTTAGAAGCAGCCATCATTTAAAGAGTGCGTAATAGCTCACTAGTCGAGTGACACTGCGCCGAAAATGTACCGGGGCTAAACATATTACCGAAGCTGTGGATTGTCCTTTGGACAATGGTAGGAGAGCGTTCTAAGGGCGTTGAAGCATGATCGTAAGGACATGTGGAGCGCTTAGAAGTGAGAATGCCGGTGTGAGTAGCGAAAGACGGGTGAGAATCCCGTCCACCGATTGACTAAGGTTTCCAGAGGAAGGCTCGTCCGCTCTGGGTTAGTCGGGTCCTAAGCTGAGGCCGACAGGCGTAGGCGATGGATAACAGGTTGATATTCCTGTACCACCTATAATCGTTTTAATCGATGGGGGGACGCAGTAGGATAGGCGAAGCGTGCGATTGGATTGCACGTCTAAGCAGTAAGGCTGAGTATTAGGCAAATCCGGTACTCGTTAAGGCTGAGCTGTGATGGGGAGAAGACATTGTGTCTTCGAGTCGTTGATTTCACACTGCCGAGAAAAGCCTCTAGATAGAAAATAGGTGCCCGTACCGCAAACCGACACAGGTAGTCAAGATGAGAATTCTAAGGTGAGCGAGCGAACTCTCGTTAAGGAACTCGGCAAAATGACCCCGTAACTTCGGGAGAAGGGGTGCTCTTTAGGGTTAACGCCCAGAAGAGCCGCAGTGAATAGGCCCAAGCGACTGTTTATCAAAAACACAGGTCTCTGCTAAACCGTAAGGTGATGTATAGGGGCTGACGCCTGCCCGGTGCTGGAAGGTTAAGAGGAGTGGTTAGCTTCTGCGAAGCTACGAATCGAAGCCCCAGTAAACGGCGGCCGTAACTATAACGGTCCTAAGGTAGCGAAATTCCTTGTCGGGTAAGTTCCGACCCGCACGAAAGGCGTAACGATTTGGGCACTGTCTCAACGAGAGACTCGGTGAAATCATAGTACCTGTGAAGATGCAGGTTACCCGCGACAGGACGGAAAGACCCCGTGGAGCTTTACTGTAGCCTGATATTGAAATTCGGCACAGCTTGTACAGGATAGGTAGGAGCCTTTGAAACGTGAGCGCTAGCTTACGTGGAGGCGCTGGTGGGATACTACCCTAGCTGTGTTGGCTTTCTAACCCGCACCACTTATCGTGGTGGGAGACAGTGTCAGGCGGGCAGTTTGACTGGGGCGGTCGCCTCCTAAAAGGTAACGGAGGCGCTCAAAGGTTCCCTCAGAATGGTTGGAAATCATTCATAGAGTGTAAAGGCATAAGGGAGCTTGACTGCGAGACCTACAAGTCGAGCAGGGTCGAAAGACGGACTTAGTGATCCGGTGGTTCCGCATGGAAGGGCCATCGCTCAACGGATAAAAGCTACCCCGGGGATAACAGGCTTATC
>NZ_JAHLZF010000036.1:552-2790 GCF_018967645.1 Allobacillus halotolerans | reverse complement strand
AACCTTATTAGTTTTTTCAATTGATTGTGCAATTGATTTACCGAATGGATTGTTACCTTGATTCAAAATACCCGCTTCATCAAACTTTTTATAGAATGCTTCAGCAATCATAGGCTTCATTTCTTCAAAGAATTGTGAATAAGTGTAATTCAAAAATTCTTTTGTTACAGGTAAGATAACCCCTAATTTAAACGCTCTCATAGTAGCATTAACCCATGTAGCTTTAGATGTTTCGATTTTTTGACCTTCACCTACCCAGTAAGCACCTGGTTTATCAGCCCAAAAAGTAAACTTCTTCTCAGTACCTTCCATTGGTTCGTACTTACCTAATTGCATAATTTTAGAGTTTTCCATAACCTCTTGTAAGATAGGTGTTGTAAAGTCGTTTAACAACGTGCCATCTTTCTTTTCGTGCATCATTACATTGTCAGGGTTAAATACTTGTGGTTTAACATTGTTACTTGCAAAATGTTGCAAATTTAATTTTAATTTTTGTGTTTGTTCCATTTAAATGCCTCCGTTAATTTTTAATAATTCTTTTTTGTCTAGCTATTTCAGCTAAGTTTTGCGGTTTATTTTTAGTCGAGTGATTAAATGAATCTCCACCAGTCAATGGCGATTGTCTAGCGTTAACCTTAACCGCTTCATTAACCGCTTTTTTTACTGCATTAGAAAAAGCTTCAACGTTCGATTTGGTTTGTTCAGCAGTGTCAGTTACAACCAAATTGACAACCTCATCTGATGAATCAACTTCCGCTTCACTCAACATTTTTCGTGCTTCTGAACGCATTTCGTTTAATTGTTTTTCTGAACGTAATTGTTCCAGCTCTTTTTCCATTTGTTCGCGTTCATATTCAGCGATTTGATCTTTGTTCATTTTTGCTAATCGTTTAGCTTCATCAACAGCTTCTTGTTTCTCTTTTTCTTTCTGCTTCATACGACGACTTAATTCTTCTTTAAGACGCTTGTTATATTCTTCTTGTAGTCTTTTTTCGATTTCTTCTTCTGAATTAGTCTTTTTGTCTTGTTTGTCTTTGCCTTCATCATCGTTGTTATCTTTTGATTTTCCATTATCTCCATCTGATTCTTCAGCAAAAAACTGTAATTTGAGTTTTAACTTCTCTTGGATATCCATAGTTTTTACACCTCATTTATTTACTCTTGATTAGTTTTAAGCCATACATGGTTCGGGCTGTTACACTTGCATCTTTTATTGTCATAAGCATGGTTTGGACATAAAAAATAGCCAACACAATTAAGTGCTAGCTATTAAAAGAGAGGTTCATTATATTTCGATTTTTCTTTATCGGCTAATACTGCCGACCTTACGCTGTCTAAGTTTGCATCAATAATAACTGTTTCGTTTCGCTTTTGTAACTCTTTACGTATACCTTTTAACTCTCTTGCTATGTCTCTAAGGTATTTGTCAGTATTACTCATTTTAGTATCCTCCAAACACTTAATTTACTATCATACAAAGCTAACTTGCCTTTAAAAAACTTTACTTTTAAATCAATCACCGCTTTTCACTTTCCCTCCGAAGTATTTTGTTTTTCGTTTCTTGCTTGGTTTTTTCGGCCACATAGATTTAGGTAGTAAAGCGCAATCTGAACGACAATTGATATGCATAGGATAAAAATTAACACCAATTTTAGCGTCTTTAACTTTGAATATTTCTCCATTAAGCCCTTTGCATACTTTAGTTGTTCTATTATCGATTTTTGCAATATACATATAATATCCTTCCGGTGAAATTTCTTTCATGCTGTCAATGCTTGATTGTGCGTGAACACGTGCCGATTCCGTATAAAGCAATGATTTAATTGCTGCGGTCTTTTGTCGTGCTGTGCCTTCGAATTTATTTAAGTGCTTGCGCATATCTTTAACATATTCATTAGGATGTCGACCTCTAATAACTACATTAGCAATTATTTCTTCTACTTCTTGTTTCATTGCTTCGGTATTAGTCCATAATCGCTCTGACCAAACGACACCATGAAATTGTGTATCAACGATTGTATCTATAACTTCTTTAGCTACTTGTACACCTTCACCTAAAATACCCGCTTGATCACTGAACACACGATAAGCTGTTGATTCGAAATATTCCCTCATCGATAATTCTGTTTGAGCTGTTGCATAAGCAATTAAGAATTCTATTTGAATCTTTAATATCTGTTCTCTAGATACATACATCTTAGTGTTATACTTCTTTAATTCTTCATTTGCTCTATCGCT
>NZ_JAHLZF010000036.1:0-542 GCF_018967645.1 Allobacillus halotolerans | reverse complement strand
TCCTTGTTTTCGACCAATCTTTTTGCTTCTTCTTGAAACGCTTTTACATCGAACTCATCAATAATCTTTTGTGCTTCTTGTAATGTAACGCCTGCAAAATCTCCGTACTTAACAATAAACGCATTGATTTCTTTTTCAATGCGCTTAATCATCATATTCAATATACGTTCTATTTCTTCAGCTTTAGTTTTATCACGCTTCAACTCATTCTCGATTGCTTTGCGTCCGCGTTCTTCCCAATATTCTTGAGTGTTTTTGTTAGGCAATTACAATCATTCCTTTTTATCAACAGTATCTTTTGTATCATCATCTTGTTCGTCATCATTGATGTCTCTAGGGTCTTTATAAATACCTTTTTGAGCTTTTTTAATAGATTCTTTCTCATCTTCTTCGATTTTCTTAACTTCTAATTCAGGGTCTTGGAAGAACGAGAATAGAGACATTAAAGTTGTTTGGCTAATCTTCCCGCCAGAATCAATATAAGCTTTTAATTCTTCAATCAATGATTTAGGTAAGTTTCTGTTGTATACGTATCTAACAGT
>NZ_JAHLZF010000035.1:1809-2965 GCF_018967645.1 Allobacillus halotolerans | reverse complement strand
CGGATACTAATCGGTCGAGGACTTAACTTACTTTATGATGTATTGCTTCTTATCTAGTTTTGAAGGTACATGCCTTTTATCTTGATTTAAGCGCGTGAAATGTAGGGTTTACGTAAAAAGATAAGCACTTACGAAAAATTCTTTTAAAAATTCCTTGCATTTTTCAACTAAGGTTAATATAATATAACTTGTCCTTGAAAAAAGAATAGAAACACAAGTCCGGTGGCGATGGCAGAGAGGTCACACCTGTTCCCATTCCGAACACAGAAGTTAAGCTCTCTAGCGCCGATGGTAGTTGGGGTTTTTCCCCTGCAAGAGTAGGACGCCGCCGGGCGTATATATGGAGGATTAGCTCAGCTGGGAGAGCACCTGCCTTACAAGCAGGGGGTCGCAGGTTCAAGTCCTGCATCCTCCACCATTTATGCCGGCCTAGCTCAACTGGTAGAGCAACTGACTTGTAATCAGTAGGTTGGGGGTTCAAGTCCTCTGGCCGGCACCACTTATTTTCTCCGCAAGGTGAAAATGATGAACAAATGATCCGAGCCATTAGCTCAGTCGGTAGAGCATCTGACTTTTAATCAGAGGGTCGGAGGTTCGAATCCTCCATGGCTCACCATTTGCGGGTGTGGCGGAATTGGCAGACGCGCTAGACTTAGGATCTAGTGCCTCCGGGCGTGGGGGTTCGACTCCCTCCACCCGCATCATCTTGTTCGCGGAAGTAGTTCAGTGGTAGAACACCACCTTGCCAAGGTGGGGGTCGCGGGTTCGAATCCCGTCTTCCGCTCCATTATGCAAAAAGTTGTGCCGGGGTGGCGGAATGGGCAGACGCACAGGACTTAAAATCCTGCGGAGGGTGTACCTCCGTGCCGGTTCGAGTCCGGCCCTCGGCACCATTGATTTTCTTTGCGCCCGTAGCTCAATTGGATAGAGTGTCTGACTACGGATCAGAAGGTTAGGGGTTCGACTCCTCTCGGGCGCGCCATATAACGGGAAGTAGCTCAGCTTGGTAGAGCACTTGGTTTGGGACCAAGGGGTCGCAGGTTCGAATCCTGTCTTCCCGATATTCCTATGGGGCCTTAGCTCAGCTGGGAGAGCGCCTGCTTTGCACGCAGGAGGTCAGCGGTTCGATCCCGCTAGGCTCCACCATATTTTATGC
>NZ_JAHLZF010000035.1:0-1799 GCF_018967645.1 Allobacillus halotolerans | reverse complement strand
TCAGCTGGGAGAGCGCCTGCTTTGCACGCAGGAGGTCAGCGGTTCGATCCCGCTAGTCTCCACCATTTATTTTTTACACGATGAACATTGAAAACTGAATGACAATATGTCAACGTTAATTCCAAAAAACGTAACTATAAGTTACAAACATTATTTAGTATTTATGAGCTAATCAAACATCATAATTTTTATGGAGAGTTTGATCCTGGCTCAGGATGAACGCTGGCGGCGTGCCTAATACATGCAAGTCGAGCGAACGGACGAGAAGCTTGCTTCTCTGATGTTAGCGGCGGACGGGTGAGTAACACGTGGATAACCTACCTATAAGACTGGGATAACTTCGGGAAACCGGAGCTAATACCGGATAATATTTTGAACCGCATGGTTCAAAAGTGAAAGACGGTCTTGCTGTCACTTATAGATGGATCCGCGCTGCATTAGCTAGTTGGTAAGGTAACGGCTTACCAAGGCAACGATGCATAGCCGACCTGAGAGGGTGATCGGCCACACTGGAACTGAGACACGGTCCAGACTCCTACGGGAGGCAGCAGTAGGGAATCTTCCGCAATGGGCGAAAGCCTGACGGAGCAACGCCGCGTGAGTGATGAAGGTCTTCGGATCGTAAAACTCTGTTATTAGGGAAGAACATATGTGTAAGTAACTGTGCACATCTTGACGGTACCTAATCAGAAAGCCACGGCTAACTACGTGCCAGCAGCCGCGGTAATACGTAGGTGGCAAGCGTTATCCGGAATTATTGGGCGTAAAGCGCGCGTAGGCGGTTTTTTAAGTCTGATGTGAAAGCCCACGGCTCAACCGTGGAGGGTCATTGGAAACTGGAAAACTTGAGTGCAGAAGAGGAAAGTGGAATTCCATGTGTAGCGGTGAAATGCGCAGAGATATGGAGGAACACCAGTGGCGAAGGCGACTTTCTGGTCTGTAACTGACGCTGATGTGCGAAAGCGTGGGGATCAAACAGGATTAGATACCCTGGTAGTCCACGCCGTAAACGATGAGTGCTAAGTGTTAGGGGGTTTCCGCCCCTTAGTGCTGCAGCTAACGCATTAAGCACTCCGCCTGGGGAGTACGACCGCAAGGTTGAAACTCAAAGGAATTGACGGGGACCCGCACAAGCGGTGGAGCATGTGGTTTAATTCGAAGCAACGCGAAGAACCTTACCAAATCTTGACATCCTTTGACAACTCTAGAGATAGAGCCTTCCCCTTCGGGGGACAAAGTGACAGGTGGTGCATGGTTGTCGTCAGCTCGTGTCGTGAGATGTTGGGTTAAGTCCCGCAACGAGCGCAACCCTTAAGCTTAGTTGCCATCATTAAGTTGGGCACTCTAAGTTGACTGCCGGTGACAAACCGGAGGAAGGTGGGGATGACGTCAAATCATCATGCCCCTTATGATTTGGGCTACACACGTGCTACAATGGACAATACAAAGGGCAGCGAAACCGCGAGGTCAAGCAAATCCCATAAAGTTGTTCTCAGTTCGGATTGTAGTCTGCAACTCGACTACATGAAGCTGGAATCGCTAGTAATCGTAGATCAGCATGCTACGGTGAATACGTTCCCGGGTCTTGTACACACCGCCCGTCACACCACGAGAGTTTGTAACACCCGAAGCCGGTGGAGTAACCTTTTAGGAGCTAGCCGTCGAAGGTGGGACAAATGATTGGGGTGAAGTCGTAACAAGGTAGCCGTATCGGAAGGTGCGGCTGGATCACCTCCTTTCTAAGGATATATTCGGAACATCTTCTTCAGAAGATGCGGAATAACGTGACATATTGTATT
>NZ_JAHLZF010000034.1 GCF_018967645.1 Allobacillus halotolerans | reverse complement strand
TAAAAAATCAATGACTTGTTATAAAGCATAACTTGTTTATATGCTTATCAGCTTTTTTTTTTAACTAAAAATCACGCTGAAATCCAACCGCTTACACAATTCATTTAACACATTACTACGACTTTTTGAATGCTATTTAACACATTACTACGACTTTTTGAATGTTATTTTCTCTTCCAAATACGACTTTTTGAATGTTATTTTGCATCATCTACGATTTCCATTTGCACAAGTCGTAATTACTTATTATATTTGCGCAACATACTAATAATCAATAAAGGATGAAGAAAATCATAGTTCATTTTAAGAAAGAAGAATTTGAAAGGGTAAAAAACGCAATTTCTATCCTCGCAAAATTTTCTGAAATATACGCTCCTCACATAGATAAAGCCAACAGTATTTTATCCTTTCGTGTAGATGATGAAAACGAAACAACAGAAGAACAACAGTGTAACAGTCGTCAATAAAGACCAAATACAAAGCTATATTATGACGACAGCCAAGTATGACTTTTCCGTTTATGAGAAGCGCATACTTTATAGAATTGTAGAAATGGCTCAAGGTGAACTCCAAGGAGTTAGGTTTGCAACTGATTGTAAAAAAATAGAACACACACTTTTTGATACCGTTCACATCACAATGCCTATTGCTTCATTGCTAAATGGAGAAAGTGATGAAAACTACACACGTGTAAAACAAGCACTGTTATCTCTACAAAAGAAAATCTTTACCTATGAGGATGAAAAAGAATGGATAAGCATTTCTATTATTGCATTGCCAAAGATAAAGAAGCGTTCATCTGTTGTATCATTCCAAATAGACTCACACATATGGGACTGCTGCTTAGATTTTTCAAAAGGGTTTCGCAAATACGAATTAGCCACTGCGATGAAGTTTAAGAGTGTATATTCTATGCGGTTCTACGAACTTTTAAGCGGTCAGAAAACAAAACTAATCTATCCACTTGAACAGCTCAAAGAAATGTTTAAAGTACAAGATAAATACGCAAAGACAAACGATTTTGTCCGGAAAGTAATTGAACCTGCAAAAAATGAGCTGGACGAACTAAGTCCTTATACATTCGAATGGTCCGCAAACAAGGAGGGGAAAAAAATTGTAAGTTTCAACTTCTATCCAATATTCAAGCCAGAGCATCGTGATGCAGAGCTATACAAAAAAGAGCTACAAAAGCAAACCGGGCTTTCATGGGATTTAGGTAGGCAAGTGATAAGTTACTTAAAAACATCTTTGGAGTTCTCCGATAAAGAAATCAAAAACAACCGGGATTTATTTGTAACAGCACAAATGGAACTTCCAGACATCATGACAGAACTCGCCATACTTAGAGGAAAATCAAGGACAAAAACAAATCCAAAAGGGTGGATTATAAACGCCCTTAAAGGGAAAATCAAGGATAAGTGACAAGATTACCCCGGTATATTTCAGCCGGGGTAATCTTGTCAAATCAGAGGAACGATTTCCATTTCTACACCAAGCTCTTTCATCTGCCGCTGTATTTCCTCGCTGCTTAGTTTCTCTTTCGCCAGTACAAGCCCATGAAAGGCGTCCCAGCCTGCCGGCTTCGAAACGATACTACCGTTTAGGACAGCATGGGTGATTTCGCCGCCGGACTTCGCACCCTTGTTCAGTATGAAGAAGAACCGGGGTTCTTCGTGTTCCGTTGTTCCCATAATTCGTAAAGTTAGAGTTTATTTGTTTCCCTTTTGTTCCCTTGCCTGCTCTTGGAAGTATTCATAATACTGCTTGTAGTTGTCCCGGTCTTTGGCTGCATCCGTCCAAAGATAGCACATGAAACAAGCGAACAATAGGGAGATAACAGCACAAAGGATTGAGTAGAACGAAATCCGTTTGTCCACATAACCGCCGTTTTTCATTCTGTACCCCTGCCGTTCAAAGTCCGACAATACGTTTTTTAGGCGATTTTCGGCACTTTCGAGGCTTTTCCCGTCTATTTGTACCTTTCGGGATGTTGCATCCTCTATGCGCTTTGTATAGGCTTCAATACGTCCCATTTCTTGAAAAAACAGTTCTATCGCAAGCTGCGGGTTAACCTTTGGTGCTGTGTCTTTTCTTTTCCGGGGGCTGTACTGTCCCTGCTTAACGGTGGAAGCTACCGCTTCCGGATGTGAGTTTGTTTCCATGAGATATGTTCATTGAGTTATATTTCAGTTTGCTTTGTGTCCGCTCGATATGGGCGAGAGTGTAGCCTTTCCCTATCTCGCTCGCCTTATACTCCGTACCGCTTCGGGCTGTGACGTAGTAGCCGTTAAGTTTTCCGGTGCTTGCCCTGGCTTCCCGAACTTTAAAACCTCTCCTACCAAGTTCTTCCTTGAATTTAGTCAAGTCAAAGCCCTGCATCTTCTTCAATACGTCGTCCATGGCTTCCTTGATTTCCGCTTTGTTGGCTTTGCCGATGTCCTGCGACTGTACAAAGTTCCGTTCCTTGGCTATGGCGTTGGCGGCTTCCGTTGCCTTTTTCCCTATCCAGTTATCCCGGTACAGTTCCCCGGAAAGGGAAACCCGGTTTGCCAGTATATGCAGGTGGGCTTGTTCTTTTTTGCTCTCCGTACCGCTGTGCCGGATGATGATGTACTGGTGGTTCGCCAGCCCCATGCGCTGCATGAAGTCGTTACCAAGTTCCGCCCAGTCCGCATCCGTAAAGGTGGCGCTTTCCTCTATCGAAGGACTGACCTCGAAACGTAGGCAATTGTTTTTTACGTTCGGAAAATCAGCGTGGTATGGTTTCATTTCCTGTACCATTTCCGCACCCGTACACCCGTAAAGTTCATGCCGGGCTATCTCGATGGCTGCTGTCTGTCCGTCTATCTCTTTGGCAAGGTCATACTCCAGTGCAGCCGTACCATGCGATATGCTCTTTCCTTTCCCTATCATCGTGAAAGTATTTTTTTAAGTTCGGTGATTAGTGCCTGATTCTCTTCAAATACCTCCCGGTACTGGCGACCACCGAAGTAGTTGTTCAGCCGTTGGAGCGTTCCTTTCAACTGGGCTATGTCCCGGAGAAGCTGCCGTTCCTCCTCGGTGTACCTTTCCCTTGGGCGACCTCCAAGGGACAAACTCCGGCAATACTCCGATGTGCTCATGCTACATCGGGCTGCCTGCTCCGCAAGTGCCAGCTTTTCATACCGGGTACAGCGGAATGTAATCTTTTCGTTCCGTCTTACTTCCATGTCACAAAGGTAATCTTAAAATCTTTTTGAGCAAAGCGAGAAAAGCAAGAATTG
>NZ_JAHLZF010000033.1:3705-4498 GCF_018967645.1 Allobacillus halotolerans | reverse complement strand
ATTTTCTCCAGCTGCACTATTAGCCCAATTAGAGAATGATTGACCTAATCTATCCAACCAATCAGCCGACCATTGAAACAGTGGTGCTAATTGTGTGAACACATTGACTAATCCGTCACCGAAACCTCCTGCAGCACTTAATAGCTTGTTAAATACCGAAACACCAGTTGTATTCATCATGTTGAAGAACCTTGATGCTACACCGCTATTTTGAGCCCATTTAAGTACACTTTGAGACGCCTCTTCCATTCCTCTTGAAATACCACTAAAAAACGGTTGTAAGCTCTGCATTGCTGTTTTAACAGTATTTAAACCATTTGCAAGAGTTGTGAAGATAGCGGATTGATTTTGCTTTATAATATCAGTCCATGCTGACTTTACGCCATCTAAAGCTTTTTTGTATTCGTTTGTTGCTGAGCTAGCTTGTAAAGTGCCGTCACTAAGCATCTTTATAGCGCTGATAGCCATTGCGCCAAATGCTACAAAGCCAGCACCAGCTATTGCTACAGCACCACCTAAAGCAAGTACACCGCCAGTTAACACTTTGATAGCGTTTAATAGCGCAAATACTACAGGTACTACGCTCGCTATTACAGGTATTAAGATACTAAAAGATGATGTAAGTAATCCACCAACCATATTAGAACCTACAGTGCCGAACACGCGAAACATATTAGCTAAATTCCCCATTTGTCTTTGGAAATTGTCGTTTACTTTTATTATGTAGGCATAAGCTTTCTTTAAACCGTTAGTATCGACATCTACCTTCGTTGTTTTTTTGTTTGGCAATGCG
>NZ_JAHLZF010000033.1:3438-3695 GCF_018967645.1 Allobacillus halotolerans | reverse complement strand
CGCATAAATAGTTGGTATAGAAAGTCCTGTATCTACATCTAGTCGAGATCTAGTTTTGTTTGGAATACTTTTAAGTTCTTCTTTAGTGCGTTTTATTTTAGAGTTAGCAACACCATTGTCCACGTCTATAATAGCTTTGGCTTTAGACCTATTTAATGCTTCAAGACTAGCTTTAGATACTTTTAACACTCGATTGAATTTACTGTTATCTGCATTGATGTCAATATTGACACGCTTCTTTTCTAGTTCGGATAACT
>NZ_JAHLZF010000033.1:462-3428 GCF_018967645.1 Allobacillus halotolerans | reverse complement strand
ATATCTTTAGTCAATTTTTGTTTTTGTAATTTAATCTCTGGAGTAACTTCTTTAGAGTTTAGTTTGTCTAGTTCAAAATTCGATTCTAGTACCTTTTGTTGCAAGTCTTGTATACTAGCATCTAATTTAGCTTTTACTTTTTTGTTACTAAAGGCATCTAAAGACTTTTTAGCAACTTTGATAGTTTTTTGTAATTTTTTATCATCAGCATTTAATTCGACATCTTTAGTTTGATCTGCTACTCGTTTAAATCTTTGCACAGACTTAACCGCACTATCGATTTGCCTTTTGAATTTGGCTACACTAGCTTCAATAGTCGCTTTAATTTTATATTCCGTCACATTAACACCTCTCTTTCTATTGCTTGTTAAATTCTGCTATAACTTTAAAGAATTCATTATTTTGTGGTTCGTATTCATCACGTTCGCTACTAAATCTTATATCTTTACCTTCGTTAAGCCGTTGGATATTTTCTTCATAAGGCAATACGTCGTTTGCGTTGTTAAAAACATATTCCTCTTTAGGTTTATTTTCTGTCCCAACATTTTTAGTAGCTGCAGCATCACGAATAGCAAACGCAAGTTTGTAACGTTCGAATTCTTGGGTTAGCATTTCATACTCTTTCGCATACATTCGATAGTTATATTCTGTTAATGTCATTTGCTCAATAACATTTAAATCTGTAATACCAAGTGTTGACATACAAGTGATAACGATTCTGTCGTAAGTTATTACGCTTCCGCTGGTTTCTCTTCCGCTTCCACTACTTCTACTAGGTTTCGGGTCATAGGTCGCTTTCCCAACTCCGTTAAAATATCTGAACCGAATTCTTCTAGTCCGATATTTTCTGCGATTTCATCTAGCGCTTCATCAATGTTATTAATAGTAATTGCTTGTTTTTTTAAGTGAGATGTAGCTGCAATTAAAACTTCGCCAATCACAACAGGATTTCCACTTTCTAAACCTACAGGCAACATTGATACACCTTGACCGATAGAAGCTTGTTCAACTTTTAAACCTAATCGGTTATCGATTTCTCTTAAAAATTTAAAACCAAAACTTAACTCTAATGACTTTCCATTAATTTCTACATTCATAATTTAAAATCTCCATTCATGATTAATTTAAACAAAAATAAAAAGGGCGTTAAGCCCTATTTTTATACCTCTCCTGGTGTAACCGATGATGAATCTACTTTAGGTTGTGGAATTGCGGTTAAATCTTCGCTAGTTAACGCATCTGCTTTTGTAGTGTCATGGAATCTGTATCCAGTCGCCTTAAGTTTCTTTGTTACAGCCTCAGGCAATGTTGCAAATCCACGTTGGAAACGACCATTCACTCCATATTCATATTCATATTCATCAATACCGTTAGCTTCTGCTTTTAATTCAAATTTATTGTGGAAACCTTGGAAATATTTCGCTTTAAATTTAGTAGCATCTCCATTTTTGCCTGGTATTCTACTTTCAACTTCCCAAGCTTCATACAATACGCGATCTACAACTGCATCTTCAATTTCATCTGCAAAATCGTCACCATAAAACATTTTAGCAGTACCAGACATTGTTGACTCAACAGAACCACCAGTGTTATAAGAACCGTCCATTGTATCCTCTGTATCTGTATCAGCTTCATGTGATAAGCCGTATTCAGTTAAAAAAAGCATTTTAGTAGCATCTACTTTTTCGCCAGCTTTTCTAAATAAAATAATACGATCATTACTATTTTTCATATTTGCCATTCAATATTCCTCCGTTTTTTAAAATGTTTTGTAAGATATCGTTACTGATGTGTGTAGCAATTCTTGATTAGTAGTATCATCGACTAACTGTGCGATGTTAGTATCATCTTCTTCAAAGTCATAATCGTTTGTTTTAACGCTAGGTGTTAAATCATCGATACACCTTTTAACAAGTCCGTCATGATGTCCTAAATCATCGCTTACACTCCAAATATCAATAACTAAATTCGTATCGCCAGAATAACTATCAAACGTGTACTTACTTCTATTTGACTCCGGCATTTTTATTACAAAAAAAGGATACGGAATCTCTTGTTGCATCTCTTTACGAGAAATAACAGGGAATCCATATCCTTGTAGCGTTTCATACGCTTTATTATAAAGTTGTAAGTTCGGTGTCATGCTTTTATCTCCTATTCAAACAACGCTTTCAATTCTTCTACAGTTGATTTTCTTATTACCTCATATACTGGCCACATAAAAGGTTCTGCCTCCATGTATCGAGTACCAAACTCTAAGAAACCACTATAAGCTGCATGCGATGTGATAGTGTATTGCAAATCGCCAGTTTTTTTATATCTGATATTGCGTGATAAATTACCAGTCCAATAACCCTTATTCATTACTTCTCTAGCTTTCAATTTAGCTCGTACTACATATTCTTTGGCGTTTTCCTGTAAAATATCATCTACATCATCATCAATGTTGGTTTTCATATCATGAAATTGGTTTAACAGTGCGTCTAATCCATCTATATTCATCAATTGACCTCTTCGATATAATATGACGTTTCGTGTCTGTATATCCTTGTATCAACTATCTTGTAGCGAATGCCATTAACCAACACGTGGCTAACAGGGTGAGATATTGATTCTTTTATCCTCAGAACACTTACATCGTTTTTTACATCACCAAATTCAAGTTGCTTTCTTGCTCTAGAAATGGGGTTAATATTGCATGGTATCGCATCATAAGTGATTAGTGCGTTTTCTTTTTTGCTAGTTTTAGGATTGTAAGTTGCTACTTGTTCTAATTGAAAAACAACTCTATCTTCATATCTCAAAAGAACACAGCCCTTCCTTTTTTAGTTCTCGTTCTAGCATTAAAGTAATTATCAATAATAGCTTCATACTCCTTGAAATCGTTCAATTCATACGCATTGCTACGTCCGTCAACCGCTTCTGATGTCATACCTTCAGCACCAATCCTGTTGTAGCGTTTAACT
>NZ_JAHLZF010000033.1:0-452 GCF_018967645.1 Allobacillus halotolerans | reverse complement strand
CAACTTCTTTAATCATGTAACTAAACCTTTCCGGTATTTGTTCAACTTCAATAGGTAACATTGATAACAACTGGCTTTCACAACTTTTTATGATTTCTTCTAATTGTTCATCTTGCTTTTCATCTTTAAGACCAATACGTTTTTTTACATCAGCTAGCGTAGTCATATAACCACCTACTCTAGTGACTCAAAAGCATTGATAATTTCAGCTTTTGTTTGTTTTTCATCAACTTGTAAGCCAGCAACACTTGCTATTTCGACAAGTTCTTTTTTGGTTAATTTGTCATTTACAATGTAAATCATTTGTTCGTTGCGTTTATTTTCAACACTAGCTAAAGCTTTGATACGTTCATCTGTAGGATCATAACCTTTGCGAGGGTAGACATGCCCTTTCATATAGACATGTCTGTTATCTTCTAAATCTGTAAAATCTACTTTAACAATTCCAATGA
>NZ_JAHLZF010000032.1:700-4752 GCF_018967645.1 Allobacillus halotolerans | reverse complement strand
CAGGTCGAAAGGCCCGGAGATGAGGAAGAGGAGAACAGCGCGGCAGACGTGCGCTTTTGAAGCGTGCAGAATGCCGGGCCTCCGGAGGACCTTCGGGCGCCCGCCCCGCCCCTGAGCCCGCCCCTGAGCCCGCCCCCGGACCCACCCCTTCCCAGCCTCTGAGCCCAGAAAGCGAAGGAGCAAAGCTGCTATTGGCCGCTGCCCCAAAGGCCTACCCGCTTCCATTGCTCAGCGGTGCTGTCCATCTGCACGAGACTAGTGAGACGTGCTACTTCCATTTGTCACGTCCTGCACGACGCGAGCTGCGGGGCGGGGGGGAACTTCCTGACTAGGGGAGGAGTAGAAGGTGGCGCGAAGGGGCCACCAAAGAACGGAGCCGGTTGGCGCCTACCGGTGGATGTGGAATGTGTGCGAGGCCAGAGGCCACTTGTGTAGCGCCAAGTGCCCAGCGGGGCTGCTAAAGCGCATGCTCCAGACTGCCTTGGGAAAAGCGCCTCCCCTACCCGGTAGATCTCGATCCTCTACGCCGGACGCATCGTGGCCGGAGTACTGCGGTTTATCTCGATGGCTACGAGGGCAGACAGTAAGTGGATTTACCATAATCCCTTAATTGTACGCACCGCTAAAACGCGTTCAGCGCGATCACGGCAGCAGACAGGTAAAAATGGCAACAAACCACCCGAAAAACTGCCGCAATCGCGCCTGATAAATTTTAACCGTATGAATACCTATGCAACCAGAGGGTACAGGCCACATTACCCCCACTTAATCCACTGAAGCTGCCATTTTTCATGGTTTCACCATCCCAGCGAAGGGCCATCCAGCGTGCGTTCCTGTATTTCCGGACTATAAAAGGATCTAGGTGAAGATCCTTTTTGATAATCTCATGACCAAAATCCCTTAACGTGAGTTTTCGTTCCACTGAGCGTCAGACCCCGTAGAAAAGATCAAAGGATCTTCTTGAAATCCTTTTTTTCTGCGCGTAATCTGCTGCTTGCAAACAAAAAAACCACCGCTACCAGCGGTGGTTTGTTTGCCGGATCAAGAGCTACCAACTCTTTTTCCGAAGGTAACTGGCTTCAGCAGAGCGCAGATACCAAATACTGTCCTTCTAGTGTAGCCGTAGTTAGGCCACCACTTCAAGAACTCTGTAGCACCGCCTACATACCTCGCTCTGCTAATCCTGTTACCAGTGGCTGCTGCCAGTGGCGATAAGTCGTGTCTTACCGGGTTGGACTCAAGACGATAGTTACCGGATAAGGCGCAGCGGTCGGGCTGAACGGGGGGTTCGTGCACACAGCCCAGCTTGGAGCGAACGACCTACACCGAACTGAGATACCTACAGCGTGAGCTATGAGAAAGCGCCACGCTTCCCGAAGGGAGAAAGGCGGACAGGTATCCGGTAAGCGGCAGGGTCGGAACAGGAGAGCGCACGAGGGAGCTTCCAGGGGGAAACGCCTGGTATCTTTATAGTCCTGTCGGGTTTCGCCACCTCTGACTTGAGCGTCGATTTTTGTGATGCTCGTCAGGGGGGCGGAGCCTATGGAAAAACGCCAGCAACGCGGCCTTTTTACGGTTCCTGGCCTTTTGCTGGCCTTTTGCTCACATGTTCTTTCCTGCGTTATCCCCTGATTCTGTGGATAACCGTATTACCGCCTTTGAGTGAGCTGATACCGGTTGGGCGTCGCTTGGTCGGTCATTTCGAATTACCAATGCTTAATCAGTGAGGCACCTATCTCAGCGATCTGTCTATTTCGTTCATCCATAGTTGCCTGACTCCCCGTCGTGTAGATAACTACGATACGGGAGGGCTTACCATCTGGCCCCAGTGCTGCAATGATACCGCGAGACCCACGCTCACCGGCTCCAGATTTATCAGCAATAAACCAGCCAGCCGGAAGGGCCGAGCGCAGAAGTGGTCCTGCAACTTTATCCGCCTCCATCCAGTCTATTAATTGTTGCCGGGAAGCTAGAGTAAGTAGTTCGCCAGTTAATAGTTTGCGCAACGTTGTTGCCATTGCTACAGGCATCGTGGTGTCACGCTCGTCGTTTGGTATGGCTTCATTCAGCTCCGGTTCCCAACGATCAAGGCGAGTTACATGATCCCCCATGTTGTGCAAAAAAGCGGTTAGCTCCTTCGGTCCTCCGATAGTTGTCAGAAGTAAGTTGGCCGCAGTGTTATCACTCATGGTTATGGCAGCACTGCATAATTCTCTTACTGTCATGCCATCCGTAAGATGCTTTTCTGTGACTGGTGAGTACTCAACCAAGTCATTCTGAGAATAGTGTATGCGGCGACCGAGTTGCTCTTGCCCGGCGTCAATACGGGATAATACCGCGCCACATAGCAGAACTTTGAAAGTGCTCATCATTGGAAAACGTTCTTCGGGGCGAAAACTCTCAAGGATCTTACCGCTGTTGAGATCCAGTTCGATGTAACCCACTCGTGCACCCAACTGATCTTCAGCATCTTTTACTTTCACCAGCGTTTCTGGGTGAGCAAAAACAGGAAGGCAAAATGCCGCAAAAAAGGGAATAAGGGCGACACGGAAATGTTGAATACTCATACTCTTCCTTTTTCAATATTATTGAAGCATTTATCAGGGTTATTGTCTCATGAGCGGATACATATTTGAATGTATTTAGAAAAATAAACAAATAGGGGTTCCGCGCACATTTCCCCGAAAAGTGCCACCTGACGTCTAAGAAACCATTACGTAGAAAGCCAGTCCGCAGAAACGGTGCTGACCCCGGATGAATGTCAGCTACTGGGCTATCTGGACAAGGGAAAACGCAAGCGCAAAGAGGATCCTTATCGCTATCGATTCACACAAAAAACCAACACACAGATGTAATGAAAATAAAGATATTTTATTGCGGCCATCGTGATGGCAGGTTGGGCGTCGCTTGGTCGGTCATTTCGAACCCCAGAGTCCCGCTCAGAAGAACTCGTCAAGAAGGCGATAGAAGGCGATGCGCTGCGAATCGGGAGCGGCGATACCGTAAAGCACGAGGAAGCGGTCAGCCCATTCGCCGCCAAGCTCTTCAGCAATATCACGGGTAGCCAACGCTATGTCCTGATAGCGGTCCGCCACACCCAGCCGGCCACAGTCGATGAATCCAGAAAAGCGGCCATTTTCCACCATGATATTCGGCAAGCAGGCATCGCCATGGGTCACGACGAGATCCTCGCCGTCGGGCATGCGCGCCTTGAGCCTGGCGAACAGTTCGGCTGGCGCGAGCCCCTGATGCTCTTCGTCCAGATCATCCTGATCGACAAGACCGGCTTCCATCCGAGTACGTGCTCGCTCGATGCGATGTTTCGCTTGGTGGTCGAATGGGCAGGTAGCCGGATCAAGCGTATGCAGCCGCCGCATTGCATCAGCCATGATGGATACTTTCTCGGCAGGAGCAAGGTGAGATGACAGGAGATCCTGCCCCGGCACTTCGCCCAATAGCAGCCAGTCCCTTCCCGCTTCAGTGACAACGTCGAGCACAGCTGCGCAAGGAACGCCCGTCGTGGCCAGCCACGATAGCCGCGCTGCCTCGTCCTGCAGTTCATTCAGGGCACCGGACAGGTCGGTCTTGACAAAAAGAACCGGGCGCCCCTGCGCTGACAGCCGGAACACGGCGGCATCAGAGCAGCCGATTGTCTGTTGTGCCCAGTCATAGCCGAATAGCCTCTCCACCCAAGCGGCCGGAGAACCTGCGTGCAATCCATCTTGTTCAATCCCTCCGGAGCCTCCGCCACCTGATCCGCCACCTCCGCTCCCACCACCGGTCTGCTCGTTCTTCAGCACGCGCTCCACGAAGCTCTTGATGTACTTACCCATTTCATCTGGAGCGTCCTCCTGGCTGAAGTGGAGGCCCTTCACCTTCACGAACTCGGTGTTAGGGAACTTCTTAGCTCCCTCGACAATAGCGTTGGAAAAGAACCCAGGGTCGGACTCGATGAACATCTTAGGCAGATCGTCGCTGGCCCGAAGGTAGGCGTTGTAGTTGCGGACAATCTGGACGACGTCGGGCTTGCCTCCCTTAACGAGAGGGATCTC
>NZ_JAHLZF010000032.1:0-689 GCF_018967645.1 Allobacillus halotolerans | reverse complement strand
CCAGGAGAGGGTAGGCCGTCTAACCTCGCCCTTCTCCTTGAATGGCTCCAGGTAGGCAGCGAACTCCTCAGGCTCCAGTTTCCGCATGATCTTGCTTGGGAGCATGGTCTCGACGAAGAAGTTATTCTCAAGCACCATTTTCTCGCCCTCTTCGCTCTTGATCAGGGCGATATCCTCCTCGATGTCAGGCCACTCGTCCCAGGACTCGATCACGTCCACGACACTCTCAGCATGGACGATGGCCTTGATCTTGTCTTGGTGCTCGTAGGAGTAGTGAAAGGCCAGACAAGCCCCCCAGTCGTGGCCCACAAAGATGATTTTCTTTGGAAGGTTCAGCAGCTCGAACCAAGCGGTGAGGTACTTGTAGTGATCCAGGAGGCGATATGAGCCATTCCCGCTCTTGCCGGACTTACCCATTCCGATCAGATCAGGGATGATGCATCTAGCCACGGGCTCGATGTGAGGCACGACGTGCCTCCACAGGTAGCTGGAGGCAGCGTTACCATGCAGAAAAATCACGGCGTTCTCGGCGTGCTTCTCGGAATCATAGTAGTTGATGAAGGAGTCCAGCACGTTCATTTGCTTGCAGCGAGCCCACCACTGAGGCCCAGTGATCATGCGTTTGCGTTGCTCGGGGTCGTACACCTTGGAAGCCATGGTGGCTCCAGCCTTTGGTTCGAGACTGTTGT
>NZ_JAHLZF010000031.1:5404-8710 GCF_018967645.1 Allobacillus halotolerans | reverse complement strand
AACAGCCGTTTTAGAGAAAATTCGGATGAAATAGTGCATTAGAGGGAGCAAAACCCACAATTATCGGTGAAGAACCTATAATTTAATTAATACTAGAATAAAGGTGTTAGTTGATGACAAAAAAACTCTACTTAAAAGATCAAGCATACGAACAAATTAAACATATGATCATCCATGGTGAAATTGATGGACCGGTAATTTCAGAACAAGAGCTTGTCGATCGGCTGGGGATCAGTCGAACGCCAGTGAGAGAAGCGCTCATGCGTCTACAAAATATCGATAACTTCGTGACTATATCACCTAAGCGTGGTATTTATATCCGGGAAATCACTGTGAAAGAAGCAAATGACTTAATGGATGTTCGCCTTGCGACCGAAATGTTTTCATTCGAGCGAATTGAAGAACTCATCACGGATGATCAAATTGAACTACTGGATGGATTAATTGTTAAGCAAAAAGAAATGGCCGACAAAGATGATGTTCGCGGTTTTTTGGAATATGACTTAGCTTACCATCAAGCGATTTTAGAGATCTATGGTAATGATTATTTCGTTTGGATTCTCAGCAACATTACAGATCGATTATTGCATTTAGGTATGCGCGTGTTTACGAGAGAAAAAGAACGGATGAAGCAATCTATTGAAGCTCATGTTTCTATTAATGATGCCATAAGAAATGGAGATTTTGAGCGAGCGAAGCAAAATCTTGAGAATCATATTAAAACTGGTAAGAAGGTTTATCTTGGTTAATTTATCGGTTAAGGCTTTCTAGGTCTGATATTTTTAACAAAAACAGGGTCAAGGAATTGTCTTTCAGAGTTGAGAACTTCGTAGAATAATAGGTTAACTGGTTCATCTCGATTCAGAGGGAGGGGCCAGTTTTTTGTTTTAGGCTTTGGTAAAGTCCGTTGTGGAATGTAATCCGCTATCGGCGAACGCTTTACCCACAAGGCATAAGTTGACATCTGCAATACTCGCAGTGTACGGAGACGGCTCGAGCTTTTCGAACTGAAGGCGCCACCTTCGCTTCTCACAATTCAACGACTCAGTGTACATCATTAAAAATAACACTAAACTTTAACAGAACCTTTTAAATAGAAAAAGAGACGCAATTGTTCCGTATGATGGGAATTGGATATATATGTTAAGATTAATGTTAGAATTTGTAGATGATAGATAATTCCTATTTTTTTCATTTCATATCAATAAGAATTGTATAAAGGAGAAATGAAGCATGTTAAGTTATATGTTTAGGAAGGAGTATTACTATTGTTCTTCATGCGATGAACAATTTACCACTGACGAATTGGATTATAGCGTTGAGCTAGAATGGTATTGTCCTAAATGCAAAGATAATTTAGATATTTTTGCACTTGATAATGACGAGAAACTTGTTGTCCAAAGGAAGTATCCAGAAGATTTAGTGCTAGGTGATCGTATTTACGTTGTTGGTTACGGTTATCACGGGATACATGAATTAAAGAATAAAAATAAAATAAAAAAGGGTTATGCGTTGTCATTACTAGAACACGGTAGATTAGAAGTGACAAAAGATCAGTGGCTTAACATACACGAAGGTACATGGGATCCTAATGATACCAGTATAGATATAAACATTTAATCTATTGGTCAAGAGCAAGGTGAATGTTGTCACTTTCAGGTATAAGGGGGATATAAATTGGAGGAAAATAATAATGGTTTAGATAGTTTTGAAACAGAATATCCTTCTGCTGTATAGTGCAAAATAAAAGTAGAGAGAATTGCAAAGAAAATCTTAGAACTATGCAATTATCATAAGGCAAAGAAAAAAGGCTTGCCAGCCCAATCAAAAAAACCTACCGTTAATAGTGACTAAACAATTAATGGTGGAGGTAATGAAAGGATGCTGGCAATGCCTGAAATTAATCATATCAAAAAACTGAGAAACGTGAAATCATTATCGATTAATAAAATATCAGAGAGAACGGGATTTAGTTGGGAAACGGTCAAGAAATATGCTGATGAAGATCATCTCCCTTCGGAAGTAATTCCTAAGAAGGGTGGAATGATGTATGAGGAGAAGTGGGGAGAGATTGTTTCTGATTGGTTGTTGGAGGATTACGCTCTGAAGAAGAAGCTACGACGTAATAATAAGAACATCTATGAACAGCTCAAGGAACTGGGGTTCGCAGGATCATATTGAACCGTTTGTAATTATATTGCAGAGTGGCGTGAAAAACGAATGGAAGATGGAGAGACCTTCAAGGAGGAATACGACCGGTTGACACATCCTCCGGCTGAAGCCCAAATTGACTTTGGGATGACGGAGGCCATCCAAGACGGAAAAGCAAAAGATATTCACTGCTTAATCATGAGTCTGCCTTACAGCAATGCGGGATTTACTGTTCCCTTGCCAGGAGAGAATCAACAGTGCTTCCTCGAAGGTTTGAAAATGTTATTCAAACAATTGGGGCGTGTGCCCCGGAAGCTACGGATCGATAATTTGCCTGCTGCCGTAGTAAGGGCAAGAGGAAAACATGGCGATACGATATTTACGGAAGGCTTCCTGAAATTCGCCAGTCATTATGGCTTTGAGCCACTGGCATGTAATGCAAGGAAGGGAAATGAAAAAGGCCATGTGGAAAACAAAGTTGGCTATGTAAGATACAATTTCTTCACTCCTTCTCCAGTGATTCGGGATTTGGACCATCTAGAGGAAATGCTCACCCAGAAATCTACGAAAGATCATGAACGTAAGCACTACAAGAAAGGCGAGCCGATAAAGAATCTTATTGAGGAAGAGAAAAAGTACTGCCTGGCCTTACCGGAAAATGATTACCCGGTATTCGGCAAGCAAACGGTGTCTGCCAATAAATATGGAGAAGTCCTCATTGACAGTGAACCCATTCATATTCCGAACAGTTATCATTATAGCCAATTGTATGTGATTACTTATTGGGATTCCTACAAGGTGATCTCACCAAACGGTGAGGTGTTAGGTGAAGGGCCACGTCCTTACATGAATAAATCCCGGGAACTGCCATGGGCATCCATCTTGGGAATGTGGAAAAGGAAACCTCGATCTGTATCCCACTCTAGGTATTTCCCTTACCTACCTGGAAGGATAGCCAGCTACGTAAACATCGAATCACCAGAGATACAGAAAGAACGAATTGAATGGTTAATGGGACTGATTGTAACCTATAGTATGAATGAGATTGATGAACGATTTTATGAATTACTTCCCACGAAGGGTCATCCGTCTTCAGAATTTGGTAGTCATCCATATGAAGTGAATTGGAATATGTATGATTCCTTGTGTCCAACG
>NZ_JAHLZF010000031.1:0-5394 GCF_018967645.1 Allobacillus halotolerans | reverse complement strand
GCGAATATCCATGAGTGATCGATTAAAAGAAATGTGCAAATCGCTGCGTCTAGCCTATGTGGCAGATATTTATGAAAAAGTCCCCTTCGAGAATCCCAGTCAATACCTGGAAGCCTTATTCCAGCAGGAATTCGACCTTCGTGATACAGCCAAGGGTGAACGTCTCATAAAGAAAGCCAGATTTATGAACGGTAAGGAGTTAGACAATTTTCAATGGGGTGACCAGGTGAAATTTCCACCACAGATCAATCGTGGAGACCTGGAGAGCTTGGGATTCATTTCGCGAAAAGAAAATGTCATTCTGACAGGCTCGCCCGGTACAGGCAAGACACATATTGCAACCGGATTGGGACGGCAAGCATGTCGAAAAGGATATGAAGTGCGTTTCTACCGCGTAGCCGATTTAGTGGATCAATTGGAGAAAGCTTGGAACGAGGGTAAACTTCAATGGTTCAGGAACAAGTTCAAGAAGGTGGACCTCATCATTTTGGATGAAATGGGGTTATATTCCGTTTAGTAAGGATGGAGCTGAGCTACTGTTCCAGCTAGTTACGGACTGGTACGAGCAGAAGAGCCTTATCATTACTTCCAATCTGGAATTTAGCCAATGGAATCGCATCTTCGTCGATGCAAGACTGACAGCTGCATTGGTGGATCGTGTGATTCACCATGCTCATATACTAAGTTTTACCGGTGACAGTTATCGTGTTACACACGCTCTATCGAACTACCCATCATAAAAAATGGGGCTGGCAAAGTTCTCGAATTTCTTTTGCATTTTTATCAGATTTTCTCTTGCAAAATACATCTGCTGAGTTAATGCTGTCTGTTATACAAAAGAGTATGAATATGAGGCAGAGAGGGTAAGAAGTTTGGAAGCGCGGACAGGCACTTTTCTAGCTTTTGCAGGTGCACTCTTAGTCTTCCTATCTAGTAGTTTGAAGTTACCTGATTTGAAAAAAACTGAGATTGATTCTATCGGTCAGGCATTTCCAATCGTTTTAGTAATTATCCTTACTTTTTTAACATTGGTCATTCTAGTATTGGCAGTTATTTATTTTGTCAGAGTAATATCTATACAAACATATAAAAGATTAGCTATCAAAGGATTCGTTGAAAATAATACACATGATAAAGTTGAGACAATTGCCAAGGAACTTATGATTGATTATCAAAGAGTAGTTAAGCACAATAATGAAGTAAATAATAAGAAAGTGGAAATTTATAAGAAAGGTCTATATGCAATAATGGCTGCTATTATAATGACAGCAATTGTTTATAGTATAAATATGTTTATATAGGAAGGGGGTAGCGTTATGCCGAAAGATGATGAAAGAAGTTGGGATGATAAACTAGGTGGTGGATCAAATAACACCGATAATACTTCTAGATTTGGTACCCAAAATATAGATGAAGGTACCAGATTTGGTACAGAAGATATTTCTAAAGGGTTTGGCACTAAGTCTGAATACTTTACAAGGAATACCGATAAGAAAAGCAATGACAACTAGTTGTGCTTTCTTTGAGCTTTCTCCAAGACATCTGATTGTGCTAATTCGTGAGCATGCGTGAATAAGAAACTTCCGACGGGATGGCATCCGAAACTAAAAATCTGTAATTAAATTTGAAAGCAATATCTTTGTATAATCGTTTTTGATTGTAGGTATTCGATCCACATATCGTATGGAAATAGAAATAATCATTGACGCATAATTCAGTTCTTCAGGCGCGCCGTAATTGGATTTTTTCATGACTTCACGATAAATCATTCTAATATCGATGGCTGAAATGATGGCATCATATTTTTCGGTAGTTCCATATCGTATAGTTCTTGAATGCTAAAAAGGCTTGGTTGTCGAATAAAGGGCATAAGGAGTACCCCCAGTCTTTTGGAATGTTTGGACAAGTACTATTATACAGATTTCGGGGAGGTACATCCTTTTTTATGTTTAAAACCCTTGCCCAGTAAGGGCTGAGATTTATGAAATTGATTCAAGTGTTTAGTTATAAAAAATCAAACATAACAAACACAGTTCAAACACCAAGTTATTAACTTATTATTGATGAATTTTGCAAAAACATCTAATATGGTTATAAAGTGTGTTTGAGAAATGAGGGTAAATCGCATGAGCAGTATAAAACTAAGTAATCCTAAGAGAAATAATAGTAATAAAAGAAATAAATCAAGTTGGTTTGATTACTATGCTGGATATTCACCGGAATTTGTAGAAGATGCACTAAACTATTTAAATCTCTCTTTAGATTCAGTAATTTTAGATCCTTGGAATGGTAGCGGAACTACAACTCAAATTGCTGAGGACTTAGGATATAGGGCGATTGGGTACGACATTAATCCTGTAATGTTAATTGTCGCAAAGGCAAAAGGAATTGACAACAAGTATTTAAAAAATGTTGAAGAAGAAGCTCACGAACTTATAGATGAATCTCACAATTGTGTAATAGAGGGAACAAATGATGATCCGCTTAGTATATGGTTACACCCTTCCAGTGTTTTGATATTTAGGAAGTTAGAGATGGCTATTCTTAATAAAAACTTAGTAAGTGATAAAGGAAAATTACAAAAATATAACTTTGAAAGTATATCAAGTAAAGTTGCATTTTATTACTTAGGTTTGTTTAAGACAATTAAGAAACTATTATTCCCGTTTAGATCATCGAATCCTACCTGGATAAAGAGACCAAAATTAACTAGTGAAAGAATGAAGATTAATGAAGATGAAGTTTTTGAATCATTCCTAACAAGTATGACTGAAATGGTTTCATCTATTGGCACCGAAAGTTCAAAAAAAAAGGTGAAAAATAGGGCGATTATATCTGTAAATACATCCGAATCTTTACCCCTGTCAAGTAATTCTGTAGATGCAATTATTACCTCGCCACCCTATTGTACAAGAATAGATTATGCAATTGCTACTGTTTTAGAACTAGCAATATTGGGTTTTTCTTCAGAGAATTATTTGACTGAATTAAGAAATAAAATGATAGGCACGCCGACTATAATAAAAGAACCTATTGAGATAAAAAAAGAATGGGGAACCTTCGCTAATACATTTTTGAAATTAGTTGCTGAACATGAATCAAAAGCATCTCGTTCATATTATTATAAAGTTTATTTACAATACTTTAATTCTATGTATAATTCTATAAAAGAAATTAATCGTGTAATGAAAGGTGGAAGTTATTGTATCCTTGTTGTTCAAGATTCATATTATAAAGATATTTTAATAGACCTATCAACTATTTTCTCTGAGATGGGAGAAAGTCTTTCTTGGAGAGTGGAAAACAAAATTAGTTATCAAAATAAAAGAACTTTAGCCTCAATACACCAAGATACAAGAAAATACAGGAAAAGTTCTGCTGTAAGCGAAAGTGCGTTAATTTTTCAAAAAGTTAACTAGGGTGGTGTTTGATTTGTTGTCTGGTATCGATTTAGTAAACGCTGTTGATCAAAAAATAGAAAAGATAAGAACGAAAAGCTTAGATTTATCGTTTAATGAATTAATGGATATGTATGAGGATGGGGAACTTGTTATATCTCCTGATTATCAAAGGTTATTTAGATGGACTGAAGGTAGCCAGTCAAGATTTATTGAATCCTTAATTCTTGAAATGCCTGTTCCGCCCATTTTCTTCATTGAGCGAGAAGAGGGTATATATGAATTAATAGATGGTTTGCAACGTATTTCATCATACTTACATTTTCGAGGTAGGCATGAAATGAGAAAAAATGACGATGGAACATTTAAACAGCTTGAATTAAGTGATTGTGATATTGTGCCAGAACTAAATGGATATACATATGACGACTTACCTAAAGCTATGGCTATTAAGTTGAAAAGAAATTTTATTCGGGTGGAAATTTTAAGAAAAGAGAGTGACCAACGCCTTAGGTATTATATGTTTAAGAGATTGAATACAGGAGGGGAGAATCTTAAACCACAAGAAATTAGAAACAGTACAATAAAATTATTAAATGATGATTTTAATCAATTTATAATAAGTATGAGTAAGATTAATTCATTTCAAAGATGTATAGATAATATTTCTGATGAGAAGAAAGAGCAACGTTATGATCAAGAATTGGTGTTAAGATTTTTTGCTTTTAAAAATTATAGAGATGAATATAAACATGATGTTGGGGAGTTTTTAACAGATTATATGGAAGAGGTTTCGGATCCAAGTAATACAACTGTTAATTTTGATTATGACAGAGAAGAAGCATTATTTAAAAAGACATTTGATATTTTAAGTAAAACATTGGATAACCAAATCTTTTCTGGAATGAATAAGAACGGTAATTTAATAACAAGATTTCTAACTTATCACTATGAAGCTTTTACATTGGGAATTCAAAATGCAATAAATCGAATAGATCCAGAAGATGGTGATATAATTGAGAAGTTAAAAGAAATCTTTCTCGATATCAAAAATGATGATGAATTTAGAAAGATGACTACCGGTGGAGGTAAAAATTATTCACGTCCTCTAAATGATAGAATCAGCTTTGTTCAAACAAGAGTAGATGGATTATTATGAATAATTTAGATATTCGGGCGCAAATTGAAGAAGAGATAACGTGGAGGTACAATGAAATTCGATTTTTGAAAAATCAATTACCTAATATCCCAAAAGAAAGCGATAAAGAAAAGTATCGTAAATCACTTATTGTTATGCTTTATTCACACTATGAAGGTTTTTGTAAAACATTATTTTTAATTTATATTCACGAGATCAACAAAAAAGAAATTTCTAGCTCGAAAGTAAATAAATATATAGCCACTGCTTCTTTTGATGAAGCATTTAAGGCATATGACAACAGAGATAAGAAGAATAAATTTTTTAAAAACTCCTTACCTGGTGATCAAAAATTGCATAAATACTCTCGTCAAGTAGATTTCTTAAGTGCCGTAGATAATCTCTGGAATAAAAAGGTTGTAATACCGGAAAAATTAATTGATACTGAGTCTAATTTAAAACCAATTGTGCTTAGGAAGCTCCTTTTTAGGTTAGGATTTCCCCATGATAGCTTTTCATCTTACGAAGGGAAAATAGACCTCTTATTAAATAAAAGAAACAATATTGCCCATGGTGCTGAAAAAGAGGGTATTAATGAAAAAGATTACAATAATATTGAAAACGCAACCTTTAATATTATTGATGAACTAAAAAAAATGGTAATAAAAGCTTTAGAAAATGAAGTATATCTTAAAGAGATTAAGACACAAAGTCATTGAATCCCAGTGTAGGATTATTTAAAAATCCATACTGGGTTTCTTATTTTAAAAATAAAGAATTAAGGTTCTTCACCGATAATTGTGGGTTTTGCTCCCTCTAATGCACTATTTCATCCGAATTTTCTCTAAAACGGCTGTT
>NZ_JAHLZF010000030.1 GCF_018967645.1 Allobacillus halotolerans | reverse complement strand
GCTAACAGTTCCTACTGCCAAGCCTGTAGTGGACTTTCACCACCAAGTTATAGCCCATGCCGGGCGCACTTAAAAAACCAGCCCCTCCCCTTTAATAGGCGGAAGAGCTGGTTCTTTATTTTTTCAAAACAGAAATGATTTTTGTCTGTTCTCCCGTTTGCTTTCGAATCTTTTTTCGAGCTTCTGCAGGCGTCCGTGCATTTAACTGCTTCGTCTGCGACTCCCCGTTCGCTTCCATTTCTACGACAAAACATTTTTCTTCACATCTCATCGTCAACACCTCACAAGCTATTTTGCTAGAATCTCAGATTTATTCGGTTTTTTGGCAAGGATTGCACAAACCATACCTATAACCGGAAAAATTAATGAAGCGAGTAATACTGGCGTGTAACTATGAAATAAATCAAAACCAACACCGAACGGAAGTGGTCCTAATGAGGAGCCCAAAACAGTCATCGTCACACCGACACCGTTAATGCTTCCGATATATTTTCTACCGAAATAGTTCGGCCAAATAACATTTAAACTAATACGTTCCAACCCGTTGGCTGTACCCCATATGATACCAAACAGAATTGCCATAAAGAAATTATTCGTAATGAGCAGCATTAATAAAAGGATAAATTCAATGATGAAAATGGCTAGAAGTAAATAATTGGTCTGGACACGGTCGGTAATAAAACCCGAGACGAAAGACATGGGAATACCTACCATCGCCATTAAACTTAAAACAGTCGCAGCGATTCCTGGGGAAAGATCATTCGATCCAAAAATCGATAGTATATGAAAGGTAATGCCGGTGTTGATCATTGATGGAATGCCGACACAAATTAATATCGCCCAGAAAGCACGTGTCTTCTTCGCTTCCTGCAATGTCCAGTCCTCTTCTGCTTCTTTCACTACCGCACTGCCTAGAATCGGTTTTAATTCTTCTTTTTGCTTTAAGGGGCCATCAGGCTCAAGCCCGATATCCTCGGGTTTGTTACGTACACCAAGTAACGCAACTGGTACGAAAATCACCAATAATAGAATTCCCCAAAATTGCCAAGCAAAGCGCCAATCCCATGTATCAATCAACCATGTATTGATAATCGGAAAGACCATTGCACTGATAAAGCTACCAAGTGCCATCAAACTAACAGCGAAGCCTCTTTTTTTCACAAACCATTGAGCAGCGAGTGTATTCGGAATGAGCGACATACTGCCTTGACCGAGCAAACGGATGGCAAAGAAACCGATTGAAAGCATCCAAATGGTCGAAACGGCACTATTCCAAAAGCAAGCAATCGCAAATAAAGTTCCCACGACAACCATCATGACACGTTGGCCGAAACGATCGATGAACCGACCGACGAAAATCATAATGAGTCCAGCAACCAATGTTGCAATGGAATAAACACTGGAAACCAGTGAGCGAGACCAGCCGAAATCTTCTATATATGCGTCAATGAAAATAGAGTTGGAGTACGTTTGACCGGGTCCCGAAAAGAAAATTCCAAGTGCACCGATAAAAACAATAATCCAACCATAATAAATCCTTCCGAAAAATGCCGCCATCAATGCTCACCTCTTTAGAAATCGACACTGTATATTCGTTTACAAAGGTTGATTATATCACTCATTTTTATTTTGAGCATTCATTGAGGTGGCGTTCAGCGAAATGATTGAGCGGTTAGTTCGTCTTTGAGTAGATTCTATGTTTTCGCTGGATAGCGTTCGATTTCTGAAGCGTTATCGTTAATTTGACAGCCTCTATTCGGGGATAGTGCTCTTTTATGGCACGTTACCGTCGATTTGACAGCCTCTATTCAGGGGTAGTCTTCTTTTTTGGGACGCTATCGCCGATTTGACAGCTTCTATTCGGGGGTAGTCTTCTCTTCTGAAGCGCTACCGTCGATTTGGCAGCCTCTATTCGGGGGTAGTCTTCTCTTCTGAAGCGCTACCGTCGATTTGACAGCTTCTATTCGGGGGTAGCGCTCTTTTGTGGCACGCTACCGCCGATTTGGCAGCCTCTATTCGGGGGTAGTCTTCTTTTCTGAAGCGCTACCGCCGATTTGACAGCCTTTATTCAGGGGTAGTCTTCTTTTCTGAAGCGCTACCGCCGATTTGACAGCTTCTATTCGTGGGTAGTCATCTTTTTCGGCGCGCTATCCTTGATTAGAGCGCTTCTATTCGATGATAGAGCATCACTTTAGCCCGCTATCTTTGATTAGAACATTTGTTAAGCAAGCGGAAGTGAGTTCGTTTGCTTTCAACTATAAAAAATCCGAACGAAATATTCGTTCGGATTTAAATTAATCCATTTCGAAATTCATTTTTGTTTCTGCAGGTTTTGTTTCAACGATGATTTCACCTTCACGGATGGAATAAAGCACTGGAGCTTGTGTCCGGATGGCTTCATATTCAGAGTCCGAATCAATGACAATCATGTTCGCCTCGTTTCCTTGCTCAATTCCATATAGTTGATCAATTCCTAACGTTTTTGCTCCGTTTGTTGTAACGAGATTTAGAGCTGAAACAATGTGATCATAATCAGTCATATGGCATGCATGCAATCCGATTTCAGTGACATGCATCAAGTTTCCATCTCCAAGTGGATACCACGGGTCCATAATCGAATCCAACCCAAAACAAACATTGATTCCTTCGTGCAACATTTCTTTTACTCTTGTCAATCCTCTTCGAACTGGGTAGTTATCGAATCGACCTTGCAAGTGTAGATTTGCTTTTGGTAAAGCGACGAAATGAATGCCTGCTTTCTTTAAAGTTTGGAAAAGCTTATACGTGTAAGCATTACTATAGGAAGCCATAGCGGTTGTATGACTTGCTGTTACACGGTGACCGATTCCTCGTTTAAGTGCTTCCCCGGCAAGTACTTCTAAGTATCTGGATTGATCGTCATCGATTTCATCACAGTGAACATCGACGAGTTTATCGTATTTTTCTGCTAACTCTAAGATCCGATGAATAGAACGCACGCCGTCTTCTCTCGTTAGCTCATAATGTGGAATGCCACCGATTACGTCGGCTCCCATTTCAATTGCTTCAATGAGTAATCTCTCAGCATTTGGTTTCGTATAAAGTCCCTCTTGTGGCATAGCAACGAGCTGAAGATCGACCCAAGGTTTCATTTCTTCTTTTACTTCTAATAGAGCTTTCATGCCTTTCAACTCTGGATCACCAACATCAACATGTGTCCGTACATGCTGAATGCCATGTTTGATTTGCATTTTTAACGCATTTTTAGCACGTTTTTTAATATCTTCAGTGGATTCATCGATTAACTGCTTGCGTTCAGACCAAATTTCGATTCCTTCAAACACAGAACCTGTCTGATTCCAACGAGGCGTACCAGCTGTCAACGCATAATCAAGATGAATATGTGGCTCTACATAAGGTGGCAACACAATTTTTCCTTCGAGATCAATCTCGTTTTCACTTTGTTTTTGCCCTTCTGAAACTGAAATTTTCTTGAACCTGCCGTCTTGAATTTCAATATCCCAACGGCCTTCCTGACCATATAGTTTAGCATTTGTTAAAATCATACAATCATCTCCTAGCGCATCCATCTTCTTTAATTAGCATCATGTTATGGTCTGTCTCGAACGATTACCATCAAAACGACACTGTATTTTTTGATTAGACAGCCATGTCGTCATCTATTGAACGACTCCCACCTAAAAACAATTTCTTGCTCTTAAGAAGGAGTCATTTGTCTACCGAAAGATATAAGTTTATCTTTAACTACAAGCTTTTAAAAATGAAATGGAATGTTTATTGAATTCATTGGCTTGGTCGATATTACAGACGTGGCCACAATTATCCAAAACAATCAGTTGGCTTGTCTGATGGTCTCCAATGTCTCTTTTCAATGTTTCCAAAAACAAGTGGTCCTCATCGCCCATGATATACAAGGCAGGTTTCTTAAGAGGCTTCCCTTTAAACTTCCGTAAAAGTGGATTGATGTCTTTTGTTAACTTAAACCATCTTAAAAACTCTTTTTGATAAATCTTCTTCGCCTCACGGATAAATAGGTTCCGAGATTCTTTATGGTACCTACTTGGCATAATCACGAAGGCCAGTATTTTATAGATCCAAGAAAAGGGTACAATGTGTTTTAATAAATTACCGATATTAATCAACGTATTGGAGCGGATATTCATCTTTGTGATAGCTCCTCCCATCACAAGACTTTTTACTCTCTCTGGATATTTCTCGGCAAGAATCCGATTGATGATCGTCCCAAGGGATACACCAACGAAATGAGCTTCTTTTATCTTCAAATGATCCATGACCTCAATGACATCTTCACTTACTTTATCAAAAGAATAATGCTTTAATGGTCTCTTATGATTAACATCCTTTGATCGTCCATGCCCTCTCAAATCGAGCATAACGATGTTGAAATGTTTTTTAAAATCCTTAATTTGGCGATAAAACGTTGCGGAGCTTCCGCCTGCGCCGTGTACAAATATTACCCATTCATCTGAACTTTCATGTTGCAATACTTTGTGGTATAACAAAATTTTCTATCCCCGATCGTTTTGGTATTCTTTTTAATGCGGTGGCAGTTATTTTCCGGTTACTTAACATTCTTTATGAAGAATGCATTTCAATCAATCGTGGATTATCGTAAATTAAATTTTCTTTCGTTACGATTCACTGCGTTCAAGATAGCGATATAAAGTAGATTTGCTGATTCCTGTTTGTTCTTTGATTTCTTGTAAGCTATATTTTTTACTACTATATAAGCTGAGTGCGCGTTTCACATTGGCATTCGGTTTTCGAGGACGACCTGTGTTCGCTCCCCTGCTTTTGGCTTCATGAAGGCCTTTTCTCGTTTTTTCACTAATTTTATCTCGATGAAAATTGGCTAGTCCACTTACTACATCAAGCAAATCATATTTCGTCGTTTCACTCGTATCGATTTTTTCATCAATCGATTGAATGAAAGCACCTTTTTGGTGTATTTTCTCAAGTAATTCAGCCAGAGAACGAATAGAGTCTGCTAAAACAGCAAGTTTCACGACGACTAATTTGTCTCCTTCTTTCAACCGATGAACCAGTCGATCAAGTTGCTCGTCCTGCTGGTTCGAATGTCCAGTTTCGACCACGATTTCCGTACAGTTTTTCTGTTGCAATTGTGCTAATTGTTTTCTATAATCTATATTTATGTTTGCTTCACGCAAATAACCAATAATCATTTATCATTTTACCTTCCTAAAAGCCATTTCCTTTATATTAACACAGCAAAAGTCGATATAAACATTCATCCGACTAACTACACAAAAAGTTCATTTTCAGTTTAAAAAAGTTCCCAAAAACGTTCCCTTTTGACACAAAAGATGATAGACTATTGCTATTGCTTTTTTATAGTACGGAAAAAAGCCATAAATTATAAAGTAGGAGTAGAGAAAATTGATAGAGAAAATAAAAACATCTTGGTTTTCAAACGTCCGAGGAGATATTCTCGCTGGTATTGTCGTAGCATTGGCTTTAATTCCAGAAGCCATTGCTTTTTCTATTATAGCAGGTGTCGATCCGATGGTCGGTTTATACGCATCCTTTTGTATCGCCGTGATTATCGCATTCACAGGTGGCCGTCCAGGAATGATTTCAGCTGCAACCGGTGCGATGGCGCTATTGATGGTTCCATTAGTCAAAGAGTATGGACTCGATTATTTACTTGCAGCAACCATCTTAACAGGAGTTATTCAAATCTTATTCGGTATTTTTAAAGTAGCGAAAGTAATGCAATTTGTTCCTAGAGCTGTCATGATCGGCTTTGTAAACTCACTGGCGATTTTAATTTTCATGGCCCAAGTACCACACTTTATCGGAATCAATAACTTAACGTATGTATTTGTTGCGATTACGTTGTTGATCGTATACTTGCTACCACGATTTATCAAAACGATTCCGGCTCCGTTAATTGCAATCGTGCTCTTAACAGCCGTTGCACTTTATGGTAATTTTGACTTACGAACTGTCGGTGACTTAGGAGCGATTACACAATCGTTACCGTCCTTCTTCATTCCGAACGTTCCATTCACTTTTGAAACGCTCATGATTATCTTTCCTTATTCTCTCGCATTAGCGATTGTCGGTTTACTCGAATCATTGCTAACCGCTTCGATCGTTGATGATATGACCGATACGGAAAGTAACAAAAACAAAGAAGCACGCGGACAAGGGATCGCGAACGTCGCAACAGGTTTCTTCGGCGGAATGGCCGGCTGTGCGATGATCGGTCAGTCTGTCATTAACGTAAAATCAGGTGGTCGCGGCCGCTTATCAACGTTAGTCGCTGGTACTTTCTTAATGTTTTTGATTCTCGTGTTAGGTAATCTGGTTGTTCAAATTCCAATGCCCGTTTTAGTAGGAATTATGATTATGGTATCCATTGGAACATTTGATTGGACATCCTTTAAATATTTGAAAAATGCACCAAAAGCAGACGCAGCCGTGATGGTCGTGACGATGGGAATTGTTGTAGCGACACATGATTTATCCAAAGGAGTCATTGCCGGTGTGTTGTTAAGTGCTGTATTTTTCGTCATTAAGATTTCCAAGATTCAAGTACAAAAACAAATAGTAGATCATTCAACGGTTTATCATGTTACAGGGCAACTGTTTTTCGCCTCTGTCGATAACTTTGTCGATGCGATTGATCTAACAGACCGTGAAGGCAAGATTAAGATTGATTTTTCCCAAGCACACGTATGGGATGACTCAGCTGTCGGAGCAATCGATAAAGTTGTGTTAAAACTAAGTGAAAACGATAACGAAGTGACAATTTCAGGCTTAAACAAATCAAGCCAAAAAATCGTTAATCAGCTAGCTGTTCAGCGTTTGAATACTGAAGTAGTTCAGGAGGGGTAATGATGTATCAACGTATTTTACTTGCAGTAGATGGCTCGAAACACTCCGAGCGTGCAACCGAGCAGGCAGTAGCAATCGCCTCGTTAACTGAGGGAAGTTTGATCGAAGTGGTGCTCGTTGCGGATTTTTCAAAAGCCAAAAACGAAGTTCTTCATTCACAAGGTAAAGAAGAACTCGAAGTAGCGAGACGTAAAAAGTTAATAAATATTGAAAAAATCATCCAAGAAAAGAATGTTTCCTATGAGGTAAACATTCTACATGGCGAACCTGGACCAACGATTGTTTCACATGCCAATGATCAACAATTTGATCTATTGGTGATCGGCAGTCGTGGATTAAATACGCTTCAAGAAATGGTTTTAGGCAGTGTCAGTCACAAGGTCGTCAAGCGAGCCGATTGCCCCGTGTTGGTTGTTAAATAAATCATGACGTTTTTATGTCAATTTACTGTTTTTGTATAAGAGGTTTGGCATTCAGTATATAATGAAGCTAACAAACTTTGTGAGGAGTGAACTTCATGCGTTTGAAAATTTTTTATATAACTTTGGTCTCATTGTTTTTGTTGGCTGCATGTAATACATCAGATGATGCGTCCCCTGCTGAACAAACGGATGTAAAAGAAATGGTGAATGAATACAGTGCGGGTAATTTTGGTGATGAACAAGCTTCTATTACGTCCACCGAATTGATCATTCAAGAAAACGACGAAGAAAAACGATATGAATTACCGGAAAATGAGTTCTTCGTCTCGATTGCTCCATTCATCAATCAAACACATCCATGTGGCGATCACAGTCTGACAGGCTGTCAAGGCGAATTGGCGAATGAAGATTTTGAGATTACCATTACGGATGCTGACGGAAACGTCGTTTTTGATGAAACACGCAATGCTGGAAATAACGGATTCGTTGACTTATGGCTTCCAAGAGATCAAACGTATCAAGTTTTAGTCAAGCATGATGGAAAAACCGTTGAATCTGAAGTTTCTACTTTTGAAGAAGACGGTACGTGTGTTACTACGATGCAATTGATGTAAGCTTTCTTGATGTTTTCATATGCTAAAATATCGGGTATAATAAAAATAGCAAGTCATAAAATAAAACCGTAGACGTATTTTCACGTCTACGGTACAACAGTCGAACTCCATCAGAGGAGGCGGCGTTATAGGTTACAAAATAACCCCTTTGCCGGTCAAAGCATATGAGGGGTTATTTTTTATTCTTCTATATTTATTTACTTTTTATCGTCCATTGACTATGAACTTCTACACCTGCATCCACCAACAAATTGTGTAATGGACATCTTTTTTCTACCGTTTCTTTTAACTGTTTCAAGGCTTCTTCGGATTCTTCCGTCTCTACTTCTACTTGAATCGTAACCGTCTGAAAATATGTTTGTATACCTTCTACTCCTTTAAAACCTCTTGGATCCAAACTTCCATTTGTATCAAAATCCAATCCAGTGTATGTAAAGTTTAAATCTTTCGCAGCATAAGAAGTCATAATCGATGTACATGCTGAATAGGCACCGAGGAAATACTCCAACGGATTTGGTCCCGCATTCGTCCCACCTAACCGTTCTGGTTCATCTACGAAAAATGGTGCCAAATCTCTTACATGAACTGTATTTTTCAACCCTTCTTCCAAATTTCCATTTACATTTAATGTTGCTAATCGTGGTTTGGTCATTTTGAAATCTCCTTTGTTTAACTTATTGGTTTAATAGATTACTATAATGAAGCAGTTCACGAAACACGAATCATCGGGCAAGCAAACTTAATCGTGGACAATCTTCATTTGTTTTAGTTGATTTATATCTTTTACACCGGATAACGTCATGGAACTATTGAAATCTTGAAGGAAAGTAGTCAAAAATTGTTCTACTCCTTGCTCGCCATGGACTGCCAAGCTATATACATAAGGTCGACCAATCAAAACCGCATCTGCCCCAAGTGCTAACACCTTCAATGCATCACTTCCGCGTCGAACACCGCTATCAAATAACACAGGGATTTTCCCGTTAACAACGTTCACAATTTCAGGCAAGGCATCCACACTCGAAATCACACCATCCAACTGTCTTCCGCCATGATTGGAAACAATCAACCCTTCCACACCACAATCGACCGCCCGAAGCGCGTCATCTGGATGTAACACACCCTTTAAAAGAATTGGCAAGCTCGTTTTTTCTTTCAATTTTTCGATGTGTGACCAGTTCAAAGCCGGATAGTTAATCTGCTTAATGATCCCATCAACGATTGCGCTGTTACTCACTTCATCCAGCGTAGATAAAAAAACATCATCAGATTCAAAATTCCCTTGCCCATACCCATGAGCCAACGGAGAATACCCGTGAAACAAATCTTTCTCTCGAAATCCCAGTGTCACAGTATCAATCGTCACGACAATTGCCTCAAAACCCGCTTCTTCCGCTCGCTTCACAAAACTAAAAGAAATATCTTCAAGCGACGTCCAATATAATTGAAACCATTTCGGCCCATCACTCGATTGGCCAACCTCTTCAATGGAAAAGCTCGAGACCGTGCTTTGAATAAACGGGATGCCAAATTTCGAAGCGGCACGCGTCACTGCAAAGTCGCCTTGTTCATCCGCTTGCTTCAACACACCAACAGGCGCTAAAACGAACGGTGTTGGATACGTTTTTCCGAACAATGAAATGCTTGTATCTAATTCAGAAACATCATTCAATAACTTTGGAACGATAGAATACCTTTGAAATGCGTTTTTATTTTTGTGCGCCGTCTCTTCTGCACCAGCTCCCGATGCTATATAACTAAAAGCTTGTGGAGACAACGCCGCTTTAGCTGCTTGTTCAAGCTCTTCGTAACTGATTGGTAATTGATTCCCTTCGATCGACTGTACGATATAATCGTTGCTTTTATAAATAGAAATAACTGCTCACCCTTATTAAACATAATGCATTTCTTTTACTAGTTTACCATTCTACAATAACAATACCTAGTTAGATCAGCGACTTTATATCTATCAGGGTTTCGAGCTAATTTCACATAGATTCGCGCTAATGTCGGGCGGCTAGAGCATTTCGTCGGGTGGTTGGAGCCGCTTGTCGGGTGGTTGGAGCCGCTTGTCGGGTGGTTGGATCCGTTTGTCGGGCGGCTCGGCCCGTTTGTCGGGCGGTTGGAGCCGTTTGTCGGGCGGTTGCAAGAAGTCAGTTTTATAATCATTCGACAATGATATGTAATAGGAGTCATTTTCCAACTAATTCACTGAAATTTCTACTTTGAATATCTCTCGGCGTATAAGTCCAAAACGTTTTTGTGCTATAATAAAACTAGAATGATTAGATGTGAATGATTAGGAGATTTATATGAAAACTGCAACAAACAATGGCTCAAATCGATTGATTGGCCTTTTTATTGATATAAAAAATTTATTAAAAGGTAAAGTGTTAATCGCAAACGTTTTTCCAGTGTTCACCGCTTTCTGGTTAGCGATTTATTTCGAAGGAGAGCAATTCGGCGACTATATCGGATTATTTTCCTTAACGTTGATCGGAAGTACTCTCGTCATATCCGGAGCATTGATGCTGAATAACTGGTTTGAAGTGGATTTGGATCAAAATATGGACCGTACACAGAAACGGCCGACCGTCTCGGGGAACTTTTCTTTAAAAGCTGTTTTATGGGCCGGTATCTTAACAACCATAATTGGATTGGCCATCATGTTGTTCACGACACCTGAAGCCCTGCTCTATTCCTTTTTAGGCTGGTTTGTCTATGTTGTACTCTACACATTTTGGTCAAAACGAAGATATACATGGAATACACTAATCGGAAGTGTATCTGGAGCGTTCACACCATTGATCGGCTGGGCTGCCATCGCCCCTGCGAATCACATTGTTCCGATTACACTGTTCGTGATCTTACTCATTTGGCAGGTTCCACACACATTAGCAATCACAATCAGACGCTTGGAAGATTACACGCGAGCGGGTGTGCCGATGTTACCGGTTGTCCGTGGTGTACAAGTCGCAATGATGCATCATTTGGTTTACATCATTGCGTTGCTTCCCCTTCCGTTTTTATTGATCGAACCGCTAGGCTGGGTTTTCTTCGTCATTGCTATATTGTTGACCATTGGCTGGATGATCCAAGCAGTGAAAGGATTCCAAGCAAAAGACCAGAAGAAATGGGCGCAAACAAGTTTACGTTTCTCGTTGATCTATTTAATTTTGCTGTTCCTTTTGATGGTTATCTTAACAATATAACTGCTTCAATTTAATCAATGAAAAAATGACCTCGTTATAGATTCGGGGTCATTTTTTATCGAAAATTATTCATTTAATCTTTTCGGAGTATTTTTTCCATCGCCTTTCCCTTTGCCAACTCGTCAATGAGTTTGTCCAAATAGCGAATTTCCTGCATTGTCGGTTCCTCAATTTCCTCTACTCGAACGCCACAGATGACGCCTTTAATTAATTTTCTTGATGCATTTAATTGGGGAGCTTCCGCAAAAAACGTCTCAAAATCCACTTTATTTTCTAATTGTAGATCAAGTTCTGCTTGTGAATACCCGGTTAACCAGCGGATAATTTCATCGACCTCTTCTTTCGTACGATTTTTCTTCTCCGCCTTCGTGACATAATGCGGATAGACACTTGCGAAGCTCATTGTATATATTTTATGTTTAGCCATCCTTATTTCTCCTTTCTGTATTCCAACCTGTGATAACATCCGTCAACTGGTTGCTTAGAATCAGTTATTCATTTACGTGGATTACTTTAAAACGTTCACAAACAAGAAGCATATCCTCCGAAAATTCACGTCCAATTGTATTTAGTTCTTTTCTAAAGAATTTTTCATGTTCCTCCCACCAATATCGGTAGGTTCTGTCACCTTCGCCTTCCGCAATAGCAAATTCTTCACTGACCTCATTCATTGGAGTTATTGTAACCTCTACGGTTTTAGTGATTGCTACTGGTTTATCGTCACTGTTTAATATAATATTGTAATCCTCGGTTGTCGGAAGTGGTTCATTCTCGAGTTCATAGAAAATGTAACCTGAGCATGTTGCAGTTTTTATTCCGTCAACCACTAATCCTGCAAGGTAATCAGGTGTAATCCCGAATTGCCATGCATAAACAGATTGGGGTTTCTCTTGCTTTCCCCAAAATTCATCCCAGTATCTCTGGGTAGCTTGATTCATAATTCTTACCTCCGTTAGCCTTTATCTTCATTGAACTAGATTAGCTCCGTTATTGAGCATCGACAACATTGTAACCATTTTACCATAATTGATTGCACTCCTCTTCGCACTCCCATTAACTCAATAATTAACAAAAAAAATAGTAAATCTAGTAATGTAATTGGCAAGAGGGCAACGTATTTTAACAGATGCCGATTCCTACGCTAATTTAAAATGAATAAGGGGATGCTAAATCAACTACGATCAGCATCCCTAAATAATCCGTTATTTAATTTTTTCTTCGCAACTGAATCCGTTAATTTCTTCTACTCTCTATTACTCATCTTCATCGTCTTCGTTATCATCGTCGTCATCTTCATCTTCATTTTCTTCTTCATCGTCTTCGTTATCATTTTCTTCTTCCTCTGATACATCATCTTCATCGTCTTCTCGTTCTTCTTCTTTTCTTTCAGCTTCTTCTTCCGCTCTTTCGCGTGCTTCCTCTTCCGCTTCTTCACGTTCTTCTTTTAATCGCTCTTGTTCTTCTTCGGCATTTTCTCGTTTCTCTTCTTCTCTTTCAGCTTTTTCCTCCGCTTGTTTACGTACTTCCTCTTCCGCTTCTTCTTTTAGATCATTTAATTCTTCTTCAATTTCTTTCTGTATTTCTTTTCTTTTAGCCGCAGCTTCTTTTTCTGTAATCTCGCCACTCGCCAATTCTTCCTCGATTTCTGCGAGCTCTTCATTCGACTCTTCTTTGATTTCTTTCAATTCTTCTACCAATTTGAATAAATTTCATAAATCTTAGCCCTTACAGGGCAAGGGTTTCAAAACACAAAAAAGGAAGTACCTCCCCAAAGTC
>NZ_JAHLZF010000003.1:315-198865 GCF_018967645.1 Allobacillus halotolerans | reverse complement strand
CGTTTGTTTCTTTCCCAATCAATAAGAAAGAAACCGAATTGACTTCAGGCTATTTTGTTTAGTTTTCAAGGTTCGAAGTGTTCTTGTCATTTATTGTCGCCTCAAAACAGCGACTTTATAAATATAACAAAAATGAAATTCAATGTCAACAACTTTTGTTAATTTGTTTTTTTCATTTTTGTTCGGTTGCCGTTTTTGTTGCGACAACGTTTAATAATTTATCATGGTTTTTAAATGCGTGCAACTGTTTTATTGAAGTAAATTTTTTCTGAAAACTATTTGCCATATAAACGCCCGTCATGTAGCGACCAACCACTCTCTTATCGCCACTAGTTTCAACCTTTAACAGCCAGTGTGCGACTAAGTGACAAAGCTCCAAAAAACCAGCCAACCTTTTTATCAACGGTTGGCTGGTTCATGCATAACGATCTCTTACCAAATTTTTATCTCTTCCCCTAACCTCTTTTCATTTACTTCTCCGGTCGATGTTAACGAATAATTGATCCACCCGACATAATGATTTTCATTTTGTTTTGCTTGCTGTTCTGTCCACCCCCCTGCCGTACTTAGCCATTGTCCTGTTTGATCACCTGGAGGCGTTCCTGGTTTTGGATGACTTGATCCATTGGAAGCAATGACTTGGCATCCACTGACATGCAGAAATTCGACTGGGAATTGACTGGATGCTACTCGACACCCTGTGAATATTACTTTGCAAGTTGAACAAAAGGTTATTTTTCCTTCCTGTACAAGCTGTGCAAAGTCGTTTATATACCTCGCATCTGTGTCATCGTATAAACTCGGTTGTGAATAGAATCCAGCAACATCCACACCGCCCAGCTTCACACCTCCGCGATTTCCACCGGGTATATATGGCCATGCATGTGAAAATATATATAATCGTTCAATACAGTTCCCTCCTCCATTCGAAGCATTGACCATATGGGTCAGCAGTTCTTTGCCCGATCCCCATTGCTTCGTATTCGGAGCGCCCACCGCTCTTGTTCCCCACGCTTTGAATGCTTCCTCATCTGTTCCTCTAGCCGCAAGTGCCAATGCAATCTTTGCCATCATGATCCTCCTTGAAGTTTTAATTGATATAGCTTATGCATGCACTTTTCGTTGTTGCACCTTCAAGAATATGACTTTTGAAGAGACCAATGTTGGTTATATGAAGTTTATGACCACGCCAATTGTCTCAAACTTGTTTGCCTTGATGATCAACGACTAGATTCTTATTCGACTTTACAACCGACGAAATCGTACTTTGGCTTAAAAAAATAAAAAGCCACTCACCAAAAGGCAAGTGGCAATCATTTGTATTATTCAGAGCGTTTTCTCATTTGAGGGAATAGCAGTACATCTCGAATAGAAGGAGAATTCGTGAGTAACATTACAATTCGGTCGATTCCGATTCCTAGACCACCCGTTGGCGGCAGACCGTATTCCAATGACTCCAGAAAGTCTTCATCCATATAATGCGCCTCATCGTTTCCTGCTTCCCGTTCTTTCAACTGGGATTCAAAACGTTCACGCTGGTCGATCGGGTCATTCAACTCAGAGAATGCATTTGCGTGTTCACGACCTACAATGAATAGTTCAAATCGATCGGTAAACCGTTCATCTTCTGGATTCTTCTTCGCTAATGGTGAAATCTCAACTGGATGACCGTAAATAAATGTAGGCTGAATTAAGTGCTCTTCAACTTTTTGTTCAAAGAACTCGTTAACGATATGACCAAACGTCATATGTTTTTCAACTTCGACGCCATGTTCTTCAGCTAACTGACGAGCTTGCTCATCAGACATTTTTTCGAAAAAGTCTACTCCTGTATATTCTTTAATGGCATCGACAATATGCCATCTTTTCCAAGAAGGTGCTAAGTCAACTTCATAGTCTCCATATTGGATTTTCGTCGTTCCTAACACTTCTTGTGCGATATGAGCAATCAACTCTTCTGTAAGGTCCATAATATCGTTGTAGTCTGCATACGCTTCATACAATTCGATCATCGTAAATTCCGGGTTATGTCTCGTAGAAACCCCTTCATTTCTGAAGACGCGACCGATTTCATAGACTTTCTCCAGCCCACCGACGATTAATCGTTTTAAATGAAGTTCTATCGCGATTCGCATATACAACGGAATATCCAACGCATTGTGGTGCGTCTCGAATGGTCTAGCAGAAGCTCCACCAGGGATCGAATGCATCATTGGTGTTTCAACTTCCAAAAATCCTTGGCCATCTAAGTAACGACGCATCGCTTGAATAATCTTACTTCGCAAAATGAATGTTTCTTTACTTTCATGATTTGTAATCAAATCTAAATACCGTTGACGGTAACGCTGTTCAACATCCTTCAGGCCATGAAACTTCTCAGGTAGTGGACGTAGCGATTTTGTCAGTAATTCAAACGTATTCGCTTTGACGGAGAGTTCACCTACGTTGGTCTTAAACATGACACCGGTAACCCCGACGATATCTCCTAAGTCAGCGGATTTGAAAAGTTCGTATGCTTCTTCCCCGACTTCATCTTTTCGTACATATAGCTGAATTTGTCCATCCAAGTCTTGGATATGGGCAAAGCCTGCTTTCCCTTTACCTCGCTTCGTCATAATTCTGCCCGCGATTGTAACTTCAGTTTCCTCTTCCTTCTCAGCCAGTTCCTCTTTTGTGAAATGATCAAAAGCTTCTTTTAGCTGGTTGGTCAAGTGGGTACGTTCAAATTTATTTCCGAATCCACTGACTCCTTTTTCTTCTAACCCTCTAAGCTTCTCTAAACGGGTTTTCATTTGGTCATTCAATTCTTCAGACACTTGCTTCACCTCATATATGTTTAGTTGTATAACTTGATATGTTTTTGCAGTTTCTTCTGCAGGATCTATAAACTGTACGCAATCAAATCACAAGATTCCATCAAAAAACGATCTACTTATTAACGAAAACTGCCTACAGCAAGCAGTGAAGGCAGTTTCCCATTGGTGACATCCATTATAGGAAGTGGCTCGTTTGATCGAAACACTTCTTATGCTCGTATATCAAAATCATTAAAGGTCATTGCTTTCACATAAGTTGATTCGTTTACTTACTTTATCATTCCCTCTGATGCCTTTCAAGTACGAGACAGAACGCTATTGGATGCTCTGTTTTTAATTGGTTTCTCGCTTTCTTACATCTGCCAAGTCGTCTTGTGGAAGTTTACTGACGTATTCCCTTACTTGTTTGCCATCAATTTCGATGGACTCATCAATTTCAGCTAATGGTACTAATACAAAAGCTCGTTCTTTCATTCTTGGATGAGGAATCGTAAGTTGCTCTGATTGCAGCGTTTTATTTTCATAAACCAAAATGTCCAAGTCAATTGTTCGAGGTCCATTTTTGATCGTTCTTCTGCGTCCTAAGGATTGCTCGATGGATTGGCATGCAGTCAGCAATTCGCTGGGTGTATAATCAGTCTTGATTTCGACAACCATATTCAAAAAATAATCTTGATCGGTGTATCCAACAGGAGCGGTTTCATAAACAGCAGACTGGTGAATCATCTCAACAAATGCATCAGCTTCCAATTTTCCTAACGCTTCGCTTAAATAATGTTCTTTCGGCGGAATATTGGCCCCTAATGCGATAAATGCTCTATGCTTCATAATCGTCTCTCTTTCGTGTGACTTCGACGCCGACAGACTGATAATAACCTGGAATCGGAGGGCCTGGTTTATCGATATAAATCGTGATTGTCTCTAATAAAGAAAATGAGTCAAACATCGATTGAGCAATGGTCTCTGCAAGTGATTCCAACAGGTTGTATGCTTTTCCTTCCATTATTTCTTTCGTTACTTCATAAACCTGTCCATAATCAATACTGTCTTCCATACGGTCGGTTTGGCCAGCTTTACGGAAGTCGCCCATTAATTCTACATCGACGGTAAATCGCTGACCTAATTTGTTTTCTTCTGAAAAAAGGCCGTGATATCCGTAAAACATCATTTGATTCACCTTAATTTTATCCAAATGAAACGCCTCCTTTGCCAAGCATCGCATCCATCATTTTGGCAGCCCGATTGATTTCTTTCACATCATGCACGCGCACGATTTCCACGCCTTGTTGTATACCTGAGCAGACAGTTGCGATCGTGCCTTCCAATCGTTCCTCAACAGGCAAGTCCAACACTTTTCCAATCATCGACTTCCTTGAGGTACCGAGTAAAATTGGGTAACCCATCGTTTTCAATTCACCTAACCGGCGCATCACTAATAGATTCTGCTCAAGTGTTTTTCCAAAGCCTACCCCTGGATCAAGAATAATTTTTTCATCTGATACACCATTTTTCTTTGCGATTTCTATACTCTCTGACAAACTTTTTTTCATATCTTCAATAATGTCATCATAATCAGGATCGTCCTGATTGTGCATCAAAATGATTGGTGCATCGAAGGATTTGGCGACGGCAGTAATTTCTGGGTCGGCTTTCGCTCCCCAAACATCATTGATGATCGTAGCACCCGCTTGAAGGGCGTTCTCTGCTGTTTTCGCTTTAAACGTATCGATTGAGATCGGTGTGTCTATTGTTTTCACCAAACGCTCAATCACTGGAACGACGCGGGCACTTTCTTCTTCGTGAGAAACGGGCTCATGTCCAGGTCGTGTTGATTCTCCGCCAATATCAATGATTCCAGCACCGTCAGCAACTAGTCTTTGAGCTCGCTCGACGGCATCATCCAATCGATTAAACTTTCCACCGTCTGAAAAAGAGTCCGGTGTTACGTTTAAAATCCCCATAATGATTGTTTTCTTGGAAAAATCAAGTTGAAATTGATTGTTAATATTCATGATTTTCATATCCCAGCCCCCTCAAGCTTTAGGTCTCTTTTTCTGGCCAGTTAAGATGATTTTAAGGCAGCTAATTCTTCAACTGTTAAATAATAACGTTCATTACAGAAATGACAAGTAGCTTCAGCGCCGCCGTCTTCCTCGATCATCTCATCGATTTCTTCATCGCCTAATCCACGGATGGAGTTTTCTACACGCTCTTTTGAGCAGTGACACTGGAAACGAACATCGGATTGCTCATTGATTTTCCAGTCTTCTCCTTCAAAAAAGATACCTAAGATGTCTTCTGGACTTTTTCCTTCTTGAATCATTGTAGAAATTGCAGGAATTTCTCCGACGCGTTTTTCAAGTTTTGAGATGATTTCTTCAGAAGCGCCTGGCATCACTTGAATAATAAAACCTCCAGCAGCCAGAATGGAATAATCTGTGTCGACTAAAACACCTGCACCGACTGCAGACGGGATTTGCTCAGAATTGACAAAGTAATACGTGAAATCTTCGCTGACTTCTCCTGAGATAATTGGTACCTGCCCCGTAAAGTTATTTTTCAATCCTAAGTCTTTTACGACGCTTAAAGAACCATTCGTTCCTACGGCTCTTTTGACATCCAATTTGCCTTGTTCGTTGGACTCAAAATCTACATGTGGATTCATCACATAACCGCGGACTTCGCCATTCGCATTACTATCCGCAATGACTGCACCAATCGGTCCATCACCTTCTAGCTTGACGGTTAATTTGTCTTCATTTTTCAACATCCACCCCATCATGGCAGATATGGTTACGGTTCGACCCAGTGCAGCCGAAGCCGTTGGCCACGTATCTAACCTCGAACAATTTTCATTAACGGTGTCTGTCGAGCGGATGGCAAATGCCCGTACCGCTCCTTCGTATGCCGTTGCTCGAATCATATAATCCTTCATATATCATCAATCCTTTGTATTGTTTTGATAAATTTCATATAAACCTTTTAACGTTAACGAATCATCGACATAATCAATCGTTCTGGAGCCTTTTCCGATTAGTTTAGCCAATCCACCTGTTGCTATAACGGTTGGATCTGTCCCGGCTTCTTCTTTCATGCGACGCACAAGCTCATCCACTTGTCCGACGTAGCCATAAAATACACCTGACTGCATGGCTCCAACGGTTGATGTTCCGATTACTGAGTCGGGTCGGGCAATTTCAATTCTTGGCAGTTTTGCGGCCTTTGTATAAAGTGCTTCCGTCGAAATTTTTATTCCCGGGGAAATAAGCCCTCCGCTATACTCTTCCTTTTCATTGATATAACAAAAAGTCGTTGCTGTTCCGAAATCAACGATAATTAATGGAGCTCCGTATTCTTTAATTCCCCCGATTGCGTTTACAATCCGATCTGCCCCGACTTCCTGCGGTTGAGGATAATTCATTTTTAGGTCCGTTTTTACGGAATTCTCACCGACAACCAATGCTTTTGTTTTAAAATATTTTTCACTCATATGTTCCAGCGCAAACATAGCTGGTGGCACAACGGACGAAATAATTACGCCTTTAAAATCACTGAAATATAGTCCGTGGTGTCGCAATAATGCTTTTATATTCATCGCATATTCATCTTCTGTTTTGAAACGATCCGTTTTAATTCTCCATTGATAGATTAGCTTGTCATCTTCAAACGCGCCAAGTACAGTATTCGTATTTCCGACATCTAAAACAAAGATCATAAGTTCAACCCATTTCTATCTGGTTTTTCATCGTAAATCATATCACAATTGGCAACGTGATGTGTAATAAGAGTTCTCATTTTACAAATTTTCATACGTGTTGGTTTTTGTTATACGGCAGACTTTATATTCAAATGAAAAAGCGAAACACCAATCAATCGATTAGTGTTTCGCTGACATATAACCTCTTATTATTCTTTACGGTTTGGATCATCTTCTGGTTTTTTCGGCTCTTTGTCTTGATCTGTATCTTCCGAATCAACAACTGAAGAATCATTCTCTTGACGGTTAATGTTCACTTTCACATCTGAGCGTTCTTCACGGTTTTCCGTTTGCTCGGAGTCCGCATCAGATTCGTCTTCTTTATAATCAGACTTCGTATTGTCAACTTCACTTAATTGCTCTTCGACACTCTCTTCTTTTGGCTCAGGAAGTTTTCCGTGATAGAAGAGGCCATCGATTTGGTCTGCATCCAATGTTTCGACCTCAAGTAAGGTTTGAGCAATTAATTCAAGCTGTTCTTTATGCTTCGTGATAATTTCTTTAGCCCGTTCGTAACATGTGTTGATAATGTTTTGAATTTCTAAGTCAATTTCATAAGCAATTTTATCACTGTAATTCGGTTCGTTTTGTAGGTCGCGACCTAAGAATACTTGACCGCCACCAGAACTACCGAACTGTAGTGGACCTAGTTTTTCACTCATACCAAACTCAGTGACCATCCGTCTGGCAATACTTGTTGCACGTTGGAAGTCGTTATGAGCTCCTGTACTTGCTTCATTGAACATAACTTCCTCAGCAACACGTCCGCCAAGCAATCCAGTGATTTTATCCAATAACTCTGGTTTTGTTTGGAAATAACGGTCCTCTCTCGGAAGCATAACGGCATAACCGCCTGCCTGGCCACGAGGAACAATCGTTACTTTGTGTACCATGTCTGCATCGTTCAGCACAACGCCGATGACAGTATGGCCACTTTCGTGATAAGCGACGATGTTTTTCTCTTTTTTAGAGATTACACGGCTCTTCTTCGCTGGACCTGCAATCACACGGTCAATAGCTTCATCAACGTGTGACATATTAATCATCTTAGCATCTTCACGAGCTGCAACGAGTGCGGCTTCGTTTAGTAAGTTTTCTAAGTCAGCACCTGAGAAACCTGGTGTACGCATCGCAATCGTCTTCAAGCTAACGTCATTCGCAAGTGGTTTGTCCTTCGCATGAACACCAAGCACTTCTGTACGTCCTTTTACGTCTGGCGCATTGACAGGTATCTGTCTGTCAAAACGACCTGGACGAAGCAATGCTGGGTCAAGAATGTCCGGACGGTTCGTAGCTGCCATGATGATAATTCCTTCGTTCACACCGAAACCATCCATCTCAACAAGAAGTTGGTTCAATGTTTGTTCACGCTCATCATGTCCACCACCGACACCCGCGCCACGTTGACGACCGACAGCATCAATTTCGTCAATGAAGATGATACATGGTGCGTTCTTCTTCGCGTTTTCAAACAAGTCACGAACACGTGATGCACCAACACCGACAAACATCTCTACGAAATCGGAACCACTGATGGAGAAGAACGGAACGCCCGCTTCACCTGCAACAGCTTTCGCAAGAAGCGTTTTACCGGTACCAGGAGGTCCAACGAGTAGAACACCTTTCGGAATACGTGCACCGAGAGCAGAGAACTTCCGTGGATCTTTCAAGAATTCAACCACTTCTACAAGTTCCTGTTTCTCTTCATCAGCACCGGCAACATCGGTAAATCTTGTTTTCTTCTTATCTTCGGTATACATTTTCGCTTTACTCTTACCGAAGTTCATCATCTTACCGCCGCCGCCTTGCATTTGGCTAAGCAAGAAGAAGAATAGAATAAAGATGATGATGAAAGGAATCAACGTCGTTAGAACCCGAGCCCACGCACTTGGTTCTTCAGCTGGCTCAACAGTCAACTCACTTTGTTGATTCGCTTGCGTTACAATCGCATTAATGATCTCATCATTTGCTGGAATTTCAGCAATGAAACTTTGTGTACCTTCATCTCCCGTGTATTCACCACGGACTTCATAAGCAAAATTTGTATATTGCAAGGTCATTTCATTTACTTGACCTTCTTCTAACACTTCAGTGAATTGGTTATAATTCATTTGTTCTGTCTCTGATGCAGGGCTATTAAACATGCTGACAATCGCAATCAGAATCAAGAATATAACCAAATAAAATATGGTATTACGGAACACCCGACTCATTACTTACCTCCTCCTAAAGCACAAAACTAAACTCATACTATCACAATATTTTTCACTCACTCAACTATAAAGTCTTGACTTTTCCCAAATCATTTCAATTTAGCTTTATTATTACATGGACCACTACAAACAACCGCTTGTTCTACAAAGGATTCAACTCATTCTATGAATAAATTTCAGGTTTCAACACACCGATATAAGGAAGGTTCCGATATTTTTCTTGGAAATCCAGTCCATAACCGACTACAAATGCATCTGGCACTTCGAAACCGACTAAGTCAGCCGAAATATCTGCTTTACGACCACTTGGTTTATCCAACAAGGTTACAATGGTGATCGACTTGGCTCCTCGGTGCTTAAACAATTCAACCAAATAACCTAACGTCAAACCACTATCAATAATATCTTCAATAATTAGTAAATCGCGACCTTTGACTTGTGTGTTTAAGTCTTTCACGATTCGAACTTCTCCACTCGATTCCATGCCACCACCGTAGCTGGAAACATCCATAAAATCCATTTCCACATGTGTGTTCACATTTTTCAATAAATCACTCATAAAAGGCATGGCGCCTTTCAAAACGCCAATCGCTAATGGGAATTTTCCTTCAAACTGCTCAGTAATCGTTTGTCCCAGTTCCTTTGTTTGTTTCTGTATCTCTTCTTCTGTAAATAAAATTTCCTCGATCTCATTATGCATGGACGGTCCTCCTAATCTTCGTTGGTCCTTCAATTTTTCTCTTGGCGGTTCACGCGAATCACAACATAGGAAGTCGCATGATCACTAAGAACACCCAACTCGCTCCGGGCCAATAAAGGCAGCCAAAGGATTTCTCCATCTCCATTTACCACAATTGGCCACGTATCTCGGTCAACGGCTGGTACTTTTTTATCGATAAATATATCCTTCACTTTTTTCGTACCCGCTAATCCTAAAAGTCGAATTCGATCTCCGGGATTCCGAGTGCGGATGTGTAAAGGAAATTCGATAAGCCGGCGATCACAAACAAAAACATTCTCATTGAAAAGCTTGTTTGTGTTCGATTGTACTTCCTCCACGGTCACTGTCCAACCGCCCGGTAAGTGTTGTGTCTCATTTAACTGGATTTTTTCGGAAAATGAAGAGGTGAACCCTGTTTTCTTCCGTATTTCACATTGTCCATAGCTCTTAATCCAGCTATAATCTTCTTGAAAAGAATATGTAGCATTCGGCTTTTCTGCTTGAAGCCATTCCAAAAAATCAAAAAAATAATCTTTTTTCCCTATTGGAACTTGAAGATAGTTTAATATTAGATGAAACCCTCTTCTTTGTAAAGGTAAAGGAAGTTCAAGGAAACCATCTATTGAAAAAGTCACTTTTTGTTCATAAAACTGAGTGAAGTGTCGCATTTTTTCTTCCATCACTTCATCCAAAATCAGGTCTTCATCACGTTGGATTTCCGCGATTCTTTGCACACCTTCAAGAAAATTCGGATTTTCGCTCTTAAAAAAAGGCAGTACATATTTTCGAAATCGATTACGTGTGTATGTATCCTCCTCATTGGAAGGATCCTGATGATAAGGAACTTCATTCTCCTCGGCGTACGAAATCAACGCCTGTTTACTGACACATAAAAAAGGACGGATCAGTTGGAAGCCTTCAAATTGCCCACTAGCAGGAATCCCCTTGGGCCGGACTCCTTTGCCAAGTTGCATTAATATCGTTTCCGCTTGATCATCTGCGTGATGTGCGGTAACCAGCTTGGCTTTTTTTTGACCGCGCAATTGTTTCTGGAAAAAATCGTATCTGAGCGTCCTTGCCGCTTCTTGCGTACCTATTTGATGATTTTTTTGATAAGCTTTCACATCTACCTTACCTTCGATAACAGGTAATCCTCGTTTAGCGGCTTCTTTTTTAACGAACTCCACATCTTTTTTTGAGTCTTCTCCGCGAAGCTGATGGTCAACTGTAATAACGTTAATATCCAGTGACCATGTTTCCTTAATTTGATAAAAAAATTCAAGCATGGCCATTGAATCTGGTCCGCCTGAAACCGCCAAATACAACGTATCTTTTTGCTTAAACAATTGATGCTTTTGATTAAACGTCAAAATGGTTTGTAAAAGCATTCGCCCGCACTCCGTTTTTCATCATATACATTCATTACAGTATATCACCACTATTCAACTAGATTCAACGAATGCTTTCGTTAAAACCAATAATAAAAACTGACCAATAATGAAAATTGCACGAACAAAAGCGAACCAATACCGACCACCTCTTTTTTCATCGACTGCTTGGCTGATTGGAGGTGTTGGGGAGTTGGTTGGCTGACTGATTTCTTCGTGACGGGAGTCGTCTTTCTTCTTCCTGTTTTTCTTCGTTGGTTCAGTTGTATGCGATCTAAATCTTTTTTCATTTGCATCGCTTGTTTATAGTCACCTTGTACGGCTTTCTTTAAAACTGGATGATACGCTTCAAGTGTGCGGCTTTGACCGATTAACTTCACTAACTCTCGTCGATTGGTAGCCACCCGTTTAAATGTAGGGTCCAGTTGGAGAATACAAATGGCGAGAGCAAATAAGTCATATGCAGGGTCGGCTTTTCGTTCGCCCTTTTGCCAGTAACCGCGATCATAGTAACTCGTATATTCACGTACAGACCTTCCTACCTGTGTAACGCCACCAAAATCAATCAGTCTTACTTGCTTCGTTTTCCGGTCAATCAGTAAATTTTCTAACTTCAAATCACCGAAAATATATCCGGCGAGATGAAGATGATGCAACTGGAAAAGAAGCTGTTTGACCACGATTGCAAGTTGCGACGCTTTACTTGGATGGTACCAATCTTTAATGCGTATGCCATCCACATATTCCATGACATAAAAAGAGTATTGTGTCTGACGTAGGTTAAAGTCATCAACATCGATTAAAAAAGGTCCAAGCTGTACGCCCTGGACCTTTTTCATGAGTCGAAGAATTTTTGCCTCGCGGGTGATGACAGAAGAATCCTTGCTGATTTTCAACGCATTCAGCCCTTGACTCCCTTTGACAAGATAAATGGATCCTCTTGCACCCTCACCAATTTGACGAATAACTTTATAGGTCTGCTTATGCCATTTGCCAACAATCTTCGTACCGTTAGCTAGATGAACGGTAGGATGAATCGATGATGTCATAATGTGGTTCCTCTCCAATCACGTCTTCGTCGAACATCTTCACCGCTTCCTTCAACGCTGCTCCAGTTGGAGTAATTCCCCCTGTAGCAAGTTTCGGAAATACTTTTGCGATTTCTGCTCCTTCGTTTGTCCATGAAAGAAGCCTTTTCGTAATTTGTCTACGCGTCGGAAAATGATAGATGGAGAAATAATAGCTTCCCATACGTGCTCTTAAACTAATGACTAAATCATTCAATGACTCCCGTACAGCAGACATTTTGTGCTGCATACTCGCACTTGTGTCAATCAAAATCAATACTTGCAAGTCGACCGTCTCACCTAAATCCTCAACGATCTCGTGAACTTCTTCCTTTGTCTCCGGTGATAGTTCATCCTCATTTACTTCTTTTCCGAAAATATCTTTTAGTTCCTTTGAAACGTAACCTTGTATCGTTTGTGTGATCGCCTGCTGGGTAACCATCTGGACGGTCTCCGATAAATCTTCTGCATAAACAATCCGGCTGACACCATTTCCTGCCTCTGCAATTTCGTTCACTTCGGTCAACCCGGTTGGGTCTTCTGTCTGGTCATCTTCCAAGACACCAATGACGTTAACAGAGATTCCTTGCTTCGCTATCTGTTCACTAACACGAACCGGGTCTTCCCCTTGGTTTGAACAACCATCTGTAATTAATAGAATTTGTCGAATGGTTCCTTTACTCATCGCCGATCGCCTCCTCTATTTTTATCTCCATTCTTGACCTATTTCACAGCATTTATACGATGGAGAGTTAAAATGTTCTTGTTTCATTAAAGACCGACGAAAGCAGTAAAAGAAGCCCACTTCGGTTTGCTTTTATCTACCTTTGCAACCAAAACCGTCATATCGTCAACAATTTGCCCATAATTACTTCGCACCACTTCTTCCAACAACAAGTCTGCGATCTCTTGAGGATCCTTTGTTTCCATGTGTCTCAGTTTCCGTTTCAACCATGCTTCTCTGTTTTCTGCCCGATCGGTCGATTCCAAAATTCCATCACTGGCCATGACAAGAATATCGCCATCCTTTAGATCTTCCCTTACTGGTTCCACATCAAATTCTTCCAATATTCCAATTGGTAGATTTCCGGACTCCACCGGGTAAATTGAACTACCACGTAGGATATAACTGACGGTCGCTCCAATTTTCAAGAAATTGACGTAAGGTTGTTGCAGGTCAACGATCGCTAAATCCAATGTGGCATAGATCTCATCCGATGTTCGCAGCGAAAGGATTGAATTGATGGATTGAATGGCTACCTCTTCGCTAATGCCGGAATTTAATATTTGTTGCAATAACCGCAACGTTTCCGAACTCTCTTGGTAAGCTCGCTCTCCATTACCCATTCCGTCGCTGATCGCCAAGGCATACCGGCTTTTTCCTAATTCCTTAATCATATAACTATCACCTGATAAGAAATTTCCGTTTTTTGCTGCATGTGAGATTCCTGTTGTCAGTTGAAATTTACGAATGGAACTTAAATGGAACGTCCGGTAACCATTCCGCCCTCCAAATGCTTCTTCTTTTTCAACTACGACGGTTTCTCCCAATAAGTCGGATAAATAAGGGGCGATTAATTTCTCCGCTTCTCCGTGATAATCATGGAAATAGGCGGTCAGTTCAATATCGATATTTCCTTGATGGATTGAATAAAGCTCGAGACGTTCCAACAAAATATTCATTTGACCAAGCACACGGCGGATTTCCTCTTCATGCCACGAATACTCTTCACGTTCCTTCATCATTTCTTTTGCGAAGTTATTCATGACTTCCGAAACACCATTCAATTGTTCGGAAACAAATTTCCTGCTTTCCTTCACCTGTTGCTTTAACCGTTTATTGGCATGGTAGTAAGAAAGCTCGTAACGCATCTGGTCTGTCATCTGTTCTGGTTTTACACAAAATTTCCGTAGCTTACCAACGTTGAAATTCGTCCGTGATGTATCTTTTTCTTCGATGGATTGAATCATATCGCGCAACACAGGGTATGTACGATCGAAATGTTGTACCCAACATGAATGCTTTTTCAAGCATGACTGACACGTGTTTTCAGTGACCCTGCTTAAATATTCATCCACTTCTGCTTGATTCTCCAGTTGCTTCCCCTCTTGCTCAATCGATGCAAAGCTATGCGATAAGGCTTGAAACATTTCCGAAAAGCGCTCCACACGTTCTGCTGTCACATGGCGAATCTTTTCGGCGTACTGATCTTGACTCTCTTTTTCTTCATTGGTCCCCGGTACGAATCCAGCAATTTTTTTCAATAAACCTTGTGGTGTAAGCAAAAAGAGCCCTGTCGCGATAGATGCTTCGATTACGAGCTGTTCAAACTGAATCACTTCAATATTGTAAAAGCCGATTAAAAGAACTGCGAGAAATAATCCGAATGCCGAGATCAATCGATGCATATCCTTTAGTAAGCCGACCATCAATCCAGCAAGTGCCAACAAGCTAACGTGGTATAGATCCATCATATTGACGAAGCTCAGCATCAATCCAACAATGACACCAACTGCGGCACCTACCGTGGCACCGGATATATAGGCTCCCATTAAAATAAAATAACTGGCGCCAATCACTTCCAATTGCAAGTCATAAAATTGAATTCCAGCCAGTCCCGTTAAAATGGCTGTCACAAAAATAACCAAGCAAACGAGTTCTTCAACTTTGAGCTTTTTCGTCGATACTTGGATCGTCAAAAATGGATACGATTGAAGAAAAATCATGACTAAAAATGATGCGAGTAATGCTTCAATGAAAATAATAGCGCCATTATACAATGTTAAAGAATCCACAAGTGCAACAACAGATGTTCGAGCAATCACTGAACTTAAGAAAATAGTAAAGATCATTGGATAGATCATTTTTGTCATTTTGGACAACCAATGTTTATAACATAGAAATAGCAGCAATCCTGTACCTAATACATAAAATGTTTGTTCCAAGTTCACTGTCCAAGCGCCAAGGGCTAAAAAGAGATAAACCCTAAATGCAAGTGACTTCTTGGCGACAATGGTTGCACCTAAAAAAGCTATAGCAAACGGGGATACACTGGATAAAACAATAGCTCGTCCGAGTAAAAAGCCAATTAAGTAAAATAACCATCCTCGACTCAAGAAGCTACTGACCCATTGAGTTTTTAGTGAACGAAAAGCTTGAGATATCCTCCCGATTTTCGAATCAACTATTACTTCACCGATCTTCATTGAATCCATAACGTAATTCCCCCTCCTGTATTCACTATCTAATCACAGAGGGTGGGATGTTTTTTGTCATAAAAACAAAAGGACCCCAAAAAATCATTCGACGAATCAAGGGGAATTTATCTAATGATTCTACAAGAACTGATGGAATTAATAAATTTCGATTCGAATTTTTGTAGATAGGATATAGAAACTCGTCGATTGACGAAGTTTGAGTGGTGAGTACCGTGGAAATACGATTGACTTAGTATGCCGAGTGAAACAGTGCGTTGGCCGAAAACCGTGGACAGAAGAAAAGTACTTCCCCGGTTGAGAGTCCTTCTCGGATACGAAAGAGAACGGTTTGTGATCCCTTCCGTGCTTGAGAGCCCCTCTCGGATACGAAAGAGAACGGTTTGTGATCCCTTCCGTGCTTGAGAACCCCTCTCGAATACGGAAGAGGACGAATTGCGATTCCTTCCCGGCTTGATAACCCCTCTCGTACACGGAAGTTCACAAATTACGATCCCTTCCGTGCTTGAGAACCCCTCTCGGATACGGAAGAGAACGAATTGCGATTCCTTCCGTGCTTGAGAGCCCCTCTCGTACACGGAAGAGAACGAATTGCGATCTCTTCCGTGCTTGATAACCCCTCTCGTACACGGAAGAGGACGAATTGCATTTCCTTCCGTGTTTGATGAACTCTTCTCGATGCTGTTCCATTGATTCGAATGATTAGAGGTACTAAAATCAACCAAGGCAAGCATCAACTAAAACTTCGAGTAAATAAAAAGTTTCCCTTCAGGCGAATTTACTTAGATAAATTTCGAGCGGTGAATAAGTAATTACTTGATTAGAAGGGATTTTCTAATAAAGTTAAATAAATAGAAAAGTTAAATTTCGATAAAGTTATTGACAGGTGCTGGATCGTGTTGTACCATAATTTTTGTGTCTAAGAGACATATTTCAATAAACGGCGGCGTAGCTCAGCTGGCGAGAGCGTACGGTTCATACCCGTGAGGTCGTGGGTTCGATCCCCTCCGCCGCTATAAAAAGGGATCGGTTTTCTGATCGTAAACCGGTCTCTTTTTCTTTACATAAGGCCCGTTGGTCAAGTGGTTAAGACACCGCCCTTTCACGGCGGTAACACGGGTTCGAATCCCGTACGGGTCATAATTTTATAAGTGCGTAAGAAGTAGGAGAGAAGTCTAAAAGCTTCTCTCCTACTTTTTTACAAGTAAAAAACCTGTTCATCCTAACGATGAACAGGTTGAACGATCATTTATTTAGTGACATTCTTTATATAATCATCATAGACAGCAATTATCCCCGCTTAGCACCTCGACCTCCACGACGAGACTCCGTGTGTTTTTTGAGTGAGGCGAGCTTATCTTCGCTATCCTTTAAGAATTTGTTCATTTTGGATTCGAAGCTTTCCACTCGTTTGCGTGGTTGCGGACGGTTATTTTTCTCATTGGCTTTCTTGATGGATAGACCAATTTTACCGTTCTTCTCTACATTTAATACTTTTACGGTGACCTCATCACCGACAGAAAGGTGTTCGTTGATATCTTTAACATAACGATCAGCGACCTCACTAATATGAACCAAACCTGTTGATCCATCTGGTAGCTCTACAAAAGCTCCAAAATTTGTAATGCGGGTTACTTTTCCGCTTAGCTTGCTGCCTACTTCGACTGACATAAAAAAAATGCTCCTCCTTAAGAATTTAAAAGTATATTCTAATACATTATATATATGGGGTTCAAAAAGTGTCAATAAGAAGGCTCTTCATCAGGTAATTTAAAGATGATTTCACCGTCTTTTGAGAAAAAGTAATCTTTCCTGGCAATTTGAAGTAAATAATCAATGTCACTCAACTTTTCTACTTCTTCTTTTAATGTTTCGTTTCTGTTCGTTAATTGTGTCATTTTTTCATTTAACTGCTGGTATTCCGCTTGCTTTTCTTGCATTTGAGCACGTTGTTGGAAATGGTATGTTGTCATACCGCCACAAATCAATACAAAAAGAAAGACGAAAGCAATCAGACGACGAAAGAGAAGTTTTTTTTCGCGTGACTTTTGGGCCATTTGTTTTTCCTGCTGCTTAGCATAAGTAGAATTTATTTTTGCGATATTATCTTTATTGCGTTCTTTTCTTCTCTCCATAGTATCTGTCGCCTCCTATCTTTTCATCATTTCTTTCATGCGGAATAATAGCTTATCTTTTATTCTACTACACTTTTTCAGAAAAGAAATACCACTTCGCTTGATTTTTTCTGGAATTAGTGGTTCGACCAGCCACCAAATAATTTTACCTATCAAAGCTATGATCTTTCGAAGGATATAGAAGATGAATACAACTAGTGTGAATAATTGTATAAGGATCCACGTAATCGGTTGAAAAACAACTCGATTAATAATTCTCAATATTATCCCGAAGAAGCCTTTTACAATACGTACCAACTTGTCCAATAACCATAAATACGTCCGTTGCAGTAATGCATAATAAATTGAGATGCCGAGTAAAATAGCTAAAAATAAATAAAATTTCAGAATTCCGCCATTGATTTGATATAAGAAGTAAAAGAGGACACAGGCTTCCGTTAAAAAGAAAACGACATCAACGCCGATTTGTCGCCAAAAAGAGGCGGGCCGGAATAATTGCTTGTACGTATCAAATGTAAGTGCTGCTTGAATGCCGCCAGCAACCATCACGGCCATGGATAAAAATTGCACGCTTAGCGTCATTTGAATAGCTTACCTAATAGACTCTTGGATTGCTTCTGATCTTCATCGATGTAACTAAATGAGGCAATCCTACCTTGAATGGTCAAGAGTCCTTGTTCGACATTCAAATTTTTCATATGCAGATTGTGGCCTTGAATGACGAGATAGCCTTGTGTCGTTTTCAATAAAAATTCTTCCGTATCAAAACTATCAACATCTTCCACGCCTTGCACTTCAAGCTTTCTCCGATTGACTAGCTTTAACTCGTGATCCTTTTGCTGGCTTCTCCCTTGATTATACATTGGTTTTTCATATGGCATGTCCTTTCCCTCCTATCAGTATAAAATATGAGGGAAATCTATAAAACATGCCTATAATCTATTCATCAGCTTGAATTCTTTCTTCATTGACAACTGAGTATAAGTTTTCTGCTTGTTCTTTGTTGACCTGTTCCCGCAAATCCTCTATTTTAATCGTTAGTTTTTTCTGAGCAAAATGAATCGTCATCTCATCACCAACTTGCAGGTTTGATGATGCCTTAGCCGGTTGGCCATTCACTTTGATTCTACCTTTACCAGCGATTTCTTTAGCAACTGTTCGTCGTTTAATAATACGGGATAACTTCAAAAATTTATCTAAACGCATATTATTCCTCTCCTTTTCGTAACTCCTTTGCTTGTTTCCAGTAGTCCTCCATAACCTCTAAAGGTAGATCCGCGAGTTCATCTCCGTTTTCTTTTGCGATGGATTCAATATATTGAAAACGATTCTTGAATTTTTGGCTCGTCCGATGAAGAGCGATTTCTGGATCAATGGAAAGCAACCGAGCAACATTTACTAGTGAAAACAGTACATCGCCGAATTCTAGTTCCTTTTCGTTAGTATCTTCTTTCTCGATTGCTTCTTGTAATTCCTTTATTTCTTCTTCAACTTTTTTAAAGGCAAGCGTTGCATCACCCCAGTCAAAACCCACTTTTGATGCTTTTTTCTGCATTTCTTGCGCATAAAGTAAGCGAGGTAATGCTTCCGAGATCCCTTCCAATATCGTATCCTTTTTCGGTTTCCCTCTATTTTTGATTGCTTCCCAGTTCGACGTGACTTCATCCGCTGAACCAACTTCAACGTCCCCGAACACATGTGGATGCCGCTCAATCATTTTTTCGGTAATCGACCGGATGACATCGTCAACAGAGAAAAATCCACTGTCTTCTCCTATTTGGCTATGCAGCATGACTTGAAGCAGTACATCGCCAAGTTCTTCTGCTATATGGTCGTCATCTTCTTCCTGTATGGCGTCGATGACCTCGTATGCTTCTTCAATCAAATACGGACGAAGCGATTCATGGGTCTGTTTTCGATCCCATGGACATCCGTTTGGTCCACGAAGTGTTGCGATCACTTCCCTTAAGCGATCAAACGTATGTGTTAAATGCTCACTTGATTGGGGTGCAACATATAAGGTCGTCAAATCACTAAAAGTACCTTCGCGGTCGAGCTCATATAAAGGTAGTGTCGTGACTTTTTCATTGTTACTTCCTGCAGCATCGACAATCGTTATCGGATAACCTTCCGGCAAGTCCTCCATTAACGTCAGCTTAATGTCCGAAGCGACAAAAGAATCGTACACTTGAGCGATTAATAAGTGATTTGTCAATTGTATGGAAGACCGATCTAATGCTGTTCCGTCGAGTAATTGAAAGCCCTCAATTGGATCAATTTCCAACGCATTGAATAATGGATCTAAAAAACTTTGGCCGCCGTGAAATTTGATATGAAGATGATCGCTTTTATGTTCCAACAGTAATTGCACTGTTCGTTCTGCAACAAATGGATGTCCAGGCAATGCATAAACAATGTCCTGCCGTTGTGCCGCTTCGACTAATTGTTTCGTGATGTCTCGATAAACATCTTCAAATTGTTCATGTTTCTCATAGACGTGATCAAAACTTTTAAACGTCATCCCCTCTTGTTCCAACTCTTTAATGACAGGATGTTGGTTCGTTCGAGTGAAGACTTCTGTTTCTACATTTGTTAAAAATCGATAAATCCCTACGGGTAACTGGTCAAGCGTACCTGCACCCAGACCAATCACGTGAATTGTTTGACTCATTACGTTCACCTGCTTCTTTTTAGTATGTTTTGTAAAAGACTTTTAGGAAAAAGCTTCATGGCCCACGTCATAATTAACACCATCATGACTCCGATGAAACTTAATAGAATTGTCGGCACAATCAAAAATAAACGCGTTGCATGTATGGAAAAAAGTTGTGCGCCTAAAACAACAATGACATACATGAAACCGATTGTGATCATTGCTTTTACGTAAAATAATAAATCCAAATGTATCCCAGCCCGCTTCAGCCAAATCCAACCATAAATAATGACTAAAGTCGTCGCTGAAAGGATTGAAGCGATACTGGCGCCTAGTATGCCATAGATCGGAATCAACCAAAAGTTGCAAGCAATTTTCACGGCAAACATCAATACAATCCATTTAAATTGCTGCTGTTTATAGCCTGTACTTTGCAATAAAACGGAGAAGGTAATGATTAAAGACAATAAAAAGACGAGAAGCATCAACCACTGGATAGCTGTTGTCCCTTGCTGGTCCAAGTAAAATAAGGGATTTAAAAATGGCATAATGGCGATTAACCCAGCTGATGCTGCCAGGGAGAAAAGAAAAGTCATTTGGATTGCTTGCACCGCTTCTCCCTGTTTTCGTTTTGATTGTAAGCTTGGAATCAAAGCAAATGCGAGGGATGAACCGAATACTAACCCTAACTGAATCATCGGATTTCCACGGTCAAAAATTCCCTTTTGCACTTTAGATTCTTCGAAAGACCATCCATGCTCCTGCAGAAGTGGAATCATTGTCATCACATCGACAGCTTGGAAAATTAGGTGAAGAACATACGTCAAACTGTAAATGAACACGCCAGCAAAGAACCACTTAGCTGTTTGCCTGAACGGAATCTTACTAGTTGGCGTCTCCATTGAGTTCTTTCGAAGAAGAAATTTGATACCTAAATAGATGACTGCAACAAACGTACCGATGATCGTTGCCAGTGCAGCAAGCGTTCCGAGTTCATATAATGAACGATTCGTTGAAACGACATAAAATGTAATGCCGATAATTAAAATAACGCGGACAAATTGCTCGACAACTTGTGAAATGCCTACCAAATGCGTTTCTTCATAGCTTTGAAAATAGCCCCGCAACAGTGAGATCATCGGAAGCAGTAAAAACATAAAACTGCTCATTTGTATAGGTTTGGTCAGTTGCAGATCACCCATCAGCAGCGCCCACGTTTCTGCAAATAAGTAAATTCCCAACCATGACAAAATCCCAAGTCCTGTCAGCAAATAAAAGACCCGGGTGAACAGTTGCCTCGACGGTTGGTTTTCTGAAAACTGCTGTGCGACTGCGCTTGGTATGCCATACAGCGATAAGATGATGGCTAGTGAGAGCAAAGGATAAATTTGCTGATATACATATAAGCCTTCATCTCCAGCAATATTCTGCAAAGGAACGCGGTAAATCATGCCCAATATGCGACTGATGAACCCCGTAATCGTAAGGATGATTGCGCCTCTCATCCATTTATTTGTTTCACTCATAAAAACTTCACTTCCAACAAAAATTCAATCTTTTAGAACGTTTGAGTCTCCTTTTACTTTATCATAGTTTGATGCGTGAAGAATCTCTTTCTTTGGTTGATGGATGAAGCATAGTTACACGCGTTCTTTGAACAGTCAACGCAATGATTTGAACGGTCACGTGCGTTTTTTGAACGGTCAGCCCGCTACTTTGAACGGTCACGCACGCTTTTTGAACAGTCAGCCCGCCACTTTGAACAGTCACGCGCGTTTTTTGAACGGTCACATGCATTCTTTGAACAGTCACGCACGTTCTTTGCACAGTCAGCGCGATGTCTTAAGCGATGAGAACGTTTCTGTAAACATGCAAAAAGCCTACCGGACTTTTCCAGCAGGCTTTAATGAGTTTTATTCCATTTGGCGGGCAAGGAAGCTGGCAGCAGTTTGGCAAAGTTTTATTTCCACGTCGGTGACAGAATCTTTATCTGTAAATAAGATGATACTTCCGACGGGGTCGCCATTGGAGATGATCGGTTGAATTAAATAGGATGCTACTTTCTCTTCAATTCCATCAACGATTTCCAATGTGTATTCGTTCTTCTCGACAACCGCTTCTCGGTCTTCCATTGCTTTTTCAATTAGCTCTCCAATGTTTTTATTCAAGTACTCTTTTTTACTGACTCCCGCCGTCGCAATAAATTCATCCCGATCTGCAATGAGAATTTTTTGCCCAACTGCTTCAAAAAGCGATTGTACATATTCATCGGCGAATTCACTAAGCTCATTAATCGGAGAGTATTTTTTTAAGATAACTTCTCCTTCACGGGCAACAAAAATCTCGAGAGGATCTCCTTCCCGAATTCTCAATGTTCGCCTGATTTCTTTCGGAACAACAACTCGTCCGAGGTCATCAATACGGCGTACAATTCCTGTTGCTTTCATCTTCGAATCCCCACTTTCTTTGATGTACTTGCATGGGTGAAGCCTTGCTAAAGGATTCCTGGCTAAATCACCTGCTAGTAATTGTTAGTATAAAACAGTGGCGATGAACTATTCATTGTTTGATGAAATTTTTGCCTGATGAAGCTTAGATAGGAAATCTTCAAGTTGATCGTGACGAATTGTTTTATTTTGTCTGGAAAACTGGAATACAATTTTCAATTGTCGCCCTTCTGTTCCCAATTGGATGGTTCGCCCATATTCGTTGGCTAACTCAAATAGCTTTGCACCATCAATTTGTTGGCTTTGTTCAGCTTCCATGAGACATTCGATTTTTTGTTTCGACTCATGGATCGATTCAATTTTGTTCTCTTTTCCATGTAGGCGTATTCTTGAAATTTGCAGTAAGTTTCCGACTTCATCTGGATACTCACCGAAACGATCTAATAATTCGTCATTCAAATCGTACGTTTCTTGGATAGATTCCAAAGCTTGAATGCGTTTGTACATCTGAATTTTTTGTCCTTCATCTTGAATATAAGATTCAGGAATATAGGCGTCCAGGTCGAGACCAATTTCAACTTCAAATGGTTTTGCTTCTTCATAAGAAACCCCTTGTTGTTTGGCACGAACCGCATCATTCAGCATTTGTGAGTACAAGTCAAAACCAACGGAATCGATAAATCCGTGTTGCTCCGTTCCAAGAAGGTTTCCGGCACCCCGAATCGATAGGTCACGCATGGCGATTTTAAAGCCACTTCCGAGCTCGGTAAATTCCTTAATGGCTTCGAGACGCTTCTCAGCGACTTCAGACAGAACTTTATTTTGTTGATAAGTAAAATAAGCATAAGCTAATCGATTCGACCGACCGACACGACCACGGATTTGATAAAGTTGGCTTAATCCCATTTTATCTGCATCATTCACAATTAAGGTGTTCACGTTCGGTATATCAACACCCGTTTCAATAATGGTCGTACTGACTAATACATCCGCTTCACCTTCTAAAAACTCCAGCATGATGTTTTCTAACTGACGTTCATTCATTTGACCATGGGCGTAAACCACACGTGCATCTTCAACGAGTTCATTGATTTGCGCAGCGACACGATCAATCATATCGACTCGATTGTATAAGAAAAATACTTGGCCGCCTCTCGCCAATTCTCGCTCAATGGCATCCCGAATGAGTAGTGGATTATATTCCACTACGTATGTTTGAATTGGAAAACGGTTTTCCGGTGGGGTTTCAATAACAGAAAGATCACGCACCCCTACCATCGACATGTGCAACGTTCTTGGAATTGGTGTCGCTGTCAACGTTAATACATCGACATTTGTTTTCAGTTGTTTAATTCGCTCTTTGTGTTTCACGCCAAAACGTTGTTCTTCATCGACGATCAATAGGCCCAAATCTTTAAACACAACATCCTTGGATAAGACACGATGCGTTCCAATGACGACATCAACCAACCCTTTTCGGAGTTGATCAATCGTTTCTTTCTGCTGCTTCGGTGTTCTGAACCGACTAAGCAGACCGACGTTTACGCCGAATTCCTTAAAACGTTCTTGAAACGTTTCGAAATGCTGTTGTGCCAAAATGGTTGTCGGAACTAACACAGCTGCTTGTTTTCCTTCGACAATCGCTTTAAAGACTGCTCGAATGGCAACTTCTGTCTTCCCGTAACCAACGTCTCCACAAAGTAGACGATCCATCGGTTGCGTTTTTTCCATATCACTTTTAATCTCTTCGATACAACGAAGCTGATCTTCCGTTTCTTGATAAGGAAAAGCCATTTCAAAGTCTTTCTGCATTTCTGTATCTGGACCAAACTGATGACCCTGAGCTGCTTCACGCTCAGCATAAAGCTTAATTAGATCGTCGGCAATATCCTCTACAGAAGACTTGACCCGCGACTTGACCTTTTTCCATTCGCTGCCTCCCAGTCGGTATAGCTTCGGTTCTTTTCCTTCCGACGCAACATATTTTTGAACTTGATCGATTTGATCAGTCGGAACAAAAAGCTTGTCGTTTCCTGAGTACCGAACGACCATATAATCTTTATGAAGTCCGTTGACCTCTAACGTTTCTATGCCAAGATACTTCCCGATTCCGTGACTGTTGTGAACGACATAATCGCCTTTATTCAATTCTTGATAGCTTTTTATTCGTTCAGCATTCGAGACTTTTTGACGCCTGCGTTTTTTCGGTTTTTTCTTTTTAAATAATTCTTCCTCTGTTAAAACAGCTAGCTTGTACGCCGGCATCTCAAAACCTTCGTTCAAGTCACCTTGTAAAACAACTGGCTCTTCAAGTGGAACGCTTATAGGTCGAATACCAACTCTTGCAGCAATGCCGTAATCATCGAGCACACGAAGAACACGGTCGACTCGCTCTTCGTCCGCCGCATAAATGATTACCGAAAATCCCGCTTTATTCCAGCGTTTCATCTCACTTTTCAACAGGTTCATTTGACCATGAAACTGTTGCATTTGACGACTGGAGATGTTTACTAAATTATCGGGTTTCGTATTTGGTATATGTCTTAAAAATAAAGAGAGATAAATTCGTTGATGATCGATCTTTTCAAAAACTTCTTCCCATGTAAACGAAAATGTTAAATCTTCCACAATCATCCGTTGATCGAGTAAGTCTGTATGCCAAGTAGCTTCTTCACGGTCTAACCGTTCTGCCGTCTCTGTGATTCGGCTCATTTCATCGAATATAAATAAGCTGTTCTTCGGAAAATAATCTACTAAACTATAAACATCCTCATAAAGCAATGATAGATACTGATAGATTCCATCAAACGGCTGTCCTTCTTTTAATCGTTCAATATCATGCGATAATTGCTCGTTCAATTGCTGTTTCTCTTGGTCAGAATGAATATTTTTCAGCGATTTTTGCAGGAGTTTTTCTAGCTTGTCACCTGCTTTTTTCATTTGTTCATCCGTAAAGATCCATTCTTCCGTTGCGGTGATTTCGATTTGGTTCAATTCTTCAATGGAACGTTGCGAGCCAACATCGAAGTACCGGATCGATTCAACTTCGTCGTCGAACCATTCAATCCGGATCGGATAGACATTCGTCAAAGGATAGATATCAATGATGCCCCCACGCTTACTTGCTTCTCCAGGTGAAGAAACCATATCCGTCACTTTATAACCCATGGTAACGAGACGCGCCATTGTATCGTCCAATGAATACTCTTTTCCTGTTTCAATGGTGAGAGACAAGTCACTGGCTGTTTGCTTCGGTGGCATGAGCCGTTTCAACCCAGCAACAGGGACGATGAAAATTCCATTTTCTTTCTCTTGCCAGCGGTTTTTCGCCTCAATCCGCTGTGATTTCAATTCAGGGGAGGCAGTCATAATCTCAGCGGGCAGCATTTCGTTAATCGGGTATAAATACAATTGATCTGGGTTTTCCGTCAACCCTTGTAGATCATCGTATAACTGTTGCGCTTGATTCAATTGAGGCGTGACGACGACTACCGGACGATTCGTCGACTCATGAGCCATAACCATTAAAAAGTTACGTAACGAGTTCGTTAACCCGGAAACAAGCTGTTCACGCATTTCACCCTTAATCCCATTAATTATATGTACAAAATCATCTTGTAAGCTTAAATAATCCTTTAATCCTTTCATCTGCTCTCCCCCTAGCTCGATACGTCCCTCTTCGGATTCATTGAATGGAAAAATGCTTTGGCGTGTACCAAAGCTTAGTGAATAAAATTATCATTTTCAAATAAACCCGGGTTCTGCGTGAGTGTTTCTTCACATGTTTCGCAAACCAATTGTAGCATCAAATCACCTTGCTGATTTTCTTTCATCATATGATTCGATTCCTCTGTTGATAACTCTTGATTCAATAAATCGAATACACGCGGATGCTCTTTCAACTCACCCATAGATTCTCCACAATGCCGACATGTCATCTGAATCGCCATCGATATCTCCTCCTCATCATAAGCTAGTGACTAGCTTTTCCAAGAAGAAGCAAATTTATTCTGTCGGTAAGTCTTCAAACGGTTTTTAATTAAACTGATTCATCACTTCCGGAAATGCCGTATCCATCCATGCTTCACAAGCATCATAAGTTTTCACGATGGATGAGTTGATCGTTTCCTTTTCTTGTTTGGAAAATTTACTGAGCACATAATGGACGATATCGATATTTGTGTCAGGTCTGCCGATTCCAAAACGGACTCGGTTAAATTCCTTTACCCCAAGATGCTCGATAATATTCCTCATACCATTGTGACCACCATGGCCTCCTGTATGTCTAAGACGGATTTTACCCGCCGGAAGATCCAAGTCGTCGTAAATGACAAGCAAGTTCTTAGGATCGATCTCGTAAAAATCCATTGCCTGTCTGACGGATTGGCCGGATAGATTCATAAAGGTTTGTGGTTTAAGTATGAGCACCTTTTCTCCTTGCCAGTTTTCAACAGCATAATGGGCTTCAAACTTCCCTTTTTTAAGCTTCCAGCCATTCTGCTTCACCAAGTAATCAATCACGTCAAATCCGATATTATGTCTTGTATGCTTATACTTTAAGCCTGGATTCCCTAACCCAACAATACATTTCATGACTGTCTTTATCTCCTTTTTGTCCATCGACTAACAATCGTTAAACAGCGATTATCCTACCCTCAATGGGCCATACCATCTTATTCAAGTTTACCCTGAGAAGCTTCGTGCCATGCCAGTCTAATTGAAAAAAATGCAACATGAAAACAGATCGAAGCGCCATATCGTGCTCCGATCTGTTTCATTCATGCTATGAAGACGGACTTATTTTTCTTCCTCTTCATCATCTTTAGCATCAACCAATTCTGGTTCTGCTGGCTCCTCGCCATCATCTTCTGTTTCAACTTCCTCTTGCTGTGGTGGTAAGATCGTAATGATGGTCGTTTCATCGTCGTCCATGATCTCGTAGTTTTTATCACCTTTAAGATCGCCAACAGTGATGACATCGCCAATGTTTAACTCAGAAATATCGATCAAGATCTCTTCAGGAATATTTCCTGGAGTCGAACGAATATTCAAGACATGCATTGGTTGCTGTCTGACACCACCGTCTTTTTCACCAATCGCTTCTCCGTCAAGGTTGATGGAAACTTCCACATCTACTTCTTGAGACATGTCCACCATATAGAAATCAACATGCGTCAATTCGCCTTTGATTGAATCTTGTTGATAATCATATAACATGGCATCATAAGCATTCCCATTATCTAATTTAACAGAGAATACAGCGTTCCTACCTTCTTCACGTACCTTTTTGATTAAATCGATTCCATCTACAGAAATATTAACAGGCTCTTTCCCTTTTCCATATAAAACGCCTGGGATTTGACCTTCGCCTCTCAATTTTTTTGTATTGGAAATACGTAAATCTGTTCTTGCTTTACCTTCGATTGTTGCAGCCATAATTTTTCACTTCCTCCATAAATAATTTCCAGTATATTTGTATTCTTCTCTATTATAACCTTTTAGACAGCTTTTTTAAAATTTTAGCTTATTTGAATGAAACCTTAGTTAAATAATGTACTGATTGAACGGTGCTCGTGTACACGCTTAATCGATTCCGCAATTAACTCACCAACAGAAAGTTGTTTGATTTTGTTTGAAGTAATTTGCTCAGTCAATGGAATTGTATTCGTCACAATCAATTCCTTGATTGGTGACTGATCAATTCGGTCATTTGCCGGACCGGATAATACCGGATGCGTACAGCATGCGTAAACTTCCTTCGCACCGCTATCCAACATAGCGTCAGCTGCCAATGTAATGGTTCCCGCTGTATCGATGATATCATCGATTAAAATCGCTGTTTTGCCTTCAACTTCACCTACAATGTTCATGACCTCTGCCACGTTCGGTTGTGGACGTCTTTTATCAATAATTGCAATCGGTGCTTTCAAACGGTCGGCTAGCTGTCTTGCACGTGTTACGCCCCCATGATCTGGAGAGACAACGACGACATCTTGCAGTTGCTTTTCTTCAAAATATTGACTTAAAATCGGCATGCCGAATAGGTGATCAATTGGAATATCAAAGAAACCTTGAATTTGAGCCGCATGAAAGTCCAATGTAATCAGTCGATCGGCACCTGCTTTTTCAATTAAATCGGCGACCAATTTTGCGGTGATCGGTTCACGGGATCTTGCTTTTCGATCTTGTCTTGCATAGCCATAATATGGTGTGACAACATTGATTGTACGAGCGGAAGCACGTTTTAATGCGTCAATCATAATCAATAACTCCATTAAATGCTCATTTACCGGGTTGGAAGTCGACTGTACAACGTATACATCACAGCCCCGCACACTTTCTTCGATATTGATTTGTACTTCACCATCACTGAAGCGCTTCACAGAACTTTTACCTAATTCCACACCGATATGATCAGCAATTTCCTCAGCAAGCTTCGGGTTTGAATTTAATGAGAACACCTTTAAAAATTCATCTTGATATTGACGAGTCATATTGAAACCTCCAACCAATTATTTTTTATTTAAACGCTCAACGTAACCTTCTTTATTTACTTGACGTGCACGGGCTATAGACAATGCTTTCTCAGGGATGTCTTTCGTAATCGTTGAGCCAGCAGCCACATAGGACCCTTCTTTTAGTGTAACCGGTGCAACTAAATTCGAATTACACCCGATAAATACGCCATCTTCTATAATTGTTTTATGTTTGCTTTTTCCATCATAATTGACGGTAATTGAACCACAACCAACATTCACATCATCGCCGATTTCTGCATCACCAAGATACGATAAATGGGAAGCTTTACTATTCTGTCCCATCGTCGTTTTCTTGATTTCCACAAAGTTACCGACTTTTACATCATCCTGGAGCGTACTCTCTGGACGAATATGTGCGAACGGGCCAACTTTTACTTGGCGGCCAACCTTACTTTCTTTCAGTACACTTTGGTGAATCTCCGTGCCTTCACCAATCTCACAGTCGATGATCTCACTGTTTAACCCGACATAAACATCGGATTGAATCGTCGTTTTCCCTTGAATCCGACAACCTGGTTCGATGACGACATCCGGTTCAATTATGACATCAGGGCCAATATATGTCTGATCGGGGTCAATTAACGTCACACCGTTTTTCATATGTTTTTCGTTAATTCGCTTCTGCATCAGTTTTTCTGCTTTGGAAAGCGCCAAACGATCATTGACTCCAATCGTTTCTTTATCGTCAGGAGTTAAGTATGCAGTCACCTTTTTTCCTTCATCTTTAGCAATCTCTAATACATCAGGCAAATAATACTCACCTTGCGCATTCGAGTTGGATACATTCTTTAACGCTTCGAACAACATTTTATTATCGAAACAATACGTACCGGTATTGATCTCAGTCAGTTGTTTTTCTTCATCAGTTGCATCTTTATCTTCAACAATTTTGGCTACTTCATTTGATTCATTACGTACAATACGACCATATCCTGATGGATTTTCAAGTTCAGTCGTCAACACAGTTACGGCGGATTGTTCTTTCTCATGATGTTGCATTAATTGCTTCAATGTCTCTGCTGTCAGTAGCGGGGTATCTCCACAAACGACAACGGTCGTTCCTTCATTATTCCCAATGAATGGCTCGGCCATTTGGACCGCATGACCTGTTCCAAGCTGTTCCTCCTGCAGTGCATATTCACTACGGCTTCCCAGCTGTTCTTTAACTTTTTCAGCTCCATGGCCTACTACAGTAATCAGTTGGTTTAACTGCAACTCATCCAGCTGATCGACAACATGCTCGACCATCGGCTTCCCACAAACGGGGTGCAGCACTTTATATAACTTCGATTTCATGCGTGTTCCTTTTCCCGCTGCCAACACGACAGCATATCTATTCGCCATAATTTCCCCTCCATACATAGGCATACATTATGAATATATCTTAAATAAAAAGTCGTTGCAACTGATGACAAGAAGTTCCAACAACTTCTTTTCCATCAACAAAAAAGAAGCCTATTCATTTACTTCATGAATAGACTTCTTATTCAACTCTTTTTTAGGAAGCTCCTGCTTCTTCAAGCTCAGATTCTTCTCCAACACGATGGTATTCTTCCAATACAGCATCTTGAATTTTACCTCGTGTATCTGAGTTGATTGGATGCGCGATATCTCTAAACTCTCCATCTGGTGTACGTTTACTTGGCATAGCAACGAACAAACCATTGTTTCCGTCGATCACACGGATATCATGGACGACAAATTCATCGTCCAATGTAATGGAAGCGATTGCACGCATACGACCATCAGTGTTCACGCGGCGTAATCTTACGTCGGTAACTTGCATTATGTATCACCACCTTTAATGAAAACTGCGCTTACGAGAGATCCGTAAGCTTGATCGGTTTCTCCATTCTTTTTAAACAAAGAATACGACTTATTATTGTCAATTCAACATTCTATCGATAAATCCTTCTTTTTATTAAAAATAATTTAAAAAATTATTGCATGGATGGAAACTACTTACGAGGCTGGGACAAAATCTTTAAAGTTGACTCAGATACGAACATTCTATTTTAGTGTGCTGGAAATACCCGCTTCGAAAATATACTGCGCTAAGTTAGATTGTTATTCATGTTTGTGAGTTTATCACTTTGATTTGTCCTAGCCTCTATATGTTACCAACAACCCAGTTGTCTTTTATGAACTTCTATAAACGATTATTCAAAGTAATTCCCACGGACAACTTGAATACGGCCTTCACGCTCATTGACTTCTTGAAATTTCAACAGGGAGATATAATCATCCACGCGACGGTCTTCTTCATCATCTTCAGCCTCCGCCAATACCCCGATTCCTTTGACGGTTGCATTAAATTCATTCATCAGGCTAACCATGCCATGAATGGTGCCTCCTGCTTTCATGAAATCATCTAGAAGGATTACATTCGAGTTCTCTTGAATGCTCCGTTTCGATAAAACCATCGTCTGAATTTTTCTAGAAGAGCCAGACACATAATTGATACTCACGGTCGAACCTTCCGTCACTTTCGGATCTCGTCTAATAATGACAACAGGAACTCTTAATACATCTGCAACAGCGTACGCGAGCGGAATCCCTTTCGTCGCAACCGTAACGACGTAATCGACATCATACGCTTTGAATGCTGCGCCAAACATTTTCCCGATAATGCGTAGTTGTTTAAGATCACCGAGCAGATCACTCATATAAATGTACCCGCCAGGCAAGATTCGTTTAGGATCTTCTAAAAGTTCAATAATATCATCAATCTTCTTTTTACTTAAGTCCATGTGATAATCCGGAATGTATTGAACCCCTCCGGCTGCACCAGCCGATGTTTGCAGCCGTCCAATTCCTAATTGATCAAACATGGCGTCAATAATATCCAAATCCTCACTGATCGATGATTTTGCCGCTTCAAACCATTGCACGAAAAAAGGCAAAGAAATATGTGTATAAGGGTTTTCTTTGAAGTAGTCAGTCATCGCCACCAGTCGTTCGCTTCGTCTCATTACCTTTCCACCTTTTTATTGCCGAATATTAATTAATAATATATCACTTAATGTTTGGGTTTACTAGGATTACTGGGTATTTTAACGGTATATAGTTAATCCGTTAAGGCACGGACTAAATAAACTTCTTGGCAAAAGCCCCTTAACCCATTTACGGTCCGTTCAGCTTTCGAAAGATGCTCGGTCAATCCGTATACAGTCGGTCCACTACCACTCATTAACACACCTTCCAAACCTTGCTTTTGCATAAATGTCTTTATTTGATGAACTTCTTGATGCATGGCGACCGTAATTGGTTCCAATACATTTTCTAGATGGTTACATAACGATTGGAAATCTTTCTTGCGAAGAGCATTAGCCATTGACTCTGTATCCGGATGCTCGATCTGATCTACATTCACGTTTCCGTATACATCTTTTGTCGATACGCCGATATTTGGTTTTGCGAGCACAACCCAACAAGGCGGGGGAGACGGTAAAGTGGATAGCTTCTCTCCCCTCCCTCTCGCAATTGCTGTTTTTCCCGACACACAAAACGGTACATCGGAGCCAATTTCCTCACCGATCTTTTGAAGCTGTTCAGTGCTCTGCCCAAGATTGAACAACCGATTCATGCCTCTTAGTGCAGCTGCTGCATCACTACTTCCGCCAGCAAGCCCTGCAGCAACAGGTATTTGTTTATCAATCGTTATTTTCACACCTGATTGAATCCCGAATTTTTCTCGCATCAAGGCAACCCCTTGATAAGCAAGGTTTCGTTGATCATTTGGTACGTATCTTTTTTCGGAAACAATCGTGATGGACGGATCGTTTGTTTTCTCAAACGTGAGTCGGTCTGCAAGGTCAATGGATGTCATAATCATTTCAATTTCGTGATACCCATCGTCTCGTTTATATAAAACGTCTAGCGTTAAATTGATCTTCGCCGGCGCTTTTTCAAAAATCATTGTTTCACCTTCTGCATCATTAATTTCTTTGATTGTATCACATACAAGAAACCATTTATAAAGAAAAAGAGCAAATGATTTTATTCAGTTTTTTTAGATGATTCATGTTATGTAACTTTAAGATTTCAAGCTCCCATTTTGAATGTGGCCGACATAGAAAATCGGCCACAGTTCAACTGAACCGTGACCGATGCAATCATTAGGGGGACATGCAGTCGGAGGAGAAAATTTACAATTTGTTTTTCGTGTTCTCCTCAGCCATTTCAATCGCTCGCTTTACCATGTTACCGGCATCGCGAGACTTGATGCCTCCCCATCCTTCTTTTTGAACCGTGTCGTAAATCCCCATTTCCTTTGCGATCTCCTCTTTCAAGCGATCAGACATGATGCCTTTTCGTCTACTCAATGATCACAACTCCTTTTCGGTTTTATTTACGACAGGCTTAGTATATGTATTTCCGGAAACATAAGACATGTAATTATTGGTGATATCATCATTGAATTTCATGAGAGACAATCACTTGAGGGGGGGATAGCTGGAGGACGATTTTCAAAACTAGTCCGCGTAAACATAAGAGGTCCCACAGTCAATTGCTGCAGGACCTCTTATGCTTGCTCTCCGTTAAGCCATTTTACTGACTTCATCTGTGAAGGTAATCTCTACGGTTTCTGTAAGTACGTCTGCATAGCTGTAAGAGACTCTTTCAAAAGAATGCTCATCCTGGTCTAGCTCAACGATAAAAACAGATGGGTACGTTTCTGCCAATACGCCAAACCGCTCAATCGTTTTGCGTCGACCACCGTTTGCTTTCAATGTTAATTGCTGCCCGATCTTAACATCCAAAGCTTGTTTAATTTCAGCCAAAGTTTTTCCCATACGACTCCACCTCACTAAGTGCTATCTTAACACAAAATGGCTTGGAAGTCAAAAAGTATTTAATTATATCAACATTCCAGCCATGGTGTCAACATAAATTTACGAACTATATTTTAACATTTCCCATTTAGCCAAATTCATGCATCAGAAATTCCGTTGGGGGTTCTTGTTTTATTCATCTGTGTTGGCTTTTTCATGTGTTTTAGGTAATTTTTTCATATATGGTAACCCAGTTCGAAAAAGACCTCTCGTCTCCAATCCACCGATTCCTTTTTCTTGCGTAACGGTCTTTTCGATGACGTCGTAAATATCTACTTTTTCCATAAAAGGTGTATAACCAACTTTGGCTGCTACATATACAGGATCTAATGCATGGATATTGATTCGCGTCGGTGAGCTGGCAAAGTTCGCTCCAGCTCGAATTAATGACTCAAAGTGGGATTGACAAGCGCCTGCAAAAATCACGAGCTGATCTAGGTGGGAAACCTTTTTTCTTGCGGCACGTACCGCTTCAACAAAATAGCGGCTATTACGATATGCACGCAAATCCACTTCTTCTCCTTTTTGCTTTGAATAAGAGTCATGGCCGGTCAAAACTAAAATGTCCGGCTGAACTTTTTCAAGCAATTCAGCCACTTGATGCGGCATCTCGCTTTCTTTTACATGCGCTCCATGTACTTGAAGCCCAAGTTTCTTATAAAGAAGTACACACTTTTTCAAGAATAACGCATCACTATCCATGTGAAGGACTTTGGGGCATATTTGGAACCTAGGTGCATCTTTGACGGAAATTGGCTGTGAGTGGTCTCTGAAGGACCTTAAATAGTAATCCTGTCTGAACAGTCTGTAGGATTCATGCTCTTTATGAATGATTGATTGTTCCACACGCTTTTTTTCTTCTTGAATGACTATCTTCAAGTCATCAATCGGTGCATCGACCTCAAGGCGAAAGTTTTCACCGTATAATTGAACTTGGTCTTGATCGATCGATTGGACGCGAAACAATAAATCATGATCATAAGAGTATCTTGTGACAATATCGCCTCTTTGAAGATTCATGGATGTCTCTCCCTCGTAATAGGCTCTCTGACTATCCTATTGAGGGAGCAGATGAATTGTTACACTTCTAACGCTTCTTTCATGAATTTTGTCAGTGTGGAGAATTCCTCCATCGACAAAGATTCACCTCGACGCGAAGGTTCGATTGCCGCTTGATTGAACACGTTCTGTAATTGTTCTTTGGAAACTCGGTCTTGAAAACCTTTTTGAAGGTTATTTTTCAACGTCTTTCTTCTTTGTTGAAAGCTTTTCTGAACGACTTCGAAGAACAACTCTTCATCGGTCACTTCAACGGGAGGCCGGTCACGTTTCACCAATTGTAAGATCGCTGAATCAACGTTCGGCTGTGGGATGAAGCAAGTCTTCGGAACGGTCATGACTACATTGGATGTCGTATAATATTGGACGGCAATCGACAATGATCCATATTCTTTAGAATTAGGCTTCGCTGCCATTCGTGCCGCGACTTCTTTTTGCATCATCACGGTTATGGAGTGAATGGGTGAGTTTTCCATCAATAATTTCATTAAAATTGGTGTCGTAATGTAATATGGTAGGTTGGCTACAACGCGAACATCAGAAGCTTCTGGCATCTTTTCGGCTATGAACGCATTCAAATCCACCTTCAAAATATCTTCGTTCATCACTTGGATATTTTGAAAGCCTTGCAATGTATCGTTTAATACCCCAATAAAACGCTGGTCGATTTCAATGGCAAAAACTTCTTTCGCTTTTAATGCCAACTGCTCCGTCAATGCACCGATCCCTGGACCGATTTCAATCACTGTCGTATCATCAGTTACACCGGCTTTATCAACAATCTTCTTTAAAATATTGGCATCAATCAAGAAGTTTTGGCCTAAACTTTTCTTAAAGGATAGCTTATGCTTGTCCATAATCTCTTTGGTTCTGGAATACGTCGCAATCGGTTTGCTCATGAATTGTTCCATCCTTTATCGATTTCATTCTGAATAATTTCTTTCATTGCCGCTTCGAACTGATATTCATCTATGGCAAACATGCTCAATCGTTTTTCCAATTGCTTGGCATTGGCATAGCCAATTTTTAAATGGTTGCCGAGCTTCATTCGTCGGTCTTTTGCTTTAGGACCACCAATTAAGCCATAGTGAAGTAAATACGGTCGCCAATCAATTGAATCCTTCATTTCTTGTCGTACCGTATAAACATCTTTTAGCGCTTGCTGAATATCCTCGATATGAGCATGCTCAATCCCTAAACCTTTTCTTTTCCCCTTAGCCTTAGCTTTTTCCTTTGGTAAAAAAGCATGCTTACATCCAGGGATATAGGCATCAATCAACCGTCTGAGTCGCTCTCCGGGATAGTCTGGATCGGTAAAAACGATGACTCCTCGTTTTTCCTTAGCATGTTTGATTTGCTCTAATGTATGTTGATTTAATGCAGAGCCATTCGTTTCGATTGTATCGGCATCGACGGCCAATTTGATTCGAACGGTATCATCTCTGCCTTCAACTACAATTACTTCTTTTATTTTCATATAAACCCTCACTGAATAAAAAATATGTAAGTCTAAAAAACATCACATAAAAATGAAGAGGCTGGGACAAAACTTTTAAAGTTGACTCAGATACGAATGTTCTAATTTAGTGATACGGAAATATCCGCTTCGGAAATATACTCCGCTTTTACCCATAGGGCATAAGGCGACATCTGCGGTAAACCGCAGTGTCTTCTATATCGCGGGCAGCTGTTGAGCCTCCTCGTGCTTCGCACTGCGGGGTCTCACCTAGGCTTTTGCTCCCGACGCCCAGGACGGGCTAGTGTCAACGTTGGCCACAAGACGTGGCCGTATTTAGTTGACCGCAGAAGTCTCCGTATATTTCCTACGCTAAGTTAGATTGTTATTCGTATTTCTGAGTTTATAACTTTGATTTGTCCCAGCCACTTCATGAGTTTTTTTATTAATATACTTTAATTCGGACTGTTTTTCTTCCGAATGATCTTGCTTTCTCATAAGAAGAAAAATGAATGTCAATTTTCTTTCCGTTAATCGCTCCACCTGTATCGCCAGCAATCGCCGTCCCATAACCTTCAACCCAAACTTTCGAACCTAATGGGATGACGTTAGGGTCAACTGCGATAACCTTTGGATTCGAACGTAAGTCAATTCCTGTTGCTGTATGTGTTCCTAATGACGGATTGTTCGTTGAATAGGCCGTTGCCTGAACAACCATCGTTTTGCCCGTTTCTTGCTTTGTATCTTTCGTTTCAATTTTAGACTTAGACTCAGACTTAGCGGATGTTTGTTGAACATTAGATGATTTCTTCGCGACAGTTCGCTTCGGTGGCTCCTTCGTTCCTTGGGCAACCACTCGACTTTGGCTTTCTTCCGTGATCTCTTCCTTCACTAGTTCACGGGAAACCTCTTCACCGTTTTTATACGTGATTTCAAAGGTTTGAACTTTTTTTCCTTCTTTACCTTGCTGTACGACACGTGTTTTTCCTTTTTCTAGTGAATCGTCGTTTTCCGTCTTTGTATGGTATGGAATGATTTCATCATATGTTTTTCTCTCTTTGTCAACTCGAGTAATCGTAATGGTTTCTTCGGAGTCTAGTTTTTTAGTCGGCTCCATGTTGAGTTGATCATGATCCGTCAGCTTAATCCCTTCTTTTGCAAGCAGCGATTGAATCGTCTGGCCTGTCGTCATGACAGTTTTCTTCTCGCCGCCATCGTTAATGACGACTTCAAAAGCTTTGGATATCGCTAAATGACGACCGTCACTTAACTCTTCTTCTAATTCAAAAGAAAGGTGATCATGTTCACTGATCTCGATATTCTCTTCTTCTAAAAACTCATCTGCCGTATCTGCTAACGTATGATAAGTTTCAGTTTCATCATCAACTGTGACGACCACTTCGTTGGCATAGTCCAGTTCAATTTCCATGCCATCTTCCACTTCTTTTGTGAGATCTTCAGAAAGATAGTCATGTGCGTCCTTTTCAAGACCCAGTTCATTCAATACGTCCTCAACTGTTTTAGCCATTGTGTTCGTATGAAACTCTTCTTCATCGGCCACGACAGTGACTTCTTTTTTCATAGATTCATAGACAATAAAAAATAACGAGGCCATAGCAACTACTGTTAAAGATAAAATGACCATGCCTTTAACGCCAAATCGTTTTGGAGCTGAATTCTTAGCATTCATAAACGAGCCTCCTATACGCAATTGATTATAGGCATACCCAAAAAGGAAGTCAATGAACAACCACATTACAAATTCATTACAATACTGAAACATTGACTGGATGATGCGAATCAATTGCAAATTGAAATCTTTCTTCTCTTGAAAAATAAGAGAGAATCGATCAACGATGAGCCTCACACTAAGCTTTTAGATAAAAAACACACCTAGGCGATTGTTTAAATATTGCTCATTTTAAACTGTATGCCTAGGTGTGTGTTTTAGAACATTGAATTAGCGCTTCAAACATTGACTAGCGATCGTTTCTTCTGAATAATCCATTCTTAAGCTATACCAAATAACTTCTTCGCATTATTCCGTGTCACTTCACCAATCTCTTCTACGGTCATTTGCTTAATTTCAGCGATTTTCTCTGCTACTAATAAAACGTATGCAGGTTCATTTCGTTTACCCCGGTTCGGATGTGGAGCCAAAAATGGACAATCCGTCTCAATCAACAATCGATCAAGTGGTACTTGTTCGGCGACGATTTTTGGATCGGTTGCATTTTTAAACGTCACTGGACCACCTAATGAAATATGGAAGTTTAAATCGATACATTCCGTTGCATATTCAGCGGGGGCATTAAAACAATGCATAATTCCGCCAATTTCTTGTGCATTTTCATCCTTCAATATTTCGATAATATCTTCAGTTGCTTCCCGATTATGAATAATGATTGGCATGGCAAGCTTCTTCGCAAGGCGAATTTGTTTCCTGAAAACTTCTTTTTGGACGTCTACAGGCGATTTATCCCAATGGTAATCGAGCCCCATCTCTCCAATAGCAACGACTTTTTCATGTGCTGCAAGCTCTTCAATCCATTTTAGATCGTCGTCGGTCATATCAATCGCATCAACAGGATGCCAGCCGACCGCTGCATAAATAAACGGATAGGCTTCAGCGATTTCTATCGCTAATGGTATGGTTTTTCGGTCGAACCCGACGACAACCATTTCAGTCACCCCTGCCTCTTTCGCTCGCTCGATGACTTCATCACGGTCTTCCATAAATTGATCGGCATTTAAATGAACATGTGTATCAAATAACACAGACTCATCCTTTCATTTGAACAGTTCGAATTAGTTAATTTGCGTTCCATTTGGTAACGTTTGATCGATCGTAGCCAATGAGAGGATTCCTTCATCATCTTCTCCAGCTAAAATCATACCTTGCGATAGCTCTCCGCGCAGTTTGACCGGTTTTAAATTCGAAACGACAATCACTTTTTTCCCAACTAGTTCACCTGGTTTATAGTGTTCAGCAATTCCCGAAACGACCTGACGTTTTTCATAGCCGAGGTCCACGCGCAATTTGAGTAATTTATCTGCTTTTTTCACTTGTTCTGCCTCGATGACTTCACCGACACGGAAATCAAGTTTTAGAAAATCATCAATGGTTACCTCAGGAGCGATCTCCTGCTCTTTCGGTTCTTCTTTCGTTTCTTCTTTTTTCGGTGCTGGGGGTGCCATCATGTCTTTGATCGCTTGTACTTCTACTTCATTATCTAGACGTGGGAAGATCGGCTTTCCTTTTTGGACAATTGTGCCAGCAGGAATGCCATCAATTGTATGCAAGCTTTCCCATTTTTGCTGCTCTTCTTTCTCCAAACCTAGTTGACTGAAAATCTTTTGTGGCGTAGAAGTCAAAAATGGTTGAAGCATAATGGCGATTTGTCTAAGTGACTCGACTAAGTGAGCCATGACATTTCCAAGCCGTTCTTTTTTCGCATCATCTTTTGCCAATACCCAAGGTTCATTTTCATCGATATACTTATTCGTACGGCTGATAAACTGCCAAAGTGTGGACAATGCAACCGAAAATTGCATATTTTCCAAAGCCTCTTCCACTTGTTCTCTTGTCGTCGAAGCCACGTTCATTAACTCTCGGTCATATTCTGTTTCATTTAACTGAATCGTTTGAATCTCACCATTGAAATATTTGTTGATCATTGCAACAGTGCGGTTCAATAGATTTCCAAGATCATTTGCCAGATCATAATTTGTACGTTCTACGAAAGCTTCCGGTGTGAAAACGCCGTCTGAACCAAAAGGCACTTCACGAAGCAAGTAATAACGTAATGCATCCAGGCCATAGCGATCGATCAAATCAACTGGGTCGACAACATTTCCTTTGGACTTGGACATTTTTCCGTCTTTCATTAAAAGCCATCCATGAGCAAAAACTTTTTTAGGGAGTGGCAAATCCAATGCCATGAGCATGATTGGCCAATAAATGGTATGAAAACGAACGATCTCTTTTCCAACTAAATGAACATCCGCTGGCCAGAATTTTTGAAAACGTTCATCATGATCCGTTCCATAACCCAATGTCGTAATATAGTTGGACAGCGCGTCGATCCATACGTAAATAACGTGTTTCGGATCTCCTGGCACGCGAACTCCCCAATCAAATGTCGTTCTGGAGACCGCCAAGTCTTCAAGACCTGGTTTAATGAAGTTATTTAACATTTCATTTTTTCGGCTTTCAGGTTGGATAAATTCAGGGTTTTCTTCGTAAAATTCAACCAAACGATCGGCGTATTTACTCATCTTAAAGAAATAAGATTCTTCTTTCACTTTCTCAACCGGACGTCCACAATCAGGGCATTTTCCATCATCCAGTTGACGTTCCGTAAAGAAAGATTCACAAGGAGTACAATACCAACCTTCATATTGATCTAAATAAATATCTCCTTGTTGATACAGCTGATCGAATATTTTTTCGACAATTTCTTTATGGCGTTTCTCCGTTGTTCGAATGAAATCATCATGAGAAATGTCCAATTGACTCCAAAGTTTTTGGATGCCGGATACAATCTCATCGACGTACTTGATCGGTTCGACACCTTTTTCTTCTGCTTTTCGTTGAATCTTTTGTCCGTGTTCATCTGTCCCTGTCAAGAACATGACTTCATAACCGCGAAGGCGTTTGTATCGAGCAATCGCATCAGCCGCAACGGTCGTATATGCGTGACCAATATGCAAATTGCCACTTGGATAATAAATAGGTGTTGTTATATAAAACGTATTTTTTTCTTCTGGCATCCTGGAACCTCCTGTTTTTACTATAGCTTTTTCATAAAATGTTAACATGAATATGACAAATTTTTTTAAATTGCAAAAAAATGTTCTCTATTTAACAGTTGTTTGGTAAAATATCAACTAGATATTATTGTACCCATTTAATAGTTTAATTTCCACACAGAAACAGGTAAGATTGCGCAAAACATTTTCTGCCAATTTTTCCTTTACTTAATTGACTGTTAAAAATAATAGTGGTACATTAATGTCATAAGATAGCGAATCTTATATTATGATCGAGAGGAGAGAGAAAAACAATGAAATCAACAGGTATTGTAAGAAAGGTTGACGAGCTTGGTAGAGTCGTTATTCCAATTGAATTGCGTCGTACTCTAGACATAAACATTAAAGACGCGCTTGAGATTTACGTGGATGACGATCAAATCATCTTGAAAAAATACAAACCAAACATGGCATGTGCAATCACTGGTGATGTTTCCAATGACAATATCACTGTTGGCGACGGCTCTATTGTATTAAGTCGTGAAGGCGCCGATCAATTGATCTCTGAGATTAACAAAAAGTTTGATAGTAAATAAATCTATGAATACATCATAGACTGTAGCGATTAGCTGCAGTCTATTTATTTTTCCCAAGAAATTCATAAGCTTATGTGCATGTGTTTCTTGCCATACAAAAATTCGCCCGTCGTTTTTACGAATTGCCTACATGATATGCTTGGTACACCTCTCGTTTAGGGATGGAACGATCGATTGCTGTTTGCTTGATCGCATCCTTTGAAGAAGATCCCTTCTGGATATAAGTCTCGACATGTTCAATCAAACTTAAACTTTTCCACCAAAAATCCTCAGAAGAATCCTCTCCGCGAGGACCAACAAGTAAAACGAACTCTCCTTTTAACGTTGCATTGCCTTCGTCGATGAATTCTTTTACGTCATTAATTGTACCCCGTACATATTCTTCAAATTTTTTCGTTAGCTCCCTCGCTAAAACAATTTCACGCTCTGGATGATACCATTCCGCCATGACTTCAACCGTTTGTTTAATACGATATGGTGACTCATAAAAAATCACCGTTTGCTTGATCTGATCAAGGCTAGCCAATATCTCAGTAATTTCCTTTTTCTTTTTAGGCAGAAATCCATAAAACGTAAATGTATTCGCGGGCAGGCCTGAAGCAACCAAAGCGACAAGCGCCGCGTTGGCTCCCGGAAGGCTCACGACATCAACTTGCTCTTCTCTCGCTCGTTGGATCAGTCCAAAACCTGGATCTGACACAACGGGCATTCCTGCATCACTGACAAGGGCAATCGAATGGCCTTCACGCAACTTTGACATGAGCTCGTCTTCTTTTTGACGATTGCTATATTCATGGTAGCTGATCAATGGTTTGTGAATCTCGAAATGATTCAATAGCTTCTTTGTCTGGCGCGTATCTTCACAGGCAATATAAGAAACTTTCTGTAACGTTGACAATGCCCGATACGTAATATCATCCAAATTGCCAATTGGTGTCGGCACTAAATATAACTTCGCTTCCGCTTCATTCTGAAAACTCTTCTGGACGTCGACCATGAAATCGGCTCCCCTCTTCACCGTATAAAATCTTTGCAACCTCTCCTGTATAATGACCATCTTCATCATGAATATAAATCGGTGGCAAGACATCCAAATCCGGTTTACCATCCTTGGAATACTCAATCAACACAATATTTGCTTCACGACCCTTTTTTGGATGAACAAACTGTAGTCGTTTTGGCTCGAGATTGTACTTTTTGCCGATCGTTATTAAATCTGCCACACGCTGTGGTCGGTGAACAAGTGAAACTTTTCCCTTCGAGCGGACGAGGGAGCTGCAAGCTTTTAATACATCGTCTAAGTTGCATAGTATTTCATGTCTTGCATAGGCGAGAAATTCATTTTCGTTTATTTTTTTCTGTCCATCATCCGTACGGAAATAAGGTGGATTGCATGTTACAACATCAAACCGCTGATTGGCAAGTTCTGGAGGAAGCTCTTTTAAATCACCCTTGACGGGCTGAATTTGTTCTTCAAGATGATTCATTTCCACATTCCGCTTAGCCATATCAAAAATCCGCTCTTGAATCTCCAATCCATAAATGGACGCCTGGCTTCTTTTCGATAAAAATAAAGGGATGACTGCATTACCTGTACACAAATCAAGTATTTTCCCCTTCTTTATCGGTAAATAAGTGAAATTGGCCAGCAATACGGCATCAATTGAAAATGAGAATACAGTCGGGCTTTGAATAATCCGACGTTCTTGGTCAGCTAGCAAATAATCTATACGTTCATCACCTTTAAGTGCCACCATAAACTTTCCTCGTTTCTTCGTTGCTATGATTTAATGTTTTATTGCTTCATAATTTGTTAAATTTCATAATCCACTAAGGCTAGGACGCCATCCCTTTTGCTTTTTTAATTGGAGAGAAGGCTGATTCAACGGCTCGAGCTGATTATACGACGGCTTGATTTGGTTTATCGACGGCTCCGAGTGGCTTTTCGACGGCTTCGAGTGATTTTTCAGCGGCTCCATCTGATTTTTCGACGGCTTCGGATGTTTATTCGACGGGTCCATCCGATTTATCAGCGGCTCCGAAGAGATTCTGATTGAAGAAAAACACCCTCCGTCGTTTTCACAACAAAGGATGTTTCACTGGTTCACTCAAAAAATTTCAAACAGAATATACAATCTTTTTCGCCTCTTGGCGTACCAAAATAGACATGACAGATGTGAAAACCTTCCTCATAGATCCGTGCTAAATTGTCATATCCTTCTCCTACGGCTTGTATGTTTTCTCCATTTGCCTCTTCTGATTCGGAATCACCGTCACTCCGTAACTCATCAAGACGTTGCCGTAAATGGTGGTTTTCATGGGCCAACTGGTGATTCTCTTCAACCAATTGCACGAGATTGGTTTTTAATTTCACCAAATCCTCTTGTAAATCGGTAAACTTTTTTTCAAAGCTAGAGAAATGCTCTAACATTTCTTTTTTGTTCACGTTACCCACCTCATTGTTTAACAGCTGGAACTGAAAGGGCCCCCTCTTCAATCAGTTCGTCGATGGTATATTCGACAACCCGTTCCAATTCAGTCAATTCAACTTGGACAAGTCGTTCAAGCATATTGAGTCCAACTACTTTCCCTTTACCTTGTGCAGTGTTTAATCGCTCTCCGATATCCGGAAGCTCGCGTTTTGCATCCTCATACATATCATTCTCATATTTTAAGCAACACATTAGTCGACCGCATAATCCAGAGATTTTCGCCGGATTCAATGAAAGGTTTTGATCTTTCGCCATTTTGATGGAAACGGGCTCAAAGTCTCCCAAAAAGGTAGAACAGCAAAGCATTCGGCCACAAGGTCCTATTCCACCTAACATTTTCGCTTCATCGCGCACGCCGATTTGTCGTAGCTCGATTCGCGTTTTGAATACCGATGCCAAGTCTTTGACCAAGTGTCTGAAATCAACACGGCCATCTGCTGTAAAGTAAAAGATAATTTTGTTCCGGTCGAAGGTGAACTCCACATCGACCAAATTCATATCGAGCTCGTGCTCATTAATTTTACGAGCACACAGTTCAAAAGCTTCCTCCGTCTGCTGTTGATTCTCCATCACTGTCTGATGGTCGTGCTCATCAGCAATCCGAATGACCTTCTTTAGTGGAAGAACGACATCTTCCTCGTCGACACGCTTATTCGCAATGACGACGTCACCGTATTCGATTCCGCGAACGGTTTCTACGATTACATGATGATCCGTTGTAATCGCCAAGTCACCTGGATCGAAGTAATATATTTTACCCGCTTTTTTGAAGCGGACACCAATAATTTCAATCAATCTATATTCACCTCTCCATTTTGAGGATTAATTGCTCCATTGCCAATGTTGGATGGACATTCATCGCCAATCTTCTCTTCGTTTGCAACACTTCATAAATCGCCGCTTTGATTCGCTGTAGCGGCAAATGAGCTTGTTGCTGTTCCAGTCGATCCAATTGGTCAATGAAGACGAGTTGTTCCTTTTCATCTAAGTGTAAATAAACGAGATCCTTCAACCATACAAGCAACAAATCAAGCCCTTTTTCATGCTGCACCCGGCCATCGAAATGTTGCATCCATGTTTGATGGAAATATATGTAGGATTCCTCATTTGATTGGACAATCCTATCCATTAATTGTACCACTATTTTTCGGCTATTCGCAAACCACTCATCGCTTTGCAGTTCTTTCGCCTCAGTTAAATCAAACTGCAGCGCTGATGCCAATCGTGCATTTGCTTCACTAAGTCCTTCCTCACGTAACTGCTTCAAATAAGCTTCTTGTGCGAGTGGGTAAAAATGAATGCGTTGGCAGCGGGATAAAATCGTATCCAGCAACGCGTCAACCTGCTCTGTCAAAAGAATGGCTAACGTTCGCCTGCTTGGTTCTTCCAAAAATTTAAGTAACCGATTGGCTGCGTTAACGGTCATTTTATCTGCTTTTTCAACAATATAAATCTTTGAATCGGACTCAAAACTCGAATAGGTAAATTCTTTTTGCAGAAACTCAATTTGTTCTTTTTTGATGGATTGGCCATCTGGCTTAATCCAATGTACATCCGGATGGTTTCCCGATTGAATTCGTTTGCAAGCCACACACTCACCGCAAGGCTCTTCATTTTCTTGCGGTCTTTCACAAAAATAGCGCATAGCAAATAAAAGACTGGCCTCCCGTTTGCCAGTCCCTCTAGGCCCATGAAACAAATAGGCATGTGCTATTCGGTTTTTTTGAATACTGTTTTGCAACATTTTTGTTGCGACAGGTTGTTTTTCGCCTAGTACTGACCAGTTCATCATGCCCATCCTATCTATCTGAAATCAATTTTAAGCGTATATGTTTACTAGCAATCCTTTAATCTCACCGATTACCTTCAACAAATCGAGAGAGTCTTTTTCTTGATCTAAAAGCTGGTCGGTTAAGTTCATCAGCTTCTCATCGATTTGTTCGACTAATGTAAGCTGTCGATTTCCACCCGCCAGGTCCCAGCTTCTCGACTGCTTCAACGTTAACCCATGCTTGACAGCTTCGTCGATAAATTCATGAATCATTCGTTTATATTTAGCTAAGTCTTTAAACGAACGGAATTTCGCGATTTTCTCACCTTGTGCTTGAATTTGGTTGAGAAACTTTGTCAGCTGCTCTCCTTGTAGTTTATCTCGTTCTTGTCCAACCATCGATAAAAAAGCTTGCGAAGGTTGTGAAGTATTCACACGTTTAGTTTGAGCCGTATCGATTTTAGGTTGGAGATCTTGAGTGATCTTCATAACGATTTACCTACCTTTACATGAGGCAATTAAAATTTATGAAACGCATCTACAGGTAATACAAAGACAGTTGCCCCGCCAACTTCCACTTGTACAGGTCGTGGAATATAGGAATCTGCATTTCCACCCATCGGCGAAATTGGCGCAACCATTTGTTCACGCTGACTGCAATTATCTCGGATAATCTCAAGCGCCACTTCGACTTGATCGTCCTCACAACCGATCATTAACGTCGTGTTTCCTTCTTTCAAAAAGCCACCACTTGATGCTAACTTCGTCGTCTTGAACTCTTTCTCCGATAAAGCTTCTTGTAAACGATTCACATCTTTGTCTTGGACTACAGCAAGGACTAGTTTCATCCTTAACCTCCTTTAGATCCTTTTCTATCATTATAACAAGCTTTAAGCCAGTTTATCACTCGTAAATACTTTTAATGTATATTTAATTGGTTTTTTATCAGGTTTAAGCATTCATTTTGAACAGCTTCAACCGGTTGACTGGCATCAATTGGTTGAATACGATTCGGAAAACGATCGATCAATTGCTCATAAGCATCAAAAACTTTTTGATGAAAATCAATTTTTTCCAAGTCCAATCGGTTCTGCTCGCGATCTTTATTTGCAGCAATCCGTTTTAATCCTTCGACAGGATCAATTCGAAATAAAATGGTTAAATCAGGCATCGCATCTCCAATGGCAAACCGGTTCATTTCATATACTTCATCAATACCAAGCCCTCTCGCATAGCCTTGATAAGCAAGACTACTATCGATAAACCGATCGCAAAGGACGATTTTCCCTTCTTCCAGGGCTGGCAGAACGCGCTCGACCAAATGTTGTCTTCGAGCTGCAGCATACAGTAATGCTTCGGTCCGAGCTTCCATTGCTGTATGTTCTGGATTTAAAATGACATCCCGAATCTTCTCGGCAATTTCGATTCCTCCAGGCTCACGTGTACGAATCACTTGATAGCCCGCTTCAGTCAATTGGTTATGTATATAGGAAAGAGCAGTCGTTTTTCCTGCTCCTTCAACGCCTTCAAATGTAATAAATAATCCACTCACGCACATAAACTCCTCTATTGTTGTTCTCGATAAACCGTCATTCCTCGTTTTAGATCGTGTCCATCGTATTGAATCGATTGGAATAGCTTTTCTTTGGAATGAAGCACCTCAAGTTCCTTGTCATGAATCCGTTCACCTTGGAGGATCAATGGTATTCCTGGTGGATAAGGTGTAATCGTTTCTGCAGCTAATCGTCCGACTGCTTTTGACCACGGAACCCATTCCGCATCCAAATGATGGAGCTCTTGATAACTCAATTCCAATCGTTGAATCTCTTTTTTTACATGTCTACTTTTTATTTTACCATGAAAATTGTTTAATTCGAGCGTATTCACCGACTTTACTGCCTGTTTTAAACGAGAATAATCAAATTGTTCATCATAGAAGCCATGAATCAACAATAATTGATTATTTTGTACCATCTCAGCATATATGCCTTTTGCTTGTAGTTGGCCATCCAAATCTCGCATATCGAAGTCATTTGAATACAACGTCGTTTTCAGCGGATCATCAATCCCCGGTCGAATCGGTTGGATTGATACGTTTTGCAACGAACTAAGCTCTTCACGAATTGCGCGGATCTGAGAAAACGTTTCTTTCAAATCCTTCTCCGTTCGTGTCGCCAAAAAAGACCTCGCCAAATCAAGCGATGCCATCACAGCATACGACGGACTGCTCGTTTGTACCATCTGTAAATAATACGCAATCCGTTTGGGTGAAATCCGTTTGCTGCTACAAACATGCAAGTAGGACCCCATCGTTAAAGCCGGCAACGTTTTATGAGCAGAATGAACAACCACATCAGCCCCACAATCAATCGCCGATTTCGGAAACGGGAGACCTAACCGAAAATGTGCGCCATGCGCTTCATCGACTAAAACGGGGAGGTTTTTTTCATGACAAAGCTCAACAATCCTTTCCAGATCATATGTTGAACCGAAATAATCCGGGTACGTTAAAACAACCGCTTTAATGGAAGGAAAGCGGTTAATAGCTTCTCTTATTGTTTCACGTGAAATAACCGATACACGACTCACTTGTTCATCGTCATCAGGTGAAACGAAAATCGGTCGAGCCCCTGCTAATTCTAGCGCATGCATGATCGATTTATGACTGTTTCGCTGGACGAGAATTTCATCCCCTGGCGAACAAGCCGCTAAAATCATCGCTAGATTCCCAGAAGTTGTGCCATTCACGAGAAAAAACGTCCGTTCTACTTGAAAATAATCCGCTGCCAACTCTTCTGCTTCCTGAATCACACCTTCAGGTTGGTGCAAATCGTCCAATCCCGATAGCTCCGTTAAATCAAACGGCATCATTTCTTGGAATGGATTTGTTTTTTGGGAAGGAAAAACACGTCCATTTTTATGGCCTGGAACATGAAAAGAAACAGGATTCGTGTCCACATGTTCGATTAATCGGTTAAATAAAGGGGTTTGTCGTTGGTCCATTTTAGCTTCCTCTTTTACAGTTGTTTGTATCGAGCATAGCAGAGGCATCTAAAATTGAAAAGCAACCGCTTAGACGAACTACGGGAGCATATACTTCAATCTTGGGACCATTTATTGATCATCCGGGTCTATATCCTGGAACGCCGGTGCCACCTACTCCCATCTTAGGACCATATATTTTTAGTTTGGTAACATAATTCTTAAGCTAGGGTCCATATATCCTTTTAGTGGTCACATAATCCTCTCGAACGGGCTCATATTTGCCAACAGTAGTCTCATATCTTTCATAAAAGGGCGCATAAATCTATCACTAAAGCACAAAAAAAAGACTCCTACTGTTTTTGGTAGGAGCATGCTTTTAACCGGTCGACATAGTAATCGTAACGTTCTTCTTCAGGTGAAGTATGAATAATTTCCTTTTCACAATCCGTACAGATAAACGCAAAGAACAGCTGCAACCCCTCTTGCTTCGGTTGATCACAAATCTTGCAAACTTTCATAGATTCTCTCATAAATAACTTCCCCTCCTCTTTATCTACTAGCTTGTCCAGGACGAGAAGCATTTATACATAAATCTATGAAATTTTTAATAGAAAATTTAAGGAAGGATCAAAAAGTGAATGGCTGCTAAACTCCCTAAACCAAATAAACCGAGAAATCCAACGAACAATGATGTGAAAACGTTAATAGGTATATGAAGCCCGAACATCGAACCAAATACATTGGCAAAGAAAATAAACAGTGCGCCAATAATTAGTCGAACGACTCCTTTGGAAGCAAAACGCATCAACTTTAACGGCGGACCAAAAAATAGAACAAGAACAATCAATGCAATGATCGTTAAAATGACGACGATAGGATCCATCTGACATCCCCTTTCTACACTTACTCTATTGCCATTTTATGTTGTGTCTAATTTAAGTAGAACAAGTTATTTTCGCATTTTTATGGGTTTATTTAATTTGGTAATTTTTTAAATATATTGATTGTGGTATAGTAAATATAGAAAATTTTAGCAACTGTGCGGAAACCAATGGTTACATTCTAATGGTAGTTGCTATCAATCATGCAACTGCGATAAGGAGGAACATATGAGGAAAGATGTCTTCTTAATAATTGGTTTAATTTTTTTAGTTGCATGTAATCAAAGTGTAGATCAAGAAGTGTCTAACCAACCACAAAAAGTAGTTAAAAAGCAAAATGAAGAGACGACTAATGAAGAAAACATTTCATTAGAAAAACAATTCATTCCTCCAAATTTCACCATTAATCAGTTAGCAATGGATGTACAAGAGAATGAATTGGCCTTTCAATTTGATTTCACGTTGTCTCAACATCTCTATGATTTACTTCACCAGTATGAAGATTATTACTTTGTCATTGAATATCCAAAAGCTTTTCACGAATATACGGGGATTTACCTATCAGAGCCCATAAAAGGTCCTATACCAACCAACGAAAACCTCTCTTATCAAGTGAGCATTCGCACCACATGGAACATGAAGTTACCAGCAAGCTTGATGGATCATCTTACACGGGAAGATGCCAGCTATAATCTACTGATTTTAGATAGAGAGTACATGCCTGTCCACGCAGTTAAGGACGTACAATGGTACCACTACGGCAATAAAAATAAGGGATAAAAAATGAAGAAGAGATATTTGAGTTATATTCTATTTAATATCATTGTAATTGGTTATGTCGATTACATTAATCAGTTGCCGAAAAAACTATGATTATATGACGAATCCAAATCATTACAGACGTAATATGATGCAACTGATCGTGGTTGAATATAATGAGGGCCTGATCTTATTATGGCAGCAGCATAGACTATTGAGTTTTCTATAAGACTTTCCGGCGTTTTTCCTACCCGTTCAGGGGTATAGAGCACTCCTATAAGACTTTCTGGCATTATTTCCTGCTCGCTCGGGGGTATAGAGAACTCCTATAGGACTTTACGGCGTCATTTCCTGTCCGTTCGGGGGTATAGAGCACTTCTATAAGACTTTCCGGATTCTTTTCCTGCTCGCTCGGGGGTATAGAGAACTTCTATAAGACTTTCCGGATTCTTTTCCTGCTCGCTCGGGGGTATAGAGAACTCCTATAAGACTTTCCGGCGCTATTTCCTGCCCGTTCAGGGGTATAGAGCACTCCTATAAGACTTTCCGGCGTCGTTTCTTGTCCGTTCAGGGGTATAGAACACTCCTATAGGACTTTCCGGCGTCATTTCCTGCTCGCTCGAGGGTATAGAACACTCCTATAAGACTTTCCGGCGCCTTTTCTTGTCCGCTCGGGGGTATAGAACACTCCTATAAGACTTTCCGGCGCCTTTTCTTGTCCGCTCGGGGGTATAGAACCCTTCTACCCGACTTTTCAACTTGCTTTCTTGCTTAGCGAAGACCTAACAAAAGATCCGCACGCTCCAACTAAAAGGAGCAATGCGGATTACTTACATATCTATTGAGTATTATTATAAATCTCGTCGACCTTCCAAAGCTTTGGACAGTGTTACTTCGTCCGCATATTCCAGATCTCCTCCGACTGGTAATCCATGGGCAATTCGGGTTGTCCGGATTCCAGACGGTCTCACTAACCGGGAAATATACATCGCTGTTGCTTCCCCTTCTACCGTCGGGTTTGTCGCTAAAATCAATTCTTCTACTTCTTCATCTTTTAACCGTTCAATCAACGATGTGACATTAATGTCTTCAGGTCCAATTCCATCCATTGGTGAAATCGCACCATTCAATACGTGATATCTTCCTTGGAAGTCTTTCATCTTCTCCATGGCGATCACATCTTTTGGATCTTGAACGACACAAATAAGCGTGTTATCTCGATTTGGATCCGTACAAATATTACATGGATCTTTATCGGTTATATGCCCACAGTTACTGCAATGAGTTAACTCACGTTTCGCATTGACGAGTGCTTTCCCAAACTCCAACACATCATCTTCTTCCATCGATAACACGAAAAAAGCCAGGCGGACGGCTGTTTTCGGACCAATGCCTGGCAGTTTTGTAAAACTGTCGACGAGCTTTGATATTGGTTCTGGATAATACATGAAGCGTGCCTCCTAGAAGCCCGGTATATTCATACCTTTGGTAAATTGACCCATCTTATCATTCGTCGTGTCTTCCACTTGCTTCATGACGTCGTTCGTTGCTGCGAGAATTAAGTCTTGTAGCATTTCTACATCATCTGGATCAACGACTTCTTCGCTAATTTCAACATCTGTAATTTCTTTTTTGCCGTTTGCGATGACTTTCACCATGCCACCGCCAGCTGTTGCTTCAAATGTCATTTCATGAAGCTCATCTTGAGCCGCCATCATTTTCTTTTGCATTTTTTGCATTTGTTTCATCATATTATTCATGTTTCCTCCACCACGCATATAAATGCCTCCTTAAGATTCTTTTATTTCAAGTAGTTCGTTACCGACAAGCTTTCGGGCTTCAGCGACCAAAGGATCTTCTTCACTTTCTTCCTTTTTAGCTGGTTCTTCCGCTTGCTGTTGGTTTAAAAAATCTTCTCGAATTGTTGTCCATTCACTTTCAGGAACTGGAATAATCGTTAATTGCTTTCCAGTATACTCACTCAATTGTGATTCTATCATAGTTTGATTTTCCATGACTAATGAACAATGGATTTCATAACGGAAAGAAATAATCAAGGATTCTCCTGAAGCGGCTCGTGGCTTGCTATCGACCAATTTTGCGTGAGCTGGCGGACTGTTCCGCTTCAGTTGGTCCATAAAGTTCGCCCAATTTTGTTTCACATTTTGAATATCTTCCTTCGTCGCTTCGGATAATGTTCGTCGGATTTTTTCATATGGTATTTTATAACCAGATCCCCGATTAGTCCTCCGCTTCGTTTCCTTCACAGGAGAAGACTCTTGTTTCACCTGAACCCCTTGCTCTTTCAATTGATTCAATGCTTTCTCAAGCTGTGCAACCTGTCTTTGGAGAACAGCTGTATCTTCTGCAGGCGTCGCTGGTTGATCTTCTGTCGTATGAAGGTCAATTTCTTGTAGGTCCAATAGGGCAACTTCAAGCAAAACTTGTGGGCTGTTTGTCCAGCGCATATCTTGCTGCGTTTTATTCAAAATTCCAATCGCTGTTTCAAGCCAATGTCGAGATACTTTTTCCGTCTGCTCTTTGAATTCCTCGTTTGGAATGGCTCGGACGAGTACTTCAGCTTGTCCCCGAGAGCTTTTAAACATCAGCACATCTCGAAGATAATGGATAAAGTCAAAAACGAAACGGCCTGGGTCCTTACCGGATTGCAATTGACGGTCCAAGAGTTGCAAGGTCTCTTTAGCATTATGCTCCAACAAGGCATTTGTTAACGTAAAAAGATGTTCTTGGGCAATCGACCCTGTCACAGCAAGTACATCATCCATTGAAATCATCGAGTCATCACTGTAAGCGATCGCTTGGTCGAGTAAACTCAGTGCGTCACGCATACCACCCTCAGCAGTTAAACTGATGTGAATCATCGCATTTTCTTCATACTGAACGTCTTCTTCATCTAAAATATACTTCAATCGGTCCGTAATGGCTTGTTGTGAAATCCGCTTGAAATCAAATCGCTGACAACGTGAAATAATCGTAAGCGGAATTTTATGCGGTTCCGTCGTCGCCAAAATGAATATCACATGCTCTGGAGGTTCTTCCAATGTTTTTAACAACGCATTGAACGCACCTTGTGAAAGCATATGTACCTCATCAATAATATACACTTTGTATTTAACGGACGTCGGTGCATACTTCACTTTGTCACGGATTTCCCGGATATCATCCACACCATTATTCGATGCAGCATCAATCTCAATAATATCGGAGACCGTCCCGTCCTGGATTCCCTGACAAGCTGAACATTCTCCACAAGGTTCCTCAACCGGTGAACGTTCACAGTTGATCGCCTTCGAGAAGATTTTTGCAGCACTTGTTTTACCGGTTCCACGAGGTCCCGTAAACAAATAGGCGTGCGCAACTTTGTTCTGCAATAATGCATTTTGCAGGGTGCGGGTAATATGCTCTTGTCCGACGACATCACGAAAATCTGTTGGTCGCCATACGCGATAGAGCGCTTGATATGCCATGAGCTTTTCTCCTTTAAAATTCTCTCTTTATTATAACCGATTTTACGTCAATCGGATAGGATTTTAATATCGTCTATTTTCTTAATCATACGGTATTCTCTTCAATAATAAGCCAAAAAAAGAGCATCCGGTTTGGATTCCGCCTGGACGCTCCTTTTCTATGAACATATTTTTCGTTCGCTGTTTTCTATTGAATATTTTCAAGCTTTAACCAATATTGATTCTTTTGGTCATTTTCTTTAATGTACCAAGGACGCTTACAGCAGCTAGGTAACTTGTATTTTTGTTTGATGGAAATGGATTATTGCTAATTTCAAACGAAGCTGTACCAAAATCACCACTTACTTGGATGGAATGGATGTTTTTATCCAAATTTGGATCAGCTAATAGAGTCACTTTTGTTTGTTGTAAGCCGACTCCAGCCAGTGCCAATGCGATGGATACATTGATATTTTTAGGATATTGTTCAATTGCTTCCGCCGCGTTCCCTTCAAACACCGTCTTCGTTTCATCGGTCGGTTCGCTCAACAATGTGTGGGCTGGTTTTCTTGTGACTAGAGATAAAGTATCGATGATTCCCGCTTCAGTAACATTTTCAATGAGGTCTAAACCACCGATGGCTCCAGATGGTAAGTGAACTCGATGATTCTTTTCATTGATAATCTCTGTTATTTTATTAAAGAAGTTCTCTTCCGCTAGTGCACCAATACTGATTAATACGGTTTCTTTCTCGCTCACAATGTCTGGAAGCACTTCTCTAGCTGCTTGAACATTTGCAGCTTCCACAACAACGTCGATTGATGAATCTAAAAATTCATCGACAGATGTGTACAATTGTACACCATACCGCTCTTCTAAATGTTGATATTTTTCTAAATTACGGACGAAAACACTGGTAATTCGTATATCTTGATCATTTTTTCTGGAAAGCTCATCAAGTAAATACGTACCTATTGTTCCTGCACCGATTAAACCGACTCTCATTGACATTCACCCTATAAAAAAAGCTCACCTATGAAGGCAAGCATTGATTTTGTATGTAACACCGTGCACCCGTTGTCGACCAGGCCATCATATGCGTTACGCAAGTTTGCAGCTCGGCCCAGGCGATCCTGCGTCACATAGAAGGGTTCGCTTACTGCTGCTTCCTTCCGGACCTGACAGGGTTCGCGAGTTTCTATTGCGCAGGACCCAAGCGTCAACACTGCTCCCTTGCGGCAGGCCATACAATGACCTGGCCTCGAACGGGAATTCAGCCCCACTATAGCGGATTGTGGGTTACAGGGCACCGCTACCTCCCCACCTAGCACGGCAAGTTTTAAATATCGTGCACTCCAAATTGAAGTGCACTACCTAGTATATAGCGATTTGGGGAAAAATGCAATCGGAAAAACTTACTTATCCGCATTCTTCTTTTTTCGATTTCTTAAGTTTTTAAAAAATGTTTTCAACAGTTCCGCACATTGTTCTTGCAGCACGCCTGGCACGACTTCCGACTGATGGTTAAAACGTTTTTCATCCAATAAATTCAGTAATGTGCCTGCACATCCTGCTTTCGGATCTGCAGCTCCATAGACGACTCGTGGGATTCTCGATTGAACAATAGCTCCAGCACACATTGGGCAAGGCTCAAGTGTCACATAGAGCGTGCAATTTTCCAACCGCCAACTCCCAATCGTTTGATTGGCTTCCAAGATCGCCATCATTTCAGCATGCGCCTGACTATGTTGGTCGGTCTCCCGGCGATTATATCCCCTTCCGATTACCTCTCCGTCATGAACAATCACTGCCCCGATCGGTACTTCATTGATTGCTTCAGCTTTTTTCGCTTGTTCGATTGCTTTTTCCATCCAATAAATATCCATCGCGGCCAACTCCTTTTTTCAGCCTTCGGATGGCTGAATCTCCAAGTCATAACTTTTATTCGTACACATAAATATAACATATACTGTGCAAAAGGGAGTGTACGTGATTGATCATCCATACTGTTTCTCGAGGTGACTCCGTCTATTTACTTTCTCAACGTTATCAAACCTCTGTTGATTTGATTGTTCAAGCGAATGAATTGGACCAACCAGAAGACTTAGTGGTCGGGCAAGCATTAGTGATTCCAATTGATTTTTATACTGTTCAACCAGGTGAAAGTTTATATCTGATCGCACAAAAATTAAATACAACCTACCAAACACTCGCTGCCTATAATGACTTAAGTTTGGAGGCGCCACTTCAAATCGGGCAGGTACTGGCAGTTCCCAAACCTGCTGAGCGACCGATTGTTTCCAATGCTTACATCGAACCATTCGGCGGTGTAGTCAGTGAAAAGTTGCAACAATCTGCTCGCTCAAAGTCTCCGTACTTGACTTACTTGGCACTGTTTTCTTATCGGATCAATCGAGATGGTACATTGAATCCCCCACCAATTGATGATTTTCCTGCTATTGCCGAAGCAAACGGGGCATCTTTAATGATGGTTATATCAAATTTGGAGGAAGGAGCTTTTAGTGAGGAGTTAGGGCGACTGATCTTAACCGATAATACGGTCCAAACAACGCTGTTAGATGAAATCATCCAAATAGCTACGGAAATGAATTATCGTGATGTTCATTTTGATTTCGAATTCCTTCCTGCAGAACTAAAGGAAAGTTATAATGATTTTCTACGTCGAGCTAAAAAACGGTTACATGCCAATCATTTATTACTATCCACGGCATTAGCACCGAAAAACAGGGCGGACCAGCCTGGACAATTGTATGAGGCGCACGATTACAAAGCTCATGGCGAGATCGCTGATATGGTCGTGTTAATGACTTACGAATGGGGATACAGTGGTGGCCCGCCGATGGCTGTCAGTCCAATCGGTCCCGTTCGTGCAGTTGTTGAATATGCTCTTACCGAAATGCCTGCCGAGAAAATTTTACTTGGGCAAAATCTCTATGGTTATGATTGGACGCTTCCTTATGAACCTGGCGGTGAATATGCCCGCGCACTTAGTCCAAATCAAGCTGTACAGCTAGCTCGTTCGATGAATCAGGCCATTCAATACGATGAAGAGGCTCAGGCACCGTTTTTCAATTATTGGGACGTAGAAGGAAATGAACACGTAGTTTGGTTTGAAGATGCTCGTTCGATTCAAGCAAAGTTTGATTTAATCAGAGAATTGAAACTCAGAGGCATTAGTTATTGGAAGCTCGGATTGGCTTTCCCACAAAATTGGTTGTTGCTTCAAGATCAGTTTGCAATCGTTAAATACAGATAGAGAAACCTTTTAAAGCATCCAGATGGAATGAAAGTCTGGATGCTTTTTTATGCTTACGTTTCACAACACCGTTATTCGGATTCGATTTTTGCTTCTCTCATCTTCGTTTTCGCCGCTTCATACGCTTGTTTCAATCCGTGTTGGTCAATCTCAGCTTTTGAGATTTTCTTATAAGGAATTTCTAATGAAAATGTTTCTGCAAATGGTCCGCTTTTCAATAAAATGAAGTCGGGTTGCTCCCAATATGCCACCATTTTTTCCTTTATACCTTCGAATTGTTGACGAAAACCACGTTTAAACATTTCCGTCTCATTCTCTTTGTCGATTCCTGGTTCATTCAGGCAGAAGTATAACGATAAATCGTCACAAAACTGCAATAAACGAAAGTGAAAATCAAATGCTTGCTCATTAAATTGTTCACCAAGTTCCTCTTTAATTCGTTCATTTTTCTTTATTTCCTGGGAAATATAGCGCTGGATGGTTGGGTCATTTGATGAATGATCAAAAAACGATAAGTAATGATGACTGCAAAGTAAGCCAGCATATTTCGACTCGTTTCGTACTTCTTCCACACCCTTTTGGTAATGCTCAACTTTCACTTCTTTTGGGTAATTCATAAAGGAATGTGGTTCTTGTTTATCTTTGTTCCATGTCGGCTGATCATCCAAAGGAATCCAAGCCCGGTCATGTTGTTCAATGGCAAATTCTACTTCTTCTCGTAAATGTTCCGATAAAAATAATTCACTCGGCCAATGTTTTGCAATTTCTCCACTTGCCTTTGCATGGTCATGCTGTGTAAACAACCGAAAAAACTGGTCTGTTTTCGTTACAATCACTCAATTCACCCCATTATTTAAAAGAGTATGTATAAATAAAGATGCCCCACGTATGGGACACCTCTACTTAAGATACTCATGATTAGCCATTTAATACCTTCAACGATTCACGGTTGAATGCCGGAATATCGTTTGGATTACGGCTTGTAACAAGATCGTTATGACAAACGACGACTTCTTCATCTTTGAAATTAGCACCAGCATAAATCATATCTTGTGCGATGGATTTATACCCTGTTGCCATACGACCTTCTAACGTCTTCGCTGTGATTAATAATTGTGGTCCGTGGCAAATAGCTAAAACTGGTTTATCTTTATCCGCCATAAATGGTTTGACGAATTCAACAAATCGATCATCTGCACGTAATTGGTCAGGTGAAAATCCACCTGGAATAAACAATGCATCAAAGTCTTCCGGTTTCACATCATCAATGGAAGCATCGATTTCTACTTCAGCTTCACCTTGTTTTCCTTGTACGACTTTCCCTTTTTCTTTTTCAATCGTTACCACTTCATGGCCTGCGTCCTTAAATGCATTTACAGGCTCTGTATATTCAATGTCCTCGAATAAATCAGTGATTACACATGCGATTTTTTTACTCATTTAAAACATCCTCCTCTGAAATATAGGATTATGCCTACATTAAACAAGTTTCCCACATGAGCATCTACTCAAACATCACGGATGATTATGCTTCGTTAATTTCGGCTGGCTGTTCAGGTCTTTTCCAAATTAACTCTAAAATAACAGCGATAGCAGTTCCGACTAATAACCCGTTGCTGACGACTTGTCGCACCATATCAGACAATCCTGAAAAACTATCCGCTGGGAAGAACATTAATCCTGAGCCGATTAATAAGGAAACCGTAATAATTGTCGTATTTCGGTCATCCAATCGATTTGAAAATAAGTTTTTAATTCCTAAGCCCATCAACTCAACAAAAGTAGCTAGTAAGGCCGCATTCGCAATTGGAGCTGGAATTTGTGCTAGGTAATAAATCATGCTCGGAAAAAAGGAAGCTAATATTAGTACAGCCGAAGCAATCAAGAATGGTCGAATTCTTTTTTCACCGGTTAATTTTAAAAACCCTGCTGAAGAGGCCAAAGTAATGACGGCAATACCTGAGAAAATTCCTGATATCCCATGGTTTACTCCTAATGTAAAGCTAGACCGGTTCATATCCCCATAAGAAACTCTCGCTTTTTCTTCTCTTACATCTGTAACGGCAGAAAGCGCTGCGACAATATTTGAAAGTAAAATGACAGCTGTTAAGAGTGCGATCGGTATGAGACTCCAATCCCAAATCGGCGTTCCCCAAGCAAACCATTCAGGTGCCGAGATCGTCTGCAGACCATTCGGCCGTTCGGAGCTTGTCCCAATAAAAAGTTCATATACGACCCATCCAACTACAATTCCGATCAAAACAGCATAACTCTTCTTCCACCCGTGTGAAAACAACGACAATACCAACACTAGAATAAATGTGATAAAGCTAACAATTGTTGCATCAATTTGAATAACAGCATATTCAGCAACACCCGTCATTCCTTGCAGAAACGTGCCACCCAGTTGAACAGTCAATAAAGTTAAAAAGACACCTGTCACAAGAGGGGTGAAAATGGAGATAATTTTTCCGGAAATCTTGAACAGACCAAATAGCATTAAAAAAATGCCCGTTAAAATCATGGCCATTTCGAGTAATCGTAATGAATTTTCAGCCGAGCCAGTTGCAGTTGAAATCGTCCCTGCAAAAACTGCAAATGTACTGACCCAAATACCTGCAGGACCATCAACGATCGGCATTTTATGACCAATCCATCCTTGCAGAAAACAAGCAACACCCATGATGAAGAATGTCCGTTGCATTAATTGCATGACTTCTATTGAACTCATATCGAATAAAGGACCGATCACGATGGGAATCGCGACGGCATTCGCTAATAAAAACACAAACCATTGAATAATCGAAAACAAAACAACTTCCTCCTGACTGCATACTTCGTTTGTTTCTATTCATTAGCATACTCCTTTTAATCGACAGAATCCAACGGTTTTTGGTGTTAAAATTGGTTTTTATGCCTATTAAGACTTGAATAATTTATTTAAAATTCAATAAACTGTGATAAACTAAAATGAAATGAATTGGCGAACGACAATCAGGCTAAATTGGACTGGATTGTTATATGCGGCAAACGTTCAAATGGTTTAAAAGGGGTTTGAATATATTTGAAAAAGATAACTGTATTGATTCTTTTGTTACTTGTATTGGTAGGATGTAATCAGCGTAATGCCGATTTAGAGGATTCCATTCATTCGATTGTGAAAGATGAAAATAAAAGTGAGATCAAGATCCAATCACTTACTAACGAAGACTGGGATAAAGCATTTCTTTTCACGCCATATAGTACAGAGAAAGGCATTGAAGAACAGCTAGGAACAAAATTTAATGATAAAAGTAATATCTTTCTTCGAGATGATATATATTTATTAGTTTTTCTTTATGAAGATAAAGTTGTTCAATATGCAGAAATTAAACGTCATGGTTCTGATTTTTCAACAGGAAATAAAAATTATCTAACACCCTCCGATGATCTTATACTTATTGAAAGACATTAACTGAATACACTGGCGACAATCGGGCATAGTGGTGTTTCATAATGGGGCCAATTTATTGAAGAAAGGGGTACATTAATGACAAAACAAATAAAGCGTTTTGAAAAAAAAGTGGCACTAGTTACAGGTGGGCGTTCGGGAATTGGACGAGCTATCGCCCGCAGGTTGCATGACGAAGGAGCGACTGTAATTACCGCACAGCGCGGCAAGGATGAAGAGTTTGACTGGATTGAGGCAGATTTCTTGGACCCAAATTCACCAGAGCGAATCGTTAAAGAAGTCATCGCCCGAACAGGCCAACTCGATGTAGTGATCAACAATGCCGGTATGATGCAAGAATCATCGATTGAAGAGATGAGCGTTGAGGATTGGCAGCGTAATCTTAACGTGAATCTGACAGCTCCTTTCCTGATGATTCGAGCAGCGTTGCCTTACCTGCGCCAAACGAAAGGTAGTATAGTCAATACTGGATCGACAGAGGGGCTAGCTGCCAATCCACAGCATGCGGCTTATTGTGCGTCTAAAGCTGGTCTTCATGGGCTGACCCGTTCGGTGGCAGTAGACCATGGTCATGAAGGCATTCGTTGCAATGCCGTGGCACCTGGTTGGATCGACACGGAGTTAAACAATGATATGATTGAAAACCATTCAGATGTAGAGGCTTTCCGACGCGATATCGCACGCATTCATCCAGTTGGCCGTACAGGTTCACCCGAAGAAGTAGCAGCGCTCGTTGCATTTCTTGCAGCCGATGAAGCTGGGTTTATCACAGGCCAGGTGTATACTGTGGATGGCGGAAGAACGACTAAGTTAAGTCTCCCTTGAACAGAGTTTTAATTTTCCCTGACCACTGCTCTATAAGTTTTAATTTAACGTAAACATAAAACAACAATAAGCGCGCTTGTTGCACTAAGTTGTGACAGAATTGGAGCCAGATCAATGGAATAAGAACATAATTAATCATTAGAACTTCCAATCATCGGAAGTTCTATTTTTTATAGATCATCTAATAAAAACCCACTTCAGGCATATTCAGCCTAAAGTGGGTTTCGTTGATCAATTAATATTCCAATGTAGACGTATCCCCTTCAGGTAAACCGAGCTCACGTGCCTTCAACAGACGACGCATGATTTTACCGCTTCGGGTTTTTGGAATCTTGTTACTGATTTCAACTTCCCGTGGCGCAGCATGAGCACTCAAGCCTGTTTTGACGAATTGGCGAATGTCTTCCAATAATTCATCGGATTCTTCATAACCCTCGTTCAATGAAATAAAGGCTTTGACGATTTCACCTCGTTCAGGATGCGGTTTACCGATCACACCTGCTTCAGCGACCGCTTCATGTTCAATTAGCTTACTTTCGACTTCAAACGGACCGACTCGTTCACCGGACGTATTAATGACATCATCAACACGGCCTTGGAACCAGAAGTAACCGTCTTCGTCCCGGTAAGCACTATCGCCAGAAACATACCATCCGTTAACAAAGTAACTTTGATATTTCTCAGGGCGATTCAAGATTTTACGCATCATCGCCGGCCAACCTTCTCTAATGGCTAAATTGCCCATTTGGTTCGGTGGCAACTCATTTCCTTGATCATCGACGATGGATGCTGTCACACCTGGAATTGGTTTTCCCATTGATCCTGGTCGAATATCAACGGTTGGATAGTTACAGATTAGCTGTGCACCGGTTTCTGTCATCCACCAAGTATCGTGGATCCGTAAGTCAAACGCTTTCATTCCCCAGTGAATGACTTCTGGGTTTAATGGTTCTCCGACACTCATGATATGACGTAGGCTGGATAAATCATGCTTCTCAATCTCATCTTTCCCAGCACTCATCAACTTACGAAATGCGGTCGGTGCTGAATACCAAACAGTCACATTATAACGGTCAAGTGCACCGTACCAAGCATCTGGACTGAAGCGTCCACCGACAACCACATTGGTAACCCCATTTAACCAAGGTGCAAAGATTCCATAACTCGTGCCGGTTACCCATCCTGGATCTGCGGTACACCAATACACATCACCATCTTGTAGATCAAGCACCCATTTTCCCGTCTGATAATGCTGAATCATCGCATAATGCACATGATAAACACCTTTTGGCTTCCCTGTTGAACCGGAAGTATAATGAAGCACCAAGCCATCTTCTAAGTCTACCCACTCAATATCAAATTCTTCGCTTGCCTGCTTCATTTCTTCGTGATAATCAATATAGCGACCATCGGCTTCTACATTCTCACCGACCAATACGACCTTTTCTAATTTCGGCAAATCATTTTCAGGTACACGACCAAGTAAATCGGGTGTCGTCACAAGCACACTCGCTTCACTATCCTCTAAACGGTCCTTCACTGCTTGCTCCATAAATGCCTCGAATAACGGGCCTGCAACCGCTCCCACTTTTAAGATCCCAAAAAAGCTCGCGTAAAACTCTGGGGATCTCGGCATAAACATGAACACACGGTCACCTTTCTGAACCCCATGCTCTTGAAGAACGTTCGCAAATTGGTTACTCATTTTCTTTAATTGATCAAATGTATAAGATTCTTTTCGATCAGGTGACTCATAGTAGAGTGCCACTTGGTCTTTCTTTCCCGCCGTTTCCGCATGGCGATCAATGGCTTCATAGGCCATATTCACTTTGCCCGTTTCATACCAAGAGAATGCTTTTTTCGCTTCCTCCCAGTCGAAATTATTATACGTCTCCGCATAGTCCATTAAATTATGTTGTCCGGCCTCTGCTTTTAACACTTGTTCACTCATCGGATCACCTCTTGTTTAAATTGATTATTCATTATCATACAAATATTCTAAATTATTTATGTTTTCATTGTATAAAAGAAAATTGACTTTGAAAAGAAAAACAATTGGTTCGCGGTTATGACTGACACAATATGTCAATGGACTCATTGTGTTTACCAACATTTTGTGGTAATATTTTTAATTATCAAATTAATTTAAACATCTTAAGAGGTGAAATGAAAATGAAGCTCTATTTATCAGTCGATATGGAAGGTATTACCGGATTGCCTGATCATACGTTTGTCGATTCACAATTACATAACTATGAACGAAGTAGAAAAATTATGACAAAAGAAGTTAATCATGTAGTTGAGCAAGCTTTTGAAAAAGGGTGTCAGTCTTTTTTAGTCAATGACAGCCATTCCAAAATGAATAATCTATTAATTGACGAACTTCATCCAGAAGCTGATTTAATCACTGGAGGTGTAAAACCTTATTCCATGGTTCAAGGACTTGACGAATCCTTTGATGGGGCAATGTTCCTTGGTTACCATGCACGTGCCGGCCAGCCAGGTGTCATGTCGCATTCCATGATCTTTGGTGTTCGTAATTTTTATATAGACGATATGGAGATTGGAGAGTTAGGCTTCAATGCCTTAGTTGCCGGTTATTACGATGTTCCAGTACTTTTAGTTGGTGGCGACGACCGTGCTGCTGCCGAGGCGGAAGCATTAATTCCTCACGTAACGACTGCTGCCGTTAAGGAGAGTATTACGCGCTCAGCTGTGAAATCGCTATCATTAAAAAATGCAGGTGAATTACTGGAAAGAAAAACAGAAGAAGCCATTAACAATCGTTTTCAAGTCAAACCTTTGACACCACCGAAAAATCCAACGTTGCGTATTGAATTTGTGAACTATGGACAAGCAGAGTTGGCGGCATTTATGCCAGGAACAACAATAGAACCAAATAGTTGCATCGTTAAATTTGAAGCGAAAGATATTTTGGAAGCTTACAGAGCGATGATTGTCATGACAGAATTAGCGATGCAAGCAACCTTTTCCTAGGAGGTTAAATTATGATTCGTTATATCCTCAAGCGATTTTTCATGATGATCTTAACGATTTGGATTATCGCCACACTGACTTTTGTATTGATGAACGCCATTCCAGGTTCTCCGTTTAACGAAGAAAGAACTTCCAATGAAGCGGTCCAAGAGAATTTGGAACGGCATTTTAATTTAGACGAACCTCCTATTGTGCAATATTTTATTTACTTAAAATCGATTGCAACATTAGACTTCGGACCATCTATCAAAAAACCGAATGATACGGTTAATGATTTACTGGCACGAGGATTTCCGATTTCAGCAGAGCTTGGAATCATCGCTATTTTAGTAGCATTGGTCTCTGGAATTATTTTAGGGGTATTAGCCGCTTTGCGTCATAACGGAATCATCGATTACCTTGCGATGATGATCGCCGTACTCGGCATTTCCATTCCGAACTTTGTGTTAGCGACATTGTTGATTCAACAATTAGCCGTAAACGCAGGTTTCTTCCCTGTCGCTACATGGCAATCTCCCATGCATATGATTCTTCCGACACTCGCATTAGCGACTGGGCCAATGGCGATCATTGCCCGGTTAACACGGTCGAGCATGTTGGAAGTGTTGACGCAAGATTACATTAAGATGGCACGTGCCAAAGGATTAGCCCCATACAAAGTCGTCATAAAGCACGCACTTAAAAATGCATTAATGCCTGTCGTGACAATTATGGGAACCTTATTGGCGGGCATCCTGACAGGAACTTTTGTCATTGAGAAAATCTTCGCGATTCCTGGAATGGGTAAGTATTTTGTCGAGAGTATTAACCAGCGGGACTATCCGGTCATTATGGGCACAACCGTCTTTTATAGTGCATTTCTCGTGTTCGCCTTATTTTTAGTTGATATTGCATACGGGTTGTTAGACCCTCGGATTAAACTGCACAAGGAAGAGGGGAATTAGGCATGAAATCACATACAACACAATCACACGACCACATCGATCCAAATTCAAAAGAGATTCCCCTCGATTGGTTTAAACCATTGGAAGGATCAAGTGACTCATCCAATACCGTTGTTCGTCCTTCACTCTCCTATTGGAAGGACGCCTGGATTCGTCTTCGTTCCAATTACATAGCAATGGGTGGACTGATTTTTCTCATTCTATTAGGAATCATGGCGATCATCGGTCCATACTTAACACCTTATTCAGTTAGTGAAACAAGCTTGGCAAATCAAAACCAACCGCCTTCCTCGACCTATTGGTTTGGGACAGACAATCTTGGTAGAGACGTCTTTACACGGACATGGTATGGCGCTCGGATTTCTTTATTCGTCGGCATTATGGCTGCCCTCATTGATTTTACGGTTGGTGTCATTTACGGAGGTGTCTCAGGCTATAAAGGCGGAAGAACCGATAATCTTATGATGCGGATTGTCGAGATATTATACGGATTACCTTATTTACTCGTCGTTATTTTGTTATTGGTTGTTTTGGGACCGAGTCTTTCAACGATTATTTTGGCACTGACGGTTACGGGTTGGGTAGGTATGGCCCGGATTGTCCGTGGACAAGTTTTACAGATCAAAAACTATGAATTCGTCCATGCATCAAAGTCATTTGGCGCAAAAACGAGTCGGATTATCCGGAAAAATTTATTACCGAACACAATGGGACCAATCATCGTTCAAATGACGTTGACGGTACCTACAGCCATCTTTGCAGAAGCCTTTTTAAGCTTTTTAGGTCTAGGCGTCCAGTTTCCTTTCGCTAGTTGGGGTGTGATGGCTAATGATGCGTTGACAACGATTTTGTCTGGGCATTGGTGGCGCTTATTCTTCCCAGCATTTTTCATCTCGGCAACCATGTTTGCCTTTAACGTACTAGGTGATGGCTTACAAGATGCCTTAGACCCGAAACTCAGGAGGTAACCCCAATGAAAAAAATTCTAGAAGTGAACGACCTTCATGTCACGTTTTCAACGTATGGTGGAGAAATCAAAGCTGTCCGCGGCGTTGATTTCGATCTTCATGAAGGTGAAACACTGGCAATTGTCGGTGAATCCGGTTGTGGAAAGAGTGTGACAGCAAATAGCATTATGCGCTTAATCCCCTCACCAGCCGGTAAAATAGCGAACGGTGAAATCATCTTTAAAGGGAATGATTTAGCGAAAGAAAGCGATAAAAACATGCGTAAAATACGCGGTGTAGATATTTCGATGATTTTCCAAGATCCTATGACAGCGTTAAACCCGACGTTAACCATCGGTAACCAATTGACAGAAGGCTTGAGACAACATAAAAAGGTATCTCGAAAAGAAGCTGAGCAAAAAGCTTTGGAAATGCTCGACTTGGTAGGAATTCCGAATCCGAAAGAGCGACTCAAGCAATACCCTCACCAATTCAGTGGGGGGATGCGCCAGCGGATTGTGATTGCAATCGCTTTAATTTGTGAACCTGATCTCTTGATTGCCGATGAACCAACGACAGCACTTGACGTCACCATTCAAGCGCAAATTTTAGAGTTGTTTGAAACCATCCAAGAAGAAACGAATGTCGCGATTATTTTGATTACACACGACTTAGGCGTTGTCGCGAAGGCTGCCGACCGCATTGCCGTCATGTACGCCGGGAAAATTGTTGAATCAGGAACAAAATATGAAGTTTTCTATCAACCTAAACACCCCTATACACAAGGACTACTGAATTCGATACCACGGCTGGACCAAAAAGGAGAAAGACTGGAACCGATTGACGGCACACCACCAGATTTGTTCTCTCCACCGGTTGGATGTCCATTTACCGCCAGATGTCCACATGCCATGTTTGTATGTGAAAAGGTATACCCTCTCCGTCACGAGCCTAGTGAAACGCATTATGCAGATTGCTGGCTATATGATGAGAGAGTTCATACACCCAATTTAACGAATAAAAAGGAGGAAACAACGTGAAAAAATGGTTGGTATTATTATTCATTCTGATGTTTACATTTCTAGTCGCTTGTACTACTGGTAATGATGAAAGTTCAGAGGGGGATTCGGGTTCCGAGGATTCAAACACAGAAGAATCGTCAACAGATCAAGAAGAAGCAGAATCGGATGAGGAATCATCGAGTGAAAGTAGCGGCAAGGTTCTCCGTCTAAATAACGGAAGCGAACCGACATCCTTTGATCCACCACAAGGATTTAATGCGGTTTCTTGGAACGCGCTAAACAACTTAATGGAAGGGTTGACGCGTTTAGATGAATCGCATCAACCAGCTGCTGGGATTGCTGAAGATTGGAATATCTCAGATGATGGATTGGAATATACCTTCACATTGCGTGAAGATGCCAATTGGTCGAATGGTGATCCGGTAACTGCGGAAGATTTCGTTTTTGCGTGGACCCGTTTATTAGATCCAGATGAAGCTTCTCCAGCTGCTTTCCTTGGCTACTTCATTGAAGGTGCTGAAGCTTTTAACAATGGCGAAGGAAGTGCCGAAGACCTTGGCTTGGTCGCCGAAGATGAAAAAACATTAAAAGTAACATTGAATGCACCGACTGGGTTTTTCCTTGATTTAGTTTCAAATCCTGCTTTCTTCCCAGTCAATAAAGCCGTTGCCGAAGAAAATCCAGATTGGCATGCTGAAGCCGATTCCTTTGTTAGTAACGGGCCATTCACTTTATCTGAATGGGAGCATGAGAGTCATTTTACGTTTAAAAAGAACCCTGAATATTGGGATGCAGAGAACGTCGACCTAGAAGAAGTTCACTGGGCGATGGTCAATGAAGAAAATACAGAATATCAAATGTATGAAAGTGGTGAGTTAGACACTGCTGCCATTCCATCTGACTTGGCTGAACAGCTATTGGATAATGAAGACGCATTCTTCGTAGATCAGGCGGGAACTTACTTCTACCGTTTTAACGTAGAAATGGAACCTTTCCAAAATGAGAAGATCCGGAAAGCGTTCGCTAAAGTAATCAACCAAGAAGATATCGTTCAATACATTACCAAAAATAAAGAAGTACCTGCAAAAGGATTTGTTTCTCCAGGATTTACCGATGCTAACGGTAATGACTTCCGTGAAGAGAGCGGCGACCTATTAACGCATGATCCTGAAGAGGCACGCCAGCTTCTAAAAGAAGGTATGGAGGAAGAGGGGTACGACGAATTACCGGAAGTTGTTCTTTCTTATAATACAGACGATGCCCACCGAGCGATCGCTGAATATATGGCTGAGGTTTACAGTGAAGAATTAGACGTCGATGTGACATTAGAGAATACCGAGTGGAACGTATTTTTAGAAGACCAGAAAAGTTTGAGTTTACAGTTCTCTCGTAGTTCATTTCTAGCAGATTATGCCGATCCGGTTAACTTCTTGGAAAGCTTTGTAACGGATTCTTCAATGAACCGTACAGGTTGGTCGAACGAAAAATATGATGAGTTGATCGCCAATGCGAAAAATGAAGCGGATGAAGAGAAACGTTATGAATACCTTTATGAAGCTGAACAAGTTTTATTTGATGAATTACCACTTTTCCCAATTCACTTCTACAATCAAGTCGGACTACAAAAACCTGAAGTTTCCGGTGTCGTACGACATCCTGTAGGTTATTTGGAATTGAAGTGGGCTTCGAAAGAGTAATGGATTCAAGTGAATCAAAGGGGAGTAATCGAACACTCCTCTTTGATTTCATTATTTCACCGAAGGAGTCACGATATCATGCTACCTAAACCTTTAAAACATGGGGACACGGTTGGGGTGATCGCCCCGGCTAGCCCGCCAAATATCGAAAACTATAAAAAATCAATAGCATTTATTGAAAGCTTTGGATTATCTATTCAAGAAGGAAAACATCTTAAAAACGTTCATGGCTATTTAGCCGGAACGGATGATGAAAGATTAGAAGACTTGCATGACATGTTTGCAGATGATTCCATTAAGGGAATTATTTTTGCAGGTGGAGGTTATGGAACAGCCCGTATTGCCCACCGGCTAGATTACGAGTTGATTAAAAAGAATCCGAAAATCTTTTGGGGCTATAGCGACCTGACTTACTTGCACACAGCTATACGCCAAGAAACGGGGCTCGTTACATTCCATGGACCGATGCTAGCGTCAGATGTCGGTAAGGAAGATTTCCATCCATTGTCCAAAAAGCAATTCAACCAATTATTCGAACCGACTTTTCTTGTTTATGATGAATCCATTGCACCTTTAGAAGTGATTGCAGAGGGGAAGGCTGAAGGCGAAATTGTTGGTGGTAATTTAACGTTAATTGCAAGTAGTCTCGGTGGTCAATATGAGTTGGACACAAAAGGGAAGTTACTGTTAATTGAAGACGTTGACGAAGAACCTTACCGGATTGATGGCTATCTTGCCCAATTAATGCATGCTGGAAAATTAGAAGAAGCGGCTGGAATCATCGTTGGTGATTTTAATAACGCAGTACCAACCAGAAATCCATCTTTATCATTAGAGACCGTTCTTGATGATTATTTTCGTCAGCTGGGAAAACCAGTCATGAAAGGGTTCCAGATCGGTCATTGTCAACCTCATTTCGCTATACCGCTTGGAACTCGTGCACGATTATCAACTGAATCGAAAACATTAACCATTCAACCAGGTGTTACTGGCTCATCGAATGACTCAGAAAGTAGGCTATAAACCAATGCGGGTTCAAAATATAGAAACACACCATATAAAAATACCATTAAAAAAACCATTCAAAACAGCATTGCGGACAGTTACTGTTGCTGAATCCGTTTATGTAAAAGTGACGCTCGACAACGGCATCATCGGGTACGGCGAAGCACCACCAACCCATGTCATCACCGGTGATTCGCTTCACAGTATCGATTATGCCATCAACCAAATCTATCAACCACTTTTAATTGGAAAGTCGATTGATCAATTAGAAGAAATCATGCAAATTATACAGCAAGCAATGATCCGCAATACGAGTGCGAAGGCTGCTTTAGACATCGCCTTATACGATTGTTTTGCCCAGCAGACAGGTTTACCGCTATATAAACTACTTGGTGGTTATCGCGACAGACTGGAAACGGATTATACGGTCAGTGTCAATGAACCTCGTGAAATGGCCGACGATGCACAGCAATATATTAAGGACGGTTTTAATCTATTAAAAATTAAAGTAGGAAAAGATGAAATCGCCAAGGATATTGAGAGAATAAAAGCCATCCGGGATAATGTCGGTGATCAACCGACAATCCGGCTTGATGCAAACCAAGGTTGGTCGGTAAAAGAAGCCATTTTTGCGATTCGTAAAATGGAAGATTTAAATTTAAACATTGAACTTGTCGAACAACCCGTCAAATACCATGATTTAGAAGGGCTAAAACAAGTGACTGAACATACAGAAACACCGATCATGGCAGATGAAGCCGTCTTTACATCCATTGATGCCAGACGAGTATTGGAGATGAGAGGTGCTGATCTGATTAACATTAAGCTAATGAAAGCAGGAGGCATCCACGAAGCACTTAAAATCAACCGACTCGCTGAAGCATACGGTGTTCCGTGTATGGTCGGTAGCATGATTGAGACCAAGCTCGGCATTTCAGCCGCCGCACATTTCGCAGCAAGTCAACCGAATATCACACGCTTTGATTTTGATGCACCACTAATGCTTAATGATGACTTAATCAATGGTGGCGTAACCTATGACCGAAACCATATCTATTTATCAGCACACCCTGGATTAGGGATTCACTCGATACATCAGCAGTCCAGTGAAAGGGAGGAACGATAACATGAACGAACAACAAACAACCTGGGTAGTCGATGTTCCAGTAGCAACCATTTGGACAAGCCCTTCTTCTCCGAGAGAAATTGATCGGCCTGGTATAACCAATCCGGTTTTATTAGAAGATTGGTACAATGCATTGAATTTTGAATTGCGAAAAGGTCTTTGCGATGACAATCTTGTGCAATCGCAATTACTGTATGGTGAAGAAGTCATTATAGAGGAAACTGACGGTGATTGGTCCAAAGTCATAGCTGTCAGACAGCCTTCCGGAAAAGATGAACGCGGCTATCCGGGATGGGTCCCAACTATACAACTCAAAGAAGTTAAGCGTGAATTATGGAACCGAGAAGAAGTTGCTGTCGTCACCAAAAAACAAGCGAATTTAATCGATCATAAAGACGAACCTATTTTTGAATTAAGCTTCATGACCTACTTGCCGATCATTGAACACGAAGATTTAAAAGTGAAAGTTCAAACCCCTTCCGGAGAAGCTTGGTTATATAAAAAGGACGTACTGATCACTTCATCCATTCACGATCTTGACCAAGGTAGCGGAAAGGAAATTGTTGAAACTGGCAAGCAATTTTTATCCCTTTCATACTTTTGGGGTGGCATGAGTGCCTTCGGTTATGATTGTTCCGGTTTTAGTTACAATATGCACAAAGCACATGGATATGAAATTCCACGAGACGCAAGTGACCAAGCAAAAGAAGGTGTCGAAGTTCCAAAAGATCAACTTGGAATCGGCGACTTGCTATTTTTCGCCAAAGAAGAAACACCAGAAAAAATCACCCATGTCGGCATCTATTACGGAGACGATAAAATGATTCATGCACCAATGACCGGTAAAGGAATCGAAATCATTCCATTAAAAGGAACGAAATACGAGAAAGAATTCCGTATCGCACGAAGATATCATAAAACACCGGGGGAATAAGTAAATGAGCTATCGACCAATTTTGGAAGTAAAAGATCTAAAAAAACACTTTGGGGTAGGCGGTGGACAAACCTTAAAAGCAGTGGACGGGATTTCATTTGAAGTCTACAAAGGAGAAACATTTGGTCTCGTTGGAGAATCAGGGTGCGGTAAATCAACAGCTGGGAGAACGTTACTCACCCTTTACCCAAAAACAGATGGTGAAGTTCTTTATGATGGCGAAGATGTTCATAAAATCGCTGAGAAAAATCGTTTACACTACTTTCGAAAGATGCAAATGATTTTTCAAGATCCTTATGCATCATTAAATCCGCGGTCTACTGTCAAAGAAATCATTGCTGAACCAATGGAAGTCCATGGTTTGTACAAAAATAAAAAAGAAAGACATGATCGTATTTACGAATTACTGGAAGAAGTAGGATTAAACCGTGATCATGCTACTCGTTATCCCCATGAATTCAGTGGCGGGCAACGACAACGAATTGGCATTGCACGTGCATTAGCATTAGAACCTGAATTTATTATCTGTGATGAACCAATTTCAGCACTCGATGTTTCCGTACAAGCGCAAATCATCAATTTATTGGAACGTCTACAAGAAGAAAAAGGATTAACATTCTTATTTATTGCCCATGACCTATCCATGGTGCGACATATTTCAGATCGAATAGCTGTGATGTATCTGGGACATATCGTTGAATTGACAGATAGTGAGCGCCTTTATGAAAAGCCGCTTCATCCATACACACAAGCCTTGTTATCTGCTGTTCCGATCCCCGACCCGAAAATCGAAGAACAACGATCTCGTGTCATTTTGAAAGGTGAATTGCCAAGTCCGATTGATCCACCTTCTGGCTGCGTTTTCCGTACACGTTGTCCATTCGCCCGTGATGTCTGTGCAGAACAAACACCAAAATGGCTTGAAGCAGAAGAAGGACGCTATGTAGCGTGTCATTTATATGATCCGCAATTCTTTGAGATGACACCAGAAGAACTCAATCAAACGATTGTGCCAAAGTAACGAAGGAATAGGTAAACTCGTTAAAGTGGAAGAGCAGTCAATCCATGCTATACTAGATGGTGAATTGAATTCAGCAACTTAGATCGCTTTAGGAGGATAAGTAATGAACGTATTTACCATCGTAGGTAGCCTTAGGGAAAAATCGTACAATATGCACTTAGCTAAGGCTATGCAACAAAGATATTCGGATAAGATTTCATTAGACATCGCCGAATTGAAAGACATTCCACTTTACAATCAAGATGATGAGCACAATCCGCCAGAAGCTGTTAAAACCTTCAAACAAAATATTAAAGAAGCGGATGCGGTGATCATTATTACACCTGAATACAACTGGTCTATTCCCGGTGTCCTGAAAAACGCATTGGATTGGGCTTCTCGTGTCGATAAAGTATTCATCGATAAAAAGGTGATGATTCTTGGTGCTTCGATCAGTACCGCAGGAACTCTACGTGCACAACTTCAACTAAGACAAGTGTTGAGTGCATTGAGAGCTAATGTACTTCCGCCAGGAGCAAATGAAGTAACGATTACAACGGCTCAAACAAAAATAGATGAAGATACAGGTGAAGTGACCGATCAAAATACACTCGAATTTCTTGACCAGAGAATAGAGTCGTTTATTGAATTTGTTGAAGGGAAATAAAATTATATTCTTAGAAAGAACAGAAAAACACCCGTAGTTGATTACATCTTAATTAACTACGGGTGTTACTTTTTTATTAGTTTGTTAAGGTCCGTTGTTGATATTGTGATCCGCTACCGCTGGACGCTTTTACCCAAAGGGCATAAGGGCGACATCTGCGATAAATCGCAGTGTCTTCTTTACCGCGGGCACGGCTCGAGCCTCCTCGGCCCAAAACCATGGCCTGCGGGGTCTCGAGACTCGTGCTATTCCCGTGACGACCCGGATGGTCTAATGTCGACGTTGGTCACAGGACGTGACCGCTTTTAGTCGACCAGGAGTCGCCACCTTCGCTTCTCACAATTCAACAACTCAGTGTTACAACATTAGAAAGTCATCACTGAGCCTTAACAAAGCCTTTTACTAATGACAATCATTTTACCGCACAACGATTCGGACCAATTTCCATTTCTCTTCTTTCTTCTGGATCAGCGCTTTCTTTCCCCATATTTACTTGTCGGATACGTTCATGATCATTCGGTTGCGGCGGAAGGTTTTCAGTGACCATTCGTTGAAACTCTTCTGCATCTTCGACTTGTAATCCTTTATTTTTTTCATATAAGACACCTAATTTCTCTGCAACCGTTCCCTTCTCGTTCATTTCATCAATAGACGAATAATGGGCGGGTAATACGATCAGATCATCTGAAAAATCAGGGTACTTTTCGTATAGTGTGTTTCTTAAATCATTGACCCAGGCAGCTGCTTTACCTGCCAAGTCAGGGCGCCCGATTGACTCGATAAACAAAATATCTCCACTTAACAAGTACTGTTTATCAATTAGTAAAGAGGTCGAACCTTTCGTATGACCTGGTGAATAAACGGCTTGAATGCTAACTGGTGAATCGCCTATGGTTATTTCGGTTTCATTTTCGAGCGGCTCATAAGAGAATACCACTTCATCTGCATCCTCTGGAGGTAGCCAATACGTTGAATCCGTCTGATTAGCTAATTCATGTCCGCCTGATATATGGTCGGCATGCAGATGTGTGTCAATGACATGCTTGATTGTTACACCTTTCTCATCTGTAAAATTTATAAATTTATCTGTCATACGTGTCGGATCAATGATAACCGCTTCCTGATCTTTCATGACGACATACGACAGACAACCTTTTCCTAAACGGACAAATTGATATAATTCTCCGCCATCTGTTAAATTGCCAATCTTCACAGGCTCTAAATGCTCACTCCAAGCACGCATTCCTCCTTCGACCGAATAAACATTTTCATAACCCGCTTCGATTAGAGCTTTAGCCGCTTTCTGTGAACTGTTTCCTCGTGCACAAATAACAACGATCTCTTGGTCTTTACTTGGCAAATCTGAAGCAATCTGGTCGACCTGCCCATCCCAAGCAGAAAACGGATGATTCACGTATTGGAAATGATTACTTTCGACCTTCCAATCTTGAAAATCTTCCACACTACGTACATCCAGTAGCACCGTCGCTTCTTTGTTCAATACCTTTTTAGCCAACTCTTCTACGGATAAACGTTTCATTTTTTCTATCACCCTTCATTAGTATCTATACTTGTTTCATTCCACAAAATGAGTATATGTATGTATATGAAAACTATTTTAAAAAAAGGCTGCTCCCTAAGGAACAGCCTTAACTTTGAAAGAGGATAAAATTTAGTTGTTACTCTTCGTTACGTGCGGCACTACTTCTTAGTCTAGAACGAAAGTCAGATACTGGTAATGTTGCAACACCTTCTAAGCAAGAAATGCCCATGAATTTTTTCAAATCAACTGTGATACAGATTCCTGTACGTTGTAGATTTCGAATGGAATTGCCAGGGAAATAATCGCATACATCATCTCCACCAGGTCCTGGAGTAGAACCTCCCATTGTCACAGGAAGCAACAATTCAATTTCTGCACAGCAATTGTCTTTTACTTTATTGACACGGAAAATCGGTGATTCAAAACATTGAAAAACACGATTTCCTCCTACCATTGCTTGCAGGACACTTTGCCCGATAAACGGCTCACAAGTTCCTTCACAGTATAGAACGAATGGAACCGTATCATTCCCTCCAACATCCTGAGTTGGGGAAAGCAGGTCCTTAATGGATTGCTTACAACCATATTGACAATCGCCACCATTATTATTGGTAGCCGCTTGAGCTCTCACGATGTGTCTTAATGTTCTACAAACACAATCCTGATCGCCACAATGGCCGCCACATTCTCCACAATCGCCTTCGTTGAACGAAGGATCTAATTCATCTTCATAAAAACCCATATAATCACCTCTTAATTATTTGATTCACTACTACCTTATGTACCAGCTTCCCTTTGGTATAGGTGAGTCAAATAGGACAATCAATCATTTTCTCTATTTGTCGAAAACCGTCCAATTTTATTGTGATTTTTGGTATGATGATAAGACAATAAATTTTCATGAGTTGAATGGAGGATTTAGATGAATCAGCAAGTACCTTTTATCGCTGTTGAAGGACCGATTGGAGTAGGGAAAACCTCTCTTTCAAATAAAATAGCTTCTCATTTTTACTATCATTTATTACGGGAAATCGTCGAAGAAAACCCATTTCTCGAAAAGTTTTACGAGAATATTGAGGAATGGAGCTTCCAAACAGAGATGTTTTTCCTTTGTAATCGATATAAACAATTGGAAGATATTCAAAAGCATTATTTAAATGCTGGAAAACCGGTTGTTTCTGATTATCATATTTTTAAAAATACCATTTTTGCGAAACGTACATTGAAAGAAGAACAATACGAGAAGTACCGCAAAGTGTATGATATTCTCACCGAAGGGCATCCAAAACCAAATGTACTCATTTACTTAACGGCTAGTTTAGATACCTTAATCGAACGCATACAGCTTCGTGGCAGAGAAGTCGAACAAAATATCCAAGCTTCCTACTTAGAACAAATCAGACAAGATTATGAGGATTTTATGATTGAATTTGAACAGAACCACCCAGATATTCCAGTTATCCGTTTAGATGGCGACAAATTGGATTTCGTTAAGAACAACTCAGATCTGGATGAGATTCTCTCAATCGTTGAAAAACATATATTTAAAGGAGAAGTTATTTCATGAATCAACTAACGACATTTGGCATTCCGTCAAATGCTGTCATTACTGTAGCCGGAACTGTTGGCGTAGGAAAGTCTACTTTAACTTCAGCACTGGCCAATCATCTTGACTTCAAAACATCATTCGAAAAAGTAGACGGGAATCCCTATTTGGATCAATTTTATAAAGACTTTGAGCGTTGGAGTTTTCATTTACAAGTTTATTTCTTGGCAGAGCGTTTTAAAGAGCAAAAACGAATTTTTGAATACGGTGGCGGTTTTGTGCAAGATCGCTCCATCTATGAAGATACAGGCATATTTGCAAAAATGCATTACGACAAAGGAACAATGACCCCTACAGATTACGATACGTATAAAAATCTTTTTGATGCCATGGTCATGACACCATACTTTCCACATCCAGATTTACTCATTTATTTGGAGGGATCTTTCGAAGATATACTTGACCGAATCCAAGCTCGCGGAAGAAAGATGGAACAAGAAACACCTGTGGAATATTGGAAAGAGATGTACGAACGTTACGAACATTGGATCAACAATTTTAATACGTGCCCAGTAATGCGTGTGAACATCAATGATTATGATCTCTTGAATCATGAACAATCCATCGAACCATTGTTGGAACGAATCGGCAAATCGATTCAAACATCGAGAAAATTAATGCGATCATAACTTCATTTATTAATTCATAAATTGAGTAACAATCATATAAATAACTAGGCACTGACTTCGGTCGGTGCCTTTTTTATGCTAAATGTTGAAGATATGCTAATTAGTGTTGAAGGTTTTTAAATCAATGTTGAAGACGATCCAATTAATGTTGAAGAAGCTCATTTAAGTGTTGAAGACGAACTAATGAATGTTGAAGAAGTCCAAATAAGTGTTGAAGCAAAGCTAATGAATGTTGAAGCTTCTGAATGACGAGGAATTCGGGCAACCGTTGAAAGCTCCCTACAAATTAAAAACAGACTAGTCCTTATTCAAAAGACTAGCCTGCTTGGCTTGTAATATTATGGCGGAGGAGGAGGGATTCGAACCCCCGCGGGCCGCAAAGCCCCTGGCGGTTTTCAAGACCGCTCCCTTCAGCCAGGCTTGGGTACTCCTCCGTTTGGCTGACACTTTAAAAATATATCATATGCGAAAAGTTTAAGCAACCGAATTAGTGATTTTTTTTATAAAAAGTTTATTTAGATCTTTTTTTCTATCCAATGATGGAAAAAATATCGTTTACATAAGATGGAATAAATGAAATTTATAAGTTAAAATTTAAAACAAGAGATTGTGAAGAACTTTTTTACTAACGGATAATTGTTAAATAAGAAGTTTGTGGAGGATGCTCATGAAGTTCAAGTTACTTATTTCTTTATTAGCTATCTTTTTATTAATGGGTTGTACGGATAGCGAAGCTTCATTCTCATATGAGTATGGACTAGATTCCATTGAGAAAGAGGATCAAGCTGAAGTTCAAAAATGGTTAAATGAACCAGACCAAACACCGATACGTACCTATGAAGTAAATGATGAAATTAACAACCGTCACTACATTTATGGTCATTCAAAGGTATATAGTAAAGTTGAATTAGAAGAAAATGATGGTAGGATAACTTTAACGTTTTCAGATGAAAAACAAGACAATTCACTGCAAGATGCGTTTGTAAAAATAAAAAGTTTTGAATCAATTGAATCAGTAATTCTTAAAATTAATTAAAGAAGAGACTGGGACAAATCAAAGTTATAAACTCAGAAATACGAGTCACAATCTAACTTAGCGTAGGAAATATACGGAGACTTCTGCGGTCAACTAAATGCGGCCACGTCCTGTGGCCAACGTTGACACTAGCCCGTCCTGGGCGTCGGGAGCAAAAGCCTAGGTGAGACCCCGCAGTGCGAAGCACGAGGAGGCTCAACAGCTGCCTGCGATATAGAAGACACTGCGGTTTACCGCAGATGTCGCCTTATGCCCTGTGGGTAAAAGCGGAGTATATTTCCGAAGCGGGTATTTCCGACACACTAAATTAGAATGTTCGTATCTGAGAACTTTTGTCCCAGCCACTTTAATTTTCCTTTATAAACATTTAATTAGTTATTTCTACTCTTCATCTGGCGCTGTAATCGTCTCTAAACCGCCCATATACGGTCGTAAAACTTCTGGAATCGTAATTGACCCATCTTCTTCTTGGTAGTTTTCTAAGATGGCTGCAACTGTTCTGCCAATCGCCAATCCAGATCCATTCAATGTATGGACGTATTCTGGCTTCCCGCCTTGCTCACGACGGAAGCGAATACCTGCACGACGCGCTTGGAATGCCTCAAAGTTAGAACAAGAAGAAATTTCACGATAAGTTTCGTAGCTTGGAATCCAAACTTCAATATCGTACTTTTTAGCGGCAGTAAATCCTAAATCACCTGTACACATACTCATTACCCGGTAAGGAAGTTTCAACAATTGAAGTACTTTCTCCGCATTTCCTGTTAGATTTTCTAATGCTTCATACGACTCTTCAGGCTTCACAAATTGAACGAGTTCCACTTTGTTGAATTGATGCTGTCGAATCAAGCCACGCGTATCTCGACCTGCAGAACCCGCTTCAGAACGGAAATTTGCGCTGTATGCAACATATTTCTTTGGTAGATCATCGATATCCAATATTTCATCCCGATGATAGTTTGTTACTGGTACTTCTGCAGTAGGTATCAGGAAATAATCCAGTTCTTCTAGCTTAAAGACATCTTCAGCAAATTTAGGAAGCTGACCTGTTCCTGTTAAGCTGTCACGGTTAACAATCTGCGGTGGCAACATTTCCGTATAGCCATGCTGATCGGCATGTAAATCCATCATGAAGTTTAATAAAGCACGTTCTAAGCGAGCGCCCAATCCTTTATAAAAGACAAACCGGCTTCCAGTCACTTTTGCTGCTCGTTCAAAATCAAGGATATCCAACTCTGTTGCCAAATCCCAGTGCGGTTTTGGTTCAAACCCAAAATCACGAACCTCGCCCCAGTCACGGGCCAACATATTATCATCCTCATCTTCGCCAAATGGGACTGACTCATGCGGAATATTCGGGATGGAGAGGAGTAAGTGATTTAACTTTTCCTCAACTTCCTTTAACTCGTGATCAATTGCTTTAATGCGATCGCCTACTTCACGCATCTCTTTGATTAAGTGGTCCGCATCCTGTTTTTCTTTTTTCAATTGTGAAATGTCTTTTGATACTTGATTCCGTCGTGCTTTCAATTCCTCGGTTTCTTGAATCAATGTGCGTCGTTTGCGGTCCATATCATCAAAATGATCCAAATCAGATAAATCTTCGCCACGATGCTGTAGTCTTTTTTTAATCTCAGCAAAATGACTGCGCAAATATTTCAGTTCTAACATATAGAATCCTCCCTCATGAAATATAAAAAAGCCCGTCCCTGTAAATGAAGGGACGAGCTGTATACCCGCGTTACCACCCTTGTTGGAGAGATACTCCCAACTCGGAAGCTTTAACGGTGCTTGACCGGATTGACTTATGCATCGCTTTCGCCAATCAGCTCAAGGATGGATTCATAGCGGAGTTTCACTGGTTCACAGCAACCACCAGCTCTCTGAAGAAACGCTCACTATTACTAGTTCCTATCATTGCTTTTCAGTTCACTATTACCATTAATATATCGGTAGTATGCACATTTTGCAAGTCATTATGAAAATAACCCTTTTATGCTATCGAATAGACCGACAAAGAAATCACCAATCGTGAGGAATAATCGAACGAACCAGTTGGATTGCTCGACATCATCACTTGTGACAAGGGGAACAGAGATCGACTCTTGGTCTTGGGTATCGATGTTTCCGTAGTCATGATCACCTGAATAAGTTAGCACCATACGACCAACTTCTGTCCCTTTTTCGACTGGCGCTTTTAATTCCCCTTCTTCATTTAACATTTCTTCATCGAATTCGTAACTGACGGAGTAGTTTTCTTGATCGCCGTTGCGTACCATTTTTTCAATTGCTTCAGCTGACTCTATTTGAACCGTATCTTGTTTGCCACGATAAACAGGGATTGTAGATTCACCTTCAATTTGGTGACCCGCTTCATACAATGTTTCCCTACTGAAGTCATTAAATCCGTAATCCAACAATTTCGCGGTTTGGTTAAACCGTTCTTCAATGCTATCCGTACGCATGACAACAGAGATCAATCGTGTATCATCTTGTTTCGCTGTACCAGCAAAGGAGTATCCTGCCAAATCGGTAAAACCTGTTTTTAATCCATCCATTCCTTCGTACGTAAATTGTTCGAAGTTTTGACTGTCCATCCCTGGAAGCATCCAGTTCCAATTGACCATTTCCTGGTCTTCAAATTCTTTTTTCGGAATACTAGAGATCTCTAATGCTTGGTCGAAATCATTTACGAGATGGTAAGCTAGCATCGCTGTCGAACGTGCAGACAGTAAATTAGTATCATCTGCTTTTGTGCCTTCCGGGTGTTTTCCATTTAAGTCTTTATTATCCAAGCCCGTAGAATTCACAAATTTAGCATCAGGCAAACCCATTTCTTCAGCCTTTTGATTCATGAGTTTCACGAATTCACCTTCTGAACCAGCAATTAACTCTGCTAAAGCAATGCTCGTTGCATTATCTGAATTGATTGCCATTGCTTCATATAGCTGCTCGACTGTATATTCATGATCCAAACGCAATCCTACGCCTGAAAATGAATTATTCGCGGAAATAGAGTACGCATATTCACTGATTTCTGTACGTGTATCCCAGCTGATCTCGCCTTCTTCAATAGCTTCCAAAACGAGATATTCTGTCATCATTTTTGTCATACTTGCTGGTGGCAAAGCTTCATCCGCGTTCTTCGCGTAAAGGACCTCTCCTGTAGTGGCATCAACCAATATAGCTGATTCAGCACTCAAGTTATCTAATTGGGCGTAAGTCTTTAGCGGACTCACCATAAAAGAAGCCATTAATAAAACAGTTGCCATCACGATAGCTGTTAACGATTTATATGTTTTAATCATCTGTTTTTTTCCTCCAAATAACGAACTTTTCTTTATGTAAATAGGATGAATACCTTTATTATTATACATGATTTCAGGTCATGAAACATTGGTAAAATATTATCATTTGTTAACATTTTTAGTATTTTTATCGACCTATGTGTTGATAAAAAAACATCCTTTGAGCCCGAGTTCTGACTCAAAGGATATTGACCTATCTAATCAAGTCTCATGATCTATTAAAAACTCTTTAATATCGAGATCATGCTCTTTCAAATCAATAATTTTTTCACTAGCATCTTCAAGTTGTACAAAAGGGCGGGCGGGATCGGACTCATTCACAAAGACGACAGTGCCGTTTTGTTCATTTGATAGTTTTACCCGTGTACCGACTTGCAGAGTCAAATAGTTTTGGATTAACGTTTCAATCGTCAAAACATCTAACTTACCTGCCTGTCGTTGCATTAGTTCTTCAACGACATGATAGATAGATTGCTTTTGTTGATATGCTCGTTCAGACATCATTGCATGGAAGGTATCGACAACACCAATCACTTTGGCGAATGGATGAATTTTTTCCGCCTTCACGCCGAGTGGATAACCCGAACCATCTATTCGTTCATGATGCTGTAAGACAGCGATTTTTACATCCTTACTAATGGATGACATGTGCTCGATCATCCGATAAGAAAGAACAGGATGCATGCGAATGTTTTCGGTTTCTTTCTCAGTCAATTCTCTATTCTTTAAATAGATGCCATCATGTTCAGAAACCATCCCCATATCGCTTAAATAGGCTGCTAATGCTATTTTTAAACGATCGCCTTGGCTATAGTCTAATTTCGTCGCTAAACTAGCTGATAATAACGCGATTGACACCATATGGTGATAAATATATCGCTGTTTATCACCATATTGATGTAGCTTTAAAAATAAGTTTCGTTGCTTTTCTGCCTGTTTCATTAAAGGGATCATAAGCTTCCGTACTTGTTGAATATTTAATCGATTGGTACGTTTTAAATCTTCGCAAATGGATTTTGTAATTTTGACAGCATTCATATAATAATCATCAAACGTCCAGTTCACTCGTTCATTCACTTCATTTTCCTTTTGATCCTCAGATGGTACTTCGCGCTTTTCAACGCGAAAGACATCTCCATTAACCAAGCGAGGTGCAACGTCTACGACTTGGATCTTAAATGTTTGTAAAATTTGGATATGAATCGGTTCAATCACTGTATTTTTCGGAATAAGTGGATGAATGGCATTGCCAATCACATCCTTCGTCAAGAGACAACCGGGTATCAGTTGGTCTGGGTGAACTTTCACGCGGATTCACCTCACATTATTTTTCTTCGCCTGAGTGGTCATCATCTTCTTCGACAACTTCCTCAATTTCATCAACAAGCTGTTCTTCTTTTTCTTCTACTGCTTCATCAATTTCTTCTTCCAATTCGTCTTCTACATCTTCTTTCTCTACCAAGGCAACCGTAGCTACGGATTCTTCCTCACCTAAGCGGATCAAACGGACACCTTGTGTATTCCGACTCGTTTGGGAAATTGTTTCCGAGCCCATACGAATGAGTACACCTGTTTCAGTAATGATCATCAAATCTTCTTCGCCAAATACAGGTTTAACGGCTGAAACATGACCGTTTCGATCGCTCAATCTACAAGTGAGTATTCCTCTACCGCCTCGGTTTTGTAGGCGATATTCATCTTCAGGGGTTCGTTTACCGAAACCTTTGGATGTAACGGTCAGTACTTCACTACCTTGATGTAAAATTTCCATTGATACAACTTCATCGTCTTCTCTTAATGTGATTCCTTTCACACCTGTTGCTGTACGGCCCATTGTTCGAACATCGGTTTCGTGGAAACGAATCGCCAATCCGTTTTTCGTTCCGATGATGATATCTTGCTCACCGTCCGTTAATCGTACAGAGATTAATTCATCGTCTTCACGTAAATTAATCGCACGTAGACCGCCTCGACGGATGTTTTTGTATTGATTCAACATTGTCCGTTTAGACAACCCATTTTTCGTTGTAAAGAATAGGGAAGACGCTTCATCATACTCTTGTACCGGAATGACGGCATTGATCCATTCATCTTGTTCAACTTCAAGCACGTTAACAAGAGGAAGTCCTTTGGCTGTCCGACTGAATTCAGGAATTTCATATCCTTTCGCCCGGTATACTTTTCCTTTATTCGTAAAGAACAGCAACGTATCATGTGTGGAAGTAGATAATAAATGCTCCACAAAGTCATCCTCATTCGTGCCCATGCCTTGAATACCGCGTCCGCCACGATTTTGTGAGCGATACGTCGTAAGCGGTAGACGTTTGATATAACCATGGTGGGTGAGTGTAATGACGATTGTCTCTTCAGGAATCAAATCTTCATCCTCGATAAAGTCTGTTCCACCGATAACGATTTCTGTGCGACGTTCGTCGTTAAACTGTTCTTTAATCGCTGTCAGCTCTTCACGGATAATTTCCAAAACTTTTTCATCGTCCGCTAAAATAGCTTTCAATTCTGCGATCAATTCCATGATCTCATTGTATTCATTTTCAATCTTCTCACGCTCAAGGCCGGTTAAACGCTGCAGGCGCATATCCAATATTGCTTGAGCTTGTTTTTCGGATAAGCCGTATTGTTCCATTAATCCTTCTCTGGCGATATCCGCTGTTTGAGATTTCCGGATTAATTCGATGACGGCATCCAGATGGTCCAATGCTACTCGGAGACCTTCTAAAATATGAGCACGTGCTTGCGCTTTATCCAATTCATACTGTGTACGACGTGTAATGATTTCACGCTGGTGTTCCAAATAGTACTCAAGTGTTTGTTTCAGATTCAATACTTTTGGTTCCCCGTTCACAAGAGAGAGCATGTTGATTCCAAAGGTTGTTTGCATAGCGGTTTGCTTGTAAAGATTATTCAATACGACATTGGCATTTGCATCGCGACGTAATTCCATCACAATACGCATACCGTCACGGTCCGACTCATCACGTAAATCGGTAATCCCTTCAAGCTTTTTATCACGAACTAGCTCAGCAATTTTTTCAATCAGTCTTGCTTTGTTCACTTGGAAAGGAATCTCACTGACGATAATTCTCGGCTTGCCGTTAACTTCATCAATATCAGCTTTTGAGCGAATCGTTATTGAACCTTTTCCTGTTTGAAACGCTTGTCGGATTCCGCTTCGACCTAGAATTTCTCCACCTGTTGGAAAGTCTGGTCCATAGATATGGTTCTCCATCAATTCCTCAATGGTGATCTCTGGGTTTCTACTGACTGCCAATACAGCATCGATGACTTCACCTAGCTGGTGAGGCGGGATGTTTGTTGCCATTCCTACTGCGATACCGGATGCTCCATTCACAAGCAGGTTAGGGAAACGAGCTGGCAATACGACTGGCTCTCGTTCAGCGCCATCATAGTTGTCCACATAATCGATGGTATTTTTATTGATATCTCTTAGCAGTTCCATCGAAATTTTGGACATTTTAGCTTCCGTATAACGCATTGCTGCAGCAGCATCGCCATCGACTGAACCAAAGTTACCGTGTCCATTGACCAACGTGTAACGATAGTTAAAGTCTTGGGCCATACGTACCATTGCATCATAAACGGCAGAATCTCCGTGTGGATGGTACTTACCGATCACCTCACCGACGATCCGGGCAGATTTTTTATATGATTTATCTGCATGCATTCCTAAATCGTGCATGGCATATAAAATTCTTCTATGTACAGGTTTTAAACCATCCCGGACATCAGGCAATGCACGTGAGACGATTACACTCATCGCATAATCCAAAAAAGACGTTCTCATCTCTTGACTTAAATTAATTTCTTGAACTCTTGGACGTTCTTGATCCAACGATAACTCCTCCTTGAATGAGTCAAAAGCCAGTCCGAATAAAAGCTTAATCATAATTACATGACCTCGTGTTCGATCATTGAGAGGGAGATCAAGCTCGTAACGCTAGGTGGGTCAATTCATCACTGCCACAAACCTATAGTCACACAGAAATCTCCTTTTGAAAGCTTTTATTCAAACGGCTTTAATCACTCGTTAAATATCCAAATTCTTAACGTATTGAGCATTTTTCTCGATAAAATCTCTTCGTGGTTCAACATGGTCACCCATCAACACATCAAATACTTCATCCGCTTCCATAGCGTCTTCCAATGTGACTTGCAGCATTGTCCGTGTTTCAGGATTCATTGTCGTTTCCCATAGCTGACTAGGATTCATCTCACCTAGACCTTTATACCGTTGTAGACCTGGTTTTGGGCTTTGTGGAAGTTCATCCAATACTTCTTCCATTTCTTTATCTGTATACGTATAATAAACCTTCTTGCCTTGCTGGATTTTATATAACGGTGGCTGGGCAATATAAACATAGCCATGTTCGACTAACGGTCGCATGTAACGATAGAAAAATGTCAGTAATAATGTTCGAATATGTGCACCATCAACGTCCGCATCTGTCATGATGACGACTTTATGATACCTTGCAAGCGAAATATCAAATTCTTCGCCAATGCCTGTCCCTAATGCTGTGATCATCATTCGAATCTCATTGTTGGAGAGGATCTTATCTAACCGCGCTTTTTCTACGTTGATAATCTTTCCTCGTAACGGCAAAATAGCTTGGAAGTGTCGGTCGCGTCCTTGCTTCGCTGAACCACCTGCTGAGTCACCCTCAACAATATACAGCTCACCCTTACTCGGATCTTTCGATGAACAGTCCGCCAATTTCCCTGGTAAACTTGAAACTTCCAAGGCGTTTTTACGGCGAGTGACTTCACGAGCTTTCTTTGCAGCAATACGTGCACGGGATGCCATCAAACCTTTTTCAACAATTTGTTTGGCAACTCTCGGGTTTTCAAACAAAAACTGTGTGAATTTCTCTGAGAAAGCAGAATTGGTAATCTGGCTGACTTCACTGTTTCCAAGTTTTGTCTTCGTTTGTCCTTCAAATTGCGGGTCAGAATGCTTAATCGAAACGATGGCTGTTAACCCTTCTCGGACATCTTCACCAATAAGGTTTGGATCACTTTCTTTATATAAATTATTTTTACGGGCATAATCATTGATCACACGGGTAAGTGCTGTTTTGAAGCCTTGCTCGTGTGTTCCGCCTTCCATGGTATGGATATTGTTCGCAAAGGAGTAAATATTGCTGTTGAAACCATCGTTGTATTGAATGGCAAATTCAACGACGACATTGTCAATCTCATTTTCTCCATAGATAGGCTCATGAAGAGCTTCACGAGTCCGATTTAAATACTCTACGTACTCTCGGATTCCACCTTCGTAATAGAACGAATCTTTTTCTTCATCTGTTCGTTTGTCTTCAATGGAAATCCGCAACTTTTTATTTAAGTAAGCAAGTTCTCTTGTCCGGTTGACTAATGAATCATAAGAGAATTCAAGTGTTTCAAAGATTTCACTGTCTGGTTTGAAGTGAATTTTTGTACCGGTAAGGTCCGTCTCACCAATGACAGACAACTCACTTTGAGGAACACCTCGTTTATAGTCTTGGTAATATAGCTTCCCATCACGATGGACGTAAACTTCCAATGATTCAGACAGAGCGTTAACAACAGAAGCACCTACGCCATGAAGGCCGCCTGAAACTTTATACGTATCGCTATCAAATTTACCGCCTGCGTGAAGTACGGTTAAAATAACTTCTACGGCCGGCTTTCCGACTTTTTCTTGTATATCGACGGGAATACCTCGGCCATTGTCAGTGACGGAAATACTGTTATCTTTTTCAATCGTAATTTCAATATGATCACAATAGCCTGCTAACGCTTCATCGATACTGTTATCGACGATTTCCCACACGAGATGATGCAATCCTCTTTCACTTGTTGAACCGATATACATACCAGGTCTTTTGCGGACGGCTTCCAACCCTTCCAATACCTGAATCTGACTAGCTCCATAATCATTTGGTTTGTTGATTTGATCTTCCATCGACATTATCTCACCTTCATTTTCTATAATTGCTGCTACCTGACTTAATCCGAATCTTCCATTACGTCATCAACACTATCCAAGAAGTCTGCTATTTGAGCTCGCTTAGAGAGCGTCGAAACAGATAGTGAACTGAAATAGATATGATCGACGGTAATGACAATTGATTTTGCTTCTTCATAAGCCGAATCGGTGACATTATTTTCTTTACGCTGGTTATAAATCATTTCTTCAATAATCGTTGATGAGTTGAAGAGGCTGTAATCGACCATTGCAACCACTTCTTCGGTACGGATGACGTTATCATCTCCAATATGAACAAACATAAATAAATTCCCCTCTCAAACTGTCGATCTACTTACCGATCCAGTCCATTGTTCTCGACTAGCTTTCCTTCATGGATTGTAAAAATTTCTGCTTCGCGAATCGTTTCATGGGCAATTCCATCAATATTCGTTGTCGTAACAAATGTCTGGACCTTCCCTTGAATCGCATTGAGTAAGTGGGATTGTCGGTAATCATCCAATTCGCTTAGTACATCATCCAGCAACAGGACTGGATAATCACCAACCTCTTGATAAATCAACTCAATCTCAGCAAGCTTTAACGATAGAGCAGTGGTACGTTGTTGGCCTTGAGAACCAAAGTGTTGGACATTCCGATCATTTACCGTAAAAACCAAATCATCCCGATGTGGTCCGATTAACGTCGTACCACGCTCAATTTCACTTTCTTCTTTACGATTGAATTCCGTTAGATATGTATCTCTCATTTTCTCCATATCCATAGATTCTGATACATCTACCTTCGATAAGTAATCTATTTTAAGATTCTCTTGATCTCTACTAATTTGAAGATGAATCGGCACAGCCCATTCTCGTAATTTTTTCAAGAAACGAAACCGTCGAAATAAGATGGCGGCTCCATGTTCCGCCAATTGCTCTGTATAAATTTGCAGCATCGTCGTATCTTTCGTCCGCCTTCGTTGCAAATCTTTTAATAAAGCATTTCGTTGTTTTAATATTTTTTGATATTGATTTAAGTGATAAATATAAACAGGTTCAATTTGGCCGATTTCCATATCAATGAAACGACGTCTTTCTTGGGGGCTGCCCTTAACAAGATTCAAATCCTCCGGTGCAAACATGACAATATTCAAAGAACCGATATAATCACTCAATCGTTTTTGTTCGATATGGTTGAACTTCGCTTTTTTTCCTTTTGATGAGAATATGACCTCAAGGGGAAGGGAGCGATTCTTCTTAAAAACCCTTCCCTTTATTTTACCATACTCCGCGTCCCATTGGATTAATTCTTTATCCCTTGGCGTTCGATGTGATTTTGTGAATCCAAGAACATAAATGGCTTCCATTAAATTTGTTTTGCCTTGAGCATTTTCACCTAAAATTACATTCACTTTATGGTCGAAGTGAATCGTTAATCGATCGTAATTTCGGTAATTGACTAGAGATAATTCCTCAATGTACATGGTTGAAGCTCCTCGAATTATTCGCTGGACTTGGTGACTTCAAACGATCCAACGCCTTGTATTTCAACCAGGTCACCGGGCTTTAATTTTCTTCCACGGCGCTGATCTTGTTCATCATTGATGTAAACGGCAAATTCCGTTAAAAATAATTTAACCATCCCACCAGATTCAACGATATTGGCCAATTTCAGGAACTGCCCCAATGTAATCTGTTCGGTCGTTATTTCAATTGGTTCAGCCATTGTTTTCACTTCCTTTATTCTGCTACATGCCTATCCCTATATTTTACTAAAAATAAGGTGGAAAAGGAAATTAATCGTACTGTTTTAATTTCCTGATCTCACATCAGTAATTTGATTCGATGTGCAATTTATATTCTCGAGCTACTTTTTCTTCGGATAAAATTGGCTCGATATAAAAACCAGCCAAGAAAAAAGTCTTTCCCAGGCTGGTCGTAATTATTTTTTGCATTGGCTCTATTAAATCTTATTAATGTTATAGAACTGAGTCGTTGAATTGTGAGAAGCGAAGGTGGCGACTCCTGCGGGAAAAGCACGAGCCTCGAGACCCCGCAGGCCATGCTTTTAGGCCGAGGAGGCTCGAGCCGTGCCCGCGGAAAGCGACCACCGATAGCGAATCTCAATATTAACAACGGATTTTAACAGAGATTTGCATTAATACGTTCTAACCGGCGTGATCAATTGCAAGATGGATTCCTCTTCATTTTGTGGGCGAAGGATGAATGGTCGCATCGCTCCTGTAAATGCAATCTCAATTTCTTCAGAGTCAATGGCTCGAAGTGCATCAATCATATACTTTGCATTGAAGGAAATTTTTAAATCTTCTCCTTCAATACTCATCGTATCAACTTTTTCTTCAGCTGTTCCGATCTCCGGTGAATGACTAGTGATTTGCAGTTGATTTGGCATGGTTGCCAACTTCACGATGTTATTCCGATTATCTTGCGCCAACAAGCTTGCACGGTCGATGGTTTGCATTAATTCACGTGATTTTATAGATACCGTCGTTTTGCTTTGCTCAGGGATCAGACGAGACGTTTCTGGGTAGTTTCCATCCAACAGACGAGAGTGGAAGTTAACATTCGCTGTCTTAAATAGAATTTGATTGTCTGAAACACTGACAAAGACTTTTTCTTGGTGATCATCAAGAATCTTATTCAGTTCAGAAAGGCTTTTTCCAGGAACTACGATATTTCTGAAAGAAACGCTTTCTGCATCACTGTTCAAATTAATTTTTCTGGAAGCTAATCGGTGACTATCCGTAGCGACCAATTCAAACACACCATCTTCTAAGATGAAATGCACACCTGTCAAAATAGGTCGTGTTTCTTGAGTCGATACAGCAAAGTTTGTCTGACGGATTAAATTTTTAAGAACGTCTGCTTGGATCTCGAACTGATTGTCTGTGGTCAATATTGCAGGCTGCGGATATTCTTCTGCATCCTGGCCATTCAGTTTAAATTCTGCTGCAGCTGAACGAATCGTAACGTTCAGTTCATCATCTGATTCGATCTCCACTTGGTCACCAGGTAGTTTACGGACGATTTCTGATACAAATTTCGCTTGTAGAATAACGGTACCCGGTTGAACGTCATGAATGTTGATCATTCCGTCTTCTTCGCGAGGAATGGTAGATTCAATTGTAATATCTGAATCACTACCCGTTAATTTTACAAAGTTCTGCTGTGCTTCTAATTTAATACCTGACAAAATCGCAATGGTTGGTCTGGAAGAGATGGCTTTCATGACATGTTGGATACTGTTCATAAGTTGGTTTCGTTCAATAATTAATTTCATAGGAACCTCCTGAGAATGATTTGTCATATTTATTTGTTATAAGAATAAAACAGTAATCATAGTACTAGGGCTTGTGGATTTGTGGATAAGTCAGTGGATACCTTGAAAACGTTAGTTATCCACATGTGCATAACGTGTAAACAAACGTGCAGAGATATTCACACTGTTCACAAGTCAATTTAGGCTTCAGATTTTATGATTTCTGTTAATTCATCAATTTCTTTCTGTAATTGAATATCATCAGCTAACATTTTTGCTATTTTTTCATGCGCATGGATGACGGTCGTATGATCTCGTCCTCCAAACTCTTCACCTATCTTTGGTAATGAAAAATCAGTCATCTCCCTAGATAAATACATAGCGATCTGACGTGGGAACGCTACTGACTTTGTTCGTTTTTTTGCAGCAAAATCCTCGATCGGTACATTGAAACGGCTACCGATAATTTGCTGGATTCCTTTGATCGTAATTTTCTTCGGACGGGAACTAGGAATAATATCTTTGAGTGCATTAGCAGCCAACGAAGCATCGATATCTTCATTCACAAGAGAAGAATAGGCAACGACGCGTATTAACGCACCTTCCAATTCTCTGATGTTTGTATCGATTTGATTCGCTATGTAAAGCATTACTTCATTTGGAATCTCCAATCCATCTGCCTTTGCTTTTTTCCGTAGAATCGCAATCCTTGTCTCTAAATCAGGTGGAGTAATATCTGTAATCAATCCCCATTCGAAACGTGAGCGAAGCCGGTCTTCCAATGTCGGAATTTCTTTCGGTGGTCGATCACTGGAAATGATAATTTGCTTATTTTCCTCATGTAACGCATTAAATGTATGGAAAAATTCCTCTTGTGTTTGTTCTTTTCCTGCCAAGAACTGAATATCATCAATTAATAGAATATCAACGCTTCGGTATTTATTTCTAAAGTCAATTGTCTTATTGTCCCGAATGGAATTAATGAATTCATTCGTAAACTTTTCGCTGGATAGATAGACAACTTTGGCATCTGGATTATGCTCTCTTACATAGTGGCCGATTGCGTGCATTAAGTGTGTTTTACCTAGTCCAACACCACCGTATATGAATAGTGGATTGTATGCCTTGGCTGGTGCTTCAGCTACGGCAAGAGAGGCCGCATGGGCGAAACGGTTCCCTGATCCTATGACAAAAGTTTCAAATGTATATTTGGAATTCAGCATTGTTCTGTCATTCATTTCCGCTGTTTTTTTCGGGAATTTTTTTATTGGTTGTTTATTGTAATCATCCATGTTGTTTCGATTTGGAATAACGAATTTAGGTTCCAAATGAGAGCCTGATACTTGTTTAAATGATTCGGAGATCAAACCGGCATAACTGCTTTCCAACCAGTCGCGTGCAAATTCATTTGGAGCAGCGATCACGAGTTTATCGCCCTCAACAGATTTTGCCTCTGTCGATTTCAACCACGTATCAAAGCTAGGTTTACTCACTTTATTTTCAATTTCAGTTAACGTTTCTTTCCATAATGCCTGTAAATTATCCAAAATTAAGCATCCTTTCATCAATCGGTGGTTCAATTTACCTGTGGATGGATGATTCATTTAACAACGTGGGAAAATGACATCTATCGACAAAATCCACAGCTCTGTAGATATCTTTTCTAACAAGCTGTGGTTAACTATCCACATATTATTCACATACTGTGGAAAACTCATATGGTTGTATTTATTTATTCACAGTTAAAACAATATAATCATATCAAACTCACCTTGATATTTCAATGTAAAATCAACTTATCCACATAGTTCATAGCTGTGTTTAAAAAAATTGTCCACAACTGTTGAATTTGTGGGTAATTTGTCGAATGAGGTTGTGAATAAAAAAATGAAAAAGATAGTTGTTCTACTCACATGTGGATAACTTGATAACGGGGTGCAAAAAGGGATTGTGGATAAAAACAGATTGAAAATGATTGATTCCGTCAAATCGTTTTAAAATTGGCTTAGATAATCGGTTCTGCTAAGAATTCGTTTTGATTTTTAATTGAAATGGATCTGAGTAGTTGAATTGTGGATCGTATTGGTGGCGATTCAGTGGCCAGGAAATAAGGGAACTTTCATTCAAACCGAACACGTCCTGTGGATAAAAGCGTGCCGTCGACAAATGATGCGGAGTCGCTGATAAATGGGGTGAAGCGGCTGATAAATTGCGCGAAGCCGTCGAAAAACTGCGAGAAGCCGTCGAAAAATCATGTGGAGCCGCTGATAAACTGCGCAAAGCCATCGAAAAACCATGCGGAGCCGTCGAAAAACCGCGAGAAGCCATCGAAAAACCATGCGAAGCCGTCGAAAAAATCGAACGCAGCCGCTAATAGGTCGTGGAAAAAACCGATAGTTGATCACCTCCACCAGACGTTAACAAAGCCAAATGATTAAAAATCGGGTAATCAATCATTCGAAAAATGACCATATCCATTGCTTCCAGATGGATATCCGATTAAAATGTAAAGTGAATTTCTTTACTGATCGGAATGTGGATCATAAAATTACCGAATTTAAATGTAGTTCGGCTGTTTTACTATTGACATATGGGGCACAAATTTTATATACTAATTTGGACTGTTTTTAAATGGTAGAGGTTTGATTTCCTTTTAGGAGGTGTAGATAAATGAAAAGAACATACCAACCAAAAAAGAGAAAGCACAGTAAGGTGCACGGATTCCGAGCTAGAATGAAGACGAAAAACGGACGTAAAGTTCTAGCACGCCGTCGTAAAAAAGGAAGAAAAGTACTTTCTGCTTAGACCACTGGAAGATCCACTCAGTGGTCTTTTTTCTAGCAGATAATTCGTATATAAAAAAGAAATTTTGATCAACGCAATAAACGGATGAGTTTATTCGAACATCGAGAGAGATTGGATGATCCTTTTGAAGAAAAAATACCGTGTCAAAAAAAATGAGGAGTTCCAACAAATTTTCAAACAGGGTGAATCATTCGCCAATAAACAGCTTGTCATTTATTATGTACCAAAAAAGGATCAACACCATTTTCGTGTAGGGATTTCGGTAGGAAAAAAACTTGGGAATGCTGTTATGCGTAATCAAATTAAACGATATATACGCGAAAGTTTGCGACAGTTGGAATCGCATATTCAACCAGATGTTGATATCATTATCATTGCCAGAAAGCCAACGACATCTATGAAGGTTGATGAGATCAAAAACAGCTTAAAGCATGTTTTGAAACGAACAAGCTTGTATCGTCAATAAATATTTCACATTTTTTATGGTAAACCTCTTATATATAATGGTAGAATGTATAAAGAATTTCCGCGTTAGCAATGTTAGGAGGAAAACAGGTGTATAAACGATTGTTCGTAGTTGGAGCAATGATTGCAATTGCTCTATTCCTTAGTGGTTGTACACAGATCGATCAACCAATTACCGAAGACAGTGAAGGATTTTGGAATTCATTCTTTGTCTATCCATTATCTTTTTTGATTACTTACATAGCTGAGGATATTTTCAATCACGGCTTTGGTTTGGCAATCATTATTGTAACACTTTTGTTGCGTACATTAATTTTGCCACTAAATATCAAACAGTTGAAGTCTTCTCAAGCGATGCAAATGATCCAGCCTGAGCTACAGGCTTTAAGAGAAAAGTACTCGTCAAAAGATCAGCAAACACAGCAGAAATTACAGCAAGAAACGATGGCACTATTCCAGCGTCATGGGGTCAACCCACTTGCAGGGTGTCTGCCGATTATTGTACAGATGCCGATTTTAATTGCTTTCTATCATGCCATTGTGCGTACAGAAGCAATTGAAAATTATACGTTCTTATGGTTTTCACTTGGGGAGCCAAGTATCATCATGGCAGTAATCACATTCACGACAACATTTATTCAACAGAAATTGATGATGGCAGGTTCACCAGCTGCTGCTAACCCACAAATGCAGGTTATGTTATACTTAATGCCAGTGATGATCGGTGCGTTTGCATTGTTCTTCCCATCAGCCCTTGCGTTATACTGGGTAGTAGGTAACCTCTTTATGATTGCTCAAACATTGTTAGTTCGTCGTCCGATGATGAAACAATTAGAAAAAGACAATGGAGGATCTAAAAAGTGAGAGAAATAACTGCTAGTGGTCGTACGATTGAAGAAGCAAAAGAAAATGCTCTTAGTCAACTTGCCTTAGATGAAAGTCAAGTGAAGGTCGATGTGATTGATGAAGGAAAAAAAGGACTTCTCGGAGTCTTTGGTTCGAAGCGTGCTTATGTAAAAGTAACTGAGATGAAAAGCGCCGTGGATGAAGGGAAACAATTTTTAGTCGATATATCAAGAGATATGAATGTTTCTGTCGATGTTCAAGTGAAGGAAGATCAACATGGGGTTGTGTATGACCTCGTTGGTGAAAAACTGGGGTTGCTAATCGGTAAGCGAGGACAAACAATCAATGCGTTGCAATATTTAACCCATCTTGTTGTCAATAAAAACAAGGATGAGTATGTAACCGTTGTTGTTGATGCAGAGAATTACCGAGCACGAAGAAAAGAGACACTTGAAGATTTGGCAAATAAGCTTGCAAATAAAGCGATGAAGCTAAACAAAGAAGTTCGATTGGAACCAATGCCTTCTTTTGAACGAAAAATCATTCATACAGCATTGCAAGACCACAGCAAAGTTTCTACTTACTCAGACGGAAGAGATCCGAACCGATACGTTGTGATCAAGCCTGAATAACCAGGCGTGAAATAAAGGATATCAAAAAACGACCGATGTAAGGCTTAACTGCTTTATATCGGTTTTTTAATTGGCTTTAGACGTACATAAAGCTTACTTCTTACCAATATGAGGTAAGCTGTATATCTTTCTTTTTATCCCTATTTATGTTAATGTTTTTAGTTGAGAATTTGCTCATCGAAAGGAGTGAGGTTCATGGAGCAAGACACAATTACAGCAATTTCAACACCGATTGGCGAAGGTGCCATTGCGATTGTCCGAATTAGTGGGGAGGAATCGTTTGCCATCGCCAATCGAATTTTTCCAACGAAAGATTTGACGAAAGTAGATTCCCATACGATCCATTATGGGAGTTTGATCGATCCAAAAACAGATGAAAAGGTCGAAGAAGTGATGGTTTCAGTGATGAAAGCTCCTCGAACCTTCACTCGTGAAGATATAATCGAAATTAACTGTCACGGCGGAATGGTTTCAGTCAATCGCGTGCTTCAGTTAATTTTAAGGGAAGGCGCACGGTTGGCTGAACCAGGAGAGTTTACAAAACGTGCATTCCTGAATGGTCGTATTGATTTATCTCAAGCAGAAGCTGTCATGGATTTAATCCGTTCCAAGACAGATAAAGCAATGTCGCAAGCATTAAATCAAATGGATGGTCGATTATCTAACTTAATTCGTTCTTTGCGACAGCAGTTGATCGAAACGGTTGCTCACGTCGAAGTGAATATTGACTATCCGGAATATGATGATGTGGAAGAAATGACACATCAGATGCTTGTTGAACGGGCAACAGCTGTGAAAGAAGAGGTTCAGCGGTTGTTGATGACGGCTAAGCAAGGGAAAATCTTACGAGAAGGAATTGCTACGGCGATTATCGGCAAGCCGAACGTCGGTAAATCGTCTTTACTAAATATATTGGCTCAAGAAAATAAAGCAATCGTTACTGATATTCCAGGTACGACTCGTGACGTCGTTGAGGAATACGTGAATGTGCGTGGTGTTCCACTGCGGTTGATCGATACAGCAGGGATTCGGGAAACTGAAGATATTGTGGAAAGAATCGGTGTTGAACGCTCTCGAAAGGCTCTTAAAGATGCAGATTTGATTCTACTTGTACTAAATGGGAACGAACCATTCACCAAAGAAGATGCAGCACTCTTTGAAGCAGCAAGAGAACATGACATCATTGCTGTCATCAACAAGACAGACCTGGAGCAACAAATCGACTTGGATGAAGTGAAAGCCATAGCAGGTGATGTGCCGATCATTTCGACCTCATTGGTAGAAGAACAAGGAATTGATCAATTAGAGTCGGCAATTGCGGAGACATTTTTTGAAGGCGAATTGGATTCTGGCGACTTGACCTATGTATCCAATGTACGCCACATCCAGTTGCTTGAGCAATCGGAACAAGCATTAGATGATGCACTTCAAGCGGTAGACGACGGTATGCCGCTGGACTTAGTTCAAATAGATATCACACGAACATGGGAGCTTCTTGGCGAAATCATTGGTGATAATATTCATGAATCACTAATCGATCAGTTATTCTCCCAATTCTGTTTAGGAAAATAAAAAAAAGGAGGTCTTTACGTATGTACGATGCAGGACATTATGATGTAATTGTCATCGGCGCAGGACATGCGGGTGTGGAAGCGGGACTCGCTTCAGCGAAACGAGGCGCGAAAACATTGATGTTGACATTGAACCTGGATTTAATCGCCTTTATGCCGTGTAATCCATCCCTCGGTGGTCCCGCTAAAGGTGTCGTTGTTCGGGAAATTGACGCGCTCGGCGGTGCGATGGCAAAAGTGATTGATAAAACGCATATTCAAATGCGACTGTTGAATACGAGTAAAGGACCTGCTGTTCGAGCATTACGTGCGCAAGCAGACAAAGTCCTTTACCAACAAGAAATGAAGCACGTTATTGAAAATCAAGAAAACCTAACCTTAAGACAAGGGATGGTCGATCGACTACTGATCGAAGACAACCAAGTAAAAGGTGTCGTTACAGAAACGAAAGCCTGCTATTACGCAGACCAGGTAATTGTTACGACAGGTACGTTTATGAGAGGTAAGGTATTGATCGGCGATATTGAGTATGAAAGCGGACCAAACAATCAACGTCCGACGATTAAGCTTTCCAAGCAGTTAGAAGAACTTGGAATCGATCTTGTTCGCTTTAAAACAGGAACACCACCACGAGTAAACAGTCATACAATCGATTATTCAAAAACAGAAATTCAACCAGGAGATGAAGAGCCACGCGCCTTCTCTTATGAAACGACAGAATTCATTACCGACCAAATACCTTGCTGGCTGACATATACAGGAGAAGTGACCCATGAGATCATCATGGATAACCTAACAAAATCAGCGATGTACTCAGGAGCGGAAAGAGGAACAGGTCCACGTTATTGTCCTTCCGTAGAAGACAAAATTGTCCGTTTCTCTGATAAACCACGCCACCAAATCTTTTTGGAACCTGAAGGGCGAAATACAGAAGAAGTGTATGTACAAGGATTATCGACTTCTCTTCCTGAAGACGTTCAAAAGAAATTACTGGAAACAATTCCTGGCCTTGAGAAAGCAGAAATGATGCGTGCTGGTTACGCGATTGAATACGATGCTGTCGTACCGACTCAATTGTGGCCTACGTTAGAATTGAAAACAGTGAATGGATTGTTTACTGCAGGCCAAATCAATGGCACATCTGGATATGAAGAAGCTGCAGCCCAAGGAATAATGGCAGGAATTAACGCAGCTGGGAAAGCTTTGAATAAAGAGTCGTTGATTTTAGATCGATCTCAAGCGTATATCGGTGTCTTGATTGATGATTTAGTGACAAAAGGTACCGATGAACCATACCGTTTGTTAACTTCAAGAGCAGAATATCGTCTATTGCTTCGTCATGACAATGCTGATCTACGTTTGACTGATATTGGTTACGAGTACGGATTAATCCCAGAAGAACGTTATGAACGCTTCACTCATAAGAAGCAACAGATTCAGGATGAAATCAAACGAATTGAAAAAATTATTATTAAACCGGATGAAGCCATTCAACAAGTGATTGAAGAACAAAATGGTACGCCACTTAAAGAAGCAGTTCGAGCGACGGATTTATTACGTCGTCCCGAAATGAAATATGAACTGTTGAAACCATTTGTTCCACGTGAAACAAACTTGCCAGCTGAAGTAGAAGAGCAAGTTGAGATTCAAGTGAAATATGAAGGATATATTAAGAAATCCAATCAACAAGTCGAGAAAATGAGAAAGATGGACAACAAATATATTCCTGAGCATATTGATTATGACGATATTTCCGGTATAGCTTCAGAAGCTAGAGAGAAACTGAAACAAGTTCGACCATTGTCAGTTGGACAAGCATCACGAATTTCTGGAGTGAATCCTTCTGATATATCGATCTTACTCGTCTATATTGAACAGGGCGTTCGTTCAAAAGTATCCAATGAATAGAGGGTTAAGTAATGGATGAATCGTTATTTCAAGCAAACTTAATTGAACATGGCATTGAACTGAGTGAGCATCAGCTCGCTCAGTTCAAATTGTATTATGAGCTATTGGTCGAATGGAATGAAAAAATGAATTTAACGGCAATTACGGACCAAGAAGAGGTTTATTTAAAACACTTCTTCGATTCATTGACTGCTTCTTTTCATTTCGATTTCTCACAACCATTAACGGTTTGCGATGTAGGTGCCGGAGCGGGCTTTCCTTCGATTCCTTTAAAAATCGTATACCCGCATCTGCAAATGACCATTGTTGATTCGTTAAAAAAACGTGTCACCTTCTTAAATCATTTAGCGGATGAACTAAACCTTACGGAAATTGCATTTTATCATGATCGTGCTGAAAACTTCGGTAAAAATAAGAAATTCAGAGAGAGTTTCGATGCCGTGCTTTCGCGTGCAGTTGCGAGAAGCTCCGTCTTAAGTGAGTTATGCCTTCCGTTAGTAAAGGTTGGAGGCGACTTAATCATGATGAAAGGCGCAAACTTCCAAGAAGAGAAGAAGGCAAGCGAAGCGGCAGTAGAAGTACTTGGAGGAGACTGGCGCAACATTCATGAATTTCTTTTACCGATAGAAAATAGCGAGAGAAACATTGCGATCATCCATAAGAAACGAAAGACGCCAGCTAAATATCCTCGTAAAGCAGGGCTTCCAAATAAGGAACCAATCGAGTGAAGCACAATTTAAACCTTCTCCAGATAAGTAAATTGTGGTAAGATAGCAGTAAAGGTAGATTTGAAATGTTTCACGTGAAACATAGATTATTTTATAATTAAAATTGACCACTAGATTGTTACACAATTTTTTATGATGTTGTCAAAAGCTCGTCGATTGACGAGTTTTATTTACATAATAGAGTTCGTATTCTTGATAAGGAAGGTGCCATAAAAATGGGTACAATTAGTAAGTTGTTCGGTAAAAATGCTTCCAATTCCGACAAGGATGTTTCATCAGAGGTAAGTAATGAAGTTGTGCAAATTGAAGTGGATAAAATAAGCCCCAATCAATATCAGCCTCGTTCGATTTTTGATGAAGAAAAAATTAATGAACTCGCACAAACGATTCACACACATGGAATGATTCAACCAATCGTTATCCGTAAAATAGAAGAAGAAGAACGATATGAATTAATTGCCGGTGAGAGAAGGTGGCGAGCAGTTCAATCGTTAGAGTGGGAAACAATCCCAGCAATCGTCAAAAATATGACGGATACAGAAACAGCATCCGTTGCATTGATTGAAAACCTTCAACGAGAAGAGCTGACAGTCATTGAAGAAGCGATTGCTTATGAACAATTGCTATCGCAGCACGGATTGACACAAGAAGCGCTAGCTCAACGTCTTGGTAAAAGTCAATCAACCATTGCCAATAAGCTTCGGTTGTTGAAGCTGCCAAGCGTTGTTCAACAAGCCATATTAAATAAAGAGATTACAGAAAGACATGCACGAGCATTAATTTCATTAAAAGACGAGTCACTTCAAGAAGAAGTTTTAGGCTTGGTTATTGAAAATCACCTCAATGTGAAGCAAACGGAAGAACAAATCGATGCGTTACTCCATCCAGAAGATCCATCTGAAGAGAAACCAAAGCAAAAACCGAAAATGAAAGGCGTCAGTAGAGATCTTCGCATTGCTTTAAATACAATTCGTCAATCATTGAGCATGGTCTCCGATTCAGGATTAAACGTGGAATCAGAGGAATCTGAAGAGGAAGATCACTATAAAATTACGATAAAAATCCCGAAAAACAAGTAATTAGATTCATCACCTTCTTTAAGCCTGTCTTTATGAATAAGATGGGCTTTTTTTATTCTTTTTTTCGTAAACACTCTATTAAACTATATATTTAACTAACATAACGGGTTCGTTCATGATAAAATATAATTTATAGCTATCAAATTGTTCATTATAATAGTAAATTGTGAAAGAAGTAGGCAGGTGACATAGATGGGAAAAGTAATTGCCATTGCAAACCAAAAAGGCGGCGTTGGCAAAACAACTACAGCAGTTAATTTGAGTGCATGTTTAGCTGATATGGGGAATAAAGTCCTTCTCATTGATATCGATCCACAAGGGAATGCCACAAGTGGGATTGGAATCAATAAAGGAGAAACATCTACATGTATTTATGATGTATTAATTGAAGAAGAAAATATCAATCATGCACTCATGCCTTCGAACATACCTAATCTTGATGCAGTACCAGCAACGATTCAATTGGCTGGTTCAGAAATAGAATTGGTTCCTACCATTTCTAGAGAGTTAAGATTACGAAAAGCGATAGAAGAAACACGTGACAACTATGATTATATTATTATCGATTGCCCTCCATCGCTTGGATTGTTAACGTTGAATGCTTTGACAGCAGCTGATAGCGTGCTTATACCAGTTCAATGTGAATATTATGCACTTGAGGGATTAAGTCAATTGCTGAACACAATTCGATTGGTCCAGAAAAGATTGAATCATAATTTAGCAATTGAAGGTGTTTTACTGACAATGCTGGATGCAAGAACAAATCTTGGTATTCAAGTCATTGAAGAAGTGAAAAAGTACTTTCAAGAGAAAGTATTTCAATCGATTATTCCTAGAAACGTTCGCTTAGGTGAAGCACCAAGTCACGGGGAACCTATTATTAAATACGATCCTCGCTCAAGAGGTGCTGAAGTGTATAGTGATTTAGCGAAGGAAGTGATGGCAAATGGCCAGAGGGTTGGGTAAAGGTGTGAATGCTTTATTTCAGGATGTTAATTTTGATGAAGAGACGGTACGAGAAGTAGCGATCAATGAAATTCGGGCAAACCCTTATCAACCACGTAAGGTTTTCGAGGCTGATGCAATTGAGGAATTGAAGGACTCCATCTTACAATATGGCGTTTTACAGCCCATCATTGTTCGTCAATCCATCAAAGGATATGAAATCGTCGTAGGCGAGCGTAGATTCCGTGCATCAAAGGAAGCCGGTCTTGAGACCATACCAGCTGTCATTCGTGATTTAGATGACCAAGACATGATGGAATTGGCATTACTTGAAAACTTGCAAAGAGAAGACCTTAATCCGATGGAAGAAGCTGAAGCTTACGACCGATTGATTAATGAGCTGAATATAACACATGATGAATTGGCAAAACGACTTGGGAAAAGTCGTCCACACATCGCAAATATGATTCGTCTGCTTTCCTTGCCGACAAAAGTACGTGCGATGATTAACAGTAAAGAGCTCACGATGGGCCACGGACGGGCATTATTAGCATTGAAAAAAGAAGAAGAAATACTAATGGTTGCAGATAAGATTCGTAAAGAAGGATTGAATGTTAGACAAGTGGAGCAATTAATTACCCGCTTGAATGAAAACAATCAAAAACCAAAAAAGAGACCAGAGAAAAAAGATATCTTCATTGCTTCAAAGGAAACAGAATTAAGAGATCTTTTCGGTACGTCTGTTACCATTCAACAAGGTAAAAGAAAAGGCAAAATCGAAATTGAGTATTTCAGTAAAGAAGATCTTGAGAGAATACTTGATTTGATGAATCAAGGAAAATAATATGCACCAGTGATAAAAGAATGAATAGTAAAGAAATGTCTAACCGGTTGAAATGGCGTTCTCATGGGCGACTTTCATTTCATCTAGGAAGACATTTCTTTTTCTATTGTTTCACGTGAAACAAAAGGGAGTAGGTGGTTGATATAGAATTAGTCGGTGTTATTGTTAATGGATTAGGAATTGCATTAGGAACAGTATTCGGTCTGTTTTTTAATAAAATAAATGAAAGAATTAAAGAAACCATCATGGCGGGAATCGGTCTGACGGTAATCGCGTTGGGGTTTACGATGGGACTGGAATCGGACAGAACCATTGTTATACTCCTTAGTCTGCTATTTGGTGCAGTAATCGGTGAAGGAATTGACTTAGATGAAAAATTGAACAGAGTAGGTGCACACTTAGAAGTGCGTTTTAAAAAAGAGGGTAAAGAGTCCAATATAGCAGAAGGATTTGTGACAGCATCGCTAATCTTTTGCGTCGGAGCACTTGCGGTGATCGGTCCTTTGGATAGTGGGATCCATGGCAACCATGAGATACTTTATACCAAGTCCATACTGGATGGATTTACTGCATTAGTACTTACGACAACATTAGGTTTCGGCGTCATTTTCTCATTGATTCCTGTAGTCATTTACGAAGGTGTCATTGCATTATTTGCTACTCAAATCGATCAGTTTTTCCCCGAGTCTTTCTTTAATTTATTTATTGAAGATATGACTGCAACAGGTGGGTTATTGATTGTTGCTATTGGATTGAATTTATTGAATGTCACTCGAATCCGTGTCGCTAACTTACTTCCGAGTTTAGTAATTGTCGGATTTGTACTGTTTATTTACCTTCAGGTTCCAAATTGGTTTTCGTAATTATAGCTCTTATCATATAAAAAGAGTTGTCGGGGTCTTTTGAAAGACTTTGGACAACTCTTTTTTACGGGATTTTATGCTGTAAAAACCATTTGTTATCCGTTTAAACGCTTTTAGTCATCCGACCATCAAAGATTAATCAATCCCATTAACCGATAATCTTGTATCTGCATATTGGATTGCTTTTGTAATGATTTGAGCCATGCTCATTACATCACTGAGTCGCGTACATTGCAACACCGTATATTCCAAAAATCCACCGACATTGACATAACCTTTAATGTAGAGGTTTCCGATCGAAGAAATTTTCTTCTTCACTGCAGCTCCTGGTTGGAGGGATCCCAGTCCAATATCCATTGTTTTTACCTTTCTGATAGAACCTAATGCAGCGTCAACTGCGATGATATAAGGGTTATGAAAGGTTTCTTCAACTTGCTGAATCGTTTCAGGAAGGTTCTTGGCATGTACGGGTTCATCCAGTGTTCCGAACACATGAATATTTTTGATTAGGGATTCTTTCAAAAACGAACCAACGAGTGGGCCAAGGCTATCACCCGTTGAACGATCGGTACCAATACATAATAGAATGATTGGTTGGTCAGTCGGCAAATGATTCGTTAAAAACCGAGATAGCTTTAAACTAACGAATGAATCATTCATATGATAAGTAGATTTTTTCAATATCATTGATTTAGACATAGTTTTTACTCCTTGTACATATTTCTATTAGTATACGGATTTTACGATTCATTTATACGTTGGAGGCCGACTATGATTAATGGATTCAAATGGATTGGTTTAATAATTGCAACGATGGTAGGTGCTGGTTATGCTTCTGGCAGAGAAATTTGGGAGTTCTTTGGTCTTGGTAGCAGTCTGGCCATTGTTTTATTTACGATTATGTTTATCATTAGTTGTCATGTAATCTTGGAAGTAAGCTATTTAAAAAAATCAGAGCACTATATGCCGGTATTGGAGCAATTTTTAGGTGTCAAATCTGCAAAAGTTTATGATTTATTAGTTATGATTTATTTATTCACGACACTCTTTGTCATGATTGCCGGCAGTGGTGCTACAGTCACGATATTTGAATGGTCAAATGTTGTTGGTATTCTATTAATGGTTCTTTTGCTACTTGTCATTATTCCCAGAGGGATGGACGGCGTACTATCCATTAATCGATTTTTATTGCCGTTACTCATTGTAGGACTGTTTCTCGTACTGATGATTTTCGTTTTTCAAGAACGTGTTTCCTTTTTTTATGGCATTAGCGATCAATCAAATTGGGTACAAGCCATCCCATTTACCTCACTCAATGTGTTACCGTTAATTGCAGTATTAAGTGCAGTTGGAAAAGAAATAAAAAGTAAAAAAGAAATTTATGTTGCTAGTATTGGCAGCGGACTAATTCTAGGATCAATCTCTATGGTTTATAATATGAGTTTGATCTCCGTCGCCGAACAACTTTATTTCTATGAAATACCGTTGTTTGCCATTTTGAATGGTTATCCGTTTGAAATATTTCTGTTGATGGCTGTTTTATTATGGTTTGCCATCTATACAACAGCGTTGACGAGTTTATTTGGAATCATTTCTCGACTTAAAGAATTCTTTAAACAACACTCAACAGGTAGAGTCGGTCTATATGTTTTACTAATTGCACTACCGTTTTCGTTCTTCTCATTTTCTCATCTAATTAGTTACTTATATCCTCTTTATGGAGTGTTGAATTTATATGTCCTTGGTGCGATTCTATTGTTTCCTATCATTAAACGAGCAGCAGCCTATAAAATTTGATAAAATAAACATAGATTGTGCACGTTAAGTGCTTATCTGTTTCCCAGAATAATCTTGAGGTAAACATTTGGCAATGGATATAGAAAGGAAGATGCTCAGATGGCAGATAAGGATTTTGGATTACATGACATCGTCGAAATGAAGAAACAGCACCCATGTGGGACGAATGAATGGAAAATTGTCCGGATGGGCATGGATATCCGTATCAAGTGTCAAGGCTGTGATCACAGTGTCATGATTCCAAGAAAACAGTTTGAAAAGAAGTTGAAAAAGGTGCTCGTTAAATCTGAAGAATAATTGTTTCACGTGAAACAAAAACGAATTTTCTTGAATTAAATGTCTTATTTCAACATCTTGCATACCAAACAAGGGCTATAGTGCTCTTGTTTTTTTATTTTCAGTTACTTGTGTTTTTATCGTTGAATCACTATAATTGTTATGACTAATCTTGAACGTAGGATTCGGTAGTAGATCAATTGAAGGAGTGGACGTCACAATGTCTTTAACAGCAGGAATTGTCGGCTTGCCGAACGTTGGTAAATCGACATTATTTAATGCCATCACACAAGCAGGAGCTTTATCAGCAAACTATCCATTCGCAACCATCGATCCGAATGTGGGAATTGTGGAGGTTCCAGACGATCGTTTGAATAAATTGACTGAATTGGTAAAACCGAAAAAAACGATACCAACAGCATTTGAATTTACAGACATCGCTGGAATTGTTAAGGGTGCCAGCAAAGGAGAAGGACTAGGTAACCAATTTTTATCACACATCCGGCAAGTGGATGCGATTTGTCAGGTCGTTCGTTGTTTTGACGATGAAAATGTAACGCATGTATCTGGAAAAGTCGATCCAATCGAAGACATCGAGACGATCAATTTGGAATTGATTCTTGCAGATTTGGAAACCGTCATGAAACGCTATGACAAAGTGGAGAAAATGGCGAAACAAAAAGATAAAGAATCAATGTTTGAATTTGAAGTGTTAAAGAAACTTCGCGAAGCATTTGAAAATGAAACACCGGCTAGAGCGGTTGAGTTTACAAAAGAACAACAGAAATATGTAAAACAGCTTCATTTACTGACCGTGAAACCAATGTTATACGCAGCAAACGTCGGGGAAGACGAGCTGTTGGATATTGAGCAAAATGAGCATGTCCAGCGCGTAAAAGAATTCGCCGCTGCTGAAGATGCAGAAGTGATTGTCATCTGTGCGAAAGTTGAAGCAGAAATCGCCGAGTTAGAAGGCGAAGAGAAAACTGAATTTTTACAAGAACTGGGTATTGAGGAATCAGGATTAGATCAATTAATCAAAGCTTCTTATAATATGTTAGGCTTAGCAACTTATTTTACGGCAGGAGAACAAGAAGTACGTGCATGGACATTCCGTACCGGTATGACAGCTCCGGAAGCTGCTGGAATTATCCACACAGACTTTCAGAGAGGTTTTATCCGTGCAGAAATCGTTTCTTATGAAGATTTGGCGGATGCTGGGTCCATGGCTGTTGCGAAAGAAAGAGGACAAGTACGTCTAGAGGGTAAAGAATATATCGTCCAAGATGGTGACGTCATTCATTTCCGTTTTAATGTGTAAATCCAATGATTTTTGGTTGTTTCGATGAGATTTGTTTGGTATAATACGTTGATGTGAGTAATTAATCTAATCAAATTACTCCTTGCTCTATTCAATATGCAATAGAGCCGCTAAGTCCAAAAGGAGGTGCAGACGGATGAATAAATACGAAATCATGTACATCATCCGCCCAGATCTAGAAGAAGAAGCACGTAAAGAAGTTGTCGAATACTTCAACAAAGTGCTTACTGACAATGGCGCGGAACTTGAAAACGTTGACGAAATGGGTATGAAACGTTTAGCTTATGAAATCAACGACCATCGTGAAGGTTACTATGTTTTGTTGAATTTCCAAGCTGAACCAGAAGCTATTAACGAATTTGATCGTTTAGCGAAGTTCTCAGACAACATTATTCGTCATATGGCTATTCGTGAAGATGACCAATAAGGAGTGTTGTATGTGTTGAATCGAGTCGTTTTAGTAGGAAGACTTACACGTGACCCAGACTTGCGTTATACCCCAAACGGTGTAGCAGTAGCAAACTTCAATATTGCCGTAAACAGACCGTTTTCGAATCAGCAAGGAGAGCGTGAAGCGGACTTTATTAATTGTGTCGCTTGGCGTAGACAGGCTGAAAACTTAGCAAACTACATGAAAAAAGGTAGTATGATCGGTGTCGATGGTCGAATCCAAACGCGTAATTTTGAAGGACAAGACGGGAAGCGTGTATATATAACAGAAGTTATGGCTGAGAGCATTCAGTTCCTTGAAACAAAAGGAAGCTCCGGTCAAAGTGGGCAAGGTTCAACCATGGCAAACTCATCGAATAACAATCAAAACTTTCAGAGACAGACACAAGAACAGTCTGCTCCGAAAAGTAATAATCCATTTGAAAGAGAAGGCGAACCAGTCGACCTTTCAGATGACGATTTACCATTTTAATGAGGAGGGATTTGCATGGCACGTCGTGGACGTAAGCGTAGAAAGGTGTGTTATTTCAAAGCGAATGGAATTACACACATCGACTATAAAGATGTTGACTTGCTAAGACGTTTCGTTTCCGAACGCGGTAAAATTTTACCTCGTCGTGTAACAGGAACATCTGCAAAATATCAGCGTAAATTGACTAAAGCAATTAAGCGCGCTAGACAAATGGCATTACTACCATTTGTAAGTGGCGAATAATAAAGAAGCGACTTATCTATCGAAAAGGTAAGTCGCTTTTTTCATCTTCTTGAACTTGAGAGGGAACGTGTGACTTTGCCAAGCTTGGATATGGGTCTTTGTTGGAAATATATGAGCCAAGCGAGACACATATGATCCCATTGTCAGAAGATATGCTCCCGAATGACTTTTTTATGCTCCCAAACAGAGATTATATGTTCCCTAAATCAATAAATATGATCCTTTGATGTGAATTGGAGACCGAGTCGGGTAGAAAAGATTCGGAATTCATCTATTGAATTAGTTACCAAGCATGAAGTCTTTCAATGCAATGGATTCCCTGCTAAAATAATGGAAGTAGGTGTTTGTTTTATTCTTGGTGATTATGAAGTCATCAAGCGTTAATAAAAGAGGTGTAGAAGCGTTTATGAATCAATCGGATATATTTAAAGATGGGGCCGTTAATGGCCTTGTATTTTTATTACTTATGCTAATTTCGATTTTCTTTCCTATTGTTAATTTGGTGGCAGTCTTCTTGTTGCCGGTACCATTCGTCTTAATGACGAAAAAGCATGGGTGGAAAGCAGGAGTCGTTCTGTTTGTGATTATCGGCGTCATCTGTGGGCTGTTACTAACCTATATATCTGTTCCACTTGTTCTATTGGTAGCTATCGGGGGCATTGTCATTGGAGCTTCCATAAGAGCAGGAAGCGGTCCTTATGAAACATGGGCGGCAGGAGCAGCAGGTTTTGCTGTTGGATTTGGCTTATTGTTTTTAGTGACGCAGTTTGTTTTCCAAATCAATTGGATGGACACGATCCACCAGGGAATAGAAGATTCTTTCTCAACTTCTGAGAATTTCATGCGTACAATGGAAGTTGACTTAGATGAAGAAACGTTAGAATTAGCAAAGGAACAAGCAAAAAGTCTCGTTTATCTCATCCCAACCTTTATGATGGTTATCTCCATCGTGTTTGCTTTGATTGCACAATGGGTGAGTTATCGATGGATCAATCGGACAGAAAAAACATCTTACCGGTTTCCAAAGCTTCGTTACTTAAGTTTTCCAACATCGTTAATTTGGTATTACTTAATTGCCATTATTTTGACCTGGATTTACACCGATCCAAGTGACATGCTATATTTAGCCGGTGTGAATTTATATTCCATGATCGGTTTGTTATTGGTCGTTCAGGGAATTTCATTTATTGTATTTTATGTCCATCATAAAAAATGGCCAAAATTCGTTCCGTTTGCGGTCGTTGCTGGTTTAGTATTATTTCCATTTTTACTCCTGTATCCTTTACGGATTTTAGGTATAATTGACTTAGGTTTCCAGTTACGCAGTCGCTTATCGAATAACGGAAACCAATAAATAGAGTCTGATGTCAGTCCATTAGGAGATGACGTTATCATGAAAGATATCAAGAAACTGATTATTAATAAATACCTTTGGTCCTTATACATCTTAGCTACAGCGTTAGCTATTGTGACCATTTTTTATGAATGGTTTATTGGAATTGCGTTAACAGCAGTTCTCATCATTATTATCATTCTATCCTTGCGTGCAGAAGACCGGCTCAGAAGACGGACGGAACAATATGTTTCGACGTTGTCTTACCGAGTGAAAAAGGTCGGTGAGGAAGCATTATTGGAAATGCCAGTGGGCATTATTTTATATAGTGAAGATCGGGAAATTGAATGGGCAAATCCGTATTTAAATGACTTCATTGATAAGGATCAATCCATTATTGGTCAATCGCTGTCACATGTGTCCGAAACACTATTATCGATGGCAAACAGTGAAATGGATGAAGAGTGGGTTGCGATTCATGACCGGAAATTCCATTTAATTCACAAAAGAGATCACCGATTGATCTATCTATTCGATCGTACAGAACAAATTGAGATTGAGAAAAAGCATCAAGACGAAGAAACTGTCTTGGCGATTATATACTTGGATAACTACGATGAACTGACACAGGCAATGGATGATACGCTGAAGAGTCAGTTGAACTCACAAGTGACGTCATTGCTGAATAATTGGTCGAAAAACCATGGAATCTTTTTAAAGCGGACTTCTTCCGACCGTTTCCTTGCAGTCATGAACCAAGAAATTTTATCACAACTCGAAAAGACGAAGTTTGAAATTTTGGATGAGGTACGTGAATTGATCTCTGATCAAAATGTGAGCTTGACTTTAAGTATTGGAGTCGGAAAAAACACGGAAAGTTTACCTGAACTCGGCACCTTGGCACAATCGAGTTTAGACCTTGCTCTCGGGCGAGGCGGTGACCAAGTTGCAGTGAAGGATGAATCTGGAAAAGTAAAATTCTTCGGTGGAAAAACGAATCCAATGGAGAAGCGTACACGCGTTCGGGCGCGAGTTATTTCCCATGCATTACGTGAATTGGTGAAAGCAAGTGACCAAGTTCTCGTTATGGGGCATCAAATGCCAGATATGGATTCAATCGGCTCGTGTATTGGGATTTTAAAGCTGGCTCAACAGAATGATAAAAATGGTTATGTCGTGTTCGACCCTGATGGGAATAATACGGGTGTGAATCGATTAATGGACCGAATCAATCAAGACGAAGAACTCTCTAGATGGTTCATTACGCCGGAAGATTCTCTGGAAATGTTGACGAAGGATACACTCGTCATTGTCGTAGATACGCATAAACCATCCATGGTCATGGAAGAGAAATTGTTGAACCGGACGGATCATGTCGTTGTCATCGACCACCACCGTCGTGCACAGGAATTTATCGAGGACCCGACATTGGTTTACATGGAACCATACGCCTCTTCTACGGCTGAATTGGTGACTGAGTTACTTCAATACCAGGACGGTCCATTAAAGTTCAATGTACTGGAAGCTTCTTCACTACTTTCTGGGATCATTGTCGATACAAAATCATTTGCATTACGTACAGGTTCAAGAACATTTGATGCAGCTTCCTATTTAAGATCAAAAGGGGCAGATACCGTATTTGTCCAAGAGCTGTTGAAAGAAGATATCGACGTGTATATCAGGCGTAGTGAGCTGATTAAAAATGCTGAGATTTATAAACAAGGGATTGCCATCTCTCGTGCTGAAGAAGGCGAACCATATAGTGCAGTCATCATTGCTCAAGCAGCAGACACCTTACTGACCATGACAGATGTGCGTGCGGCTTTCGTCGTGTCAGAGCGTTCGGATGGAAAAGTCGGGGTCAGCGCCCGGTCACTTGGTGAAGTGAATGTGCAAGTGATCATGGAAAGTATGAACGGGGGTGGTCACTTGACGAACGCTGCTACTCAATTAGAAGATACAACCATTGAACAAGTGGTTGAGCAACTTCAAGGGATCATCGATGAATATTTAGGGGAGGATGAGAACGAATGAAAGTAATTTTCACAAAAGACGTTAAAGGTAAAGGAAAAAAAGGCGAAGTAAAGGACGTAGCAATCGGATATGCGAATAACTATTTATTGAAAAATAACCTAGCAGTTGAAGCGACACCCGGTAATCTCAAACAGTTGGAAGCGCAAAAAGAGAAACAGAAAGAGAAAGCCAAACAAGAGTTAGAAGAAGCAAAGAAATTAAAAGAAACGGTTGAGAACCTTACCGTTGAGCTATCAGCTAAATCAGGTGATTCAGGCCGCTTATTCGGATCGATTACGAGTAAGCAAATTGCTGAAGAATTGAAAAAGACACATCAAATCAAAGTAGATAAACGGAAGATCGAATTGGACGATCCAATTCGTTCACTTGGTTTTACGAATGTACCGGTGAAACTGCACCAAGATGTGACAGCAACACTTCGAGTGCATGTCGTTGAACAATAACATCATCCAGATGGAAAAGGGGGGAACGAAGTGTCAGACATCTCACAAGACCGAACATTGCCTCATAATATCGAAGCGGAACAAGCTGTACTAGGTGCTATTTTTCTTGTTCCGGATATGATTGTGACAGCAACTGAAATATTAGAGCCAGAGGACTTCTACCGTGTAAGTCATCAACGTATTTTTTCAATGATGATTCGTCTGACCGATAAAGGAGAACCCATCGATCTGGTAACCATAACGACCGAACTAGACGATTTGAAAATGTTGGATGAAGTCGGCGGTGTATCGTATTTAACGGATATCGCTAATTCAGTTCCGACAGCTGCCAATATCGAATACTATGCGCGCATTGTTGAAGAGAAATCAACCTTACGGAAAATTATTCATGCAGCAACCGATATCGTCACCAAGACATATGATGAAGGTGATGAAGTAACCGATTTGCTTGATCACGCTGAGAAAACGATTCTAGATATCTCTCAAAATAAATCATCCGGTCGTTTTCAAAATATCCAGGACGTTTTGGTTGGCGTTTATGATAATATCGAACAGCTGCATAATATGGATGAAGAAGTCACCGGTATCGCCACTGGATTCCGCGATTTAGATTATATTACATCGGGTTTTCAGAAGAACGATCTAATCATTGTCGCTGCACGTCCTTCCGTAGGTAAGACGGCATTCGCATTGAACATCGCACAAAACGTTGCAGTGAACTCAGATGAGAACGTCGCGATCTTCAGTTTGGAGATGGGAGCTGACCAGCTTGTCATGCGTATGCTTTGTGCAGAAGGAAATATCGATGCTCAACGCTTACGTACAGGTAAACTGCAAGAGGAAGATTGGAGAAAGCTAACGATGGCGATGGGTAGCTTATCCAACGCAGGAATCTATATTGATGACACACCAGGTATTAAAGTGAACGAGATTCGCTCCAAGTGCCGTCGTTTAAAACAAGAGAGTGGTCTTGGAATGGTTCTCATTGATTACCTGCAATTAATTCAAGGAAACGCAAATAGCCGGGAAAGCAGGCAACAAGAAGTTTCCGAAATTTCTCGTCAACTAAAAGCATTGGCACGGGAATTGGAAGTGCCTGTCATCGCTCTGTCTCAGCTTTCTCGTGGAGTTGAACAGCGACAAGACAAGCGCCCGATTATGTCTGACATCCGTGAATCCGGAAGTATTGAGCAGGATGCGGATATCGTTGGTTTCTTATATAGGGACGATTATTACGATCAAGAATCAGAAAAAGAAAATATTATCGAAATCATTATCGCGAAGCAAAGAAATGGTCCTGTTGGAACCGTGGAGCTCGCATTTGTGAAAGAATACAACAAATTCGTCGATCTCGATCGCAGGTATTCTGAAGCGGAAATACCACCTGCATAAGTTTTTGAACGAAAATAAATGAACCGCCGGTTATACGGCGGTTTTTTTGATAGTATTATATTATGGTTAATAGATAGAATAATCCGAACAAAAGGGAGGTTGTAAGGTGTCAGATTACACATTAAACTATGAAGCTGCGAAAGATGAAAAACTTCCATCGGTATCTCTCGATCTGAATGAATCAATTACGACAGCAATATACAGCGACACGGATCTGCAAGCAGAGTTAATTGAAGCGATTCTTCGCGAGGGGAAGATGAGCGTTTTCGATCGACAGGAAGGACTTTACGACCGTTTAACCGTAGCTGATAACACTAAATTTTTCCATAAGTGGTTTGGGTGTTCAATGACTTTTCCCGAGATTCTTGTAATGTTTGGCTTACAAACATGTGCTGACAAACCGTTGAGTAAATGTACACCATCGGAACTCGCTCGTGTTTATTATGCAAAATATTTTATGATGGATCATTATCCTGTGGTCTTTCATGAGCCAATCCAAGGTGTCGATTTACATACAATGAATACATTCATGAATATGCTGCAAAAATTGAAAGAGAACAAAACACCAGTGCTCATCCTAGTTTCCAACCTCGAACATGCGCTACTTCTTAGTGATCTGACGTATAAACTAAAAGAAAATGGTCTGCAAGAAATCGAAGTTGCTCAAGAGCAATTGAGTGAAACTACTACCGAAACTGAACAAAATTCAGCTACATTAACGACATCCAAATTATATAAAGTTCCGGCTAAAGTAGAAGACAAAATTATTTTATTCGACCCAACGGAAATCGATTATATTGAAAGTCAGGATGGGAAGGCACAGATTGTTGTAAACCATGAATCTTTTTCATTAGATTCGACGTTAGCTGAAATCGAGAAAAAAATTGAACCATACGGATTTTATCGGTGCCACCGATCTTATATCGTCAACTTGCAAAAAGTACGAGAAATCATAACATGGTCAAAAAATACATACTCACTTCGTATCGATAATAAACCGAAGTCTACCATTCCGTTATCTCGCACAAAAATACAGCATATTCAGGATACATTCGATCTGAAATAGGTACCGTTCATCCCTTTTGGACGGTGTGAACCTCTTTTGGGAATCCAATTCAGTAAGTGAAAGGTACGATTTACGTTTCGTTTGGTACATCTCACCGTGGAACTACTGCATTCATAACGGATGCCATGTACGATATGAGTAGATCGCCAAAGGAGGGGTTCAATTGGAAAACGCAATTCAAGTTTCTGGTCTAAGAAAGGCATTTGACCAACAAGTTGCCATTGAAGACGTAAGTTTCCATGTAAAAAAAGGGGAAATATTCGGTTTGTTGGGACCGAGTGGATCGGGTAAAACAACAACAATTAAAATTTTAACGGGAGAGCTCGAACAAACAACCGGTGATGTCTGTGTACTAGATACAGATGCATCGTCGTTTGACTCAACTCAATTCAAGTCAAAAATCGGGATTTTATCAGATAACAGTGCACTCTATGAACGTTTAACGGTATACGATAATCTGAAATTATTTTGTAAATTATACGGAGCACCATTAGAGCGAATTGATGTCATTTTAGATGATGTAAACTTGAAAAATGACCGCAATAAAGTCGTATCTAAACTATCAAAAGGAATGAAGCAGCGAATATTGCTTGCGAAAGCTTTAGTTCATCAACCAGACCTTGTGTTTTTAGATGAGCCGACATCCGCGTTGGATCCTGGGAATGTCATACACATTCATCGGGGCCTACAAAAGTTGAACGAAGCGGGTACGACAATTTTTCTAACGACGCACGATATGGAAGAAGCAACAAAGTTATGTGATCGTGTAGCCTTCTTGGATAACGGCACAATACAAGAGTTAGGAAATCCAGATGAACTTAGATTTAAATATTCATCACATGATTTTCATATCGAAACAACTACGAATGAAAAGTTCGTCTTAGGAAATGATTCAAAAAATGCTGATCAAATTAGAGATTTAATTGCCGCTGGAAAGGTTAAATCCATACAATCAGATAAACCGACACTCGGAGATGTATTTTTAAAGCTTACCGGAAAGGAGCTCGTCTAATGAATACACAACGGATTGGTGCTATTTTTGAAAAGGATCTGAAGGAATTTAGAAAGAACATGATGTTATTGATGATGCCGGTCATTCCGATTTTTCTTGCCTTTATGTACAGTCGGATGGGTGAAGGGGAGCTACCTATTTTTTTACTATATCTCATTGTCGGGGCAACCTATTCTGCCGTAACGACGAGTGGGATGATGACGATGATGGCTGAAGAAAATGAAAAGAAAACATTACGTGGACTCATCCAGTCACCTGCTTCTCTCGCTGATATTCTCATTGGAAAGAGCTTAGTCGTCGGGCTATTCACCTTAGTTTCGTTAATTATATCTTTGGCTATTTTAGGCAATGACACATTTTTAGCCGTTCAACCGATTATTGGACTAATTCTTTTGTTTCTTTTCTTCCTGCTATTGGGGATTGGCATAGGATTGTTTACGAAGTCAGTAGCCAACACTTCAGCATATATTATGCCGGTTATGTTTTTATTTGGTTTTACACCAATGATCGAATTTTTGAATCTGGGAGAAGATAGTATTGCCATCAAGATTGCCGATTACTTTCCGATTATGCAGATGATTGATATGCATGAAACGAATTCATGGACGGCAATCGGTATCGTTGCCATATGGGTAATCGCTGCTGCCATATTTACATTCATCTGTTTGAAAAAAGTTAGTACAGATAATTAATTTTTTATATGAAAGTCCCTAAAGAAGAATCGTGCTGAATACTGCGATTTTCTTTAGGGGCTTTTTTTAATTATATTATCGCTTTCATAGGTTAAGATATTTTTAGTTACCACTCATGTTTGATAATTATTTTTCTTCGACAAAATTCGTTATTTCCCAGGAAATATATTTTTTAAGGGAAAGTTAACTCATGACAAAAAGTGGCAAAAAGCGTACATTTAAATGATTTTACATAACAATATTCGTATTATCATTGTTTTAATTGATAAATACTGCTAGAATAATCAATGGTTGTTTAATATCTTAACTTTAGGAGGTTGTCTATATGGCAACGACTGTTGTAGTAGGTACTCAATGGGGAGACGAAGGAAAAGGAAAAATTACTGACTTTCTTGCGCAGCAATCTGATGTGGTTGCTCGATTCCAAGGAGGCGACAATGCTGGCCATACCATTCAATTTGCAGGCCAAACATATAAACTACACTTAATTCCTTCAGGGATTTTTAACGATGATAAGATTTGTATTTTAGGAAACGGCATGGTGATTAATCCAAAATCATTACTAAAAGAAATGGATTATGTTAAAAGCCACGGTGCCGACCTTTCACATTTGAAAATTAGTAACCGAGCGCATGTCATATTGCCTTATCATATGGAACTGGATCGCTTGCAAGAAGAGAGCAAAGGTATCGATAAACAAATCGGAACGACGAAAAAAGGAATCGGTCCTGCTTATGCGGATAAAGTTAACCGTATCGGAATCCGTATGGCTGAATTGATTGATCCTGAAACGTTAAAAGAAAAATTAGAAGATATTGTTCAAGAAAAAAATCATTGGATGAAGCATTTTGGTGGAGAGCCGTTAGATATTGATGCGATTTATGAAGAATATAAAGCGTACGGCGAAACGCTTGCTCCTTATGTAACAGACACTTCTATTGTTTTAGAAGAAGAAGTGGAGAAGGGGAATAAAATCTTATTTGAAGGTGCTCAAGGTGTCATGCTAGACATCGATCATGGTACGTACCCGTATGTTACCTCTTCCAGCACGTCAGCTGCAGGGGTTGCAACAGGTAGCGGTATCGGACCGAACATGATTGAAAACGTCATCGGTGTTTCAAAAGCTTACACGACACGCGTAGGAGACGGTCCATTCCCAACAGAACTAAGCGGAGATATCGCTCACCAAATTCGTGAAGTCGGTCGTGAGTACGGTACGACAACAGGACGTCCACGTAGAGTCGGCTGGTTTGATGCTGTCGTTGTTAACCATTCACGAAGAACAAGTGGGATGACGGGGATTTCATTAAATTGCCTTGACGTACTAACAGGTCTCGACACATTGAAGATTTGTGTGGGTTACGACTATGAAGGGGAAAGAATCAACTATTACCCAGCAAACTTACGCCAGCTTGAGAAATGCCAACCCGTTTATGAAGAGCTACCAGGTTGGAAGGAAGATATTACAAACGTGACTTCTTTCGAAGAACTTCCACAAAACGCACAAACATATCTTAAGCGAATTGAACAATTGACGAAAACGAAAGTAGCTATTTTCTCTGTTGGTCCAGATCGTGAACAGACAATTATTAGAGAGACGATTATTTAAAAAGAGCCTGGGAAAAAATCTTTAAAGTTGACTCAGATACGAACAATCTAATTTAGTGTGCCGGAAATACCCGCTTCGGAAATATACTGCGCTTTTCGCGGGCAGCTGTTGAGCCTCCTCGTGCTTCGCACTGCGGGGTCTCACCTAGGCTTTTGCTCCCGCAGAAGTCTCCGTATATTTCCTACGCTAAATTAGATTGTCATTCGTGTTTCTGGGTTTATAACTTAGATTTGTTCCAGCCTCTTGCTTTCTAAATAGAACAATTAATTTTTCGTAACAGCATCTGCTTCCCGGACATTAACAAAGAGATTGATCAAGAAGAGGATTAATCCTAGACCGAACAACCCAGCACCAGTAAAGGTCAGCAAATGAGCTGTTTCTAACATGTTTGGTACTTGAACTAAAAACGTACTTAAAAGGAAAAGTGGCAATCCAATCTGATGCAACCAAAAATGAATCTTGCCTAAACGGTTATTGCCTGCATTTGGGAAAACTGAATAGATCACCCCAATTAAACCCGTTGTTGCCCAACCTGCTAAATTCACGTGGGCATGAGCACTTGCCCAATTTAACGCCAGTGTAGAAGACATGAAAATACCTACCGAGATACCAAAAATTAAATATAGTGCGGCTATACGAATCCACCATGGTCCCATACGAAACCTCCTCATTAAACTATTAATGTAAATTGTACTTTGATTATATGTTGTTGGTTGAATAAAATTGCTTCTATTTAAAAAATTACGTCTAATTAACAACACACTTCCAATTCACAAATTTATGTGCTATGATAAACGCTGTCCGATTCATTAAATATAAATGACGGCTTGGTAGCTCAGTCGGTAGAGCAAAGGACTGAAAATCCTTGTGTCGGCGGTTCGATTCCGTCCCAAGCCATCCCAAAAAGTGACTTCAATTCGTTGAAGTCACTTTTTTGTTTGTTGATGTACAACTAGATTGCGTCTCGACGCCCGAATAAGTTCGTAACGCACTCGGGATGTCATCGATAGCGCGTCTCGATACGTAAACGAGCACGCCATCCACTCAAACTGTCATCGAGAACCCATCCAAACATCCAAAAGAACTTCATAACATCTCATTTCGTCAAATAATTTTTATTTCAACAGGAAAACCATCTTAAAGGTAATTACCAAACGATTTTATTAATGAAGATACCAATGAAATCTCACACATTGAATAGGTAACGATGTAGACGTAATCATGCTCACGACTAAATTACCATATTTTTGTAGGAATGATACAAGTTCGTTACAAATCGATTAAAAGGGTTTATTTTCAAGTAGGACTTATGGTAGATTTGTTATCGTGAGAAATAGATTGCTACCTAACTAGAAAATAGAGAGAGAGAACACAAACTGCTTTTTTATATGGAGGATGTAGATTTTGGGGAATATATTCGATAATTTAAAAAAATTCACAAGGAACGTATCAAACCAAATCATAAATATAAAACGAACCAGTAAGCTTGCTGTCGGTATGACAGTAGCTGTTGCCGGTACGACTACAGGTGTAGCTTTGGCTGCGTCGAATACGAATGCCGAAAGCTTAGGCTTGGATGAAATCTATCATGTTTATTATGGAGAAGATCATATTGGTTCTGTCGAAGATCCAGATGAAATCGATCAATATATAGAAGAAAAGAAAAATGAAGCACAAGCACGTCATAATGACATTGAACTCGTAACGAGTGAAGAGATCAATTATGTCCGTGAACTTGTATTTAATTCAGATGTCGAATCTGAAAAAGTCGTTACGAATTTGGAAGAAAACTTGGCGTTCGCAACGCAAGCGGTTGAGTTGTTAGTCAACGACCAATCCATCGGTTATGTGAAAAACATCGACATGGCCAACAAAGCGTTGAACGGTGTGATCAATGAATCATTGCCTAAAGAACTACAATCTGATTTGTTTACCTTTGTCAAACAAGAAGAAGACGAATTGATCTTACCAAAGCCAATCTTAAAAGATATGAACAAGGAAGAGTTAGAACAATCGGAGCAAGAAGAGGGAACGGTTATCCTTCCTGAGACAGTTTCCGTAGAAAATGACTCAGCGAAAATTGATGTCAGTTTTACAGAGAACGTCGTTGTCACAAAAGAACGCGTCAACCCGACGAAATTATTAGAGGTTGAGCAATTAACGAAATTGATTGAACGAGGAATTTCCATTGCAAAAGAAAAACCAGTCGAAGATGAAAGTGACATCGAAACGATTGCGAAATCAAACAATCTATCAACCGATGAGTTCATTGATTTGAATCCTGGTTTAGATGACGTCGAAATCATCCAAGCAGGTGAGACGGTCAAGGTTAAACAAGAGAAGAAATTTATCGATGTCGTTTATACTGCAGAAAAGACAGAAGAAAAATCAATCGATTATGATACGATTACAAAAAACTCGAATGAGATCTACCAAGGAAATGAGAAAGTTAAACAACAAGGCGAAAAAGGCAAGAAGGTCCTTACGTATAAAGTGACAACGAAAAACGGAAAAGTCATCAATGAAGAAAAAGTGAATGAAGAAGTTGTTAAAGAACCGAAAGACAAAATCATCTTAAAAGGCACAAAGCGAGTTTCCAACCGTGGTTCTGGGCAGCTCGGATGGCCAGCTGTTGGTGGACATATTACAAGTAAGATGGGTTCACGTTGGGGTTCTTACCATAAAGGAATTGACATTGCTGGTGTAGGTAACCGCACGATTAAATCAGCAGACAACGGAACGGTTGTACAGGCTAGCTGGGACGGTGCGTACGGAAACCGTGTCGTCATTAACCATAATAACGGATTCAAGACAACTTATTCTCATCTTAGCAGTATGAGCGTTAGTCCTGGACAAACGGTTAAAAAAGGACAATCCATTGGCCAAATGGGAACGACAGGAAGATCAACCGGCGTACATTTACATTTTGAAGTATACCGAAATGGTGGACTCGTCAACCCACTTAGTTACGTTGGCCGCTAATAAAAGTGAATGGATTTACATGTAAAGTAGTTCAGTTTAGAAGTACAAAGTTATATTTTGTACGCTAATTGAACTACTTTTTTCATATCGATTAGATATTCAGGATTACGACGTCTGATTGAGGGAAGATGTAGAGATAATGCTACTAATATTAATCGGTCAGACCTCATTTTTAGCAAATGAATGAACCGTCAATAATGAATGGTAACTTGTTAGATGATTGTAAAGATGATTCTGTCAATTCTATGAAGAACACTTCTATAATAAGACTTTTCATGCAATGTACGTTAAAATGTAAACAAGTAAATATGAATAGAACAACTAGGTAGCGAATAAAAAAACGAAACGAACCGCACCTCAGATTCTCAACAATGAAAGAAATGAAAGAGGATGGTGTAAAAGCAATGAAAACAAAAATTTTAGTAGTCGATGATGAAAAACCAATTGCAGATATACTTGAATTCAACTTAGATAAAGAAGGTTATGATGTATTCGTCGCTTATGACGGAAATGAAGCAATCGATCTTGTTCGAACGGAAGAACCCGACCTGGTGCTTCTTGATATCATGCTTCCGGAGAAAGATGGAATGGAAGTGTGCCGTGAAATTCGAAAGGACTACCAGATGCCGATCATTATGCTGACGGCGAAGGATTCCGAGATCGATAAAGTATTAGGTCTGGAGCTCGGAGCGGATGACTACGTCACAAAGCCATTCAGTAACCGCGAATTGATTGCGCGAGTGAAAGCGAATTTACGCCGCTCAACAAGCGAAGATAATGGCACAAGCTCTGGCTTGTCCAATATTAAAATTGGTGGCCTTGAAATCAACCGGGAAAACTACTCTGTCACGAGAAACGGTGAACCAGTCGATCTGACACATCGTGAGTTTGAATTGCTACTCTATTTAGCGAAACATATCGAACAGGTAATGACGCGTGAACACTTGTTGGAAACCGTTTGGGGCTATGATTACTTTGGAGATGTCCGAACGGTCGATGTCACTGTCCGACGTCTCCGTGAAAAAATCGAAGAAAATCCAAGTAACCCTAACTGGATTGTGACAAGAAGAGGAGTAGGTTATTACTTGAGAAACCCTGAGCAGGAGTAGATTAGATGAGTAAAGTTTGGGGATTTTTCAAATCAATCCGCCTAAAATTTATTTTAATATATATTTTATTAATCTTAATTGCGATACAGATCATTGGAGCTTACTTCGCAAGGCAGTTGGAAACACAGCTACTCGAAAACTTTACGGAATCCGTGAATGACCGGGTGCAGTTACTGACATTTAACCTTGAACAAGCCTTTGCAGAGGAACGGACGGAGAATGACACGTCGCTTTCCAGTGATATTCGTACAATTATCTATGACTTTGATTCCTTTGATTCCGACGATTTTACGGAAGTTCGTGTCGTGGACAATAATAGCCGTGTGCTTGGAACGACAGCACAATTCGATCGCTCGAATGTCGGTAAACGGACGACCGAGCTGCGGATTCTGCGCGCTTTGTCTGCAGGGAATCTGGAAGAGAACATTTTATTTAACCGGGAAACGGGTCACAGAACTCTGGTGATTTCGAAGCCGATTAAATCGAACACGAACTCGGAGATCGTCGGCGCCCTCTACCTTCAAGCCTCCATTGAAGGTGTATATGATCAAATGGAAGATATTAACCGGATTTTCGCCAATGGAACGATACTAGCGATTACGGTTTCTGCCTTGCTTGGAATTTTGGTGGCACAGACAATCACGAGGCCGATCTCAGAGATGAAAAGACAAGCGCAGGTCATGGCAACCGGAAACTTCTCGCAAAAGGTTAATGTTTACGGAACGGATGAAATCGGTCAGCTTGCTGTCACGTTCAATGACTTGAATGATAAATTAAGACTTTCCTATGCCGCAACCGAAGGCGAACGAAAGAAGCTCTCGTCCGTCTTGCGGAATATGACCGATGGGGTTATCGCGACCGACAAAAAAGGCGATGTCACCTTATTGAACGAACCCGCGATGAAGTTGATGCGAAAAGACTACAGCGAATTGCATGGCAAACCTTTACTGACTGTATTAGGCATGGACGAGCATTATTCCGACCTCTTTGAAATCAAAGACGAAAACAGTCTGATCATTGATTTCTCTGAAGGAGAACAAGATTTATTGTTAAAAGCGAACTTCTCGGTCATTGAAGATGAAAAGGGTGAAATGAACGGTTTCTTAACCGTCTTAAGTGATGTGACGGAACAAGAGAAAATTGAACGGGAGCGGCGAGAGTTTGTCGCAAACGTTTCGCATGAGCTTCGTACACCACTGACGACAATGCGTAGCTACCTTGAAGCATTGAGTGATGAGTCAACATTGAAAAACGAAGAAATCGCACCGAAGTTTCTGAATGTCACACAAAATGAAACCGAGCGAATGATTCGTCTCGTCAATGACTTGCTGCAATTATCAAAAATGGATAATAAGGATTACCATATTCACAAAAAACGGGTAGAATTCATCGAGTTCATTAATGCGATTGTCGACCGATTCGAACTGAATTTAAAAGAAGAATTGGATTTAAAACGCGTCCTGCCGAACAAGCGGCTTGAGGTTTGGATCGATACCGATAAATTAACACAAGTCATTGATAATATTATTTCCAATGCCATTAAGTATTCACCGGAAGGCGGCACGATTAAAGTCGAAGTGCTTCAGGAGAAAAACCAAGTCATCACGAAAATCTCTGACCAAGGTATGGGAATTCCACAGGAAAACTTGGAGCAAATTTTCGATCGTTTCTACCGTGTCGATCGAGCGAGAACGAGAAAATTAGGTGGTACAGGACTTGGTCTGGCCATTTCAAGAGAACTACTGGAAGCACATGATGGGCAAATTTGGGCATCAAGTGTCGAAGGAAAAGGAACGACTATTCATTTTAGTTTGCCGTTAATGAGAAAGAAACGGGGGCGGCAATCATGATTGAAAATATTAAATCAGGAATCTTATTCATTCTGGTTGTATCAAGCTTATTGCTGACACTAGCATTATGGAACTATCAGCCGGCATACGAGGAACTTGGTGAACCAACTTACTTGGATGAAACGCGATTAGTAGAAGGCGATACAAGACAAATCGATGACGTTGTTTATCCGAAGCAAATCCTTTTTCATAATTTCCATGAACATAGCCAGCTTCCGGATTACAAAGGAATGGAGCAATTATTCGAAGAAATCAAAGAGTGGCCATTTACTGAGGTTGAACCTTTTGTGAGTGATGACGTATCGATTTGGTCAAAAAATATGGAAGTCGTTTTTCCTGAGGAAATTCCGCTTGCGTATATCGTTCAGTTAATGAATGTCAATCAAACGGACAATCTCTGGAACCAAACGTTCAACCAGGTTTATTTCCAGCTCTCTCAAAACAATAATGAAGTTGTCCGAGTGACGTTTGCATCTGACGAATATGACGGTTATTTAAATGCGGAGATCCAATCGACATCCGTTTATAATGAAATTAATCAGCTCATTGATAACGAGAACAATGTTTCACTAGGTTCGTATGACATTAACGAAGAGACGACACTCTATCTACCTGTTGAACGTCTCGATGTGCCGGGCTATACGATCTTGACGGAAGAAATTTATGATATCCAACCGTTGATCAATAATCTATTCAGCAATCCGACAACGGTGCGAAGACAGGTGCCAAGTGGAAACTCCAATGAGGAGAGCTATTATACAGATGGTTCACGGGCATTGACCATTAAGCGTGTACTCCAAAATGAAAAAGCGATGGAATTCATAAATCCATTTTCGACAAACGCACCCGAGATGACACGCTATGACATTATGAATCGTAGTATCGGATTTACCAATGACCATTCTGGATGGACGGATACATTCTATTTGGACTCATTAAATGAACATAGTAACGAAATCGCTTTTCGGATGTATTATGAAGGCATGCCGTTATTTGACACAGAAGGATATACGATGATTCAACAAACGTGGCGAGATAACCGCATCTATCAGTTTGAGCGACCATTATTCTATACAAGTACAAATTTTCAAAGTGAAGAACAGGAATCTGTCCGTTCCGGTCTATCCGTTTATCAATTTTTCCAGCAGCACTCCGATCAGTTCTTACCAGAATCCATTTCTGATATGCGGATCGGGTATGAAGTAAACACAATAAGCGATGCATCCAATGCGATGTATTTAAAACCGAGTTGGCATATTAAATATAACGGCAGATGGCAACCGATGAGCTACTTTGAAAACATGTTACAGACAAGGGGTGATGAATAATGAAATGGGGTTCTGTCAAAACGTTATTCATCATCGCCTTCATGATCCTGAATTTCTTTTTGGCTCAGCAACTATTGGAGAAAATAGATGAGACCAATATCGAGACACTGTCACAGACCACCTTTGAGGACGGACTGGCTGCAGAGGACATTACGATCGGTGAACTACCTGAAAGCGGAAAGAAAGCATCGTATGTATCGGCAGAGCGCTATTTGTTGACAGAGGAAGACAAGAAGTCACTTGAGGAGTCGTTAACGAACCAAAATATTGCCATCATCAATAATCAGACAATCATCAGTGAATTCATCGAGCCGGTTTCAGTCGGATTGGATAATGATGAAAGCACAGTGATGGAAACGTTAGCTGAGTTTGTGATTTATGATGATGTGTATGAGCTTTGGAAGTATGATGAAGAAGAAAATGTGTTATTATTTTTTCAGAAGCAAAACGATCGAACCGTTTTATTCAATAAAGCAGGCGTCTTATACGTCAAGCTGAACGAAAATCAAGAAGCGGTTTCTTACTATCAGACCTTGTTGAATGAAGTGAGGGTACAAGGAGATGAACAGACAGTCGTCGATCCAATGAACGCTGTCGAATCCGTTTTTAACTCCAATGAAGTTTTGCGTCCTGAAGATCATATTTCAGACATGAAGCTCGCTTATCATTCTCTCCTAGCGCTTAAAGGCGAAGAACAGGTCTTTACACCGACATGGGTGATTGAAATCAATGATGGCGAGCGTTATGCCTTTGTGAATGCGATGGAAGGACAAACCATTCCAACAGATGAAGAAGTGTATATGGAAGAGATCGAAACAACATTGGAACAACAACTAGAAACACACATACGGAGTGATGAGGAAGAATGAGTTTACATTTTAGTGTACTGGCGTCCGGAAGTACGGGGAATGCTTTTTATATAGGAACCGATCAAACCAAGTTATTGGTCGATGCGGGTTTAAGTGGAAAGAAATTGACGAGCAGCTTGGAAGAAGTCGGTGTTGACCCAACAGAGTTAGATGGAATTCTTGTCACCCATGAGCACAGTGATCACATCAAAGGGCTCGGTATTGCTGCAAGAAAATACGACTTGCCGATTTATGCGAATGAAAAAACATGGAAAGCGATGGAAAACTCCATTGGTAAAATAACACTCGATCAAAAGTTCGACTTTCCAATCCATTCCGTCCGGCAAATTGGTGACCTTGATATCGAAAGCTATGGTGTGTCCCATGATGCGATCGATCCGATGTTCTTCGTCTTTCGTCACGAAGACAACAAAGTGGCGATGATTACCGATACAGGCTATGTATCGGAACGCATGAAAAAAACAATTGAAAATTCAGATGCATTTTTGTTTGAAGCGAACCACGATGTGGGAATGCTACAAATGGGACGGTATCCGTGGAACGTAAAACGACGGATACTAAGCGATCTTGGTCACGTTTCGAATGAAGACGCAGCGATTGCCATGTGTGATGTCATCGGAAATCGTACGAAGCGGATTTATTTAGGACATTTGAGCCAAGATAACAATATGGTTGATTTGGCCCGGATGAGTGTAGAAGAAGTACTGACAAGTCACGGCCATCGGATTGGCGAAGACTTACTATTGAAAGATACCAGTCCGACCAAGCCAACACCAATCGATTATATCGAAAAAGAGGTGAAGACAGATGGGGTATTATAACTCGCATGTAGACAATAAGCAGCGCAAAAAAAGTGTCATCATGCCCACCGCGATCGGGATTATTATCGGTGTTTTGATCGCCTGGCTGGTGCTTGCTGAATTCTCACCACTGGGTGGAAATGACGCCGCAAGCTCTGGTGATGACTCCGAAAACACAAGTGAAGAACAAAATTCAGAAGAAAATAACAGTACAAACGAAAACAGCGAAGGCAAAACCGTCAACGTCGATGTGACATCACAAGTGACCGAAGTTGTAGGTAATGTTCAAAACACAGTCGTAGGTGTCGTCAATATCCAAAATCAAAACATATTCGGCAACCAACGGACGCAAGGCGGTACAGGGTCTGGTGTCATCTACAAAAAAGAAGGTGACCATGCCTATATCGTGACGAACCACCACGTCATCCAAGGTGCCAGTAATGTAGAAATCGTCTTGAACAACGAGGAACAAATCGAAGCGGAACTACTTGGAAGCGACATGTATACAGACCTAGCGGTATTACGTGTTCCGGCAGGAGAAGTACCAAATGCAATCGAATTCGGAAGCTCTGAAAGCCTACAAGTTGGAGAGCCCGTCATTGCCATCGGGAACCCACTCGGTCTGCAATTTGCAGGCTCCGTCACTCAAGGAATCATTAGTGGGAAAGAACGACTCATCCCGGTTGATTTTGACCAAAACGGTGTTGTCGATTGGCAAGCAGAAGCCATTCAAACCGATGCAGCCATCAACCCAGGGAACTCCGGTGGTGCACTCGTCAATTTAGATGGCCAATTAGTCGGAATCAACTCCATGAAAATCTCCAATCCGAACGTAGAAGGATTAGGCTTTGCCATTCCAATTGATCATGCAATCCCGATTATCGAACAATTAGAAGAGGACGGTGCAGTCACTCGTGCCTTCTTAGGAATTTCACCATATTCCTTAAGTGACATTGCGACATATCACTGGCAGAACACACTGAACCTACCGAAAGATGTAGAAGCAGGTGTCGTTGTGGCAAATGTGGATAATGGCACACCAGCAGCACAAGCAGGTCTTGAGCAATATGATGTCATCGTCGAATTCGATGGTGAACCGATCAATAACTCATTAGATTTACGCAAATATCTATACAACGAGACTGAAGCGGGCGAACAAATCGAAATTACTTTCTACCGCGACGGAGAAAAACAGACAACCAAAGCAACACTGACAGCACAAGAGTTTTAATGAAATAGCAGAAGTCCCTGTTGAGGAATAGGTCCTCACAGGGACTTTTTTTCTATAGAAAGACAAACAACGAACGGTGAAAAAGCAATCAATGTTCCGCTTTGAAGCTTATGCACAAAATTGCTCCACTTATCCACAAAGTGTGCATAAGAAAATAAACGATGTGCATATATTGAGCTCATTTTTGTGAAACTAACTAAATAACGTACGAACATATGTTAATATGTTGATAAACCTGTGGATAACTCGACTATTCCACAGACTTATTCAGATAATCACAACCTTATGCACGAGTATCCACAAATCGTTGTGAATAAGTGTGAATAACTAAACTGTCGCCATATACCCAAATCCACATGTGAATAAACCACCAGCTTGAAACGGTGGGAAAATAGGTGATTGTTCGGATTATCAACAAGTTGTAAAATGATAGCAGGATATAGAACACTTTAAGTTATACACATGCCAAAAATAATTTATTAGGTGATTAAAAAATGAAAATAACGATTGTTTCTGTCGGAAAGTTAAAAGAAAAATACTTAAAGCAAGGCATTCAAGAATTCCTGAAGCGGCTGAGCAGCTATGCCAAAGTGGAAATCATTGAAGTCGCTGATGAAAAAGCCCCGGAAAACTTAAGTGAAGCCGAAGAAAAGCAAGTGAAAGATAAAGAAGGAGAGCGGATCTTACAAGCGATTTCACCAGATACATATGTCATTACATTAGAAATTGAAGGAAAGATGCTCTCATCTGAGCAACTCGCAAAGAAAATGGACGAGCTTGCTACGTATGGAAAGAGTAAAGTAGCTTTTGTGATTGGTGGATCATTAGGGATTAGTGAAGCGGTCCAGCAACGAAGTGATTTCGCCATCTCCTTTTCAAAAATGACGTTTCCACACCAGTTAATGCGGTTGGTGTTGTTGGAGCAGGTTTATCGTGGGTTTCGGATTAATCGGGGGGAGCCGTATCATAAGTGATAATAAAGCGGGAATTTAAACTTTAGTAATTGTAACTAGCAGTGAAATATGTTAAAATATATATGCCCTGCTCCGCTCAATCGAGAGATTGAGAAATCAAGACGGTCTACGGACGGACTGAGGGCTAAAAGTCTTTGAACACATGGAAGGGGTGGTGCCTATAATGGGAACTATTGGTGAAATAGCAACTGTTATTGGTTTTGTTAGCCTTATTGTTGTAAAGGTTTTAACTGTCTTTACTACCTCTCAATTGTGCGGGGTAAGGATTAATTAGATATTGTGAAAATTATTGGAGTTTTTAATGTCTATTAATAGAAAAGGTTTTTTTCAAAAGAAAGTAAAAAAACAGAAATATAATAAATTTTTTAGCTATAACAATAAAATAAGAACCGACAGGGAATTTATCTATAAAAACTTCGAAAAAAGTAATTCTTATAATACAAGATTTACTCGCTCGGCTTTTAAATATACTAATTTTTACAAGGTGATAATGAAATATTGTGGATTCAATGGTGCCCTTTTTATTGGTTCTGAATTTAAAAATGCTAACCTAAAAGGAAGCCGTTTTAAAAGTGCGAAATTTAAAGATGTTATATTCTTAAATACCAAACTGGATAAAACTGACTTTACAAGAGCTACTTTTGAAAATGTATTTTTTGTTAACACAAGTTTAAAGTCAGCAAGAGGTATTAATGCAGATACAGTGGGATTAACTTTATTAAATTCGTTGCCTACTCTTGAACTAAGTAATGAGCTAGAAGATTCTATTTTAAAAGCTTTGAATAATGAAAAAATAAAGAATTCTCAAACTTTGATGTTTAATAAGAAAAAACGTTATAACACTCTAAACATTATGAAGCTATTGAACATATTTACTGAAGAGGAAATAATACTAGGCTTAGATATTGCTACAAGAAAAGTTTATAAAAATTTTTATACGTTAAGCTATTTAGTTTCATTTTTAAAAAGGGAATTCCAGACAAAAAATGGATCTAATGAAATTAATACTAAGTATGTAGATAATATATGAAGAGTCACCCTCGATGGGTGGCTTTTTTTGGTTTGCACGGCATGGGTGAATTCTAATGGGTGAAAGTCCCGAATGCGACCTGGTAGCGATAGGCACATAATCAAGGGCAAGGGTATCCACGGTGACGTGGAATCTGAAGTAATGTAACCGTCAAGTAGAAATGTACATTTTCTGCTCATTAATTTTGAACACTTTTCTCTTGAAACAAAGATTGCCTATATTAAACGATGACTGGACCCATTTAAATGAACAACCTCTGAGCGATGGAGGAGGCGATCTAGGATCGCCGTTGTTATTCCTTGGTCACCAAGTAGCTCTCCCCATTCATCAGGTCCTTTATTGGAGGTTAATATGATTGAGCTCCGTTCGTATAGGTGATTGAATAAATGAAAGAATAAGTTTGCCTCATTCTGATCCATTGCCATATACATAAGATCATCAATAATAATCAAATCGGCTTCTCGAATACGCCTCAATTTGAGTTGTGATTTCCGTAGGTAATCTTCCGATTTCAAAATGGAAGTCAAATCGCCCATTGTAATGAATGAAAGACGCTGTCCCTTATGAATAGCGTCTAAACCTAACCCAATAATGTTTCTTACCGCCCCCAGGTGGGCCCAAGAATATTAGATTAAAAGCCTCATTGCATTCCCATTTCAAAAAAACATCAATGAATTCGACATTAAAGAACTGCCATCTCTAAGTGAAAGGCAACTCAAGCAACTGAAGGATTTAAACTGGCTAAAAAGTTCTCGTACAAAAGTGCGAACTGTGTTGTCACCTACATTCCTAAAAGAACATCGTTCTTCTAACCAATCCTGGATTTGAGAAGCAGAAAGATCTGGATGTTCTTTCAGCCAAGCAAGAATATGTTCTCGGTAGGGATCTAACTTTCTTTTTCTTGTCTTCAGAATCTCTATCCAATCAAACACCTCATGTAAATCTTTTTCAAGATACTCATAAACAGTTGTCCTCGATAAATTACACTTTCTTGCAATTGCAGCTACCTTGAAACCCTGCTTCTTCAGTTGATGTACCTCTAAGATCATTTCTAATTTCAACACCTTCATATCCCCCAAACTACTAACTATTTTTCATACTTTTTTAGTTTAGCTGAGTTCGGGTTTATTTGATAGAAAGTGTTCATTTTTATCGAGCAGAAACTGTTCAATTTAGTTTAGCAGTTACAAGGAATTGAGGAATTGTTCAGCTACTGTAGTTATTTGTTTTTATGGATTCAATCTTTGTTGTAATAAAAAAGTTGTATGAAATTTATTTCCTTCTTTAAGAGAAGATAAATAAACAACTTTTCTTGGGTGCTATTAAATTACTGAGGGAGTTCCCTTTTCAATCAATCGAAAGACAAATACAACATTTGTGAAGGAAGAGGAAACGTTTAATATTATTGAATCATAGACGAGGTTACTGTATTGGATAGACTTATTTTGATTTCTAGCTTTAATTGTATCAATAAGTGTAGTCAAATGATAACAAAATAGATTATTGGTATAATAGAATAGTGATATTTCATATGCAAATCTTGTAAATCAATTAGGAATGATTCACTCTTAAAATAACATTGGAGGGTTAATAAATGTCTTCAGAGCTAAAAAAGGTTTTTAATATTTATTATATAAATTTTTCGAAGGTGTATGAAATATCTATGATGATAAATAATGTCATTCTATCATCTATCCAAAGGGAAAACAGTTCCTCCTCTGAGAATACAAATTCAGTTTCGGCAAATTCCTCTATTTCAACCGCATTAGACAATTTAGCATCGATTAAGAGTTATATGGGTACACAGCTAACAGAAAAACAGACAAACTCCTCAAAAATGGTAGAATCTCTTGATGTAAAAACAACAAAGTCCATATTACTAAAACAGATTGATAAAAGAAGCAAAGTAATAGAGGATTTTACTGCATGTTCTGAGGGGGATTTGGTTAAGGTTGATAATGTTAAATTGCGGATATTGAATGAAGAGAATTTAAGAGAACTGAAAATATTCAGAAGCAATGCATTAAAAGATTTTCGGGTAGAAGGTGTAGATGTAAATAACTTAATAACTTCCATGCTAAAAGACTATTCATACTTACTATATGGACAAATGCCAAATTCCTCAGAAATGATAGTAATTAAAATACCTATGGAATTAGAAAATGAATTTGAAAGTAATTATAATATTGATGATATCACTATCGGAAGAGTCTCTATTATTGGAGTCTATAAAGGAATTGTTGAAGAAGAAAAGATCAACACAAATACATTTAACTACTTATATGATATAGGACTCAAACAACAGTCGCAGAAAGATGATCGGCAAGAAGAAAAGGTAATTTCAAGTGCGTATCAAGATAAACCAAATCAGCCTGGACAAAGTAATCAGAATAGAAGTTTTGTTTTTATTGATGTTATTGCTATTATACAGAATGTAAACTTTAGTGAAGAGAAAGAAGAACAAGCACGAAGAAATCCATGGTATAAAAAAATACTAAATTGGTTCAAAAAAAAAGGTGAATAATTTATGCAGAGGTTTACTTTATATACCTATAAGAATAGAGATGAATTTGAATCTTTTTATAAAAAAAAAGAAGATGATGGATATATTATAAATCCATTTATTTTTCAAGAAACAAGGGATTTACTTGAAGAAAATCCTGATTCTATTATAGATGTATCAAATTTAGTTGAATATTTAATTATACATACTGCTGATTTAATGCCAGCTATAAATAATTTTATTCCTGCGAATGAGAAAACACAGTTTATCATAAAGGAATCTTTATCAGAAAAGGCAATGGATATCTTTTATCTGTTATTTAAAGAGAAAGTACCTTTATACCCAATCCGAACCGATGAAGAACAAGAAATTTTTGATTTGATGACAAAGACTGTTCCCTTCAAAAGAATTCATTTATATTCCTACAAAAATTCACATGAATTAGAAAATTTAATTCAATACTTAAACGACAAGGAAATACCTCTGGTTAGTTTTAGTCAAATCAATGATATTCTCTTAAAGGAGATTAAGAAAAGCGAAAAAGATGAAAAACATATTTTCGTTGATATAACATCTCTTGTTTCTGCAATAAAAGACAATTCAAACCTTATATATTATGCAGAGAAAATAATGATTGAAAATCCTAACTTCAAGGTGATTACTCAGATTGATCAAGTAAAAGAAACTTTAGAAGTTTTTAGATTAGTTTTTGATAATGTACACCCTATTGAAGATTTAATTCCAATAGAGACTGATGAAGAAGAAATGTTAGAAGATAAAACAGTGAAAATTGTTGATTTAAATAAAGATAAAGTTAATAAGTTGATAGAAGGGATTTCAAATAATCTTTTTGGACATAAAAAATTTAAAGATCAATTGCCTAATTCTATCAGAAACTTTATTTTGTTAAATCGAATTAAGGAGAAGAAAGTCTTATCTATTTTTCTATTAGGAGACACAGGATTGGGGAAATCAGAATTTGCTTCCATGTTAAAGAATCAATTAAAACCAAACACTTCACTGGTAAAAATTAACTTTGGTAATTATAGTAGTCAAGATGCATTAAACAGTCTCATTGGTAGTCCAAGAGGTTATATAGGATCAGAAGAGGGTGAACTAAGTAGTAAAATAATAAAGAGCAGGGCTGGTGTAATACTATGCGATGAATTTGAAAAGGCAAATAAACAAATATTTAACTTTTTTCTTGAACTACTTGAAGATGGAGTATTTACCGACTCCTTATCAAGAGAACATGACGTTGACGGCTACATTATAATATTCACATCAAATTTAGATAAAACTCAGTTTTATAAGGAAATCCCAGCAGAATTACAATCACGCTTAGATTTAGTATGTGAGTTTAGTCCATTATCCGATATTGAGAAGAAAGAATTTGTTGATTTTTTTGTAGATAACTTTGTAGATAAAGTTAAAAAAGCTGAGGAATCATTAGCTATAGATTTATCCCCTCAGTTCATTGAAAAAGTTAAAAATACAGACGTTAGAGATGTTGGTAATATTCGTGACATTAAACGAGTTTTGATAAGTAAAATTATAAAAGGATACTAAAGATTTTTAACTGTTTTCTACAGTCCAACATGCCTCAGCGAGAGATGCTATCAGTTTAAAAAGACAACAATCATTGTATGGATGTATTTGGTTTGATAAAAGTTAAAAGTTGATGAAGATTAATTAATTGATGGAGAAAAAATTGCCCCATCATGATGCAGGGAGTCAGATTAATCAAAATACATGAAAAGGTTTTTTGATCTTAGAGTATGCTCTTTTTAAATGTAAAAAGTTGAATTATACTTCAGTAGATAACTACCTATTCAAAATATTGTAATTAAGTCACAAAAATATTTTGTGATAATAATTAGGGTTAATACTAAAAGAGGAGGAAAAAAATGCAATACTATATAAAAAGGAAGAAACTACTAAACAATGAATTTAGTTTTGATTTAGATGATCTAAGACGCTATTTTTTTCAAACCTATAAATATTTTGATAACAGAGAGCTTTTTGATGTAGCATTTAAAGGTGTGTGGGGAGTTGAAAGTTTCAGTAATAATCAATATCAAGTTTATCCACCTTCAATGGCTCCAACGCCAGAGGTCTTTTTTATAAATCAATTAGAAAGTGACAATATTTACCCTATACATAAGAATTATATTTATTATAGTGAAGAAGAGTTGTTTACTTTAATAGAGATCTTATATAAGCATATTGGCTTTTATGACTTTGGTAATGACAAATTTGAAAAAAGGGAACATCAAGAAGAGTTTACAACGCTAATTAATAATTTATTGAAACGGTATAAAAATGGGTACTATTTGGATGAAAAGCTGGGTTTTATAATGGAACAATCCAATGAAGCAGTGAATGCCTTGTTGCAAACGGATGTCCCCAAAACGATAAATGAAGGTGTTATGGAACAATTACAAACTTCAGTCAAGATGTTTTATAGATTTAACTCGAATGAAGAGTCTAAAAAGAAAGCTATAAATATTTTAGCTGATATATTAGAACCTCTTAGGGAGAATCTAAAGGAATTATTAAATAATGAATACGAGGTAAATAAAAATTCACATGATAAATTAATTTTCGAGGTAGTGAATCAATTTAATATACGTCATAATAACCAGAAGCAAATTACGGGGTATAGTAGAGAAATATGGTATGACTGGATGATGCAGTATTATACCAGTGTAATTATTACTTATTATAGGTTAATAGAAAACAAGGGTTATATAAGGGGAAGTTAATATGAAACTGTATTTTGAAGATTGGCTGGAAAAACAAAACATTGATTCAGAATCATTGAGTCTATTTAAAGAATCTATAGTTTGCTATAAAGCAGGAGCGTATAGGGCGTCAATATTGACTTCATTTATGGGATTTTTGTCTGTAGTAAGATGGAAAATATTAAATTCTTCAAAGCCAGACAATATTCATGAGAGAGAATGGGAAAGAATAGCTTCCAATTTAAGAAATGATGATAGATGGGATACCGAAACTTTAGAATGTATTAAGAGAACAGATGCAAGAAAAGTAATTTTCTCAATATCAGATGATTTGCGAAGGCAAGTTTCTTACTGGAAAGACAGAAGAAATGATTCTGCTCATTCAAAAAGAAATAAAATAGACTATGCTCATGTTGAAACTTTATGGTTGTTTATCTCTTCTAATATGGGGAAATTTGCTGTAAATGGGAATATGGATTCGATTTTATTAAAGATCAAAAGGCATTATGATATTGCATATAATTCTATAGGTAAACCTACTGATCAATTGATAAGTGAAATAATGCATGGTATTGAAGAAAGTGAAATTGAAACATTTTGTAGTAGGTTACACCAGTTATTTTTAGAAGAAGATAGGCATTATTGCAATGACTTTATCATTATTATTAGCAGTGATGATGATGAATCAACATTTCTACAATTTTGGAATGATCTTATACATATTAATGAAACATGGGAACGATCTGTATTTAACTATATGAAAACGAACGAATATTTATTTGATGGCTTTATTAACGTTTATCCACATAAGGTAGGTCTCTTATATAGTGATTCCGAGTTTATACGAAATTTATGGTATGAGAGAATACCAAGTTATATAAATTGCTATTCGGTCTTATCAGAACTTTTTAGACATAATCTTATTGAAAAATCAGAGCATAAGGAAGTTTTCCAAAGAGTGATTAATCCCAAGTATGATAATCTTACAGAAAAGGATATTAGGTTCTTTGATCAATTTGGATTTTCAAAGGTCTTTGAAAAAAGCGTTTTTACTGAGCGTCTAATTGATGACTTTGGATGGGGGAACGCTAACTATAGGTTAGTAATAACATATATTAAAGAAAAAGGACTTAACGAATTAATAGTTTCGACCTTAAACAGTGTTTTTGATAAATACAAGTATTTCCCTAATACAGCACAAGTTAATCTTCACAGTTTTTTTAATGAAAACCAGGAATACAAAAATAAGTATATCGAAATTTCCACAGAAATAGGTGTTACACCTACAGACTTATTAATAAGCGATTAGAAATAGTAGTTAAGGCGAGGTAAATAATTCTCGCCTTTTTTATATATGCTACCTTTAAATTGATACGGGGAACCGTATCACAAATAGTGGTAAAACAGAGAGTGGAGGTTATGATTAATAAGGAGTGGTTAAGCAAAACTATGTGATGTAGGAACTTTATTAATAATTAATAGAGGTAAAGACAGGATTACGAATAGTAAACGCATTACTTCCACCCTCTAATGTATTGATTACCGCTTCCTTTAAGATATTTTTATATCTATCCTCAATTTCGTGGCGTTTTGCAGGAATTTGTGCCGCTTTTAAATAACTTGATTGCCAAACTGGATATTGTTGGTTTTCAAGAACTCCATTATCTTGTGTTACATGTGCTGCATACCAAAAGCCATCAAATTCTTCAATCTTTTTTGCTATCTGATTAAAACTTAATTTACTAGGTGATATTCCGTCATTTTCGTCAGTTAAATCAAGCGAGCCAAGATAACTTTCTAATTGTATATCACTTGTTCTTTACCAAAAAGGCATACAATATGTATTCTTTCTGAAGTTGAAATTTCAAATCCCGGAAATACAACTATTCCCCTCTCTTGTAGGTATTCCCTAAGTGATCGTGAAGTTTGAACATCACCGTGGTTCGACTAGCCCTACAACTTTAATACCTGTTTTCAAACAGTTTTCGAATATTGCATGGTTGTACTTTGCTTCCTCAAATTGATGTTCTTCCCCTCTATATTTTATGTAGTCGTAAGGATTTACCTGTAGTGCACACTTGTAGAACTCAGCGTATTGATTTGCCATAATCCCCTCCTCGTTTAAGGCAATTATAGCAAAAATCATAGGGGACAGTGATTACGATCATAAGAATGTAGCACTTCTGCCTTATGTTTCTAAATATCTCCCTTCTTTTTAAAGCCTATATATTTGTGAGATTCCATTCCTATAATAGGTGCATATGTAACTCTGGGAATGCTCTCTAAAATGTTGAGTATTTGGTCTATTCTTATTACTTCAATTGAGTGAGGATTACTCAAGATTAGGTATTCAATTTTTTCTTTAAATGTATATATCCACTCTAATAATTTCTTATCTGCACTTATTCTATATGACTTGAAAATTTCTGCTGGCTCATTTTCTCTGCTAATTGCAGTGTGAATATTAATATCTATATAATCTAGTAGAAAAATACCATGTTTAGATGAAGACATTTTTTTCTCATAACTTTTTATATGTTTTAGCCAATTTTTCTTTATTGAATTTACAATATTAAGATGTGTGTGTTGTTCAAATGGGCGAGAAAATGAATTACTTACTAGCGTATCTTCTTCACTATTATCAAGATTACTAAAAAAAGCAGTTTCACTCTTCCTTTTTAAAATCAAAGATTCTTGTTTTTGTTTTGCCCCTTTTCTTCCCTCTGATGATGAAGTAACTGCAAAATGTTCTATAAAGCCATCTTCAAATATAAAATCTGGAAATTCATTACTATTCTGATTAGGCTTAGCAGCCTTTAACCATTTTTGTAATTCAATATGCTGTTGATTTGACATACCAAAACAATCTTTCTTATTTATGTTGTTTATTACTAAATCCAAGCATCTTTGCTCTATGTTATCTTGGTATTCTTGATTCTTACTCATTCTGCACATCCTTTCTATCTTCGTCACGAATTACTAATTTGTTATTTTGTAAACAGTAACTTTATTATCTATACAATGACTCTTAACATTGAGGAATTTAAAAGTCTAGATAATATAGATTTTTTTTAAAGAGAGACATAAAGGAAGATAATGTATCTCTTAGAACCATCTAGTAGGATCTATATTTTTGGTGTTATCGTCACTGATATTTTGCAAACCACTTCTAAGGTAATTATCTAAGGTTAGAAAAGAATTCCCTAATTGATTTAACTCTAGACATAATCTATAAGATGCCACTTCTCCGGAATGTGTAGTATATGGTCTTATTTTAGGCCTATTACTATTCCACTCTTGATACTCTCCAAATACGATATAATCTCCCGCTTCTTTATCCCATACTGCATTTTCAGAAAGGAATTCCGCTTCATCATATTCCTCATAAAAGGCTTCATCTACTGTTATGTGTGCCCATGGAAATAAATTAGGAAATACATCTTCATAACTCTGGAACGGAAAAGATACCATTGGCCATTCTAGGACTGTTTTCTCTTCTTCTGTCCGACTATCAATAATTTTCACAAATATTGACCCTCTACCAGATGTTTTATTAATCCACTCATCTGATTCAATAATCACTTTGTTTCCCTCTCGTAGTTCATCCATCCATCTTCGAGCAAGAACTAATTGATTTAGCCGCCTCCCATATTCGGTTGTATTTTCTGCAATTTCTTTCAATGTACTAACGGCTGCTCTAGTAATTACTTGAATGCTAGGAATAACAACCTTCCAATTTGAGTCAGATGTGAATTGAACGTTATCTTCGCTTATTTTTTCCCAATAACAAATTTCTTTTTCTAAATCGCATAGTATCAATAGAACGGGTAATGAATGATTGCTCCAGTAATGATAATGTTCAATCTTTCCCCTAAAAACATAACCGGAGTTTGATTCTTCATTCAAATAACTATTTCCAGCCTTTATTTGTACAGCAATTAATCTACCTGTTACATATTCATCATCAACAACCTCTATATGTCCATCAATTCCGTAATCTTGTGTAGGCTGTTCTCTGAATATCCAACCCAATTCATCCATGACTTTCTTTTCTACAAGATTAACCCCTTTACTCCCCTTGTTATGATCAAACTTTGGTAAATTCACAACAATACACTCCAAATCTCCAATTTCTTATTATTCTCACATTATATCACTCCTAATTATAAGGAAGACAGTATAAAAAAGTTTATTTACCGATTTAAAAATGATATAATTTAAATAGTAAAATTATAGTGATGCGTTGATGCCTTATTTGGGGTGATAAAATGACTTTAGAGGTTAGAACTAAAGAGATATTAGAAAAGTTTAATTTAACGAGGCAAACCCTATATAACTGGATTAAGTTTGGTGAAATCTCTGAACCGGATAAAGATTGGAGAGGCTGGAGAATGTGGACGGAACAACATATAGAAGAAATTGATTCTAATATAAAAAGAAAAGAAGAACAATTGTCTCTTCCAGTGGAGATTAATCAAAGGCTACAAATAAAGAACAGGCGATATTTGGGAAGCAAATATAAACTTTTAGAATTTATTTGGAAGGTAGTCGAACAAAATTGTGAGGATATTAAATCTGTTGCAGATATCTTTGGAGGAACTGGTGTAGTTGCAGATAGGTTTAATAGAGCGGGGAAAGAAATTATTGTAAATGATATTTTGTATTCTAATTACTTAGCATATTTAACTTGGTTTAGTTCTGAAAGTATTGACCAAGACAAAATAGAAAAGTTAATATCCATGTTTAATAACTCAGAACCACAAGAAGAAAACTATGTATCTAAAAACTTTGGAGGAACTTACTTCAGTGAATATAATGCAATGAAAATTGGTTATATAAGAGAACAAATTGAAATGCTATCTGAGGAAATAAATTATCGTGAAAAGGCTATTCTTATAACCTCATTGCTTTATGCTATGGATAAAGTGGCAAATACGGTTGGTCATTACGATGCTTATCGGAGGAAGTTAGATTCTTTGAGAGAGATTAAACTTTTAGTACCAGATGTAAATGACAAACTAAATAGAGAGAATCGCGTGTTTAATATGGACGCTAATGAGTTGGTCAGAGAAATTAGTGCGGATTTAGTATATATTGATACCCCTTATAATTCACGACAATATGGAGATGCATACCATTTATTGGAGAATATCGCAGAATGGCAAGAACCGGAAGTATCTGGAGTGGCTAAAAAAATGATTAATCGCTCCCATATTAAAAGCGATTATTGTACTATGAAGGCTACTAAGGCATTTGAAGACCTAATTACCAATATTAATGGTAAATATATTCTAGTATCTTATAACAACATGGCACAAAAGGGTGTTGGGCGTTCGAATGCTAAAATATCCGCTGAAGAAATTATTGAGATACTTGAAACAAGAGGTAAGGTAAAAACATTCGATACTGATTTCCAAGTCTACACTACTGGAAAGACAAAAATTGAAGATCATAAGGAAATACTTTATCTTTGTGAAATAAGTAGGTGATAAAAGTGTTACAAACTGAAATGAAGTATTTTAAGTCATGTTTAAATTATACAGGTGGTAAGCATAAATTATTGAATCAAATAGTTCCTCTATTTCCGAACAAAATAAATAATTTTGTTGATTTGTTTTGTGGAGGAGCAAATGTTGCAATAAATGTTAATGCAAAAGGGAAAATGATTGGAATTGATAAGCAAAGGGAAGTATTAAGATTATTCCATACCCTTAAAAACACAGAGAAGGAAGATATATTCAACAGTATCTTTGGTATTATCTCAAAATATGATTTAACGGATACTGAAAAATATGGTTACAATTCTTACAATTGTGAGTCAGGAAAGGGACTTGCAGAATTTAATAAAAACAGATTTTTGAGGTTAAGAGAGGATTACAATAATCGTTTAAAAGATGATGTATATCATGACCTTGTATTTTACCTGTTGACGGTTTACGGATTTAATAATCAAATAAGATTTAATAAAAAGGGCCATTACAATATACCTGTTGGCAAGAGGGATTTTAATCAAAGAATTCAATCAAACTTAAGTAATTTTATTGATGTAATTAAAAATAAAGATATCGAATTTAAGTTAGGCGATTTTCGTGAAATTGATATTGAACTTACTCAAGGAGATTTCTTATACGCAGATCCACCTTACCTAATTTCAACGGCAACCTATAATGAGCAAAATGGTTGGACTGATACGGAAGAACATGAACTGCTAGCATTATTGGATGATTTAGATGTAAAAGGTGTGAAATTTGCCTTGTCGAATGTGCTTGAACATAAAGGAAGAGAAAACAATATTCTAAAAAAATGGGCAAGTAAATATGAAATAAATTACTTAGATTATAACTACAGAAACTCAAATTACCAAATTAAAGAAAAAACCAAAAAAACATCAGAAGTTTTAATAACAAATTATAGTATTAATAGATTACCTTCCTTATGATATTAAGGGAGTTTTTTTGCATATTTTTACTGGAAACTGTTTAACAAATAGGAAATATGGATTATGATGGTAATAGGGTGTTAGATTCTGTAAAGGAAGATGATATATGTTGTACACAATCGACAGGGTTCAGTTTGCTCATACAAATCAAAAGTATTATTTCTTTGAGTTTATGGAAGTAACCGATATCAATATGCTGACTATAGATAATCAGTTACCTACCCAGCAACAATTTTGGGAAAGACTGTTTAACATGATTAGTGAAGTAGAACAGAAAAAGGTAAATTTTCTATTGAGTTTTCAACACGCAATAAGGGTTTTTATCTTTTATCAAAGAGATTTAAATAAATACATAAGAATTGAATTAGACCCATTTGTTAGCAAAACGATTGGAGCCATTCTTAATTTTAGTCAATTACAACAATGGTTTAGAGGATTAAATAATATTGATGGTCAAAGTAATTCAAAGGGCTTAGGTGCGGCTAGAGATGCTAACATTGATAGTTACGTAAATGGATTATTAAAATCTCTGTATAATAACGATCAATTTCAAGATGATAACGGCCTTATACTAACTAAGGATTTACTTAATGGTGACAGTACCAAAGGTTTTGATTTGGATTTGTTTCAGTTTGTACCATCAACAAATGAATATATAGTATATGAATTTTTAAAAAGGGAAAATCAATATATTAACAATATTAAGGCCCATCCGATGAGGTATTCTTGGACTAATAGATGGAATGATAATAAACAAAAGTATATTTCCCTTTGGAATATAAGTCAGCATCTTGGAGGCAGACTTATTTTGGTTAATTACAGTGATAACTTAAATGAAAAAGTCTCTTTAATAGAAGTAAAAGGTTTAGATATAAATAAGGGTATTACTGCTGAGACAAAATACTGCATGAGTAGACATGTATTCCTTGGTTGGTTACATGATATGAATCATTATAGTTCGAAAAATAATGATTATTTTTCAGACTTTAAAAAAGCAGAGTATGATGAAAGTTTTTTCGATAATTTCAGTGAAAATAAGAAACAAAAATATGGCGCTGAGTTTTCTAACATATTTATCTAAAGGGGAGAAATATATGCCGGGCACATGGAGTATTAGTACCACAGTAAGAAACCCAGAACGAATTATATTATTTCTAAGGGTTCTTTCAAGATTTGAAGGGGAAACTTTTGACCCAGATACACAAGCACTGTTCTTTAAGGAATTAATAAAAACAAAACTATATCTGCCTAACGGAATTTCGGATTACTATAAACAAAAATATGAAGATCCAGAAGAGTTTTCTGTGGCCGAAGTTAAAGATATATTAAGTCAAGTATTCTATGAAAACAAGAGTTTTAATAATAATCAAGAAATGGCCTATGCAATGAGAGGTAGAACAGCAGTTAGCAACATCACAAAAATGGGTTTAGCAATTGCTAAAGAATCTATGGGCACAGTGAAGATAACTGAATTAGGGAAAAAGTTCTTAGATGGTGAAATAGATTTAGTGAATGTGTTTTTTAGGTACTTTATGAAATGGCAACTACCAAATCCAATTGATAAAGGATATAAGAATTTTAATATTGTTCCTTTTACTGCAGTCATGCATGTTATAAATAAAGTTAATATAGAGTGGAGAAATCTTGGTAATAATCCGGTCGGTGTATCAAAAGAGGAGTTTTCATTATTTTTAACGACTTTAATTGATTATAGAGATATAAGTGATCGAGTATCTCAAATTATTGAGTTTAGAAAAGAAAAAAGGTCCCGAGATAGAAATGAAGCGCAACGGTATGTTGAAAGAAGGTTCGAAGAAACTGCTATCGAAGTCTTTAAGCTGAATCCAAATGAACAGAAAAAAGTAGAAACCAAGGTCAATAACCTACATGATTACGGAGATTCAGCTATAAGATATTTTAGACAAACAAAGTTATTTTATTATAGAGGTAATGGGAGGTATGTAGATTTAGCTCCCACTCGAACAGTAGAAATTAAAAGAATTCTTGAGAACTTTGATGGACGGGCATTAAGTTTTAAGAGTGCTGAAGATTATTTAACTTACATGGCCAATATCGATGAACCTGCCCTTCCGTGGGAAAACTTAGAGGATTTAAAATCAGTTTATAACAATTTATTAGTTCAGGCAAGGCTCCTACAAAACGATATTAAAAATCAATATCGAAATCAAGCCCTTCATGATTTTGAATTGTCTAAAGTTGAAATGAGTAGTATAAATGATTATAACCAAGAAATAACAAAGTTAAGAGGTATTATTAAAACTCTTAATAATGACTTAGCAATTTTAAAAGAACGTAATTTAGAAAATATTGATTTATATATTGAAAAGTTAACAGAATTGGCCACAAGAAAACGAAAAATTAGTGGACAAGACCCGTTAAACTTAGAATATTATACTACTTTATCTTTAATGGCCATAGATGATGCGAAAGAAATTTCACCTAACTATTCAGTAGGAGATGACAACCTTCCATTGTTTACTGCTGCCGGTAATAATCCAGATATAGAGTGTAGGTATTCCTCATTCGGTATGATTTGTGAAGTTACCCTTCTTAGAGGAAGAGATCAGTGGTTTAATGAGGGACAACCAATTATGAGGCATCTAAGGGAGTTTGAGAATAGAGATCAAAATAAATCCTTGGATAACTACTGCTTATTTTTAGCCCCAAATATTCACCGGGATACATTAAATACATTTTGGATGAGTGTGAAATTGGGATATGAAGGAAGAATTCAAAAGATTGTTCCACTAACAATACAACAATACGTAAATGTATTGAAAAAAGTTAAAGAATTGAATACAAAGGGTATAAGGATAAATCATAAAGACTTACAAAGTCTCTTATCCAATATTTATAACAAAAGTAACGCGGCAGGAAATGATTCAACAGCATGGTTATCAAGTATCGAAGAAGTGATTGAGCAATGGAGTTCATCCTTATCAGCCTAATAAAATTATTTATATCCAAAAAGAGCAGATGATAATTTCTACTCTTTTTGGATACTTAAATAAGACTGAGAAGAATAATTATGGTAAGGTACTATTTTAAATTAAGACGCTTTAAGAAAAAGTCGGTATTAAAAAACATATTTGGTATTTTATCCACTCAAGTTGACATTACAAAAGATTGAGAATCATTATCTAACACTTTTGAATTTATTCTTTTAGAGATAGGGGAAAATTAGAAAAGGTAGAATGCGCAAGGATTAAAAACATCTCTGGAATACACTTTTAATTTAAAGCTGTTTCTACATACACTATAGGCAAATTTGCAGATCCACTTTTTGGGGTTGGCATGTAGTTCGGTCAATACATAGTGAATTAACAAAAGTTCAAAAAATCAATGACTACTTGGACATAATTTTTAAAAGTTCTTCAGAGTTAACACTGAAGGACCTATTTTTAACATTTGTAATTTCCTTTATTTCCTTCAACGCACATACTAATTTTTTAAATTCATCGTTCTGAATAGATTTACAGTGTGCTATATTGTTTCGAATGGATATAGTATTTCTTAATAGAAGAATGCAATCTTCTCGAAATATTTGTTTTAAACAAGGGTAGGACGATAAAAGAGAGATAAGTTCATGATAATAAAAAGAACTGAGTGGTTTCTGATACGGTCGATAACCCATAGAAACAGGTGCTTTAATTAACCAGCCAGGTCCATATTCTTCTGTCATTACTTCGTGAATTAGAATACGTAATGAAATCTCTATTTTGTATAATTCTCCATAAGCTTCCTTCATAAAATCGATCTGTTCCATATTCATTACCTCATAAAAGTTTGTATAGAGTTTATAATGAATTGTTTTCATTTAAAATATTGAATATTTTAAAAACCTAAATTAGTTGGTTCTTAGTTTATTTGGTCTTTTATGACAAATATGTATTACTCTCTTGTGTGATAACTGAATATTTATATTATATCATAACTATACCGTTTCAAACTTCATGCTCAAGAGAATTTTTAAAATTAAACTTAAAATTAGAATCGTAACACTTAATTTGAATCAATAGGGTAGATGTTTCCTCAATTTCAATAACATCAAAACCTCCCTTCATAACGAATCTCCCCATCTTCATCATATAGAATACCGACCTCGTAACTCCTTACGCCATAGAAGAAGCGGGGGTTCTTTTTCTGGGTTCCTTCAAATTTCAAGTCCCCATTCTTAAAATACTCTTTTCCCCACCCGACATACTGCATGTCTTCAAGCTGTCCTTCATAACGAAGTATTCCAGAATAATAATACATTTTCCCATATCCATGTGGCTTATCATCTTTGAACTCACCTTCATACCACAACGTGCCGTCTTGCCAATACGCTTTACCATATCCGTTCTTATAGCCATCTTTCCATTCTCCGTTGTATTTTAATACGCCGTTATCGTAGTATTCTTGGTGAATCCCTTCTTTCCTTGCTTCAAAATCAATTAGCTTCAAGCCATTTTTAAATTCACCTTCGTAAGTCATCTTACCAAGGTCATTAAATAGTTTGCCGTACCCTTCATACAAACCTTGATGCCAATCGCCTTCATAAATCTTTATTCCATTACGTCGATAAAGGGTTCCAAAACCATGCATGATGTCCTGGTGAAAGTAACCTTCGTAACGTAAGGGCTGATTCTCCGGATCATTAACATTCTCCGGGTAGTATAGTTTGCCGTACCCATGCATTTTTTGATCCATTGCTTCTCCTTCGTAAAGCTTGGTTTCGAGTAAGGGTTCATACCACACTACTTTTTCAATCACAGCCATTCCTCCTTAAGTTTGTAGTAAAAATCTAATTCCTGATAGCAATCTTCACAATAATAATAGCCATCAGGCACCCGGTAGGTATTTTCATCACTACTAATCATTTGATTACAGTCAGGGCAATTGATTTCATTGACAATTGAAACTTCGGACTCTAACTCCTCAATAGCAGTTAAATCATCATGCCAATTCAATCGTTGCATCGGATCATTCGTTATCCATTTATTTTTATTTTCTTTATCGCGGTATTTGCGGTGTTTATGGATGAAGTCTCGCAACACTTCAGGTCTTTTTCTTCTCCGCATGATTGAGTCACTGACCACAATTGCAAAGCGTTCATTAGTCTCGGGAAGTTTTTGTTTACATTGTTCCGTTAATTTCTCTAATTTTTCCGCATCGCTCTTTAATATCGTGATCATTCGATTCATTTCTCTTGCGACAGGGCCATCGTCTCCACCGTTCCATAAAACATCTGAATAATCATCGTTGTAAAGAACGTTATGAATATCTCTCACAATGATCATTAGATCCAAATGTGTCTTAAAGTTTTTTGGAAAAGATCCGTTCAAAAAATAAGAATATCTTTCTTTCAATTTTTCAAAATCCCAAAATAAGAACACATAATCATCTGCATAACTATCGTAATGAGAAACTGCCTCGTGATCATCAAAGCAATTCGTATCACAATATTGGTGATGATCGATGTCAATGAGGTAGATAACATCTAATGGAGTGAAACAATAAGTGCAATATCCCCACTTCGGTTTTGTGATCCACGTTTTTTCTTCATAGGAAAGCCACCCTTCACCTCTAATGCTACGTAACAAACGACCGATATACGATTTCATTTTTCGTTTTCCAACCGTTTTTTCAATGGCCCGGAAAAGTGATCGATCGTACTCCTTTAATGCCTGTAAAAACTCAATACTTTTACTTTCTCGATTCTTTTTGAAGTGTTTTTTACAAAAGTCTTTAAAATCGATGAACACATATTTTTCAATTAACATCTGATCCCCTCCTGCTACCAACATACATACGCCTTTTATATTTTTCTACGGCCCAATTCAACAAGAACATTAGTTCTGTTGTTGTTAAGATAATCAACATATAAATGGTGTAATAGAACGAGACCGATTGAGTGACCCAAAAAGCTATCGCAGAATTGTATCAAATTTTAACTCAAGATATTACACTCCATGTGGAAAATCGCCAAAAGTTAGAAAATTCCCACATATCCGTGATATACTATATTAGAATAGGTATATAGCAATAAAAAGGGGGATAAGTACATTGGAGAATATCGGAAATAAGATTCAGTATCAAATTTATTCAACGATGCAAAACCCGGATCCTGACAGATTTCCAGTCATACTTGAGGAGTGGGAAGAACTAGCCCGTAAGAAATTAGCAGATGGTCCTTATTATTATATTGCGGGTGGGGCAGGAAGCGAAAAGACAATGCAGGCAAATTTGAAAGCGTTTACAAATCGAGAAGTTATTCCACGCATGCTAAGAAATGTGGATCAACGTGATCTATCGGTTGACCTTTTTGGTCAGAAGTATCCGTTCCCTATTTTACAAGCACCAATCGGCGTTCAATCGATCATTCATGAAGAAGGGGAAATTGGCTCGGCACTGGCATCCGCTGAAATGGGTGTTCCCTATATCGCAAGTTCAGCCTCTAGTGTGCCGATGGAAAAGATCGCAGAGGCGATGGGAGATGCTCCACGTTGGTTTCAACTATACTGGAGTAGAGACCCTGAGATTGCGGCAAGTTTCCTAAAACGCGCCGAAAATTCTGGATACTCTGCTATTGTGGTGACATTGGACACACCAATGATGGCGTGGCGAGAGTATGATTTAAAAAATGTATACTTACCATTCTTAGCAGGTGAGGGAGTAGGAAATTACTTCACCGATCCGGCTTTTCTGTCTAAGTTAGAAAAATCACCACAAGAGGATCCTCAAGCTGCCGTTATGCATTGGACGAAAGTATTTGGTAATACAAGCTTAACGTGGGATGATATCGACTTTTTGCGTGAACATACAAATCTACCAATCATTCTAAAAGGTATTTTACATGAAAGTGATGCTAAGCTTGCTGTAGAGAAGGGTGTCGATGGCATCATTGTGTCCAACCATGGTGGACGCCAGGTGGATGGTGCGGTCGGAGCACTGGATGCACTTCCTAAGGTAGTAGAAGCTGTGGGAGATAAAGTACCGGTATTAATGGATAGTGGAATCCGGCGCGGGTCGGACATTATAAAAGCAATGGCACTCGGAGCAAAAGCAGTACTTGTCGGAAGGCCATTGATGTATGGTTTAGCGGTTGCTGGTCAAAAAGGCGTAAAAGAAGTCATGCAAAATATGCTTGCTGATTTGGATATTACGTTAGGATTGACAGGTCAAAGTTCGGTAAGTCAGTTGGATCCTTCGTTACTGAGGGAAATGGAGTAGGCAATTGTGGGAGAAGCAGCTTTGTTGGCTGCTTCTTCATTTTAAAAACACGTGATTATGAGTTGGGGAGAACCGTTATATGAAGACAATCCTAAAAATCATTGAAATTACTCTAATTGCAATATTTACTACTGCATTGTTTTTAGATTTCTTTCCGCAACCTAATTTGCCGGACTGGTCCTCCCAAGTATTTTGGTTTGCATTAATATTGCTAATTATCGCAGGGTTTCTAAGTAAAATTGTAGATACAGATGAAAGCTCAAATAAATTTGGTAGGTTCCTAATTTTTTATACGATATCGCTAATTATTATTTTCTCAATAGCTGGAGGGGAGTCACAAGCCGGGATTTCATTAACTGAACCGTATATTTGGATTGTTATTGTTCTAGGTTTTTTTATTGACAATAGAGGAGTTAAAAAACATAAAAATTAAAAAAAGCGAGTGCTCACTATATTTCAGCACCCGCTTCAATCAGTAGCAAACTTTGACTATCGTCTGTTAACTCATAGCTGTATTACCGCATCCATGAGACTTTCCATTCTTTGTTCCTGCTATGGTAAATGCATTTTTTCACGGCTTTAAGATAAGCAACCACGTTTTCAACATTGTAACTGAGTTCGTGAGTTTCCTGATCAATTAAACTTAATCCTTTCATTTAATCAATCACCTATACGAACGGAGCTCAATCATATTAACGTCGAATAAAGGACCTGATGAATGGGGAGAGCTGCTTGGTGACCAAGGAATAACAACGGCGATCCTAGATCGCCTCCTCCATCGCTCAGAGGTTGTTCATTTAAATGGGGCCAGTCATCGAATTAAATATAGGCAACCTTTGTTTCAAGAGAAAAGTGTTCAAAATTAATGAGCAGAAAATGTTCATTTCTACTTGACGGTTACACAACTTCGCATTGTTCAAAATACCTCTAACGACTTTGATAAATTTATTGAAAATAATAATCTGAAGAAATAATTGTATGATCACTTCCGCGTATGTTTCTACTACGAATCAAAATAGAAGCGTACCTACTTTCTCGGTACACTTCTAAATAAATGAGATTTTCTTATTAAAATGCCGGTACAGCTGATTCTCCTTCACGTCCCGTTAGAAACTCTCTTACCTCTTCACTTGTCATTGCTTCCCTTAACTTTTGAATTAATTCAGAATCCGCATTATCTTCGCGGGCTACTAATGTAATCGCAAATTTGTTATCTTCTTTTTCTGTGATAAGTGCATCATCAGCTGGTGTTAAATCTAAATGGCTCGCATGTGTTGGGTTCATAATAACTCCATCCACATCTTCATATAAACGTGATAACGAAGCAATTTCTGTTTGTTCAAAACTGAAGTTGTGTGATTCATCGATAATATCATCTAATCCATATTGCTCTCCGTCAATCTCATTTAGCTCAATCAAACCATGGGATGCTAATAAGCGTAAAGAACGATCCACATTAGATGGGTCATTGGCAATACCAATTGTTATGTCATCTGGTAATTCATCAATACTTTCATATCCATCTGCATAAAGGCCGAAGTTAGCAAAATAAATCGGTTGAACGTCAACTAAGTTACCATCGGCATTTTCATTAAATTGTTGCATGAATGGTACATGTTGTGAAAAGTTTGCATCGATCTCTTTGTTTTTTAGTGCTTCATTTGGCTGTATGTAATCGCCCATCTCAACAACTTCTACCTCAATACCATCTTCGGCGAGAAGTTCTTTTGCAATTTCTACAACATCTGTCATTGGTGACTCAACAGCTGCAACTCTTAATGTTTGTACGTCATTTTCTTCATTTGCATTATTATCTGTTTGATCATCGCCACTACATGCAACTAGAAATGTTACGAGAGCGATCATAATTACTAATAGTGATTTTTTCATAGATTGTTCCCTTCTTTCTACCTTTTATCTATTTTTCTTGCTAAGGTTATCCCTGAATATTGGATAATTTGTACAAATATCACGATAATGATAATGATATAAACCATTAAATCTGTTCGATATTGTAAATAACCATATCGAATGGCAAAGTCCCCAATTCCGCCACCACCGACAACCCCCATAATCGTTGAATAGGAAATAAAACTAATTGTGGATGTCGTCATACTTAAAACGAGGGCAGAACGTGATTCAACATATAAAAACTTAAAAATAATATCTTTAACGGATGCTCCCATCGAGACAGCTGCTTGAATCACCCCCTTTGGTACATCGAGTAGGGATTGCTCCACAAGTCGTGAGTAGTGTGCAATGGCAATCACCATCATAGGAAGTGTTGCGGCAGCTGTACCTATTGCAGTTCCCATAACAAATCGCGTAAATGGGATCATAAAAATTACGAGTAGTAAAAATGGGAATGAACGAATAATGTTCACGAGTAAATTTAAAGATGAAAAAACGAGTCTGTTCTCTAGTAATTGTCCCTTACGACATAGAAATAAAAATGTTCCAATGGGTAGTCCAACTAACAATGCCGCTAATACTGAAAAACCTACCATAATAGATGATTCGACAATCGACTCCCAAATCTCAGATTGATACTCCACTAATACTTCAGGAAGGATTGGAATCACCTCCTGACTTCAGCTGTTCGACAAATGTTGCTGCCCCTTTCTTACTTTTATTTACACCTGTCGGCTCTATTTCTACTACCTCATAAATTTGACCATCTTCCATCACTGTTACTCGCTCAGAGAGGCTTCTAATGACTTCCATCTCATGACTCACAATGATGATGGTTACGTTAAGTTGCTGATTAATTTGCTTTAGTACCTCAAGTATTTCCATTGTCGTTGTTGGATCAAGTGATGATGTTGGCTCGTCACATAACAAAACGCTAGGATTATTAACAATGGCACGTGCAATAGCGACACGCTGTTTTTGTCCCCCACTAAGTTGTCTAGGATACTTATCTTTATAGGCTTCAAGACCGACGAAACGCAAGCTCTCCATCACGCGTTCTGTTCGGTTCTTTTTTGCTATTTTGGCAATTTCTAATGGCACAGCGACATTATCAAAAACCGTTTTGTTGCCGACTAAATGAAATCCTTGAAAAATCATGCCTAACGACTGGCGTATATTTCGAATCTCTTTGCCTTTTAAATGATTGATTTTTTTATTGTTAATAATGACATCGCCCTCATCAGGTTTTTCAAGTAAATTCATCATACGCAATAATGTAGATTTTCCTGCGCCACTCGAGCCAATAATACCGTGGATTTCCCCAGGTTTAATGTTTAATGATATGGATTGAATCGCTTTAAACGCGCCGTATCGTTTGGTAACATTCTGTAAACTAATCATAGAAGCCTCCAATCTTGCAGTCATGTGAAAAGTTCGATCGGTATATTACAATCTCTTTCAAGTTGTTATATATTTAAATTCTATAATGAGTGTAATAGTTACTACATGTCTAATCAATGGTTAAGCTTCTGTTATAGTAAATGTAGGATTAGAACGGGCAACTGTGCACTTTGGTTTAGCCAGTACACGACTCGGCCGCGGAATGAAATTACTTCATCCTCTAGCCCCAATTCACTGATTTAGGATTACGCTTAATTCCGTCATTTAAATTTCTTCAATTATATATATAATCATTCTAAGTAAATAAAAAAACCAAGCCGGCAAGTAGAAGCCGAACGTTCTTCTACTTACACAGTTTAGATTACACTATCTCGTGGTCTCTGGTCTCTTTTCTAATTACGATGAGCTTACACTTTATCTGTATGCGACGGACTATTCGCTGAAATAGAAACGGTCATGACGGTATGACTAGATCCACCTTCAACCGTCGCATTAAATACCTTTTCCAAGCCATTGAATACTTGGATTGCTTCACCTTCTAGGCGCGTTGCTACAGGGGCAGAAGAAACAGTAACAAACGTTTTCATTGCTTCGATTTGTTGAAAAATAAGGTCCATGTAATCTCCGCCACCTAAAGGGTAGAGGGAGAACTTCGCTGCAACGTACTGTTTTGTATCTTCTACTTTTTCTTTGTTCAGCGGGATTTCATCAACCTCAAGGTTAGTGTTTTCACCGGGATCTCCTGGGCATCCACACATATAAGTTGCTTGGAATGCAACATGTTTCCCGGTCTTTGCCGCATGTATAAATAACGCTTTTGTTACGTCGAAAACATGAGTGGACATCCCGCGTACACTGGTTGAAACATCATCTGTTTCCAACCAGACGTTTGATGTATCGACTTCATCTAACGCGCCGAGAATGATGTCCTTAAAATCATCACTCATCGGGTGAATGGAAAAACTCGCGCTAACGGTTTGATTACTACAAGATTGATTTTGCATCATCATTCCTCCTCATTGATCTGTTTAATATTGAATGACATCCATAATCTTTCTTTTCCACTGAAGAAATTCTTCTGAAAGCAATAATTCTTCATCTCGTGGTCTCTTGAATGGGACTTCAATGACTTCTTTAATTTCTGCAGGGTTGACGGATAGGATAATAATTTTATCCGACAGAAATAATGCCTCGTCAATATTATGGGTAATAAAGAGAATCGATTGTTCGTCATCCTCCCAAATGGATAAAAGCCACTTTTGCATATCGGTTCTTGTAAACTCATCAAGAGCCGAGAACGGTTCATCGAGCAGCATCAATGATTGTGGACTTAACAAAGCACGGATGAAAGCGACCCGCTGTTTCATGCCACCGGATAACTCATGAGGATACGCATGAATCACATCACCGAGTCCTGCTCTTTCTAACATGGCTTCAGCTCGTTCGTAATCTTTCTTTCCTTGTAGTTCCTGCCCGACTAACACATTTTCGATAATCGTTCTCCATGGAAACAAGGAAGCTTGCTGTGGCATATAACTAATGAATCCGCGTTTATTGGTTATATTTTCTCCACTTAAATAGATCTCACCAGCATCTGGCTCAAGAAGGCCTCCAATCAGACTAAACATCGTACTTTTTCCACTTCCAGAGGGACCGATTACTGAAACAAACTCTCCATTCGCTACATGAAGTGAAATTTCCTGTAGAACTTGTTTATTTCCAAATGACTTACTCACATGACGTAATTCCAACATCTAATTGTTTTCCCCCTTCTGCTGCCAGCGAATGAAAAACTTCTCCAATAATAGAATCAGTCCATAAAAGGCTAAGCTGATGATCATTGCAACGATAATGGCTACAAATACGCGTGATGTTCGATACGAAGAAGCGGCAAGTGTCATAAATACCCCAATTCCTTTTTGTGCACCTAGCCATTCGGATACGACAGCTGCCATGACGCTGTATGTTCCTGCGATTTTTAATCCTGAAAAAATCGACGGAATGGCATGTGGCAATTCCAATTTCCAGAATAACTGAGCTTTATTCGCACCCATCATTTTCATATAGTGGACCAACTCCCGGTTTGTTTGCGTAAACCCACCTAAGGCGGAAACGGCAATCGGAAAGAAACAGGCTAGCGTTATGATAATTAACTTAGGTAACGCATTGAATCCGAACCAGATTACTAGTAACGGGGCCAGAACGATAATCGGCATGTTCTGAGAAATAATAATAAAAGGAAAAAACGTTTCTCGAACTCTCGGCATGAGATGTAATATCGTCGCCACCCCTAAACCGACTGTCGTCCCGATGAGAAAGCCTGAAACAGATAAGGTTACGGTTGATTGTAGATGCGGTAAAAATGTCGGAATAACACTTCGAGCTTCCATCACAATATCGGAAGGGGCAGGGAGTAGCCATTCCTCAATGGAAAAAAGTCGTGTCGCTACTTCCCATAGCCCGATAAATAATAAGATGGCAAGGAATGGTCTCCAAATTTTTTTCAGGACACTTGTATTCATTCGTATTTCTCCACGAGTTCGTCCATTGTAATCCCTTCTGGCCGGTAAGCAATTTTAACTTGGGAGATGACGCTTGGAACACCTAACGCTGACATTTTTTCATTCATTTTCTTCACGATTTGTAGTAGCTCCGACAGTTCGCCTTCCATCGTTGTTTCCAGTGGATGTACGCTGTATTTCACATTTGCAGCCTCGATTACAGCAATTGCTTCGTCTACATATGAATATAAATCTTGATCATCGACCTTAGGAATTATTTGAATACTTAGCAATGCATTTGCCATAAAACCACTCCTATTTTTCTGTAATCAATGAACCTACTTCTCTGGCAAAAACTCATTCGTAAATGCTTGGTCAATTTCTACTGCTTCATCGATAATGTCGTTTTCTAATAGAAAGTCGGCAAATTTCTGCCATCTTTCTTTTTCTTGGATACCAAATTGTTCGGCATCATCTTTGTACCGAGGTGATAGCCATTCCTGACTGCGTTTCACCAGTTCAGGGTCAAGATCAGGTACTTCATCAATTAATATTTGTGCAGCTTCTTCAGGTTGCTCGATTGCAAACTCATACCCTTTCACAGCTGCATGTGTAAAAGCTTCTACCAATTCTGGGTCATCAGAAATCATTTCTTCATTTGTAGCAAGGATCGGTGTGTAAAAATCAAGTTTATCGGAAAAGTCAGCAAGATAAACCATATTTAAATCTACACCTCTTAGTTCTGCTTCAATTCCAGTCCAACCATAATAGACAAGGGAAAAGTCGACATCTCGTTCAACAGCAACAAAAAAGTCAGAGTCCCCCGTTGTAATGAAATCAACTTCTTCTACATCGGCATTATCATTTTTCATGATTGTTGTCATCATCGCTCTCTCAAGGTCAGAACCGTATGCTCCAAACTTTTTCCCTTCAAAATCTTTTGGCGAAGTAATCCCTTTTTCTACAGGGGAAGCATAACCGGCTGTATTATGCTGCATCACTGCTGTAATGGAGACGAGTGGAAGACCTTCCGAGCGCGCCTGTGTAAGGCCTTCTTGGTAACTAACCCCAAAGTCCGCTTTCCCGGCGGCTAGCAGCTGATTCACGCCAACTTCGCCAGGTAGTAAAATTTCAACATCTAGGCCTTGTTCTTCGAAATAGCCCTTTTCTTTTGCGACATAAATTCCTGTGTGGTTCGTATTCGGTGTCCAATCGAGTGCGAATTTTACAGGTGTTAGGTCAGCATTGCCTTCTTCGTCACTTCCATTACTTTCATCGTTTTGGCCACAAGCTGCTAAAAAAGCGATTCCTACAAACAAAATGATGCTCATCCATTTTTTCACGTAAATACCCCCATTTGTTTTCGTTATATGAGAAGGGTCCCTTTTAGAATAATCAGCATGCTCACACAAAATAAAAAGTGCGCTAAAGGGTGGTCCTTTAGCGCACAGGAATATATCTCATTTATGTGTAAATGATTCTAATGAAATGTTCCCTCCGCTGGTACCAACCAGATCAGGTTCAAAGGGTTAGTATTTCAAGAATACAATCTCAGCTAGCATCACTAGCTCCCCTACATATAACGTATGAAGTTTTTAAATTGCGTTACAATCCACAGTATGCCATAGGTAGAATGCGCTTGCAAATAAATATTTTGAAGAGAGGGAATTCGGGGAAATAATGACTTAGATTACTAGAGTTCTGAATCTGGGGCGTGAACGCCATGACGGTAATAATTTTTGTTTCAGAGATAAGTGAAGTAGACGAATGAATTCAGGAAGAAGCAATACATAAGCGGCTATCATCAGATGATAGCCGCTACTTATATTCTATAACAACGGTACAATTAGTCCTGCAATCAACAAAATGAGTGCTCCGCCAAGACGAGAGGCAATTTGAGCGAAAGGCATTAATTCCATTCGTTTGGAAGCTGATAGCACAGCGACATCGCCTGTTCCTCCCATATTAGCCATACATAAACCTGCAGTTATAGATGCTTCGATTGGATGGAAACCGACTAGTTTACCGAGTATACCAGCTCCAAGGGCTGCTCCAAACACCACGCTAAATACAAGTAAGATGTATTCTAGAGTTAAGGCATTAATCACAGCATTCAAGTCAGTATAAGCGACTCCAATACCAATTAGGAGTGCAAGTGTCCAGTTTTTTGCAACAAACTGATACCATTGGTTTGCCCCGGACTCGATAATCGGTGGTAACCAACCAGCGAGCTTGAATACGGCAACTGAAATGATCATTAGTGCATATGGGTGAAGTGGAATGAAGTTACCAAGCATTTGACCGATGATATAAAACGTTAAAGCTGCTAAGACTCCAATTCCCATTTCTCCAATGTTATACGTTATCTTTTTATTCTCTACATCAAATCCAGCCATTAATTGTCCGTTTCCTGTTAATGAAGGGAATTTATTACCTAACATATTTAATAATCCAGCGAAAATAATAGCTATGACGTTTCCTAGTGCTAATGCAGGCACCAATATCGAGATATAATAAGAAGGGTCATTACCCAAGATTTCTGAGTAAACCTGGGACATAGGGATTGCACCTGCTCCCATACCTCCACCCATGATAGGCATTGCAATTACTAAGATTGCATCTTTAAAACCGAAACCAATTACTAATCCAACAAATCCTGCTAAAATTATGGACCCTGCTACGGCTGCAAGAAGAGGTAGGGCAAACTTTACACCAGCATTTTTCAATGTTTCAGAGTTCATTCCTAGTATACTTCCTGTTATTAGTGCAGCGATATAAAAGTTTAGAAAGCCTCCTGATTTCATAAAGTCAGTAATAAGTGTAACCGTCTGATCAGGGATCAGATTAGCATATACCATAAAAGCGGAACCGAAAATTGCTAGGATTGCACCGCCACCTAGATAGCTCCTTAAGATTGGAGTATGATCACCAATCCAGCCAAACAACTCACCTAATACCATCATGATGAGTAAACCACCTATAATTCCTGTAGGTAAATTATCAGTATACATAGCCACTAATGCCAAAGCAGTTATAACTGCAAACCATACAATGGGAATGTTAAAAATACTTACTCGACTTCTAGTTGGATTTGTGTTCATTTTAAATTGATCATTTTTCTGAGCTGGTTGCGCCATATTTTATCCCCCTAGTTTTTTGATTTAATTAGTTCATATTCATTAAGAATCCTCTCAGCTTTCTCAATAATCGGCTTATCTATCATCTTTCCATCTAATTGAAAGGCCCCTTTTTCTTTAAGAGCCTGGGATACCAATTGTTGTGCAAATTCAAATTCTTCTTTTGAAGGAGAAAACACAGCGTTAGCACCTTTAATTTGGGATGGGTGGATTAATAATTTTCCTGCAAAACCTAACGCTTTAACATATATACAATTTTCAATGAACCCATCATTGTCTTTGAAGTTCGTATAAACAGTATCAATTGGCTGTTTTATATTTGCACAACGAGAAGCAATAACCATTTTTGATCGTGCATATAGTAATTCCATTTCTCCGTCTGTAATTTGAGCGCCGATATCGGTGGTAAAATCAACACCACCGAAAGCTAACATCATAACCCGTTGGTGACTAGATGCAATTTCTATAGAGTTATGCACTCCTAGAGCACTCTCAATCAGAGGAATAATCGATAATTTTGATTGTCTACTTCCTTGATTTTCAATTGTTTCAAGATGTTCTGCAAGCTCTTCAATATTACGTCTTGATGAGGACTTTGGAAGCATTACACCTTGTAATGACACCGCATTGCTTATTTCCAGGATTAATTGCATGTCTACTTGGAATTCACTTGTTTCTATACTGTTGACGCGAATAAATACAGGTTTTTCCCAGTCGCCAATATATTTCCTAATCAAATCTCTCCCGATATGCTTCTCATCAACTCTAACTGCATCTTCTAAGTCTATAATTATTAAATCCGCCTGTAATTCATTTATTTTCCTGAGCATCTTTTCTTTATCTGCCGGTACAAATAACAAAGATCTATTTAACATAATTAATCAGCCCTTTTTATATAACTTGAGAGTCTTTTAATTGTTTTATTGTATCTTGATCCATACCTAGTTCTGTTAATATTTGATTTGTGTGCTCACCTATTTCTGGAATAGGAGATACTTTGATGTCTTCTTTACTATTTGCGGCTGGTGGGAGGAGTGATTTAATCCTTCCTACTGGTGTCTCAACATCTATCCATCTCTTTCTTTCACGAAGTTGAGTATGGTTAGCAAATTGCTTAATGTTTTTTAATTGAGCATTAGCAATTTTATTTTCTTCTAGTTCATTCATAACTTCATGCAGACTTTTAGTGCTTAAAACATCTTCTATTTCACGTTGCAAACTTTCTTTGTTCTCAACTCTTTTCGAATTGTTACAATAACGAGAATCTACAGCCAGGTCAGGGTTATGTAAAATATTTTCACAGAAATTTACCCATTCTCTTTCATTTTGGATGGCAAAGAAAATAGTCTCTTCCCCAGCGGTTTGAAAAGGCCCATAAGGATAAATAGTTGCATGATGAGAGCCTGTACGTTTTGGTTCCTTATCTCCATAAAGCGAGTAATACATTGGGAATCCCATCCACTCACCTAATGCTTCTAACATGGATATATCCAGTACTTCTCCTTTACCGGTTCTAGCTCTCTTGATAATGCTACTTAAGATACCACTATATGCATACATGCCAGCTGCAATATCTGCTACTGAAATTCCTGCTTTAGAAGGTGTTTCTTCAGTTCCCGTGATCGATAAGAAACCAGCCTCACATTGAATGAGCAAATCATAGGCTTTCTTGTTGACGTAAGAGCCATTAGAACCATAGCCAGAAATATTACAAATAATTAACTTGTCATTAATTTTATGAAGTTCTTCATTACTAAAACCTAAACGATTCATCGCCCCTGGAGCTAGGTTTTGAAGCACTACGTCTGCGTCTTTTAGTAAATCTTTAAATATTGATTTACCTGAATCCGCTTTCATATTTAATGTAAGAGATTCTTTGGATCTATTAATCCACACAAAGTGACTAGACATTCCTTTTACAGTTTGATCATAGTTTCTCGCGAAATCACCAGTTTCAGGTCTTTCAATCTTTATAACACGAGCCCCTAAATCAGCGAGTTGCCTGGAGGCAAATGGCGCTGCAACGGCTTGTTCTAATGAAATGATTTTTATACCTTCTAAGGGTAACATTTTAATCCTCCAATTGAATTTTGTATAATGTATTTTGTATCCAAATAATAAAATAATTATATTTGTTAATTTTTAAATTGTCAAAGAGTTATAATGAATATATCAATACAAAATGAGGAAGATAATTATGAAAAAAATAAAAAAGTTATCAACGACGGATCAAGTTCTTCATTCTCTAAGAAGCTCGGTTTATAATGGGAAATTACAGAAGGGACAAGAGATTACGCAAGAAGGTATTGCGAATTTATTAGGAGTTTCGCGAATGCCAGTTAGGGAAGCTTTTCAAGTATTAGACAGAGAAGGGCTTATCAATATTCAGAGTAATCGCAGAGTTGTAGTAATTGGCTTGAGAAAAGAAGATATTGAAGTTCACTATGAAATTCGTGCATTCCTAGAAGGGATGGCTGCAGAACGAGCTTGTGATTCCCCAGAACATTTTGATGAACTTCAACAAATTCATAATAGAATTAAACATTCTGAAGGTAATAGTTATGTAGAATTAAATGAAGCCTTTCATTCGTTTATATGGAAAGCTTCGAAGAGTGCACGGCTATTTTCATTACTCTCAGATTTATGGAATGGATTACAGCCACAATTCCCGGATTTTGTGGATTTCCAAGTGGAAAAATCAATTAAAGAACATGAACAAATTGTACAGGCAATTATAAACCAAAATAAACAAGCCGCTCGCGAACATGCTCAAAATCACGTATTGAGAACAAAAGAAGATTTCTTATCTAATATTAATTCAAATCCGCAAAATTAAATAAAAGAAACTAGAATATATTAATAATATTGCTTTTAGCTACACTAAATCTAAAGCTCATTTCTTTCCCTGCAAAAATAAAAGAGACCGTTCTCAACAAGAGCGGTCTCTTTCCTATTTCATGATTATTTTTACGCCTTAACTGCCCCTGCATCTGGGGCATGAACGCCATGAACATAATAATCTTTATATTCTGGTTCCAACGGTTCATTACCGAGGATAATATCAGCTGCTTTTTCAGCTAACATCAATACTGGAGCGTGGATATTTCCGTTCGTTGTGCGTGGCATGGCGGATGCGTCCACGACACGGATATTTTCTAACCCATGCACTTTCATTGTTTCTGGGTCTACTACTGCCATCGGGTCAGAAGCAGGGCCCATTTTAGCTGTGCATGATGGGTGGAGTGCTGTTTCTCCGTCTTTCTTAACCCACTCGATAATTTCTTCATCTGTTTGGACAGAAGGCCCTGGAGAAATTTCACCAGAACTATATCCTTGTATCGCTGGCTGAGAAAGAATGTCTCGTGCAACACGGATGGCTTCGACCCATTCGCGACGATCTTCTTCGGTAGATAAATAATTACAGACGATGCTTGGATACTCAAATGGATCATTGGAACGAATCTTCAATCTTCCTCTTGAGTTGGAATACATCGGTCCAACGTGAACTTGGAAACCGTGCTTTGTATCTGCTTTTTGTCCATCATACCGTACAGCTAGCGGCAAGAAGTGGAACATTAAGTTCGGATAGTCAACTTCATCATTCGAACGGACAAATCCGCCACCTTCGAAATGGTTGGATGCTGCTGGTCCGGTACGACCAAGTAACCATTGCAAGCCAATCCAAGGCATTTTCAGTTTGTTTAAGCTCGGTTGCATGGAAACGGGCTCAGGAGTAGCGTGCTGAATATATACTTCTAAGTGATCTTCCAGATTTTCTCCAACCCCTGGCAAGTGATGAATCGGTTCAACGCCAACGGAACGCAAATGTTCGGCATCTCCTACACCAGCCAACTGTAATAACTGCGGCGTATTGAATGCACCGCCAGAAAGAATGACTTCTCCTGCGTTGACGTGATGGATTTTTCCATTCTTTTTGTATGTTAATCCTTCTGCTTTCTTACCGTTGAAATTAATGCTTGTCACAAAAGCACGTGTCTCAATTGTAAGGTTTTTGCGATGCATCACTGGGCGTAAATAAGCACGTGACGCCGATACACGTCTACCGTTATGCACTTGGCTGTCGAACGGTCCAAAGCCTTCTTGGCGAAATCCATTGACGTCAGGTGTTCTTGCATAACCCGCTTGAACGCCAGCTTCAAAGAATGCTTGGAATAACGGATTAGTTGCAGGGCCACGTTTTAATTTGATCGGACCATCAAGCCCGCGGTATTCATCGGAAGAATCGGCTCCAAAAGCTTTTTCTAACCGTTTGAAGTACGGAAGGACATGGGCAAAATCCCATTTTTCCATCCCTGGTTCTGAAGCCCACTTCTCATAGTCTAATGGGTTACCTCGTTGATAGATCATCCCGTTGATTGAACTTGATCCACCAAGTACTTTCCCCCTAGCATGAGCGACACGGCGCCCGTCCATATACGGCTCAGGGTCTGTTGAATAGATCCAGTCATAAAAGCGATTGCCGGATGGGAACATTAACGCGGCAGGCATTTGAATAAATAAATCCCAAAAGTAATCACTTCGTCCTGCTTCTAAAATAAGAACACTGTTATTTTTATCTGCGCTGAGGCGGTTACCGAGTACAGAACCTGCACTCCCACCGCCGACAATTACGTAATCATATGTTTGTGTCATGTCATTTACCCCCTTGAAGATTGTTTTATAGAATCTAAAAACTTATCCTCATTGATATTTTATTTAGTTTGTTTTATTTATTAAATAAAAATTTAACAAAATGTGCAAAAGGAAGGCACCATGAGCAATCATGGTACAGCTACCTTTTTAAGAATCTATCAGTACGCCATCGACTTCTTACTTAAACCATTTAATCGGTTTCGGTTGTTTATTGCGGAAAATGTGTTTTAACTCTGTATATTCTTCCATGCCTTCACGTCCAAGTTCACGGCCAATACCTGATTGTTTATAACCGCCCCAAGGTGCTTGCGCAAAGTAAGGGTGGAAGTCATTGATCCAAACTGTTCCCATGCGTAAACGGGCAGCAACAAATTCTGCTTTACTCAAGTCTTGTGTCCAAACGGCACCAGCCAATCCGTAAATCGTATCGTTAGCAAGTTGGACGGCTTCCTCTTTCGTTTGGAATGTTTCGACGGTGAGTACTGGGCCGAACACTTCTTCTTGAACAATGCGCATGTCGCTTGTGCAGTTTGTGAAAATTGTAGGTAAATAGAAAAAACCGTCTTCTAACTCAGGGTCTTCTGGACGTTTACCTCCAACGACGAGTTTGGCACCTTCGTTTTTACCGATTTCTACATAGCTTTCCACTTTTTCGCGGTGTTCAGCTGAAATCATTGGTCCACTTTGTGTGTCTTCATCGAAACCGTTTCCTAATTTAATTCGTTTCGTTCGTTCAACTAACTCTTCTACGAATTCATCATGGATGCTTTCCTCTACTAACAGACGCGCTCCCGCAGAGCACACTTGACCTGCGTGAAAAAATACAGCGTTTAATGCTTGGTCAACAGCTGTTTCAAAGTCAGCATCGGCAAAAACGATGTTCGGATTTTTACCGCCAAGCTCGAAAGCAATTTTTTTCATATTGTCACTCGCTGCTTGCATAATCGTTTTTCCTGTTTCGATGCCACCGGTGAATGAAATTAAGTCGACATCATGGTTGGAAGCTAATTCAGCGCCTACAGATTTTCCGGCTCCGAGTACTAAGTTCGCAACACCTTTTGGTACACCAGCTTCTTCCATGAGTTCAAAAACTTTCACAGTCGTTAATGGTGTAATCTCACTCGGTTTCATGACTAGCGTGTTGCCTGAAGCCAAAGCAGGTGCGAGTTTCCATGCGGCTTGAAGCAGTGGGTAGTTCCATGGTGTAATCTGACCACAGACACCGACAGGTTCACGAACGACTTTACTTTCACTATTCGGGATTGGAGAAGCAATGACTTCGCCACCATCTTTATCAGCGAGACCTGCGAAATAAAAGAATACATTCGCAATGTCGGCCATATCTTCGCGACTTTCTTGAACGGTTTTACCCGTATCTAATGTTTCGAGTTCTGCCAGTTCTTCTAAGTCTCGCTCGATCAATGAACCAATTTTATTGACGATTGCACCACGCTCACTTGCAGGCATTGTACTCCAACTGCCTTCATCAAATGCTACGCGTGCGGCTTGAATCGCTGTTTTTGCATCTTCAGCATTTCCTTCTACTGCTGTAGCGATTACTTCTTGGTTAAAAGGATTAATAATTTCACGAGTCTTTTCGGATTTGGCATGCAGCCATTCTCCATTTATATACATCTTTTGTAACTTCACATCATCACTCCTATACGAATAACGTTAAGTTTGTTAAATAAAAATTTAACGTTTCTAATAAACTAATCCTAACAGTGATTTAATTTCGTTGTCAAATCATAGTTGAGGGAGATTGGTCATTTGCTTGCCATGTACCGCAATGACTACGTTTTTGAATAACCTATTGAAAAACTTAAAATTTGTCTCGTTACTTCTAGAACAACAAGGAAGCAGGAAAAAAACAGAATATTGATTTGACAAAAGAAAATATTTCTTTAACCTATAAGATATGAATAATTTGTTAAGAAAAAATTTAATAAATTTATTTTATTTAACAAAGGGAGGCGATGAAGCGTATCATCTGTTGAAATCAATACACGCTTATAATAAAAGAGTATTCGATCTAGATGTAATTAAAAAACAAAAAGGGAAAGGTGTTTGTAATTAATGAATGTTAAACGTATAAGTCTATTCACTTTAATGGCGACAATATTTTTAGTACTGGCGGCATGTGGTTCAACGAGCTCGGATGCAGAATCAGATGAAGACTCGAATGGGTCAGAGGAAGACAAAGGAACAATTACGATCGGACAAATTAATTGGCCTGAAAATATTGCCGTTACAAATCTATGGAAAGCTCTATTAGAAGATGAAGGGTATACAGTGGATTTGAAGTTGCTTGAAATGGGGCCACAAATGGCTGCGTTAGGAGCAGGAGAATTAGATATCGCACCTGAGATCTGGTTGCCTGTCCAAGACAAGAGTTACTATGAAGAGTTTAAAGATCAAGCCAATTTCTTTGAAGAACCATGGTATGATAATGGTAGAGTTGGGTTGGTTGTTCCAACATATATGGAAGATATCAATAGTATTGAAGATTTGAATGCAAATAAAGACAAGTTCAATGGGGAAATCATTGGCTTTGAATCTGGAGCAGGTACGATGATTGTTGCACAGGAAGTTATTGATGAATATGGTCTTGATTACAATTTATCAGCAAGCAGTACAGCGGCAATGATTTCATCAATTAGACTCGCAGTCGAAGATGAAGAACCGATTGTTGCGCCACTATGGAAGCCACATTACATTTTCTCTGAAGTAGATCTAAAATTCTTAGACGATCCGAAAAAGACCTTTGGTGAAGTAGAGAAAATTTATATGGCAACTCGTGATGGTTTCGACTCAGATCATGAAGATGTCAGCAAATGGTTGATGAACTTTAAGCTGAATGATGATCAGTTGGGTGATTTAATGATCCAAACGAAAGAAAACGAAGACAATCCACTAAAAGGTGCTGAAAAATGGATAGAAGAAAATCAGGATGTCGTTGATGAGTGGATGAAATAAATAGAGGTAAAGAGACGGTTCTCACTAAGAGGATCGTCTCTTTTATGAAGTGCTGATTTTAGCTTGCTTCTTTGCCATACTAATTATAAAATAAAAGAAACATTCAATTTGTACTTAACAAACTAAATAAACATACTAACATATGCAATATTCTATATAGGCTTCCTTACTCGCGTGAATAACTCAAGTGCAATATACAAAAAAGAGGTGCCACCATGGAAGAAAAACGGAATGACTCACACAATGGAAATGCTCAAGAAAAGATTGAACAGGTTGAACGGATGATGATTAATACGATATCAGAAACGATGGACTTGTATGGTGTTACTCCTGCAGTAGGGCGTTTGTACGCAACCATGTATTTTAAACACGAACCGATTACATTAGATGAAATGAAAGACGCACTCGGTATGAGTAAACCGAGCATGAGCACTTCCGTCCGCAAGCTGCAAGATATTAATATCGTTAAAAAGGTATGGCAGAAGGGATCGAGAAAGGATTCATTCATTGCTGAAAAGAATTTTTTCAATTATTTTTCTCATTTCTATGGCATGAAGTGGGAACGTGAAGTGAATATGTATTTGGTTAGCTTGAAAAAAGCCCAGGAACAACTGAAAGAAGTAATCGAGGACCCTGAGACAGATGAAGCATTAAGAGAAAAGGCTGAATTGGATTATCAACAACTTGAAGATGCTAGAGTCTATTACCGATGGTTGGAAAAGCTCACGAAGCTGACGAAATCAGGTGAAATCTTTGATTATATCCCTGTAGATGAAGAATAGAAAAGATCGTATGGAAAGAGACTCTTTGGAAGTCTCTTTCTTTTTACTTATTGTACTCTTCCGCTAAACTACTAAGTACTAGGTCTATAAGCAAAGAGGAGGGAAGAGTGTGAAAATATTACTACTCGGTGCAACAGGGCGAGTTGGAACTGCCTTACTCGAAAAAATGTTGCAAGATGGGCATGAAGTGGTGACTCTTGTTCGATCGCCTGAGAAGATAATGCTAGACCATCCGCATTTATATATCGTGCAAGGCGATGTGCTCGATGCAGAAGCATTGGAAAAAGCGATGACTATAATACCTGTCGAAGCGGTTGTAAGTGCGCTAAACACAGATAAAAACAACGTGCTCTCTCGCTACACACCAATGATCATTCAACTCATGAATGATTATCATGTGAAAAGATATATTACGATTGGAACGGCGGGGATTTTAAATAGCAGAGTAAACCCTAGCATTTACCGGTTTCAATCGAGTGAGTCGAAGCGGAAAACAACGACTGCAGCCGAGGATCATGCTGCAGCATATGAGCTTTTGAAAGAATCAGACCTTGATTGGACAGTTGTTTGTCCGACGTATTTGCCTGAAGGAGAAGAAGTAGGGGATTATCGTGTGGAAGCAGAGACGCTGCCCGTAGACGGAAGGAAAATTTCGGTTCAGGACACAGCAGCCTTTGCTTATAGCCAGCTTTCAGACGATACATTTATTCGCAAACGTGTAGGAATTGCTTATTAAAGATTTGTTTTGTGAGCATTCTTATCGAAATAAGCAATAAAAATAACTCGTCTGCTAGGTAAGTATACTGTTAATACCATTGTTATTTGTATTACAAAAATCCCTGGGAAAACAGTGCGATTTTAATGCTATTTGCATTAGTAGTTCACTATTTCTCCACCAAAAGTGAAGTATGACTTTAGAACGAAAAAAATCGCTCATATCAATTGAGCGACTTTTTAATATATTAATGCTGTTATGCAACAATCGCGCCCGATTGCTTAACTAGACTCCTCACTTTTATTTGTTAACTGTCTCACCAATTCGATTAGGACAAGTAAAGAAATAATAGCCATAAACATGCCATTAAAAAAGTCGTGTTCCGAAAAATTTAAAATTGCTACAAAAATGCACAGAATAAATGATAAAATCAATGGTATTTGTTTCAAACTTACACCTCTCCTTTATAGACACAAAAATATTTATATAGAAAATAGGCGCAATTCTTATTAAAGAAACGCGCCCTTTTGCTTAATAACTTTCTGCGTATTTATTTACTATACTTTCTTTAAGTTTAGGTAGATTTAGTAATAGAATAAGTGTTGGTAACATAATCACGGCTATATAACCTAAAATTCTATAATCAAAGTTAATCAATTCAAACCCTAACATAGATACTGGGAACATTATGGCAATCATCAATAAATACGGAAAAACCATTATAGAATATAAGCCTTTTCCTTTTCTGTATTTAAAAAGTGCGCTCCATTTTTCTTCGTTCATATTAAATATTTTTTTCATTGTACTAAAAAGCAACAGCAATAATCCGACATAAAGTAATGAACTAATTACATCTAACACAACATAAGAAACAACGAATAAAAATATTCTCAATGATTATCACCTCTGCTCTATAACCTGCCCCGTTAGAGGCGCACTTCTTATTCTACAACTGCGCCCGTTCGTATTGAGGAATAGATAAGGCTCAACCGAGATAAGTAATTTCACCTTCATTTTCTTTTGCTCTAATGGTGATTTTTGCAGTTAGTTGTTCAGGTTGTTGTCCATAATCATCCTTTACCTCTCTAAAGATGGAAGATATGTAATTTTCAAGTTCCCCCAATGTTATTTCTTTTGATAACACCTTATTTCTTGCAACCTCATATCCCTTAAATGAATTATTATAATTATCTATTTCTTCTTCTCCGAATGCTTTTATTTCGAATTCGACTTTAATATCATTAGACACTTTTTTCGCTCCTTTGCGTTACTTATCAAGACTAAGTTACGACCCTGCAGGGACGCACTGTTAAATTAGCGCGCCCTTTATATGAATATCATTCCTTACATTAAATTCGCTTTTTGAGGTTTTTACAGAAAACTAAATACCGTAAGAATGAATGAAATAACAAACGTTAATATAACTAAGATAACTATTATGGGAGCTATCATCTTTAAAAACCCTTTTTCTTTCTTTTTAAAACTTATAAAACTAAAAATTAAACCAAGTATTCCTGAGACAATGGAAGTGAAGAATAATATCTGTATAAGAACAACCATCATACCTTCGGGTTGCTTTGGAGCAACTGCATAAGAGGAAAAAATAGTTAATGCACAAATAACTCCCAATATCGCAGACCATTTACCGTAATTCAAATTAAACCCTACTTTTCTAAAGTGATTATGCAATAAATCATTTCAGTATTATTAAGTTATTTCAGTATTTATGTTATTTTCCTGCATTTTAACATATGGAATCAAAAAATGATTACAGATGACAGAAAAATTTTTATAAATAAAAAAATCAGTGGATAAATAAATCACATACGAATTCACATAGTAATTCACAGTTGTTTAACATAGTAAATAAATGACAAAATAACACGATTACAATAAATATTATCATTATGATAAAATCAATGCGAATTTATATGTCAAAGCGGGTGCGATTATAGTTAAAGCATTGGTATGACAATAAAAGAAAGCATACCAATTGATATGCTAAATATATTGTTATTTTAGATTTTCTCCACGGTAAGTGAACTATTTATCTGTTAGGCGAGTTTTTAAAAACATAATACAATGACTTTGTAAGGTGTAGTTTGTGCAGGAATGCTAAAGGTTGCAGGTCCATAAATGACAATTAAATCTCGATTTTTCGGTGGTTGTGTAAATGTCTGACCATTGGTTAACACAATTTGTGTATATGGAGAGATATTCAGTGCTAGCTGTCCGTTGCTACTCACCAACTGGCTATTAAAATAATCAACTTTTACATGTTGGTTTTGGTTCTCTTTAACCATGACAAGTGCCTCGTATTGTGGAGGGTATATGAGGATGGTTGGTGCATCACCGTCATAATACCCGGTTACACGATCTCCCACTTTCACCGCTACGTGATCTACAAAATAAGTTGAAGGTGTTACAACGAAATTAACTAACTCACCTGAATTATTTTCGACAGACATCATCTTATAGCAGCCTGCTTCCTCATCATCTTGACCTATTGGAAAATCACTGATCATCGTAATTGTTCCATAAAATGAATGAAAATTTATCATACAGTACCTCCGTAACTTTAGAAATAAGCATAAGTAGAGAGCAATTTACTTCGTTCCAAGGATTACTGTTATTAAACGATTGGATACAAATTGTGCATTTACAATGACTTGAAGTATCTTATGTAAGTCGATAGCTAAGTGACATCATCAATCATTGACATTAAACCTGCTGTGTAATTATGTATTGTATGTTTTAATAAAAATAATTAATACGATTATATAAGCTTTGAAAAGGAGAGGTTATTTGAAGAAAAAAGTTCTGGTTACTTCATTTGTTGTCGTGTTAGGGGTAGCGTGGTTTATGATCGAACAGAGTAAACAAACTACTTATGAATCAGTAATATCATCTGAACTATCAAACGATACGGTTGTAGAGAAAGTTAGAATTGAAGATATGCTTAACCACAAATGGACTGAATCAACTTCCGATGAAGTAATTCAAAACATTATAAAGAAACCTAGAAGCATGGAGATGAAAGAAACAAATAAAACCCCCTCGGTCGAGTATATTATCACGCTTAAAACTGAGGAAAGTAGCTATCATATTTTGTTAGGTAAAGAGTGTGTTGACCTTGACGACGGTATATATCAAGTAAAGGGGAAAAATGAATTATATGATTTTATAAAAAGCGCTGAGTTTAATTGGGAGAATAAACAGTAGTCTTCAAACAAAAATAAAAAGAAGTGTTTCGCCTATTGTTATGAAACACTTCTTTTTATTTCATCTACTATTAAAATTTACGTAGTAGGCTCGTATGCTTTTTCTTGATAAAAGTAATTCGGCGTGACGATGTCATTCTTATACGGTTTATGGTAGATATGCGTTGTTGCTGACGATAGCGGTGGAAGGAGCCATGCCCGATTCCCTGTAACTGGACGATTATGCTTCATTTCTTTCTTCTCAAAAGCTTTAAATTGTTTTGCCGCCGTATGATGGTCGACAAGCGTGACACCAGCTTTTTCAAAAGAATAGATTACAGCGATATTTAATTCCACTAGAGCTTTATCAATCCAAAGGGAACGGTCTGAATTTGTGTTGAGCCCCATTATTTCAGCTATTTTAGGAAGTGCATTATACCGATCTTCATCAGCGAGGTTTCTCGCTCCTATTTCCGTCCCCATATACCAACCGTTAAATGGTGCCATTGGGTAATCAATACCACCTATTTCTAATCGCATATCAGATATAATCGGCACAGCATACCATTTTAAATTTAACGACTTAAATTCCTCGAATTGAGGATGGATAATTTCAACTTCTTTCACGATCTTTTTAGGTATTTCAAATAGTTTAGGTGTCTGTCCCAGCTCTTGAATAACTAATGGGAGAATATCGTAATTTGTTTGCTCTCCTGACCACCCTAAACGTTCGCATTCTTTCGTAAAAGCAATCGATGTGGAATCACCAATTACTTCACCATTGGATTCATATCCGGCATAACGTAGCAGTTGGTGATTCCAAATTCTCATTGGATCTTTTCCATCGAATCTTGGTGGGAAAATGGTAATTGTAGATCGTATATTCCCATCATTTGTTGCAAAGTTAATGTGTTCGATAAGTTTGTCATATGCATCTTCTGCTGTATGAATATGTCGTGCATCAATAATGTGTAATGTATCCCAAAGCAATCGGCCAATGCATCGATTATTATTGCGCCAAGCCATCTTTGCTCCATGTGTTAATTCCAAGCTTGTATGAACATAAGTACCTGTCCGATGTATTTCATCTTCTATATCAGAAATTCTTTTATTTTGCTCTTCCTCAGGAATTCCAAGCTCGGTGTAGCATGTATGAATAAAGTTAGTAGCTTCTTGTAATAAATAATCAGATTGATTCATGTTTATCAACTCCATATTTTGATACTAGCATAGTCGTTATAAGCTATGAGCCTTAAAATATGGAGAAAAAATCACGATTTTTGTTTAGGTATTTCCTTGAAGTTATGATCGTTCATTCATATGACAACCGAATACCCTTCTCAAGTAAGTTATTTTTACATTCCTTTAAGTAGGCGGTGTCATGTTCTGGATAAATAGGATTAGTTAATCTCTCGACCTTCATATCGGCTAGATCATATGGAGGACAAGCTTTACCGCGATAGGTTGGATCCTCCCATAACGGGTCATTTTTATAACCGCGACGCTGCATCTCTTCGATGACTAACATATGATACTGATACAATTTATAAGGGGAATGGGTGAAAACATAATCTACGGTAGCGTGTTTCTTTTTCCATCCTAATCCACGTAATGCGCAACATTCACGATGTTGACCTAACAGCTGAGGCCTTGGTAGATCTGGGATTAGTTGTTCGTGCCATAAACGCATCAAATCACCTTTTTCTCTTTAATTGTTAAATGTTAAATAGTCGCCATACCATAATAACTCGTTTGCTTCGTAAGTAACGTTATGATGTTTAAGTGCAACCGGAACGAGATTAAACGGCTTCTCTCTGTCTTGAGGCCAAAAACGCGAATGCAATAAATAATGCACTTGATATTTTTGCGTATTTTCTTCAAGCAATGTTAGCGCTTGGGAAAAGTTTGTTTGGATGGAATTACTCATCTTTTGTCTTTCTTCACTGGATACTAATTTTTTGAAATAACCCGCCATATGGTACAGTGCATTCGAAAGTTGAGGGAGCTCTTCTGTTGGTACTTGACCATATGTTGTTTCGATATTTCTTAAAATTCTATAAGCCGCAGTTAAATCACGATCATTCGCTTTTAAATACGTGCGCACCTTCTGATAATCTTGTTGGTTACAAGCGAGTACAAGGTATTTATTCATCGCCCATATAGCTTGTGCAGCTTGGAGGACTAGCTTTTCATCGGTTATTATATTTTCTTGTCGCATTAGTTTCACCCCATATTATTATACTATGAATGCGAAATCCTCTTGAATGAGGGTGGCTCAGCTTTATAAAAAAAACACAACTTCCTCCAATGTAAGGAAGTTATGTTTATCTGAGTTTGATCATTATAATTTAGTTGATCCACCGTCGGACATAATTGTCTGGCCGGTAATGTAGTCAGAATCTTCGCTAGCTAAGAATACAGCGATGCGACCAATATCTTTTTCTGGGTCACCCATACGTTTCATAGGGATTTTATTGATTGTTTCATCATATAATTCTGGGAAGTTTTCACTCCATTGTTTCACACCTTCAGTTAACGCAATTGGAGAGATAAGGTTTACGTTAATTTCGTCTGCGCCCCACTCATTCGCAGCTACACGCGTAATTCCGCGAATCGCTTCTTTTGCTGCAGCGTATGAAGCTTGTGTCGGTTGTCCGTTAATTCCAGCGCCTGAAGCAAAGTTAATGACTTTACCTTTTGCCTTTTTAAGCTCTGGATATGCCACTTGCATAAAGTTAAATGTTGGATAGAATCCAGTGTTAAAGGATAAGTCAAACATATCCATTGTTGTCTCAGCGAATGGTGCTTGTTTAGATGCGTGAGCGTTATTGACTAAGATATCAAGTCTACCGAACTTTTCTACAACTTTTTCGACGATCTCTTCAACGTTTTCTCTTTTCGAAATGTCTTTGATGAAAAGCATGCCCTCTGTGTGGCCATTAATATCTTCGAGAACTTTTTCACCGTTCTCTTCATTGATATCTACAATCGCAATATGGGCGCCTTCTTTGGCCATTGCAAGTGCTATGCCACGGCCAATTCCACCCGCGCCTCCTGTAACAATTCCGACTTTATCTTTTAGTCTCATGAGAATCACCTTTCGTTTCTGTTATTTCTACCTCTTCAACTACATTACTGCTGTAACTTTCCGGCTGTATAACCACCGTCAACCGGTATCGTCACACCACTAATTTGTCTTGCTAAATCAGAGCATAAGAACATCACAACATTCCCTTGATCTTCCGGTGTAGACATTTCTCCGGCAGGTAATGACTCCAATACACCGTTATATTGTTCAGGATGGTTTTTTGCCCAACCTTCAATGGCAGGTGTAATCGTTGCACCAGGTGCAATGGCGTTGATGCGAATATTTTGTTTTCCGTATTCTAGAGCCACTGATTTTGTTAGGCCTACAATGCCATGCTTTGATGCGGTGTATGGTGTCATATTCGGTGAACCTTCTAATCCAGCACCTGAAGCGGTGTTAACAATCGAACCGCCACCGGATTGAAGCATTGCGTTCACTTGGTGTTTGACACTATAGAAAGTACCATATAGATTGATTTTCATTGTTTTGTCCCAGTCATTTGCGTCCATTTCGCCAATCTTTACTTGTCCAGCGTTAATGCCTGCATTATTGTGCGCAAAATCGAGTTTACCGAACACGGTTACCGTTTCATCAACTAACGCTTTCACTTGCTCTTCATCACTGACGTCACATTTGAAAAACTGTGCCTCTCCTCCATTTTCTTTAATAATATTAACCGTTTCTTGTCCGCCTTCTTCACTTATATCAGAGACCATTACTTTCGCTCCAGCGTTTGCTAAAGCGACCGCACTTGCTCGTCCGATTCCTGAACCAGCTGCAGTGACTAAGCCAGCTTTACCTTTTAATAAGTTTGTCATCATGAGAAATTCCTTTCTAGATTTTATTTATAAAATGTTTTCTCTTAATCGTTAGAAGTTAAACACTTCAGAATCCTATCGGTGTAAGACATAGTTTGTAACATGTTCAAAGATATCATGACGAAAATTTCATATCGAACATATGGTTTCATCCTCACAAAAAATAGGATTGGATTTTTTGTATTCAGTGACGGTGATTTATGTAGGTAGAAAAGGGAAAAGGCAGCAATGATAAAGGGAGTTTTCGTTTACAGAGTATGCTAAAATGCATGCAAGAATATGCATGGATGGTCCGTCTGAAAGGATGATCATATGTCGAATGCAAAAGATGAAATCATTTTACGTGGTTTGAAAGCAAACAACTTAAAAAATATCGACCTTAACATTAAAAAGGAACAAATTACGGTGTTTACCGGTATTTCCGGTTCAGGAAAGAGTTCAGTCGTCTTCGATACGCTTGCAACAGAAAGTAGAAGGCAAATGACGATGAATTATCCGATGTATGTTCGTTACCAAATGCCTCGGTATGAACGGCCTGAAGCGGATTTACTGAAGCATTTAAGTCCAGTGGTTGTTATTGAACAGCGACCGGTGAGTGGAAATTCCCGTTCGACGGTTGGTACGTATATGGATGTCGATCCATTGATCCGGTTGCTTTTTTCACGCATTGGCGATCCGCCGATAGAGACGGCAACGGACTTTTCCAGCCAAAGTTCATTTGGACAGTGCCCGTCTTGCAATGGCTTTGGTGAAATTGTCGCACCTGATGTAAACAAGTTAGTTGATGAAGATAAGTCATTAAGGGAGTACGCGGTACAATTTAAACCATTGTCACCATCAGGCTGGCAAGGTAGGTGGATGATTACGGGCGGTTTGTTTAACCCGGATATACCGATTAAGGACTTCTCGGAGGAAGATTATCAGTTATTTATCTATGGGCCTCCTGAAGGTGAGCGGGTGTTTGCACCGTTTCATACGAAGCATGGTCCGCAGCCTCATGAATGGGACGGGCTATTGCCACGTTTTACTCGTCTTTATATTAACCGGGATGTCTCCAAGCTTGCTCAAACAACTCTTGATGACGTGCTGGCGATGACGACGCGTACATCTTGTCCGACTTGCCAAGGGTCTGGACTGAATCCACAAGTGCTTGAATCAAAAATTAATGGATTCAATATTGCTGATTATGATGCGCTCGAGCTCACGGATTTATTAGTAGAGCTTGAAAAAATCAATGATCCAATTGGGCATGCGATTGCTTTACAAACTATTCCATCCGTAAAACAGCTCGTAGATTTAGGATTGGGCTATTTAAGCTTATCCCGAAAGATGGAATCACTATCGGGCGGGGAAGCCCAGCGTGTAAAAATTGCACGTCATTTAGGGAGTAGTTTGAACAACATGACGTTTATTTTTGATGAACCGACTGCTGGTCTACACCCTGAAGAGGTTGATTTGCTCATTCAAATGTTGAAACGAATCAAAGAGGAACACAACACAGTTATTGTGATTGAACATAATCTATCGGTCATCAAGGTTGCCGATGAGATCATTGAAATGGGGCCTAGTGCAGGTGTGCATGGTGGGGAAGTGATTTTTCAAGGAAGCAAGGAAGGATTGGAAGAATCAGGAGCTGCAACGACGCTTCAGAAAACACTTGAGATCAATTCAAAACCACGTCGGTTTCAAGAGACTTTCACGATCAAACATGCGTCGATGAATAACTTAAGAAATCTCACAGTTGATATTCCGAAAAATGTCTTCGTTTCGGTTTGTGGCGTGTCTGGTTCTGGAAAAAGTTCGTTAATGCTTGAAGCATTTCCTGAGAAATATCCGGATGCGATTATGGTGAGTCAAGCTCCGATTGGCATCTCCAGTCGCTCAACACTTGCCACGTACATGGGAATCATGGATGATATTCGGGCAATTTTTGCGCGCGAAACGGGCGAACCTGCTGGATTATTTAGTTTTAATTCGTTAGGTGCCTGTCCAGTTTGTGATGGTAAAGGGATTACGAAGCCGGATGTAGCCTTCGCCGATCCCGTCTCAGTGACTTGTGAAGCGTGTGGTGGAACGAGGTATTCAGATGAAGCTCTTTCACATACGTACAAAGGGAAAAATATCGTAGACATATTGCAGCTAACGATTGAAGAAGCAAAAGACTTTTTCGATCGGCCAAAAATCAACCATCTCGTCAATACGTTAAGAGAAGTCGGGCTAGAGTATTTAACCCTAGGACAGACGACGAGTTCGTTAAGTGGTGGCGAAGTACAACGATTGAAACTGGCGAGCCATCTAAAAAAAGAAGGACAAATTTATATTTTAGATGAACCATCGTTAGGATTACACGCACAAGACAACGACAAACTGTTCGCCGTGTTTCAACAACTCGTAGAACGTGGAAACTCGGTCATTGTTATCGAGCACAATGTCGACTTTATTGCTGCAAGTGACTGGGTCATTGAACTCGGACCAGGTGGAGGAAAACATGGGGGAGAAATCATATTTGAAGGCAACCCAGAACAGATGACAACAGCTGATACAGTGACGGCAAAGTGGTTGAGGGATTGAGAAGTTATTTTTATAGAATGGATCAAAAGAGTATTGGAGTATTCTAATCGCGGGTAGCGCGCGAAAATAACGCTCTATCCGTGAATAGGAGTGTTCTAATCAAAGATAGCACGCGAAAATCCTGTCCTATCCTTGAATAGAAGCGTTCTAATCAAAGATAGCGTACAAAAATCACGCTCTTTCTTCGAATAGAGATGTTCTAATCAAGGGTAGCGTGCAAAAATCGTGCTCTATCTTTGAATAGAGGTGCACACTAACCAAAGGGGAGCTAAAAAATAGCGTCCCCCTCATGATAAACGTTCAAATTATTTCCATAATTGATAGAAAGTATATCAGGAATATATATGTAGGAAAATTGCGGTTCCCAATTGACTGCACAAAAATAAACCCCGTATGACCGTTAAACGGCACGGGATTTGTCTTTATACTTCAAATGCTACATATCATGATCTGTTTTTTGTTTTTGACCTGAATGATTTTGCTGTTTTACTTTATGTGAACCTTTCATAGGTTCTCCATATGGCTGCTTTGGGCTTTTCGGTAAATTTGGTTCTTTCTGTTGTTTTGGTCCTTTCGGTTTTCCGCTCATATTTATCCTCCTTCACTTAGTTATGGATAGCTTTTGATAAAGAGTGCAATCTATACGCTGTAAAACCAAGATTTCGGCTCGTGATTCAGCTAGACCCATGTTTACCAATCCTCCATAACGGATAAATAAAAAATGTAAGCTTTAAAAGCTTTTACTGATTATGATTGCAACCTGAACATTGCACAACAAGGAGGATTTAATATGTCAGATAAAGGTTTTGAAGAAAACGTAAAAGGTTCAATGGACAAGGCGAAAGGTAAAGCAAAAGAGGGATATGGTGAATTGACAGACGATACTTCGAAAGAAATCGAAGGTAAAAAAGATCAAGTAAAAGGTGAAGCCAAAAAGAAATATGGCGATTTGAAAGATAAGTTCAGCGATGATGATGAAAAATAATAAAGTTAAGTTATGAAAAGCAATCTGTTGATAATTCAGCAGGTTGCTTTTTTATGTAAAAAATTATTTTTATGCACTTTTTCCAAACACGACACCCAACAACCGATTTTTATTTACAAAGTCATTTCTCTCCAGTACAATATCCTATGTACCAATCATCCTACAACTTTTATGGAGGAACGAAATGATCCAGAAAATAAATCGTTTGTCATTGGTGGAACAGGTTGCTGAACAGATGGAGCAATTAATTGAACAAGGACAATGGAAGGTAGGAGAAAAACTTCCGCCTGAAATGGAATTAATGGATAAGTTCGGCGTGAGTCGCAACACATTAAGAGAAGCGATTCGGGCATTAGTGCATGCTGGTTTATTGGAAACAAAACAAGGGAGTGGCACACTTGTTCGGTCAACGAGTGTTCTAGGAGCCGCATTAAAGCGTCATGTGAAAAAATCAACAATGATGGAGACGCTTGAAGTACGGTTTGCGCTTGAGAAACAAGCCGCTAAAATGGCTGCCGAACGTCGAACGGAAGGAGACTTGGCTAAGCTTGAAGCGAGTGTTTCCGAAACTAAAGTTGCTTCTGAAAAAGAAGACATAGATCAATTTATCACTTCTGATATTGAATTTCATAAAGCGATCGTTCAAGCTTCTGGCAATCAGTTGCTGATTGATTTATATGAGCATATGACCGACTTATTATATTCATTTGTCCATGATTTCTTGGCGATGCAGCCTTCTTTTCAGTTGGAGCAAGGACTTCACCTGAATTTATTGGATGCGATTCAAAAGCAGGATCAAGCGTCTGCTGCAATGTATGTCGAGAATGATATGGAGGTATTAAAAGATTACATATTGAAGATGACGGAGGAGTAGTTTTGAGTAAGCAAACAGGAATACAAACAGACAACAACACTACAAAAGCCAGTTGGCTATTATTAATTGGTGTTATTTTAATTGGATCAAATTTAAGGGTACCTATTACTTCAGTCGGGGCATTGATTACATTTATCCGCGATGATCTCGGAATTAGTAACTCTGTCGCAGGTTTAATTACAACATTACCGTTGTTAGCTTTTGCGGTATTTTCACCATTTACACCGAAGATCGCAAGAAAAATCGGTATGGAATGGACAATCGGCTTGTCGATGATGTTGCTGATCGTTGGGATTGCGATCCGCTCTATTACAGGCATTGGCTTTTTATTTATCGGAACTTTGTTTATCGGCTTGGCGATTGCCGTCGGTAACGTTTTAATACCAGCAATTATTAAAATGAGTTTTCCTTTTAGAATTGGGCTCATGACGGGTATCTATGCTGTATTTATGAATATTTTTGGCGCATTAGGTTCTGGATTGAGTGTACCAGCTTCCTCGATTGGCAATATGGGGTGGCAAGGTGCGCTAGGTGTATGGGGATTGCTTGCTGTCATCGCGTTGCTCATCTGGCTTCCTCAACTACGCAAAAAGGATGATTCGAACGCGGAAGTGAATGTACATACTCAGCCAAAAACGAATTTATGGCGTTCTCCGTTAGCGTGGGCTGTGACGGTATTTATGGGCGGACAGTCTTTAGCCTTTTATACATTAATTACGTGGATGCCGGACGTATTGAACTCAATTGGTTATGACGCTAGTACAGCGGGATGGATGGTCTTTCTATTACAAGCAGCCATCATTCCGACGACACTTGTCATGCCAATGGTTGCCGAGAAAATGAAGAATCAGGTCGGTTTGGCTATTGGAGCTGCTGTCCTGTTTATTATCGGGTTTTCTGGATTGTTGCTCGGTAGTATGGCGTTCGTTCCAATATCAGCCATTTTACTCGGGGTTGCTGGAGGAAGTTGCTTCAGCCTATCCATGATGTTCTTTACGTTGAGAACGAGAGACGGGAAAGAAGCGGCTGAATTATCAGGAATGGCGCAATCATTTGGCTACTTGTTAGCTGCAGTCGGTCCTGTCTTTGTCGGTACATTGTATGACATAAGCGGTAGCTGGACGATGCCAATCGCATTTTTAATCGTAATTTCAATCATCATTCTAATCGCAGGTGTTATTTCTGGTAAGGAAGGATTAGTCTCCGATCGATCTAAACAACAACATAAAAGAGATTTAGCTGGAGTTAATTAATCTAAAACAACGCTTGGGTATCGATTGCCTAAGCGTTGTTTTGTATAATCTTCTTTAGTTAAAGCTAACTTTATCGGAAGAAAACAGCATAGACGATAAAGCCTAATATCATGACAAGAAGAAGTATTCCAGTGCCTTTCCAACTTAGAGCGCCAACTAAATCAACGAGACTTCCATGTCTTCCTCTCTCCCAAGAATCTTTTGAAACGCCTTGAGGATTATCTTTCCATTCTTGTTGTCTTAATCGTTCTCTTCTTTTTTCAGGTGTTCCATGTTCACTTCCCACTTGATCCCACCTAATCTTCATATAATATATTTCATAATATTTAGAAACAATTTTAACATACAAAGGCTGCTATATTCTGACTTTTACCCTCTTTATTTATGATTAAGGAGTACCGCGTGAAGGAAAAATATGGGATTCAAAAATATGTTAGACTAGTAATAGATGTGTATGTAAAAATACACGAGCTAGAATCATATTCAATCAATGCCATTCAGTTAACTCACGCTAGAAACAAGCTAGTGACAACAAGAAAAGGAAGCTGGAAACAAAATTGTTTAAGACAAAACTATTCAACACATTTAATCTTGCATTTTTGATTCTTATCGTTTTGACATTGTTTGTTGCAGGTTGCCAATCTGAAGATGTGGCTACAGAGGAAGAAGACCAGGATATTAATTACAGTGAAGAAGTAAACCATACAATTATTGGCATAGAGCCAGGTGCAGGCATTACTGTGACAACTGAAAAAGCCATTGATGAATATGAAAATTTAGAAGGTTGGAAGCTTGAGCAATCATCAACCACTGCTATGACAGCAGCACTTGATGATGCTATAGAAAAGGAAGAACCAATTATTATTACAGGCTGGAATCCGCATTGGATTTTTGCGAAGTATCCAGACATGAAGTATTTAGAAGACCCTGATAATGTTTATGGTGACGAAGAAGTGATTAAAACCCTTGCACGTAAGGGACTAAAAGAAGATATGCCTAATGCATATAAACTAATTGATCAATTTCAATGGGACATCGAAGATATGGAAGGGATTATGTATGAGACTCACCAAACGGGCGATGATTTGAAGGATGTCGCCAAGCGTTGGGTAAAAGATAATCCAGACAAAGTAGCGAAGTGGACAGAAGGTGTTGAGAAAACAGATGGAAAATCGATAGAATTGACATCAACACAATGGGATTCTGAACTATCAGCGACTTATGTTGTGGCAGAAGTACTAGAAGAATATGGCTATGATGTTACCGTAACACCTGTTGATTTGGCAATTGTTTATGAATCGGTTGCAAGCGGCGATGCCGATGCAACATTAGCGGTTTGGATGCCTATTACAACGAAAGCATTCTATGATAAACACGAAGGTAACTTTGACGACTTAGGTGAAAACCTTACCGGAGCTAAAATCGGTTTAGTCGTTCCCGAATATATGGATATTAACTCGATTGAAGATCTAGAGCCAGCAAAATAATGAGCATTTAAATAAAACGACTTGAACTCTCTAATGAGTTCGAGTCGTTTTTCATAATTCATCGTAATAATTCTTAAGAGACGGCTTTTAATCCTGTTACGCCAATAATTATAATGATTAAACTGATGATTCGTCCTAAGCTCTTTGATTCATTAAAGAAAATCATGTTTACAATTACTGCAGCCGCGGTTCCTATGCCGATCCAAACGGCGTAAGCTACACTGACCTGAAGATAATTAAAGGATGTATAGAGAAATAGAAATGCGCCGCCGAAACCACCGAAAAAGAGTAATGTGTTAAAAAGTGTTTTCCGTTCGCTGAATTTATTTAACCCAATAACGCCAACTAATTCGAGTATGGCTGCAAAAGATACGTAAACCCAACCCATATTAAGCACCTCCTTGTTCAGGTTCTAATTTTGATTCAGGTTTTTGATCTGCTAGGTTTAAAGCAATAACGCCGATGACAAGGATACTGATAAATAATCCTTTTTCCGCACTGAACGATTCTCCAAAAATAAAGACATCCATTAGCGAAGTACCAACTGCGCCGGCAGCTGCGAAAACAGCATACACCGTTCCTGTCGGTAATGACTCACATGCTTTTGAGAGAATAATAAAGTCTAAGACTATGATAGGAATAATAATTGCCCAATGCCACCAAGCAGAAGCGACGTTGAATCCGAAAATCCAAAATAATTCTAATAAACTTGTTAAGCTGACATAAAACCAAGCTCTTTTCATAAAAATTTCCTTCCTCATATGTGATTAGATTTAATTTAAATTTTTAGTGAATGAACGTCAGTCATTTTCAGATAAAATAAAAGGACGCTACGTGTGAGCGCCTAAAGCTTTGATCAAAAAGTAATATAATTCTTTTTGGTGTTCTTTGACAGCCTCTGTCTCTTGCTGATCATAAAGATATGCTTGCTCTGCCGCTGATTCAATCGTTCCGACTATAATTTTAGCAGTATATTTCACATTTAGTTCGGAATCAATTACCTGGTCTTTCATCCCGTTTCGCAATAGCTCTTCTATCCATTCGTATAAAGGGGCATAGATAATTTCCCAATTACCTACATACTGCGTTTGTGTTAATCCGGTGTATAGCAGTTTCGTAAGCTCTTTATATGTTTCTGTTAAATCGAAAATGACATGAATGATATCATTGATCTGCTGCTGAATAGGGCCACCGCTTACTTTTTTATTAAGACCTTCTAGTATTTTGTTGACCATCACTTCAGCAATCGCAGGCATAACTGCTAATTTAGAAGAAAAGTATAAATAAAAAGTCCCTTGAGCAATACCCGCTTTCTTTACAATCTCTGAAATTGTTGCTTTTTCAATTCCTTTTTCGGAGAAAACATCAATTGCCGATTGAATGATTCGTTCTTTTTTATCGATGCGACTCACGCCCTTCTTTCCGAAATGACTGACTGTCATTCATTTCAATTATATACCGATTTTTAGGAAAATCAACTGATAAGATCGATATGTTTCCACTTCATAATAAAGACGAGCGGATTTGCTACTGCATTCATGTGAATCCTTCAGTGTTAATTAGCGCATCTTCAGTGTTGATCCGTAAACCTTCCGTGTTAACTCACGGAGTTTCAGTGTTAATTCTCGAACCTTCAGTGTTAACCCGCTACTTTTCAGTGTTAAGCAACCTAACTATAAAAAAAGGCACCGACCGAAGTCTAAGTAGTTCACTTACCGTGGAGAAAAATGCAAATCACATATTAAATGGGGTTGTGTTTATATAAAGAAAACACAAGGTAATTGAATAACACACAAAAACGCAGGGTAATTCTTCAAGAATTCTTACTGCGTTTATTTTATACCTACTTATTACACTAAAGCCCTCGATAATTGAATAGTGTTATCCTTGCTCGTACTCAATTGTCTCCTTTATATAGGCAGCGTCACCTTTATCAATATTATAAAAATTCATATAGCCCCAATCTGGTCCAATGCGGCGACCTATAATTGCTCCTTCATCTGTGAACCATAATTTTGAGTCAATTAAACCTACCGAAGCCTTTGGATTGTTTACTTCAATATATATATCTGGATTATCTTCATCTACATTTACATTTTCTGTTTTCTCTTTGTTTATATAAATCATAAGAAACCTTTCAATTATTGATGGGTTTTCTACATCTGTGAAAATATTGTAATAATCAACTCGATTGAGGTGGTTACTGTTCTGATAACCAATTCTTATTTCCTTCGTCACTTCGTTTGTGTTTATACTACCTGTTAAATAACCGACAATAAATATCATGATAGCAACAAGAACAACACCCATTATTTTTAATAGTTTATTCACACACGTCTTCTCCCCCCAAAAATTTCTTATTCCACATAACTGCCCTGTTAGTTAAAAAACATAATTTTCTAAATATTACACTTATATTACCAAAAAAAGCCTATAATATAAACTAGGTGCTAAATATTATGCTAATTTTCTTGTTAAATTGTATAAAATCCTTTTATCAATAAAAAATAGCAAACCAATTTGAATGTTAATTAGCTTGCTATTTACGCTTCTAATTTAAATTTTCTACCGCAAGGGAACTACTTAGACCGAAGTCAGTGACCGTATTATTGATCGTTCACAGCTTACAATTGTGTTTACTGTGCAGTCAATCCGCCATCGATTACAAATTCTGAACCTGTTGAATAGCTAGATTCATCAGATGCTAAGAATAGCACCATGTTGGATACTTCTTCAGGCTGTGCGACACGCTTCAATGGAATGCTTTTCGAGAACTCTTCCACCGCTGCTTTTGTATCTTCTTGAACAACCATTGGTGTAGCGATGACACCTGGGTGTACAGAGTTTACGCGAATGCCCATTGGCGACAAGTTAAGAGCAGCTGCTTTTGTCATACCGCGAACGGCGAACTTCGTATCTGTATAGCCGATTGCTCCTCCAACTAGGCCGTTCATTGAAGAGATGTTAACGATTGAACCGCTACCTGCTTTTTTCATAGATGGTGCTACTGCTTTCATTCCTAGGAATACAGATACTTGGTTTATTTCAACCGTACGCTTGTATTCTTCCAATGTAAGGTCGAACAGGCTTTTTGCCATTGTAATTCCAGCGTATTCACTAGTATGTTGGCTGGGCCAAATGTTTCTTCTGTTTTCTCAATGACAGTCGCCCAATCTTCTTCAGACGTTACATTTTGTTTCACGAAAAGAGCATTTTCGCCCAGTTCAGTTGCTAATGCCTCGCCTTTTTCTTCGTTCAAGTCTGTTAGTACGACTTTTGCTCCTTGTTCAATGAATAACTTTGTGTGGGATGCACCCATACCTTGTGCTGCCCAGTAATGATTGCTACTTTATTTGCTAAACGACTCATAGTTAATCCTCCTTGAATAATAGTGTGCAAGATTTCTTCGATGTCTTTACACTTTCATTTAAAACGAATATGGAAGCTCGTTCAATTATTTTGCTCTGCTTAGGTAAAGTGTTTTTAATCGAAAAATTCGGAATGTACTACAAGGAGATAATCGTTTTAAAGTTATTAAAAAGTCGTTAAAAATTCATTGACTTATCAATTTAAACATAAGATAATAATATTTGAGATTGAGAATGATTATCATTACCAACAAGCATTCTAGGAGGGAACGATATACCATGTACAAAAAAGTATTGCTTTATAGCTTTCTGTTCTTATCAATGATTACATTAGCTGCTTGTGGTGGAGAATCCACTGACGGTGGAGATGAGTCAGAGAAGGAAAAAGAAATTAACCTTTATACGAGTCGTCATTATGATATTGATGATGAGCTTTATAAACAGTTTGAAGATGAGACGGGAATTAAAGTGAACGTCATTGAAGGTAGTGCTGATGAGCTAATTGAACGTATGAAACGTGAAGGCGAGCAAACAGCTGACTTATTCTACACAGCAGATGCTGGGCGTTTACATCGTGCGAAAGAGCAAGACTTGTTGCAGAGCGTTGAAAGCGATGTTTTAAGTGAAAATATTCCTGAAAAACTAACTGACGAGGACAACACATGGTTTGGATTGACGAAACGTGCACGCGTGATCGTTTATCATAAAGACCGTGTTGACCCAAGTGAACTATCTACTTATGAAGATTTAACAGATTCAAAATGGGAAGATCGTATTTTGATTCGTTCTTCTGAAAACATTTACAACCAGTCTCTTGTTGCTTCATTTATTGAGTTGGACAGCCGTGAAGATGCGAAGCAATGGGCTGAAGGTATTGTCAAAAACATGGCTCGTGAACCACAAGGTGGCGACCGTGACCAAGCTAAAGGCGTAGCAGCAGGTGAAGGTGACATTGCTGTCATGAACACTTACTATCTTGGCGGAATGTTAAATTCAGATGATCAAGAAGAAGTGAAAGTCGCTGAACAATTAGGCGTGTTCTTCCCGAACCAAGATACGACTGGAACGCACGTGAACGTTAGTGGTATCGGGGTAACGAAACATGCTAAAAACAAAGAAAATGCTGTTAAACTAGTTGAATTCCTTTCTTCTAAAGAAGTACAGGAACAATTTGCGAGTGCAAACTATGAATATCCTGCAAACCCTGAGGTAGAACCTGCCGACACATTAAAAGAGTGGGGCGAGTTTAAAGAACAGGATATCAACTTATCCAAACTCGGTGAAAACAATGCAGAAGCAGTGAAGATTTTCAACGAAGTAAATTGGAAATAAGACAGTTGGTCAGGTTGTTTATAAATTAAGCAGCCTGATTTAACTATTTTTCCTTACAAAATTGTGCAGTAAATTGTATGATGGGTGATGTGGTTGTTGAAAGGCGTGAATGTGTTGAATTGGTTTAGAAATATAAAAAGCAATTGGAACACTTGGACAATATTAAGTATTTTATTTATCGTCATTATACTATTGCCGAGTTTATCCATCATCCTACAATTTGCTGCAGAAACAAATGAAAACTGGCTTCACATAAAAGAATATATGCTGAATACGTATATTGTTAATTCAGTCATACTTGTATTATTTGTTGGATTATTCACAGCAATTATCGGTTCGAGCTTAGCTTGGATCATTTCTGCTTACGACTTTCCACTACGCGGATTTTTTCAATGGGGACTGATTCTACCCTTGGCAATCCCGCCGTATATCGGTGCTTATACGTATCATGGAATTTTGAACTATACAGGCGTGATTCAAACGACGTTACGAAATCAGTGGGATATCACGGTGAACCAGCAATACTTTAATATTATGAACATGCCTGGCGCAATTTTTATCTTTGTGATTTTTTTATTTCCATATGTATTCACAATAACAAAGGCTTTTCTCGCCAGACAGTCTACAGCGCTAATTGAAAATGCCCGAATACTGGGAACGAGTTCGTGGCGTATATATTACCGAACGGTATTGCCTATTGCGAGAGCATCGATAGTAGCCGGTGTAAGCTTGGTAATCTTGGAAGTGCTCAATGATTATGGGGTCGTTAAATATTACGGCATCCAAACATTTACAACGGCTATTTTCCAAACGTGGTTTGGGCTAGGCGATCTTGATTCCGCCATTAAATTATCGGGTACATTAATGCTTCTTATTTTAGGCTTGCTCGTTCTCGAAAGAGTATTACGTGGTCGTAAGCGGTTTAGTTTTACGACGACGAAAGTAAGGTTACTGCAACCTGTTAAACTACAAGGTAAACGGAAATGGCTCGCTTTCGGTTATTGTATGTTTGTTTTTGGTATTGCGTTCATCATTCCTTTTATTCAATTGATCTATTGGGCGATGTTAACGTATGATCAAAGCTTTTCAGTAGAATTTTTACAAGTAATTGGTAATACTATAGGTGTTGCGTTCGTAGCAGCGGCGATCATTACGATTATGGCTGTTGTCATCAGTAACGTCTCCAGACTCAATCGAGGTTTATTCTCAAAAGTATTTCCGAAGGTTACGATATTGGGTTATTCGATTCCAGGGGCAGTCATTGCTGTAGGAGTTGTTTCTCTTTTCATCGGTTTAGATAAACAAATTTATGAATGGGGATTTACTTCTTCGTATATATTGAGTACAAGTATCGTTATGTTAATCTTCGCTTATATCGTGCGGTATTTAGCTGTCGCTTACAATTCTGTTGAATCCGGTTTTGAGCGCATTGGCACTCAGTTTACAGATGCATCACGAATACTTGGAAACAACGTGACGAAATCCTTTTTCAAAGTGGACATCAAGCTAATTAGAGGCGCCATTTTCGGCGGATTTATTTTAGCTTTTATTGATATTCTGAAGGAATTACCGTTAACATTGATTTTGAGACCATTTAACTTTGAAACACTTGCGACGAACGCTTTTAATTATGCGACGAATGAAATGATTCACGAAGCGGCGTTGCCGTCCATCTTAATTATATGTATCAGTGCGATTTCAATTTATGCATTCCATCATGTGTTAGAAAGGGAGTAATTCGATGTTTGTAAACATAAAAGACTTGTCTTTTAAATATCCAAATGCAACTACTCATTGTCTTGAATCGTTTAATTTAACGATTCAAAAAGGTGATATCACGACGATTTTGGGAGAATCCGGCAGTGGAAAAAGCTCGTTGTTACGCTTAGTTGCTGGACTCGAAATGCCTGAAAAGGGAAGTATATCTGTAGATGATCAGTTGATGGCCGGTCCGTCGACATTTGTACAGCCTGAAAAAAGAGGCATCGGCATGGTTTTTCAAGATTATGCATTGTTCCCTCACTTAAAAGTAGAAGATAATATCACATTTGGTTTGCATAAATGGACTCGCAAAGAGAAAAAACAGCGCTTGAATGAAGTCATTGAGTTAGTGAACTTAAAAGGTTATGAAAAGCGGTACCCTTATGAATTAAGTGGAGGACAGCAACAGCGAGTGGCATTAGCACGAGCTCTTGCGCCAAAACCGAAATTGCTACTCTTTGATGAACCATTCAGTAACTTAGATGCTGACTTACAGCTTAAGATCAGAGAAGAACTACGTCGAATCTTAAAAGCGACAGGTGTCACATCGATCTTTGTAACCCATGATCAAGACGACGCACAAGCGTTGGCGGATCAAATTGTCGTTTTAAGAGATGGTAAAATCATTGATTTAGGTACACCACGCGATATCTTTGGTACAGATTGTGATTTCTCCGATCGCATAGCTGTTAAACCAAGAGTTTTATCGAAGGTTTAATAACACTGCATAAAAAATAACGTTAGCGAGAAAATGATGAGCCACCTGTCTAAGATCAAAGTTCAAAAGTTCAGTTGGTCGATGTCGAGCAAGAGAGATTTATTGAGCAAGAAGAAATTCTAATCGATAACAAAGAAAATAGAAATAAAATCTACCGCTTATTACTCGAAAGATTTCAACAACAAGAGGATTCCTATTTATTTGAATATTTTTTAAAGGAATGGACAGAAAACGAAGAGAATCAATTTACAAATATGTTCTTTAAAGATCAGTCTGTTATCTTTAAGTTTGATAAATATGAGGTGACTTCAGGTGCTGCCGGGTCTCCTGAAATCTCAATTCCTTTTCATAAAATGGAAGAAATATTTACGGACGAATGGAAAGAAAAAATTGATTTTAATCTTACGGAAGATCCGGAGCCAAGCAGAGAAGATGAATCGGAAACACCGAAGCCAAGTAAAAAGGATGATCCGGGTAAAGAATCAAAAGAAGATACAAATTCGAATAAAAAGAAAGTCGCGTTAACATTCGATGACGGTCCACATCCGACGAACACATTGGAGATTCTTGAGTTATTGGATAAACATGATGCGAAAGCTACGTTCTTCATGTTAGGAAACAGGGTTGATTTCTATCCAGATATTGCGAAAGTCATTGCGGAAAAAGGTCATGAGCTGGGCAATCATACGTGGACACACAAAGACTTAACGACACTCGGGCAAGAAGAAATCAGTGAGGAAGTTGCAGTGACGAATGAAGTGATACGAAACGCGACAGGAGAAGAACCGACTGTTTTCCGTCCGCCATATGGAGCGGTTGATGACCATGTCAGAGAAGTTCTTGGGCTCCCTCCGACGTTATGGACAATTGACACATTGGATTGGAAATCTCGTGATCCTAATCAAATCGTTAAAATCGTTGAAGACAACGTGAGAGATGGCTCCGTGATTCTTATGCACGATATTCACGAAACAACTGTAACAGCAGTAGAGAGAATTTTAAGCTCATTAGAAAAAGAAGGATATGAATTTGTGACGGTTTCTGAAATAGAATCCAATTGACAAATGACATTTGATTAAAAAATCCGAACGACGATTCTTGAAATAAACGAATCGGTTCGGATTTTTTTAGATGACATTAGGCTTAGTTTCTTCCTTAGATTAATAAAATAACTTTGGACCATGCGTATGGGTATTTGATAAGTGTTGTTTCTTTTTTCTTTTTGGATTGGACTTTTTGGCTACTAACGAATCGCAGGAGTCATCGAATTGAAAAGGGATGACTTGTTCATAAGGTGGTGGCGTGAGTTTAACATTTAAAGAGTTACGATAAGGTGTATCGATGCTTCGGTTTTCCGTATCTCGATTTCTTTGCAATTGTCTTGTCACAAGCTCACCGACTTGACTGCCAAGCCGTAATCCTTGCTCATTATCAATCGGGAAATGCACGCCAGCATATAACCTCGATTGTGCCGCTTCTTCTGCTAATTGTTGAAGCTGTCTTCTTTCAGCCGGAAAGTAATAAGACAAAATAACTGCAGCTGCACCAGCAACTGCTGCGTGCCCAGATGGATAAGTAGGATGTCTTGGTGTGCAAAGGAACGTAGCCAATTCATCATCTAACTGATTTGGACGGGCAACTAGCCATTTAAATTTGTAAAACCATGTCACAACAAACGCATCGTTTAATCCAGCGTGCAAAGCAGCTAAAATTCTTGCGCCTCTAGGGGCTTCGACGCCATAAGCATCGATGAGTTGATCTGCTATTGGCGTCCACTGCTTTGTGGCCACGCCCGTTCCCCAGTATGTCGCAATGGCCTTCTGTTCTCTTGTTAAATTTCGTAACGTTCTTTGTACAATCGGTAATTCTCGATACCAATTGATCGTATTTGGATGGCGTACTTGAAAAGGGATCGTTTCACCAGTAAAGGTAGATACCTATTTTTCATCTTCCAACCGAATGAAATATGTCGTCCAGCTTCCTGCAAAAGGAGCTTCGGGATTTTCAACAGGTCTTGATTCCCCCGCGTAAGGGAGTTCATCCTAACGAGGGTAATTCGTCGTTCTGGATTTGCTCAATGTGATGCACCTCTCTTTTAAAAACCTTTATAGTTATCATATGTCGTTATATCACTGTGGTATAGACTGATAAAGGTGGAATTCTTTATAGTTAAAATAAAAGAGAGGAGGGGTTATAAAAGATTTCCGTACACTTACTGAGTAGTTTTCTTTATATTAATCTTGTAATTCATTTTTGAGTATGATAGTCTTAACACAATATATTGATTTATTTTCAGTTAATTTGAACTATATATAGTAATTTGAAGTTACGGTGACATATTTGTCTTAAAAGGGAATCCAGTGAAATGCTGGAACTGCCCCCGCAACTGTAAGTGTGTCCGGTTAGACGTCCACTGTATTGCTCGTTTCACGATGACAATATGGGAAGGGCTCTAATAAATGTTAAGCGCACGAGTCAGGAGACCTGCCATAACTTGAAAGTTTCATTTCTCCGGGGTGAGGGATTATGAAACGATAGAAAAGTATGCATACGTGGATATTTCTGTCGTTTTATAGTCGTTCAACTCGTTGAGAGGAACGGCTATTTTTTGTTGGAATTAAAGAGGAGGGACGATGGATGATTACGGAACTAACAGTAAATGAGGAATCCATACGACAAACGATTGATGAAGCGGCGGACGGACTACCGATCGAAACAGGTCCATATAAAGAGAAGTCATTAAAAAGTATTCAACCAGACATGGATCATGAAAAAATAACAGATCTATTGATTAAGAATGCCCTTGAAAATATCGATGAAGCAACTCCGGATTGGAAGTATGTTGCAGCAAGGCTTTATTTACGTGAGCTTTATAAAAAGGCAGGAGAAAACCGGAGCGTCGATCCACATATCGGCTACGGGTCTTTTTATCATCTCATCCAAACGTTAACGGAAAAAGGGATTTACTCGGAAGCGATATTAACGAAATATACAAAGGATGAAATTGATCATTTTCAAACGATCATTGATCCTAAAAAAGACATGTTATTTGATTACTTAGCGTTATATACATTGGCTACACGCTATACGGCGACAGATCATAATAAAAATGTATATGAATTGCCTCAAGAACGTTGGATGATGATCGCGATGTATTTAATGCAAGATGAGCATCTTGAGAAGCGAAAAAAGCTTGTTTCTGAGGCGTATTGGGCATTAAGTAATTTATACATGACGGTCGCCACGCCAACGCTGAATAATGCAGGAAAAACACATGGCCAACTATCCAGTTGTTTTATCGATACAGTGGAAGATAGTTTGCAGGGCATCTACGACAGCAATACAGACATTGCCAATCTATCGAAAAATGGTGGTGGTATTGGTGTATACATGGGGAAAGTAAGAGCCCGTGGAAGTTCAATTAAAGGATTTAGTGGAATGTCCAGTGGCATCGTGCCGTGGGTGAAGCAGCTGAATAATACAGCAGTGAGCGTGGATCAGTTGGGTACGCGAAAAGGAGCAATTGCTGTTTATTTGGACATTTGGCATCAAGATATTGAATTGTTTCTTGATTTGAAATTAAACAATGGTGATGAGCGCATGAGAGCACATGATATTTTCCCAGGTGTGACGCTTCCAGATTTATTTATGGAAACCGTGGAAGAGCGTGGTGATTGGTATTTATTTGATCCACATGAAGTGAAACAAGTCATGGGCTTTTCATTGGAAGATTTTTATGATGAAGAAGAGGGAAGCGGATCATTCAGACAGAAATACAATGAATGTGTTCAAAATGACCAATTGAGTAAGAAAAAAGTGAAAGCGATCGATTTGATGAAGCGAATCATGCGCTCACAATTGGAATCAGGTACACCGTTTATGTTTTACCGAGATGAAGTGAATAGGCAAAACGTCAATTCACATACAGGAATAATTTATTGTTCTAATTTATGTACGGAGATTACACAAAATCAATCTCCGACTGAACTAGTGGAAGAATATATTGAAGAAGAAAATACGATTGTTAAAAAATACAAAGCAGGCGATTTCGTTGTTTGTAACCTTAGTTCAATCAACCTCGGTCGTGCAGTGCCTGACAATGTCATTGAGCGGTTGATCACGATTCAAGTCCGTATGCTTGATAACGTTATTGATTTAAATAATCTGCCGGTCAAGCAGGCAGTCGTGACCAATCATAAGTATCGCGCCATCGGACTTGGAACATTTGGTTGGCATCACTTACTGGCACAGAAAAATATCGAATGGGAAACAGAGGAAGCTGTTCAATACGCCGATGAACTATACGAAAAAATAGCTTACTACACGATTAAAACAAGTGCAGATTTGGCAAAGGAAAAAGGAAGTTATCCATATTTTGAAGGCAGTAAATGGAGTACTGGAGAATATTTTGACCAAAAGGGTTATTCAAACGAGCAGTGGACGGAATTAAAAGAAGCCATTCAAAAGCATGGGATTCGAAATAGTTATCTAATGGCTGTTGCACCGAATTCTTCTACATCAATGATTGCGGGCTCAACAGCAAGTATCGATCCCGTCTTTAAACCGTTTTACAGTGAAGAGAAAAAAGACTTTCGTATACCTGTGACAGCACCTGATCTTGACCATCATACGTATCACATTTATCGTCGTTCGGCTTATATTCTAGACCAGCGTTGGTCTGTGACACAGAATGCAGCTCGTCAACGACATGTCGATCAAAGTATTTCGTTTAACTTTTATGTGCCTCATACAATAAGAGCGTCCATCTTGCTTAATCTTCATTTACAAGCATGGAGGGAAGGGTTGAAAACGACTTATTATGTTCGTTCGACAGCGAATGACGTCGAAGAGTGTGAGTGGTGTGAAAGTTGAGGGTCATCATTCCTTATTTATCTTACAGCGGAAACACGAAAGAAGTAGCCGAGTTAATCGAGGAACGATTAAAGAAGCAAAATGTTTTTGTAGACATGCACTCGATCGGAATTAGTCCTCCGTTTGACCCGATGGATTACGATTTAATATTTCTCGGTACATTTACATGGGATTACGGAGGTGTACCTGAGGAAGTGAAAGATTTTATTTTGGAAATTGGATATAAATCTGATCATATTGCTGTCTTTGGTACGGGGGATACTCAATTCGGTGGCGAGGAATTGTTCTGTAATGCCGTAAACAAGCTGACGAAGTTTTATCACAGTAAATGGCCGGGATTAAAGATCGAACAATCGCCTAGAGGAAGTCAGGAAGAAAAAGTACACAAATGGGTTGAAGGAGTGTTACAGCATGGAAAAATCTTTGCTTGAAAGAGCGAAAACACTTGAACCGCAAAACCCGAATAAATCAACAGGATTATTTGGTGGGCAATCAAGTGGGATTTTAAATTGGAATGATATCGCTTATCCACATTGGTATAAAATGTACAAGCGACTATTGGGGAACTACTGGCAAGCGGATGAAGTGAATATGTCTGGTGACGTCAAACAGTTCTCAAACTTAACGGCTGCTGAACAAGAGGCCTACTTAAAAATCATCGGACTACTGTCGACGCTTGATGCACCACAAACGAGAACGGCATTGCTCATCTCTTTATATGCAACAGACGCTTCTGTGCAGTCCATTATGGCGGTTATTGCCCAGCAGGAAGCTGTTCATAATGAAAGCTATTCATACGTGCTTTCTTCCGTAGTTTCATTGGACGAGCAAAATGAATCATTTCAACACGGAAGAAAAGATCCTGTTCTTCTGAAGCGGAATGAGCAGATCATGCATCAATACAATCAATTTGTTGAAGAGCCGACGATTGAAAACATCTTGAAAACATTAGTTTATACGTCATTATTGGAAGGCATGTTTTTCTATTCCGGTTTTGCCTTCTTCTATAACTTAGCACGGAAAAACAAAATGGTCGGTACATCCACGATGATCAGCTATATTAACCGCGACGAGCTTGAACATGGTCGTTTTATTGCCGAACTGTTCCGGGCAACTTTAGCTGAAAATCCTGAACAGAATACGAGTGAACTGACAGAGTGGGTATACACGCATTTTCAACAATCCGTCGAGCTCGAGATTGAATGGTCACATTATGTTCTTCAAGATGTGGAAGGAATTGATCTCGACGAAATGGCAGGCTACATCAAATACCGTGCCAATAAAATGTTGCGGATGATGGGACTTCATGAAATTTATCCTGAACATGTCGAAAACCCAATGAAGTGGATTCGTGCCTATGTCGATAATTTTGATGGTACGAAAACAGACTTCTTCGAACAAAAATCCAGACAGTATACGAAAACAAGTGACTTGAATGGGTTTGATGATTTGTAATTGAATGCAATATCTAAGAAAAAACAATTGAAGCGCCGAACGTAATCAGATGTTCGGTGCTTTTTTTATTCAAAAAAAATAACTTGTATACAAAATACTTGTATACAAAATACTTGTATACATGATATACTGTAAAAAATAAAACATTCAGAAAATTAAAAAGGTTGGTGGTGGTAATGGAGAAATTCGATTGCTTACATTTTATTCTCGGAAAGGCACTACAACAAGTAAAGCAGCTCAGTAAAGAAAAGTTGTCCTCATACGGAATAACATCCGTCCAGTTTGGAGTACTTTATTTCCTTTGGAAAAAGGATGGTCAACTTGGTTCGGAATTAGGAGAGCGCCTACAAATGGACAGCGCAACTGTAACTGGAATTATTGATCGATTGGAACAAGGTGGTTTTATTGAGCGTAGACTCGATTCTAGTGATCGTCGCAATCGTTTTGTGTTTTTAACAGAAAAAGGTCGTCTTCTAGAAGAACCACTAAGTCACAAAATGGATGAATTAGATTCGGAGTTACTGTCACAGTATGATGAAGAAAAAGTTCAAGAATTTAAGCAAATGTTATTTGATATTGGTCTAGGTCTAAAAAAAGGAACAAAAGCAGGTATGTTTTATTGAAATAGTCGTTATAGAAGTGAATTGTACATTTGATAGCAGAAAAATGAATGCGGTTTCATATTGAAAAGTATATCAAGGTGGAGGGGATTCAGTGAAAAACAAAGTAGTAATTGTAACGGGTGGCAGTAGCGGCATGGGGAAAGCCATGGCTAAAAATTTTGCGCAAGAAGGTGCGAAAGTCGTCATCACTGGGCGTTCGATGGAGCGTTTACAGGCCGCTCAAGAAGAACTTGAACAAGTCGAAGGGCAAGTTCTTTGTGTGGAGATGGATGTTCGCGATCCGGACAAGGTGCAATATACCATCGAGGAGACGAAAAAAAGGTTCGGTGAAATTGATTTTTTAGTGAATAACGCAGCAGGAAACTTTATGTGCGCGGCTGAGGATTTATCGATCAATGGTTGGAACTCAGTCGTAGACATCGTATTAAATGGAAGCTGGTATTGCAGCCAAGCTGTCGGAAAAGAGTGGATCAAAACCGGAAAGAAAGGCCGTATTTTAAATATAGTCACCACTTATTCATGGACAGGGGGCGCCGGTGTCATACATTCCGCCAGTGCCAAAGCAGGTGTCTTGGCAATGACACGAACACTAGCCGTCGAATGGGGAACGAAGTATGGCATCTGTGTAAATGCTATTGCTCCTGGACCGATTGAAGATACGGGTGGAGCTGCTAAACTTTTACAATCAGAAGAGGCTCGAAAACAAGTACTTAAAGGAGTGCCTCTTGGCAGACCAGGTAGACCCGATGAGATTGCAGGTCTAGCGAAGTTTTTATTTTCAGCTGAGGCAGACTACATCAATGGAGAATGTATCACGATGGATGGAGGAGCTTGGCTCAATCGTAGTCCATTTTAATTAGGTGTATTTCTTAAAAATACTTAAGCGATGAAAGGAATGTTTATTAAATGGAACATATGTTGTTCAGTGATCCAATTGTGTTGAATGCTAAGCGTTATGGAGAGAAAGAGGCCATTTCGTTTAAAGGTAAAAGATTTACGTACGCGCAATTTAATCAGCGGATCAATCAATTGGCACATGCTTTACAAAGTGAAGGGATTCAAAAAGGCGATAAAGTAGCATTTCAATTGATGAATTGTAACCAACTATATGAGGTGATATTTGCTTGTGGAAAAATCGGTGCAGCTTACGTTCCGGTTAACTCGCGTTTTGTATCACAGGAAATTAAGCATGTTTTGGACGATTCCGAATCCACTGCTCTGATTTTCGACAGTCGATTTTCCGATGAAGTGAAAGCTATACAAGACCAAGCAAATTATACTCATCACTATATAAGTGTCGGTGAATCCGAAGTGTCTTCATTTGAATATGAACAGTGGATTTCGCAATTTCCTACTGACGAGCCAGTCCCTTCAGAACCATTGAACGAGTTGGACATCTTCTGCATCATGTATACGGGCGGAACGACAGGGCGTCCCAAAGGTGCTGTCCGTTCTCACCGGAGTTTATATTTGGTTGCATTGCTTTTCAGTATCGAATTTTCAATTGGGAGAGGTGGCAAAGGATTAGTTGCGGGACCTGCATATGGTGCTGCTGCACTTTCCATATCAATACCAAATTTCTTTGTCGGTAACCCGGTTCATATTATAGAAAAGTTTCATCCGGTGGAAGTTTTGGAAGCCATCGAGCAAGAAAAACCAACGACTACGTTCTTGGCACCTCCAATGTTTGATGCTATTTTTGCCTTACCAAAAGATGTACGGGATAAGTACGATGTTTCATCTATGAAAAGTCTAATATCTGTAGGAGCTCCGTTACACACGAGTACGAAAGAAAAGGTTCTATCTTTCTTTGAATCTTCGGAGTTAAACGAATTTTACGGGGCAACCGAACTCGGTGGTGCTGCAAACTTGTTTCCAGAAGATCAAAAAAGGAAAAATCGTTCTGTAGGATTGCCGATGCTTGGAATGGATATAAAACTGCTTGATGATGATGGCGAAGAGGTCAAGCAAGGTGACGCGGGAGCTTTTTATGTGAAAGGTATAACTTTATGTGATGAATATTATAAGCGTCCAGAAGCTACAGAAGAAGCCTTTAAAGATGAGTGGCTCGGACTAGGTGACATGGGCATCCAAGATGAAGAAGGCTATTATTATATCGTCGATCGAAAGCAAGATATGATTCTATCAGGTGCGATTAATGTTTATCCAGCTGAAATTGAAGAAGTGTTACATGAGCATCCGAATATTGCGGATGTTGCAGTGATCGGTGTCCCTCATGAAAAATGGGGCGAGGTAGCGAAAGCCATTGTAGTTCCACGTGAAGAAGAAAAAGCAGATGCTGAAGATATTCTGGAATTTTGTAACGGAAAGCTTGCGAAATTCAAAATACCTCATTCAGTGGAATTTACAGATGAATTACCTCGTAGTCTTCAAGGTAAGTTATTAAAATATCAAATACGAGAAAAATTCATGGAAGAAAAAGCCAAATGATGAATAAGAAAACCTTGCACGCATAAAAAGCGGCAAGGTTTTCTTATTCATTTAGACGTTTTTTAACTCGGTTAATTTCTTTCTGAATTAACATTTCTTTGCGGTATTTCTTCTTCGCTTGCTCAATCGATTTGTTCATTAACGTTTCTTTATCCAATACAGGTTGGTTTTTATTTAAATGATCCACCACTCTTTTCTTCAGTTCTTTGAAAGATTGATCATCCACTGAATCACCTCTTTTTTATCGATTTAGGCGAGAAGACTCCATCCTCAGGCGAAGCCAGGGTGGAGATGAATCGCCTTCGGACAAAAGATGACAATCGTCATCTTCCTTGTCCGAAAATAAGGTTATTACTTCCCAAAACACAAGCTGGTAGTGTATAATGAGAACATACGTTTTCTTGTTAGGA
>NZ_JAHLZF010000003.1:0-226 GCF_018967645.1 Allobacillus halotolerans | reverse complement strand
AAGGGTTGTCGTACAACAACTGTTCCAAGCAATTAACACAACTAAAAAAGGAATTGGTTTGGTTAAAAGAAGTCGATCGTATAGCCATGCAATCTTCTCTGAAACATCTCGCCGACTCCTACACGCGATTCCTCAAGAAACAGAATCACGCCCCACGTTATAAATCGAAAAAGAACAACATTCAATCCTATACAACAAAATATACAAACGGAAATATCGCCATTCT
>NZ_JAHLZF010000029.1 GCF_018967645.1 Allobacillus halotolerans | reverse complement strand
TCTGTTTTTAAAAATGCAATTCAAAACATTGGAGAAGTCTTTGTATTTTTAAAAAGAGCAATTATGAAATTGATTCAATAAGAATAAAAATAATGAAAATCTCTTTGAAATGAGCGTGTAATCATGATTAAGGGCATCGGTGTAGATATTATTGAGTTGGACCGAATCAAAAAGATCATTGAGCGGAAACCGCGTTTTTTAAAACGCATATTATCGGACGCAGAAATGACATTATACAATCAATTACCTTCCTCCCAAAGAAAAATTGAGTTTTTAGCCGGGAGGTTTGCAGCGAAAGAAGCGTATAGCAAAGCAGAGGGAACAGGAATCGGTGAACTCCATTCTTTTCATTCTATTGAGATTCTGCGCGGAGCATCGGGTCAGCCACTAATTTTCAAACAAGGTAAAGTAAAGGGAAACGCTCATGTATCCATTTCCCATAGTAAAGCTTATGCAATTGCCCAAGTGATCATCGAGCATCCAATACAGTAATTAATTAGAAGATTTCCGATAAGCTCGTCTGCATATTCAATTAGGTTGTCTCATATAGTGTATTGCGGGTAACAATTCATCCGATGTGCACATTGTCACCGCAACACGATAGATTGCTTGCCAATGGAAGGTAAGTAAGAAAATGAGACGAAGGAGTTGTCCAAATGAAAAGCAGACGATTACTCTTCTTGTCCCTGTTTCTGATGATGGTTGTTCTTTTATCAGCATGTGGAGAAGAAACAGTGGAGGATGTCGTTGATTCGTTGGAGAAGCAAGGTGAAGAACTATCATCTTTTACTTCTACGGTGGATATGACGATGAAGACTGGTGAAGAGACGCAGCAGTATAATGTAGAGGTCTGGCACAAAAAAGATAATTTTTACAAAGTGGTCATGAATAACAAAATGGATGAAGAAGGCAATCAGGTCATTCTGCGGAACGATGAAGGTGTATTTGTACTGACTCCTTCGATCAATAAAAGCTACAAGTTCCAAAATGAATGGCCAAAACACCATAGCCAGCCATACCTTTACACCTCTTTGATTGACGACATTAAGGCAGATGATGAGCGAGAGTTCAAAAAAACCGAGAATTATTATATTTTCACGGTGAAGACGAACTACAAAGGCAAGCAGAAGCTTCCTTATCAAGAAATCTATTTCCACAAAAAATCAAAGAAACCTGCATTGGTGAAAGTGTTCAATGCTGAAAACGAATCGATTGTGGAAGTAACGTTCAATTCATTTGATTTTGATGTCGCCATTGAAGATGAAGAATTCGACACGGACCAGAACCTCGCGGAAGGGGCTGTCAGTGTACCGACGATGGCTGAATTGGAAGAAAAGGACCTGGAAGTATATTATCCAGTCAACTTGCCAGCTGGCACAGAGTTCGCGGGAGAAGAAGTAATGGAATTTGACTATGGTGAACGCGTTCTTTCGACATTTGAAGGTGAAAAGTCCTTTACGTTGATCCAAGAAGTCTATGAATCCTACCCGACTGATTTGAGTGTCCCTGTTTATGCCGATGGGGAGTTGGTTGATTTAGGAAAATCAGTTGGTCACTTAGCAAACGGCACATTGGAATGGGAACAAGACGGAATGCGATTTGTTGTCGCGAGCGAAAGTTTGACGGTGGATGAACTGGTGGAAGTAGCACAATCGGTAGAAAAAGAAGTATTAAAATAAAGTTAGATTGCCTGCTTAGACCGAGAGATATTTCTCTCGGTTTTTTGGTAGGAGGGGTGGATGCAGTTAGATCTAATCATCCGGAGAGCCACTATGCCGATAGAGGTTCAATTGAATTCGTAGAGAACTCAAAACCATTACAGCGAGCAGGAGACGAATTTTCATGTTCGATAAGGGCTCTCGAGACGGGAAGGAACGAAAAAGAGCGTCCTTCCGTGTTTGATAAGGGCTCTCGAGCCGGGAAGGCCCGAAAAAATGTGTCCTTCCGTGTTAGATAAGGGCTCTCGAGGCGGGAAGGAACGAAAAAGAGCGTCCTTCCGTGTTTGATAAGCAGTCTCGAGGCGGGAAGGAACGGAAAAATGGATTCTTCCGTGTTTGATAAGGGTTCTCGAGACGGGAAGGTACGAAAACGCACTCCTTCCGTGTTCGAGCAGCGCTCTCACAACTCAAAACGCGAACCAAATGATATTCTTGGCGGTCGAATAGCAATAAATTGTTAGCGGATCCGCTATTTTACTAAGATAAGTTCAGAATTGACAACGTGTATTCTCCTCGCGATAATGAACAGTAAAAAAGATAGGTGTTTCGCATGGAACTTGCCACAAGTTTTCGACAAACCTGGGCAGAAGTTGACCTCACCGCCATCAAGGAAAATATGAAAAGGATACGTCAACGATACCCAAATAAAAAAATATATGTTGCTGTGAAAGCCAATGCATACGGGCACGGTTATATTCCTGTTTCTGAAGCTGCCCTTGAGACTGGAGCGGATGCTTTAGCCGTTGCTAGTTTGGATGAAGCAGTTCTTTTGCGTGAGAATTTTCCTCAAGCGCCCATTTTGGTCATGGGCTGGACTGACCCACGGCACGTGTCAATTGCAGCGAAGTCGGAGATCGAACTCACGGCATTCCAGCCAGACTGGTTCACTCAAGCTGCTGAAATATTAAAAGATAAAAGAGAAAAAGTAAAGATTCATATAAAAATTGATTCAGGAATGGGACGAATTGGTATAAAAACGAAAGAAGAGGCATATGCTGTAATTGAAGAAGTTGCCAATTTTTCGAGTGAATTTGAGATCAGTGGTATCTTCACACATTTTGCAACGGCCGATTCTTTCGATTTGTCGTATTACCAACAGCAACTAGATCATTTTTATGAAATGCTAGAGATGTTTTCGCCCATTCGTACGCTTGAAACACAAGTCCACATCGGAAATACGGCTGCTTCAATGCGGTTCCCGGATGACATGGTTGATGGCATTCGGTTCGGAATCGGACTCTATGGACTTTATCCTTCTAAAGAAGTCGAAAAGATTAGTGCGATTCAATTAAATGAGGCATTTTCTCTCCAAAGCCGACTCGCTCACGTCAAAGAATTAAAACCGGGCGAACATATTAGTTACGGGGCAACCTACGAAGCAGAACAACAAGAGTGGATTGGAACAGTTCCAATCGGCTATGGTGATGGGTGGATCCGTAAATTGCAAGGCTTTGAAGTTTTGGTGGAAGGAGAGAGAGCAGAAATTGTCGGGAAAATTTGCATGGATCAACTGATGATCCGTTTACCCAAACCATATCCTGTCGGTACAAAAGTGACGCTGATTGGTGAAAATGGCGGGCAACGAATCCGTGTAGATGATGTGGCTGACTATCTGGAAACGATTAATTATGAGATTCCTTGTATCATTACCAACCGAGTTCCACGTGTTTATCTAACAAGTTAGCATTTCTTTTTTGACAAAACGGAACATTTTTGTAGAAAAAGTATAATAATTTTCGAGAATTCCTTTACGTACGATAGGAATCGGTGGTATCATGAAAGAAAGTTTGTGTTGCGTAAATTGTTGGGGGTGTAAGGATGTCTAACACATCGAAAGAAATTGTCGTAGAGCTACCTTTATCACTAGTGAATGAATGCGATCACATGGTTGAAGAACACGATATTGATCGAAACACGCTATTTCACCAAGCGATTTCAGCCTATATTAAAGAAGAGAAGAACCGTAAAATTAAAGAGAGCATGCGCCGTGGTTATTTAGAGATGAAAAGTATCAACTTAGATATTGCATCAGAAGCTTTCCAGGCTGAAGAGGAGGCTGACACAACTCTTGAGCGCTCAGTGAGTGGGGTGTAATTAACTTGTATGTAAAACGAGGCGACGTCTTTTATGCGGACCTTACCCCTGTGGTAGGTTCAGAGCAAGGCGGTGTTCGCCCAGTGCTTATTATACAAAATAACATTGGCAATCGCTTTAGCCCTACTGTTATTGTGGCTGCGATCACTGCACAAATCCAAAAAGCAAAATTACCAACACACGTAGAAATCGACGCAGAGAAATACCATTTTGAAAAAAATTCAGTTATTCTATTGGAACAAATCCGAACGATCGATAAACAGCGATTGACAGACAAGCTTACAACGTTAGACGAATTTTTAATGAACCAAGTGGATGAAGCCTTGCAAATTAGCTTAGGCTTAATCGATCTATAGGCTATTATATAAATCTTATGTAAATACTGGCGGTATAGTATTTTGCATAAGATTTTTTGTTTTTCATTGAACCTTATCCAATCATTTACTGCTTGAAGAAACTAATTGAAGAAACTAGACGCTAAACTGCATGTCATACGAATCAATTAGCATTATGCAACTCTATCAAGTTAGTAAGACAGACGGCTCATGGTAGAAATAACCGTCGAAAAATGGTAAGTTATTTAAAGAATATTAAAAATTTGTTTGGGGGTTTAATAGGTGGAAAAGAGACTCAAAAATATCATTCTAGAACATAGCGATGAAATCATCAAAAAATGGCTGGAAAAACTCGATCAAAGTAAAATCGCTGAATATGGCGAAACCATTTCTCAAGAATCGATTGAACAAACGAATCGAGAATTCGTTAATGTCATTTTTTCAAATATTGAAAGTGACGGTGGAACGGATGATTTACATGAGTTCTCCGAGAAAATTGTTAACCTTGGATGGCCATTAGGCTATTTGACTGAAGGTATGCAAGCATTCAGATCTGTGACCATTAAAGTCATTCTAGAAGATATCGGTGAAACAAACAGTAATGATGAATTCTTGAGCATTATGGAAGGAGTCAACGATTGGGTCGATCCGATTAAAAACCGTCTTATCAATGAATACTCCCATAATTGGACAAACATTGTTTCCTTGCAAAAGGTAGCTTTGCAAGAACTTTCCGCGCCGTTAATTCCAGTTATGGAAGGCATTACGGTTATGCCGCTTGTAGGAACGATTGATACAGATCGTGCGAAACTCATCATGGAAAATTTACTGAACGGTGTCATTAAAAACCATGCTGAAGTTGTGTTGATTGATATTACTGGTGTACCAGTTGTTGATACGATGGTTGCTCATCACATTATTCAGGCTGCCGAAGCCGTTCGTCTTGTCGGATCGCAATGTATTTTGGTCGGAATTCGTCCAGAGATAGCTCAGACGATTGTTAATCTAGGTATCGATCTTCGCAACTTCCCAACGAAAAGTTCGTTGCAAAAAGGATTCAGAACAGCACTTGAGATGACAGGTGCAAAAGTAGTTAGTGAAAGTGAAAGCGAAGGCGACGAAATCGAAAACATTCTTAACTCGATTGAGAAGGAGTGAAAGATATGAGAATACCGATTTTAAAGTTACATGAATATCTTTTGATATCTGTGCAAGTGGATTTAGATGACCAAACAGCGATGCAATTTCAAGAAGACTTATTGAGCAAAATACATGAGTCAGGTGCAACAGGTGTAGTACTTGATTTAACTTCTGTAGACATTATAGATTCCTTTATAGCGAAAGTATTAGGAGATGTCGTATCGATGGCAGACTTAATGGGGGCAAAAGTCGTCTTCACTGGTATTCAACCGGCAGTTTCCATGACTTTAATCGACATAGGCATTCACTTACAAGACGTACCGACAGCATTAGATCTTGAACAAGGGTTGATTAAGCTGAGACGGGAATTGGAGGAAAAGTGATGAAGGGGACACTATCCAATGTGCCAATAGCCAAAGAGCTTGATATTGTTGGCGCAAGACAAACGGGTAGGAATATAGCGAACGACCTGGGGTTCAGTTCTGTGGACCAAGCCAGAATCGCGACCGCTATTTCTGAACTCGCGAGAAATATATACTTATACGCCAAAAAAGGAGAAATCACTTTCCAACAAGTAGAAGGCGTAGCACCAGTTGGGCTGAAAATTATCGCAAAAGATAATGGGCCTGGGATTAAAGATATTAGTAAATCAATGATTGATGGTTACTCAACCTCTGGAGGTTTAGGGGCAGGATTGCCAGGTGTGAAACGGTTAATGGACGACTTCGACATTATGTCAAGCGATGAAGGCACGACAATCCATGTCATTAAATGGTTACGGTAATAGGGGGGACGGCATGGAACAAACGAAGAAAGTGGTCTCTGTTTATAGAGAATTGCTACAAGAATATTTGAGATCAAAAGATGAGAAAGTGTTATATCAAGCAGAACAATTTAGTCGACAATCGATACAGGATGGCGTGAAACCAGAAGAAATTATTGACGCCCATTATCAAACAATGTCGGAAATCATTCCAGATATGGATCCGCGTTTAAAAGATTCATTCAAATTTCTAATCGAAACAATGATTTATTACGGTGTAGCTTATGGAATGTTCAATGATATAAAAGAACAACAATATTCCCTTCGAAATGAAATTGATGTAGCCGCTAATATGCAGAATACCTTGTTGAAGACAGAAATACCTGCTTCTGAAGTGTTGGATATCGGAGCGATTTCAGTTCCTGCACGGCAAATGAGCGGTGATTATTATCACTTCGTCCAAGACACGGAGGATAATATTGGTGTTGCTGTCGCTGATGTAAGTGGGAAAGGGATTCCGGCAGCATTCGTCATGTCGATGATCAAATATGCGATGGAGAGTTATCCGGACAACCGGATTTACCCGGAAATGATTCTGGAACTCTTGAACCGGGTTGTTGAGAGAAACGTAGAACCAGGAATGTTTGTATCTATGTTTTACGGTTTGTACGAAGTAGAGCAACATAAATTTTATTTTGCGACGGCTGGACATGAACCGGGATTCATTTATCGTCATCGTTCGAAAACTTTCGAAGAGATACGTGGAAAAGGATTGTTGCTAGGTGTACAAAAAGACTCGGATTATAAACGATTTGAGTTAGATATTGAACCGAACGACATCATTTTTTTGTTGACAGACGGTGTAACAGAGTGCAAAGTTTCAGGTCGCTTTATTGAACAAGAAGAAGTTCTTGATGTACTTTATAATTATGTACATGAACCCCCGGAAAAATTGGTAGAGAATGTCTATAAACATCTTGAACGTTTGCAAGATTTTCATCTTAGGGATGACTTCACATTAGTTGCGATTCAAAGAAAAGATAATTAATAGGTTTAATAGGACTTTGGATTGGGTAAAGAGAGGTAGACAACAGATAGGAGGATGGTTATTGATGAATCTACATATCGATGATCATAACGAAGGACAGTCGTCGATCCTGAAACTGTCAGGTGAAATAGATGCATATACAGCGCCAAGATTAAAGGAGCATTTACTGAATCTGATTGAGGACAATCAAGAGGTCCAAGTAGACATGCAGCAAGTCAATTATATGGATTCTACTGGTTTGGGTGTATTTATCAGTGCATTGAAAACATCCAAAGAAGCGAATAAAACCTTTAAACTCGTTAACCTGCAAGAAAATGTCTACCGCCTCTTCAATATTACGGGACTAAACGAAGTGATAGACATTGAAAACACAGTAAGAGGTGGTATGTAATGAACGAGCCATTCGATTTCATTGAAATGAAAGTACCAGCAAAATCAGATTATGTTGGCGTTGCAAGACTGACGGCATCTGGCTTAGCGAATCGAATGGGTTTTAGCTACGAAGAAATTGAGGATTTGAAAGTTGCAATTTCCGAAGCTATAACCAATACGGTGAAGCATGCGTACACTGAGGAAGGTGCTGGTGAAGTTACAATTGGGTTTGGTTTGTATGAAGATCGTATGGAAGTCATGATTGCAGACTATGGTGGTAGCTTCAACCTTAAATCGATCAAGGAAAGTATTGGACCTTACAATGAAGACATCCCGATCAGCAATATGAAAGAGGGAGGTTTTGGTCTGTTCCTTATCGATGCCCTTATGGACAAAGTGGAGATCACGAACAACAACGGCGTAATCGTTCTTATGACAAAGTACTTGTTCGAAAACGAGGTGGGGCGTAGTGACGACCAGGTCTCAACAACACAATAACGAAGAAGATGTTTATCAACTGATTGACTACCTCCACAAAAACCCGGAAGACGAAGCAGCCCAAGAAAAAATAGTCCTGAAATACGAAAATCTAGTTCATTCAATTGCAAAAAAATATTCCAAAAACAGTGGAATTCATGAAGATCTTGTACAAGTTGGTATGGTCGGTTTGTTAGCGGCGATTCGCAGATACGATGAATCGTTCGGAAAATCGTTTGAATCCTTCGCCATTCCAACAATCATCGGTGAAATTAAACGTTTTATTCGAGATAAAACATGGAGCGTACATGTTCCAAGAAGAATTAAAGAGTTAGGACCCAAAATTAAAAAAGCGGTAGAAGAGCTGACATCCGAAAATCAAGTCTCTCCATCTGTTCCCGAAATCGCCAAATATTTAAAGGTTTCGGAAGAAGAAGTATTGGAGACAATGGAGATGGGCAAAAGCTATAATGCTTTATCTGCCGACCGCCGAATTGAAGCCGATTCAGATGGAAGTACGGTGACGATTCTAGATCTTGTTGGCGAAAAAGAAGACGGTTATGAGCAAATTGACTATAAACTTCTAATCGAAAAAATCATGCCTCTTTTATCCGAAAGAGAGCAAGAGATTTTACGATGCACCTATTTTGAGAATTTAAGTCAAAAAGAAACCGGTAAACGACTCGGTCTTTCGCAAATGCATGTATCCAGATTGCAGCGTCGCGCACTCAGGAAGCTGCGTGAATCCATATCGGATGAAGACTTGGAGGTATTGTTTTGATTCAGCAGGCTGAAAGAGTAGAAGTAGCAACTTATGAAAAACCAAAAAAAGGTAACTATCATTCAGGCGATAGTTACTTTTATATCGAAACGGAAGAACATTTCTTGGTTGCACTGTCAGACGGACTCGGCAGTGGCGAAGTTGCCAAAGAGTCTTCACAAACAGTCATCGATGTCATTCGTCGGAACGTACATCGACCACTGGATGACATGCTTGAACAATGCAACGCAGCCTTATTCGGAAATGAGTTAAGAGGTTGTGTGTTAGGGATTTTACGATTGGATTTTAAAACAAGGCAATTCTCCTATGTCTCAGTAGGCAACATCAGTATTGTGATGATCTCAGCTGATGGAAACAAACGAAGGAACATTCCGATTCATGGATATCTTTCAGGGGTGCCTCGTAAAACAAAAGTTCACTACGGAGATTTGGAGAAAGACGCATTATTTTTTATGTTTTCAGATGGCGTGAGCGAACGCCAACTAACGAAGGAGTTTTATAGCTTCCGATCGATGGAAACGACTGTTGCTTGGTTTACGGAGCAACAAAAAGAATATATGGATGATGATACAACTTTAATAGCGATGAAGTTTCTGGGATGAGAAGGGTACTATACCCTTCTTTTGTTTTGTCGTCATCGCAAAATGCAATAAATATAGAAGTCGAAACAATGTTATAATAGGAAAGCAGAAAGGCATTTTGTTTGGAGGAATTAGCATGGAAGAAAAGCAATACATAGACCGAGCAGTCGATTTCGTCAGTAAAGATTTATCTATTCAATCGAAAACCGTTCGCACAGTGGTTGAGTTGTTGGACGAAGGGAATACTGTCCCATTTATTGCTCGTTACCGCAAAGAACAGACGGGTAATTTGGATGAAACACAAATACAATCCATTAAAGAGTCATTTGACTATCAAATACAACTCGATCAACGAAAAGAAGAAATCATCCGATTGATCGATGAACAAGGAAAATTGACGGACGAACTAAAAAAAGACATCCAGGCAGCAAACAAGTTACAACGTCTGGAAGACTTGTATCGACCATATAAACAAAAAAGACGGACACGCGCAACAATCGCTAAAGAAAAAGGATTGGAACCGTTAGCTGAGAAAGTGTGGGCTCAAAAAGGAATACAGGTCCAACAAGAGGCAGAACAGTATCTTTCTGAAGAAAACGAATTAGTAGAGGTCAGTGATGTTCTACAAGGAGTCAATGATATTCTTGCCGAAAAAATCTCGGATGAAGCGAAATTCCGTGAGAAAATTCGTTCCATGACTTTTTCGAAAGGAATCATCAAGACCGAAATAAAAAAAAATGCTGAAGATGAAAAAGAGATTTATCAGATGTACTATGATTTCCAAGAACAAGTATCAAAAATTGCACATCACCGAGTGCTAGCCGTCAACCGCGGAGAGAAAGAAAAGGTTTTGAGAGTGACCATTGAACCGCCAGTGGAAAATGTTATCTCTTACTTGCAAAAAGAAATCATTATGAACCAGGATATAGAAGAAGCGAATATTATTCAGGCCGCAATCGACGACGGTTATAAACGTTTATTGGAACCATCGATTGAACGAGATATCCGTAGCTCATTGACAGAAACTGCGGAAGAACACGCCATTGATATTTTTGCCAAGAACCTGAAAAACTTACTTTTACAGCCCCCACTTAAAGGCAAGGTCATGCTCGGTGTAGACCCAGCTTTCCGGACAGGTTGTAAGCTCGCCGTCATTGACGAAACAGGAGCGAAGCAAGAAGTGGATGTCATATATCCGACTGAACCGAGAAAAGATGTGAAAGGTTCTGAGAAAAAGGTGCTATCTATTCTTGAGCGCTATCCAGTCGAATTGATTGCAATCGGAAACGGAACAGCATCAAGAGAAACAGAGCAATTCATCGCGGATATGATTCAACAAAACAATCTGGATGTACCCTATCTCATTGTCAATGAAGCGGGTGCCAGTGTTTACTCAGCGTCAAAGCTTGCACGTGAAGAATTTCCCGATTTGCAGGTAGAAGAAAGAAGTGCCATTTCAATCGCTCGCAGAGTACAAGATCCACTCAGTGAGTTGGTTAAAATCGATCCGAAATCCATTGGGGTTGGCCAGTACCAACATGATGTGTCACAAAGCAAGCTGAATAGCTCATTAACTTTTGTCGTCGAAACGGCAGTGAACCAAGTTGGTGTAAATGTAAACACAGCCTCATCTTCATTACTTGAATACATTTCAGGCTTAAACAAAACGGTGGCAAATAATATCGTTAAGTACCGAGAAGAGAATGGAAAATTCACCAACCGGAAGCAAATTAAGAAGGTGCCTCGATTAGGAGATAAAACTTATGAGCAGGCCATAGGGTTTTTGAGGATACCAGATGGTGATGAACCACTTGATCGGACGTCCATTCACCCTGAAAGTTACCAGGCAACGAAACAACTATTGGGAGAATTAAATGCAACTTCTGCAGATATTGGTACGGAAGACCTGTCCAACAAACTAAAAGAAGTGAATTTAACCGATTTTGAACGAGAACTGGAAATCGGAAAACTCACGTTGGAAGATATTATGAAAGACCTTCGTAAACCAAATCGAGATCCACGTGATGAACTGCCGAAACCATTACTTAAAACGAATGTGCTTTCAATGGAAGACTTAAAACAAGGAATGGAACTCCAGGGAACCGTCAGAAACGTCGTCGATTTCGGTGCATTTGTAGATGTCGGAGTCAAACAAGACGGACTTGTTCATATTTCCAAGTTGGCAAATCGGTTTGTTAAAAACCCATTAGATGTTGTTGCAGTAGGTGACATTGTGACGGTCTGGGTAGAAGAAATCGATGTAAAAAGACAGCGCATCGCATTAACGATGGTTCAGTAAAACTTAATTGACATTACGGTCATAATAATAAAACCAGCATTGATTGAGTAATTTAATTTGGTATAAATCTTTGGAGGCATAGGCTTTTAATAGCTGTGCCTTCAACCAATTCGGCATAGCAAACCCTCCTGAAACTGTTTATATTACTATATGCAATTAACAGAGATTTGCTATATGGAAATATACCATTGTACGAAAGGTGAAATGAATGGATCAAAATCAATTGCTCCAATGGACAAGAGAACTGTCCGAAACCTACTTTAGACGGGAATTTCATGCTGACATTGTATTTAACGGAAGGTTACGAACAACAGGCGGAAGATATATACCTTCAAAGAAACGAATTGAGATTAACAGAAAATATTTAGATGAATTAGGAGAAGAAGAACTCAAAGGAATTATTAAACATGAACTATGTCATCATTTTTTACATGTCGACGGTAAACCTTACAATCATCGCAGTAAAGAATTTCGTCAACTATTAAAAGAAACCGGATCACCAAGACATTGTAGTTTTTTGCCATCGGTGGAGCGAGAGAAATACATATATCAATGCAAAAAGTGTGGACTCGAATATAAAAGAAGAAGAAAAGTGGACACAAAACGGTATTCCTGTGGGAAATGTCGGGGAAAACTTGTTCAAAAATAAGAAATTATATTTTCACCTTGTCTCAACTATATGAAACATGTATAATTGGAATTTGTGAGCGAGCTATTCAAGTAAAAGAAAGTAATTCTACTTACTGATCGGGTGATTAAAAAATATTTGAGAAAAATATTTTTAACCGATTGACACGCTCTGAAAGATGTTGTATTATACTTAACGTCGCAACAAAATGAATGGTTGTTTGATTGTAGCGAACCGTAAACATCTTGGAAAATCTTCTGAGTAGGATTGCGAGGAGTGGAGACACGACGAGCATATTAAGCAAAACGTGTCCACAATGAATTTTCTTACTTATATTCCAGCGTAGCTCAGTGGTAGAGCAGTTGGCTGTTAACCAATTGGTCGCAGGTTCGAATCCTGCCGCTGGAGCCATATGGAGAAGTACTCAAGTGGCTGAAGAGGCGCCCCTGCTAAGGGTGTAGGTCGCGTAAGCGGCGCGAGGGTTCAAATCCCTCCTTCTCCGCCATTACTTATTGGCCCGTTGGTCAAGTGGTTAAGACACCGCCCTTTCACGGCGGTAACACGGGTTCGAATCCCGTACGGGTCACTTGTTATATTAGGTCCGGTAGTTCAGTTGGTTAGAATGCCTGCCTGTCACGCAGGAGGTCGCGGGTTCGAGTCCCGTCCGGACCGCCATTCTTGGGCTATAGCCAAGCGGTAAGGCATCGGGTTTTGGTCCCGTGATTCCCAGGTTCGAATCCTGGTAGCCCAGCCATTATTTACTATAAGAAAGGATCGGGCAAATCATTATAGCAACTTATGAATTGAATAAATTCAAGTAAGTCTTTTTTTATTGCTAAAATGCTATTTTTTATTTTACATTTGCCTTCGTTTCTTTTATGATAATTAATATTGAAAATTCGAGCCATTAGCTCAGTCGGTAGAGCATCTGACTTTTAATCAGAGGGTCGGAGGTTCGAATCCTCCATGGCTCACCATATGCGGTCGTGGCGGAATGGCAGACGCGCTAGGTTGAGGGCCTAGTGGGAGTTAATCCCGTGGAGGTTCAAGTCCTCTCGACCGCATTGAGAAAAAAAGCTTGCAATTATGTTTGAGATTTGATATGATATTCCTTGTCGCTGTTGCGCCCGTAGCTCAATTGGATAGAGTGTCTGACTACGGATCAGAAGGTTAGGGGTTCGACTCCTCTCGGGCGCGTAGACGGGAAGCAATCAAAAGTGTTTGTTGCTTCCTGCTTAAAAATTTAATTCATCTACATGCGGGTGTAGTTTAGTGGTAAAACCTCAGCCTTCCAAGCTGATGTCGTGGGTTCGATTCCCATCACCCGCTCCATATATGGGCCTGTAGCTCAGTTGGTCAGAGCGCACGCCTGATAAGCGTGAGGTCGGTGGTTCAAGTCCACTCAGGCCCACCATATAGCATTCGAACCTTGAAAACTAAACAAAATAGCCTGAAGTCAATTCGGTTTCTTTCTTACTTGATTGGGAAAGAAACAAACGAAAATTTTTAAGCCAATCAAACACTTTATTGGAGAGTTTGATCCTGGCTCAGGATGAACGCTGGCGGCGTGCCTAATACAT
>NZ_JAHLZF010000028.1 GCF_018967645.1 Allobacillus halotolerans | reverse complement strand
TATTTGTTGGTTACTTATCACATTAGAGGAAGGTTCTACTTTTTTCAATGTTCACCACAACTTATAGTGATGAACCAGAATTAACTATATTTAACACTATTTGTAAACCAAAAGGAGTTTCCCCCCCTATGCCAACAAAAGAACAACAAATTCTAAAAACTTATTTCGGTTATGAATCGTTTCCTCCGGGTCAGGGAGAGACGATAGGCTGATCTTGTTTTATTTGGGATCGTTCTTTATCTTTGAATTTTCTGCATACATAGTTGACTTCCCTTCATCATTATGCTAAATTCAACCGTAATTTAAGTGTCACTTAAAAACATTTCATGAACACTGTAATTAGGAGAAGCAGATACTATGAACACAATCGGTAAAAATCTAAGACAATTGAGGAAAGAGCACGGGATGACGCTTAAGGAAGTATCCGATAAAACGGAGTTGTCGATAAGTTTTATATCTCAAGTGGAAACGAATAAAAGCTCCATCACAATTGAGTCGTTGATGAAAATAGCTGAGGTATTCCACGTAACGCCGAGCTACTTTTTTGAACGGGAACAACCAGTTACTCTTAAAAAGAACATCGCCATACATAAGCAAGCAACTTCGGCAAAAGCAAAGAATATAGCATTCAATTACAATGATTTGTCTGGTGACTTTCCAAACCGTTCTTTGGCGCCATCGATGATTCATTTGGAACCGCGTAAAGAAAGTGCTAAGCCAATGCCACATAGCGGAGAGGAATTTATTTATGTATTGGATGGTGTATTGACGATCAAATTTGATGAGGAGTCCATCGATATCCATCCAGGTGAGAGTATTCATATGAAATCAAGCGTGCCACATAATTGGATGAATTTTACGGAACAGACAGTTACATTTGTACACGTTAGTGCTTAGTTTAGAAGGGGGGAATAGGAATGGATCGCAACACAGTGGATTGGAAAGGGTATATCCCAGCCATTACGACGCCGTTTCTTGAAAATGGTGAAGTTGATTGGGAAGGCTGGGAAGAGTTACTTCATTGGTTAGTTGATGAAGGAATGCACGGTCTGTTGGTAAACGGGACGACGGGTGAATGGTTCAGTCAGTCGGTTGAGGAACAAAAGGAGTTGTTCCGTACAGCCTCAAAGCATGTGAATAACAGGATTCCTGTCATTGTCGGGTGTACTGCGTATACGGCAGACCAAGTTGTCGATTTGGCAAAGACCGCTTCAGAAGTGAATGTATCTGGCATTTTAGTCGCGCCGCCTCCATATGTCGTGCCGAATGAAGAAGAGGTTTTTGCGTATTATGAGGAAATTAGTGACCGGGTCGATTTGCCGATTTGTATTTATAATTGGCCTCGTGGGACGAATGTCGATCTGTCAGTTGATTTGCTTACGAGATTGGCGAAGCTAGACAAGGTTGTAGCAGTGAAAAATTCAACGCCTGATTTTGGGCATTTTATTAAAGCTTTTTATGCGGTAAAAGATGAGATCAGATACTTCGGTTTCCCGATGAATGATATTGGCTATGAGTATGTGAAAAATCTTGGTGGTGATGGCACGATGGGGGCCGGCGCAATTTTAGGTCGGGTTCATCCAGATTTCTATAACTATTTGTGGGAAGGAAATAAAGAAGAAGCTTTAAAGAATGGGCGAAAGGATGCCTTTTTGTTCAGTCAATTTTTTAACTCGGATTTTTCGGCGAAGTATGGTTCACCGCAAAGTATTACGAAAGAAGCGCTTAATTTACGAGGTCTCCCAGGTGGGTATCCTAGAAAGCCGATTTTGCCATTGACGGAGCAGGAGAAAGAATTCGTCAAGGTGACGTTAGATGAAGTTGAAGGAATCTAAACGATGAAGATGACAAGTGATGTTGTTGTCATTGGTGGCGGACTGGTTGGCTGTGCGACAGCTTATTACCTATCGAAGGAAAATAAGTCTGTGACGTTGGTCGAGCGTGGGCAAATCAACCGTCAGGCTTCCGGTCAAAACGCTGGGAGTTTGCATTTTCAATTAGAGCATCGTCTAATCCTTCATTGGCAAGAGCTTGAGAATGAATTGAAAGAGTTGATTCCTTTATCAAAGGACTCGGAAAAGATGTGGGCGAATGTAGAGGATGAATTAGACGCCAAGCTTGATGTAGTGCAGCATGGTGGATTTATGATTGCTGAAACGGATGAGGAAGTCGAATTACTGAAAAAAAAATATGAGTTAGAGAAAAAATATGGTTTAGATACAGAATTGATGACAAGGGATGAAGTGAGGGAAATTGCTCCTTACATAACGCAATCGTTTAAAATGGCCAGTTTTTGCCCGATGGAAGGGCACGCGAATCCGAGACATGTCATTCCGCAATTCGCAAAGCGGGCGACGGAGAATGGAGCATCCATTTTAACCGAAACGAGTGTGACGAGTCTGACACAGTATGGGGATCTATGGGAAGTTGGATTAAATCACGAGGATACGATTATTACGGATAATGTCGTTATTGCATCCGGAGCTTGGGCACAAGAGGTCGGTTATATGGCTGGACTCCATATTCCGATTTTTCCAGTTCCGCTGTTAATGAATATTACAGAGCGTGTGAAACCTACGATCCATCATTTGATCCAGCATATCGGTCGTCGGATTTCGATGAAACAAGTTGAGGATGGAAACATCTTGATTGGTGGTGGATGGCCAACTCAATTTCAACAAACGAACGGCAAGGTCGATTTTGACCGATCACCAAAGATCTTAAATCATTTTGTGAAAGAAAACGTAAAAATTGCAGCTCACTTGGTTCCGGAAGTACAAAACTTTCGATTGTTGCGCTCGTGGCCAGGGGTGACGGGTGTCACGGCTGATCAGTTACCGCTTATAGGCGAATTTCCCGAACGGAAAGGGTTGTTTATTGCAGGTGGTGGTTCAGGGTTCACTTATGGACCGTTGTACGGAAAGATATTGACGGATTTGATTGTGCACGGAAAAACGGATTACTCAATTGATGCGTTCAGTCCAAAGAAATTTTCACATTTAAATATGTTTATGCTGTGAAATGGAAGTGATTAGGTGAAGCAAATGAAAGAGAATCATAAAGAGTTAATTGAACTGTTCATCGATGGCGAAAAAACTACAATAATAAAAGGACAATCGCTCGCAACGGTTCTCATGCAACAAAAATGTCTTGCGTTTAGTGAGTTGGAAGCCGGAGTCAAACGGGCGCCGATGTGTAATATGGGCGTTTGTTATGAATGTTCCGTTCAGGTGAAAGGTCAAGGTACAGTCAGAAGTTGTATGACTAAAGCAGAAGACGGGATGGAAGTGTTCACGACAGGCGTAGAGGACGTTATGGAAAGCGAGCCGTTTGTTGATTCGGTTGGGAATTCGGTCGGAAAACAAAATGAAAAAATCTATGATGTCGTGATTATTGGAGGCGGCCCTTCTGGTTTAGGGGCACTTGATGAGTTAGTGACAAGCGATTTGCAAGTAGCTGTGATTGATGAACAAGACTTGCCTGGAGGACAAATTTATCGTCAGCCACCAAGGGAATTCAATGTACCTGGAAAATGTGAGAAATTCGTTTTCAAGCATGAACATCATCCTCACGTGGATTGGTATATGAATCGATCTGTCTTGGGTATCGAACAACAAACGGTGTGGAATCATGAACACCGTGAATCGGAAGACATTTTCGAGCTTCATATTAGTAATGAAAAATCGATTCGAGCAAAACAGGTCATTTTGAGTGCCGGGGCTTACGATCGTTTATTGACGATTCCAGGTTGGCATTTACCGGGCGTGATGGCAGCAGGAGCTCTTCAAGTTTTTGCGAAATCACAACGATTTGTTCCTGGTGATGAAATTGTACTTGCTGGTACGCATCCTTTTTTGTTCATTGCCGCGGTGGAAATCATTCAGTCAGGTGGCAATGTCACATCCATTTATCTTTCTCAACATGTTCCTAATATCAAAGAGCTTTTGGGCTTTTCTGTTCAAGGGATGAAACAAATCGGCAAAGCACAGGAGTTGCTCCGCGCCTATCGAATGATTCAAAAAGCGGATGTAGACGTTCATCTCGGGTTCGTTCCGTCCTCCATTACAGGGGATGAAACGAAGAAAACTGTTCAATTTTCCAAGTTGTCAGCGGATGGTAGATCTATCGATTTCAGTGAAAATCTTTATGTGAACTGTGATGTGCTTGGCATGAATTTCGGTTTCAATGCGTCGTCTGAGTTGGCTCGACAGGCCGGTTGCGACATGGAATATCTGTTTGAAGATGGCGGCTGGGTCGCAAAGCATTCGGAGGAGATGGAGTCGTCGGTCAGTTCGTTATTTGTTACGGGTGAAATGACAGGCATTGGTGGCGCTGAGCTCGCTGAACTTGAAGGGAGGATCGCCGGGCTGGCCGTCCTTCGTAAACATGGGGAGTCGGTTGAACAGCGGTTCAATAAATATTAACGGATGAAACGAAAAGCAGAAACGTTTTCAAGCATGTTAAATGAACAGACAACGTTAAGCCAAGAAGTCATGTTTCAGTTATTGAACCAAGAGGACACGTATTTGTGTAAATGTGAACGGGTCAAGACCGATACGTTGAATCAAGCATTCGCTGAGTTGCCTTCGTTATCGTCACTCAATTCGTTGAAGTTGTATACACGCTGTGGAATGGGCCTTTGCCAAGGAAGATATTGTGAACATTCTTTACGAACGTGGTTTGAAAAACAAACCGGCCAACTGCTTTCAACGGAACCATTCAATACGAGACAGCCGGTCAAACCAGTATTGATCAAGGACTTTATTTCCAAGTAAGTCCTTTTTTTACACTGTGCTATGTCTGAATAGTTTGAATCGAAATGTATTTTGTCAAAAATTTTATATGTCAGATTGGCATTGTTTGAGATACTGAGACGAGTTGAAAGGGGGAGGTTGCTTGGAACATTCATTGTTCGATGATTATTTGAACCAGTTGAAGCAATTGATTCAGATGGACAGTGTCAAATCAAAGCCACAGCAGGATGCACCTTACGGGGAAGGCGTGAAGGAGGCTTTTTCTTTTGTCCGTAAGCTTGCGGAGTCTTTTGGGTTTCACGTTCATGAACTCGATCAGAAAGTGTTGATGATCGACTATGATACAAGACAATCTGAAGAGTATATCGGCATCTTTTCGCATATTGATGTGGTGACGGTGGATGGTGCCGACCGTTGGATTCAGCCACCTTTCTCAGGTGAGATTCAAGATGGGCGGATGTATGGCCGGGGCACACTGGATAACAAGGGTCCGACATTGGCTGTATTGTATGCGATGAAACGCTTAAAAGATCAAGGGTTTAACCCACAAAAAGGCATTCGTCTAGTTATCGGCGGTGATGAAGAGAGTGGAATGGATTGTCTGGCAACGTATAAACAACACATGCCTGCACCGGTTTTTGGTTTTACGCCAGATGCTTATTTTCCTGTGACGATTAAAGAACAGGGGATTATGCCATTTGAAGTGAAGCTTCCGATTCGTGGGGATTCTTGTTTGCAGGTGGTTTCGGTGGGATTCAGCAAAAATGTTAAGCCGCAGTCAGGGAGTTATACACTTGGCATAGATGATATGAAAATGATGGAAGGATTACATGCGGTACAGAAGGTTGAAGAAATTGGGAGCGGACAAGTGAAAGTAGATGTGTTGGAGGAAGATAGTGAGGCGATTGCTAGCATTGTCGATCACTTGTTGACGATCTGCGGAGATGCGGAGCAGGAAACGAAATATAGTCTTATGAGGATTAAAACTTTACTGTTGGATGAGAGCGGCAAGGCGTTAGGTATCAATTGTGAAGATGATGATGGGAAATTGAGCATGAAAGCGACACGTCTGTATACGGAAGAAGATGGATTGACGGTGACATTGGATTTGCGTTATCCAGCTTCATTACAGGAAGAGGTCATGGCGGAAAAACTGGCTACGGCCATGAAGCAATATGCGTTGACGTATCAGTTGGACCAAGCGAAAGCTCCTGTGAATTTTGATGTGGACCACCCGATGATCAAGAAGCTATTAACTGTTTATGAGGAATGCACGGGTCGCAATGAAAACCCGAAAGCCATCTCGGGTGGTACCTATGCACGCATTTATCCGGATCGTGTCATTGCTTTCGGCGCGGTTTATCCAGATGAGCCAGTGACAGCCCACCAAACGAATGAAAATGTACCGCTTTATATGATGAAGGATTGGTTAGTCATCTATGAAGAGGCGATCCGGTCGCTCAGTCAATAAAATGCTTCATCAATGGAATGATAGATAAATAGATAATTCAATAACGCCCATTGAGAGTCGTTATTAAATTGAATAGGAGTGTGGATGATGATAAAACGAGAACAATCGATTTTACCGTTAAGCAAAAGAGAAGCTGTTCAGGATGAATGGTTACATACACGACTCAATGACGTATTGAAGGAATCGATGCAAGAAAGCGAGATTCATACATGGCTAACAATCAGTAAGGAGTATAATGAAGATCCGTTGACCGCCACCTTTACACCTTCGAAGCATGATGATACCCGGAGAATTGGTATGTGTCTGTTTCATTTGGATGACCAACAGCAATTACACCGGTACTGGATTGGACTTCCGATTCCGACAATCGATCAATATTATACGTGTGTTTGGGACCGTCAGAAACAAACGGAATGGGAATGTTTGAATGATTTATTGAATCAATTGGACCCAGAACATATTGCGATTAACCGTTCAAAACATGTCCCTGTATCTGATGGGTTATCGGCGAGCCTTTATGATGTATTGTTGGAAAACATAGATTCTCGTTTTCATGATAAGTTCATCAGCTCAGAGAAAGCTTCGGTGCATTGGTTCCTAAAAAGAAGCAAAGAAGAAATGACGGTCTATCCTTACTTGACTGATCTAACGACAGAAATCTGTCGTACAGCGTTATCCAATGAAGTCATCGTTCCAGGTGTAACAACTTGTGAAGATGTCGTCGATTGGTTACGACAGAAAGTTATGGACCTAGGACTGAAAACGTCGTTTTATCCGACGATTGATGTACAACGTAAAGGCGCACCGGTCGATCGCTTGTCTGGTACCGTGATTAAAAATGGTGATATCGTCCATATTGATTTTGGGATCACTTATTTAGGCATTTCTACAGACATGCAGCAGCTCGGCTATGTACTTTATCCAAATGAAACGGATGCGCCGGACGGATTGAAGAATCTGTTGGAACAAGGAATGACGTTCGCTTCGATCGCATTGAATGAATTTGTAGTCGGTGAAACCGGAAACGACATTTTTGAACGTGCGATTGAAGTGGCTAAAGCTCAAGAACTTCAACCAATGCTTTACTCACATCCAATCGGTTACCATTGTCATGAAGCGGGCCCAACGATTGGTTTGTATGATCGCCAAGAACGCATTCCGCAAAGAGGCGACTACAAAATCATAAATGATTCTGCATATGCCCTCGAATTTAATGTGAAAGGTTATGTGCCTGAGTGGGAGCAAGAGACATACGTATATTTAGAACAACCGATTGCTGTAGCAGATGGACAGGCATATTACTTAAGTCCAATGCAAGAAAACTTTTATTTAATTCGATAGATTATTTAAAGACGAACAATCATATGAGTAAAGTAGGCACTGACTTCGGTCGGTGCTTTTTTTATGTGCGATGAGGAGCTGCGTGGAATGTTGAAGCTTTGTGAACTAACACTGAAGGAATACGAATTAACCCTGAAGGAACGCAAAATAACACTGAAGCCATGCGAATGAACCCTGAAGCTCCGTAAAATAACACTGAAGAAAACCAAATTAAGACTGAATCCGTACGAATCAACGTTGAAGGGTTTCAATTTATCAATCGGTAAATTTATTTATCTTGCTTGTAAAAAGCTTTACATCAATATTCGAAATATTCAGCTATACTGATGTCAATCGATTCGGTAAAACAGGGATGAATGATCGGTTTGCCAACAGAAAGGAGTTGAGTTTGATGAATTTGGATTCTTCATTAAAACAAGAAGCCATTCAATTTTTACAGCAACTCATTCAAATGAATACGAGCTATGATGCGTTGAAGGAAAAGCCAGCTTTGACTTTTATTCAATCGGTGGCTGAAAAAGAGGGATTGTTCACTCGTTTTACGGCAACGGCAACGGACCGTGGTAATTTGGAAATTATGTTGTCGGCCAGAGAGTCACCTGTCATTTTCTTGTTATCTCATATTGATGTGGTTCCAGCGAAAGAAGAAGCGTGGTCGGTTCCTCCGTTTTCCGGCGAGATAAAAGATAATTACATATGGGGTAGAGGAACCATTGATACAAAGCAGTTGACGGCGATCCACTTATTTACATTAATCGCGTTGAAACGTCAAGGGATTGAAAAGCCAATTAAGATGATTGTGACATCGGATGAAGAGCGGGGAAGTGAGTTTGGTTTGCTTCCTTATCTATCCGCAACAAATGATTCGTTTGAAGGAAAAATTGTCTTCAATGAAGGCGGTGGTTTTCCATTAGTGATAGAAAATCTTCCGTTTCATTTAGTTGAACTAGGCCAAAAAGGTGTGGCGCGCATTGAGCTTAATTTTTACAAACAAAAAGGATCGAATCCATATTTGCCAGACCATCAAGCGTTACATGACTTGACGAAGATACTCAAGCGGTTAAAGCAATTATCCGGTCGCGAATCGATGCCGGAAATGGTTAAGCAGATGTTTGAACGGATTGCACAAGAAACGGACAAGACTTTTGATGTGAACAAAGCAGAAGACTTTATCGAAGAAGAGCTTCCAGCTTCACTTGGCCGTTTGATGAAAGCGATGACTCAAACGACGTTTTCACCGACGAATTGGGTCCAAGCAAACACAAAAGATGGCAACACATCTCTCGCATTCCAACTTACGATTGATTGTAGAATGTTGCCTAGTGTAACGGAAGAAGAACTCACGGAGTGGCTGGATGATGCATTAAAAGAAACTGACATAACGTATCGGCTTTTATCCTTTTCACAGGGGTACGAATCAAATTTGAAACCGCAACAAATGGAACAAATCGAGACGGTACTAAATCAAGATTTACCGGGACATAAAGTCATTCCTTATTTGTCGATTGGAAGCAGTGACGGGCGACACGTCGCTCCAATGGGTGCCAATGTCTTAGGATACTGTCCAACGGATCGAGATATGCCTTTTAATGAAGTCATTCAGATGGTACATGGAGTGGATGAACGAATTAGCATCCGGTCGTTTCAAATAGGGTTATCTCAGATGATTAAGCTAGTTCAAAAGTTCAGTTGAGGAGTGAAGACATGCAATTAGGAGATTCAATGATTACGCAAGAAAAGTTAGCACAAGCGGTCCAACTAATGCAGGAAAATAATATCGATACATGGCTCATTTTGACGAGGGAAGGTACAGACCCATCGAGTCCTTTGTTGATCAGTGTTCGGTCCGTCCATTTAGCGGCTGTTTTTATCCGATCGAATGGTGAACATGTCGTTTTGACATCTGCCAGTGATTATGGAAGCTACAAAGATACCGGTTTATTTAGTGAAGTCAGGCAATATGAAGCATCTGTCGATGAGGCATTTTTGGAGTTATACAATGAATTGGATATTCAGAAAATGGCTTTGAATATATCTGAGTCCGATCATTTATGTGATGGCCTGACAGCGGGTCTCTATCAATGGCTCAGTGAAGTGATTGGAGAAGAAACACTCACCGATGTCGAAGTCAGCAGTGAACCGATGTTAAAACAAATACGAAGTAAGAAGTCCCCTGAAGAAATGAAACTAATTAAGCAAGCAGTTCATTTAACAGATGAAGTGTATGCGGCTGTATTTAAACAAGTAAAAGCAGGTATGACCGAAATTGAAATGGGTCAGCTGTTTGTAAAAGAAATGAAAGCAAGGGGCGTCTCAAATGGACTTGGAAATGCATTCGATCCGCCGATGGTTTGTGCAGTCAGTCACGGTTTGTCACACCGGAAGCCATCTGATTATGTCGTAAAGCCAGGCGATATCGTGATATTTGATTTCAGTTTGAAGTATAAAAATTATGTTTCAGATATTGCACGGACGATTTATTTCCTAAAGCCTGATGAGGAAGAAGCGCCTAAAGATGTCGAGCGTGCATTTCAGACGGCCGTCAAAGCTATTCATACAACAATTGAGCAAATGAAGCCTGGCATGAAAGGGCATGAGGTTGACTCGATAGGTCGAAAGGTTATTGAAGAAGCGGGTTATCCGACAATCAAGCACTCGGTCGGCCACCAAGTCGGAAGAGACACACATGATGGCGGAACGATTTTAGGACCGGTCAAAACACCAAGACGTCCAGAGGTAGAAGGTGTTCTGCAAGTTGGCGAAGTGTATGCGATCGAACCGACTGTCATACAAGATGATGGACTACCGTGTATTTTAGTGGAAGAGAATGTTGTGTTGACAGAGGAAGGTGCTGAAATTCTTAGTCAATCACAAAAAGAGTTGGTGTTAATTCCGTCTTAGGAAGGTGAGAAACATGGATGTGAAAAAGTTGTTTCAAAAGCTTACACAAGCTGAAACCATCAATGCAAACGGTAATGAAATCAAAGGATTGGAAATCCTCGGCGACTATTTGACTGAATATGATCTTTCCTATCACATTTACTATAGCGAGGAAAAGCGCCCGAATTTTGTTTCTACTTTGGAGGCAACTGTTCCTGAACAAGATGCTTTGCCGCCGCTTGTCTTACTTTCGCATATGGATGTTGTTTCCGTGAACGAGAAGGAATGGACGTATCCGCCATTCTCTGCGATGGAAGTGGATGAGTGCATTTGGGGACGAGGCACTTTGGATACGAAACAATTAACAGCGATGCATGCCAATGCGTTCATCGAAGCAGCTCAATTGAACGAACGTAATCGGAAAATTCATTTCGTTGTAACGGCTGATGAAGAAAATGGCAGTCAAGAAGGAATGGCCTTTTTGAGCCGAAATTTTCCAGAGATTTTCACTCAAACAACTGTCTTAAGTGAAGGTGGCGGGTTTTTGATTGAAGATCATGAAAAGAATTATCCGTATATGCTTTATGCTACCGCTGAAAAAGGATCTGCCATCATTCGGTTGGAAGCTGAAGGCGATGGTGGCCATGCAGCAGCGCCTCCAGACGATATGCTTGTTTTGAAATTAGCAGAAAATGCCGAGCGGTTGATCCGCACGCCAGAAGGTGATGGCCAGCAACCTTACGTCCAACAGTTTGAGAATGAATTAAAACCATTGATGGAAAAAGAAAGTGAACAAGGTACATTTGCTGCAAATTTACTTGAATACATGAAACGTCCTACTTTTACGATTCAGTCGATTGAGGTTGGCGAGGGTCCATTGAACGTCCTTCCATCCAAAGGGGCAATAACAATCGACTTGCGAATTTTACCTGAAATGACTGAAGCGGACGTTTGGCATTTTATAGAGATGTGTGAATTGGATGAAGACCTGAACGTAGAGATCATTACGTTTGAACCGGGTTACTTAAGTACTCACCAAAATGAAATAATCGAGCTGTTCGAACAAAAAAGTAAACAGATGGGCCTTGATTTCAAATGGCTCGGCTTTACGGCATTAGGTCGAACAGACGGACGTTTTATAGCCGACCAGAAAAGCGATATTTTTGGATTGTCACCAACATTGACGACTTTTACAGAAGTGTTGAAACGTGTACATCAAGTGGATGAACGAATCGAAGTGGAATCATTTCGCTTCGGTGTCGAACTGATGTCGAGCGTTATTAATGCATACGTAAATAATAGTGAGAAGGTGTAAAAAATGTATGAAACACAACGGGAAAAGATGGATCAAGCTATTGAGTTTTTGAAGGAAGAGCAAATTGATGTGTGGTTAATTTATACAAGTGAATCGAGTGATCCTTGTTTGCCATTGGTGACAGGTGTGAAAACAGTCGGGCCAGGTGCATTCATCTTCACCAAAGAAGATGAAAAGGTAGCGATTGTCAGCTCTATTGATGCACAAGATGTGGAAGAATCAGGTTTGTTTAACGAGGTTATTAAATATACGTCCGGATTGAGCGAGCCGTTACAGGCATTTATCCGTCAGGTGAATCCAAGTAAAATCGCTTTGAATAAGTCGAAAAATGAACACTTGGCCGATGGTTTAACGGAGGGGCGTTTCCGTTGGATTAAAGACAATCTACAATCGGTTTTCCAAGGAGAATACGTATCGTCAGAGCCTTTTCTATCAAAGTTGAGAAGCGTGAAGACCGATACGGAGATTAAACGCGTGAAGAAGGCAATCGATCTGACCTTAGAAATCTATGAAAACATATTCAAACAGTTGAAGGCAGGCATGTCCGAAAAAGAGATGGGGCAATTGTTTGTTGAAGAACTGGAAAAGAGATCGTTGGTTAATGGAATCGACCGGAAGCTGTCGATGCCAGTCGTGATGAAAGACCGAATTGCTCATCGAGGACCGAGCGACCGAAAAGTCGAAAAAGGTGATTTAGTCATTTTTGATTTCAGCGTATTTTATGAAGGCTATAACTCTGACATCGCCCGCACTGTGTATTTCTTGAAAGATGGTGAAACAAAAGCGCCAGAAAAAATTCAACAAACATTTGATGCGATTCATGAAGCGATCACATTGGCAGGTGAAACCATGAAACCGGGAATGAAAGGTCATGAAGTCGACCACGTTGCACGGCAGCACCTCGTTCAAAAAGGATATCCTGAAATCGAACATGCAACAGGGCACCAAGTCGGAAGAGAAGTCCATGACGGTGGTGGCATCCTCGGACCGACATGGGAACGTTATGGCGATGCGCCATATGTACCCATTGAAAAGGGGAATATATTCACCCTTGAGCCGACGGTATTTTTACGAGACGAAGGTATTCACTTTATCGTTGAAGAAAATGTCATCGTCACTGAAACAGGAATTGACTATTTATCGAAAAGACAGGATGAGCTCATTTTAATTTAGTAATCACAAAAGGAGTTAATGAAATGAAAAAATACGAAGGAATTATTGTTGGTGCCGGAATTATCGGAGTTTCGATTGCGTTCCACCTTACGAAGCTCGGCTATAAAAATCTATTAATCATCGATAAAGGTGGCGTGGCATCAGGCGTTACGGGAATTTGCCCAGGCGGAATTCGCCAGCAATGGGGAACGGAAATCAATTGTAAAATGGCCAAGGCTGCCACTGAGTTTTATGAACATATCAATACACATTTGGAGCCTGAAGAAACAATTGGGTACCAATCTGTCGGATACATGTACACATTCCATACGGAAGAGGCGATTAACAATTATCGCAAACAAAAAGACCTGCAAAATGAATTGGGAATTCCGACTGAGTTTCTAACACCAAACGAAGTCGAAAAAATCATTCCTGGAATCAACAAGGACGACTTTGCCTTAGCTTCTTATTGTGCCACAGATGGTTTCGTTGATGATGCGTATCACGTCACGAATGCATTTGCCGATGCGGCCAAACGTGCAGGAGCTCAAGTCGTGAATGATGAAGTGGAGGAAATCCTTCTAGAAGGTTCTGAAGTGACTGGCGTTCGGACGAAAAAAAGAGGCGAACTTTCTGCTGACTTTGTCGTGAATGCAGCCGGTTTAGGATCTAAAGAATTAGCCGCTTCAATAGGCGTTGATTTACCGATTGAGTATGAAAAAAGAAGAATTCTCTATACGAAACGAATCGAACAGAGATTGATCGAGCCGTTATTGATTTCATTTGAAAAAGGATTTGCGGCAAAGCAATTGTCCGACGGTGTCATTTATATGAGTTATCTCGGTGCAAACCCAGGCACCCTCAGCTCCTTTGAATTCCAAATGAAAGCGGCAGAGGTTGGCATGGAGTTGTTCCCGCCACTAGAGCAGGTTGAATTCAGTTCTTATACCGATGGAACCTATGACAGTACGCCAGATCACCAAGCTATATTGGGAGATGTTGATGAGTTATCGAATTACTACCAAGCCGTTGGGATGAGTGGTCATGGATTCATGATGGCACCAATCATCGGTGAGACCGTGGCAGACTTGATTGCCGGGAAGCAACCTCGAATAGATATTTCGTCTTTACATCTGAATCGATTCAAAAATAATCAGTTGTTGAATGAACCGAGTGTTGTGTAAAAAGTAAAAGCATGTTCATAGTATCCGAATCAATCTTATAGCTTTTAAATTTCAAAGCAAACGTTCGAAATAAGCTTACTTAATAAGAAAATTTAAAATGGAGGATTTTATCATGAAACAATTTATCGTTGAATTCCCTGAAGGAAATCATGTCGTGAAATATGATTTGTTGTTCGATAAGGCACCGGAGACGTGTGAAGCCTTTTGGAAAGTCATTGAGGAGCCGGTCGAAATCACAGTGAAGCACGCCATGTACACAGGGAAAGAAATTTCCGCTCAGTTGCCGACCAATGAAAAAGTGAAAGAGTTATTGTATAAGCCGAACCCTGAAAATCTTACTTGTTTTCCGTTACCAGGAGATGTCTTGTTTACGTTCATGCCTGAATATGCTTTTGGTGGCGCTCCTGTCCCAATCTATGATATCGGCCTTTTTTACGGTCGCGATGCACGAACATTTTTCCCTATGGGCTGGCTGCCAGGTCATTTGATGGCTCAAGTCAGTTCACAAGAAGACTTAGAAATCTTACAGGCTGTCGGTCAAGAAATCAGTAAAAACGGTCAACAAACGATGGTAATCCGCCGGGCATAGTTGTTGGAAGATTAGCCTTGGATCAATTCGAATAAGCCGTCAATGTCTGTGATGACATAGTATTTATCTTCTTTTTCCAAATAGCCTTGTTCGATGAGGTCTTTTATATGGTTTGCGATCGACACACGGGTGATGCCTAATAAATTGGCCATCTCTTGTTGAGTAAATGTAATGGTCAATTTTATTTTGTTATCACCTATCTTTTTTCCGTATTCTTTCGCCAAATGAACGAATGTATTGCAAACACTGACAAAGGCTTTCGTATAACTGAGTTCCATCGATTGCAGACATAACAGTCGATACTTGTGAGTGATCAGGTCCATCAATTGGTGATGGGATGTAGGATTTTCCATCATATGGGCAATGAATTTTTCTCGTTCAATCCGGACTACTTGGCTTTTGGTGGAAGTGACCGCATTTGTAGCATACTGATTACTGCTGTTCAAGCTGCACTCTCCAAGGAGGCCATTGGTACCAATAATCGCAATCGCTTTTTCTTCACCCTCAAGTGAAAGCAGGGTTAAGCGGATTCGTCCTTTTTCGACGACAAATATGTAGTTGGAGCTTTCATTTTGATGGAAAATCGTTTTGTTTTTGTTAATCGTAATCAGTTGACCGAGCTTTTTCACGGATTCCCAATCATATTCAAGATTATCTAACCAAGGATTAACAAAATTCATCATACTATATTCATTTGGAAACATAGTGACCACTCCCGCAATTTAATAGATGAAAGGTTGTATATCATGACAATACTAAATAAACAGTTACCCGTAAATAAAGCAGACTTCCCCTCACTGAATAATCAGTTGATGCTGTCAAGTTGTTCACAAAGCGCTCCGCCTCAAGCCGTTTTTGATGGGTTACAAGCCTATCAAGAGACGTTAATAAACCAAGGGATGAATTGGACTGCTTGGATGGAAAAGGTTGAAAGTGCCAAACGAAAATTCGCCGAGTTAATTAATGCAGATCTAGAAGAAATCGCTGTACTATCAACAGTTTCAGATGCCATTTCATCGGTAATCAATACACTTCCGTTCGATTCGGATGATGAAGTCGTTGTTACCGAACTTGATTTTCCGTGTGTCGGCCAAGTGTTGCAATCGTTGAATCTCAGGGAGAATGTACCTGTCACTTTCATCCCTGAAACAGACCACACCATCGACTCGAAAAGCTTTGAAAAGTATATAACGCCTAAAACGAAGTTGATATGTGTGCCGCATGTTAGTTATTACAACGGGGCTCTTCAGGATTTGGCTTCAATCTCAAGGATCGCGAAAGAAAATGGTTCGCTATTATTTGTAGATGCCTATCAATCCGCAGGCGCTGTCCCGATTGATGTAAAAGAAATGGGTGTCGACATATTGGTTACAGGGATTCAAAAATACTTAATGGGTATTCCTGGCATTACATTTCTTTACATGAAGAAAGAGCTTTCGAGCCAATTGACTCCAGCAGTGACCGGTTGGTTCGGTCAAAGCAATCCATTTGCATTTGATGTGAAAGGCGTTGATTACGCAGATAAAACGAGGCGTTTTAATACCGGTACCCCTTCGATCGTGAACGCTTATGCAGCTGAACAAGCACTCGATTACATTCTGGAGGTCGGCATTTCTGAAATTGAAACTTATTTAAAAGGTCTATCATCGCATGCGCTCACGTATGCCAAAGCGAAAGGATTTACCGTCATGAGTCCACAAGATGTAGAGAAAAAAGCGCCAACAACGGCTATTTATGTAGAAAATGCAAATGAAGTTGAAGAAAAAATGCGAGCAAAAGGTATTATCGTATCGGCGAGAAAGGACGTCATTCGCGTTGCCCCTCATATATATAACACCGAAGACGATATTACTCTAGCAATCGACACATTGGCCGAGGTCGTAAACGAGCAATCGTAAATAAGGAATGTTTCTTGAATGGAGTTCTCTCCTTTAATCGGAAGAGGGCTCCTTGTCATTATTATACGATAAATTGATTTTTATTGCAGTGGCTTGTCACAAATAAAATGCAGTATCAGCTTCTTTATTCCCATTTACGACTTTTAATGATTCTTAAGAATAACAGAATTTTTGAATTCATATTTTATAAATATTAAAAGTCGTAAAAAATTATACAGAATTGAATTCGGATAAATGGTAAAATTCTATTTACTTTAATAATCTGATTACTTGAGGAGGGGTACAAATGGCTGTACTGAAACAGGAACAGAAAATCAACCTCACTACGAAAAAACAACACCCAAGACTGCGTTCTATGAAAGATTTTTACCGAAAATTAAAACGGAATAAAGCTGCACTTGTAGGTGGTTACTTAATTCTTTTTCTGACGATCGTTTCGTTAATCGGTCCCTATTTTTTATCGAATGGGATTAATGACGTAGATTATACTGCCAGACTTCAACCGCCAAGCGCTGAGTATTGGTTAGGAACAGATCAGCATGGCCGGGATATATTTTCCCGAATTATCTACGGTGGACAGATTACATTGATCGTTGGATTTTTATCTGTTGCACTGGGGGGGATTGTCGGTGTCGCAATAGGGATTGCCTCGGGTTACTACGGCGGGAAAATAGACACAGTCATCATGAGACTGATGGATATTTTACTTGCTTTTCCAGGAATCTTGTTGGCGTTGGCAATTGTAAGTATCTTAGGTCCTGACATCGTGAATGTCATCTATGCCGTAGCCATATACTCCATTCCTTCTTTTGCTCGAATTGCGCGTGGTTCAACGTTGTCGGTCAAAAAATTAGAGTATATTGACGCGGTGAGAGGAATTGGAGCTGGCGATTTTCGAATCTTGGTCCGGCATGTGTTGCCCAACGTCATTTCACCATTGATTGTACAAGCAACGTTATCCATTGCGACCGCTATTTTAACCGCCAGTGGCTTATCCTTCCTAGGTTTAGGGGCTCAGCCGCCTTCACCGGAATGGGGAGCGATGTTGAATGACGGAAGAGGCTATATGCATGATGCGGGTCATATCGCCTTATTCCCTGGACTGGCAATTGTGATTGCTGTACTAGCATTTAATTTATTCGGCGATGGAATCCGTGATGCACTAGACCCGAAATCAAAATAGGTAGGTGAAAATGATGCTGAAATTTATCGTACGTCGATTGCTTCAATTGGTACCTGTATTGATAGGCGTAACGTTTCTTGTGTTTATTATGTTACATATTACACCTGGTGATCCAGCGGAAGTATTAGCCGGTGAAGGAGCAACTGTTGAAACGATTGAAAATATTAATGAGCGTTTGGGGTTGAATGAACCTTTACACCAGCAGTACCTTTCTTTTTTGTCGAACGCAGTTCAATTTGACTTCGGAACTTCGTGGCGAACGGGACGAGAAGTTTCTTCTGAGATAGCACCACGATTTTTTGTGACATTGGAATTAGCGATTTATAGTACGATTTTAAGTGTTTTTCTTGGAGTCATTGCTGGTGTCATATCTGCTGTTAGACGTTATTCACTTACAGATGTGACAATTATGTTAGTTGCCTTGTTTGGACTATCCATGCCGAACTTCTGGTTAGGATTGATGTTGATGCAATGGTTTGCCGTCAAACTCGATTGGTTGCCAGCGACGGGTTGGGGATCGGGTTCCCAAGTCATATTGCCTGTCATCGCTTTAGGAACTGCGGGTGCGGCTATTATCGCGAGGATGACCCGTTCTTCCATGTTGGAAATCATTTCTCAAGACTATATTCGTACAGCTCGCGCGAAAGGTGTTACAGAAAAAGTCGTTATCTATCGACATGCTTTAAGAAATGCCATGATTCCAGTCGTTACAGTGGTTGGCTTGCAGTTCGGATACCTTCTTGGAGGAGCAGTGCTCACAGAAACTGTTTTTGCGATTAATGGACTGGGTCGGTTGGTCGTCGATCGAATTGCTTCCAGAGACTTTCCTGTCATCCAGGCGTCTATTCTGGTAATCGCATCACTATTTGTCTTTGTGAATGTATTGGTGGATATTTCATACCGAATTTTGAATAAACGAATTGATTTAGACTAAAGAGTTGGGGGGATATTGATGGACCATGACAGCATCTTGAAGATAAACGATTTGAAGACCTATTTCAAAATTGACGATCAGAAGGTCGTTAAAGCAGTCGATGGTGTTTCTTTCGAAGTGCCAAAAGGAAAAACGCTAGGCATTGTTGGTGAATCTGGTTCCGGTAAAAGTATTACAGCACTAAGTATCCTTCAATTGTTAGATGAACCCGGAGAAATAGTTGGTGGTGAAATACTATTTAATGGTGATAATTTGATCGAAAAAAGCATTCCGGAAATGAGGAAAATCAGAGGAAATCAGATTTCGATGATTTTCCAGGAGCCGATGACTTCGTTAAATCCCGTGCATACCATTGGGAATCAAATTAGCGAAACAATTGATATTCACCAAAAATTATCGAGAACAGAAAGTAAAAAGAAAACAATTGAACTACTAGAATTAGTGGGCATACCTTCCCCTGAAAAAAGAATCAAGCAATACCCTTTTGAACTATCTGGAGGGATGAGGCAAAGGGTTATGATCGCCATTGCATTGGCGAGTAATCCTGAATTGTTGATAGCGGATGAGCCAACAACAGCTCTGGACGTCACAATCCAGGCTCAGATTTTGGAGCTCATTAAGGACCTACAAGATCAACTCGGCATGTCCGTCATGTTGATCACCCATGATTTGGGTGTCGTTGCAGAAACATGTGATTATGTTGCAGTAATGTATGCAGGCAAGGTTGTTGAATATTCGGATGTAGAAACGCTCTTTGAAGACCCTAAACATCCTTACACAGTTGGGCTTCTCAATTCATTACCGAGACATGACATTAAGCAGGAGGAGCTCACGCCAATCGACGGAATGGTTCCGAGTCCTTTTGAAATGCCTGTCGGATGCCGCTTCGCACCACGCTGTCCTCATGCAACTGACCTATGTAGAGAAAAGCTGCCGAGTTTATGGGAATTGAATAAAGATCAAGAAGTTAGGTGTTGGATCTATACTGAAGAATGGGATGGCGATCAGGAGGTGAAAGTCAGTGACTCACTCAACCTTGCTTAAAGTAAGCGGTCTAAAACAATATTTTCCAATAAAAGGTGGCTTTTTCGGCGGAAAAGTAAATGATGTAAAAGCTGTTGATGATATCAGTTTTGAAGTGAATGAAGGAGAAACCGTTTCTATCGTAGGGGAATCGGGATGCGGAAAATCAACGACAGGGCGTTCCATACTTCGATTTGAAACACCGACAGCAGGAGAAGTTATATTTGATGGCACCAATTTAACGACTGTCAGCAAAAAAGAATTAAAGCAATTAAGAAGTGAATTACAAATTATTTTTCAGGACCCATATGCATCACTGAACCCTCGCCAAACAGTAAGACAAATTTTGTATGAAGCGATTGATATTCAAAAAGTCGTCCCGAAAGGCGAAAGAGAAGATTACTTATTTGAATTGCTGGAATTGGTAGGTATACAGCCGTCCCAAGCGGATCGATTTCCGCATGAGTTTTCGGGTGGTCAAAGGCAACGGATCGGAATTGCTCGGGCGTTGTCCGTTAAACCGAAGTTGATTATATGCGATGAAGCGGTATCGGCCTTAGATGTATCTATTCAAGCACAAGTGTTGAACTTACTTAAAAAGTTGCAGCGGGAGATGGGATTGACGTATCTTTTTATCGCACATGATTTAGGTGTAGTCCGCCATATTTCAGATAAAATCATCGTCATGTATTTAGGAAAGATTGTGGAAATGGGGGATAGTGAGGAAATATTTGAGAACCCTCAACACCCATATACCAAGGCGCTGTTATCTGCCATACCTGTACCAAATCCGAAGAAAAAAAGCCAGCGAATATTATTGAAAGGCGACGTACCTTCACCGATGAATGTTCCTAGTGGATGCCGTTTCCATACGAGATGTCCATTTGCTACAGAATATTGTGCGAAGAAAGTGCCAGAGTTGAGAACACCGAATGATCAAGAGACGGTGAATCATGTTGCAGCCTGTCATTACATGGAGGAAATTGATTTCAGTAGCTTGGAATATAGTAAAAATGTATGATAAAAGGCTCGATATTCCTTCGTAAAACGAAAAGTTGTCTGAATAGGATAAATATATAGAATATTGTTGTTGGTTTGTAAAAATTTTTATAGATTTATGATGTTGCGTGTTCTATATTTAACTTTAATCATAGAAAAATTCTATGAAAAACAATTAGGGGGAGAAAATATGAAAAACACAAAAAGTCTTTTTCTGTTGATGCTTTCAATTGCATTCATGTTTGTGTTAGTGGCATGTGCAGGTGATGGAGATCCTGAAACGACAGAAGCTGATGAAGAAACTACTGATGGTGGTGAAGAAACTTCTTCCGAAGAAAGTGAAAGTGGAGAAGAAACAGCAGAAGATGAAGTCATCATTGCCGTTCCTGCTGAACTATCTTCATTATCTGCTCACGGATCAAATGATGTTCCTTCAGGGAATGTGCGTACAAACATTTATGAAACGCTTGTCAATTTAGATGAAGAAGGAAAACCACAACCAGGTCTTGCGACGGAGTGGGAACAAATTGATGATACGACTTGGCATTTTAAAATCAGAGAAGGTGTTACTTTTCATGATGGAACTGAGCTAGATGCAAATGTTGTCAAAACAAACTTCGATCGCTTGTTGGATCCAGAGATTGCATCTCAAGGAGGATCGGTTGTTGCAGCCATTGAATCCGTTGAGGTAGTCGACGATTATACCTTTGGAGTTAATCTTGAATATGCGTTTGCAGCCATCGTTAACCACCTAGCTCACAATAGCACTGCTATTATGTCTGCAGATATTATTGAGGCAGATTATGAAGGAATGGATAATGGGGATGAAGTCGATCAGTATATTGAAAAGAACCCAGTGGGATCCGGTCCATTCATGTTAGCTAGTAATGATGACTACCTACCGGGTGACCAAATTACGTTAACAAGAAACGAAGACTACTGGGGTGAGATGCCTGAAATCAAAAAAATCACGTTTAGAACAATTCCAGAAACAGATGCTCGCTTAGCTGAGCTGGAAACAGGTAGTGTTCATATAGCTGATGCGATTGAGCCAGACAACGTAGAGCGTGTTTCTAATATGGAAGGTGTTTCTTCTCTTGCGGAGAGCTCGACTTCTTTAAACTTTATTGCTTTTAATACGCAAGTTGAACCATTTGATGATGAACGCGTCAGAAGAGCCATTTCAATGGCCATTGATAAATCTCAAATTATTGATGGAATCTTTGTTGGAACAAGTATTCCAGCAAATGGTCCAATTCCACCAGGTGTATTCGGACATGATCCTAACGCCGAAGCAATTGGTTATGATTTAGAAGAAGCTAAAAGCCTTCTTGCCGAAGCAGGTTACCCTGACGGCTTTGAAGTTTCATTAAAAACGAATAGTGATAATTCACAACGAATGAGCATGGCAACTTATATTGAAAGTGCATTATCCGAACTGAATATTACAGTGAACATTGAAGGAATGGAATTTGGTGCATTTATAGATGATACAGCGGAAGGGCAAACCGAAATGTTTATCCTTGGTTGGTCTACTCCAACAATGGATGCCGACTATTCAACCTATATGTTATTCCATTCAAGTAACCACGGACTTCCTGGAAACATGACGTTCTTTGACGACCCGGAAGTTGATGAAATCCTTGATGAAGCTAGACGTGCTGCTGATGAGGAAGAACGTTTGAAACTCTACTCTGAAGCGACTGAAATGTTGAATCAAAAAGCTCCAATGGTATTCGTTAACCATACAGAATATCTTCTAGGTGTCAGTGACAATGTAGAAGGATTCGGTGTTGCTGCTAACGGATACTACAAGTTTAATGGTGTTTCCCTCAAATAACATAGATGCAAAAGAAAAAGAGAATGTAGGACTTCATTATTGAGATAAGGTTAAACCCTTGTCTCTTTTTTTGCTTTTAAATAAAATGAGTGAAAAAAATCCAAGATAGAATATTAAAATAGTTGTCTATAATACCTATATAATAGTTGATTATTACCAATTCTTTATATATAATTAACCATAATTTAACTTTAGGAGAAATATGCTAAATAATAACTCAAATTTAATAAAATCCCTACTAACCTCGTAGCCAATATCCAGTAACTCATAACAGTACTTGATATTGGCTTTTTTATTTTTCATGTAAAGGCTTTTCTAGCTTGATGTTAATTCTACTATCATATAGTACTGAGTTGTTGAATTGTGGGAAACAGCATCTTCTCAGCGTCTTGTGTGGTTAATGTGAATTAACACTGAAGATCCGAGAATTAACCCTGAAGGAATACAAATCAACACTGAAGATCCGAGAATTAACCCTGAAGGAATACAAATCAACACTGAAGATCCGAGAATTAACCCTGAAGGAATGCAAATTAACGCTGAAGAACCAAGAGTTAACCCTGAAGGAATATCAAATTAACGCTAAGAATGTAAGCGTCAAATAAACCGCACTCTAGTTTGAGTGCGGTTTGTGAGTTAAACTAATATTTGATTTAATTCTTCACTT
>NZ_JAHLZF010000027.1 GCF_018967645.1 Allobacillus halotolerans | reverse complement strand
TTGAATATAAAGCCAGGTGGTATGGTAAGAAGGTCATAACCGTTGCGAGAAACTTCCCTTCAAGCCAGCTGTGCTCAAACTGTGGCTACCGCAATCAAGAAGTTAAGAATCTCGCCTTACGTGAATGGAACTGTAGTGAATGTGGGGAACAACACGATCGAGATCTTAACGCAAGTATAAATATCAAAAACGAAGCCATAAGACTTCTAACCGTAGGAACTACGGAGATAGCCTAATCAATAACTGGCGGTTACGCTGGTGTTCTTAGGAATCCCCCCTTCAAACAACCGTAGTTTGTTAAGTGGTGGGCAGTTCAATTTTCATGTAATGTGGTATGGATTGAATAGATCGAATTTGTTAGGAAACGTTAATAATAAAAGATTGAGGAGGAATTGGATGTCTAGCTTGCCAAACTTACCTACCGACGCAATCCCTTATTGGCGCGATTCGACCGAACTATCTTCTTATCCCGCGCTAGAGCACAATTTAGACGTGGATGTCCTTATTGTTGGTGGTGGAATCACCGGATTGACTACTGCAGAAATATTATCTAAAGAACAATTGAATGTCGCTCTAATCGAAGCCAGTCGCTTCGTCAGTGGAACGACTGGTCATACGACAGCGAAAGTAACTGCTCAACACGGATTAATTTATGATGAGCTCATTAACAAGCACGGTGTTGAACCTGCTCGAAAATATTACGAAGCAAACAAAAACGCCATTCGATATATGAAGGAGCTTATTGAGAAAAATCAAATTGACTGTGATTTTGAACAGCAAGATGCTTTTTTATATGCTACGACTGGTGAGTACGCAAATAAGTTGGAAACGGAATATAAAGCTTATGATCAATTGAATATTAAAGGTGATTTAACAACTAAAATTCCGATGGATTTGACGATTGAAAATGCTTTATCCATGAAAAACCAATATCAATTTCACCCAGTCAAATACTTAAAACATATCATCAATTTAGTCGACCAGCGCGGTGTGAAATTGTTTGAGAATACGAGCGCAGTCGATATCCAAAAAGATGACAAGCGAGTGACGATTAAAACAGAGAATGGAAAAAAAATTAAAGCCAACTATGTACTCATTTGTTCGCATTTTCCGTTTTATGAAGGAAAAGCGTTATGGTCTACACGTATTTACCCAGAACGTTCTTATGCATTAAGTATAAAAGCAAATAAACCTTATCCGGGTGGGATGTATTTAAAAACAGACACACCGAAACGTTCCATCCGTTACCAACCGACAGACGATGGTGAACTATACATTATCGGTGGAGAAAATCATAAGACCGGCCAAGGACAAGACATGATGGAACATTTTAAAGCATTACGGCGATTTGCGGATGAGCTTTTTGATGACTATGAAATTTTGAATAGATGGTCGGCTCAAGACTTAACAACCATGGATAAGGTGCCGTATATCGGACCGATGACGAAAGATAACCCTAATATTTTAGTAGCAACTGGATATCGTAAGTGGGGTATGACCAATGGTACGGTTGCAGCAAAGCTTTTAAGTGACCTCGTGCTTGGAGAAATTACTCCTTATGCAGATTTATTCAAGCCTTCCCGTTTTGAGGCTAACCCGAGTATCCAACAATTTGTAAAAGAAAACGTGAATGTCGCTAAAGAATTAGTTAAAGGAAAAATGGACCGAAAAAACAATAATATTGATGAACTAAATAATGACGAAGCAACTACTTTCCGAATGGATGGTGGCCGTAAAGGTGCCTATCGTGATTCTTCTGGTGAACTTCATATTGTCGATACGACTTGTACCCATGCTGGTTGCGAGGTCAATTGGAACAGTGGTGAGAAGTCATGGGATTGCCCATGCCACGGTTCACGGTTTTCTTATACCGGTGAAGTGTTGGAAGGACCAGCCAAGGAACCTTTACAAAAACATGATCACACCATGCTCGATAGCTTGAAGCCAAGTGATTGGAAGGAATAAAACATTCAAATGTTTAAATCCATTTCCACGTGGTAAACACTAAGTAGACAAATCAAATAAGGAGTGATCAACATGCCATTTGTAAAAGAGTATATGAATGATCAAGAATTAGCAAAAGATGTTCAAAAACTTAGAGATAACGGCGTCAATAAAGACAATGTATATGTATTGTCCCATGATGATGACAGAACAAATCGCGTAGCAGATAATGCTGATGCAAGCACAATCTCCCAAGACTTCTCTGATGCTGTCGGCAATATGTTCAACAAAAAAGGTGACGAGCTTCGCAGCAAGTTAGAAGAAGTTGGTTTTTCTGAAGCCGAAGCAACAAATTATGAAAAAGAAATGGATAAAGGTAAAATCCTATTAATCGTTGATGAAGATGAAAATGTGGAAAATGTATTAGGCTTTTAATAAAGCATTATGTACCCCTTGGCTTTCATAAGTCGAGGGGTTTTTACTGTGTTTGATTCAACAATCCTCTAATCAAAAAGCGATACCATTCAACCTTCCTGTAACATCGCCCAATTCATATGGAGTTCACCGTCCACCCTATTCATCGTTCCGACATAAATTTCATGATCCTGAATACCAAGCTCTTCAAAATGGCGAACGGCTGAATAACACGCAAAGGTGACTTTTTTATTTTGCAGCTCATTCAACGATAACCAGACCAACTCCTCATCGTCACTATTAACGAGTTTCCGGTCCGTCAATACGTCACCTACAAACATGTACTGAACTCGAACCTCTTCGTCTTTCATTCGATAAATAATATATTTTAATCGTAGTCCGTCAATCTCCTCTTCGCGAATACTCGTTTCTTCATAAATTTCTCTGACACAGGCATGTTTGGGTTCATTTAACTCATAGGGTTCAATATGGCCTCCGACAGGTACAAGGTAACCTGGTAAAAACGTCCTGTGTTGATTTCGTTGCACAAATAAAGCTTTTCCATTTTTATATAATAAAGCGACAGCCATTTGTCTTATTTTCATTTTTATCTCCTATTTTTTATCTTTGTTGTGTTTTAGGATATCATAAGCTTAGAGCATATTGGTAGGAGGGTGATTTCATGAACAAAGCTGTATTTTTGGACCGAGATGGTGTCATTAATGAAGTACTTACGGACCGTGTGAAGTATGTAAACAAGCCCAAAGATCTTTATTTTCTTCCAACCGTTAAGCAAGCCGTCAAAAAGCTACATGAGGCAGGCTATCAGTTATTTGTCGTAACCAACCAAGGTGGCGTCGGATTAGGGTATATGACAGACCAAGAGCTGATTGATATCCATGACAAAATGGTTTATGAACTAGAGAAAGCTGGCGGGAAAATTACTGAAGTCAAAGCTTGTATTCACCATCCAAAATCGAACTGTGCATGTAGAAAGCCGAAACCTGGAATGATCAAAGATTTGGTTGAAGCTTATGACGTTGATCCCAATTCAAGTTACATGATTGGCGACCGTGAAGTTGATTTAGAAGCCGGAAATGCTGCAGGGCTTAAAAGTTTAATGGTCTCCGATGAATCTGATTTGGCCTACAAGTCTTTCAAGGATCTTGGTGAAGCTGCAGATTGGATCATTAACGAAACATAAAAAAAGATCCTGCTTAGCGTGCGGGATCTTCATTATTTTTCAATCTTCTTGATGATAGGAAGACTTCAAAAAGAGTCAATAGAATGATAAAAATCAATAGACCATGATCAAAAAATATGGCTGCCTGCTCATTTCCAAAAATTATTGCCAACAGGCCGACAAGCACAACAATCCAACCGGTACTGAACAATTGCCAATTCATAATCTCTTTATTGGAAACGCCTTTATATTTTTTATAATTCAGCGCAAAAATAACAACACCAGCCAAAACAAAGATTAAGAATTCACCGAAGTCTCCAGATGTCATATAATCCCATAGAAGAACCACTGTATAAATACCTAAAATAATATAGTCATGTGGTTTAATAAGATTCAATTGAACCCCTCCTTTGTGACTCTATAGTACATCTTCCCCTTTTTCTTAAAAATTATCGTCCGACAAACATTTGTGTCCAATACGTCGTTCCATTTTTCTCGACATAACCGACGCCAAGATGTGTAAATTGATCATGCATAATGTTTTTTCGATGTCCTTCGCTATTCATCCAACCATTCATGACCTCTTCCGGTGACCGTTGTCCCATGGCGATATTCTCACCTGCTGCGCGGTAATCCACCCCGAAAGTTTGCATCATTTCAAATGGTGAGCCGTAATTTGGTGACTGGTGATCGAAATAATTGGAATCCGCCATATCATGAGATTTCGCTCGGGCCACCTCACTGACTTCTACCGAAAATTCAAGTGGTTCCAATCCCTGTGCTTTTCGTTCTTCATTCGCCAACTCCAACACTTCGTATTCAAACTCCTGTATATCCGCTTCCGTCAATTTAATCTCAGGCTTTTTATTCTTTCCTTGTTCAGTCGATTCGTGCCTAGGCATTTCTTGAAATTGGATGGATGATTCATCATCCATTAAACTGGAAAAGAAAAACTGCACGCGATTTGCGGTCGATTTCATTCGATCGCCAATTTCTTCTATGTCTATATCTTGAACACTATCTTTTGTGTCTTCCCACATTGTTGAAACTGTCAATTCGCCACTCGGCTTGGACATCCATTCATTGATTGGAAGAACAAAAAATATAAAAATAAGAACAGCAATCATTCCAATAAAACGCAGTAGCCTCATTTCGGTTCCTCCCCTGATGTCCCTCTTTGTTGCTTACGTTCATCAAAAACTTATTCTCAGTTTTCACAGTTTCATAAACGATTAAACCTCTTATGTCTATTCTACTATATTTTGCCCAGTCAATGCTTCGCTCGCACTTAAAAACGCTGCACCAGAATGACACTGATGCAGCGTTTTTATTACTATTTCTTTTTATCAAAAAGAACTAATAATCCAGGTAATAAAACCCCTCTGATTATGAATGTATCAATTAAGATACCAACCGCAACGATAAATCCGAAAACGAACAACAGTTGTACGGGCTGTGTCATAAGTACAGCGAATGTTGCGGCCAATAATAGGCCGGCTGATGAAATGACTCCACCTGTATGGGCAATTGCAGTATGAACAGCATCTCTCGTATCCAGTCGTTCTTGTTCTTCCATATACCGCGAAACAAGCATAATACTGTAATCGATTCCCAATGCCACCAAGAAAACAAATGCATAGAGTGGCACCCGGTTACTGATGGTTCCGATATCAAAGAATAACTCGGTTAAAAAGATACCTGCACCAATGGCAGCAACAAAGGAAATCAAGTTTGTCGCCATCATAATGAATGCCCGCTTAAATGACTTCGTCAAAAACATGAGCATTCCTAAAATCAATAACGTTTCGATAATAGCAATGACGAAGAAATCACGGAAATTCAATGCTCGATCGTCCACTTGGGCGGCAGTCTCACCAGCGAAATATAAATCTCCTTTTAGACCAGCCGCTTCCACATAAGTCTGTTCTTGATCAACCATTGTTTCTAGCTGATCCATCGCTGCTTTTTCGTAAGGGTTACCCGTGAATGTTAATGTAAACCGAGCTGCCCTATTGCCTTCCGTCGTTCCTAGTAGATCAACAGATTGGACGTTGTCTATATTTGATAATGCATCACTCAATTTTTGCAAATCTTCTTCTGAAGCTTTTTCATTACCTTCAAAAAGAACGGTCGTCGGAGCCAAATCACCACTTGCGAATTTTTCCTCAATTAATTCAAAGCCTTCTTTTGATTCCATGTCATCCGGAAACGAATTGAGCAAGTTAAAATCGTATTCTAAGTTCATTAAGTTGCTGGCGGCAATACCCATTACGATCAATGTCGCAACAACACTTACTCCTGGCTTTTTCGTCACTCCTTTACCAACTTTATGCCAGAAAGAATTTGGCTTTATGTTATCATCTCCGACATTAGGAACCTTAGGCCAAAAGGATCTTCTGCCGAACAATGCAAACAATGACGGTATAAGTGTTAATGAAGAAATAATAATAACTAGCATCGTCGTCGCAAAACTAGGTGCGAAATTTTGATAATCACCTAATCGAGCAAAGAACAATACGAGCATGGCTGCAAGTACTGTCCCACCCGAAATGAATAAAGGCAGTCCGAGTGCACTCATCGTTGCTTGCATGGCAGCATGCTTATTTTCATGCGTCTTCAATTCTTCTCGAAACCGTGAAAAGACAAACAATGAATAATCGACCGTTGCGGCAAACAACAAGATCGACATAATTGAAATCGTTTGATTCGAGTAATCAAGACCTAACGCTCCAAAAATCCCCAACAATTGTAACGTAACAAAATATACGAACCCCGCGGCGAGTAATGGAATCAGTGCTAATAATGGTGAACGGTAAATAATAATTAAAAGGACTAAGATTAACCCGACTGTAGATAAAATCAACACGACATCCGCACGAGAGAATAAGTCCAATGTATCTGTTGAAATTCCTGCTGGCCCCGTTACATAAAGGCTCATGCTCGTTTCATCAGCAACTATTTCATGAATTGTTTCTTTTTCTTCAACGAGTTCAGCGTTTTCCATTGACTGATCGAACGCCATTGGAATCAAGGCTGTTGATTGATCTTCCGAAAGAAAAGACGCTGCTGCCTGTGGTGGCATTTCGCTTAACGGCGGAATACTTTTCAACCCTTCTACTTCAGAATCACGGATTGCACGAATGACATTCGCCAGTTCCTGCCAATCGACTTGGTTATTTTCTGCTTCGAAAACCAATAAGGCTGGAATATCCTCTTCTTTGCCAAAATGTTCATCGATTTTTTCTTGCGCAATAACGGATTGAACATCTTCTGGCAAGGACTCGATACTTGTAACCTCGTAATCCTTTGCACTTGGAGCGAATACTGCAAGTAATACCGCAAATAACAACCAAGCCGACAGGGTCAGCCACATTCCTTTTTTTGTGGTTACTTGATTCGTAATTCTTTGCAAAACTGTTTTCATATACGCGCCTCTTTTCCTCGCTATAGTATCACTTATACAGTTACAGGATGCTTTTTATTCGTTTGAACAAGCCGTTTTCATATTTGTGAGAACGGTATTGCTTTATGTACACGCTCACAAAACTTTTCCCTATTGCAAGTTGCTCTAAGCAAGAAATCCAATTCGATTGTTACAAAATTTGTATCCTTGAATGTTTTTACAAGATTCCTCTTTATCATAGTCTATTGTTACTTGTGTAAACATTCTGACCTGTATCTTCAAGAAATTCCCTTAAACACTCATTCCATTCTATGAATTCATTTTATTCATTGTTATAGTAAAGAAAACAACATATTTTGGAGTGAACAATATGAATCAACGTTTTTGGAGCAACACACTAATCCGACTGGCAGCATTGTTTGGGGCAATTGGCGCCGGACTAGGTGCGCATATGGCAGGTGCAGGTTCATATGCACTTAAACCCATTCATGCCCATATTCTAGTAGCTGGGTGGCTAACTGTTTTTGCTTGGGGAATTTTTTATCGTGTCGTTGAAGTTAGAGCACCGAAGCTTGCCATCACCCATGCAATTACCGGCATCATCGGTTCCATTGGTCTTACGGTCGGCATGTGGTTGGAGTTTTTAAATCCACTTCCGATTTCAGATACAATTAATCTACTCGTTTATATTATTGGTGGTTCCATTTTATTACTCAGTTTCATCCTATTTTTCCTATTGACGTTCTTCCTGTCTAACGATTAATTTTTAGGAGGTTCCCCTGATGATTATTTATGTCATGTTCGGTCTCGCGTTCGTCGTGATTATTTTGACCGTCATTGCGATGATCAGAAGCTTTACACATCGACTTCAAGAACCTACAGAAAAGTTACAACAACGCGTTGACGAACTCGAAAGACAACTAGAAGAGCAAAATCGATGAACTTGAACGATAACTTTATGAGGTCGTCGGGCGGTTGGAACGCTTCATCGAGCGGCTACGGCGATTTGTCGAGCGGTTGGAACGCTTCATCGAGCGGCTCCAGCGAGTTGTCGAGCGGTTGGATTGCTTTATCGAGCGGTTACGGCGATTTGTCGAGCGGTTGGAACGCTTCATCGAGCGGCTACGGCGATTTGTCGAGCGGTTGGATTGCTTTATCAAGCGGTTACGGCGATTTGTCGAGCGGTTGGAATGCTTCATCGAGCGGCTCCAGCGCTTTGTCGAGCGGCTCGCCACCTTGTGGAGGGTAAAGAGATTATTCTATTCTTACATTCTCCTTATTGCAAAAAAAGCTCTAGATGGCTGGTCAAGCAGCCTTCTAGAGCTTTTTCTATTAAAATGTATCCGGATTTGATCCTGTTCGCTCGTCTTTATTCATGCCATCAATCCGCTTCATTTCTTCATCTGTTAACGAAAAGTCAAACACATCTGCGTTTTCGACTATTCGTTTTTCGCGTATCGATTTCGGAATCGTCACAACACCATGCTGAATATCCCAACGGAGCATCACTTGAGCAACCGTTTTTCCGTGTGCCTCAGCAATTTCCATTAATGTTGGGTCTTCAAATAAGCGACCTTTTTTCAAAGGTGACCATGCCTCAAACTGAATGTTATTGTCCTGGCAAAACTTCCGTAAATCGCTTTGTGTTAAATGTGGATGAAATTCCACTTGATCGACCATGGGAGTAATGGTGCAATCCTCCATCAAGTCCTCCAAATGATGAACATGGAAGTTGCTGACTCCGATTGCCCGAACTTTCCCTTCCTCATAAAGCTTCTCAAGGGCTCGATACGTATCTTTGTACTTGCCGCTGACCGGCCAATGAATCAAATATAAATCCAAATAATCTGTGCCCAATTTCTCAAGTGTTTCCTCGAATGCTTTCAACGTGCTTTCATATCCTTGATCGTCATTCCACACTTTTGAAGTAATGAAAATTTCTTCTCGAGGAATTCCAGAATCTTTAACCGCTTGCCCGACGCCTTTTTCATTATCATAAATTGTTGCCGTATCAATGTGAAGATAACCATTTTTCAGTGCCGATGATACGGCGTGAATGACAGTATCGCCATCCTCGACCTTGTATACACCAAGTCCAAAACCTGGCATCTTTACGCCATTGTTCAATGTAACAGTATCTTGTAGATGAGTAATCATGTGATCCCCTCCTAAATAACTTACTCTTCCATTAGTTTAAAGGATAATAAATTGACGCACAAAACAAAGTCTTTATGTAGATGTGTGCTTGTTAAGAGACTCACTGCATCCACCCCTTATCCTTCACCTTTGAAACAGCTTCAATCCGATTCGACACCTCCAGTTTATCAAAAATCACAGAGATATAATTACGTACAGTTCCGTTCGTTAAATAGAGTTCCTTCGAAATTTGCTTTGTACTTTTCCCTTCAGCGATCAATTGAAGAACTTCATTCTCACGATCTGTTAAAGGATTTTCTTCTTCATAAGCCAGATCGATTAATTCTGGCGCATATACTTTACGTCCATCTAATATCTTACGGATAGAGCTGGCTAACTCTTCACTCGGACTGTCTTTTAGTAAATAACCACTAACCTTTGCCTGACGAGCTCTCTCGAAATATCCGGCACGCGCAAACGTCGTCAATATGATGACTTCGCACTTCTCATCTTTCATTTCTTCTGCTGCATCCAAGCCGTTTTTAATCGGCATTTCAATGTCCATGATGCAAATGTCCGGTTGAAGCTCACTGACTAATCGTACGGCCTCTTCTCCGTTTCTTGCTTTCCCGACCACTTCCATATCTTCTTCAAGGTCGAGCAATGAGCCTAACGCGCCAAGTAACATTCCTTGATCCTCCGCCAACACGATTCGAATCATTTTATCCCTCCTGCTTCAACTGTTGCATGACATTCGGTACAGTGACAATTAATGTAGTTCCACGGTCGCTGCTTTTAATCTCAAGCTCTCCATTCACAAATTCCAGTCGTTCCTTCATGCCATCTAGTCCATGGCCGGTCGGTGAATGTTCTTTAGACCCTATACCGACTCCATTATCTTCAATCCGTAAAACAGTTTCATGTTCCGACTCAGTCGTAGCTATTTTGCACTCGGTAGCTTGACTATGTTTCACAATATTCGTCACGGCTTCTTTTAGACTCATGCTCATGACGTCTTCCACTAAAGAAGGTACATATTTCAGTTCCTTATCTCCTTGAATGTCCACCCCAATAGTAGCCGCTTCTAACAGCTGCTTCACATGCTTGATCTCCTCAGAGAACTTCGAGATTCTCATGCCGGCTAACATTTCCCTCACTTCATTTAATGCCGTTCTTGCAGTTTGGTTAATATCGTCGATTTCACCTTTTGCCTTATTGTTATCTTTATTAATCAGCCGTCCTGCCAAGTCGCTTTTCAAACCAATTAAAGACAGCTTTTGACCTAACGTATCATGCAAATCACGAGCAATTCGCTGACGTTCCTCATAAACCAGTAATTGGGATATTTTTTTATTTGCATCCGATAATTGAGCCTCAAGATTTTGTCTTTTTCTGCGGTTGTATGTATTGATTGGCAACAAGATGACTCCAAGAATTGTCAGTATTAAAAATGGCCATTGAGAAAAGAACAACTCTTTCTGTGTAAAATAACTCAAAGCAGAAGCTAGAACGGTCAAGACTAAATGGACAACATAAAGTGATATAAAACCACCTTTATGTTTGGCATTTCCGATGAAAAAAGCAATGAACAGTGAAAAATATACATATCCATAAAACAAAGACATCCCGACACTGATCAGCATCATAATCGACACACAGACATACAATAATCCGCCGATCGATAGGAATGACAGCCGATAAGCACCGAAGAAAATAACGATTAAAGCTATACCGAGCAGTATTTCCCATTGTGTATTCGACCGAAAAATGAAATAAAAGGGCAACAAACTCATAATCACCCATACATATATACTTAAACTAATGTTTTTCGGAAATAAATTGAACCAATTTTGCATCAGAAAATTCCCTTTCTTCATCTCTTTCATATAGTATCACCTATTATAAAGAAAAAGAAAATCATTCACGACATGAATGATTTTCTTTTTATTGTATTTAATTTTCTGCAGATAGCCGATCAGACGCATGGAGTCGTTCTTTAATTTCTTTAAAGTGAACAAAGGTCTTACTTTCTTCATCATAAAGCCTAAATCGGATTGACTTTAAACTAGATCCTACCGTAATCGTTGTTGCCTGCTGTAAAGGTGGTGTCGACTCATGCACTTGTTCTAGATTGTAATTCGGCACTTTCGGACTTAAGTGGTGAACATGGTGATAACCGATATTACCCGTAATCCACTGAAGAACACGCGGAAGTTTATAATAAGAACTTCCATCGATTGCTGCCTTCACATAGTCCCAATCCGCTTCATCTTCGAAATAAGAATCTTCAAATTGGTGCTGTACATAAAACAACCAAATGCCAAGTGATCCAGCAACGAACATAATCGGTAATTGCACGATCAAAAAGCTCGACCAGCCAATTGCCCAAATTAATAATGCTGTTATTCCGATGATTGAAACATTCGTCAAATACGTATTTCGACGTTCTTTTCTCCGTGCATCTTTTCGATTCATTCGATTGGTTATCAAAAATAAATAGAGTGGCCCTAAAACGAACATAATAAACGGGTTTCTATATAAACGATATTGAAGTCTTTCTAGCTTTGATGCCTTTTTATACTCTTCCACAGACATAATCCAAACGTCACCGGTTCCACGTTTGTCCAAGTTACTGCTTGTGGCGTGATGGATGGAATGCTCTCTTTTCCACTTTTCGTAAGGGAACATTGTCAGAATTCCTGTAACTGTTCCAACAAAATGGTTCACTTTGCGGTTTTTAAAGAATGATCCATGACAGCAATCATGAAAAATAATAAATACCCTTACCACAAATCCCCCAGCCAAAATAGATAGGGCGATGGATAAAATCAAAGAAACTGAAATGGCTTCATAAGCTAAATACCAAAGTAAGAAGAACGGTGGCAGTGTATTGACCAGCTGCCATACACTTGCTTTCGTATCAGGGTTTTCAAATGGTTTAATGTGTTTTTTAAGTTGAGCTAATTTTTTATTTGCCATAACTTCCTCCAAAGAAAAGTTTTCAGTTCATTCATCATATAAAAAAACAATTCTTTGGAATAGTCATGAACGTCAGGATTTTCATATGACAAATGTCATATGTTTTGTAAAAGCCAAACTAGTTGGTCTCTTATTTCCCTATAATTTAAAAGTGCGATTCATTTTAAGAACCGCACTGTTTTAAAGCTCATATAAAATTTGGTTACCGAATCAATACACTACTTAGTAAGATACGTCGCTATATATTCTTTTACGACTTCATATACGTACTCTTGATTAGCTGTTGCTGTGTCCGGATTGTATTCACCATCGTTCGTTTTATTATTGGATAAAATTCGCACACCTAAAAATGGAACTTCATACGCTTTGGCAATTTGTGCTGCAGAAGCAGTTTCCATTACTTCTACAGAAGTACCGAATGTTTCGTGGAACCATTTAATTCGATCCACTTCATTATTCCATACGTCCGCAGACCCGATTGTTCCTTCAACAACTTTCCCCTCTGTATGTTTATCCTTCACTGCATTCGCAGCTGCTAATAAATCTTCATCCGCTTCATAGTATCGAATGTTCTCTGCATCTGGATCTTCACCCGCACTTCCTTCAGATGCCATTAAATCCATAGGAATCCATTCTGTTGGTTCAATTCCTTCATTCTCTTCTCTATTTCCTGTTTTAAGCGCGCCAATGTTGACCGTTCTTTTTCCTAGCACAATATCAAACACATTTAAACTTGGATCATGTCCACCTGAAGTGCCTTGACTAATGATTGCAATCGGATTATACCGCTCGATCGCCACCGCAGTAGCCGCTGCTGCATTTTCCATTCCTTTGCTCGTTTTAACAACGATGACAGGATAATCATCTACTGTACCAATATAAAAATCATAAATACCAGATGTTTCTTTCTCGACATTCTCTAATCGATCCGCAAATGCTTCTGCTTCGATCGGCATTGGCCCTTCGACTAAAATAGGTCTTTGTTCATCACTAGATGTCGTTTCTTCTGAATTTGTAGTAGTGTTACAACCCACCATTACAGTTACAAAAAATAAAGAGATAGCCGCCCATAAAGTGGACTTCCAACGACTTTTAATTTGTTTCTGTGCTTTTAAAATACTCATTTTGTTTCCCCCTTAATGTTTGTTCGTTGATAAACAAGTCTTCTGGTTCGAAACAAAAAGGCCTGGAATACAGTAGATGAATTCTACCTTCCAGACCTAAAGTTAAAGTATATAAGTTACCATCACAAAAACATTGAACGGAGTAAAAACCGAACATTACATACTTCAACTCGTAGTCCGGTTCTTTTTTTATTTAAAAGTTCGTGTTTTATAACATTTATTGAAACGATCTACATAACAGTTCATTTGGTTGATAATAATAGAAATGTAAACCAAATAAAAAAACTCAAGCCAGTTTCAGCTTGAGTCTAGTGATATGTACATAATATTATTTTATGGAGCCAGAGGGATTCGAACCCTCGACCTCTTCGCTGCCAGCGAAGCATTCTCCCGCTGAACTATGGCCCCGTTTGTTATTTCCACAAATGATTATATCATAGAATTTTTGATTGTAAATGACAACTTGGTGAATTTAAGATCACCAAAGGATTATACATATTTAGAAAAATCCGTCCCCGTTGCAGGAATTACAATCGTTTAAAAGGAATAGGTATATACGGTCGGGGTGATTTCATTGCTAAAAAAATTCAAACAAAATTGGTTGTTCATCGTAAGTTACTTGCTTATTTGCGCCTTCATTTATGAAATTTGGGCAGCCCATCAATTTTATCCCTATATTTATGATTACATAGTCAGCAAAAAAGAAGTCGTTGTTAAAAATGGCATAGGCGAAATTGTTTGGGGACCTTATGAAAGAATCCCCAATCAATTGGCCCACGAAGATGAGTTAAGTGTTTCTATCCTGGTGAATAGGATTGAGCAAACACTTTTAACCATTGCAACTACACTATTGACCATTCCTTTAGCCATCAAAACAATCAAAGAAAAACCTACATCGATGAATCAATTTGGCTTAGTCGCTTTATTTATCTTATTGGGTTACCTTATATATCTGTATGTAGGTCATGTGTTTGAATTACAACCGTATCTATATTGACGGATAAAGATATTTAATCATCTTTAACACGATTTACAGACAAACTATTGTGTCCAATGAATCATTGTAAATACAATCCAGAATAAACTAATTCCTCCAACCAAAAATGAAAAACCAAAAAAGACACCGAATTGGATATCCTTAATTTTCTTTGATGACACAAAGGCAAAACCTAAGCCAATAGCAGCTAAAAACAAAACGACGCTGATTGCAGAAAACACAGATAGATAAAACAATGGACTTACTTCAACCAACGCATTCATCAAATGAGCGAAAGGCTGTGCACCTAACCCAAGGATAGCCGCTAGAATCATTAACGACCAAATCATTTTTAACTGTTTAGACAACTTATTGACCTCCTGTTAGTTTCTCATTCCACCCATCATTCTATCATAGAACATATTAAAAATCCTTGTGATGAAATATGGCAGTGTAATCATCGATTTTTTGAAACTTTGAAGGATTCATTTTCTACTAAAATCTCCCTATAACCTCGAATGAACGAGAATACTATTTTAAATGTCCTATAGATGGCCTCTATGACCTCGAGCGGATCTGTTTTCTTCTCGGAATGTCCTATAGAAGCTCTCTATAACCCCGAACGGATCTGTTTTCTTCTCGGAATGTCCTATAGACTGCTTCTATAACCCCGAATCACCATGATATTCTTTCGAAGTGTCTTATAGAAGCTCTCTATACCTCAAACGGACGTAAAATCATCGCAAAATGTCCTATAGAATCCAATAACGTGATACGATTTAAAATTTTTCGCTCGGCTTCAACCTTCTTTTAATGTCCTTTTCCTCCGCTTTTATGTTTATCCCTTGTATCCCATCATATGGATGACTCATTAACCAACAAATCCCTCCCCAACTGCATTCAGTTTGATTTGCACATTTTCGGGGAAGAGACAAGTTAGATTATCAGCAATGAAGGGAGTAAGGGATCTATGACGCCCGAACAGATTGGTTTTGCGTTCTTGTATTTAGCTATCTTTTTATTGATTGGTAAGTGGGTTCGTGTACATGTCGAATGGTTACAGAAGTTATTTATTCCCTCGTCCATCATCGGCGGGTTTTTAGCATTATTCCTTGGTCCTCAAGTATTAGGTAAAATCATCGGAAATTTTGTTGGACAAGATTCTTTTTGGACAAATGGACTCATGACTGAAAATATTTTAGAAGTTTGGAGTGCCTTGCCTAGCTTAATGATTAACGTGGTCTTTGCAACATTGTTTCTGGGCACCGTAATCCCTGGTATAAAACGTGTCTGGAACTTCGGTGGACCACAACTTGCTTTTGGTTGGGCGATTGGCTGGGGACAATATGTCGTTGGTATTTTGCTCGTCCTCTTGGTGCTAGGACCCCTTTTTGGCGTACCACCGATTGCAGGTGCATTGATTGAAGTCGCTTTCGAAGGTGGCCACGGAACGGCTGCCGGTATGGCAAATACGTTTGAAGAAATGAATTTCCCGGAAGGTTATGATTTATCGATCGGGTTAGCGACAGTAGGTATTTTGGCCGGTGTCGTCACAGGGATCATTTTGATCAACTGGGCGGTCCGGAAAGAAAAAACAAGAGTCATTAATGATGTTCACGGATTTAGCGAATTACGTAAAAAAGGAATTATGGAATTTGAGAACCGTGAACCTGCGGCTAAGATGACGTTGCGACCTGAATCGATTGAGCCGCTATCCTTCCATTTTGCCATTGTTGGTTTAGCTATTTTAGTAGGTTATTTAGTATTGCAACTATTGATTTGGCTTGAATCCATTACGTTTGATGCAGGGTTCATGACGTATATTCCACTTTTCCCATTAGCAATGATTGGTGGCATTATCGTACAAGTATTTTTCAACAAATTGGACCAAGCGGAAGTCATCGACCGGAAAATGATGAACCGCATTCAAGGATTTGCTTTGGATATTTTGATTGTAACAGCGATTGCGACCGTATCCATTGACGTCATCGGTGAATATCTCATCCCATTCTTATTACTAGCTATTGTAGGGATTGCGTGGAACATTCTTGGGTTTATGTTTCTTGCTCCGCGAATCATTCCATCGTATTGGTTTGAGCGTGGTATTGGTGATCTCGGGCAATCAATGGGTGTTACTGCCACCGGCTTGTTGCTTATGCGTGTGGCCGATCCTGATAACGAATCACCTGCATTTGAAGCATTTGGGTATAAACAGCTCGTTTATGAACCGTTTCTAGGTGGTGGTTTAGCGACAGCATTATCTGTCCCGTTAATATTCCAATTCGGACCATGGCCATTTCTCATATTTGCTATTGTGATGTGCCTCATTGGCTTATTCGTCGGTTTATTCTACTTTGGAAAGAAGTAATGGTTTGATGAAAATGATTAGTTCATGTAAACTAAAGTCATATAAGAATGTTTTCTAGGGTTCCGTGGTGAAATTCCAGACTGGTCCGAGAGAAAACACACAGTTTTTCTGTGACACGGAGGGACAAAAGCCCGGGAGATGCTGAACCATCAATTCAGCAATCTCGGGCTTTTTATTATGCGAAATTCCTTCTTAATAATATGAACAATCTCGTATTCGTTGGTAAAAAGGTGGTATTAAAAATGGGAAAAGATTGGTTGAAAGTACTCATAGCGGCTTTCTTTGAAATTATGTGGGTCGTCGGACTAAAATATGCAGATTCCATGATTGAGTGGTCACTGACGGTGATTGGAATGATTGGCAGCTTTTATTTATTGATCCTTGCTGGTAGAAATTTACCGATTGGAACGGTTTATGCCGTTTTTGTCGGTATTGGAACGGCGGGAACTGTGCTATTGGATTTCATTATTTTTGGAGAGCCATTCAGTTTAGCGAAAGTGCTATTGATCGGATTGATGCTCGTTGGCATTATTGGACTCAAATTAGTTGAAGACGCAGAAGGAAAGGCGGTTGAATAACGATGGCATGGATCTCATTGATTTTCGGTGGGTTGTTTGAAATGGTCGGCGTGATGATGATGAATCTCGTCCAGCAAAAAAGGAATATACGCTCGGTGCTCTATCTCGCTGCTGCCTTTGCGGCTAGTTTTTCCTTGCTCGGATTTGCAATGAAAACATTGCCGATGGGTACGTCTTATGCGGTTTGGACAGGTATCGGTGCAACAGGTGGAGCGATTTTGGGGATGATTTTTTATGGTGAATCCAAAAGCTATAAACGAATGTTTTTTATTTTCCTCATTATTTGCGCGACAATTGGGTTACGATTAGTGTCGTAGGTGATTATGTGATCACCTTCAGGACTCCTGGTATCCAGTGGTGTGATGATTTCATACACCACTGGATACCAGGAGCCCTACCTATAACCCTCCCATATCCTTTTATATTTTTCTCGATATTCCTCTTCTGATTCAACCTCAATTAACTCCAGGGCGACTTTTTTTACCTTTTCACAAGATTGTTGTTCGTAAAGGTTTCGTAATCCTTGCAACAGATCAGAACGGATTAATCTACAATTCTTCTCTTGATGACAATGCTTAAACCATTTTATGAAGTGCTCTAACAACAGATCTTTTTGCTCTTTACCGGCTAGTCCGACTCGCCAGATGGATTGCAAGCTATGTCTTTTCGTAATGAATTTCGGGTCTCTCGTTGTCACCTTCCACAGTAGTGAAAAATCACCAAGGATTCTTTTTTGCGGGTCGCTGATTGCTAAGTGTGCCAATAGCTGAGCACAGCGCGAACGTATATGAGCATCTCGATTTGAAAGATTTTGTACAATGTCATCCCATACTTCATAGGCCCAATCTACTTCTTGCTTCGTCATTTCTAAGATTCTTTGATATGCCTCATACTGTAAATCCCATTCATCAGATTCTAAGTTGACAAAATAGGCGCGTGTTAACACATCCACGAATGATTCCTCCATCTATAAAGCTCGTACGCTATCTTTATCTATTACCATATTTTTGTATGACCGTTCCAACAGTATCTATTCATAACGCTTCTTCAAAAAATCAATCGATTGATTAATTAATTGTTTAAGTATATCGGTATTAATATCTTGCAGCTTATTCACATATATACAACCCTTGCCCGCCTTGTGCTTTCCCAGCTTTTCAAGCAATTCTTCTCTCTCCGTATCGCCTGTTGCTAAATATATGGAGAACCGAGCTTTTCTTGGTGAAAAACCAACCAATGGGACATCTCCTTCATGACCTGTATCGTATTTATAATGATAGGATCCGAATCCGATAATACTTGTTCCCCACATTTTCGCCTCATAACCTGATGTTTCCGTAAAAAGGTCGAGCAAACGATAAGCATCCTCTCTCTTTTTCTCACTCTCTACACTTTCGATGAATTCGATGACACTGTGATCGTTTTCTTTTGTCTTTAATTCATACATAATGGCTAGCTCCTCTAGTTTTCTTAACTATTATTTTAACATACATTATTTTCTGAATTTATGTAGATTAAAAGAAATACATTAAAAAAGGAAACCACAATGTATGTGGCTTCCTTCTATTCTTTTAGAAACATTGGAAAGAATCGATTCGTTTTAAATCGATACCAAAATAGGCCCAATAAAAGCCCATCCAGCGATAGCCGGCAATGGAATTTCTGCCGACAAATGTTGGATAATACCAGAACTGTTGACGGTTATTCAACCAAACATACGTATAACGGTAAAGGCATCCTCTTATGCCACCAGGATCTACAGCATATACACTCACCTGTTGCTGGGTCGGTGTAAATGATGGTGGCGGTGAGCTTGGTGGTCCATCTCCTCCTTGACCTGGCGGCGGCCCAAATGGCGGTCTTCCTGGTCCTCCACTAGGCGGTCCGAATGGTGGGCCTGGTGGTCTACCTCCCTGTCCGGGTGGTCCAAATGGTGGTTGATTCCCCCAATTTCCAAAACCGAAAAGTCCTTGTAATAAGTTTCCCCATTGCCTTTCGTCATCTGGGTGTGGATAAGGTCCACCAAAGTTTGAGTGGTTCATATAATCATCTCCTCAATTGCTAGGCTTACATCATCCTATGCATTGAGGGAAGCTTCGTCACCTTGTACTGCCGAAAAGGGGCTCGTGCCCTAAATGGGATTTGGGATTGATGGATTCCACTCAGGTGACTTTTTTTATGAAATTTTAAACCTAGCCGTTGAATTTCACTGGAAAGACATCGAATTTTCACTTGCAGCCGTCGAATTCCCTTCTCTAGCCATCGAATTATCGCAGCAAGCCGTCGAATTAGCTTGCGCAGACATCGAATTCCGTTCCCTAGCCATCGAATAGCTTGCGCAGACATCGAATGATTGCTTCCAGCCGTTGAATCACTCGGTGTCCATCATCTTCTCAATTATTTTCAATGTTATCGAATTTTTCGCTGTTTCAACATACCGATAATAATCGGAACAAACGCACTAATAGTTAATAAAATAAACAACCATGGACCTGATCCTTCTGTCCACTCCATCGCAATAGACACCGACTCAATTAAAATCAATGAAAATATTACTAAACACAGATTTTTGATTAGATTAATCATTTTACGGCTATTTATATAAAACTCACGTGCATTCTTTTCATTGATTCGTTCCGGATAATTATGTGTTTCTGGATGGCGTTCAAACAACTGCATCAGTAATAAAATAAAAAGGCCAATTCCCGGTAAAATGAATAACTCGTACTTAGATCCCCACCGATCGACTTCCCCACTGGCGTTATAGTGTGCTGGAACTTCATCTGGCAATTCTCCCCACACAAATCCCAGAAAAACCAACGAGCCAAGAAAAGCTGTATAGCCAATAATGTCCCATAACTTTTCTGATGCCGTTTTCGGTATATCTAATTTAGGTCGATAGTCTTTTTCAATCATAATTATCTCCTTCATTTGTTGAATAATGAAATTCTTCCCCTGTTATGTCTCTCAATAACTCACAAAATTCATTCCATTGGTCGGGGTACCGGTTGTCGCCAGACCGCTTTATACTTCGACGATTTCGACTTCTATACAAAGTTATTTCCCACTGCTGACCATCCAAGATCCGAGGGTTGGAATATCGTCTTCTCCAATTTAAAATACCGGTCCACCGCAACCTAAAACGAATGTTTTTTATTTCGTCGTCTGTTAATTTCCTTTGAAATGAGTCTTCTTCTATAAAACTATGGCTAATCTCAATTGTTTGCTTCACGAAATCTATCATGATATTCGTGTGCCCATCTGAAAAACTACCTATTCTCATTTCCAATTGATCAATTTGTTCATAAGCGTGAATAATCGAATCTTCACGGGTCCACTCATTCTCGCAATTGCGGCAATGATATTCGGGTGAATTTGGCATGATTACGCAGCCGCCCAATAAGACTTTTGTTTCATCGGCTTCCAGGGCTAAATAAGAATCGGGTTCACCGTATACAATCGGAATGACATTCGTTGAGTCACACGCTGGGCACTTGCGATAATTGATCGCCATGGATATTCCACCTTTTTTTCATTCGAAATTATGTTTCTGGAAACTCCCTTGAAAATGAGTTATAGTAATTTAGTCAATCTAATTAAAGGATATGTGATTTTATGTCAGAACAACAATCGTTGACACCTCTGAAAGCATTGTTATTTGCCTTTCATGCAACCAATACAATTATTATTAGTTATCTACCATTATACCTTGCTGAACGAGGATTAACAGGGTCAGAAATCGGATTTGTGTTGGCGGTCGGCCCGCTTGCGCAAATTATATCCCAACCTTTTTGGGGCTATATGAGTGACAAGCATAAAACCGTTAAACGATTTTTATTGATTTGTATTTTTGGATTAATTATATTCAGCTCGATTTTCTTAAGTGTCACGCAATTTTACTTACTTATTTTCTTCGGATTTTTATTTTATTTCTTTTCAACACCAATTGGCGCACTTGGTGATAGTTTAGCGCAACGCCGTGCAGATGATGTCGGGGTTTCATTCGGGACGATTCGTACTTGGGGATCTGTCGGCTTTGCGACATCTTCACTTGCCATTGGGTTAGTACTCACGATTTACGGTGTGGAATATATGCTTTGGCCTTATTTAGCCTTTGCGTTAATCGCTTTGTTCGTCACTTTTCGAGTGAAAGATGTGAAGGTCGAACAAGAGCCCGTCAGCTTCAAAGATGCAGCTAGTTTATTAAAATATAAGCCTTTTATCTTCTTTCTATTTTTTATGATGTTTTTAACCGTATCACACCGTGCGAATGATAGTTACATCGGTTTATATATTGCTCAACTAGGCGGTTCCAACTTTTACGTCGGTGTTGCTTGGTTTGTTGGAGTCATTAGTGAAGCAATTGTGTTTTTCTTTGCTGGAAGATGGTTTAGAAAGTATCATACATTGATCTTCGTAATTTTAGCTGGAGCAATCTACACGCTTCGTTGGTTCTTATTTGCTCTCGTCGATGATTATTGGATGATTATTGGATTGCAATTCTTACACGGACTAACATTCGGAATTTTATACTTATCCGCAATGGACTATGTCACACGATTAATTCCACGTATTTTGCAGTCTACCGGGCACCTTATTTTCTACGCCGTTTTCTTCGGTGTATCAGGAATAATCGGCTCCTTGCTTGGTGGTGCAATTATTGACCAATACGGTGGATCGACATTGTACTTTGTATTAGGATTCATCGCTTTAAGTGGCACAATCCTCATGACGCTTTACCACCTCTTGCCTTACGGGAAAAAAGCATAATTGATTCGAAAAAATCCACGTCTAATGGCGTGGATTTTTATTTTTTCTAGGTGCTCCTTAAATACGGATAGTAGGTGGATTAACACTGAAGGTTAGTGATTTAACACTGAAGGTTGGCCCGTCAACACTGAAGAACTACATATTAACATTGAAGCCTAGCAATTTAACACGGAAGATCAGTGTCTCAAAATCAAGTCCAGTTTCTGAAACTCCAAGTATAAGGTTATCAGGTAACTCCCTCTGTTCGTGATGACATAACTTTCATCGGTCAGTCCCTCTATGTAACGAGAAATGCATTTCACATGCACTTCTCTTGTTCCAGACTACTTACGCGCTTGATATGTGTGCCGCCTTTTTAATACCCGTGTTCTTCTGCCATCGCGTCTACTTTTGTTGCATGTACCGTTCCGTATGGATGCTCAGGAGGCGCATAAACTGAATACAGTTTTAATGGAACTGGACCAATGTTTGTCATGTTGTGCCATTTACCTGCTGGGACCATCACTGCATTCCCTGGTCCGACTTCCGTACAAAAATCTAACTGATCTTCACAATCTCCCATCTGAACAAATCCATGCCCTTCTTCTATCCGTAAAAATTGATCCGTATTTGGATGAATTTCCAAGCCAATATCGTCACCAGGCATAATGGTCATCAACGTCACTTGAAAATGTTCTCCCGTCCAGATTGCTGTACGAAACGTTTGGTTAGCACGAGTAGCACCGGCAATATTGACGACAAACGGGTGACAACCACAATCAGGCATGGAATGGTTATATGGATGGTTTGGGTATCCGTAATTCATGAAACAACTTCCTTTCAAAAATATATTTCAGTTTAACCTATGCGAATAACCATTTTTGTGATTATCGGCTTTCAATGACGGTGATTTTTTCTATAGGACTTTCCATGAAATTTTCATAGCCATTCGGGGGGATAGAGGACTTCTATAGGACTTTCCGCGATATTTTCTCAGCCATTCGGGGGGATAGAGGCCTTCTATAGGACTTTCCGCGATATTTTCATAGCCGTTCGGGGGGATAGGGGCCTTCTATAGGACTTTCCGTGACATTTTCATAGCCGTTCGGGAGGATAGAGGCCTTCTATAGGACTTTCCGCGATATTTTCATAGCCGTTCGGGGGGATAGAGACAATAAAGAAGGTTCAAAACCTATTGATCACATGAAAATAAATTTTCTCGATTACACATTGACACTCCTACTTTAGCGTGCTAACATTACAATTAATTCAAAATTAAATAATATTCTAAACTCTTATCGAGAGTGGCTGAGGGACTGGCCCGATGACGCCCGGCAACCTTTAAACAACGGTTTTAAAAGGTGCTAATTCCAGCAAAGCAAATCTGCTTTGAGAGATGAGAGGGACCAAAATGTCGACATCGTATATTCTGGCCTCTCTGCTCAAAGCAGGGAGGTCTTTTTAATACCGTGAGATCAAAATGAAAGGAGAACATCAATGACAAAGACTGTGCAGCATGGTTCAGTTTCCATTCCAAATTTCAGTTTGGAAAGCGGCGAACAATTGGATGAGATCCACCTTGCCTACGAACAATGTGGTCCGATCGATGCACCGACCATTCTCGTTTGTCATGCACTAACTGGAAACCAATTTGCTGTAGGGACAGATACGAAGCCTGGTTGGTGGCGTGGATTGATTCATGAAAGTGGTTATATCGATACCGCCTGTTACCAAGTAATTACGTTTAATGTGCTCGGTGGATGTGATGGTTCGACCGGACCGGGTTCATCACAGCCCAATGGCGAACCTTATCAAGATCAATTCCCAACATTGACCGTTCGCGATTTAGTTGAGGCCCAATTTGTTGCACTCAACATTTTAGGCATCGACCAATTGAAAGCAGTCATCGGTGGATCTTTAGGTGGAATGCAAGTCTTAGAGTGGGGATTAATGTACCCCGATTACATGGAGGCAATCTTCCCCATCGCGGTCACACCTGTTTTTTCAGATTATGCGATTGCCTTTAACCATATCGCGAAGCAAGCCATTCTCCGAGATCAGGCTTTAAAAAATGGCGAGCAACCAAAAGATGGATTACATTTGGCACGAATGGTTGGCATGGTCACTTATCGACCGGAAGAATTGTTCAGCAAGCGATTTTCCAGACAGCAACAAAATGGCGTGTACGACGTAGAATCTTACTTAAATTATCAAGGCGAAAAACTTGCGAACCGCTTTAATCCATATAGTTACATTCGATTATTGGATGCGATGAACGGACACGATATCACCCGTGGTCGAGGGAGCTATCAACAAGTACTTGAGCAATTCAATGTACCTATCTTTGCTTTGGCGTTTCAAAATGATCTTCTCTATCCACCAGAAAAAATTAAGCGCTTCGTGAAAGATCTCGAAAAAGCCGGAGCCTACTCAGAATATCACGAGGTCGAAACCATTTTCGGCCATGATGGTTTTTTGGTTGAGTTTGAAAAATGGGGACCTTTTATTCAAGAAAAATCAATGTCTTTAGAAACTATTAAAAATTAAAAGGAGCGATTTACATGACTAAGAAAAATTATCGTTTGGAAACTGTCAGTATTCATGGAGGACTAGAAGCAGACCCGGCAACCGGTTCACGTGCATTGCCGATTTATCAAACGAATGCTTACCAATTTAATAACACAGAGCATGCAGCTGATTTGTTTGGCTTAAAAGAGCAAGGCTATATCTATACACGAATTGGAAATCCGACAGTCGGCGCATTGGAAGAACGAGTTGCTCAATTGGAAGGTGGTGTCGGTGCATTGGCGCTTTCCAGTGGAATGGCGGCAATCACAGCAGCAATTTTCAACGTAGCGGAAGTTGGCGATGAAATTATTTCAGCCTCAACGTTATATGGTGGGACATACAATTTGTTTGCGACGACATTCCCGAAACATGGCATTACTACTCGATTCGTCGACCCGAAAGATCCAGAGAATTTTAAAGAGGCCATCACTCCAAAAACGAAAGCCATTTTTGCCGAAACAATCGGAAATCCCGGTTTAAACATTTTAGACATTGAAAGAGTCGCTAAAATCGCACATAAAGCCGGCGTGCCGCTCATCATTGACAATACCTTCGCAACTCCTTATCTCTGTCGTCCAATTGACTTCGGCGCTGACATCGTCGTCCACTCGGCAACAAAATGGTTAGGTGGAAATGGTACAACATTAGGTGGAATCATTGTCGATGGTGGGAATTTTGACTGGAATTCGGAACGATTCCCTGGTTTCACACAGCCTGATCCTAGCTATCATGGGTTAGTTTATGCGGAAGCTTTACCAGAAGCTGCCTTCATTACAAAAGCACGCGTACAGGTTTTGCGTGATACCGGTGCTGCATTAAGTCCTTTCAATGCTTTCCAGATCGCCTTAGGCATTGAAACGCTTCATGTTCGACTAAAAGAACACATTGCAAACACGCGAAAGATCGTTGACTACTTGGAGTCTCACCCCGCTGTCGATTGGGTAACGTATCCGGAACAAGAAAACCATGAATCCGTTGAGCTTGCAAAAAAATATTTTCCAAAAGGCGCGGGTTCTGTCGTCGTCTTTGGCATTAAGGGTGGGTATGAAGCTGGTGCTGATGTAATCAATCAGGTGAATCTATGGTCTCACCTCGCAAACGTTGGGGATGCCAAAAGCTTAATCATTCACCCGGCGAGTACAACGCACCAGCAGTTAAATGAAGAGGGTCTCAAAGCTTCCGGCGTAACAGAAGATTTAATTCGCTTGTCTGTCGGCATTGAGCACGTCGATGATTTAATCGATGACTTAGAGCAAGCTATTGCCAAAGCTACAGGGATAACATCGAACACAGAAACAACAACCGTATAAACAAAAAGAAAAACGACAACCACTATATTCGGTTGTCGTTTTTCTATCCAACTACTACGAATTTTTTCTTATAAATTTATTCAGCCAGTTTAGTAGCACGTGTAATTGCCAAAAACGTCAAAACAGAGGTCAAAACGATGAAAAAAACCCAATAACCATTTCCATTCCCGGCTAAAAGAACGCCAATGAATGCAGCAATCACCGCGGACAATTGAAGCACAACCCAAGTCAAATCTGTTAAAACTTTTTTCATTACCTTCACCTTCCATTATCCAAATAGCACTTCAGCAACATAGATCACGACACCAACAGTCAAACTGCTTAGAATTGTAGAAACCAAAACAATCTGGCCAGCTAACTCTGGATGATGATCGAATTCCAAGGCGAATTGCGCACTATTTCTTGAGGACGGAAAAGAACTAGCGATAAACAATGATTGTGCGACAATACCATCCAATCCGAGAATAAAAATCAGCCCTAACGCCAAAGCTGGCGAAACAAACAGACGACCAAGGATTGACAACAATAAAAGTTTATTAAACTTTTTTAACTGGACATAGGCAAGCTGCGCACCAAGTGTCAACAAAGCAATGGCCAAAAAAGCGTCCGATAAGTTTTCTAGCGGTTGCCATAGAACCGTTGGGATGCTGATATTCAATGCTTTCAAAACCACTCCCAATAACAAAGCATATAACATCGGAAGCTTCAGAAATTGACCGAAAGCAGCCCCTTTTCCTTTTGCATGAACAGAAACTGAATTCATTAAACCATATGTATACGTAATGAAATTTTGAATAAGCATCACGATAATCTGGATGGTCATCCCTAGTGGATGTTGGTGAAAAATCATCTGGCTGACGGGTATTCCGTAATTTCCAGAGTTGATCAATACAACACTATTCTTGTAAACCGCTGACATCCCTTTATCAAGCTTAAGTAATTTGACGACACTATACGAAAATATCATTAGTAAAATGGATAAAATTCCTTGAAAAAACAAGACATCAAAGAGAACGTTTAAGTTGATATCACTCTCGTAGATATTGACAAATGCGACAACAGGTAACAGTAAATACGTCAAGATCTTTGATAATGTCTTTAAATCTAACGTAAATTTTCGCTGCAATAATGCACCGACCGCAACTAAGATTAGCAATGGTAAAATGATACCCATAATAATATTGAATAAAATTTGCATGATCAATCCATACCTTCGTTTGTTCTACCTGTATCTTACCATAATTTAGCTGTTGAGGTTAGGCGGGATGGAATGATATGAGCCTAAATAAGAAAAATATGGGCCTGTAAACATCTATTTGGCCCTATTTCATTGATCTATGAACCCCTCATCAAAAAATATGATCCCAATTTAAAGATATATGTGACTAACTTAAAAATATATGTGCCTTACCCTCATATCAAAAAAGCCCAACATGACGTTGGGCTCCATTTTACTCATATTCTTTTTCGAACGTCTTCGTACTTCTGACTGTGTCAATCGGGCGAACCATTTTTTCAATTTCCTCACATTGTGGTTCCAATTTTGGTGGCAATGCTAGTTTTTCACCAAGTGTTTCGTATGGCTCGTCATCCATGAATCCTGGTCCGTCTGTCGCAATTTCAAATAAAATTTGTGGTGCGACTTGAGCATATAATGAACCGAAATAAAATCGTTCAACGAATCCAGAGTTCGGTAATCCAACTTTTTGGAAATGGTTAATCCAGTCTTCCAGTTTTTCTTTGTTTGAAACACGAAATGCGGCGTGATGAACGGTTCCGTAACCTTGTTGATGCCTTGGTAAAACCGTGTTGTATTCTACGATTATTTGGCCACCATTTCCGCCTTCACCCGTTTCAAATAGATGGAATGAATCTTCCTTGTCAATTTCCTTAAATTTCAAGATTTGCTCCATCATTTTTTTGAAAAATTCATAGTCATCAACGCGGACGATAATCGGGCCTAAACCAGTGATTGCATATTCCAGTGGAATTGGGCCGTCTTGCCATGGCGTTCCAGGTGCAACCCCGTTATCGTTTTCATCAGAAATCAACTGATATTGTTGGTCATCAAAGTCAACGAACGGAAGTATTTTCTTGCCGAATTGTTCTTGAATTCCTTGGTGTTTAACTTCTAGGCGATTAAATCGCTTCACCCAATAATCAAGTGCTTCATCACTTGGTACGCGGAAGGATGTTCTGGCGATTTCGTTTGTTCCGTGCTGTCCCTTAGGGATACCAGGAAAATCAAAGAATGTCATGTCTGTTCCTGGATTCCCTTGATCGTCCGCGAAAAATAAATGATACGTCTGAATATCGTCTTGGTTCACTGTCTTCTTCACTAAGCGCATACCTAACGTATATGTGAAAAATTCATAGTTCTTCTCCGCACTGCTTGTAATGGCTGTTACGTGGTGCATGCCCTTTAATTGTTCCATTAAAAATTCCTCCATAAATTTATTTCGATCGCTTTCTAACTTCAATTGGATATAATGATTCAGTTAATTGATCGCGAAGATTTTCATACTGAGGCGGTAGCTTTAATTCACTACCAAGCTCATCTCTATTTTCATCAATCGCGAAACCTGGGGAATCGGTCGCCATTTCAAACAGAATTCCACCGTGCTCTTTAAAATAAATAGAGTTGAAATAGTTTCGGTCTTTGACTTCTGTGACGCCGAATCCACTTTGATGTAAATGTTCTTGCCAGTCTCTTAAGTCATTATCGTCAGTTGCTCTCCATGCAATGTGGTGCACTGTTCCTACACCCATCATGCCTCGGTCATTTGATGCCATTTTTACATCAATGATGTTCCCGATATCTGCCTGCGATTGATAACGAATATATTCATCATCCGCATCGATTTCCGTTAAACCCATCTGGTCTTCAAGTAAATTGGCCGTTTTAGTCGGATTGGATGAATATAAAATGCCCCCGCCAAATCCTTTAATCGCCATACCTGGCGTGATGCCATCAAATTCCCATAAGTTATTCTCTCTAGCCTCACGTTCAACGAGTTCAAGATGAAGTCCGTGTGGGTCATCAAATTGCAAATACGTTTCACCAAAGCGTTCCGTTTCTCTAATTGAAATTTGGAAACTTTCCAGTCGTTTTCTCCAATCCTCCAATGACCCTATTGGCACAACATACGTCGTCACACCTACTTGACCATCTCCTATTCTTCCTTTACGACCATTCGCCCAAGGGAAAAAGGTAATGATCGTGCCTGGACTTCCCTCTTCATCACCAAAATATAAATGATACGTACCCGGGTCATCAAAGTTAACCGTTTTTTTGACTAATCGCAATCCAAGTACACCTGCATAAAAATCGACGTTTTCTTGCGGATGACCGACGATGGCTGAAATATGGTGAATTCCTCTCGTTTGTTTTGCCATACTCACGCCTCCTAACTTAAGTTTTGAGCATGTATCCCGAGTTTTTTCAATTGCTCAATGAGCTGTTCTTTTTCTTTCACACCAAGTCCTGCGAAGATTTCTTGTAACCCTTTCTTATGCGATGGAAATACATCATCCATAAGCGTCTTGCCTTTTTGAGTGATCGTTGCTAATTTCACACGACGATCATTCGGATGTAACTTCCTTTCAAGCAATTCTTTCTTCTCCAACTGATCGACAACATACGTTATACTGCTGCTTGCAATCAAAACCTTTTCACCGATTTTCTGAATGGGTTGGTCCCCTTTGTTATAAATTAACTCAAGAACCGCAAATTCAGTCGGATTTAATCCTAAATGTTTAATATCTTCAATGACACGCTTTTGAATAGCATCCAACGCACGTGTCAAAACAACAAACAATTTTAATGACATTTCCTCGTCTCGTTCATCTATCAAATATATCACTCCCTTAATATTTCTCAAATTCATTTATCTCTAATTAATAATAATTCTACAAGATAATTATTCGAAATACAACCCTTATGTTTTTGGTATCCTTACTATTTCCAGACGGTTCGATTACAATAAAGAAAAGGGGGCTTTTACATGAAAGCAGTTGGAATTACTTTAATCATCATTGGTGTAGTCGGTATTCTTTTAGGTTCGATGATGTATGGAGATATTGGAATTGCAGCCATTATCGGAGCTTCAGGTGCCTTAGTTTCAGGGATTGGATTTTTACAAGTGAACAAAGCACTCCAGCAGTTATCGAGTCGATAAATCCAATCGAGTAGGAGGAGGCTTCCAGCCTCCGTCCTCTCACACCACCGTACGTACCGTTCAGTATACGGCGGTTCAAT
>NZ_JAHLZF010000026.1 GCF_018967645.1 Allobacillus halotolerans | reverse complement strand
TTACCACACAGCTCTTCTACAATCTTGCCTACTTTCCGTGTTGAAACACCATTAATAACCATCTCTAACATACTTAAAACGAGAGCCTGATCTCTTCTTTCGTAGCGTTCGAATACACTTGGTTCGAACTCTCCATTGCGCGTGCGTGGAACTAATAGTCTCAGTTCAAATGAGCCGATCATATAGCCACGCTCATAAAAACCATTACGGTAATCGGTTCTTAGGTCATTCCTTTCGTACTGGCTAGCTTTTAAATACTCTTCCTGTTCTTTCAACATTATTTCATTTAACACCATCACAAGAGCAGACTTTAGTACGTCATCCAGCTTTGAATCCATTACCTTTTCTTTTAATTCATCGATATTTAGGCTAAAATTAACTTGGGTCATCTTTCTCATCCTCCTAAAGTATTTTGTGGTTGAAATCACTTTAACACAGGAGAGAAAGATGACCTATTCTTTTTACACAATTATATGGACTTTATCCAGCTGATTTTGACACAGGGCGTATATATTTCGGATTCGGGTCCATAAATAGCCGAGACGGTCGCATAAATCCCGTAACAGGTCGCATATTCGCATGGAGTGGGAGCATATCGACAATCAGTGGGCGCATATATTCAAGGTTAGGGCGCATATCCCAAAAGGTAGGGAGCATATCCCCAAGGGTAGATCGCATATCCAAACGCACCCACCTCAACCAAAATCCCAATAAGGAAAAAGGACAAGAGCCGAAAACCGGCTCTTGTCCTTTCTTCTATGTTCGATTCCAAAAGCGTTGTTGTGCAATGGCGGAGATGAAGTCTTCTCCGAAATCTGGGTTGTCTTCGGCAAAAATGACGCCGGCGAGGTTGTTTTGTTCGGTGGCTTGGATGTAAAAGCTGGCGCCGGTTGCGACTCCGATTGGTTTGTATCTGCGGTAAGCTTCGTTGACGAAGTGTAAAATTTCCTGGTTGAATTTTCCTTGGTTTTTTGCTTCACCGCCGACAACATAGAGCGAGTCGTATAGGACTGGGTAAGTGGTGGTGAATGTTTCGTTGACTTTGATTTTTGTGCCATCTGAAGCGACAGCTGGGTTTAATGTTTCGCTGACCACATCGAAGAAAACGCCTTGCTGTTCAAATAAGTCGGTTACATACCGGACTTCATCACAGTTAAATCCATCGCCAATCAGGATTCCGACTTTTTGGGTGTAGGCGTAGTGCGGCGTATTCGCCTGACTGATCGCGGGTGAGCTCCCTGTAACTGGTACGTGTGACTCTTTTGGTGGATGGACTCCAATCGCTTCGGCTATTTTTGTTGCCATGCCGTGGTCAACGTTTGCCCACATTTCAATATTTTGTTGTCGTACGAATTCACTCTCTACACTACCGAGGTGGAAGATAAACGTGTCGACGAGATCTTGTTTTTCCACCGGCGATAAGCTATTCCAGAAAAAACGGGCTTGAGAAAAGAAATCTTTAAATGAATCGCTTGGGACTTCTCGGGTGACGTGCCCATCTACTTTTTGAGGATAATGTACATAACCGCCTTCTTCCCACGAGGCTTCAGATGGAGTATTGCCAGCAAGGGAATTATTATGATAATTTACTTTGTCGACATCGATGCGGTGTCGTTGATAGCTGTCTCGTAGATTATAATTTTTTGGAGCAAGTGGTTTGTTGACAGGGATATCTTCAATATTGGCAGAATGCTGTCGATATAGTTCGGTATCACGATAAGCAATCGCTCTGCCTTGCAGGACAGGGTCATTCGTAAAATCGATACCTGGAATGAGATTTCCTGGGTCGAATACGGATTGTTCTTCTTCGGCAAAGAAATTATCGACCAATCGATTTAATGTCAGCTTCCCGACTTTTTCAACGGGAATGACTTCTTCCGGCCATAGTTTTGTATCATCGAGAATGTCAAAATCATAAGCGAACTGTTTTTCTTCTTCGATCAATTGAACTCCTAAGTCATATTCGGGATAGGCGCCTTTTTCAATGGCATCGATCAGGTCATGACGGTGATAATCCGGGTCAACCCCACCAATAATATTGGCCTCATCCAACAATAAAGAGTGAACGCCAAGTCGAGGAATCCATTTGAACCGGACAAATGTCTGCTTGCCTTCATCATTAATGAAACGGAAGGTGTTGATCGGCCAGCCTTCCATCATGCGCCAGCTTCTCGGCCGCCCGCGCATCGACATGAGCCACATGACCATATGAGCGGATTCCTGGTTGTTTGCAACGTAATCCCAGAAGCTATCATGAGCAGTCGTCGCTTGCGGCACATGGGTTTTTGGATTTGGTTTGGCTGCATGGGTAACATCCATGAATTTCATCGCATCGGCTAAAATAAATACAGGGAATTGGAGGGCGAGCATGTCATAGTTTCCTTCTTGTGTGTAAAATTTCGTCGCAAAGCCACGAATATCGATTGCCGTATCTTTTGAGCCTTTGCTGCCGATGAAGTTGGAAAACCGCACAAAGGTAGGTGTTTTACAGCCGGCTTCTTGTAAAAAGTGCATTTTCGTCAAATGCTTTAATGACTTGTATGTTTCAAATTCACCATAAGCGCCAAATCCCCTGGCGTGAACAACTTTTTCGGGAATTCGTTCGCGGTTAAAGTGGGTCTGTTTTTTATAAAAATGAAAATCTTGCAGTAATGTCGGTCCGCGTCTGCCGGCTCGTAGCGTTTGTTCATCATTGGAGATTTTTTTGCCATTTTCATCGGTCATTTTCTTGCCAGGACCTGTATTTTGATGACGGTATTCATCCAGTTGCTCTTGCTTCGGATTTCGATAGTCTGAGTGGCGGTGTTGTTCTTTATCCTTATCCACTGAATCACCCTTCTTTACAAAATATTTTCATCCAATGAAATCATATGACGGGCAAATGGGCTTTATTCGATTAATTTTCTTGAGGTGTTTTCACGTTGGAATTGTGCTTTTGACAGCAAGCTTATATACTAAATGAACAAACAATTGATTGAATCAAGGAGTGGTTTTCATGACAACAAAAGAAAAAGTCATCTTGGATTGTGACCCAGGTCATGATGATGCGATTTCAATTATTTTAGCGACGTTACATGAAAAAATTGATATTGTCGGCATTACGACGGTCGGCGGGAATGTCAGTGTTGAAAAAACAACGAAAAATGCGTTGAATATTTCTGATTTGGTCGGATTGGATGTACCGGTTGCCATCGGAGCGAGTCGTGCACTCACGAAGCCGCTTTCGGTTGCTGAATCCATCCATGGTGAATCCGGATTGGATGGACCTGAACTACCTGAAGAGCCGGCGCTCAAGCCAATCGACCAGCATGCGGTTGATTTTATTATTGAAAAATTGCTCGAGTCAGACGGGGACATTAAGCTTGTACCGACTGGCCCGCTTACCAATATCGCTTTGGCAATGATTAAAGAACCGAACATCATTCCGAAAATCAGTGAAATCGTCTTGATGGGTGGTGGAACGTTCGGGAACTGGACACCCGCAGCAGAGTTTAATATTTGGGTAGATGCGGAAGCGGCAAAAGTCGTCTATCAGAGTGGTGTGCCGATTCGGATGTTTGGCTTGGATGTGACACATCAGGCGTTGGCAACGAAAGAGGTTACGAAGCGGCTTCAGACAATCAACAATAAAGCAGCTGATTTCGTTGTAGAACTTTTGCAGTTTTTTATTCACACGTATAAAGAGGTGTTTGATTTCGATGGCGGTCCTGTCCATGATGCTTGTACGATTGCCTATTTGATCGACCCTAGCCTGTTTGAGTTCAAACATGTTCATGTCGATATTGAAACGAAGGGTGAGTTTACATACGGAATGACATGCGTGGATTTATTGGGAACAACAGGGAAAGAACCGAATGTTTATTTTGCTGAAACATTGGATGTCGACCGGTTCTGGGATCTATTTGATCAGACATTGCAAAAGTTTTAACGCGAAAGGAGGAAGTCTCATGAACGTTCTTGTGATTGGAAGCATTAACATGGATTTGGTTTTAAGTGTGAAAGAGATTGTGAAGCCTGGGGAGACGACGACGAGTACTTCGTATACGACGAATTTCGGTGGAAAGGGCTCGAATCAAGCGGTTGCTTGCCGCCATTTAGGTGCGGATGTTTCTTTTATCGGAAGTGTTGGTACAGATGAATTTGGCGATGCGATTATGGAAAACTATGATCAGCTAGGCATTGAAACGTCTGGAATTTTAAAAGAAGGACAAACGGGAATTGCGATGATCCAAGTGAATGAAGTCGGTGAAAATTCAATCGTGCTCGTTCCAGGGGCGAACCATCAAGTGTCGAAAGCGGAAATCGATCGTCATCGTTCGCTGATCGAAGCTTGTGATGTGGTGTTGATGCAGCTTGAAATTCCAATCGAAACCGTTGAATATGGCATTGATCAAGCGAAAGCTTTGGATAAAAAGGTCGTCTTGAATCCAGCGCCAGCCAACGAGCTTTCACGAGAGGCCCTTCGTAAAGTTGATTTATTGACACCGAATGAAATCGAATTAGCTGGCTTGTCTGGTTTACCTGTTCATGATTTGGAGCATGCTGAAGCGGCCGCCAAAATGCTTTTAGATGAAGGTGTTGGTGAAGTTGTCGTCACATTGGGCCGACACGGTTCGTTATTGGTCACAAAGGAAGAAAGTTTTTATGTAGAAGCTAGCGATGTTAACGTCGGTGATACAACGGGCGCGGGTGATGCCTATAATGCAGCATTGGTGACAGGATTGAGCGATGGGTTGCCGATTAAACAAGCGATGAAGCTTGCGACGAGGGTAGCCGGATATACGGTCAGTGTGAAAGGGGCACAGCCAGAGCTATCGTCCATGACGCATTTTTTGAAACAGGTGGAAAATGACTAAAAACAAATCTGTTATTAGTGTTTCGCTTTTATTGCTGCTCAGCTTGTTATGGGGATCTTCTTTTCTGTTTACGAAGATCCTCGTGGAAGACCTGCACCCGGTCAGTCTAATTTTTATCCGTTGTTTATTCGGCCTTGTGATGTTGGCACCGATTCTTTATTTCAAAAGAATTTCGATCAAACGAAAATTGACGTTTACGTTTGTCAGTTCTCTCAGTCTCGCGGCAGGGATTCCTTGGATGTTGATGGCCTTTTCACTAGTGTCTTTACATAGCTCGGTAAGTGGGATTTTGAATTCTTTCACATCGATTTTTACCTTTGTTTTATCATTGATCTTTTTGAAAGTTAAACCACTTGCTAACCAACTCGTCAGCCTTGTGCTTGGGATGATCGCATTGATCATTCTATTTCTCGACACGCTCCAAGTGGATGCATTCGGCTTTTTCAGTGTTGGTTTAATGCTGACGTGTACGCTTTGTTATGCGACGAATTCCATTATTGCGGGGCGGTTTTTCCAAGGGATTTCACCGTTTGTGTTAGGTTTTTATACGTTGTTATTCGGTATGATCATTAACGGCATTCCGACGATATTCATTCAACCGGAAGTGTTTTTATTGTTGGGATCTTGGGACATCCTAATCCCAGTAGCCATTCTTGGATTTTTAAGCTCTGGTCTTGGCTATGTGATTTTTTATCAATTAATTGAAAACGGCGGTCCTGTTTATGCGACGTTTGTGACCTTTTTGATTCCATTCGTCTCTGTGTTACTCGGTGTCGTCGTGTTGAATGAACCGTTTCGTGTGTACATGATTATCGGTGGTGTCATGATTTTCTTTGCGCTTGTCGCGATGAATTGGCATCTGTTTACGAGAAGAAGTATTAAAGTCACCTAAAGTAATTTTAGGTTCAAATAAGGAGGACGAGTACATGACATTTTTATTAGACATCTGGGATTATCTACTTGTTTTCCTATTGGCGGCTGTTCCTTGGTTTGAAATTGGGTTAATTATCCCTGTCAGTATCCTTGCCGGAATGAATGCGTTTTGGGTGGCCATTCTAGCATTTTTCGGAAATTTACTGACCGTCTATTTGCTGATTGTCTTTTTTGATCGATTAAAAGGATGGTTCTTTAGAAAGAAAAAGAAGGAACAAAGCGATCAAGAAGAAGATTCAGGTCGTTATGCGCGAGCGAACCGGATGTGGGATAAATATGGTGTTTCTGGGTTGTTGCTCGCAGGACCGTTTTTAACGGGATCGCATATTGCGGCTGGTGCAGCGATTGTTTTCGGAGCCACAAAAACCAAAACATTGTATTGGTCAACGATTAGTTTGGGACTATGGACACTAGTTTTTACAATCGGATCGATCTATGGTCTCGGTTGGTTAACGGACGTCAATCTTTCATTTTGATCAGGAACATTGACGATAAAAGCAGGATTTTCGGTGTTTTTGACGAATTGAAACAAAAGAGGAAGCTTGTAGGGATCAATGAAAAATATAGTTAGCCATCCTATTTGCGATGATGACCCAGATGGAAGGGGGAAGACGATGAACAAACGAGTGACTGTCATCGGCATGAATGAAGTTGGATTGGCAGCTGCTGCCGACTTAACGCAACGTGATTTCGAGGTTACTTTATTCAATTTTGGCCAAGGCGATGAAGGATTGAACGGGATTCACCAGGAAGAGGGAGTCTATTTCAATGGCGAATGGGTTTCTTTTTCAAAAGTTGTTAATGATGTTGAAGACGCCTTATCTGCTTCGTCACTCGTCTTGATTGCCGATTCGGCGAATTACATTGACCATTTAGCAGAAATCTGTGCACCATTTTTAACTGAAAATCATCGACTCGTATTTCTCGGGCATGGATCACTTGCCAGTATACGTTGGACGCGGCGATTGAGAGAGTTAGGAGTCGAGACGAACATACCAGTTGGCGAAACACATTTGCCACCTTATGAAGCAAAAATGGATGAACATACAATGGAAGTGGAATTATTGTTACGAATAAAAACGCTTCTGTTTTCTACATATCTAACTGAGCATGAAGATGAATTTTTCCGTGAAATCCGTCTAGTCTATCCAGGCATTGAAAAAGCGACGAATAGTTGGGAAGTACTCCTGAATAACTTGCTTCCTGAAACGATCGTCGTACCGCTGTTATCAAACTTAGCAAAGTTTAATCAGGAAGATCTGCAATTTCAACTATATCCGGACGGCATCTCTGCGTCAGTCGTGAACATCCTTCAAGAAGTGGATGAAGACAGACAAAAAATTTGCCGGGCATTAGGAATTGAAGCCAAATCGCTCGAGCGGCGTCTCGTAGAAACAGGCTATGCGAAACCACTGGATGAATTGATCGACCAACTTAAAGAAAGCGACGTCCTGAAAAAGAAAGCGATCGTCCCAATTGAAGCAAACAAGCAGTTGTTGGAAGGACTGCATTTTGGCGTCGTTCCATGGGTGGACGTAGCCACTATGCTAGAACTAGAAACACCAACGCTCAATGCTTTGTTGCACCTCGGCTCGGTTTCACTGGATCGATTGCTCGTTCAAGAAGGACTGACACTGGATAAGATCGGTTTGTTTAATGAAACAGCTTATACATTGACGACTGCGGTTCAAGAAATCGAAGAAGCAGATGAACCACTTTCTTTGCAGTGAAACTTCACATAATGAAATGAGAAGAGCAACCAAGAGATTATACATACACTTTTGAAGAGCAAAACGAAGGATGAGAACAAGATTATGAAACGAGTAAGTAAGCACTGACCACGGTCGGTGCTTTTTTGTGTGCATGCAAAAACGTTAATGTTGAAGTTCGTGGAGTTAACACTGAAGTTCGCTGAATTAACCCTGAAGCTCGTGGAATTAACACTGAAGAAGTGTAAATTAACCCTGAAGCTCGAGGGATTAACCCTGAAGCTCGTGGGTTTAACACTGAAGGAATGAAAATTAACCCTGAAGCTCATGGGATTAACCCTGAAGAGATGAAAATGAACGCTGAAGCACGTGGAATTAACCCTGAAGCTCGTTGAATTAACCCTGAAGAGATGAAAATGAACACTGAAGCTTGAGGGATTAACCCTGAAGAAAAGCAAATTAACACTGAAGAAATACATTTAAGGCGAGGAAATTAATTATTCGAGTGCGAAAGCCTTGTATGGGAAAGACCACTAGCCCAAATAAAAAATAAAAATGTTTCTTTTCTACTGAACTTGGCAACTAGATGATTAGAAGATGTTCGTAGAAAGTGGTGAGACAATGAAAGAACTGTTCGCGAAAATGAAGACACAAATCGTATTCATCATTTCAGCAATCATTATTTTTATGTTAGTCATATGGGGGCTCATCGGCCCGAAATCAATGGAATCCATCACAACCACATTGATGGATGGTATGACAAAGCATCTCGGTTGGTTTTATGTCGCTGCGACAGCCTTCTATGTTGGGTTCTGTATTTACTTAGGTGTTGGCCCGTATCGAAAAATGAAGTTAGGCAAGAAGCATGATGAACCGGAATATTCTTATTTTACTTGGATCGGTTTGTTGTTTGCGGCAGGTATGGGCGTAGGCTTAGTGTTTTGGGGATTTGCTGAGCCACTTTCACATTACATTACTGCACCTGGAGCAGCAACTGAACCGGAAACGGAGGAAGCAGTCCGCCATGGCTTATTGTTGGGTGTTTTCCATTGGGGAATTCAACCATGGGCGATCTATGCCATTGTGGCACTTGGTTTAGCTTTTGCAAAGTACAGAAAAAATCTACCGGGTTTGGTCAGTTCAGCATTTTATCCATTGATTGGAAACCAAATTCACGGTTGGCAAGGAAAGACGATTGATATCATTGCCATTGTCGCGACAACAGTAGGTATTGCGACATCGTTCGGATTAAGCACAATGCAATTTGGAAAAGGCTTATCCGAAGTGTTTTCATTACCTGATAATAACTGGATGATGGTCGGAATCGTTGTCGTTATTACGGTTATTTTCCTTACATCTGCATTAACCGGTTTGGATAAAGGGATGAAGTACTTAAGTGTCGGGAACCTTTGGCTATCAGCAGTCGTTTTGATTGCTGTTTTATTGATCGGCCCGACGGTTTTTTTACTCGAACATTTGTTGAAAACGATTGGTGACTACGGCGCTAATATTTTCCAATACACGTTTAATACGACACCTTATTCTTCAGACAACCAATGGATGGGTGATTGGACGTTATTTTATTGGGCTTGGATTATTTCTTGGAGTCCTTTCGTGGGCACGTTTATCGCACGTGTGTCAAAAGGCCGCACGCTCGGTGAATTTATGCTCGGTGTACTCGTCGTTCCAACAGCAGTGACGATTGTTTGGTTTGTCGTCATGGGCGGCACCGGACTGCATATGGAGCTAATGGGACAAGCAAGTTTCGCTGAAGAAATCAAAAATACACCAGAAGTTGGGTTGTTCCGTGTGTTGGAACAACTACCGATGGGGCAGATACTTTCCGTTCTTGGGTTAATTTTAATAGGAATCTTTTTCATCACGTCAGCAAATTCAGCCACTTATGTCCTCGGTGTATTTTCGGAATCCGGTCGGTTGAATCCCGGAAAAAAAGTCTTACTGACATGGGGATTGCTGATCTCTGGAATTGCCACTGTTTTACTGTTAAGTGGAGGCCTACAAGGACTACAAGCGATTGCGACGATTACCGCTTTCCCATTTGGGATTATCATTATCGTGATGATCTTCAGTATCATTCACTCACTACGACAAGAAGGCCGTGAAAAACAGAAAGTTGAAGAGAAAGAAGATTGGTAGAATTGGAGTATGTGAGTTTGAAAGTAGGTGTAGGTTGATCAGCAGTTGAAGCGCGTTTATCAGCAGTCAGCCTGCGTTTATCGACAGTTGGCGCGCGTTTATCAACAGTCAGCGGGTGTTTATCGACAGTTGGAGCGCGCTTATCAACAGTTGGAACGTGTTTATCAACAGTTAGAGCGCATTTATCAGCAGTCAGCGGATGTTTATCGACAGTTGGCGCGCGCTTATCAACAGTTAGGCAGTCTTTATCGACAGTTGGCGGGCGTTTATCAGCAGTCAGCGGGTGTTTATCGACAGTTGGAGCACGCTTATCAACAGTTAGGCAATCTTTATCGACAGTTGAAGCGCATTTATCAACAGTCAGCCCGCCGATTTCAACAGTCAACCCACCCGGCTATTTTTTGTGGCCTTTATATCCACGCCCATAAACTTCTTGAACACGGTGGACGGTGATGTAAGCATCTTGGTCAATCGTGTCGACAATTTTTCGCAACCGGACGATCTCTCGTTTGTTCACGACGATATACAATACTTGTTTGTTCATTTTTGAATACCCACCGCGGCCTTCGAGTACGGTGACTCCTCTGGCCATTCGTTCGGTGATGACTTCTAGTAACTCTTCGGATTTGTTGCTGATGATCATGACAGCGCTTCGGGCATTCGGTCCTTCTAACACCATATCGATCACTTTCGCACTAATGTAGACGGCGACTAATGTGTACATGGCTCGCTCTTGGCCGATGACAAAGGCTGAACCGGCAATGATCACTAGGTCGATAAATAACACGACACCGGAGACACTGAAACCGAACACTTGGTGCATGATTTGTGCAATGACGGTTGTTCCACCAGCAGTTCCGCCTGATCTAAGCATAAGTCCAAGACCTAATCCGATGAAAACACCAGCAAACAATGCAGCAAGCAATGGATCATCCTCAATCGGACTACTCCACCCCTCTGTCACTAATAAAAATACAGCTACTGAAACAACCGATAGCGCTGTGTATGTTAACGCTCGTTTCGTGAAAAACTTGTAGCCGACAATGACTAATCCAGCGTTGAGGGCAAAGTTAACCACACCAGGTGACCAGTCAAAAAGGTATACGAGAATGACGGTTAGGCCGATGACACCACCTTCAGAAAGCATGTTCGGAATGATGAAATAATTGACACTGAAGGCAAGAACAAAGGCACCGATCAATACAAAACTTATGTCTCTAATGAGATTCCAGTGGCGTTGCTGCATGTTCAGTCCTCCCTATATGTAATCCAATTCGTCCAAATCGCATGTTTTTTCATTATAATACATTGATTTCAGAAAACAAACGGATGACCTGCCGTGATTGTTTTTTGATAGCTTGTCCTCGTACTTATGTGAGTTTGACAACCACGCGAATAACGAAATGCCTAAGCGGTTTTTTACTACTTTTTTGATAGGATAAGTGGTACAATTTAAGAGTAAGTTGTTTCATACATACGATTGATCTATTGGAATTTTTCATAAAAAAGAGGCGATTGTTGTGGACCAATTGTTGATCAAAGGTGGCCGAGTTGTTGGACAAGAGCAAGTGTACCAACCTGGCTATATACTTGTGGAGGATAAGAAAATTAAACGTGTCGGTCCGATGGAAGAAGCACCGGACGATCAAGTTGTTCGAGTGATTGAACTGACTTCGGACCAAGTGGTTTTTCCAGGGTTTATTGATATTCACATCCACGGAGCGAACGGCTATGATGTCATGGATGGAACAATGGAAGCTTTGGATGAAATGACAGCGGTCTTGCCGCAAGAAGGAACGACAAGTTTTCTGGCGACGACCATTACAGAAAGCAAGGAAGCGACCGATCAGGCACTTCAAAATGTCGCCCGGTTCGTTGATACAGACTATACAGGAGCGGAAATTTTAGGTATTCATTTAGAAGGCCCGTTTATCAATGAAAAAAGAGCGGGAGCACAGCCCGTCAAACATATTTTACGACCTGATTTGAATCAATTCGATGCTTGGCAGGAGCACGCCAATGGATTTATTAAAGTGGTCACGCTGGCACCTGAAATGGAAGGTGGCCAAGAGTTCGTCAAGCATTTGAGTGACAGAGGGGTCATCGCATCGATCGGCCATTCGGATGCTAGCTATGAAGATGTTCAAAAAGCAGAACAAAATGGTTTGAAGCATGCAACCCATCTATTTAATGGCATGCGTGGTATTCACCATCGTGAGCCTGGTGTTGCAGGGTCTGTCTTTTTGAGTGATCAACTAAAGGCAGAAGTTATTTTTGATGAAATTCATGTCAATCCAACGATGGTTCAGCTCGCTTATCAAAACTTGGGTGTTGAGCGCTTGATGTTGATTACCGATTCGATGCGCGGGAAGTGCTTGAAAAATGGCATTTACGATTTAGGTGGACAGGAAGTCACACTCCAAGACGGTGAGGCGCGCTTAGCGGATGGAACGCTCGCCGGAAGTGTCTTGAAAATGAACGAAGCGGTGAAAAATGCGGCTCAGTTAAAGCCGATGGATCTCATGAAGCTTGCACAATTATCTTCTGGAAATGTTGCTAAATCCTTAGGGGTTGATCATTATAAAGGGGCCATTCGAGAAGGTTTCGACGCCGATCTTGTAATTTTGAACGAAGACTTTGAAGTGAGAAAAACAATTTGTAGAGGTCAGTTGACCATCGAAAAATAAAATAAAGGTGAGGGATGCAACATGAACGTAATTGTCGTAAAAAACTATGAAGAGGTTTGCCAAAAAGGTGTAGAACTTTTTATCGAGCAAATCCAAGAAAAAAATAATATTAATTTAGGACTTGCGACAGGCAGTACACCACTCGGTTTATATGACAAATTAATTGCATGGGCACAAGAACAAAATGCAGATCTATCCCATGTAACGACGTTTAACTTGGATGAATATATTGGTCTTCCAAAAGAAGATCCAAATAGCTACTATTATTATATGAAGGAAAAGCTATTTGATCCGCTTAAACTATCACCAGAGCAAACCTTCTTACCAGATGGTCGAGCGACGGACATTGAAAAAGAGTGCGAAACATATGACCAGATCATCAAAGATAAAGGCGGCATTGATTTACAACTACTCGGTGTCGGTGTCAATGGGCATATTGCTTTTAACGAGCCTGGCACTTCATTTTCATCTAGAACCCATGAGGTAAGATTGGCTGAATCCACGCGTGAAGCAAACTCTCGCTTTTTCAGTTCCATGGATGATGTGCCAACACATGCCATTACAATGGGTATTGGCTCCATATTGGAAGCGAAAGAAATTGTGTTGATCGCCAATGGAACGAATAAAAGTGAAGCGATCCAACAGTTGGTTGAAGGTAAGCAAAGTGAAGATTGGCCAATTACTGCTCTCCAATCACATGATCACGTAACCGTTATTGTGGATGAAGAAGCGGCTTCATTATTGAAAAAATAAATCAGTTGATGACTGCTCCCTTACGTAGATGGTCTTTACGTAAAGGGAGTTTTTTGATGAAAAAATCTTGAGAAAAGTTTTTCTGACCGATTGTGCATTCAATAAAATCATTGACAAAAATATTCAAAATATAATGCTTTTTCGTTTTTCATCAGCTAAAATGGTTGATAAGTAGATTTTTCAATAGGGGGGCTTCGCCAATGGAAAGACCTGATCAAGATTGGCGATTTAAGATTGCGAATCGAGAAGCGCTAATCGGATGCGCACTTGCTGTTTTCAACTTTATTTGGTGGTATGGTTTCGCCTATGGATTGGGCTCCAAGCCACCAGAAGAATATACGTATGTTTTCGGTTTTCCGGCTTGGTTTTTCTGGAGTTGCATCGTCGGTGTGCTCGTGATGATCGTATTGGTGATGGTTGTCACTAAATTTTTCTTGAAGGATGTTCCCTTCGATGAAGATGAGGAGGGGAACCAATCATGAATTGGGCAGTTCTTGGTCCGTTATTGGGCTTATTAGTGATTATATTTTTTATCGGGATTTGGTCGAGTCGTCGGATGAGTGATTCCAGTTCATTTTTAAGCGATTACTATCTTGGAAATCGGCAGCTGGGCGGCCTTGTTTTGGCAATGACGATGACAGCGACATACGGGAGTTCCTCGAGTTTTCTCGGTGGTCCTGGTGCAGCTTATGACATTGGTTTAGGCTGGGTTTTATTGGCGATGTCTCAGGTCGTCACCGGTTATTTTGTTTTACTCGTTTTAGGAAAAAAGTTCGCAATTGTAACGCGGAAAATGAATTCAGTCACACTGATCGACTTTTTGAAAGAACGCTATCAAAGCACGACAGTTGTCTTACTTTCGGCAATCAGTGTCGTCGTTTTCTTGTTTTCCGCCATGGCTGCTCAATGGATTGGTGGCGCCCATTTAATCGAATCGCTGACGGATTTAAGTTATACAGGGGCATTATTCATTTTTGCCGTCGCTGTTCTGATCTACGTGATCATTGGTGGCTTCCGCGCTGTAGCGGTGACGGATGCGATGCAAGGCATCATTATGTTCATCGGAACACTGATTTTATTGGTAGCCGTTGTGATTGCTGGAGGTGGCGTCCAGAACATATTCAATGATTTAGTCTCGGAAAATCCGAATCTAGTGACACCTTTCGGAAACGACGGTAGTCTATCAGCGGCTTATGTGTCTTCTTTCTGGATTCTAGTCGGTGTCGGTGTGATCGGGTTACCGCAAGTCGCCGTGCGTGCCATGTCCTACAGCAATTCACGTTCGATGCACAGGGCATTGGTGATTGGAACCATCGTTGTCGGGTTGATTATGCTGAACATGCACTTGATCGGAGTGTTCGCACGCCCCGTTTTGCCGGGAATTGAAGTGGCAGACCAAGTCATTCCGTTGATCGCTTTGGAAACATTGCCATCATGGGTCGCAGGAATCGTCTTGGCAGCACCGATGGCCGCAATCATGTCGACAGTTGATTCGTTGCTGCTATTGGTCAGTTCAGCGGTCGTGAAAGATATTTATATTAATTACGTAAAACCAGATGCAACATACAAACACGTGAAAAAAGTGAGTATCGGATTTACCGCAATCATTGGGATCATTGTGTTCGTGATGTCGGTCAATCCACCAGAGTTATTGATTTACTTAAATCTATTTGCGTTCGGTGGGTTGGAAGCGGCGTTTATTTGGCCGGTTGTCTTCGGACTTTATTGGAAATATGCGAATAAATTTGGTGCCATTTCGTCCATGGTCGTCGGGATCGGTTCCTATATCGTTATTCATTTATATAATACGGCCAACGGTGAATTGTTCGGTGTCCATACGGTAACATTTCCGGTTTTATTTTCATTGATTGCATTTGTTGGGTTTAGTTTGCTGTTCAAGAGGGAGCCATTTTACTTTTCATTGAAACAAGCGAAATAAAATGATTGTAAGTGACCTGGTGGGCGTATATGTCCATCAGAATTTTTTTAAAATAAATGGAAAGTAAGCTTTACATTATAAATAGAATCAGCTATAGTTAAATGGAAAGGAAACTTTGCATTATTGGGGATAGGTGTATGAAAAATAAACTAAGTGAGATCAGAAAACAACATCGTATGAATCAGCAAGAGTTGGCCGATGTACTTGAGGTGACTCGTCAAACGATTGGGTCGATTGAAAATGGCAGGTATGATCCGTCATTGCAATTGGCTTTCAAGATTGCGAGATATTTTGACATGGCCATTGAAGAAATTTTTAGTGATGAAAGGGGTGAAGGATATGAATCTTAGACTGTTTTGGTCACTTGAAGTTGTCGGCGGTTTACTGCTTGTGCTGGGAGTTGCGTTGGGAATCGTCGGTGTAGACAAATTTGACGACACCATGCCACAAGGCGACTATGCTGTATTTGCAATCGTTTTTATGGGCGTATTCTTGATAATGATTTCGACCGTGCCGATTTTATATGAAAAAAACAAAACGAAACAACAGCGAATTGAAGAAAAAGATGAGCGGGTAATGGCAATTTATCAGTCGGCGAAAGCTAAAACGTTCAACTTGATGGCAGTTTCAATTCCGTTTGTATTAATAGGGTTAGCGTTATTCGGGTTTATGAATAAAGTATCTTTTTTTACATTAGGCGGTTTATATTTAATTTTCATTGAGTATTTTGCTTTTCAAGTCATTAAGAACCAAGAAATGATGTAAGGGAGATGGGTGGTATGATGAATCAATTAATTAAGGTCGTCAGCATTGCACTGACAGCTTTTATTGTCAGTTATTTGGTTGCAGGTGTTTTTGATCGATTCGGTTTTGACACTACGAAGTGGTATATCGGTGGCGTGATTATCTTGATTACGCTTATCCTAATTTTTGGTGTATTGAATTTGATTAACAAGCTCGTTTTGAAAAGAGCGAGATAGTTTCATCTCCAGACAAATGTTTAGAAACCGATGAACTTGGCTATTTTTTAAGGAAAGGCCAAAGGAGAGTGATCGAATGCCTTGGGATAAAAATGACTATCCTAGTTCATTGAAAAATTTTGATGAAGCGACAAGAAACAAAGCAATCGAAATTGCGAATGCTATGATTGAAGAAGGCTATGATGAAGATCGCGCCATCCCAATCGCAACCGATCAAGCGAAAGAATGGGCCGATGGTGCGAGCAAAGACGAAAAGGATGAAATGAAAAACGTCAGTAATTCGACGTTAAAAGATCACGAAGAAGATGAAAATGACACGGACTTAGACCTTCTCGATAATGATGTACTCGTTAAACCGCATGAAGATGGTTGGGCAGCTCAAACCGTTGGTGCAGAACGAGCTGACCAAGTGTTTGACAAAAAAGAAGATGCGATTGAACGAGCAAAGGAAATTGCCGAAAATAAAGAATCGAAAGTTCGCGTTCAAGATGAAGATGGGAAAAAACAAGACACGATTTCATTCGAATAAATATGGTCACCTGCCGAGTGGGTAGGTGATTTTTTTTGCTGAGATGCACTTTGGACGAGTCTATTCGACCGAAATTCACTTTCATCTAACGCTCGAGTCGATTTGTTTGCTCCTAATCGACTGAATCACTCTTCTCTCTAACGCTCCGGGCGAATTGACGACTCCTAATCACTCGAATCACCCTTTGTTCCTATAATCCGGTTAAATAGAATGGCTCTAATCGCCTGAATCTCCCTTCGTTCCTATAATCCGGTTGAATAGGATGGCTCTAATCGCCCGGAACTCCATCTGCACTTCCAATCCGGTCGAATAGTAAGGCTCTAAACGCCCGAATCTCCTATCGTTCATAGAATTCGGTTGAACAGGACGGCTCTATTCAACCAAACTCATTTCCTCTCTTACTAATCCGAATAATTTGTCGACTTCTTGTTAATATGGTTCTAAATATTCATATAAGTGATATAATTGAAATTGTAACGTTGAAAAGGGGGAATTTATCAATGAAGAAGGTCTGTCAAAACTGTCAGACGGAAGTGAGTGAAGACAGTAAGTTTTGTACATCATGTGGATCGCAGCTAGAAAATGGTGCTGAAAGCCCAGTAGCTTCAGCAAAAGAAGAGAGCGCCGCAACCTCAGATACTGCAACAACCAATGATTACGCCGAACAAGGAAAGGCGTTGGCGCAAGGATACTGGAAACATCTCGTACATATGGCAAAAAGCCCATTGCGCCATGGGAAAGTAGAGGGTGAAGGCAACTTCGTCAATGGACTGATTACTCTCGTATTATTTTCTTTATTTATTCCAATGACTTTTTATTTTGGAATGAAGGCGTTTGCCAGTTCGATGGGAATGGGGTATTTTGGATCGGCCGTTCCATTCGGCACCATATTTTTTAAGCCATTTTTCTTTATTTTATTATTTATCGCTGTTGCGGTAGGCATCATCTTTGCAGTCGTGAGGCCAAGTGTTGCAAATCTGCATATCAAATCAGTTGTCGGCCGTTTCGGCGCTTTAATGGTCATCCCAACTGCAATTATGCTATTATCTCTATTAATCGTCAGCGTGAAAATGTTTTCGGTCTTTTTCTATGTCTTTTTCCTTGGGTTTATTGGTTTGTTTATTGCTGCAACGTTTGCGATTTACAGTTATGTTCATAACCAAAATAAAGGAATCGATGGATTCTATGGTGTGTTGCTCTTTTATTTCGGTACATTTTTATTTTTGAAAATCATATCCGAGAATCTATTTATCAATGAAATGTTAAATGAGATGCTTTATTTCTAATTATTGGTCATGAAAAGTGAAAAATCCTGCTGCCAAATCCTGGTGGTGGGATTTTTTATGTACCCTTTTTGGTGATATATGGTCCCTTGATTAGTGGATATGCACCTAAATTATGCTTATATGAGCCCGGTTCTCGAATATATGAGACTTAATTGTTCAAATATGCGACCGAAGTGAGAATTTATGTGCCCGGGTGGTGCTTTTTTTAGATGATCCAATGTATTTAAGCGTGGTGGGATTTTTTATGTACCCTTTTTGGTGATATATGGTCCCTTGATTAGTGGATATGCACCTAAATTATGCTTATATGAGCCCGACTTTCGAATATATGAGACTTAATTGTTCAAATATGCGACCGAAGAGAGAATTTATGTGCCCGGGTGGTGCCTTTTTCAGTCTTTTTGTATTTAAGCATGGTGGGATTTTTTATGTTCCCTTTTTGGATATATATGCTCCCTTGATTAGTGGATATGCACCTAAATTATGCTTATATGAGCCTCGATCTCGAATATATGTTACTTAATTGTTTAAATATGCGACTGAAGTGAGAATTTATGTGCCTAGGTGGTGCTTCTTTTAGTCTTTTTGTATTTAAGCGAGGTCGGATTTTTTATGTACCCTTTCTGGTGATATATGCTCCCTTGATTAGTGGATATGCGCCTAAATTATGCTTATATGAGCCCGGCTCTCGAATATATGAGACTTAATTGTTCAAATATGCGACCGAAGTGAGAATTTATGTGCCCAGTTAGTACTTTTTACAATGAAATTTTTAAAAAAAGCACTCAAAATGTAAGCGCAATCTGGATAAGAATGGACAAAAACATATTTTAATTCAAGAAATCTTCATCAAAAAGAAATTAAATGATAAAAATAGTCAAAATTATGTTATGATGATATTAATAATTCAAACATTTTGTAAAATACAGATTAAGGGAGAGGTTGAATTGGTTCAATTTGATGCGCGTTATCACCCGTATAACTCAAAGCGGAATACGGTGTATAGTCGAAATGGAATGGTTGCAACATCCCAACCGCTTGCTGCGCAGGCTGGGTTGGATATACTGAAAAAAGGCGGGAATGCGGTTGATGCAGCTATTGCGACAGCAGCGGCATTGACGGTTGTCGAGCCGACTTCGAATGGTATCGGTGGAGATGCCTTCGCACTCGTTTGGATCAAAGATGAAATTTACGGACTAAATGCCAGTGGCGGTGCTCCAGCTTCGATTTCAGTGGATAAAGTGAAGGAAAAAGGACATGAGGAGATGCCGACATTTGGAATGACACCAGTTACCGTACCAGGTGCCCCGTCAGCATGGGCTGCATTATCCGAGCGATTTGGAAAGCTGGAATTTTCAGAACTGATGGAGCCTGCGGTTCGGTATGCGTCTGAAGGATATCCATTGACACCAATATTGGGACATAATTGGGAAAGAGCAGTTACGAAATTTAAAGAAATATTTAAAGACAAGGAATTCAATCATTGGTTTGAAACGTTTGCGCCAGATGGCCGTGCACCAAAAATCGGTGAAATGTGGAAGTCAGAAGGTCATGCGAAAACGTTGAAAGAGATTGGGGAAACGAAAGCCGAATCATTTTATCGTGGGAATATCGCTGATCAAATCGATGCATTTTTCCAAGAGAATGGTGGGTTTTTATCAAAAGAAGACCTTGCAGCTTATGAGCCAACGTGGGTAGATCCAATTAAAGTCAATTACCGTGGCTACGATGTTTGGGAGATTCCGCCGAACGGTCAGGGTCTTGTTGCACTCATGGCACTGAACATGCTGAAGGGCTTTGAATTTACGGAAAAAGAAAGTGTGGATACATACCACAAGCAAATGGAAGCCATGAAACTAGCATTCGCAGATGGGTTGAAACATATTACGGAAGAAAAAGAAATGAATGTTCGTGTAAATGATCTCTTATCTGAGCAATATGCCGAAGAGCGTCGTGGATTGATTGGCGAGGAAGCGATCATGCCTGAAGCGGGTGAGCCGAAGAGCAGTGGTACGGTTTATTTATCAACTGCAGATGGAGAAGGGAATATGGTTTCCTTTATCCAAAGTAATTATATGGGCTTCGGTTCAGGGATTGTCGTTCCAGGTACCGGAATTGCGATGCAAAACAGAGGACATACATTCTCTCTAGACGAAAATGACGTTAATGTGTTGAAGCCTGGCAAACAAACGTATCACACGATTATACCTGGCTTCCTATCAAAAGGAGATCAACCGGTTGGTCCATTTGGCGTGATGGGTGGTTTTATGCAGCCGCAAGGACATGCGCAAGTTGTGATGAATATGGTAGATTTCCAATTGAACCCACAAGCAGCACTGGATGCTCCGCGTTGGCAATGGGTGAAAGATAAACAAGTGAAAGTTGACCCATCGTTCCCAGAACACTTGGCACAAGCTTTGCAGCGCAAAGGACATCAGATCATTCGTGAGGTTGATCACGGTGATTTCGGCCGGGGACAAATAATTTGTCGCGACCCGGAAACAGGTGTATTGGCTGGTGGAACTGAAATGCGTACAGATGGTTCCATCGCAGCATGGTAAAATTAAATTCAAAAAAATCTCCTGTCTCTTCTTAATCGAGACAGGAGATTCTCTCTATAGCTTCAAACCGGTACGACTTTTAAAGCGGCGAAGCAAGATATGACTTTCCACATGACTGATTCCTTCAAGGGCATATAGCTCCTCATTGATGAATTTTTCCAAACTCGTGAAATCTTCTACAAGTACATGCGTATGTAATGTGCTTGGACCAGTCATTTGGTAACAGCTTGCGACATTTGGGTTTTCCGCTAATTTTTCGGCGACGTATACCAGTGAATTCGGTTCACAGTCCACATTGAAAAATGCGGAAACTCCTTTGCCGACTTTTTCTGAGTTAATGACGACACTGAATTTTTCAATAATGCCCGATTCTTGCATTTGATAGATTCGATCTCGTACAGCGACACGTGAAAGATCCAATTCTTTCGCGAGGTCGACATAAGACATACGACCGTTGTCACTGAGCATGTTGAGAATTTTTAAATCCGTATCCGTCAGTTTCAAAATGTTCACCACATTTCCTGTAATTTACTTCTATTATAAAGAAGATTGATTGTTCTGTCACTTTTTGTTTTGAATAAAAGAGATTTGTTGTCATTTTGAAAGGTATATCGGCTTGAAAATAAAAACGAATAGCTGGTTGAATGTATATATGCGACCGAAAGTTTGGGATATGACCCCTAGGTTATGAGATATGCGCCCTTTGTGGTCAGTTATGGGCCTGAAATCTAGATATTTGCGCCCAAGTGGGAAGTATATGGTACTGATTCAGTTTTATATGAGCCGAATCAGAAATATTTTCCGACATGATTGATTGGCTTATGGATCCGACGGTAGGTGCGGAAATATATTGGTCCGAGCGGTAAATATATGAAATTAAAACATGGGTATATGAGCTCGATTCAAAATATATGCAACCAAATGATAGATATATGAACCGGAATCAATAATATATGAGTCCAAATCACGGATGTATGCGCCCAATCTACGGATATATGAGCCCGCTCTATAAATATATGCACCCAAATACAAGATATATGAGCCCGCACGGCAAATATATAAGCCCGAGCAACTAAAAAATGTGCCCGAAACATGGATATATGCGCGCGCGTTGTTAATGATGACGCGAGCCACAAAAAATGAGCTCGAAGTATGAGCGATAAATATATGATCCTGGGAAACAATTAAATGTGCCCATTTTCTAAATATATGCGCCCGGTTCAATAATATATGAGCCTGATTCAATAATATATGTACCCAATCATCGGATATATGGACCCGGAACAAAAATATATGGACCCAAAACGAAAATATATGCACCCGCTCGGTAAACATATGTACCCAAACCAAAATATATGCACCCAAATGCAAGATATATGAGCCTGCATACTAAATAAATTTTAAAGAAAGTGAAAGGAGGGTGCCATTGATGACGAAATCGAAATGGGATGTAAATAAGGATTTATTCATCAGTTTTTTGCGAACAGGTTTATTAGGATATGGGGGAGGTCCATCAACGATCCCATTAGTTCATAAAGAGGTTGTTCATCAGTATAAATGGATGGATGACGAGGAGTTTGGTAATGTGTTAGCGCTCGGAAATTCGCTTCCGGGTCCAATTATGACAAAAATGGCTGGTTATATCGGTTACCGGATTGGTGGGTTCACGGGTATGATCGGTGCTTTAATCGCTGCGGTGCTTCCGACAGTGCTTTTGATGATTGCATTGATCAGCTTTTTGGTCAGTTTTCGAGATTCGCCGATTGTTCAAGGGATGACGCAAGCAATCGCGCCGGTCGTCGGTGTGTTACTCTTTATGTTGGCGTTTAACTTTTTTAGAAATTCGAATAAGGGATTAGGGTTACCGATTGCGATTAGTTTAAGTATTGTCAGTATTATTGTTTATGTTGTACTTAGTTGGCATCCAGTCCTCTTAATTGGGGCTTTAATCATCTATGCGCTGACGACGAAACCAAAGAAGAAAGGGGCGTAAATGGATGCTTTTGGATTTATGGTATTTATTTTTAGCTTTTTTTATTCCAGGGATTGTAGGGTATGGTGGCGGTCCGGCTATTATACCGTTAATTGAAATTGAAGTCGTTCAGCGGTATGAGTTCATGACACGTCAGGAGTTTGGTGAAGTGTTGGCGATGGGGAACGCCCTTCCAGGTCCAATCGCTACGAAAATGGCGGGGTATATTGGATTTGAAGTAGCTGGGGTACTTGGTTCATTAGTCGCATTAGCGGCGACGGTTATACCGACGTTAGTCGCCATGATCCTTCTTCTCAATCTATTGAATAAATTCAAAGATTCACCGAAAGTAAAGAGAATGACAGCGTTAATTCGCCCGACCATTGCCGTATTATTGGCCGTTTTAGCCTACCAATTTTTTGAGACGTCTTATTTTGATGCCGGAATCGTTCACACAATCATCTTGGTCGTTTTAAGTTTTATATTCTTGGAACGGTTAAATATTCACCCGGCGCTCGTCATTGTTGGGGCGCTCGCTTATGGAGCAATTTTCTTATCTTAATTACATCAGGTATGGTTCGACAAAATTATTTCCTCGGAAATAATTGTCGAGTCATGCCATTTTCTATTTCTTCTTTTGTGACAGCCGCTTCGGTGAATTCGTTTTGCTCATAGATTAAGCAGTTCAATTGATAGCCAAATGTATAGCCACCATCAATACCGATTTTATTGTCATTAAAGTAGATGCCGGCATGTTTTTGCAGTCCTTTTGTCGGTGTGTGACCAAAGATGATTGGTTTGTTGGCATCAATGATACTGTTGTGAAATTCTTTTCGAATCCACAGGAAATCTTCCTTCGAGGTGTTTTTCCAATCGATTTGGAGCGGATCAATGCCAGCATGAACGCAGATAAACGCTTCGTGTTCATAATAGAGTGGTAAATCATTCAAAAAGTTGATATGTGTGGGGTGATTTTCTCGAATAGACGTAGCCCATTCCGTTTGTTTTTGGATGGAAAAGTCATCCCCCAACTCATGGAGATAGGATTGGATGGTTTCCATACCACCGTTCAATAAAAAGTTTGGCGACACTTGACTTGGATCTTGAAGCCACTGAAGGAACCAGTCATCGTGGTTTCCACGTAAAACAATTGCGCCATTTGCTTGTAAATCCATGACAAATTCAATTGTTTCTTTACTGGCGGGGCCGCGGTCAATATAATCCCCGAGTAAAATTAATTGGTCATGCGCTGGTTGATAATCCACTTTTGCAAGTAACTGCTCAAACGCATTCAAATGTCCATGGATATCACTGATCATAAGGTTTCTATTCATACGCTTCTACCCTCGCTTATTTTGTTCCTGTTGATTGGATGCCCTCTCAAATAATTCCAAAGAACTTTTTTGATTTAATCCGCGTCGGTGGTTCTGCAAAGATCGTTTCATTTTCGATTAATGCTTGTGTATTCTCCAAAAAATAATAATGCATTTGTTTTCCGAAGCTTTTCTCTATTTTTTTGTATGCTTCTTTTAATTCGAATGGATATTTCCTCGTATGGTTTGCTTCAGAAGAAATAAAGTGCACTAAATTTGCTCCCATCAATTCATGTGCGAACTTGGCGATTTTCTTCCCGAATCGTCCGGTGACACTGCCTGCTGTCAGTTGGACGAGCATTCCTTTCTTGACCAAATTATATAAGAATTGTGGTCTTTTGAAAAATTCATTGTTTCTTTCCGGGTGAGCAATGATTGGTATGTATCCTTTCATTTGTAGGTCAAATAATATTTGTTCGGAAAATTTCGGGATATGGTTGGGTGGAAACTCAATCAATATATACGTTGATTTTTCGTTGATCGAGAGTAGTTCATTTTTTTCTAAACGCTCCAATAGATCCCAAGATAATCGGATTTCCTGGCCCGCTAAAACCGTTAGTGGAATATTGGCTTGCTCGAGCTCATTTCTAAAATGGATGACATCTTCCAGTATATCCAACTTAGGATTGTCATTATTCCCATCGAGGTGACGAGGTGTTGCAACAATGGTACGAATACCATGTTTGGTCGCATCCTTGGCCATCTGTATACTTTCATGGACGGACTTAGGACTCGTCCCCCTTCCCGGTAGGATATGACTATTCATTTCGATCAATTAAAACTCCTCCTAGTCAAAAGCTACTAATCATTTAACAGTTTTTTGTATTATAAGTCTACCATATTCCCTTAACTAGGTGAAGTAGGTTTTTATGGATAGTTTTGTCATCAACTGTCGGTGTTCTTTTAATTAACGTTCGTCGTTTCGCGCTATTTCGCCAAAGCTTATGATGCGTTATAGTAGTGAAAGAAGTATAAAGATAGAGGAGATGCAGCTAGTTGTCTATTTTTATTGAAGTTATCTTACCAATTGTATCTATTTTCGCTCTCGGATACGTTTTGCAGCGAATCCGTAAGATGGATGTCCGTTCCGTCTCTGCGGTAACGATCTACATATTTGTTCCTGCACTCGTGTTTGAAGCCTTTTATACGAGGGATTTATCGGGGGAGTTTAGTAAGATTCTACTCATGTCCTTCATTATTTTGTTTGCGATGATTTTCATCAATAAGATCTTATCGGTTATTTTTCGATGGGAACGTTCTGTCGAAAGTGGTATGATTTTATCAAATGCTTTTATGAACGCTGGGAATTATGGTTCACCGGTCATTTTGTTTGCGTTTGGTGAAGAAGCTTTTGTTTATGCGGTGTTATTTATGTCTATACAGACAATCCAAATGAATTTTTTCGGAATCTATTACGCATCACGTGGCAAGAGTGGAATGAAACAAGCGTTATTGACCATTTTGAAAATGCCCGCCACTTACGCGATGCTCCTTGCTTTCTTGATGAAGTGGTTGAATATTGAGCTTGCGACTCAAGCGATGGAAGTCGTCAATATGCTAGCCGCTGTTGCGATTCCACTCATGATGGTCGGGCTTGGGATGCAACTGGCCAATATCGCTTTCCGTGAGTTTGATGTGAGTAAAGTGGCTTTATCATCGTCATTACGATTAATTATTTCACCGCTTATTACATGGTTGTTCGTCTTGATTATTCCGATGTCTGATTTGCTCGGTAACGTATTGATCGTCATCGCGGCCATGCCGACCGCTGCAACGACAACGATGTTTGCACTTGAGTTTCGTGCGCGACCGGATTTGGTTTCAAGTATTACACTGGTCACGACTGTGCTCAGTATATTTACGATATCCGGCTTATTATGGATATTGACATAAAAAAGGAGAGGGTACCCATGAAATTTATCGCTTTTGAAACGGATCATCAGCAGTATTGGGGAGTATTGAAAGGAGATCACATCGACTATTATCCTAAATTAGTCGAGTTGTTCCCGACGCTTTTATCGGTCATTCAAGGATTTCAGTTCGTCGATTTTCAAAATGAAATCAAGCATTCGATCTCGGTTGACGAAGTGAACGTACGCGCGCCGTATATTCCAGAGAAAAATATTATCAGTGTCGGCAAAAACTACCGCGAGCATGCGATCGAAATGGATGAAAATCGTGACGAAAAAGCTGTTCCGAAAGACCCAGTCATCTTTTCAAAATCACCTACATCAATCATTGCCAACGGTGAGACGGTCGAGCCACATGAAGCCATAACAAGTGAGCTAGATTACGAGGGAGAATTAGCGGTCATCATCGGCAAACAAGGTGTGAATTTCAGTGAAGAAGAAGCCTTGGATTATGTGTTTGGTTACACGATTTTGAATGATATTTCGGCACGTGATTTGCAAAAACGACATAAACAATTTTTCCGTGCTAAGTCATTGGATACGTTTGGTCCGATGGGGCCTGTCATCGTGACAAAAGACGAGTTGGCTCAACCGGACAACCTCTCCATTCGTACGTTTGTGAATGAAGAAATGCGACAGGATGGAAATACAAAAGATATGATTTTTCATGTACCTTATTTACTCTCACTGCTTTCAACAGGGATGACGTTGTATCCAGGCGATATCATCACAACTGGAACGCCGAGTGGTGTCGGAAAAGGGTACAAACCACCGAAGTTTTTGAAAAAAGGCGACAAGGTTCGCGTAGAAATTGAAGGAATCGGAGCGCTTGAAAATCCGATTGGCGAGCAGTAGTCTGCAGAAAGAAAATAATAGTCTCAATTGTTAAAGATGATTTCGACTAGTTCGGGGTCATCTTTTTTGTTCTGCAAAATAAGAGGTGATTCGCCAAGTGTGGGAAAAACTGGTTCTGATTCGCTAGCTTTTTCTAGTTTAATGGGTAAAATTGCGGGTATTTATGTTGGAAGAAGAGTTAGGAAGCAAGGAATTTAGGGGGGGCATCTTTCAATGAATTGGTTAAGAAAAATTGATCGTATTCAAGCGAAAGTAGAAGGCTGGATGATCAGTTATGCTTTAATCGCCATCACCCTTGTTTTGCTCGGAAATGTTATTGCGAGGAGTGTTTTTAACAACTCGTGGACATTTGCCGAAGAAGTGGGTCAGTTTCTGATTATTTTGATTACGTTTGTTGGTCTCAGTTTTTGTGCACGTTGGGGCAGGCATTTGAAAATGACAGCGATTGTTGAATTTTTACCATATAAAGTGAGAAAAGCGCTCGTTATTTTCGTTACTATTTTCACTTCAATTCTATTATTCTACTTAAGTTACTTATCTATTGAATACGTCCTCATATTAATGGAAACAGGACGAACCACTCCTGCCTTGCAAGTTCCCTATTATCTAGTGTCGATTTTCATTCCGTTAGGGTTTTTCTTTGCTGGAATCCAATATGCGATGGAAGCCGTTTTGAATATCCGTCATAAGGAACTCATCGATGGAACACAGGATCCGATTTTGACGGAAATTAAACGGAGAAGGAAGCAGGGAGATTATTCGCTTGTGAAACGAAGTGAAGTAAGTGAATCAGGTGCTTCTGAGACGGAAGACAATGAACAACAGCAAAAAGATGTGGAGTTGCAAAGGCAGAATCCAGGTTTGCATCAAGGGGGTCGTAAAAAATGATTTGGATCATGCTAGGGGTTATGTTTCTGTTATTATTTTTAGGCTTTCCGATTATGATCCCATTGATTGTTGCACCATTACTTATTGCGATTATTTATTTTCCGGACCTCAATTTAATGGTCTTTATCCAACAATTCTCTCTTGGCATCCAGACGTTTGTGCTGCTGGCTGTTCCAATGTTCATTTTTGCCGCTGACATTATGGCGAAAGGAAAAACATCTAGCAGATTGCTCGATTTTGTCGGCGCATTCATCGGACATATTCGAGGAGGGTATGCAGTCACCACGGCAGCCGCTTGTACGTTATTTGGCTCGATTTCTGGTTCGACGCAAGCGACAGTTGTTGCTGTCGGGAAGCCAACGCGTGAACGGATGATCAAAGAAGGCTATAAAGATTCACAGGCGATTCCGTTGATCATTAATGCGAGTGACTTAGCGCTGATTATTCCGCCGAGTATCGCTATGATCGTTTACGGAGTTGTCACAGGAACTTCAGTTGGTGAATTATTTATCGCCGGAATTTTGCCAGGGCTTATTATTTTCGCGATGTTCGCTTTATACAGTTTCTTTTTGGCTAGTAAAAATGATATCGGGCGAATTGAGAAGCAGACTTGGAAACAACGTTGGACGGCCTTTCGAAAAGCAATATTGCCACTCGGTTTTCCGATTGTCGTCGTCGGTGGTATTTATACAGGAATCTTTAGTCCGACGGAAGCGGCAGCGATTTCCGTCGCTTACGCATTCATTTTAGAGGTATTCGTTTTCGGGGATGTGAAATGGAAGGATATCCCGAAAATTGCCGAGTCTTCAGCAGTGGTTACAGCGGCGGTCTTTATCCTTGTTGCTGCCGGAACAGCGCTTAGCTGGGTGTTGGCTTATGCGAAACTACCGGAAGTACTGACTTCTGCTGTCCTTGGCGCTGACCCTTCAGCTACGTACGTTTTATTTATCGTTGCGGTGTTTTTCTTTGTTGGGTGTATGTTTGTCGATCCACTCGTCGTCATTATCATTATGACTCCGATTTTCTATCCAGTGGCGATGGATGCTGGTGTCGACCCAGTTGCACTAGGGGTTATCGTTACTCTACAAGCAGCAATCGGTTCAGCAACACCACCATTTGGCGTGGACATTTTTACCGCAATTGCCGTATTTGAAAAACCGTATCTAGAAGTCATTCGTGGCATTTGGCCCTATATTTTAATTCTCTTTGTCGCATCTGCGTTATTCATCTTATTTCCAGAGATCATTACAGCTTACCAGATGTTTTATTCCGAATAGAAAGAAGGTGAATGGGTATGAAAAAAATCGGTCAACTCTTGTTGTTCATGGCTTTTATTTTTCTCGCCGCTTGTGGAAGCAATCAAGGAAATACGGTATCTGAAGCTGGAGAGAAAGGACCGGACCATGTAATCCGTTTTGTCCATGAGGAACAAATCGATTCCGTCCAACAGAGCTATGTCGAAGAGTTTAAAAAAATCATCGAAGAAAAGTCGGATGGTAATGTGCATGTTGAAATTTACCCAGTAGGACAGCTGGGAGATGCAACGACACAGGCAGAGCTATTGCAAATCGGGGCCGTTGATATGGCAATCGTTTCACCGGGTAATATTGGAACGATGGTACCCGAATCACAAGCGTTACTGCTACATTTTCTATTTTCCGATGATATGCAAATTAATAAACAAGTGTTAAATGAAAGTGAAGCATTGTACGGTCCAATGAACGAAGCGTTTCTCGACCGGCGAATCAAGGTATTATCATATTGGACAGAAGGCTTCAACCATTGGACAGCGAATACGGCGTTTGAGCAGCCAAGTGATTTTGAAGGAAATCGATTCCGGACGATGCCTTCACCGCTCATTGTTTCTTCCTATGAAGCCTATGGAGCAAACCCAACACCAATGCCTTATGAGCAGGTCTATAGTGGACTTCAATTAAATATGATCGACGGCCAAACGAACCCGATGTTTGCCATCGAGCAAATGAAATTTTATGAAGTTCAAAGCAATATGACCTTATCCAGACATTCACTTTACGTGACAACAACAGCGATCAACCCAGACTATTACGAAGGATTGCCTGAGGACGTTCAACAAATGATCGACGAAACCGTTGAGGAAATGAAGGATAAATCATTCGAAATTCAAAACGAGCACAATAGTGAAGATTTAGAAACAATTAAACAAGAAAGTGATATTGAAATCAATGAATTGACCGGTGACCAACGTGAAGCGTTTCGCGAAGCAAGCAAGCCTGTTCGCGAAGAATACGTAGAAATGGTCGGAAACGAACGCGCACGTAAGATTATCGATACATTGGAAAAAGAAATTCAAGAGCTGGAAGGGAAAAATTAGTTGTCGATTGTAGCCGGAATAGGTGATCTCGTTGATCGCCGTTCCGGGTTTTTTTGGTAGGAGTTGAAGAGACTGTTCAATGAGCGGCGCAGACTGTTCAAAGAGCGGCGCTGACTGTTCAATAAATCGCGCAGACTGTTCAAAGAAAGTGGTTAACCGTTCAAAAGGTAGCGCAGATCGTTCGAAGAAAGTGGTTAACCGTTCAAAAAGTAGCGCAGATCGTTCAAAGAAAGTAGTTAACCGTTCAAAAAGCAGCGCAGATTGTTCAAAGAAAGT
>NZ_JAHLZF010000025.1 GCF_018967645.1 Allobacillus halotolerans | reverse complement strand
CGCGCCGAGCCGCCCGACCAAGCATCCAGCCACCCGATCGCACGCCCGTCCCACACCCCCACAGTCACACATCTGTCACAAATAAACTAAATTCATCTCTAAAACGTGATATGGGTCACAGGATGAAACCGCTTTCCAAATTACAATAAAGGTACCAAATCGATAAGGAGGGCTCACACAATGAAAGATCAAAAGGTTACAAAAATCGAGGATGCTAAAGAAATGGAAGAAGTACATGATGAAAGAGGCGCATTCTGGTCGTCCATAATCTTTGTAGGTGGGTTTATCTTCGCTCTATACGTTGTTTATTACTTGCTTTATATGATAAGAGTTGGCATTTAATCAGAGGAGGGAAAAATCATGCTCAAACATGAAAAAATATGGCTCACAGTCAGTAGTGTAATGATTATAGGTTTTATGATTGCAACCGGAATACAAACGTTTGCATTCGGCATGGGACCACCAAGTGAAACGGAAAGAGTCGATCCGCAAAAGGTCGATGAACATGAAGTATTCTCTGAACCAGGTGTTTATGAAGTAGGAGAAAATAAATACGAAGTCGTTATGACACTGGAAATTTTCAGCTTTAACCCAGGGGATATCGAAATTCCAGCGGGTTCCGAAGTGACGTTTAAAATGACATCGAAAGACGTGACCCACGGTTTCCAAATCGCAGGAACGAACGTCAACGCGATGGTCATGCCAGGATACATTCAAACCATCACTCAAACGTTTGATGAACCAGGCGAGTACTTGATTCTATGTAATGAATACTGTGGATCTGGTCACCAACTAATGGCAACGACCATCACAGTGGTTTAAAAGGAGGGGAGATCAAATGGCTTTAGCGCAAAAAATACAAGAGAAAACACAAAAAGCGTTGGGGGCACACCCAGCGGACGCGAAAATCTCGAAATCTTACTTTTCCATATCATTTATCGCATTATTAGTCGGTGGGGTCCTCGGCTTGCTGCAAGGACTCAACCGCGCAGGATTGCTAGAACTACCAACTTGGCTCAATTACTACCAAGTATTAACCGGGCACGGACTGTTTCTTGTACTCGTATTTACATCATTCTTCGTCGTCGGATATTTTTACGCAGCACTTTCCCATAACTTAGGCGGCTTACAACCGAAAGTACGTAAAATGGTCTGGAGCGCATTTTGGTTAAAAATCATGGGTGCCGTAACAGCTGTCATTCCGATCATTCAAGGGGAAGCAAGTGTCATGTACACCTTCTACCCACCAATGGCAGCGTCACCTGTATTCTATATCGGTCTCGTCCTCTTCGTCGTCGGGATCTGGATGGCCGCATTCGGCGCATTCATCCAAGTGGCGAATTGGAGAAAAGCAAACAAAGGACAGCATTTACCGATTCTATCTTATTTCGCAACAGGGGTATTCGTCCTACTATTATTCTCAAGTCTCTTCGTAGCAATTGAAGTATTCATGATTCTTCCATGGTCACTTGGCTGGGTTGATACAATCAACGTCATGCTTTCCCGGACATTATTCTGGGCATTCGGCCACACGCTCGTGAACATTTGGTATCTAACGGCTGTATCAGCTTGGTACACCATTATTCCAAAAGTACTCGGCACACGCCGTTTCAGTGACACATTGACAAGAGTCGTCGTCATGTTACTCGTTATCTTGAACATCCCAGGTGGATTCCACCACCAAATCGTAGACCCAGGGATCACCGAATCGGTGAAATACCTACACGTATTTATGAGTCTAGCAATCGGGTTCCCATCATTGATGACAGCCTTCGCGATGTTCTCTATCTTTGAAAGAAGTGGACGCGAAAAAGGCGCCAAAGGACTCTTCGGTTTCTTTAAAAAATTACCTTGGGGCGATGTTCGCTTCCTCGCACCGATGATTGCAATGATCGCATTCATCCCAGCAGGCGCAGGCGGAATTGTCCAAACAACGAACCAATTGAACCAAGTCGTACACAACTCCCTATGGGTAGTCGGACACTTCCACCTAACCCTAGGAATGACCGTCGCATTGACATTCTTCGGGGTCAGCTACTGGCTCGTCCCATATGTCTCTGGACGCGTACTGACAAAACGAATGAACAAACTCGGTGTCATCCAAACATGGATATGGACCATCGGCATGACCTTGATGTCTGTTGCCATGCACCTTGTCGGATTACTTGGATCACCAAGAAGAACATCTTACTCAAACTACTTTGGAAATGAAACAGCATTAGGCTGGGATCCATACTTGATTTTCCTAGCTGTCGGCGGAACACTCTTGATTATCGCCGTCGTCCTGCAAGTGTACAACATGTTCCACTTAATGTTCCGTGCACCAAAAGGCGATTCCGAATTCATGGTTGAACCGGAAGCCGTTGGCGGAAACAAAACACCATTCTGGACAGAACGCTGGAGTCGCATCATCGTCCTAATGTTGATTGTCATCGCCATGGGATATGTCATCCCATTGACAGACTTTATCTTTAACGCACCACCAGGATCACCGCCATTTAAAACATGGTAAGCTAATCCAGACAACTTAGAATCGAACATCAGATTGACGGATCAGTACCGCTAAAATCGTGGTTTATTGATCTGGGGGAGATCAATGAAACAATAAATCAAACATCCATCCAAAAAAGTTTTCCCTAAAAAAAGAGGCCGACTCCCCCCTTAATGAGCGGTCTCTTTTTGCTAATTTACTTCTCGACCAAAAAAGGTTGTAGACAGGAAGTGAACAAAATGAATCCATTGAAAATTTCCATCGCAGTCGTTTTGCTATTCAGCTTTGGATTGTTTTTCATCGGCACGGACGGCTTCCAAGCATTCACCGCAGAAACCGCCCGGACCAATGACTTAATCGAAACACAACCCGAATTTCCGGAAGTCACATTAGAAGACAGCCATGAACGCACCTATTCGTTTTCTGAATTTGAAGGCAAGCACGTGTTCATTACGTTCATGTATACCGCATGTACCAGCGTTTGCCCGCAACTCGAGATGAATATGTACAACGTCTATAAACAGCTGCCGGAAGAAGCAGTTGGGGAAGATATCGTATTTTTAAGCATCAGCTTCGACCCGGAAAATGACGACCCAGAAACATTGTCGACATACCGCGGTTATTTTGAAAGCGACGGAGAAACGTGGCGCATGGCAAGAATTCCCGATCAAAAAGAACTCGACCGCCTACTCGAAGAATTCGGCGTCATTGTCATACCAGATGATAACGGTCACTATACGCATAACTCAGCTTTTTATTTAGTGAATCGTGAAGGTAATCTGACCGATGTCATGGATTATACGAAAGTTGATGAAGCGGCCGACAAAGTGAATGCCATTCTAGCCAACGAGAAGGGGGTATAAGCATGCAACCAATTATCGGGCTAATTATGTTTTTATTTCTTATGCTTCCTCCTGTCGCCAATTTGCTAGAATCAATTATGATTTTTCATATGCATATGCAAATGCCGTTGATCGCCATATCAGGCTTCCTAATGGCACCGTTCTTCATGGAAAAATTTCCGAAGTTTTTCGCCAAATGGAACGAACGCGGCATCCCGGGAATCATCCTATTTACACTCGTCATGACCTATTGGTCGATCCCGCGAGCAATGGATGACGCACTGACAATGTACTCCGTCGAACTATTTAAATTCATCAGTCTCGCATTCCTGGCCGGTGTCCCACTACGCGCCAGCTGGATGAAACTAACCGACTTCTGGAAAAACGCTGTATTCGTATTTTTCACTCTACAATACGGCTTAATGGGACTCATTTACTTGATGTCTGACAGCCAACTCTGCAACAACTACTTGCAGAGCGAACAAATCACCCTTGGCTGGGGCTTCCTGACCGTCGCGATTGCGCTACTAATCTATTTAATTCAACTAGTGATCATCGACCCATCTGATTATGAATAAAGCTGTACTCCTGGTGAGGGAGTGCAGTTTTTTTGTTTTCCCGGCACGGAATTTTAAGTAGAACATTTTTGCCGAGGCAAAAATGAACCCTTTAATGTTTAGTAGGGTTTTTCACTAGATTTTGAGATTGGACGTTGTGACTTGATTGCTGATTATCCGATTAACAGGAGCAGCCGCCCGACGACGCGATCGAGCCGCCCGACAAAGGGTGTCGAGCCGCTCGACAAGCGCGCGCCAGCCGCTCAACAAACGCGCGCCAGCCGCTCGACAAACGCGCCGAACCGCCCGACAACGCGCTCCAACCGCCCGACAAAGGGGGTCGAGCCGCCCGACAACGCGCTCCAACCGCCCGACAAACGGATCGAACCGCCCGACAAAGGGGGCCGAACCGCCCGACAAACGCATGCAACCGCTCGACGCGTGCGCCGAACCGCTCGACAAGCGCACGTAACCGCTCGACAAAAGAGCGGAACCGCTCGACAAGCGCACGGAACCGCTCGACAAGCGCACGGAACCGCTCGACAAGCGCGCGGAACCGCTCGACAAGCGTGCGGAGCCGCTCGACAAGCGCGTGTAACCGCTCGACAAACGCGCGAAACCGCTCGATAAACGCATGAAGCCACCCGACATCAGCCACCAACACTGCGGAATTTGTCGAAAGCTCAACATTATCCAACAAAACCATCAACAAATCATCAAATCATCCGATATAAATAACGTTGCCATTAATCGAGGGCGTAGAGAAAGAAAACTACATAAAAATTGAGAGGGTACCTTATGACGACAACTTATGAAAACAGCAGCAAAAACATAACTACACTGCTGAACGGAACGATTCAATCGATTCAACAAACGATCCCGATTCCCGTTCAAATGGGGAAACCAAGCGCGGACACAAAGGAACTACATACACAATTCGGCGTGTTAATCGGCATTACCGGCCACGTAAAAGGCCAACTGCTATTTTCCGGTGACCATACCGCTTTTGGTGTCATCGGCAAATCCATGTTCGGCATGGAGCTTAGCGGAGAAATGCTGAACTCATTTTGCGGAGAGTTTGGCAATATGATCGCTGGTGGACTCGCAACGATCGTCAGTGAGCAAAGTGTCTCCATTGATATCACTTCACCGACACTTATTGAAGGAGATATGCGCATGACCGGCTTCAAACGATCGCTTTCAATTCCATTCACCATCGAATCAACCAATGAACTCACCATCTATTTACTACTTGACCAATAATCATAGACAGAAAGGAAATCCAACATGAAGAAAAAACAAACGAAACAAAAACGGTTCAAGCGATTCAAAGACTGGAGCATTCGAACAAAACTACTATCTACCTTTTTAATTATCTTGATTGTTCCTTCATTATTGATTGGAATTGTTTCCTACGATGCCGCTAAAGAAGAAATTTCCGACCAAGTGATGAATGCTGCGTCGACAAACATTCAAGTGATTGACGATGAAATCAACCAATTAATTAACCAGAAAGCTGAAACACTCAACTATTTAGCGACGGTCATTAACCGGTTCACTTACAATAAACCAGATCAGATGGATGATATGTTATCGCAATATTATTTGACGAATAGCGATACAGCATCCGTATACGTCGGAACGGATGCAGGGGAGATGTATTCCCAGCCAACGATGAATGATTCGAGCTATGACCCAACTGAACGCGACTGGTACAAAAAAGCGATGGAGTCAGCTGGAGAAGTCATCGTCACTGCACCTTACCAAGATGCTGATACGGAGGAAATGGTCGTGACGGTCGCTCAGTCGACGAATGACCAATCCGGCGTTGTCGGTATCGATGTGGAATTAGAAGAGCTCGAAACTTTAGCAAATACGATGGAAATCGGTGAAGAAGGATATGTCATTTTAATCGATCAAAATAACCGCTATTTATCTCACCCAACAGAAGAAACGGGCACGCCAATCACAGAACCATGGAAAGACACAATTGCATCTACCGAGAACGGACACGAAAGTTATATGCATGATGGCGATTCAAAGGAAATGATGTTTGCTACGAGTGAAAAAACTGGATGGAAAATTGTCGGCACGATGTATACATCGGAATATGATGAAGCGGCAAGCGGTATTTGGAAAACAACCCTTGTTGTTATGGGCATTGCAATTGCCATTAGTATCGCCGTCATCTTGTTTGTCACGAGACAAATGACCGTGCCACTGAAAAATTTGACTGAAAATGTTCGTTCAATGAGTCAAGGTGACTTAACCGTTGATGTAGAAGCCCAATCCAAAGATGAAATTGGGCAGCTATCAGCCGGCGTCAAAGAAATGCAACAAAACTTGAAAACGCTGATCGGCCAAGTCCAACACGCCTCCGAAAATTTAACTGGACAAAGTGAAGAAATGACCCAGTCCGCCGGCGAAGTAAAAGAAGGATCCGAGCAAATCGCAGCGACCATGGAAGAACTCGCATCAGGTGGCGAAACACAAGCGAGCAGTGCGGGGAACCTCTCGACATCGATGGAATCATTTACGGAACGGATGCGGGATGCCAACGAAAACAGTAAAGAAGCATATGAATCATCCGAGCAAGTACTGGAAATGACCACCAATGGCGCAGACTTGATGAAACAATCCGTCACCCAAATGGAAAACATCGACAAAGTCGTTCAAACAGCAGTTGAAAAAATGGGCGGACTAAACGACCAAACCGAGCAAATCTCTGAACTCGTCGCCGTCATTCAAGATATTGCGGATCAAACCAACCTATTGGCATTGAACGCAGCTATTGAAGCAGCACGAGCTGGTGAACACGGGAAAGGCTTCGCGGTTGTCGCAGATGAAGTCCGAAAACTTGCTGAACAAGTCGGCTCATCCGTCACAAGCATCACAGGCATCGTCAACAACGTCCAAACGGAATCAACAAACGTCGCCGAATCACTTAGAAGCGGCTATACCGAAGTCGAAAAAGGCCGTAAACAAATCGAACAAACCGGCGAAACGTTCGAACAAATCGAAACATCGATCCAAGAAATGACCAGACGCATTCAAAACGTGTCCGATAACATTAGAACGATGAACTCGAACACCGACGACATGAATGCATCCATCCAAGAAATAGCCGCTGTCTCCGAAGAATCCGCAGCAGGCATTGAACAAACAGCAGCTTCAGCCCAGCAGTCTTCAAGCTCCATGGAAGAAATTTCACGAGCATCTGAAGAACTGGCGAAACTCAGTGAGGAACTGACGGAGCAGGTGAAGCGGTTTAAGGTGTAACAAAAAAGCAGCGTAAGCACCAGATAAAATGGAAGGCTTACGCTGCTTTTCTAATTTAAGAAATATTATTTATTCTGATCATTACGCTCACTGCGCAATTTACTCAACCGATTCTCTAAAGACGTTTTTCGATCAGCGTTGGTATCAATAAGCATTATGTCACTGACTTCACCATTCTCAATGGTCACTTCAACCTGACTACCGGTTTGAACTGAGTCCGGTAAACGGTTAGCAGGCAAAAGAAAATCCTTTTTATCATCCTCCACTAAAATAACCGCCTGTCCATCTTCAATACGGTCAAGTACCCCTTCATATTTACTCATTCGATGACCTCCTTAGCTGTACAATCATTCTTTCACACAAGCTATTCCTTCTTCTTTAATATCAGCCACCCGGCCCTCACCGATTCCATAAATTCGTTTCAAGCCATTCAATGAATGGTGTGGTCGTAGCTCGATCAATTCCTCTGCACGTACTTCATCAATGTGAACAATATCATACAAATCTTCTAAGCTAGCTGAATTAATATCGATGCACGAGTCATGTGGGTTTGCAGGTTCCTCTTTTACATCTTTCAGAAAACCAGGCTTTTCTTTCTCAACGGTGGCTTCATTCTCCGTTTGAACCGAAAAATCTTTACCATCTGACTCAATGACAATCGTGCCGTGCGCATCGGTCCCATACAAGTCAATTCCCAATTTCCGCATCAGTTCAACCGTCTCATGGTGCGGGTGACCGTAATCATTGTCTAGACCAGCCGAATAGATGGCAATTTCCGGGTTAACCGCTTGAACAAAATCCGGTGTGTTGGAAGTGCTAGATCCATGATGTCCAAGCTGGAAAATATCTGCTTTCAAATCCAATCCACTCGCTAGCATTTCTTCTTCAGCACTAGCTTCAGCATCGCCAGTAAATAAAAAGCTCACGTCTCCATAAGTCACTCGCGTTGAAATCGAGTCATCATTAAAATCGCCAGACAGTTCAGTCGGGTGGTAGACTTCCACCAAGAACGGCCCGATTTCAAACTCATCGCCAGAACGCGGCTCAACATAAGATGCATCAGACTGTTCGATGGCTGCCAACACATCTTCAAATGCACCGGTCGTATGTACATTACCCGTCATCCATACTTCCTCAACCGGAAATTCTTGAATTATTTCATCTAATTGGCCGATATGATCCGCATGGATATGAGTTCCTATGACAACATCCAATGACTCAACAGACTGAGAGTGCAAGTAAGGGACGACTTCATCCCCTGTCCAATCACCGGCATCGATTAATAGATTGTAAGTTTCTTCATCCTCCGTCGCACGAAGCAATGTCGCATCGCCTTGGCCAACATCGATAAAGTGGACGGTTAAATTCCCTGCTAAAGCTTTTTCGGAGTTGCTTACTTCTTCAACATCCTGATTGATTTCTTCTGCTTGCTCAATTTCAAGCGCTTCATTCGGCCCTTCTTCGACATCTTTTTCCTTTGCATCCATTTCACTGCAACTTACTAGAAGAATAAACGTCAATAATAATAGAGTGATTTTTTTCATGGTGTTTCCTTGCCTCCAAACGAATTCCCTCACTCATTGAACCAAGAAACAAACAAAATCACAATGCAACAAAATAACCAAACTGGTGACAAAAATCACTAATCCAGGTAAAATGAAGGGAAGCAAGGAAGTGAAGTGATGGACAGTAAAAAGAAACTACAACTAGGCTGCTTGATTTACATAGTATTCGGAATCGTAATTACTTATCTATATTTCACACAAACAGACGCAGACCTATTCAGAAAATACTTTGACTGGAGCGACTTGTTTAATTTTTAGAATCTGTTAAGGTTTATTGTTGACTTTCGAATGATATACACTGAGTTGTTGAATTGTGAGAAGCTAAGGTGGCGACTCCTGCGGGAATAGCACGAGTCTCGAGACACCGCAGGAAGTGCCTTTCTTCCGAGGAGGCTCGAGCCGTGCCCGCGGAAAGCGCCCACCGATAGCGGATCACAATATCAACAACGGACTTTAATAAAGACGATTTTTAAAGAACTAATAGAGAGGATCGAATAAATGGAAACGAGAAAAGGTAAACGCAACCAAAAAAAAGGAAACAAAAAAGGCTTAAAAATTGTTTTAATTGTGCTGGGAGTATTGCTGTTAGCAGGCATCATCTACTTTGCCTATTTATATAAACAAGTAGACAACGCCGTCTCAGAGATGTATCAACCACTCGATTCAGACCAAGAAAAGAAAGAAGAAATTGAACAACGCTTCAAAGATCGAGATACAATTAACGCATTGTTGTTAGGTGTCGATGAACGGAGTGGCGATAAAGGTCGGTCAGACACAATGATTTTCCTATCCTTAAATCCGGATACGAATAAAATGCTGATGCTCAGTATCCCACGTGATACGTATGTCAACATTCCAGGCAGAGGTATGGATAAAATCAACCACGCCTATGCATTCGGTAACTCAGAGCTTTCTGTTCAAACAGTCGAGGACTTTTTAGATACGACGATACACTTTTACGGCAAAGTGAATATGGAAGGTCTTAAAGATGGCGTCGATGCACTTGGCGGCGTGACTGTTCAGAACAATCGTCAATTTACCCAAAGCGGAAAAACATTCGAAACAGGCGAACTACATTTGAATGGAACTGAAGCATTAGCTTATTCTCGTATGAGAAAACAAGACCCTAAAGGTGACCTAGGTAGAAATGATCGTCAACAACAAATTATCGACGCGATGATCGATAAAGGAATGAGCTTCGGGTCATTTACGAAAGTACAAAACATTTTAGATGCATTAGGATCAAACGTAGAAACGAATTTACAAATGGAAGAAATGCGTAAATTATTCATGGACTATCGGGGAACACGTTCAGAGACAGTCCGTGAAGATGTAAAGGGAAGCGGCTCGAGAATGAATGGTATCTGGTATTATGTGGTTTCGGATGAAGAGAAAGTGAGACTGCAACAATTGGTGGATGAACATGAAAAACAAAAGTAAAAACGGTTGAAATGAGGGTTAATCATGCAAAAGATTAAAAAAGCAATCATACCTGCAGCAGGTTTAGGAACTCGCTTCTTACCGGTAACAAAAGCATTACCGAAAGAAATGTTACCTATTATTGATAAGCCTACGATTCAATATATTGTAGAAGAAGCAATAGCATCCGGAATAGAAGATATCATTATTGTCACAGGTAAAGGAAAGCGGGCGATCGAAGACCATTTCGATCATTCGTTAGAATTGGAACAAACGCTAGAGAAAAAAGGGAAGTTCGATTTATTAGAAAAGGTTAAAAAGTCATCGAACGTTGATATCCATTATATTCGTCAAAAGGAACCAAAAGGACTTGGACATGCCGTATGGAGTGCACGAAAGTTCATTGGTAATGAACCTTTTGCTGTTCTGTTAGGTGATGATATCGTTCAAGCTGAAACACCTGGACTAAAGCAACTGATTGACCAATTCGATGAAAAGCAACGATCTGTAATCGGTGTACAGACTGTACCGGATGGAGAGACCGACCGATATGGAATTATCGATCCATCCGAAAAGGACGGAAGACTTTATAAAGTAAAAAACTTTATCGAGAAACCAGCATTAGGCGAAGAGCCATCCAACCTAGCAATCATGGGTAGATATGTTCTGACACCTGCGATTATGGACTTATTAGGAGATCAAGAGCTAGGCGCCGGGAATGAAATTCAATTGACGGATGCCATTCAACGCCTCAATGAATCCGAATCCGTTTTTGCCTATGACTTTCAAGGTAAACGTTATGATGTCGGTGAAATCTCCGGTTATATTCGCACGCTGATTGAAATGTCTTTGGAAAGAGAAGATATCAGAAAAGATTTATTGCCGTTTTTAAAAGAGTTGGTTGATAAATCGTGATCAAAAAATCCTCCAGATTTTCGGAGGATTTTTGTCGTTAGTCTCTTGATTATTGTTAAAATTCACGCTTTATCTATTAAATTTAATTCACACCTACAATATGGTATAATTTCTTGAGTATAACTTTGCAATTTAGAAGGAAGGCATGGCATGAAAAAGCCAATAACCGTCGTTTTTTTTATTTACTTTTTAGGTTCAGGTGGGGCAGGAAGAACGTTCTTGAACATCCTGAATAACATCGACCAAGACAAGTTTCGGCCTGTATTGGTTACGTGCAATTACGAAGGTAGTTATGAACCATTTCTAAATAAAAATATTAAATTTATCAAACTCGATACAAAGCGATTACGGAAGTCTATTTTTCCGTTAGCGAAAATCATTCGAAAAGAGCAAGCGGACATCGTTTTCAGTACGATTCCCAACTACAATGTAATCGCGATTTTAGCACGAATATTATCGTTTACACGTGCGAAGAATGTCATTCGGGAAGCGGCTTTCCTAGGTGGCGACCGAAAAACGAATGCCAAACTTAAGATTTATGGCTTTTTCTATCGATTTGCGACAAAAGTGATCGCATTATCCAATGGCGTCAAAGAGAATTTGATCCGCCGCTATAATGCAGACAAAACGAAAGTGCAAGTGATCTATAATCCGATCGATGCAAAATCAATTCGTGAAAAAATGAAAGAAAACATAGAACATGATTACGTAACAAACGATAAGAAAACCATCGTCACTGCTGGTCGGCTAGTCGAAGATAAAGATCAGCAGACATTGATCAAAAGTTTCGCGTTACTTGCTACAAAAGTAGATGCACAGTTATTGATTCTTGGTGAAGGACCACTGGAAGAGAAATTGAAAGAACAAGCGATGCGATTAGGTATCCAAGACCGAGTACATTTAGTCGGCTTTCAGAACAACCCTTATGCGTTTTTCCACCGAGCAGATCTCTTCGTCTTGACGTCGAAACGAGAAGGCTTTGGTCACGTATTGGCTGAAGCATTGGCTACAGGTGTTCCGATTGTTTCAACAAAGTGTGAGCCAGGTGCAACAGAAGTATTGGAAGATGGTAAATACGCGAAGCTTGTGCCAATAGGAAATGCAGAAAAACTGGCTAAAGCAATGGAAGAAATTCTGATGTTACCAAATGAAGAAAGAAAAGCAATCATCGAAAAAGGATACGAACGGTTAAATGACTTCGATGTCCATAAGATTGTCAGACAGTACGAAGAAGTATTTCAAGAAGCAGTGAAATGAGTAGGAGATGAGCCTATGCGGTCAAACAAGAAAATCGTTCATATGACAACCGTGCACCATCCGTTTGACCCAAGAATTTACCATAAAGAATGCTTGTCCATTCAAGAAGCTGGGTACGATGTAACGCTACTCGCTCAAAAAGATCCGAACACTGGTGAGTTGAGTGAAGAAATTACACACATACCATTGAAAACATATGAAGGAAAATTAAAGCGGATGCTCTTTGCACCATGGCAAGCTTACAAAATCGCAAAGCAATTAAAAGCAGATGTTTACCACTTTCATGACCCGGAATTGATGCTCGTTGCCCGGTTTTTAAAAAAGAAAAATAATGTTGTTGTGTACGATGTGCATGAAGATTTCGTGACGAGTTTAATTAAAAAAGATTACTTAAATAAGTTTATGAAGCTATTCATCAAAAAGAGTTTCCGTTCAGTTGAGAAAGTAATTACAAAACCTTTTAAAAAAGTGTTGGCAGAGAAATACTATCAAGAGATTTACCCAACAGGCGAATGGGTATTAAATTACCCAACAGTAAACGAAAAATTCATTTCACATCGTCGTTACGTAAAATCAGTTGAGGACAAGCTAATCTATACAGGGAATGTGGATTTGGAAAGAGGCGCAAAAATTCACGGCAACCTGCCAAATATTCATCCGACGATTCAAATGCACTTTATCGGTAAATGTCCACGAAAGTTTGCGGATGAAATTGAGCAAGTTGCCGGTGAACACAAGGGTCGAATCCATATCCGTGGTATTGATCAATTCATACCAAAAGAAGAAATTGAACAAAGCTACCTCAATACGAATTGGTTAGCAGGTGTGGCTCTATTTCCGCCAACAGATCATTACTTAAAAAAGGAACTGACAAAGTTCTTCGAATACATGAATGCAGGTTTGCCAATTATTTGTTCGAACTTTGAACGTTGGAAAGAATTCATTGAGCGGTATCAATGCGGCATTGCCGTCGATCCGTACAATGAGCAAGCGATATATGAAGCGATTGAATACTTAAGAGAGAATCCGAAAGAAGCCCGCAGAATGGGTGAAAACGGTAAAAAAGCTGTACAGGATCAATTGAATTGGAAAACGCAAGCCAATCATTTAGTTGAATTATATGATGAATGGCTTTCAGAGATAAAATAGGTGATGAAATGCAACAATCAGATCATAACAATCCAACAGTCTCGGTCATCACGCCCGCATTTAATGCAGAAAAAACGATTCGCGGGACAATCGATTCAGTTTTAGCTCAAACGTATGAAGATTACGAAATAATTGTTGTCGATGATTACTCGACGGACCGGACAGTTGAAATCGTTGAAAAATATGCAACAAAAGATTCTCGCGTGCGACTGATCCAGTTAAAAGAAAACAGTGGCGCTGCAGTTGCGAGAAATACAGCTATGAAAGCAGCTAAAGGCAGATACCTCGCATTTTTAGATAGTGATGACCAATGGTTTCCGACAAAACTGGAAAAGCAATTAGCCTTTATGCAAGAAAACGACATTGCATTTTCATTTACGAAATATGTTCGAATGGATGATGAAGAAAAACTGACTGGACATACATCAAAGGCGCCTAAATCGGTAGGCTACCATGACTTGATGAAGCACTGTGTCATTGGCTGTTTGACTGTCATGATTGACCGAGAAAAGGTCGGATATCAAGAGATGGAAAACATCCGGAGAAGACAGGATTATGCTTATTGGTTAACACTAACCAAACAAGGCTTCAAGGCTTATGGATTTCCAGAGGTACTTGCAAAATATCGACTGGGACATAATACCGTTTCCAGTAATAAATTGAAAGCAGCAAAAGGTCAATGGTATGTGTATCGTCAGATTGAGCATCAGAACTTGCTAAAGAGCAGCTACTATTTTATTCATTATGCGTTTAAAGGAATCAAAAACGTATTGAAAACGAAGATGAGTAAAAAACAAGCCTGAAGGTTCAGTAAAATATGAGTAGGAGTTAGTTATGAAATCATATATTCAGGAAATCTTAAAAAGAAAAGACTTATTATATTATTTAATTAAATCAGGACTGAAAGCAGAACACCGAAACAGTTACCTTGGTTATTTTTGGTGGCTGTTAGATCCATTACTGAATGTGGTTGTCTATTTCTTCTTGGTCGTAATCGTTCTAGGCCGTGAAAGTGATGACTTCAATTATGCAGTGTTCCTCGTAATAGGTCTCGTCGCATGGCGTTGGATCAGTTCGAGCATCAGCAGTGCATCAAAATCGATTTTGCGATACAGTTCGATCATTAACCAAGTGAGTTTACCGAAAGCAATTTTTCCATTATCGTTTACATTTTCACAGCTCTTCAACTATTTATTTGGTTTAATCGTTGTCGCAGTGTTTTTATTATTCAATGGAATCATCCCTGGCTGGGAAGTCGTCTTTTTGCCACTCATTATGTTGGTTACATTAGTATTTTTGATGGCACTAGGTTTTTTCTTAGCTTATATTAATGTGTTTGTCAGAGATATTGATAATATCATGTCCCATGTCATTCGCGTACTCTTTTATGCATCGCCGATTATTTGGGAAGGCGGCCGATTGGCACGGTCGGATTACAACTTAGAGTGGGTCGTTGATTATAATCCGATTGCGATTATCGTTGACTCTTATCGTGATATTTTAATGTTCAATACGACACCTGACTTTATTGGATTGGCAGTCATCTTTGTGATTTCACTCGTCGTGATCGTATTGATGATCAACCATTATAGTAAGAATGAACATAAGATTATTAAAGTTCTTTAATAGTATTTTAGAAAGAAGTTGGTTGTGATGACCGAAAAAACACAAGATGTGATCAAAGCCCGTAACGTAGGCGTAGCTTTTGTCAATCATGATAAAGATGATATTAAGTCAAAAGTATTTCGTTTGTTTACGGGTAAGAAAAAAGATAAAGAAAGTAAAGAAACATGGGCATTGGAGGATATTACCTTCGATGGCCATGAAGGTGAAATTTTAGGAATCATTGGATCAAACGGGGCTGGGAAAACGACCGTAAGTAAAGTGGTCGCCGGAATTTTGGAAGCTGATCGAGGCTCAATCGAAGTTGACGGAAAAGTAACAGCTCTATTTTCTTATGGCATGGGTTTCAATGGGGAATTGACCGGAAGAGAGAACGTGTATTTGAATGGTATGATGCTTGGAATTTCCAGAAAGGTCATTAATGAATATATTGAAGAAATTGTGGCCTTCTCAGAAATTGGACAATTTATCGATCAACCGATGAAACGGTACTCCAGCGGTATGAAAGCGAGACTAGGTTTCAGTGTAGCGGCTCACTTACAACCAGAAATATTAATCCTTGATGAAGCACTGAACACTGGTGATGCCCGTTTTGGAAAAAAAGCTTCTGAGAAACTAAAAGAACTCGTCAAAAATGCAAAAATGGTTATTATGGTTACGCATAGTCTGCGTTTTGCACAACGAAACTGTGACCGTTTACTCTGGTTGGAAAACGGAAAAGTAAGAGATGAAGGTAACCCGAAAGAGATTATTCAAAAATATCGTGCAACATTACCAAAAGCAAAGCCTAGACAACGTCAGAGTTTACAACTGAACAAAACAGAAACGACCGTGTTGGACAAACCTGTCGTCAAAGCAGAAAACGTTGGCCTTAAATTCAACTTGAATCGAAAAACACCGTTTTGGGCAAATAGAGGATTGAGCTTTGAAATTAAAGAAGGCGAAGTCGTCGGGATCATTGGTCATAATGGTGCAGGTAAAAGTACGCTTTGCAAACTTTTGATCGGAATTTATAAACCAGATGAAGGTGAGTTAGAGGTCAACGGTGAAACATCGAGCCTTCTAGGTTATGGAACAGGATTTAACGCCCAGCTGTCTGGCGAAGATAACATTTATCTGAACGCTATGTTATTGGGAATCCCAAAAAAACGCGTACAAGAAAAGTATGGTGAAATTGTTGAATTCTCAGGAATCGGCAAAGCCATTTATCGCCCAGTGAAAACATATTCAAGTGGGATGAAATCGAGACTTGGGTTTAGTATCGCAGCTGTTCTTAAACCAGACATCTTCATTATCGATGAAGCACTATCCACAGGCGACGTTGCGTTCCAGCAAAAAGCCAGTGAGCGCATTCAAGATATGATGGAAAAAGCAAAAGCAGTCATCATCGTATCCCACAGCATGGGTTTTGTAGAAAAAGTTTGCACCCGAGCAATTTGGATGGAACAAGGACAAATCATCGATGATGGACCAGCAGAAGAAATCGTAGCGAAATATAGAGAAGCGATGACGGGAACACCAAAGAAAGTTGTATCGAAACCAGTGACTATGCAGAAGAAGAAACAATAGATTAAAAAAATGAAAGCCAATCTTTTTAGAAGGTGGGATTCAATATGGTTAATCCAGTCAAAAAAGCAGTGAAAAAAGGAATCGACGTTGGTGTTTATTCGTTGTTGACAGAAAAACAGCGAAAAGCAATCGGCGATGCCTTGCCGGAAAAACAAAAAAAGATGCTTCAAAAACTCATCAGTGGTGGAAAGCGTTCCGCTGAGAAGGAAAAAATGAAGCAGTTGAAATACCACCTATATAATTTAGGCTTTGAAACAAAAGCACTCGAGGACTTTGAGAACTTTTACCAAACGACAGAAAGCATCTCTTTGAAAAGAGAGATCGCCTGGGAGATTGCTCTTTGGCATATGGACCGGAATACAGCAGAAGGAGCTAAAAAAGCACTGCCATACATCAAACGCGCTGTTCGCGGAGAAACGAATCCTGACAAACTTCGAAAACTAGCTATCATCACAGCGGAATGCTGTGATCTTTTGCATGCTCAAAACACTGGAAAGAATGTCATCGATCAGGCATTACGGATGAAAGAGCATCCTGACCTCTACTTAGCAAAGGTAAATCATGAAACAAACATTGGCGACAAATTAAGCTTGATGAATAAAGTCATGGACTTGTATGACTTAGAGCGAATCACCTTTTTAGACCAAGAAGAACCAACCTATGACGACTTATGGATGGAATCAACGCTATTAACTCAACGGTTAGGCCCGAAAGTATCTGTTATTATACCGGCTTATAATGCAGGAGAAGGTTTACGGACGGCAATTGAGTCGATTCTTCTTCAAACATGGGGCAACTTAGAAGTTCTTGTCGTTGATGATCACAGTACAGACAATACGGTCGAAGTCGTCAAAGATTTTATGGAAAAGGATAGTCGTGTGAAGTTATTGCAAACACCACAAAATAGTGGTCCATATGTCGCACGAAACATCGCACTCCGAGAGGCGACAGGTGACTTTGTAACGATTAATGACTCAGACGATTGGTCACACGCCCAGAAAATCGAAATTCAAGTAAATCATTTAATCAAAAATCCACGTGTCATCGCGAACACATCTGAACATGCAAGGTTGACAGAAGACTTGACGTTCTATCGTCGAGGTACGCCAGGTAAATATATCTTCCCAAATATGTCTTCCATCATGTTCAGAAGAGAGCCAGTTCTTCAGAAGATCGGCTATTGGGATTCTGTTCGGTTTGCAGCTGATGGTGAATTCAAACGAAGAATCATCCAAGTGTTTGGAAAGAGAAAATACGTTGATTTAAAGACTGGGCCATTATCACTACCAAGACAGACAACCGCATCGTTGACAGGGAGCTCAGCCTTTGGCTATAACGGCCATTTCAAAGGAGTTCGTAAGCATTATGTTGGAATGCTCGAGAACTACCATGCCAATAACAATTTTCTCTATTATCCAATGAATCAATATAAACGACCATTCCCTGTTCCGGAACCAATGTGGCCAAACAAGGAAGAAAAAGTCGATGGAAAACGACCATTCAACGTGATCATCGTTGCTGATTTCCGTTACGACTATATCGCAATTCCGATTGCGAATGAACTACAACAGTTAAAGAAAAAGTTCAATCGAATCGGTTTAGTCCAAATGTACAACTATGATCTATCGAAAAAAGACCAACTACAGCCATCGATTCTCGAGCAACTTGATGAAGAACACGTACAGTTTATCGTTTATGGAGAAAAGATCGATACAAACTATTTGGTTATTTACCAATCAGACATCTTATCACCTAAGCAGAAGTTTATTCCGGCAATCCACTCGACACAGACATTTGTCAAAGCGGAGAGTCAAGGAGATACAGCTGAGTCGGTAGAAGAGTATTTTGATGTCAATCACATTATCTATATGAATCGTCCAATTGCTGAAATGATAGAAATGGTGGATGAGGGAGAATAGGCACATGTTAGAACAGGATCGGATCTCGAAAGTTGAATTTGCTGAACAAATGAAAGAAAAAGAAATAGAAAAGGAAAAGTTGCTCCGGGAGCGCAACGAGATTCGTATGCAATTGAAGCAGAAAAGAAGGACGTTCGGCGAAATTCAGTCTTTCGTAAAATCCGTCGGTAAACTAAAAAGAAACACGACTCGCCAAGTAAAACTACTTGGTGGAATCGCGCTGAGACGGAGAGATCCTAGACAACTGTACAGCAAATCCTACAGACGAAAACATGCAGAAAATCAACTGAAGAAATACCGAATGTACTTATATGAATACGGTTTGGAAGAAGCTGTCCTGCAAGACTTAAGAAAAAAATTCGCCAATCCGAAAAATACGTACGAAAAAATTGCCATCGCAAAAGAACTATTATTATGGCATGCCAACCGATATACAAGCTTTGACGCCGAATCTGCATTGTCTTATGTGAAAGTATTGGCCAACGAAGCAGGTGATCATAAACAAATTCAACAGTTAGCCATCATGGAATCAGAGCTACTGATGACCCTTGATCGCCCAGTCATGGCAAAAGAGATTCTCCTTCGAGCCGACACACTTCAAAAAAATCCTGATGTACTGCTTGCCTTAAGTAATGTAGAGGCAAAGGTAAATGAAAAACTAGACTGGGTCAATCAAGTTTTCACGGATTACGGATTGGAGACCGTTTACCTTCATTCCAAAAAAGCAACGAGCCTGTATGATCGATTGGCAGCAACAAGGCCGGAAAAAGCGATTGAACATGGACCAAAAGTATCGATATTATTACCCGTATATAATGCGGCAAATGGAATCGAAACAGCGATCGATTCAATATTAAGTCAAAGCTGGAAAAACATTGAGCTGCTTGTGATTGATGATCAAAGTACCGATCATACGACACAAATTGTCGAGTCTTATATTGAGAAAGACAGTAGAGTAAAACTTCTGCACACGCCAGAAAATAGTGGACCTTACGTCGCTCGGAACATTGGATTGACGAATGCCACTGGGGACTTTGTGACAGTCAATGACGCAGATGATTGGTCACATCCAAGGAAAATTGAGCGACAGGTGGACCACCTGCTTAAGAATCCTGAGATAATTGCGAACACGAGTGAGCATGCTAGATTGACAGAGGATTTGAATTTTTACCGACGAGGACTCTTTGGCAAGTTCATTTTTCCGAATATGTCTTCCTTAATGTTTAGAAAAAATCCTGTCATGACGAAAGTCGGTTACTGGGATGAAGTCCGCTTTGCAGGTGACGGGGAGTATAAACGCCGGTTAGTTCATGTATTCGGTAAAGAAAGCATCGTCGACTTGGAAACAGGACCGTTATCACTACCAAGACAATCAACGAACTCATTGACGGCCAGTAGTGCTTTTGGCTATGATGGCCACTTTAAAGGAGCAAGAAAAGAATACGTTGAAAGTTTTGAGTCGTTTCATAATCAAGCAGATACACTCGGTTATCCACAACACCAAAGAGAGCGGCTTTTTCCAGTACCTGAACCAATGAAACCGGAACGAAAAAAAGCGAAATGGAAAACAAGACATTTCGATATCATTATCGCAACAGATTTTCGTCAATCAAATGACCGATTGATTCAAGAACTACAATTATTAAAAAAGCTAGGGAAGCGGATTGGATTTGTCCAATTAATTGAATACAGACATCAAGCTTCGAAAATAATTGATCAATCATTCCGGGCTGAAATTAACGGAGATACCATTCAAATGATTACTTACGGAGAAAGAGTTTCCTGCTCATTATTATTCGTTTACGGTTTGAATGGATTGCAAGAAATTCAAAAATTCATACCTGAAGTACAAGCCCAGACAGTAAAAATGATTTTGTATGATGAAGAAAGTATACGATCTAGTAAAATTCAACCAATAAGGTTGTCATCACATCGATTACTCCAATACTTCAACCGAAAAGGAAAGTGGTATGTGGCTGACAACACACTAAGGGAAGAATTATATGAAAACCATGCTCGTGAAATGCGAAGCATAGATCTGTCTACAAAAAATTGGCCTCATGCGAAGGCAGAACCCGAAAAATACCAAAAGATGATCGAAGAATTTTTCAGTCTATACACAAAGGAGGAAAATCGATATGACCGAATCAAACAATAATCAAGCTTCTTTTAGCGATACCGAAATGGATGATGAAATACTTGCTAAAAAGTTGTATAGACTGGAAAGTGAAATCGCACAAATTAAACGAGAAATCAATAGTGGAAAAAAAGAGATTCAACAAATTGAAAATAGCCGTGCGTGGAAATTAGGAAGTAAAGTGAAGTCTACAAATGTAGATTCTGACTCATCTTCAAACGAAGAAATAAAAAACAGATTAGCAACCATCCAATCATCCATCTACACGTTACAAACCGAATTGAATCGGCTTCGCATGGACGACCGTCTTCTAAACACGTATCAGATGATGCAAACCTTGACAGACGAACATCAAAAGGGAAATCTGATTGATTTTATAGAGGACCTCGTAAATCAAAAAAAGGTACATGATCAAAACTATCTCGATACATTCCATCACGCAATTCGACTATTTAACCGACCAGAAATGAAAAAATATCAGTTAGTCGTTTTCGATTATTTGCTTAAAGCGATGGCGGCAGAAGACGTCTCGGAGCCCCTCGTGCGCAGTGCATTAACTGATCATCCACTCTCTTTACAGTCAATTTCATCATTTCGAGGAAGCTTAACGAAAAGAATTCGCCAACACCAATTGGACGGACCGCTTTCTGATTGGATTTTGGACGATAAATCGGTAGCATACCAATTCATAGATCAATTAGGAGTCAGAAGACCTACAACGAGTAAGAAAGGCTATACGAAAGATGAGCTGCCTTTACATGAAGGGACCGTTATTAAACCGTTGAATGGAGCAGGAGCTCGCGGTGTTTATCTATTACATACAGCAAACGATATTGTCGACATTAAACGAAATCAGACGCTACACAATACCGACCAGCTTCTCGAGCAAATGGAAAAAGACTTAGAAACAAAATGGGTTAGCGAGGATTCTTGGGGTTATGAAGAATTAATTTATGAAAACCAAGACAACAAACATCCTGCTAGAGATTTGAAATTCTATAGTTTTTACGGAAAAACCCCCCTGGTTTTGGAGATCATCCGATACCCAGAGATGCAATATTGTTGGTGGACCTCTGAAGGGAAACCATTGCTTACTGGTAAATACAATGATCAACTGTTCGTAGGAAAAGGATTCACCCAACAAGAATTAGCACAAGTCAATGAAATCAGTCGACAAATTCCATCCCCGTTCATGCGAATCGACTTTTTGAGGGGAGAAAATGGTTTAGTTTTTGGAGAATTTACTCCAAAACCCGGCAATTATGATGAGTTTGAGGAAACAATCGATCGTTGGTTGGGCGATTGCTTCCTAGGAGCCGAAAATCGATTAGTGACAGACATGTTACAGGGGAAGAAATTTGACGCATTTAGCGATATACTTAAGGCATAGAGAATAAAATGGAGGCTTTCAACAATGAACGAGCAAGATAATCAATGGCTGGATCATCTTCCGCCTGAAATATTAGATGGAATTCAAGGCAACTATCTCGATTCATATGCTATCGCTTTAGAAGGTTGGCGCAGAGGGTTGACGTTAAAGTGGCATGTGAAGGACAATGAAAAATTCAAAGAAATGGAAACGTGGTTTGTGGATGAGCCCGGCCAGTTGTTCTCATTATTTAACGGTCAAAGAACGCATTACTTTTTTCGAAGCCGTGGAGACCTTGTATCCAACGAGGCAGTTCAAATTGGGAAAGATAAAACAGCTACAAAACAAATTTTGAAACAACACAATATCCAAGTTCCTGAAGGAAAATCATTTCCTAATAATACTGCGAAAGAAGATATAATCCAATACGCTAAACAAATAGGTTTTCCAATAGTCATTAAACCTAAAGACGGTAGCTTAGGTAAAGGTGTTTTCACATATATCCTTTCTGAAGGAGAACTCGATTTTTCGATCAATGAATTAAAAGCACAATTTCCACATGAAGATATCATTGTCGAGAAACATATTGAGGGTGACGATCTTCGTTTATATGTCGTAGACAATCAAGTTGTTGGTGCAATTAAAAGACTTCCGCCAAATGTGACAGGCGATGGAAAAAGCACCATTCGCGAACTCGTCAGACAAAAAAATAATGATCGAAAAAAGAACCCAAGATTAATAAACTGCCAGATTAAAAACCGTAAAGAAATCAAAGAATTTATCGGAAGAAAAGGCTTAACTCTTGATTCTATTCCTGAAGCAGGAAAACAAATTTTCTTAAGTAAAAAATGTAATATATCAATGGGTGGAGATCCGATTGATGTATTAGATAGCATCCCGAATGAAGTAAAAGAATTGGCAATTCAATCATTGCAATCAATACCAGGCCTTACACACGGCGCAGTAGATATCTTGATGAATGAAACCAATGGAGAACTGAAGAAAGCTGCTGTATTGGAAATTAACCCGACAGCACAACTTGGTGGAATCTTATTTCCGATTAAAGGAAAGTCTAGGGATATTCCAAAGGCACTTGTTGATTATTATTTTCCAGAAACAGCACCGATTACAATCGATAATTACTCAATGTACTTCCCATTTTATGATGTCATTGAACCATTAATCAATCGACAATCTGCAGTTACAACAGTTACACCTGCACCTGTAGGAAAGATCTACAAAAAGAAATATATTGTGACTGGTGAAGTTTCGAATATCGGCTATCATCGTGGACTCCGTAAACAGGCTTTTGAAAGAGGATTACACGGATATGTCTTAGGATTAGAAGGCGGAGACATGGAAGTAGTAGTTGCCGGTACTGATCCAGAGATGGTAGATGACTTTGAAAATGGTTTTTATGAAGATCCAGAACGAGGTCAAGTCGAATATGTATATAAAAGTAATTTTACCGGATATGTAAATATCGGATTTGAAGTGAAACGAGAGCTCAAAACTCAAATTGATGAAATTAAACAAATGCGCAAAGATCTAGAACGTATTGAATCAGATATCAAGAAGTCGGAAAAAGAGAGACGCAAATTGGAGCAAAGTCTTTCTTGGAAGGTTTCAACACCAATTCGAATCGTCGGTGGATTGGTCAAGAAAGTCAAGAAGTAATGTAGTGGAAGTGAGATTTAGGAGGCGTAAAAAATAAAATGGAAGAACAACAAGGTATTAGTTTACCTCAACTGACAAATGAAATTGTCAAAAATGCACGAAAAACAAGACTAGACTCATTCGCCGTTGCTTTAGAAGGGTGGAGAAGAGGTCTAAAATTGAAGTGGTACACCAAAGACTCCGAACACTTTCAAGACATGATTATTTTTGGAGTTAATCCACCTGGCAGACTATTTTCACTAAGTTCGGAAGAGAGAACTCACTACTTCTTTCGAACACGAGGAGATAAAGTTCAAAATAGCGCTGTTGAGATTGGATCAGAAAAAGATGATACAAAAGAAGTTTTACTCGAAAAAGGTGTTCCAGTTCCTCTAGGAAAAGGATTTGAAGCTGAATCGACAGATGAAGAAATTATTAAATACAGTAAAAAGCTTGATTATCCACTTGTTCTTAAACCAACAAATGCAAGTTTAGGAAATGGCGTCGTCACGAATATCCAAGATGACGAAGGGTTTTTAAAAGCATTAGAGTATGTTCGACAAGATTTAGGTTATGGGGAAGTAATCGTTGAACAATTCGTTAAGGGTGAAGAATATCGGGTATATGTCATAGAAGATGAAGTAATTGCAGCATATAACCGAAAGCCAGCAAATATTACAGGCGACGGGGTTCATACAATTGAGGAATTAATTGCATTAAAAAATAGAGAACGACGCAAAAATGCGCGTTTAAATAGCTGTTTAATTGATATCGATATCGAAGTACTTGAATTTATCGAATCATTCGGTTATACACTGGAGAGTGTTCCGGCAAAGGGTAAACAAATTTACTTGCGACAAAAAACAAATGTTTCATCTGGTGGAGACCCAATTGATGTTACAGACTCCATTTCAGATGAAGTAAAGCAGATAGCTATTGATGCTGTAAAAGCAATTCCTGGCCTCCTTCATGCGGGTGTAGACATCATTATTAATGAAAATAGGAATATTGATGCGGAAGGTTTGGTTATTGAAATCAATCCAACGGCTCAAATTGGTGGCATCCTTTATCCACTAGAAGGTGAAGCAAGAGATATTCCGAAAGCTATTGTCGATTACTATTTTCCAGAAACAAAAGGTTTTGATACATCCAAATCAAAAATTTATTTTGATTTGGTCGAAGTGCTAGAACCGTTGGAAAATCGCACAGCATTAGAAGTCGAGGTAGCCCCTGCACCTCAAGAAAACTTATCAATGAGAAAGTTTACTGTTATTGGCAACGTCCAAAAATATAGCTATCATCAATGGCTGAAAAAGAAAGCATTTGAGATAGGCGTTCATGGCTCTATACAAAATAATGTTTTTGATGAAATCGAAATTATAGTGGCAGCCGAAAAGAGTGAACAGCTTTACGAGTTTAAAGAACAAATTAAAAACTGCCCTCAGCATGCGACAGTAAATAGTATTAAGGAAGAAATGCACAATGAACCCATTACAATAGGCTTTGAGATTACAGAGAAATTTAAAGCTACGAATCCTAAATCTGTCAATTATACACATCGAAGAATGGAAAAAGATTTGATTAATAAAGAACGATATCTGAATAGAGTTAATAAGGATATTCAGCATATTTATAACAGTCGATCTTGGAAAGCTACCGAACCGTTGAGAAAAGTGAAGGATAAACTAAAAAGATAACTTAGGGAGAGATCATTTAGTGAGTAATTTTCCTTATTGGTTAACAAAGCCTATGATGGCTGGCGCTCGACGATTTAATTTGGATGCATTTCTATTGGCGTTAGAAGGATGGCGTCGCGGCCTTACGTTAAGGTGGTATCATGAAGTTCCACCCGAAAGTAATATAAAGTTAATTGGATTTACCCCGGTAGGAAAAATTTTCTCATTATCGGATGGTAATAAAACACACTTTTTTTATCGGTCTAGAGGAGATTTGGTTTCAAATAAAGCAGTGGATATAGCTGGGGATAAATTCGAAACTAAGAAACTATTATTACAAAGCGGTGTTAATACCCCTGTCGGTCAGAACTTCAATAGCTCTCACTCAATTGGAGATATAATTAACTATGCTCTAAGTCTCAATAGACCGATTACTATTAAACCCACTTTAGGTAGTCTTGGTAATGGTGTATTTACTAATGTAACAACGGAAGCAGATATTAAGTATGCGGTTAATTATATTCGAAATGAGCTTGATTACATTGATGTTCTAGTCGAAGAGTATATTACAGGTGACGATATTCGAGTATATATCGTAGGTGGAGAAGTTGTAGCAGCGACAAAGAGAGAGCCTGCGTCTATTATTGGTGACGGTGAACATTCCATAGAATATTTAATTGAATGCAGAAATAAAGAAAGAAAGAAAAATCCACAGTTATCCACTAGATTAGTTAAAATTACGGATGAATTAAAAAACTACTTGAATAATCAAGGACTAACGCTTCAAGCAGTTCCTGAGCAGGGCTCCAAGATATTTCTGAGTGGTAAAGCCAACGTCTCGTCCGGTGGTGATTCGATAAATATTAGCCAAGTACCAGAGCATGTCAAAGAACAAGCTATAAAAGCACTTGAGGCATTGCCAGATATACAACAGGGTGGTGTTGATTTGATTTATGATGATCAACAAGCTTCTGTTCTTGAAATCAATGCAACTGCAGGGATTGTGTTGCATATTTTACCTGCTATTGGAGAGCCAATAAGGGTAGAGGAAAAAATCATTGATTATTATTTTCCTGAGACAAAAGGTTTTAACTTGGATAACAAAGTATACTTTAATTATAAAAAAGTGAATGAGTTACTGACAAATCAATTGGTTAGCGATTTACAAATTACTAAACCACCAAAATATTCGTTAATAACACGAAAATTTATAGTAAAAGGTAAAGTTCAGGGTGTTTCTTATCGTCGATATGTTCAGAAGCATGCAATTGAGTTGGGGATAAATGGGTATGTAAAGAACTTGAAAAACGGGAACGTAGTTATAGTATTAGGTGCAGTAGATGAGATGCGAATTAAAGAATTTAAAGAGGTATGTAAAGCAGGGTCTAGGCGCTCTGTTGTTCAGCAATTAATTGAAAAAGAATGGGATAAACAAATTAATATTGGATTTGAAGTTAGGAAATAAAAGATCTGGTTAATTGGAGTGAATTATTTATGAAAAAGGAATATGAATGGCTTCCTGAACTTAATGGAACTATCCCAAATGAAGCGTTTGGCTACGCAGTTAGCGTCTATTCAATCGCATATGAAGCATGGAGAAGAGGCTTAACGGTTTCATTCAAAAATATTTATCACAGGAGTGGAAAATTCGAGCCTAGGTATTCAATATCTTCAGGTGATAACAAGCTTGTTTTTACACATACCAGACCGAATGTTGTGTCGAAGGAAGCAATAGATATATGTGTCAATAAGCAGAAAACGAGAGAATTCCTTGCTGAGAAAAATGTTAATGTTCCACAAGGTTTAGTACTTTCAAGTTTAAATGAAAGTGAGATAAAAAAGAGTATTAATCACTTGGATTTCCCATTGGTTATTAAACCTCTAGATGGGAAAGGTGGAAGAGGAGTTATCACAGGTATTGATGATTTCAAAGAATTGTTTGATAACATAAACTACTTAAAGAATGATTTAAATATAAATGAAATTATAGTAGAAGAATATATTGAAGGAGAAGATTATAGGGCATTTGTAATTGGAGATAAAGTTATTGGTGCGTTTAGGAGGTTACCCCCTCATGTTATAGGTGATGGAAAGAATTCTATAAAAGAATTGTTGAAACGGAAAAATCAGATTAGAGTAAAGATCCCAGGAACTTATAATATGAAAGTAACAATTAATGAAGAAGTTAAAAGAGAGCTTGCTAAGCAAGATTATAACATTAATTCTATTCCTTCTGAAGGGGAATTTGTCCGCTTAAAAACGAAGAACAATGTTTCCTCTGGTGGTGATCCGATCGATGCCACTCAAGAACTTCCTGAAGATGTGAAAAAGGACTTAGTTCAAGCAGTTAAATCAGTTCCGGGTTTATTACAAGGTGGAGTTGATGTGATTTATGATAAAAGTACTGGGCGTCATGCCGTTTTAGAGATAAATACGCGCCCGTCAATAAGGAACCACCTTTATCCAATAAAAGGTAAGGCGCACCCGATCCCGAGAGCCATTATTGATTATTATTTCCCAGAGACTACAGGTATAGATTATAGTGAAACAACACCTCGGTATTACTTTGATTATGTTTTTGTTAAAGAGCATATTTTAAATAACAGGTTAAAAAGTTTTACTTTGCCTGATCACCCTTATGAACCTAATTTGATTTCAAGAAAGATAGAGTTTTATTCCAAACAGGAAATAGATAAACTACAGAAATTTGTTAGAAGAAGATTTCATAAAATGCTATTCAATGGCGAACTAAATTTAGTTAAAAAGAATAGATATGAAATAACAATTGCTGGAAACAGTCAAGATGTGGCTTATTTCATTGATCAACTCAAATCCAAAAAGTATATTTCAAAAGTTAAAGAAAGCCCTTATACCAAGCCGATAAGAGTGGGTTTTACATTTAATGATCATTATATTGGCGATTCAAAAATGTTGAAAAAAGTGAGTCAAAAGGATAAGGAGATCAGGAAGTTAAAAAAAGAAATTACGAAAATGAAGGACAGTAAATCATGGAAGTTAACTGCTCCCTTAAGAAAGCTTAAAAATAAAATCAATAAATAAGGTTTGAAAAGAGGTCGCTCATATGAAACCGACTATGTATTTAGATATTCCTACTATTGGAGTCACAGGAAGTTTTGGAAAAACAACAGTAAAAGAAATAACTGCATCAATTTTAGCTACCAAATATAATACGTATAAATCACCAAAAAACTTCAATCTGCCTAATAAAACAAGAGAACATGTGGAGGATATTACCGATAAGCATGAGGCTGTTGTTATTGAGATGGCAATGAGCAAAAAAGGTAGAGGAAAGAAACAATGCACTGTTATTCAACCGAGTATAGGAGTAATTACGGCTATAGGACATGCTCATTTCGAGCGATTTTCTTCCATTGAAGATGTAGCTAAGTCAAAATCTGAAATGATGAAGTATATGAAACAAGATGGGATCCTACTACTAAATAATGATGACGATAATTCAAAGTTAATTAATACAAAATACTTTCCTGGAAAAATTATTAAAGTAGGAAGGACAGCTGGATCAGATTATGTAGCATCTAACATTTCTTATAACAGAGATGGTATGACGTTTGATGTGAAGTTAAATGGAAAAAGTGAGAGTATGTTCATTAACTTACTTGGAGAGCATAGTGTAATTAATTCATTGTTTGGTATAGCTATTGCCGACCAACTCGACGTAACCGCAGACCAAATTAGAGAAGGATTAAAAGAAGTAAACTTACCTAGAGGAAGATTAACCGTTGATAACTTTGAAGGTAATCGAACATTGGTTGATGATTCATACAATGCAAATCCTGCCTCAATGATATCAGGCTTAAATGTTCTTAATGATTTTGTTAGTAGTAAAAGGAAGATTGCCTTACTGGGTGATATGGTAGAAATGGGGAATTACACGAAAGAAGGTCATGAGAAAGTAGGCTCTTCGTTAGTCAATTATAATTTAGATCAAGTATATCTGTTCGGTGAGAGTTCAAAGTATATAAGAGAGAAAGCAATTGAGGTAGGGTTTCCGAAAGAGAAACTGATTCATTACGATGATATAGAACAACTTATTAATGCAATTAATGAAGCCTTTTCAGAAGATACGGCTTTACTAGTTAAAGCGTCTAGGGCAACAAATTTAAAACGGGTAGTAGATTTCTTGCTTAAAAATTACAAAAGCATACATTAATCAGAGGGATGAGGTTAATTTATGAAAATATTGGTGATCTATGGAGGAGAATCCAGTGAGCGTGAAGTATCTTTAAAAACAGGAAAAGGTATTTATGAATCCTTAATAAAACAAGATTATAACGCTTCTCTATATGATTTTAAAATAAACCAACTTAATGAACTAATTGTTGAAATTGGAAGCCATGATCTTATTTATATAGCTTTGCATGGTAAAGATGGAGAAGATGGGAAAATACAAGCCTTACTACAATTGTTAGGTAAGCCATATATAGGTTCTGATCACACGTCATCTAGCTTGGCAATAAATAAATCCTTAACGAAGGAAATTGCTAATCAAAAGAATATTCCTACAGCAAATTTCTTAAGTATTTCGAATTCAGATGATCTAAATTTGAAATTAGACACTGTCAATTCAAACTTTTCATATCCTATTATCGTAAAACCTAATAGAGAGGGATCAAGCTTTGGTTTTTCAATTATAAAGGAAAAGAGCGATTTAGAAAAAAGTGTTAATAATGCATTCAAGTATGATAAAGAAATATTGATCGAGGATTATGTAAAAGGACAAGAGTTTACAGTAGCTATATTGGACGATGATGGACCAGTTGCTTTACCTGTCATTCAAATTATACCTAAGAATGAATATTATGATTTTGAGTCAAAATACACAGAGGGTGGTAGCGAACATGTTTGCCCTGCTAATATTGAAACTTCATTAGAAAAATCCTTAAAAGAATATGCAATAAATGCTCATAAAGCCTTAGGATGTAGACATTATTCACGAGTTGATTTTATTGTGACTGACCAGATGGAAATATTTATGCTAGAGGTTAATACTTTACCGGGAATGACACCAACTAGCTTATTCCCAGACGCAGCTAATGCTTATGGTTTAAATTATGATCAATTAATTTCCCACCTAATAAAATTGGCGAAGAATTAACGGAAAATGGCAATAAAAAGGGTGACCAATTTCTCCACAGGAGTTGGTCACCTTAATTTTTGTGATTTTAATTTAAATTTTGATTATGAAGGTTAGTTTCTGACATTTCCAAAACTACTCGCCGGGCTAATAGTAAGGTGGGATCAATCTTTACCATACTGTTTTTTACATATGGAAAAATCAAAGGAATTTCGGTACAGCCACCAATAACGCCAACAACCCCTTTTTGCTCATAATTCTGCAAGATATTAAGTAATCTATTAAGAGACTTACTAGGTAACTGTTCACCTTTCTTTACATCAAGTATTACCTCTGAAACAGTCCTTTGCTCTATTTCATTAGGCGTAATAAGTTCAATATTACTATTCATAAATTGGTTACTATAAATTTTACGTTCAATAGTTCCAGGGGTAGCCAATAATAATAATTTTTTATGATGGTAGAATTTATTCTTATTTAATATATTATAGGTATTGGTAACCATGTTAATGATAGGTGTTTTTATCGCATCTTGGAGCTCTTCATACCAATTGTGTGCTGTATGACAAGGCATAACAATTGAATCTACATTAAGTTTCTCTAATTCTTGTGCGGTTTGAATTAACGCTGGTAGTGGACTTGGACCGTTTCTCAAAATCGCATCAACCCTTGAAGGGATTTGAGGGTTATTATAAATGACTATTGGTAAATGGTCTTTTTCTTCATTAACTGGAGTTTGGTTAACTATTTTATTAAAGAGGTCTACAGTCGCAGCTGGCCCCATGCCTCCCAATATTCCAACTGTTTTCATTTTTGTTATTCACACTTTCTATCTTCATATAGTAAAGTTTTCTACCTAAACATAATATAATGATTCCCGCCAATTCACAATAATATTTACTTAATGCAATAAAAATTTAATATTTCTTTATATTCGTTCAAAAGTAGTATAAACTTTTTTGGGATATCATGGTAACATTATACGAGAAAATGATTTTTCTTCTTACTTAAAGAAGTGATAGTCTTTAAACTGAAGTAGAGACATATTTACGAAGGGGGATTCTGTTTGAAACGAAAGAAAAATCTTTTTTTAGTTTCAATTTTTCTTGTTTTTTTCTTAATAATGGTGCCGTCGGTGGTTGGTGCTGAGGAAAGTGATGAATCAATTGTAGAAGATACTGAAGTCGGTGAGAATGAAAGCGGTGAAGCCGAGTCGGAGGAATCCGAAACAATTGAAACTGAAGATGAAACCAGTACGAATGAATCAGCTGGTGAAGAATCAACTGACGATACCGTTGATCATGAAGGTGAAACGTCAGAATCAAAAGAATCAAGTAATGAATCTGATGGGGATCAAAAAGAATCAGCGGATTCAATTGAAGATCAGGAAGAGAATCAGGAGAAAAAGCAGCTAGATTCCGAGAAAGATAGTAAAGAATCTACATATGAAG
>NZ_JAHLZF010000024.1 GCF_018967645.1 Allobacillus halotolerans | reverse complement strand
GCTTGTCGGGCGGTTCGACGTGCTTGTCGGGCGGTTCGACGTGCTTGTCGGGCGGCTCGGCGCGCTTGTCGGGTGGTTAGCAATTTAACCGCCTTCGCTCAACCGCAAGATCTCATGATAAACCTAAAAAACATAAAAAGGTGCATTTTTGCCGCGGCAAAAATGGTCTACTTAATCTTTCAAAGAGCATTCATTAGCGGCTTCGTAATTTTTTTCGGCGGGTTCGCGGTGGAATTCGATGGCTTGGAGCATGTTTTCGATGGCTTCGTCGGAGAATTCGATGGCTGGGCACGCTTTTTCGACGGCTCGACAAAGGAATTCGACGGCTTCAAGTGCTTTTTCGATGGCTAGACAAAGGAATTCGACGGCTGCACGATTTTATTCAGCGGCTGGCCACACGGCAGCCGTTTCCGTACGAAGTCGATCAAAAAGTACATTTTTGCCTCAGCAAAAATGATCCACATAAAAAACACCCAGCCATCCGGCTGGGTGTTTCTCCTAAATTATGCTTCTACCTCTTTTTTTCGTTTCTTACTTTTACGGTTTGTAAATTTTCGTGATAGATCATCAAAGTACGTGTAGACGAGCGGAATGAGCAGCAGTGTGAAGAACATGGATACGAGCAGGCCGAAGATGATAACGACGGCGAGCGGTTGCTGTGCTTCTCCACCTTCCCCGAGTCCGAGGGAGAGTGGGATCATTCCGAGAATTGTTGTCAGTGATGTCATCAGGATTGGTCTGAGACGACTTGCGCCTGCGTCCATAATTGCGCTGAATCGCTCCTGACCTTTTTCACGTAAAATATTGATGTAGTCGACGAGCACGATGGCGTTGTTGACGACGATACCGGCGAGCATGATGACCCCAATGAAGGCTGGGATGCTGAACGGTAAGCCGGTCACAAACAGGCCTAGGATGACCCCGACGACTGTTGTCGGCAATGCGAACATGATGACAAATGGATGCAGGAAGTTTTCAAATTGGACCGCCATAACGGCATAGACTAAGAATATTGAGAAGACGAGTGCTAAGGCTAAGTCGCCAAAGGCTTCAGCCATGTCTTCCGCTTCCCCTCCAATTGAATAATCATATCCTTCCGGCAAGTGCATACTTGCGAGTTTACTTTCTACATCTGCCGTTACGCTTGCGAGATCTCGGTCTAAAATTTCACTGGAGACCGTGATGGTTCGCTGTTGGTTTTGTCTCGTCAAGCTGGCTGGGCCAATCTCTTGGTCGATGCTTGCGATGGATGCCAAGCTGACCATGGCGCCAGTCGGAGTTTGGATCAATATGTTTTCAACATCTTCAATCGTTGAGCGTTGTTCTTCCGGTGTCATGACACGAACATCAAGTTCTTGCCCTTCTGTCCGGAATTGAGTCGCGACGCGGCCGTTGAGCTGCATGCTCACTTGACCCATCACTTGGTCATAAGTCATGCCTAGTTCGGCAGCTTTATTTCGGTCGATATTGATCTGCATTTCAGGGCGACCTTCATCCGCAGAAGTCCCTGCGTTATGCACACCTTCGACTTCGGAGATTTCAGCAACAGTTTCATCCGCTAGTCGTTTTAGGGTGTCAAAGTCAGGTCCGGTCATTTGAATTTGAATTGGATTGCCTGCACTGATTCCGGCTCCCATGACAGCGACATTGATTTCTGCACCAGGAATATCTTCTACTTGGTCATTCCATCGTTTCATGACTTCTTCAGTCGTTGCGTCTCGTTCGCCACTTGGAATGAGCTGAATCATATAGCTTCCTGTATTGGAGCCACCACCCATCGGGCCGCCTTGACCTCCGGAACCGACGGACAAGTAGTTGGATTCCACGAGATCGGAATCTTTGGCAATGACTTCATTGACCTGATCAACGACTTCTCGTGTTGCACTGAGTGTCGTTCCTGTTGGTGTTTCAACAGAAATTTCAATTTGTCCTTGGTCCGCTTCTGGGATAAATGCTGCTCCGAGCTGCGGAATGAGGAACAATGTCGCGACAATAATGGCGAGTGTTCCTAATATTGATGTTTTTCGGAAACGTAACACGCCACGTAGCATTTTTTGATAAATGGCAACGACTTTATCCAAGAACCGGTCGAACCAATATCGTCTGCCACTGTCTTGCATCGCTTTTGTCAAAAGTTTCGATGACAGCATCGGAATTAATGTAATCGATGCGATCAAGGACGCAATCAACGCAAACGCTACGGTTAATGCGAGTGGCGCGAATATTTCGGATGCAATGCCCTCGACGAAAATGATCGGCAAGAAGACGACCAAGGTTGTCGTTGTCGACGCGATTACTGCTGGGGCGATTTCCGTTGCTCCGAGTCGGGCGGCTTCTTTCATCGAATAACCGCGTTCTCGGTAGGTGACGATATGTTCGAGTATGACAATCGCCGAGTCGACCATCATTCCAATTCCGAGTGCGAGTCCACCCATTGTCAGGATGTTCACCGTTTCACCGGTAAAGTACATTAATGTGAACGTTGAAATAACCGCAATCGGGATTGATAAACCGATAACGAGTGTCGCCCGGAAGCTTTTCAAGAATAAGAGTAAAATCAATATCGCAAAAACCGCTCCGAGCAATAAGTTTTGGATAACGGAACTGATCGACATCCGGATAAATTCTGCGTTATCGAAAACGGTTTGTGCTTGAATGCCTTCCGGTAGATCTTTCTCTGCTTTTTTGATCGCAGATTGGATTTCGTCGGAAACAGAGACCGTGTTGGCATCGGTTTGTTTTAAAATGCTTAAGACAACCGCTTCTTCCCCGTTCACCATCGATAAACCGCTGGACTCCAATGTTGCTCGTTCAACGGTCGCAATGTCATCCAAGCGGATAAACGTTTGCTGCGGTGTTTGGATTCGCGTTTCACGAATTTGATCGATCGATTCATAGTCACCAGGAATCCGTAGTTGAAGCTCCTGGTCTCCGCGCTCGATCACACCGGCGGACATCGACTGGTTTGCGCTTTGGACGGCTTGCATGACCTGTTGTGAGTTCATGCCATATTGCGTGAGTTTTTGTTGGTCGAGTTGGACTTGGATTTCTTCCGTCTCTCCACCTTCAATCTGCACGGAACCAACGCCCGCTTGGCGCTCGAACAATGGCTGGATATCATTTTCAGCTATGCGTTGCAATTCCGCTTTATCGGAACCCGTCAGTCCGATCCACATCACAGGCATTTGCGCTGGGTCGAATCGGAGTACACTCGGTGAATTTGCTGATTCAGGGAGAAATCCACTCACTTGATCGACGGATTCTCGTACGTTCAGTAAGGCATTATCGAGATTCGTATCCATGGAAAACATCATCATCACAAGGGAGCTCCCTGGCTGTGATTGTGCCTGGACTTGCTCGATTCCTTCTATTGTACTGACCGACGATTCGATCGGCTTTGTGACAAGCTCTTCGACTTCCTGTGGCGCGGCACCATCATAAGATGTCGCAACAACGGCAATCGGCAAATCAATTTCCGGAAATAAATCAACGGATAAATTTCTGAATGAAATAAAACCGAGTGCGATAATCGCCAAAATAATCATGATGACGCCGACTGGGCGTTTAATCGACGTTTCGATGAGTTTTTTCATTTAGACGCCCCCCTTTTGAGTTACGTGTTTATTTCTTTCTGTAATAGCTGGTTGGCAAGACATTTATTCGTCCTCCCCGACAATCTGTACCGCTTGGCCGTCAGAAATGGCTGTTTGTCCTGTGATCACGACTTGATCTCCTGCAGACAGATCGCCTTCATTGACAGGTTTGACGGCTGTTTCTTCTGATTGCATCGAAATGACTTCAATGTCGACAGCGACAGCTTTATTGTCGACGACTTTAAAGAGGAGCTGGCCTTCCCCTTGATTAATGACCGCATTGGTCGGAACAACGAGTGCATTTTTTTGGACCATTTCCTCTAATTGAACTTGAGCGGTTGTGCCAATCGGAAAATTGTCTTTCTCTGTAATGTCGATTTCCGCTTCCACGGCAAATAGACCATTTTCTTCTGCTGTTGCGGACACACTGTTCACCGTCGCTTTCCCTTCGTCGTCAACGGCTGACATACTATAGTTGATTTCATCATCTTTCGCAATAAATTCCCGGTCACTTGCGGTAATCGAGAAATTCAACAAAACGGAGTCTTCCGCGATAATCACCGCTGCTGGGTCTTCCGTTGAAACAGGTCGGTCTTCTTTCATGTTCAAGTTTTGAACTTGGCCATCCATCGGGCTCTCCAGTTCAATCGTTCCATATTGAGGTGACTTGATTTTCGCTAAGACGTCACCCTCCTCAACGGATTCACCTGCTTCCACATGCAGTTCCGTCACTTCACCAGCACCTTGCGGAATCACTGGCATTTGATCACTTGGCGTTGTTCGTGCAATGTATGTGTGTTCTTTCGTGAAATCTTTCTCAGCAGTCTTCGCGACTTCCACTGGAATGTCGGCTGCTTCTTCTTCATTGTTTTCGTCTTCATTTGAATCATCACTACATGCGGCTAAAACTAGCGCGGTCATGAGAATCAATGTCATGAAAATACGTTTGAACATGATGTTCACTCCTTACTCCCTTGTTATTTTTTTATTATGTTTGGTGATATGCCCATTCGATGATTTTCGGTGGGCGGTTGTGCGTTTTGGTTGAGCAGTTGGATGCTCGGTTTGAACGGTTGCGGCGCGTTTTTGAACAGTTAGACGCTAACTTTGAACGTTCACGCCGTGCTTTTGAACGGTTAGGTGCTGACTTTGAACGGTCGCGGCGCGCTTTTGAACAGTTAGATGCTATCTTTGAACGGTCGTGGCGCGCTTTTGAACAGTTAGATGCTGACTTTGAACGGTCGCGGCGCGCTTTTGAACAGTTAGATGCTGACTTTGAACGGTCACGACGTGCTTTTGAACAGTTAGACAGTTTCTTTGAACAGCCAGCACGCCTTATGGCAAATGCATTTGACTCGAGGTCTGCCGCTCAGCCCAAGTTGACATTTTATGTTTACGAATCCGCCTTTATGAGAATCATCCAATCAATCTCCTGAGGCGGTTCACTTCTGTCCGTGTGCTTTCCACTTCTTCGACTAATTGAAGCATCGATTGAATGACAACTGGTTGGGGATGTTCTTTTTTGAACTCTTCATGTAACACGTGAATCGCTTCGATTGCTTTTTCAGTCGTTTCATTTGATTCGACTTCATTGGATAACTTCCATTCAATCTCCTGCGCAATCAGGGCTTTTTCTTGTAAATAATCAGGTAATTCCTGAATCATCGGTTCTTCATTTTGTTGCTGCATGCCAAAGCAAACATCATCCAATCGTCTGACAGTAAATGCCGCGAGTCGGTCGGTTTCAAAATCAGCGTTATCACCGACGAGCCAACTTGCATACCCGTGAACGATTCCATTCAACAAAATTGCGGCATCGTTCAGGTATGGCTGAAAGTCTTCACCGTAAATGGCTGCAAGATTTTCTTTTGCCCACTTGAAATTTCTTTGTTTCGATTGTTGAATGAGAGACTCGATATCTTTATCGATTGAAATTTGTCCTTGCATGAGCATCACAATCAATGATTTATTCGACTTCAATAACTCAAAGAAAATTTCAAGTTGCTTTTTGAACGCTTCTCTTGGATCGTCGAATCGCTCTTTTACTTGATCCATTTTGTTTTGCGTTAAACTGGAATAATACGTATAGATTGAAAAAATCAGCTCATTTTTCGATTGAAAATACGTATAGAACGAGCCTTTTGCCACGTTAGCTTTATTCACGATTTCCTGCACCGACGTGGTATGAAAGCCTTTCTTGGCAAATAGCTCAATGCTTGCTTCGATAATTTCGGTTTTTTTATCCTTCAATTCTGTCATCTCCAATACTAGAATGACCAGTCAGTCATAGTCACTACAATACAGAAATAGATGCCATATGGCAAGTGAAAATATTGTTACATTCCATGAAAAAAACTAGGCTGATCGCCTAGCTTTTTGATGTCTTATTATCTTCTCCTCTCTAATCGCAGATAGCGAGTGAAAATTCATGTCTTCGCTTCAATAGGAGCGCTCTATTCGACCGTAGCGAGAAAAATCCCAACCCTTCCGTTGAATAGGACCGCTCTATTCGACTGTAGCAAGCAAAATCACGACGCTTCCGTTCAATAGAACAGCTCTATTCGACCGTAGCAAACAAAATCCCAACGCTTCCGTTCAATAGAACAGCTCTATTCGACCGTAGCAAACAAAATCACGACGCTTCCGTTCAATAGAACAGCTCTATTCGACCGTAGCAAGCAAAATCCCAACGCTTCCGTTCAATAGGAACGCTCTATTCGACTGTAGCAAACAAAATCACGACGCTTCCGTTCAATAGAACAGCTCTATTCGACCGTAGCAAGCAAAATCACGACGCTTCCGTTCAATAGAACAGCTCTATTCGACCGTAGCGAGCAAAAAATCATGCCTACCGTCGAATAGGTGTGCTCCCGGCAGCTCACAAAAATACGATTCTATCCTTCAATAGAAATGCTCACATTTTATCCTAAGAAACTGCCTTTCTTGAAATGACCAAATACGTGACCAGCCATTACGATTTGCTTCGTCAGTTGTTTCTTACTGACGAGTGCTTCATATGTGAGTCCGTTGGCGAATGTAATATTGGATATTGACGGGTCGTCTGGATGTGCATTGACAGTATGTAAGTGGTTGTATGAAATCCATGCACATTCGATATCCCGCATGATTTTTGTCGGCATAAAAATAAGTCCCTTTTCTGTATCGATGGGAATGGGCGGTTTATGTTTATTTTCTAAGATGGATTTGACGGCTTGCCTTCTTCCGTCTAATGTTGTGCCCCTACTCATGCATGATTGATCGACGATATCGAATGATGTCGATTCGCATAAGTAAAGGTCTTCTCCTTCATAAATTAAGCATTGGTGTGGGTCGACATCAGGGCAAATCATCAGCGTTTTAGCGTTAATTGTGTAATGCTGGATCTTTTGGATGGATCGACTAGTCACTTTCTCTTCACATTCCTTTCTATGTTTTTAACTAAATTTAGGTGAAGAAGCAAATTACTCCTTTAATATAGATGAACTTACAATAATTTTCAATTTATTTTGACAAATATTTGTTCTTATTTAGAACATTTTGCTCATTGTTCTGTTAATTTGTTGGATATTTACTAGGGATGAGGTGATTTGTCGAATGATTGAACATAGTTGGGCATTATGTAGATATGATTTTTTTAAAAAACAAATGGCTGACCTTAGATATCAAAGGCCAGCCATTTACTTGTTTAGTTATCTTCGTTTTCGTCTTGCTCTTGATCCAATTCATCTTGCATTGGATCTTCATCGCCGCCTTGGTCACCATTCATACCTTGGTCACCGTTTTCGCCTTGGCCACCACCGTTATCTCCTTGGTCACCGTTCATTTCTTGGTCACCATTATCGCCTTGATCGCCGTTCATACCTTGATCACCGTTTTCTTGCTCTTCCATATTATCTTGTTCTTGATTCGTTGGTTCTTCGTCTTCAGAGTCAGCACACCCGGCAAGTGCACCCACCACTAAGAAAAGAGCAAGCAACGACTTCATGAGTGATGATTTCATTATGTCCCTCCTAAAAGATTAATCAATCTGTAGTATTTCCAGAGGAGGGTTCTTTAATCAACTTTTTCTGAGAAAATCATTTTATACGCTACTTTCTTTGACGCTGTTTGACGTAAAGCGAGCCTAAAAATGTGATACACTTGGTTTAAATAAATTTTCGGAAACAATCGGGGGATTTAGGTTGAATAAAAAAACTTTTTTGATTTTAGCTGTTGCTTATTCAGCTGTGACGTTCATATTGAATGATGTTTTTCAAACGACTATCGGAAAAATTTTGATGACAGTCAGTTTCTTAGCACTGATATTCTTAATTTTATGGTTTATATATTCCTTATTTAATTTTTCCATAAAACAATACTTTTATCATCGAAACCATTAAAAAAAGACCAAATCCAGATGATTTGTCCTTTTTATCATTACTTCTCTGGGTCAACGATGGCAAACATGATCTCCGCTTCGCATGCCAGCTCTCCATCAACGGTTGCTTTCGCTTTTCCTTTTCCAATTGGTCCTTTTAATTTCACCATTTCGACTTCCAATTTCAGTCGGTCGCCTGGTTTCACTTGGCGTTTAAATCGGCATTTGTCGATTCCGGTAAACATGCCAAGCTTGCCTTGGTTTTCTTCCATTTTTAAAATAGCGACTGCTCCGACTTGTGCGAGTGCTTCAACAATCAATACACCAGGCATCACCATGTAGTTCGGGAAATGTCCTTGGAAAAATGGTTCGTTTGCCGTAACGTTTTTGTATCCGACTGCACTTTTGCCTTCTTCGACACTTTCGATTTGGTCGACAAGCAAGAAAGGATAACGGTGGGGAATTACTTGTTTAATCTGCTCAATATCCAACATGAAGACTCCTCCTCATTTGATTATTTTCCTTGAATATAATCGTAAATGCTTTCCCAAAATTCAATTTTCAAGACGTCTTGTGGGTTTTCACCGTCACCGATCAAACCGTAGCCAACCATGAGGCCCACGACCAAACCGGCGAAACAAAGGGCAATAACGATCAATAAACGTAACCATACCGGTAAATAACGAATCGGTCCGCGTGGATTCTTTTTCCGTTCTTCCCGTTTGGCTTTTCTCGCTTCTTTCCGATTCTTCGGTTGTTTTGACTCATCATCTTCTTTTGCTGCTTGTCCTGCAACGACTGTAGGGTCGTCAGTTGAATCATTGGCTTTTTCCAGTTCACCCATTTTGAAAATTTTCGTTGCTTCATCACGATTTTGTGGATTAAAAATTTTAACAAAAGGAAGTTCAGCAAGGTATTCCGCTTCAGTCTGTTGCTTCGCTGCCTGTTCCGGTGTCTGTACGGTGTTTTCTTCGACTGGCGTCTGTTCTGCAGTTTCTTCCGCTTCAGCTGGCACCGCTGCGTCCTCGGTTTCAGCCGGCAATTCAGCTTCTTCCGTTTTTGCCGGGAGCTCGGCTTCTTCCGTTTCATTTTCTTCGGAAAGTTCAGCATCTGCTGTGTCTTCTTCATCCCACGGGAAATTGATTTCCGCTTCTCCACCTAAACTTGGCGGAATATCGGACGGTTCCAATTCGCCAACATGGTGCAAGTTGACGGCGCTCTCGCTGACATGTTCATATCCTTCAGCTTGTTTGGCTTCAAGCTCTGCTTGGCCTTCAGGCTTCGGTGGCAACTCGGTGTCTGATTCTGCTTCTAGATTTTCATTCGTTGTTTGCTGTTCGGTTTTTTCTACTTTTTCTGTATCGGTGCGTTCAGTTGAATTGGAGTTGGCACGGGTTTCCTGATCCAGTGTATTCGATTGAATGTCTTTGTTTTCTTGATTTTCATGTTTTTCGTCTGAAGTCATGTGCTTTCCCTCAATTCCTCTTGCTCGTGATTACGAACGCATACTATTGATAAGCCCCATCATTTGGTCGCCGAGTGTAATCGATTGGCTGTTCAATGAATAGGCACGTTGTGATTCAATCATTCGAGTCATTTCCTGTGCGAAGTTGACGTTGGAAGCTTCCAACGATCGTGTATGTAAAGTTACTGCTTCTGCTGGGATTCCTGTTACGATTTCATCTACCGGAACACCCAATCCTTCTGCATCCAAACGGTAATTTCCTCCACCGGCGTTTTCCAACGTCCGCGGTAAGTCAATTTGGACGAGCTGAATATTTGCAACGGTTTCTCTTTGGTCGCCCGTCGTTGTTTCCAAACGTCCATCTGCTGTGATTTCAATTTGATCAAACGTATGATCGATAATAATCGGTCCATCGTTCCCTTGGACAGGATTTCCGTTTGAGTCGGTCAGCATCACTTGTTCATTATCGTTGACAGGCTGTAAATAAAAATTCCCAGCACGTGTGTACTGCTGTTCAGTTTCACCATTGGCGTTCGGTGCGTTGACGACAAAAAATTGATTGGCATGTTCGATCGCGACGTCAAGTGGTCGGTCTGTCGTCTGAATCGTTCCTTGGTCCATCAAAATATTCGTATGAGCCAGTTTAGCACCTGATCCTACTCGGATTCCTTCTGGTGTCATTCGCGGTGAATCGGCATCAAACCTAAGCATATTGTCGATTTGCTGAAACATCAATGATGAGAAATTACTTTGTCGTGCTTTGTAACCATGGGTATTCATGTTCGACAAATTATTGGCGGATTGATCCATCCGATGCTGGAGCTGATTCATCATCGTCGCAGCATTGTACATATTTCTCACGGGCTTTTCCTCCTAATCACCTTAACGTAAACGGCCGACTTGATTCGCCGCTAGATCCAAGCTTTGGTCAAACATCCGAACGACTTGCTGGTTCATTTCGAACATCCGGTACGAACGCATCATTTCCGTCATCATTTGCTGTGGGTCGACGTTCGAGCGTTCCAGCGATCCTTGGCTAATGGAAAAATTCACGCCTTCCGTTGCGCGCGCATCCCCGATTGCTGCGCCTTCTTCAAGTGCCCAAAGATTGTTGCCTTCTTTTGTTAATGCATTGGTATTCTCTTGGTAGGCGATTTGAATGGCTGTATTGTCTACCGGTGAAATGACTTGGCCATTTGCCGTCACTTCAAAGTTTTCTGATCCGGTTTGAATCCGTTCATTATTCGTATCCATTACGTAATACCCGTCTGATGTCGTTAGATAACCCTCTGCATCAACAGTGAAATTCCCGTTCCGCGTCAAGCGTGCTTCCCCTTGTTCATTCGTGACGGTGAAAAACAAAAACCCAGTTTCATCGGGTGTCGTCTGATTGATCAAGGCCAAATCGGTTGAAACACCTGTCTCTTCGACATCTCCTTGAGTAAACAACGGAACATCTTCTTGCATATATGTACCTGTATGAAGGGAGCCGACGATCTGGTTATTCGGTATATTCACGTTTCGCTTTGTCGGAAGCGACTGTGATTGCATGTTCTGGATCAGCATTTCCGGGAACGCTCGGAATGTCCCTCGGTCTTGTTTATAACCCGGTGTTAACGCATTGGACATATTATTCGACAACGAATCTTGATATCGCTGCTGCGCAATCATTCCTGAACCTGCCGTATGCAGTCCTCTTAACATGTTCGTTCCCCCTCATACATTTGTAAATTTTTATTAACCGATTTTCTTTTTCGGTAGTTTATCGATATTGCCAAGCATGATGCCTGTACCTTTTGCAACTGCACTCATTGGATCTTCTGAAATAAATACAGGTACTTTGAGCTCATCAGCTAATAGCTGATCAAGTCCGTGCAACAACGCGCCTCCACCCGTAATGATCACACCGCGGTCGATAATGTCCGCTGATAGCTCTGGTGGTGTTTTTTCAAGAACGGATTTAGCCGCTTGTGTAATTAAGCTGACTGGCTCACGTAACGCTTCTTCAATTTCTGTTGAGTTGACTGTGATGGTTCTTGGCAAACCTGAAATCAAGTCACGACCACGAATATCCAACGATTCATTGCGTCCCTCAGGGAATACAGTCGCTACATTGATTTTAATGTCCTCAGACGTCCGGTCACCGATCAACAATTTATATTTGCGCTTTATGTATTGAAGAATTTCCTGATCGAATTTATCCCCAGCCATTTTGATGGATTCTGAAGTAACGATATCGCCCATCGACAATACTGCAACGTCCGTCGTTCCTCCACCAACATCAATAATCATGTTACCGCTCGGCTGGAAAATATCCATTCCCGCACCGACAGCCGCAACTTTCGGCTCTTCTTCTAAATAAATGCGTTTTCCGCCGCTCTTTTCAGCCGCTTCTTTGATTGCTTTTTGCTCAACCTTCGTAATATTCGTCGGGCAACAAACAAGAATCCGTGGCTTCGAGAACATACCGCGAACATTAATTTTTTCTATAAAATAACGCAACATCGCTTCGGTCACATCAAAATCAGCAATCACACCGTCTTTCAACGGACGAATCGCTTCGATATTTCCTGGCGTACGCCCAACCATCTGACGTGCTGCCTGTCCAACTTCCAAAACTTTTCCCGTATTCCGATCCATTGCAACAACAGCTGGCTCATTCAAAACAATCCCTTTACCTTTAACGTGAATGAGCACATTCGCCGTTCCCAAGTCGATCCCAATATCTCTAGCGAACATGAACGATTGATCCTCCTGACACATGCACAAATTTTAAATTTATTCTATCATCATATTTTATCACTTTTTTTGCAAGGTGTCACATTCTTTTTGGAGTTTGCCGTTTTGGGTGGGAGGTGGGGGATTTAGTGTTATTGGTGGGGGTTTTAGCGTTATTGGTGGAGGTTTCTACGTTGGGGCGGATGTTTTTGCGTGGGGGGCAGGTGTTTTAGCGGTGGGGGCGCATATATTTTGAGTTTGGTCGCATATTTTACGCTCGTAGGTGCATATATTTAAGTTTACGTCTCATAACCCTTTGATATGGGTGCATATCGGGTGGACGTGGAAGCATATCTCGTGAGGTTGGGCGCATATCGGGTGCCCTCTAGCTGAGATGGTGCGCCGGGATCATATATTCTCGCTTTGGTCTCATATATCTTGGACTCGGGAGCATACTCTCTCTCATCGGCTGCATATATCTTTCATTACGGACCATATACGCTATACCAGGGACCATTTATTCACGGACAGGGCGCATATCCACCGCTCCCTAGCTTAGTTGGCGCGCCGGGATCATATTTCTCCGCTTCGGTCTCATAGATCTCAAACATGGGGGCATATTCTCTCTCACCAGGTGCATATATCTTTCTTAACGGACCATATACATCAAAACAGGGACCATATCCACACATTCAGGGCGCATATCCACCAAAATATTAATCGGAATAAAATTCATTTTTGTCCAAAAATGAATTTTCTCATCTTATAACGAACTCAGAAACAACAAACCAGAAATAATGTCACTTTGCCCTGTGGATAAACGTTTTATCCCATTTTGACTTCCTCTTGGATATCAATTTTAATATAAGAAAGGAGCAAGATAGTCATGTTAATGAAAAATCATGAAGTACCACTTGCCTTATTAAAGCTCGCTGCACATAAAAGAAGGCTTCCGCAAAATCACCCGAAATATCAGAAGATCGTCAACGACTGGGCATTGTACAATTCCGGTTACCGCGGGGAGTTGGCGCTCGATTACTATTTACATCGCTTCAACCGATCGGAAAATTTCTTATTACATAGTCTCCGCTTGCAGCATAAGCAAAATTTTCAGATCGACACGGTGATTCTACATCCAAATTTCATTCTTTTAATTGAAGTGAAAAACCTTTCCGGAAAGGTAAATTTTGACCATGGGTTCGGATTGATGACCCGGGAAACCAGCGGCCAGGTTCAATCCTTTCAAGATCCAATCATCCAAGCTGAAAATCAAGCCTTTCATCTACAAAATTGGCTCAATGATTTTGGCGTTTCTGGGATTCCGGTCGAATCGCTCGTCGTATTTGTAAATAATCACGTTCATTTGACGCGCTCAGATGAGCAAAATGTTGATCCACGCATTATCCATGCAAACAAGCTTGCCGATACGTATAACGAACTTCATCATAAATATCCGCAAAATTTTTTATCAAACCAAACACTCCATTCGATTGGCCAACAAATGATTCAAGAGAACAAACCGTTACAGGTCGATCTATTCCATAAATATCAACTGACACCAAAAGCCATTCAGCCAGGTGTCATCTGTCCCGCTTGTGACTTTTCATCCATGAAACGTAATCACGGTTATTGGCAATGTGAATCTTGTGGACATTCGTCAAAATCTACCCATATTGATGCACTGAAAGATTTTTACCTCTTATTTAATGATCAGATCACAAATCGCGAAGCAAGGTGGCTCTTTCAAATTGATTCAAGGAAAGTCGCTCGAAATTTGTTAGCCAAACAAACGTTGATTGGGAAAAATAAAGGTGCTTCTTATCAACTTGCTTTCGATACGGAACGTGACTTTGCTTATTTGCTTTCAACCAAAGAAAAAGACCAAGCCGGTTACAGCCTGGTCCCTTAAGCTTACTTTACTGATTCTGTTTCTTTATTCACACTTTTCTTTTCGAAAACAATCGCATCAAAATGTCGTAAAGGAGCATCCGACAAATCCGCGTCACTACCGAATGTCTGCTGTAAAAAAACTTCTGAGACTGCTTGTGACCGTGGATCTTCCGACGAAATCGTTTCTAATGCAACGACGCCTTCGAAGATTTTCGTCATTTGGACGGCGACCTTTTTCGGATGGAGCAGTTGGGTTTGTTCATCGAGCTGAACGAGTTTTTCCAGCATGCTGGTCAGTTTTTGTAACGCTTGCTCCACTGGGGTTTTTAGCGAAACAGCTGCCGAATCCAGATTAGCCAACCGCTCACTCATTTCTTGAACAAACGTTTGATGAATGTTGTATTTGCGCATTAATCGAACGACTTCCAAGCCTAAAATATTCGCTGTTCCTTCCCAAACCGTCAACACTTGCGCATCTCTCAATAGTCGTGGGGTGACAAAGTCTTCGATATAGCCATTTCCACCATGCATTTCAATCGATTCATGGGAGAAGTGGATGGCTTGCTCCGCCGATTCTTTTTTCAATAATGCAATCAATAACCGGAGCATGGCTTGCTCTTCTTCTGAAGGGTTTGCTCCTTTCGTCATCACTTGATCGAAGCGTTCAATCAACTCAAAAATGGCTGTCATTTCCACTTCCAATTTTGAAGCAAGGTTCGCTAATGTTTCGCGGACCATCGGGTAATCCGTAAGTTTCCCGCCAAATGCGCGTCGATCTTCAGCATAGTCTCTCGCCTCAACATAGCCGCGACGCATGATCCCTAGGGAAGCAATCGCATTACATACGCGCGAAAGATTCAACGCTTCCATCATATACTTGAATCCTTTTTTCGGATCACCGACGAGGTATCCTTTCGCTTGGTCAAATTCCACCTCCGCTGAAGGGACGGCTCGCACGCCGAGTTTGTCTTTTAACCGCCTTACTTTCGCGCGGTTTTCCACCCGGTTTTCTTCCCATGGGACTAAAAATAAACTCAATCCTTTAGTACCTTCCTCGGCTCCTGGGATCCTTGCCAAAACCATCGCGACACCGGCCATTCCAGTGTTACTGGCAAAATATTTTTCACCAGTGATGCGGTAGACTTCCCCATACGCATCCGATCCAGCCGCTTCAGCAGAAACTTCATTCGCACCGACATCCGAGCCGCCTTGTCGCTCAGTTAAAAACGTTGCGCCTTCATAAAGCTCTGTATCGCCTGTTGCGATGACATGCGGTAAATATTTTTTCCGTAATGCTTCATCGGCATAGTGATCAATTAAATAACTTGTCGCCATGGTCAATGTCACTGGACAATAAAAGCCCGGTTCCGCTTGGGAAAGCAAGTAGCCTTGCGCATACGAGTACACATAATTCCCTTGATGGCCAAGCTCAGGAATTTCCTTGTGAACATAGCCGACAATGCCCGTTTCATATGTCTCTTTCACGGTTTCCCGGTAGCCTTCATTCACCCAAACTTCATTGATTTCATTGCCCATTTTATCGTATTTGATCAACTGTGGCTGTCCTTCTCGGTCCGTATGAACGGCACGGTCATCAATTGCACCGGCGACTCTTTCGCCAAATACCGTCAGTTTTTCATCGGCATAGGCAAAAAATGCTTCTGGCAATGACCGCTTCAATAGTTTCTGCAATAATGGATCTGATGTGTAAAAGTTTTTCTCTGTCATTTTTCATCCTCCTAGCTGATTCGATTAATTGGATGTCATCTCTTCGGCAGAATCCCGTAATTGATTCCGCAGTAATTTTCCAGTCGCATTTCGTGGTAACGCTTCCACTTCCGCAAAAAGTTTTGGAATTTTATAGTCTGCTACCCGTCCATCAAGAAACGCTTTACAGCTACTCTCCAAGTCATCGACGGGTTCATTCAACACCACAAATGCTTTCGCAGTTTCGCCCCATTCCGTATGAGGAATGCCAACAATGGCTACGTCTTCAATGCTTGGGTGCTGGACCAATTCCTGTTCGACTTCAGTCGGAAAAATGTTTACTCCACCGGAAATAATGACATCTTTTTTCCGGTCAATCACCCAATAATAACCATCTTCATCTTGCACGGCGATATCACCGGTATAAAGCCAGCCGTCTTTTAATGTTTCAGCTGTTTTCTCAGGTGCTTTATAGTATTCTTTCATATTTCCTTCACCACGGAGGATGATTTCCCCCGGTTCTCCTTGTGCAACATCTTGACCTTGTTCATCAACGAGTCGAATTTCCGTATTCAAGGCAGCACGGCGCCCGATACTTCCCGATTTTTCCGTATGTTCGTCTGCTTTCAACAATGTTCCGCTTGGTCCTGCTTCTGTCAGGCCATAGACACACCATAAATTTTCAGTTTTAAATTTCTCTTTCACGAATTTGACTTCATTTTGTCCAAGTGGTGCGCCGCCGTACACCCAATATTCCATGGATGATAAATCAAACTCATTGATGTTCGGCTGTTTGGCAGATAAAAGATACGCTACAGGTGCACCAAAGAAATGCGTCACTTTTTCTTGAGAGACCATTTGCAATAAAAGGTCCGGTGTGAATGTCGGTGCTAAAACGTGCGTTGCGCCAGTATACAGTGCAGCTCCCATGAACAAATGCAGTGGCGCTGAATGGCTAAGTGGCATCATATGCAAAACACGGCTATGCTCATTCATCGTCATTTCGATACTGATCATCGTCGAGACAGTCAAAATGCTTCGATGTGTGAATACGACACCTTTCGGATCACCTGTCGTTCCAGAGGTATACAAAATCGATACTTCATCATTTTCTGTTGCATCGCAATCAATCGCAGTCGAATTTTCGCTCAATAACTGATTCACGGAAAGCCACTTACCTGCCGCTTCTCCTGTTTTAATAAACGTTAAATCATTTTCATCTGCGAGACCTTTTGATGCTTCAAACAACAATTCATGTGTTGCGAAAAATTCAGCTTCACTATGGTCAACAATGTATTGGATTTCCTTTTGAGTTAGCTTCGCATTGATCGGGATGGCCAGTCCTTTCAGCCGGATTGCCGCCATATATAAATATAAAAACTCAGGCACATTTGGCAAATGAATGATCAACTTATCTCCTTCTTTAAAACCTAAATTCCTTAACCCATTGGCCATGCGATTCACGCGCTCATCCCACTCTCGGTAACTGACCCGTTCGCTTGGACTGACCAATGCTTCATGATCTGGCTGCTTATTGGCGTGCACCTTTAATAAAGTCGATAAATTCATTTTACTTCCTCCTCCATTTTGGTTAATTCATTTCGAAACGTGTCCAAAAACATTTCCATTTCTTTTTTGAGCTGTTCGAGTTCATTGATCCGCTTGGTCACTTCAGCCATCTTTTCCTCTCCATACTCAATCGTCCGCTTCAGTTGCTCCCTCCCTGTCGGATCTTCTTCAAATAACAGAACCATTTCCTTGATCTCATCGAGTTTGAATCCATACTTTTTTCCACGAAAAATCAGTTGAAGCTGTGTGAGTTCCTTCCTGGTAAATATTCGTTGCCCAGTCGCTGTCCGCTTCGGATGAATCAATCCTACTTCCTCGTAATAACGAATCGTGCGATGAGACACACCAAATCGGTCAGCTACTTCAGCAATCGAATAAGTTCTTTCCAATGAATCACCACCTTTTTGTCAGAATATTCTTATGATTAAAGTATATCATTTACGTTAACGTAAAGCGCAAGGCTTTTTTAGAGAAAAGAAAGGCTCATATATTTACGATTGGGGCGCATATATTCATAGATCAGGTGCATATATTCCAGACTTGGGACCATATAGTAAGGAGGAGGTCGCATATCAGTAGGCTTGGGCTCAAATAATCGGAATTAGGGAGCATATCCCTCGAATGACGTAGCGGTAATTAATTAACATACTACGAGCGTGGCGGGACAGCACGTCGGGAGCATATATTCTGAGGTTGGGAGCATATATTCATAGATCGGGTCCATATATTCCAGACTTGGGACCATATAGTAAGGGGGAGGGAGCATATCAGTAGATTGGGGATCAAATAATTAGAATTAGGGAGCATATTCCTCGAATGACGGGACGATAATTAATTAACATACTACGAGCGTGGCGGAACAGCACGGTGGGCGCATATATTCCGAGGTTGGGAGCATATATTCATGAATCCGGCACATATGTTTCAGACTTGGGACCATATAGTAAGGAGGAGGTCGCATATCAGTAGATTGGGGCTCAAATAATTAGAATTAGGGAGCATATCGCACGAAAGGAGTGGCAGTTTAATCAGCATACTGCGAACGTGGCGGGACAGCGCGTCGGGTGCATATATTCTGAGGTTGGGAGCATATATTCATAGGCGCGGCACATATATCACGATTTTGGGACCATATAGCAAGAAGTAGGTCGCATATCAGTAGGCTTGGGCACAAATAATCGAAATTAGGGAGCATATTTCACGAAGAACTTACATCGCCTGGGCAGCTCATTATATAAATGATGAAGCACCGCGTCGTGAGCTCACTATACAAATGCACAAAAAATAAAAACCGGTCGGAACCGGTTAGGTGTATGTTTGTCTTATACAGTTTCCATCTCATCTTTTTCTGTGTACTTTCGTTTGGTTGCTTCTCCGCCACGCAAATGTCGAATCGATTTATGATATTCTAAAACGCTTTTTACTTCCTTGGACAGTGCCGGGTTAATTTTCGGCAGTCTTTCTGTCAGGTCTTTATGGACAGTGCTTTTAGAAACACCAAATTCTTTTGCGATTCTCCTGACGGTTTGCCTGGAGTCTAATAAATGCGCCGCAATCTTTAATGTTCTTTCTTTGATGTGATCATGCAAACGTCTCGCCTCCTGAAGTTGTCAACTCTTTGATGTGTTGGTACAGTTTATTCACTCAGGAGGTCGATTATGAGCACACTTTCGTTATTGGTGAAAAGATGTGTAAATATTCTGTTAGTTATTGTATGATAAAAATAAAAAAGTAGGTGCGTTTTATGAAGCGTAGTACAAAGTGGAGTTTGCGGATCGCTATCTTCGTGTTGGTCTTTTTCCCAATCTTTTTCATCATCTTCTCTTACACAACAGATAACTGGAATTTTCTTTGGTATAGCTTGATTCCGACATTTTTTTCAGGAAGCCTCGGTCTCTTTGCCGCACTCAACCAAGCAAAGAAGGACCGAATGATAATCGAGGAATGATTGATTGACTTACCTAGTTAGGCTAGTACTAAAATGACAATAATAACGACAAAAACAAAGCCAGCCGAAGCAAAAGAAAGGGCACTATAACCTTTCCTACCTAATCGCATTTCAACTATTCCAGTGATTAATTGAAGAACTCCTACAGCCAGCAATGTGTAAGGCGCTAACCAAAGTTCTCGCATGATTAAACTATATCCCGCCATCAGTACGACAATGACAGCCAAAACAATCCGAGCGATATTCATGTATAAGTCTCCTTTCACTTTTATCAACCATTTTGCTACTCTACTGATATTCTTGCAAGTATTATTGCATTCGTGGAAATAATGATGTAATATATAAATTGCATAATGTACATTATAATTTGCATGTAGGTATAGGGGTATTCTATGAAAAATCGAGTGAAGTTAGGACGGATCAAAAAAGATTTAACTCAAGCACAGTTAGCCAAACGCGTCGGAGCGACAAGGCAAACCATCGGCTTAATCGAAAAAGGGGATTATAATCCGAGTCTCCAGTTATGTATCGCCATTGCGAAAGAGCTTGATCAAACGTTGGATGAACTATTTTGGGAGGTGAGCTAATTGAAAACATGGCTATCGATCTTTTTACCGACAGACGAATACAAACGGCAAAGAATTCTAGTATTTATTGCTGAAGGCGGCGCGTTAATCGCCCTCGCTCAATTTCTCTCTTTGTTGATAGGCCCCTTTGAATCTAGTCTCGTCCCACTAATATCTATTGGCATCTTTGTTTTCTATGTAACCATCAGGTATATATCTTCAGGGATCGAGTATACAGAGGTTGCTACACAAAAGGATTATAATAAGGAACGGAAAAATATTTTCAGGAGTTCTTTATCATTTGGCGCCATTTTCACGGTGTTTAATTTTTTCACACAACGTGGGGACTTTCTCATCATCGAACCGATCATGATGGGATTATTGGCTACACTATTTTTCTTTTTATTCAGCTGGCTGTCATTGAAAAGGTCCTTCAATAAAAATCGTGAATTGATGGATGAATGAAAAAATCCCCCAGCTTAGGGGGGATTCCTCATTGTGCTATTTTACTTAAACCCTGGATTGACAGGCTGACCTTCTTCCATCAATCGAAAATGGACTTTTGAGACCTCTTCATCCGAGTAAACATTTTCACCGGAGAGACCTAGTGGGTCACCTTGGGTTAACTCGTCACCTTCACTGACATACACTTCTGAAAGGCTTGCGTACATTGTCGCTCGTTCACCGTCGTGTTCCATTTCAACAACTTTGCCGAGAAGATCATCTTCTTTTACACTCGTAACTTTACCTGTGAGTGACGCGATGACTTCAAATGATTCGCCATCAGATGATGTAATGTCGACTCCTTTGCTTTGGTAATACTGGTTATTGTAAAAGATAAGTGCATCCAATTGATCCTCTTCTGCAGCATCTTCTTCGCTGCTTTCAATAAGCTCGTTCTGTTCGACGTTCCAGCTGTAATCATTCGCATTTTCTTCAGCTGTGTCGTCTGCTGCGTTAAACTGATAAATCATGACCCCTGCTAACACGACCGCGACTAATCCAATGTAGAGTGTTGGGTAAAACCAACGTTGACGAGTCAATCTTTTCCATTTTGATTGACGAAGGAATTTTCTTTCCTTATCACTCATTTTCATCACCTCAGCAACCATTCTGAACCGATTACGTGGAATATATACATCGATTTTCAAAAATTTTCTTGGTTGCTGAGGTAATGGATGTTTATTTTTGATTGAAGTCCGTAGTTAAGAAGAGAATTCGAGTTTATTCATTAGTAGAAGTTTTGGCCGTATTACATAACCTCTTCCAATGTCTGAATGTCGATTCCTTGATAATAATGTTTGACGATGTCTTGATATGTCTTTCCTTCTCTGGCCATTCCGTTTGCTCCGTATTGACTCATGCCAACGCCATGACCATAGCCTTCCGTTTTGAAAATAATATAGTCATCTTTCTTTTCAATTGTAAAATCATTGGAACGTAGTCCTAGAGCTTCTCGGACTTCACGTCCACTGAAACTTTTTCCATTGATCGTTAGTTCTGCAATTCGCCCACTCTCGGTTCGTTTCACATTCGATACCGTTAAATTATTCGAAGCATTAATATCTAGCTGGGCTGCGACTTTTTGCATCGCAATGACTTCTTGCTCACTAAATTCAGGCGACTTTTCATCCCATGGGCTCGACACACTTTTTAAATAAGGAATTTCATTTTGCCAATAGTCTTCCGCATTTTCGGTATATCCATTACTCGTCGAGAAAAATTGGGCGGTGATTGGCGTTCCTTCATATGTGATGATCTGACCTTTTGTTTCATTAACAGCCTGCTCAAGTTTCATGAACCTTTCAGAGAAGTCGACGCCCCAGTCTTCCCGGAGTTCTTCTTCACTTTTAAATACTTGATCATTTACCGTATCGGTCACGTCGTATGCTTCCTCGCTTCCTGTCAGCATTTTTTTCACGATATACGTCCTTGCGGCAAGTGCTTGTGCTTTAATGGCTTCTTTTTCAAAGCTCATCGGCATTTCCGAAGCGACCACGAGAGCAACATACTCTTCAAGTGGTACCTCTTCAACGACTTCGCTTTCCTGACGAAAGACAGATACAACTGGTTCTTCACTCGGTGTCTCTGTTTCGGTTACTGGCTCACTTTCTACTTGTTCATCCACTTTCGTCGATGCCTCGGCAAACGGGATGACAAGAAGCGTAGGCAACACTAGAATGACTGAAAGTAACGTGGCAACTAGGATGATTGGTACCTTTCTCACTTTTGAAATTCCTCCTTTGATTAACTCCTGACTATTACTAGTTTTATGTAAAAGGCACCTTTGATAGAACAAAAATATAGAAATTTTATAGAAAAAATTCACATCAAGATTAATAGATTGCTCAACGTGAAAAAGCCCATCTCCTTTCAGAGATAGGCTGTGAGCTTATATCGATTTATTAATGAGTACGGCTAGTTAGCTAGACTTTGCCAATTTATCTGTCGTTGTTGGTTCTTCTGCTTCATCCGTTACGCGTTCGATTGTTGCGCCGAGTAATCTCAGTTTTTCTTCAAAGTTTACATAGCCACGATCTAAATGTTTTAATTCAGTGACTTCAGTGCGACCTTCTGCGACTAAGCCTGCGATGATGAGTGCGGCAGCAGCACGGAGATCGGTTGCTGCAACTTCTGCTCCTTGCAATTCGACTGGACCATTGACGATGGCACTACGTCCTTCGATTTTTGCTGCAGCGTTCATTCTTCTGAACTCTTCGACATGCATGAAACGATTTTCAAAGACCGTTTCCGTGATGACACTAGTACCTTCTGCTTTCATTGTCAGTGTCATGAACTGCGATTGTAAATCGGTCGGGAAGCCAGGATACGGTAGTGTTTTAATATCGACAGGCTTCAGTTTTTCACGGGCGGTGACACGGACAGCATCATCATACTCTTCAATCCGAATACCCATTTCTTTCATCTTCGCGATTAATGAGCGCAAATGTCCTGGAATTGCGCCGTTTACGACGACGTCTCCTCCTGTTAGCGCTGCAGCGATCATGAATGTCCCTGCTTCGATTCGGTCAGGAATAATGGTATGCTCGACACCATGCAATGCAGGAACGCCTTCGATACGAATTGTTTCCGTACCAGCTCCGATTACTTTACCACCCATTTGGTTAATATAGTTTGCTAAATCAACGATCTCTGGTTCTCTCGCGCAATTTTCAATGACAGATGTTCCTTCCGCTAAAGCTGCAGCCATGATAATGTTTTCCGTTGCGCCGACGCTTGGGAAATCCAAATAAATTCTTGCGCCTTGCAACTTTCCTGGTGCAAATGCTTCTACATATCCATTTCCTACATGAATATCTGCACCCATGGCTTCGAAACCTTTCAAATGTTGATCGATTGGTCTGGAGCCAATTGCACAGCCTCCTGGCATGGCGACTTTTGCGTGACCATACCTGGCCAGTAAAGGTCCCAACACAAGTACAGAAGCTCTCATTTTCCGTACATATTCAAAAGGTGTTTCTGTCTTTAATGTGTCAGACGCATCGATATGAAGCTTTCCACCATCTCTAAACACATTCACATTCATATATCTTAAAACTTCACTAATTGTATCTACATCTGCTAGTGTTGGCACTTGGTCGAGTGTACTTTTTCCTTCACTTGCCATGATGCTTGCTGCAATTACAGGTAAAACTGAGTTTTTGGCACCTTCGACTTGGACAGTTCCTTCAAGTCGATTGCCTCCTGTCACAATGATTTTATCCACAACATTTCCCTCCGTGATCGATATTCCGTATGTTATTTAATATTCAATTACAAGGATAGGTGTTCCGATTGTCAATGTTGCACCGTCTACCTCTTCTCTGATCGCTAATTGAATATTAATAGAATGCTGACTTTCATTTAGACTCGTTTTTATTAGGTCAGTTTTGCCACCTAATACTTTAAACCCTGACTCATCAAGCATATTTTTTTCTTGAATGTCAAAATCTTCTCGTATTCTATCAAAAAACAAATTACTATTCATTCTATCACTGTGCTTAGATTGATAACAAGAGTAATAAAGCCCATTTTCAAAGAATTCCTTGAAGGTTTCATCATTCAATTTGCCTTTAATTTCATTTTTCACTTGCTCATTCCAGATATCCCCTGAAAGAACATAAGTGACTTGGATTTTTCCGCGTTGGTCAAAACGAGTTACATCAAACTCTTCGTGTAAAGAATCGTTTTTCTGGGAGTCCTTTAAAGAATCTTTTTTTATTAACGTATTTTCTAAACGTTCAACTTGTGATTCATTTAACTCTGTTCGGATGGTAAAGGAAAATGAATCAATGTCCAATTCATTCTCTCTAAAATATTGATCGAACGTTTCAATGTCTTCCATAAAGTCATCTAAATTCGTAGTTTGATAGATTGTATGGTTCGTAAAAATAAAAGAAATCAAATATAGTCCAATAAATAATATTCTCATCATTTCCACCCCTCTTATCCAAAGGGTGGGCACGAAACACCAAGAATAAACCTTTCAAATTTCGACTTCTTTTTTACATCAAATAACTCAATTGACCTGACCAACGGATAAAATCGAGAAAAAAGTTACTTACTGTAGTACCTATCACAATTGAGAGTAAAATAAACAGCAATTTACTTTCGAGCTCTCGATCCTTCTTGAAAATCCCTTGAATATTGACTGACTCCAAGGCTTTCCAAGCTATTACGATAAAAATAAGGTGGGAAATCATTCCCGTTAATGCATCAACTGCTGGTTGTACAAACATCTCGGACACCTCTTACTAAGAATGTGCCTGCTATTCCCCACTGGATTAGTCTTACAAAAATAAGTCAAATTGTTGAGCTAATATTACATTTCCCGGGAAATATCGACATCAAACCTAAAGTTATTTATTTAGAAAAATTTGCTGTGGAGCGTGAAGACAATGGTTATGTAGTTTGTTCGCGGGTAATAAGTTATGTATTATTTTGTTAATATTCTTGTAACATTATGTCGTTCGTTAGTTGGATGATGGTTATAATTGCGTATTTTATGCTAATGTTTTGGTGAAAATTCTCTTATTTGTGTTGTTAAAGTTTTGGTTGATTGTCTTTTCGGCTTAATTGATCATGATGTGTCTGATTGCTGATGATGTGTTGGTGATTGTTGATAAATGTGATTTAACTCTTGATAAAGAGCGTCTAACTGTCAATAAATGCGGGCTAACTGTTGATAAGGATTACCTAACTGTCGATAAATGCATTCCAACTGTTGTTAATGAGCACCTGACTGTCGATAAACGCATTCTAACTGTTGATAAAGAGCGCCCAACTGTCGATAAATGCATCACAACTGTTGATAAAGGTCACCCAACTGTCGATAAATGCATTCCAACTGTTGATAAAGAGCACCTGACTGTCGATAAACGCATTCCAACTGTTGATAATGAGCGCCCAACTGTCGTTAAATGCGGCCTAACTGTTGATAAAGAGCACCTGACTGTCGTTAAATGCATTCCAACTGTCGATAAACGCATCCCTACTGTTGATAAAGAGCGCCTGACTGCTGATAAATGATTCCTAATTGCCGTTATATGCTCCCTGACTACCGATAAATGTGCCCTAGCTTCTGTTATATGCGCCCTAGCTGCTGTTATATGCTCCCTAAATACTGATATATGCTCCTAAAATGCCATTATATGCTCCCCAACTATTGATAAAGCACGCCAACCTGTCAATATACAACAAAAAAAGAGGCTATCCGCATACAATGGGATCAGCCTCTTTTTATTATTGATTATTTGCAATATCAATACGGTTGATCGCACGTTGAAGGGCGATTTGTGCGCGCTTAAAGTCAACGTCGTCTTCTCTTTTGGAGTTTAGGCGTTGCTCTGCGCGTTCCTTTGCTTGCTGAGCACGATCGACGTCGATGTCGCTCGGTTTTTCTGCAGATTGCGCTAGAATTGTCACTTGGTCAGGACGCACTTCAACGAAGCCTCCGTTGACTGCGACGTATTCCGTATTGTTCTCGCTTTTTAGTCGTACTGCACTGATGGTCAATGGTGCGACGAGTGGAATGTGGCCTGGTAAGATCCCGAGTTCTCCACCTTCCGCTCGACAGCTGACCATTTCATAGGTGCCATCCAGTACAGGGCCGTCAGGAGTGACAACACTCACATTTAGTGTTTTCAATCTTACCCCTCCTTGGGCAGTGGTAAGCGAAGAGGTCAATTACGACAGTTGCCTCTTTCGCTTAACGTCCCATTATTGTTCCAATTCTTCGGCTTTCTTAACGACTTCTTCGATTCGGCCAACCAAGCGGAAGGCATCCTCTGGCAAGTGATCGTATTTACCGGAAAGAATTTCTTTGAATCCTTTGATTGTTTCCTCAACAGGTACATAGGAACCTTTCATTCCAGTGAACTGTTCAGCCACGTGGAAGTTCTGAGATAAGAAGAACTGAATCCGACGTGCACGTGCTACTGTTTGTTTATCATCATCGGATAGTTCATCCATACCAAGGATTGCGATGATGTCTTGAAGTTCACTATAACGTTGTAGTGTTTGCTGAACTTCACGCGCTACTTCATAGTGCTCTTCGCCGACAATGTTCGGGTCAAGTGCACGGGATGTAGAAGAAAGTGGGTCTACCGCTGGGTAAATCCCTTGTTCTGTCAATTTACGCTCAAGGTTTGTTGTTGCGTCCAAGTGAGCGAAAGTTGTTGCTGGAGCTGGGTCTGTATAGTCATCCGCAGGTACGTATACAGCTTGGATCGATGTAATCGAACCTTTATTTGTTGATGTAATACGCTCCTGTAGCTGACCCATTTCCGTTGCAAGTGTCGGCTGGTAACCAACGGCAGATGGCATACGACCGAGTAGGGCGGATACCTCTAGACCACCTTGCGTAAAACGGAAGATGTTGTCGATAAAGAGTAGAACGTCTTGTCCTTCTTCATCACGGAAGTATTCTGCCATTGTCAAACCTGTCAAGGCAACACGCATACGTGCACCAGGTGGTTCGTTCATCTGACCGAATACCATTGCTGTTTTCGTAATAACTCCGGAGTCGCTCATTTCGTAGTAAAGGTCGTTACCTTCACGTGTACGTTCACCAACACCTGCGAATACGGAAATACCGCCGTGTTCTTGTGCGATGTTGTTGATAAGCTCCTGGATTAATACGGTTTTACCTACACCCGCACCTCCGAAAAGTCCGATCTTACCACCTTTTACGTAAGGGGCAAGTAAATCTACAACTTTGATACCTGTTTCTAGGATTTGTGTTTCTGTAGCTAAGGTATCAAAGCTTGGTGATTCACGATGAATTGGATCACGACGAACGTCATCACCGATTTCTTCTTCCAAATCAATTTTTTCACCAAGAACGTTAAACACTCGGCCTAGCGTCTTTTCACCAACCGGAACGGAGATTGGTCCATTTGTATCTTCCACTTCTTCACCACGAACGAGTCCGTCTGTAGAAGACATTGCTACGGTACGTACGGTGTCATCACCTAAGTGAAGTGCTACTTCGAGTACTAAATCGTCACGTAGGTCTGTTCCAGCTACACGTAAAGCGTTGTAGATCTCAGGAAGATCTCCACTATCAAACTTCACGTCAACAACTGGTCCCATGACCTGTGTGATGTGTCCTTTGCTCATCCTTTTCCCTCCTAACTGAATCGAATCAGAAAACATCTTTTCAGTTCATACGAATCTTGCAGTTCGCGATTATTCTAATGCAGATGCACCACTTACGATCTCAGTGATCTCTTGAGTGATGGCTGCTTGACGTGCACGGTTATACGAGAGAGTTAAGTCATCGATTAAGTCTTCTGCGTTGTCCGTTGCACTGCGCATCGCGGTCATACGAGACGCGTGTTCACTTGCTTTACCATCGAGTAATGCACCATAAATTAAGCTTTCGGCATACTGAGGCAAAATTGTATTTAAGATTGCTTCTTGATCTGGTTCATATTCATATGTGCTGAGCTGCTTTCCTTCTTCATTGATATTGGTCAATGGCAGAAGTTTTGTTTCTGTCACTTCTTGTGTAATTGCACTTACATAGTGGTTATAGTGTAAGTACAGCTCATCCACTTCTTCGTCTTCAAAGAGGTTTACAGCATAGCTTGTAATCTCTTTGATTTCCGCAAACTCTGGTTGGTCATCCAAACCGACGATGCTTTTGGCGATCGGCAGTTCCATTCGTTTACAGAATTCAGTGCCCACTTTACCTAGTGGGATCACCACATATTCGTCTTTAGAACGATGACGCTCTTGGATTGTACGATAAAGGTTTCTTAAAATATTGCTATTGTAAGGACCTGCTAATCCACGGTCAGATGTGATGACGACATATCCAGTCTTCTTGATTGGACGAGATTGAAGCATAGGATGATCGGCATCTACGTTACCGGAAGCGATACTCGCGACGACCTCTTGGATTTTTTCCATATAAGGTACGAACGATTTCGCATTTTGTTCGGCTTTGTTCATTTTAGATGCAGAAACCATTTCCATTGCACTCGTGATCTTTTTGGTGCTGGAAGTCGAATTGATTCTGTTTTTTATTTCACGAAGAGATGCCACAACGTCTCACCACCTTTTTTAAGAGACTTCTTCGTATTTTAAAAAGGTGTGTCAGAAATGATTCATACGAGTCAATTTCCGACACGGTCAAACAGATTGTTTATATGAATCAATGATTTATTTTTGTTCGCTAACGCTGAACGTGTTTTTGAAGCCTTCAATCGCTTTGTTGAATGCTTCTTTATCCGGAAGCTGTTCTGTTTCACGGATGGATTGAAGTATGTCAGATGCATGTTGTTTCATGTATGCATGTAGACCTTCCTCGAAACGTTGTACATCTTCCACTGGAATGTCATCCAAGTAGCCGTTAACCAATGCATAAATGATTGCAACTTGGTATTCGACACGTTGTGGTTCGTGTAGGCCTTGTTTCAAGACTTCAACCGTACGTTGTCCACGGTTCAGTTTCGCTTGTGTTGCTTTATCGAGGTCAGAACCGAACTGTGCGAAAGATTCCAACTCACGGAAGGACGCTAAGTCAAGACGTAGCGTACCAGCAACTTTCTTCATTGCTTTGATTTGTGCTGAACCACCAACACGGGATACGGAAAGACCTGGGTTGATCGCAGGACGTACACCGGAGTTGAATAGGTCAGACTGCAAGAAGATTTGTCCGTCTGTGATGGAAATGACGTTCGTTGGGATATACGCACCGATATCACCGGCTTGTGTCTCAACGAATGGTAGGGCTGTCAATGAGCCGCCGCCTTTTGCATCACTTAGTTTAGCTGCACGCTCTAGTAAGCGAGAGTGCAAGTAGAATACGTCTCCAGGGAATGCTTCACGGCCTGGTGGGCGACGTAGTAGCAAGGAAAGTTCACGGTAGGCAGAAGCCTGTTTGGATAAGTCATCATAGACGACCAATACGTGTTTTCCGTTATACATGAATTCTTCACCCATAGATACACCCGCATATGGTGCTAGGTAAAGAAGTGGCGCTGGGTCAGATGCGCCCGCATTAACGACGATTGTATAGTCTAATGCGCCATGTTGACGAAGGGTTTCAACAACACCACTTACTGTGGATTCTTTTTGTCCGATCGCAACATAGATACAAATAACGTCTTCTTCTTTTTGGTTAATGATTGTGTCAATGGCGATTGCCGTTTTACCTGTTTGGCGGTCACCAATGATCAATTCACGCTGTCCACGGCCAATTGGTACCATGGAGTCGATTACTTTAATTCCAGTCTGTAGTGGTTCGTCAACTGATTTACGATCCATAACTCCTGGCGCCGGACTTTCAATCGGGCGGGATTTGGATGTTTCAATTGTACCTAAACCATCGATTGCTTGACCTAATGGATTCACAACACGACCTAATAATTCTTCTCCAACTGGAACTTGCATAATACGTCCGGTACGGCGAACTTCATCACCTTCGCGGATTTCAGTAAATGGCCCAAGAATAACGATACCGACGTTGTTCTCTTCAAGGTTTTGGGTCATTCCCATTACGCCGTTAGAGAATTCAACGAGCTCCCCAGCCATTACATCATCTAGACCATGTGCACGAGCGATTCCGTCACCGACTTCGATTACGGTACCGACATCGTTTACTTCGATCTCAGAATCATAATTTTCAATTTGCTGTTTAATCAGCGCACTGATTTCTTCAGCTTTGATGCTCATCCATTTCACCCCTATCTTTACTTGTTTGCAGACGTAAGGTTCTGCTCTAAACGTTTCAACTGTGTTGCAAGTGTTCCGTCGTAAATTTTATTGCCGATTTGGACACGAATGCCGCCTAGCAATGAAGCGTCGACGATATTGTTCATTCGAAGGGTGTTTAAATTCAATCGTTTCACAAAAACTTTCTCGACTTGAGCTAGCTCTTCTGAAGAAAGTTCGCGAACGGAATAAACATCCGCTTCTGCAACTCCACTTGCTTCGTTTTTCATTTCAACAAATGAACGGACCATATCCGGAATGATCTCTACACGGCCTTTATCTACTAATAGTAGGAGTGTGTTTACCAGATCTTTTGTCAGATCCTTGAAAGTATTCCGAATGAAATTCTTTTTATCCTCAGTTGAAACTCGTGGATTATTCATATATGTGCTGAAAGCAGGTTCATTTTCATATACTTCAGCAAGTACATTCAGTTCATTTTCAATCGATTCGAGGGAAGCTTTTTCTTTCCCCAATTCGTAAAGAGCTACCGCATATCTTCTGGCTACAATTGAATTACTCATTGTCTTCGCCTACTTTTTCCAAGTAATCGTTGATCAATTTCTCTTGTTCTGTTTCAGAAAGTTCTTTTTCAATCACTTTGCTGGCAATCTGAACAGATAGACTACCCACTTGAGTTTGTAGGGCTTGAATTGCCTTGTCACGCTCTTGTTCGATCTCAAGACGCGCGTTTTCTTTGATACGTGCGGCCTCTTCTTTTGCGGCTTTGATTAAGTCTGCTTGCTGATTTTTTGCAGTTTCGTTAGCGTCATCAATGATTTGTTGCGCGTTTTGACGTGTGTTTTTCAACTCGTCATTCGCTTCATTCATGAGCCGTTTTGCTTCTTGGTTGCTTTGTTCTGCTTGATCTATTTCACTCGCGATATGTTGTTCACGCTCTTGCATGACATTCATCAGCGGTTTCCAAGCGAACTTGGTAATCAACGCCAATAGAATGATAAACGTAATTAACTGGATAATCATATCTCCAAAAAGTAACCCATTGGCAGCACCAATGATCAATGCTTGGTCTAGCACGGCTTTCACTCCTTTCGCCTATTCTTCTATAAGGCTTCACACGGAAAACGATGTTTCAAAAAACAGCTTGTTTTCGCATGCTCTCTTTAATCTTTCGCGTACAAATGAATGGCGAAGCTTCTGAGCGACTCCGCCATTATTTTGATGTATTCATTCGACTACATTACCATAAAGGCAATAACAACGGCGATAATTGGAACCGCCTCAACCAACGCAACCCCGATAAACATTGTTGTTTGTAGGGCACCACGCAATTCTGGCTGACGAGAAATACCCTCTACTGTACGAGATACGATCAAACCGTTACCTACACCAGCACCTAGTGCCGCTAAACCTACTGCAATTGCAGCTGCTACTGCTCCTGTCATTGAAAATTCCTCCTCTTGGATATTAGAAATTAGTGTTTTTTTATGAATTAATGGTCATCGCTCACTTTGTGCGACATATAAACCATTGTTAACATAACGAAGATAAATGCTTGGATTGCAGCAATGAATAGTTTAAATCCTTGCCAAGCAATTGTTGGCACAATTCCTCCAACAAATCCAAGTGTACCGGAAGCCATCAGACCGATCAGTAAGGTCAATAGAACTTCCCCTGCAAACATGTTTCCGTAAAGACGCATTCCGAGCGTAAGCGTATTCGCAAACTCCTCAATGATTTTTAACGGAAACAAGAGTGGAACGGGTGTGAAAAAATCTTTAACATATCCTTTTCCACCTTTGAGTTTGATGCCGTAGTAATGGGTTAATGCTACTACCATTACGGCAAGAGTCAATGTAATACTCGGGTCAGCTGTTGGTGATTTCCACCATAAATCCCCGTCATACACGACCATAAACATGATACCAAGTAAGTTACCTATAAAGATGTAGAATAACAATGTTAGCCCGAGTGGTAGGAATTGCTTCCCTGTTTTCCAATCCATTGTACTGCTGACCATTCCACGTACGAAGTCGACAATCCATTCCATAAAGTTCTGGAACCCACTCGGTTTCCGCTGGAGTTTCCGACTCCCTATAATCGCGATTATTAATACGATCAGTGAGGATACGAGAACCATCATTACGTTGGATAGATTGAAATCGAGCCAACTGATCCCAAAGAGATCTTCATATATAGGTGCACCGTGATCCAAAATCATTCACCCCTTTTCGTACTGGTAGTCTTTTTACTACTGAAAATAAAATCTATCATAATGACTAAGTATGGTGTCATTAAACCCACAACTGCTGCGATAATGTGGAATTGCTCCGGATATCGTAGAATGATGACGACAACCAATGCGGCTGCAGCAAATCTGGAAAGTGTTCCAAATGATTTCGCCGTCTGATTGTTTGCTGCTTTTTCTCCCATGATATCAATCTTCTTTTGAAGTAAAAACAGATTGAAAAAGCCGGCGACAATTCCGATGATCAAGCTTTGAAAAATGACTTGGTAATCTGTAAATCCCCAACCGATCACGGAGATGGCGAGCAGATACAACATCCATTTTCGTTGCCTATTGATCATCACTGAGTAGTTATTCACGATGATTGTCCCCCATTAATTGATTGACGAGGTAGATCATCCCATAGACACCTGCGGCTAAGCCGATCAACAATCCTACTAACAGAAACCAAGGACTCGTACCAAAATAACTGTCGAGCCAGCGTCCTGAAAATATGCCAACAATTGTCGAACCCGACAAATAGCTTAGAATCGTTGTAGTAATGGCAATCCCGCGAAACGGTTTTCCATTCATAGACATACCTGCCAGTCCAGCCTGTCCTTATTATGCAGATGTTCTAGAACTCACTAAAAAGATTCACACATGGTTTCGGCCGAAAAAACAGGGTGAATAGCGTCGTTTTTTCGGATATTTTGCTTGGGACCATATGTACATTCGTCATCTGAAATCCGTGTGCTTTTCAATAAGATTTTCGGTTGAAAGCCTTATCATTCCACACTAAGTTAGAATACAATAACCCCTAATATAAGTCAATCTATTTTGGGTTCAAAATAAAACAACTTTGTGACAAACATCACATTTTTAATTGGGTCGTTTTTTACAATGATTATTGTCTTGGTGGTTGATGCTTTTTGTCGATTATGGACGAATGGTTTTTTCTTTTTTTAGATTAGGCTTTTGTTATAAGTGTTATATGGTGGAGATCTCCTGGTTTGTGCGTACAACGATCCGATTTTCGCGGGCGACAATCCGATGAACGTGGCGAGCCACAAAATAAAGTAGATCATTTTTGCCGAGGCAAAAATGTACTTTTTTTTAAGATTTTTTCCGAGATCTTGCGGTTGAACGGAGGTGTCTTGATTGCTGGCTGCTCGATTAAAAGATGCAGCCGCCTGATAAACGCGGCGAGCCGCCCGACAAAGCGCTCCAACCGCCCGATAAACGCGGCGAGCCGCTCGACAAAACGTTCCAACCGCTCGATAAACGTGCCGAGCCACCCGACAAAACGCTCCAACCGCTCGACAAACGCACCGAGCCGCCCGACAAAGCG
>NZ_JAHLZF010000023.1 GCF_018967645.1 Allobacillus halotolerans | reverse complement strand
GATTCTGCCATTTGGCCAGGACAAAGCGATTCTGCCTTAATTGACATTAAAGAGAAACTGAATAGTTTAGGTTTTGGCGGAATTATTGTCTCAACATACTATGGTGATTTCACTGAGAAACGGGTTAAAGAATTTCAGGACTTCGCTGGTATTTCCTCCTCGGGTGCTCTAGATCAAGACACTATTAATGCGCTTGATGAACTAGCGGCTAAAGGATATTCTCAAGGAAATAGTCATTCGAACATTGCTACAATGAAGAGGAAATTAAACCGAGTTGGTTTCAATGGAATTTTAGTAACAAATTACTTTGGTAATTTTACCGAAAAGAAAGTTCGAGAATTCCAAGATTATTATGATTTGAAAGTCACTGGTAATGCGAACAAAGAAACCCTGGACCAATTAGATTATATTTATGAGCATCCTTTACAAGTTGGAAAAAGCCATCAGGACCTAAAAGATATTAAGAGAAAACTAAATGCAATTGGTTATGGTGGAATTATCGTGACAGACTATTTTGGAGGCTTTACTGAAACAAAAGTAAAAGAGTTTCAAAGAGCCAGAGGCTTACCAGTTAGCGGAATAGTTGAGTCAAACACTTTAGATAAAATAAATTCTATGTATGAAGCTAATCAAACTACGGAGTATAGTTATTCATTCGACAGAATGGTAGATATACAAATGAAAAGCGGGTTACCTAAATATGATGGTCCTGGAAAAATTAATGCCGATGAAGCTAATGTTCGTTATTACTTAAATCCTGCTAACTTTCCAAAAGGGACACCAGGCTATTTGCAATTTATGCTACTTGACGAATCTTCAAGTATTTCAGCTTCAGAATTAAATAAGGAATACTTAGAAGGTAAGGGAATGTTAGCTAATACTGGATCAGCATTTATTCGAGCAGGTGAACTGTATGATTTGAATGAATTCTATCTTATCTCACACGCACTACACGAGACTGGGAATGGTACATCCTCATTGGCACTAGGAGTGGGCGTGGATAAAAGTGGTAAAATCGTGAGAAACTCAAAAGGAGATATTATCCGAAACAAAAACCATAAAGATGTATATGAAGTAGTTTATAACTTTTATGGTTATGGTGCGCACGATGATAATCCATTAATCGGAGGTGTAAATTACGCTTTCGAACGTGACTGGTTTTCTCCAGAATCTGCAGTAATCGGTGGAGCTAAAAATATTTCTAATAATTATATCTCTCAAGGACAGAACACCTTGTATAAAATGAAATGGGATCCGGACAATGTGGAATTGACTAATCAACGAGGCAAGCAGTATGCTACTCACATTATGTGGCCTATTATTCAGGCTGAAAGAATGTATAGTATGCTGGGGTCATCTGTTTTTGATTCACTAACAAGATTTGAAGTTCCGCAGTACAAAAATCAACCGAAGGCGGACTCTAGCAAACCACCTAGACCAGAGCCTCAATTGCCAATACCAGAAATCGAAAACTACTTCTCGGCCGGAACATTAGGTGAAGTAACTGCAAATGTGAACTTCAGGGAAGGTCCTTCTACGGATTATAAAAGAATCTTAACAATCGATAATGGGTTAGAAATTGAGCTGATTGGTGATAATGGTGGAAAATGGTTTAAGGCAATCTACAACGGGAAAGAAGGTTGGTTACATTCTGACTATGTAACAATTACTTTCGAACCAGTAGATGTGGCTACTAGTTATCCCGAGGGGACAATTGCTACAGTTAAGAGCTCTGTTAACTTCCGCAAAGGCCCTAGTACAAGTTATGAAAGCTATGGAATGTTATCTTCTGGTACTTCTTTAGAAGCATTAGGGGATAATGATGGCAATTGGATTAAAGTAAAAAATAACAGCCGAGTAGGCTGGGTACATTCAGCATATTTAGATATTAGAAATCTATACGAAATTTATGATAGTGATGGAGATAATGTAAATTATAGAACAGCACCATCAAATGGTACAGCTGGTTCTCCAGTGGCATCCTTATCACCAGGAGAATTTGTTGCTTTGAGCTTAGATTCCAAGGGTAATATCGTTGCTGAAAGAGCTGTAGCTGGGACTATAGAATATAACTGGGTTAGAATTAAAATCAACGGTAAAAATTACTGGATGGCAGATAAATTCTTAAGAAAGTACTAAATAGAGTGAGTCATATCTAAATGATATGGCTCTATTTTTTCCAAATTAAGGTTTCTTAGTTATGCATCGATCCATAAAAGTTGTATAATGAAGTATGATGATATTCAAAAATCGAAAAGGAAGGAAAATATATGTCTTTATTCTCAAAAATCCAATCAAAACAAGAAAAAATCGCAGTAATTGGCCTTGGTTATGTAGGCTTACCACTCGCAGTGGAGTTAGCTAAGCATTTTGACGTTATAGGTTTTGATGTAAATGAATCCAAACTTCAAAAATATCGCGGCGGAATAGATGTCACAGACGAAGTTGGAGACGAGGGAATCCAGCAGACCACAATGGAATTCACCTCAGATGAAAACAGAATTAAGGAAGCGAAGTTTATTATTGTATCTGTACCAACACCAATTAACGTAGACAAAACACCTGATCTATCTCCTGTAACGGGAGCAAGTGAAACAATTGGTCGAAATCTAACAAAGGGTTCAATTGTTGTTTATGAATCCACTGTATACCCAGGGACGACAGAAGAAATCTGTATTCCAATCCTTGAAAAAGAATCCGGATTAACTTATGGAGAAGATTTTAAAGCGGGTTACTCACCAGAACGAATTAATCCAGGAGATAAAATTAATACATTAACGAAGATTACTAAAATTGTGTCTGGATCAGATGAAGAAGCCTTGGAAGAAGTCTCCTCACTTTATGGGTCAATTATTAAGGCTGGTGTCCATGAAGCAGAATCAATCAAAGTTGCTGAAGCCGCAAAAGTAATTGAAAACTCCCAAAGAGATATCAATATAGCTTTCATGAATGAATTGTCCATGGTTTTTAATAAAATGGACATACCAACAAAACAGGTTCTGCGCGCAGCAGGTACGAAATGGAACTTTTTAAAGTTCACACCTGGCTTAGTTGGTGGGCATTGCATCGGTGTCGATCCGTACTATTTTACGTATAAAGCTGAACAACTAGGATATCATTCACAGATTATCTTGGCTGGACGAAAAATTAATGACGATATGGGTAAGTATGTCGCATCTAATATTATCAAAAAAATGATACATGCAAAACAAGACGTCAGCAAAGCAAAAGTAGCTATTATGGGACTCACATTCAAAGAAGATTGTGGAGATGTCCGTAATACCCGAGTAATTGATATTATTGATGAGTTAAAAGACTATGAAATAGATGTTGTCGTTCACGATCCGATGGCAGATAAGGAAGAAGTCAAAAGAGAGTATGGCATTGATCTAGTAGATAAGAGTGAGATTAAAGATGTCGATGCAATCGTTGTAGCTGTTGGGCATCAATTATTCTCAAATTACAATCTCGACAACTTTGATAAGCTATACAAAAATCCAAATAAAAAGGTACTAATCGATATAAAAGAAATTCTAGATAGAGATGAAGCAACTAATAGAGGGTATCACTATTGGAGCCTTTAAGTATAAAAATGGAGGCTGGGACAAAACCCAGTAAAATAAAAAGTTGTGGAGATTCATCGAATCGATGATCTTCACAACTTTTTTATAATAAATTTGAAAATTGTATAAACAAAAAGAATCCCCTTTGATAAAATTGTAATAACCACAAAACAACCAACAAAGGAGAATTCTTTATGTTTAAACATTATAACATGAATCAAGTGGTTTTGCCTTTAGATTTAGAAGTAAAATTAGAAAAAAATGATATCGCCTATACGGTCAATGATCTAGTGGAACAAATACCTGATGAGGCTTTCAGCCAATTCTCCCGTAAAACGGGATGTCCGTCTTATCACCCTAAAATGATGATGAAAATTATACTCTGTGCTTATACTCAATCAACATTTTCAGGAAGAAAAATAGAAGCACTAGTGAAAGATAGTGTGCGAATGATGTGGTTGGCTCAAGGTTACGAACCTAGTTATCGTACGATTAACAGGTTTCGAGTCGACCCAGAGGTTAAAGAATTGATTCGCCAATGTTTTGTGCAATTTCGATGTCAACTTATTCAAAACAAGTTGATTGAGGAAGAAGCCATTTTCATTGATGGAACTAAAATTGAGGCGAACGCAAATAAATTTACGTTTGTTTGGCGAAAAGCTACAGAAAAGTTTAGTACGAGTTTAATTGAGAAGTCTAACCAGATGTATGATGAGTTATTAGAGGATGAAATCATTCCAGGAATTGAGCGAGAAAGTTCCGACGAACTTTCCATTGAGGAATTATCCGCTATTGAGAATCAGTTAGATGAGAAGGTTCAAGTCTATGATCAAGAAATTGAAGAAAACGATGATGGTCAAGAACGTAAAAGGCTTCGCTCTGAACGTAAAAAACCTAAACAATATCGTAAGCAATTTCAGGATTTCATCCGGCGCAAACTTAAATATCAATTGGATATGAAGATATTTGGTGATCGAAATAGCTATTCCAAAACAGACCATGATGCCACATTTATGCGAATGAAAGATGACTATATGATGAATGGCCAACTTAAACCAGCTTATAATGTTCAACTGGCGACCGAAGGTCAATTTGCGCTTGCGTATGATGTTTTTCCAAATCCTACAGACACAAGAACACTTCGACCATTTTTGAATTATATCGAAGATAACTTTTTTGAGTTACCTAACTTTATCGTCGCAGACGCGGGATATGGCAGTGAAGCTAACTACTCAGATATCATAGAAAATCGTGCACTCACACCTCTGATTACATACAATCAATACCGAAAAGAAAAACAACGTAAGTATAAGAATGATCCGTTCAACACACACAATTGGGAATATGATGAAGAACAAGATTGTTTTATTTGTCCGAATAATCAACGATTAACGTTCCGTTATGTCTCTAATCGGACAGATTGTTACGGCTTTACCAGATCATTTAAAGTTTACGAGTGTGAAGACTGTTCTGGTTGTCCTCTACGTTCAATGTGCACAAAAGCGAAAGAGGGTAACAATCGAAGAATTTTATATAATCAAAAATGGGAGCAACAAAAAGAATATACACGTAAAAAGCTTTCGGAAGAAAAAACTGGCGAAATCTATGGTAAACGCAAAATTGATGTAGAACCAGTTTTTGGATTTCTGAAGGCTAATTTGGGTTTCACTCGCATGTCCGTCAGGGGCAAAGCGAAAGTGAAAAATGAATTAGGCTTTGCGTTTATGGCTGTAAATTTACGAAAATACGCAGCCATGAACAGTGGGCATAATGGATATTACAATATAAACCCAGCAAAAAATGGCGCCAATCATTTAAAACTTATGATTGGCGCCATTTCTAACTATTGTAGACTAGTTATGTCCCAGCCTCTTTTTTATACTTTTTTTGTTATATAGATAAATACTTATGAATATATTATAATATAGGTAATAAGACTTATATTAAATGGATTAACGGGGGAGATAAACATGAAAGTTGGTTACATGCGTAATGCGAAGGAGCCGACGAAGCTTGCTGAACTAACGGCATCCAAATGCATAAAGAATGCGATTGATTTTATCTATATAAGACCTAAAGATATAGATATAGAGAACCAGATTGTAAAAGGTCAAAAGTTCACAGGAGACCAATGGAAAGAAATAGAATCTGATATTCCTGACTTTATTGATGTTACTCCTTATTGTTATAAAAAGAAAAATAGAAGAGTAATGAATTTCTTAAGTAAACATTCATTTCTTTCGTACCAGCCTCTTAAATATGGAACGAATAAAATTAAAGAATCATTAAAAGAAGATGAGCCATTTCTCCAGCAAATCGCCATTAAGGGCAATAGGAGAAAACAATTTGAGTATTTTAAGAAATTCATCGATGAAAGTAAAGATGTAATCATTTTTCTGTCAAAAGAAAAATCAGCTCCTTACATCATACATAATCAAGAAGAAGACAAGTACGTCATTGAACGGCTCTCCCAAATAACGACCTACAATGAAAAAGAGCTAAAAACTTTATTCCAATCGGTCATAAGTAATGAAAATTATAAGATATATAAATATTTTCCCTTTGATGACCAAGCAAGGTTACATCGAATCGACCTCCAGAAAAATGGTGAAGGAGAATGGAATCTAGTTAACAGTTCTTTAATTGAAGATCTTAATGGATTACATAGAAAAATGAACACAAATAATAATGAATCAAAACTACTATCAGAAAAGGCTATAAATACTTCAATAATGCTAGCGAAAAAAATAGAAGAAATAACAAAATCTAATTTAATGATACTAAGTTTTGATGTTGCTGTTTCAAAACAGGATAAAATTTATTTTTATGAAATTCTTTTTGGGCCTTCAACTACCTTATTTGAACACAAGTCGGCAGCATATCGAATGAGTTATTATAGTTACTTCAAGAAAAATAAGGTAAGTAACCAGGCATCAATAGAAACAGGCGCTAAAAACGTGGATCATAAAAAGAAATTTACACGCTTGTTAAACCTAATTCAAAGAGTTTAGGATTACATCTATCTTTACAAGAATAACTTTACATACAAAAACGAGCCGATAGTTCGGCTCGTTTTGTATATGATATCAACAGAGGTTGACCATAGCTCTATGATGCTTGGTCACTTTCAACATCTGTTGTTTGAGTTTGACTTGATTCAATAGAATTTAGTTCTAAGTGTTCCTTTAACGCATTCCTGACTTCCTCAACAGACTCCTGTACCGGAATCTGATAACTTATGCCATTAATTCGTTGTGGGTTCGTATCATAGCTAATAGATTCCAGGTTATCACTACTAAAACTGCTCATACTCATAAACAATGATAATCCATCCGAAACTTTAACATTTGTGGTTACATTTTCACCAATGACTCTACCGAGATCATCAATTTTAGTAACGTTTCTTAATTTAACAGCTTCATCGACTAAGGACTTGAGCAATTCTTGCTGTCTGGCATTACGTCCGATGTCTCCTCTTGGATCTTGTTTCCGCATCCGTACAAAAGCAAGGGCTTCCTCGCCACTTACGTGTTGTTCACCTTCTTTGAACTCGACCCATCGAGATCCTGGATGCATTGTTTTCTCTTCAAAGTCGAATGGCACGGTAACCGTTACGCCGCCAACTAAATCGACAATATTAACAAACGCATCGAAATCAATTTCCGCATAGTAGTCGATCGGTATGTCTAAAAACTTTTCTACTGTATGAATGGCCATCTCCGTACCACCAAAAGCATATGCGTGATTGACTTTATCCATCGTGCCTCTCTCGGCAATTTCAACCCGCGTATCTCTTGGAAGACTGACCATCTTTACGGAATTGTCTTTAGGATTGAAAGTCAGGACCATCATCGTATCGGTTCTTCCTCGACTATTAGGATCTTCATAGTTTTCAACCCCCATAACGAGGATTGAGCTAGGATCCTTACCTAAGGCAACAGATTCTGTACGTAAATCCGATTTTTCACGTCCATCTAGATCATTGTATGATTCACCAGCTGCTTGCATGGATTCATATATATAGTAAACAACTCCCGCTAGAGCAATGAATAGAACAGTTAATATAATATATAAGCGTTTTTTACTACGCTTTTTTTTACGTTGCTTTCTTTCTTCTACTCTTCCCATTCTATTCCCCTCTGAATAAAAATTTTAACTCTATCAATTATAGTTTTATTTATCAATCTTTGCAATGGATATATAGAACTTATGGGACTATAATATCTTTTGATTCAAGCGTTCGCTATGCTATGATTAGGTTTATAAATGATGCATAAATCGAGGGGTTAACATATGACTTTCTTTTTTCTTTTTATCGCGTTTACAATCTCCTTATTAGTAGCCTTATTAACCACTCCGTTCGTACGAGTATTAGCTGTTAAATTCAGAATTGTCGATCGTCCGGATAACCGTAAAATTCATACAACTGAAACGCCATATTTAGGTGGTGTTGCTATATTCATCGGTGTAATGACTACATACCTTATCTTTTGGCCAGCTCACGACCATAAGATTGCTATTATTGTCGGTGGTGTAATTATGTTAGTTACTGGTTTCTTAGATGATAAATTCAATCTAAAGCCAGTCGCAAAACTATTGGGACAATTTCTCGCTGCAACTGTCATTATCTCCTCCGACTTATTAATCGATAAAATAAATATCCCTTTCTTTGGTGAAATATATCTCCAGAACTTAAGTGTTATCGTGACGTTAATTTGGATTATTGCAGTGGCCAATGCGATTAATTTAATTGACGGTTTAGATGGATTAGCAGGAGGAGTAACGACAATTGCCTTATTAAGTATTTTCGCGATGGCAATGATGGATCAAAACTATGTTGTCGCATTTTTATGTATTATTGTCATTGGGTCAAATATGGGCTTTTTATACCATAACTTCTATCCTGCAAAAATATATATGGGTGATTCAGGCTCACTCTTCTTAGGATATATGATTGCTGTTATATCGATGCTCGGTCTGTTTAAAAATGTCGCACTCTTTAGCTTTATTATTCCTTTACTAGTTATCGCTGTACCAATTTTAGATACGCTGTTTGCGATTATTCGAAGAGCGAGGAGCGGAGAAAGTGTCATGATTGCAGATCGCAAACACATCCACTATCAGTTGTTAGATGCTGGTCTTTCACACCGTGGAGCTGTGATGGTCATTTATGTATTTAGTGCATTATTCGGAATCATAGCTGTATTATTTAGCTACTCTCCTTTTAATGCCATATTACTTTTGTTGTTTTTCTCTTTTCTTTTAATTCATATCATCGCAGAAATTGTTGGGTTAGTAATGGGTGGGAAGAAACCGGTGTTAAACTTCTTGAAAAGGTTAATCTTCAGGAAGGAGAAATAATCATTGAATAAGCTTTTTAAAAATAAATTTAAATTAACAATGATTTTTATTGTTGTGTTCATTATACTCACCGGTCCAACGCTTACCTTTTTATCGTTAAGATACGGCGAAATGAATACAATTGATTTTATGGTTTCAATTACATCAATCTCCATCGCATTTATAGCATTGATTGTTGCTTTGAGTACTTATTTTTCAATTGATAGTGTGAATAACATCACGAAAATGGAAGGGAACATTTTAGAGAACGAAGATTATTCTACTTCGATTGCAGAAATTGTCCGTAAGTACGACCAAAAGACTGCTGACGAAACAGCGGAAGCTGTCTTTAACGACTTAGAGAATCGATTTTCAAAAAGAAATTCGAATACAGCGGTGAAATTAGCGAATAATTTACAGACTTTTATTGATATCATTGTCATTTTTCCCTCTCTATTTGACACGCAAAATAAAAAGCACGAAAGCAACATGGAACGAATGCAGTCGTTGTTGAATCAAATTGATAAAAGAATTAATAGTATCCTCACCGTTAGTGTTGGAAATCTCACTCTAATCGAAGAGACACAAAAATTAATTAAGGCTATTATTTATTATCAAAAGCTAGCTACTACGCATAACTTGAGACCAGTTGCAGAATTGTTGGAAGTGAAAGGGTCAATTATTAAAAACTCAGTCACACGTACGGTCTATTACAATTACGTAGGACTTTTTAGCTTAAAAAAAGTGTTTCAAGAAGTGCAAAATCAGTTACACGTACATGACGTAAATGAGATTGAAACCATTGAATATATCATCGAAAACAAGTCTACACTTTCAAGGAAAAGTTTAGAGATCATATCTATTTATTTACAAGAAGCTGAGTCATCATTTGAACATGCGAATGAAAATTCGTTAAATGACTTTATGTGGCAGTCGTTCATTAAATACAACCAAGCTCGTGTTTACTTTTGGAAGCAACATCTCCTTGGTTCTGAGACAGAGGAAACGTGGGTGGAATGTATGAATGATGCAATCTATGCTCGAAAGCGTCTATCGTTATTTATTGATGATATTGTAGACGGAAAAGAAACATATCTTAAAGATCATTTTCTTTATCAAGAGTACATTGCGAGTTTAGTGAACTTTAATTATGCAATTGCTAGCAAAGAGGATATTAGCGACCCATATCATGATTATACATATCCTTCTTACACAGGTTTAGTGGATCATCCGTATATTCGTGAAGATTTTACAATGCCATTCAGTAGGATTGCTCGTTATCAAGAGAGGATACGAGAAAGAGTGAGTTTTACATTAGTCGGAAAGTAATTCAATAGATCTTTATTTAGGCTCAACTTATTGCTTCTAGAATGTACCAAGATATTAAATGAGCTTGTAGAATGGCTTTTTTGTGCATATCGAAAAACACTTAAAATACTAATCTGTTCATATATTAATTAAATTTTAAACTGCTATGCTATAATACTTTGTAGAATATTTCCCACAAGAAAAAGGATGTGCCGAATGAAAATAGCAATTGCAGGAACTGGCTATGTTGGTCTATCTAATGCGGTTTTATTGGCTCAACATAATGAAGTTATAGCGCTAGATATTGTTAAGGAGAAAGTGGATTTAATCAACAATAAAAAGTCACCTATTGTTGATAAAGAAATAGAAAATTTCCTAGCTGACAAGGATTTAAATCTGACAGCTACAACAAGTTATGAGAAGGCATTCAAAGATGCAGAGTATGTTGTTATATCTACGCCGACGAATTATGATTCGGAATTGGATAATGGCTACTTTGATACGAGTTCAGTCGAAACGGTCATTGAAAATGTATTGAGTGTCAATCCGAGCGCGACGATGATTATTAAATCAACAGTGCCGGTTGGGTATACGAAAGACGTTCGAACAAAATATAAGACAGATCATATTATTTTTTCTCCAGAATTTTTGAGAGAAGGTAAGGCATTGTATGATAACCTACATCCTTCTCGAATTATTGTTGGTGATCAGTCTGAAGAGGCAAAAGTATTTGCTGACTTACTAGTTCAAGGAGCGCTCAAAGAAGATATCCCTGTACTGTTTACTAATTCTACAGAGGCCGAAGCCATCAAATTGTTTGCGAATACCTATTTAGCGATGCGTGTTTCATTCTTCAATGAGCTGGACTCGTATGCTGAACTAAAAAATTTAGATTCGAAACAAATCATTGATGGTGTTGGGCTTGATCCACGAATTGGCGATCATTATAATAACCCTTCATTTGGTTACGGGGGCTACTGTTTACCGAAAGATACGAAACAACTTCGCACTAATTTTGAAGGGATACCAAATAATATTGTCTCGGCAATTGTTGATGCGAACGATACACGGAAAGATCATATTGCAAATCAAATTGTAAAAAGAAACCCAAAAACCGTCGGGATTTATCGACTAACGATGAAGTTAGATTCGGATAATTTCAGACAATCAGCCATACAGGGAGTTATTGAGCGACTACAGGCTCAACGTATTGAGGTTGTTATTTATGAACCGACACTCGAGGTCAAACAGTTTAACGGTATGCGGGTCATTAATAATTTTGATTTATTTACAGAAGAGGTTGATGTCATCGTTGCCAATCGTCTAGCTGAAGAGTTGGAGGATGTATCGGACAAAGTATATACGCGAGATGTTTTTAATCGAGATTGATTCTTGGGAAAATTAATATACAAGAAAAAAGCCCCTTCCTAACCAATTAAGGAGGGGCTGTTCAATTAAAACACCCAAAACTTCTTCCTCTTCCTCACTTCCAACGGCGGCTCACCAATCACCGATTCATTGCGGTCAACCATGCGGGCGTTTTCTTTCAGCATTTCACTGACTCCAAAGCCGAATTCCTTCTCAATCTCTTTATATGCCTCTTGCATACAAATACCACGTGTCGTTGTATTATGTGCGTCGGATGCAACGAAGTGTGTTAAATTCGATTCAATCAATTGCATGCTGAACTGTTTGATTTTCTTTCCGAAGTGACCAGCAACACTTGCGGCGGTCACTTGTGTTAATACACCATTCTGTACCAGTTCCAATAATTTATCAGGATTTTGGATAAGATCACTATTCCGTTCCGGATGGACAATAATTGGTTTGTAGCCTGCTGATTGAATGTCGAACAGTACACGTTCTGTATAGCGAGGTACATGGTTTGATGGGAATTCGACTAACATATAGTTCGTATTGCCAAGTGGGATGCTTGTTCCTTCTTGCAATCCTTCCAATAAATCACCTTGAATACGTAACTCTTGTCCAGGTTTCACAACTAAGTCAATTCCCAACCGATCAAACTCAGCATTTAATTCATCCACTTTCGGTAAAACAACGTCACGTTCGTTTTCGTATCGTGTCGTCAAGTGGTGTGGTGTTGCGTAAATCACAGTGATTCCTTCATCCACTGCCGCTTGCGCCATCGCCACACTATCTTCAATAGTTTGTGCACCGTCATCCACACCGAATAAAATATGACTATGTAAATCAATCATTTGATTTAACCTCCTAAAACAAAGTCTCATAGGCTTTCCTATGAGACAGGCGTTTATGTTCCATAATAATAGTAATAATTCGTTTCGTTAAACGCTCGGTCATTTAAAACGACTCCGAGAATATTTGCCTGAGCTTGTGTAAGCAACTCTTTCGCTTTGACGGCTGCGTCTTTTTCGGTTTGTTTACTACGAACGACGAGTAATACACCATCGACAGCGTTAGCAATAACTTGTGAGTCCGTTACAGCTAATACGGGTGGTGTGTCGTAAATAACTAAGTCATAACTACTTTCCGCATTTTCCATAAATCGTTTCATGGATTTCGACCCTAATAATTCAGATGGATTCGGTGGTACTGGACCACATGGAAGGACGCTAAGGTTCGGGATATTGACCGCCTGTGCAGCGTCTTCTAACTCTTTATCGCCAATTAAAAGGTTGCTTAATCCGAAGTTGTTCGCAACCCGAAATGTATAATGAGTAGTCGGCTTCCGCATATCGGCATCAACCAACAAAACTTTCTTCCCTTGTTGGGCAAAAGCAATTGCTAAGTTCGAAGCGGTCGTACTTTTCCCTTCCGATGGGCTGGAAGAAGTCACAAGCAAAGACTTCAGCTCATTGTCAATGGCAGAGAATTGTAAGTTTGTACGCAGTGTTCGAAATTGCTCTGAAATCGGAGACTTTGGTTGATCACGCATAACCAGCGTTCTGGAAACTTGAGTTTTCGTTATTGTTTTTCTACGCGCCATGTTTCGCACCTCTTCCTCTCGCTGTTCGAGATGGGTCAGTAATTGTATTCGCATCCATTGTCGGAACAACGCCCATCACTGGTAGTTCAAGCAACTTTTCAATATCTTCTTCGGTTTTAATCGTCGTATCTAAATATTCAAGCAAGAAAGCAAGTCCTACACCGACCATGACACCGAGTACAAAGGCAATTGCAATATTCAACGTGACATTTGGACTGACTGGAGCGGGGTTATCACCAACGACCGCAGCAGATAAAATACTCACGTTATCGACATTCATATATGTAGGAACGGATTCTTTAAAAACTTCAACGGTTGTATTCGCAATATTGGCAGCAACGGCAGGGTCTGTGTCCGTAACTGTTACGTTAACAACCTGGGAATCTTGAGCATTTGCGACACTAATCTTTGAAGCTAACGCACCGTTGGATAGATTCAAATCCAGTTCTTCAATAACTTGATCCATAATTGCTGGACTCGTAATGATGACATTGTATGTATTAATCATTTCCACATTTGTACGAATGTCGTTAATATTCAATTCTTGAGCTGGTTCCGATTGACTGACGATAAATTGAGATGAAGCTTCATATTTTGGCGTTAAAATGAATAAGGTGATTAGGGCACTAACTAAGACAGCGGCAACTGTAATTGCGATAATTAACTTCATACGCTTTTTAATGACTTGAAAAATCTCTTGTAAAGATATCGTTTCTTCCATGATGACCTCCAGGTTCAGTTAATAAAAATTGTATATATGTGAAAATTATATCACATTTCTAAACAATTCAAAGGTAATTTAACAAATTTTGTCGAATCAAATGTGTAACTGGGTGAGTGCGTTTGCATCCAATAAAAGACACTTTTTTATATAATAATACCAAATACCCTTGTAATTTCAGTAAATAATTTGTACTATAGTACCAGATAAACAGGAAAACATACATAAAAATTCCTAATCGAGCGTCTAAAGTACTAGATACATAATATAAAGAATAGATTAGAGAGATAACCTTAATAGAACGAACGAGGAGAAAAGGTGGTTGTATTTGACTTATCCTAAAAGACTAGCATTGCTTGTTGTCGTTGATACATTGATTGTCGCTTTCTCTATATTTGCGAGTGCCTACTTAACTTATAACCAGCTGGTTGACTGGAAATCAATTGTTGCCACGTCAATAATCTTACTACTATCTCATCATATCCTTGCACTTTACTTTGGCTTGTACCGTAAAGCCTGGGAATATGCGAGCATAGGTGAATTAGTAACGATTTTTAATGTCGTCGGCTTGTCGATTGGTGTCGCAGCAATCGGTCAATTAGTCGTCTTAGATCAAATTATGGTTCGCGCATTATTAGCTACATTCATGTTACATATTTTATTCATCGGTGGAAGCCGTTTTGCATGGCGGGTCTTTCGGGATCGCGTTTTATCACGTATGACGGGTAAAAAGCGGACGCTTATTATCGGAGCCGGCGCTGGTGGTGTCATGGTCGCTCGCCAACTTGCGAGTAGCCAAGAATCGGAATTAAGACCAGTAGCGTTTGTTGATGATGATCCGAAAAAGAGTCGTGTACAAATTTTAAACGTTCCCGTAGCTGGAAAATTAGATGATATTGAAAGAATTGTTGAACAATACCGAATCGAACATATTATATTTGCCATTCCATCCATTCCAAAAGCTCGTGCCAATGAAATCTATCAACTTTGCTCAAAGACCGGTGTAAAAACACAAACCATTCCTAAGTTTGAAGACTTAGTAACTGGCAAGGTGAGCGTAACTGAGCTTCGTGATGTTGATATTGAAGATTTATTAGGACGTGAGCCTGTAAAGTTGGACATGCAGAAAATCGGAGTGAATATCCGAAACAAAACTGTCCTCATAACAGGGGCTGGTGGATCAATCGGTTCAGAGATTTGTCGCCAGATTGCTAGATTTGAACCAAACCAATTATTGTTACTCGGACACGGTGAAAATAGTATTTATCAGATTGAACGCGAATTACGTGGGAAGTGTAAAGAGAAGTTCGAAATCATACCGATTATTGCTGACGTACAAGACCGAAAGCGTATCGGTGAAGTGATCTCATCTTATCAACCGGATGTTGTCTATCATGCTGCCGCGCATAAACATGTTCCGTTGATGGAATTCAACCCAATTGAAGCGGTGAAAAACAATATAATGGGAACAAAGAATGTTGCTGAAGCGGCTGATCAGTTTAATGTTGATACCTTTGTACTTGTTTCAACCGACAAAGCGGTAAACCCGACAAACGTCATGGGTGCAACGAAGCGTGTTGCGGAAATGATTATTCAAAACTTAGCGCAACATAGTGATACCAAATTCTGTGCGGTTCGATTCGGAAACGTATTAGGCAGTCGCGGGTCCGTCATTCCTTTATTTAAAGAACAAATCGCCAATGGTGGTCCAGTGACGGTCACCCATCCCGATATGACGCGCTATTTCATGACGATACCAGAGGCGAGTCGTTTGGTCATTCAAGCCGGAGCACTTGCGCGTGGAGGAGAAATTTTCGTTCTCGATATGGGTGAACCAGTGAAAATTGTTGACTTGGCGACTAACTTAATTCGCCTAACTGGGGCGAACGAAGAAGAAGTGAAAATTGAATTTAGCGGCATCCGTCCCGGTGAAAAAATGTACGAGGAACTACTTGGTGAAAATGAAGTGTCGGACGAGCAAGTATTTCCGAAAATCTATATTGGAAAGTGCACATTTGACGAAGTGGAAGGAATCCGCGACCAAGTATCTGAATTCCTAGAGCTGCCTAATGCACAAATTAAAGATAAATTGATGCAAACGATTGAACCAGAAAGAAAACGAATGAAAGAATTTGCTTAAATTATTGGGGGTTACAAAATGAAACCTGTGAAAAAAGCGATTATCCCTGCAGCAGGACTAGGGACTAGATTTCTGCCAGTAACAAAAGCATTGCCTAAAGAGATGCTACCTATTATAGATAAACCAACCATACAATATATCGTTGAAGAAGCCATCGAATCAGGAATTGAAGATATTATTATCGTTACTGGTAAGGGTAAACGAGCTATTGAAGATCATTTTGATCACTCTTTTGAATTGGAAGAAACTTTACTCAAAAAAAACAAATTAGAGATGCTGGAAAAGGTCAACCAATCTTCCAATGTTGACTTGCATTACATACGACAAAAAGAACCAAAAGGACTCGGTCATGCTGTTTGGACAGCTCGAAAATTTATTGGAGATGAGCCATTCGCTGTCTTGTTAGGTGATGACATTGTTCGAGCAGAAAAACCAGGATTAAAGCAATTAATTGACCAATATAATTATACAGGTGGACATTCCATCATCGGTGTTCAAAGCGTTCGGAAAGGTGAAACAGACCGTTATGGAATTATAGATCCAAGAAGTAATGATGGTCGGTTATATGAAGTAAATCAATTTGTTGAAAAACCAGCCTTAGGTGAAGAACCTTCTAATCTAGCAATAATGGGTCGATATATCTTAACACCTGAAATTATGGAGCTTTTAAGTACACAAGAGATAGGTGCAGGTAATGAAATTCAATTGACAGACGCAATACAGCGATTGAACGAAGAACAAGGTGTTTATGCTTATGACTTTGAAGGACGCCGTTATGATGTAGGTGAAATTAAGGGTTTTTTGAAAACAATGATTGAAATCTCATTGGAGCGCAACGATATTCGAGAGGATTTAGTTGATTTTATGAAAGATTTACTGGAAAAAGAAAGTCTTAAATAGCATATTATAATAACATTGTTAGATTGGAGCCCTAAAGATGAAAGAACGAATTTTTTTATCATCACCTCATATGAGTGATGAAGGATATGAAATGCATTACATAAATAAAGCTTTTGATTCAAATTTTATTGCACCTGTTGGTGAAAATATAGTTAAGTTTGAAAATGAACTAGCGGATAAAGTTGGTTCGAATGCTGCTGTTGCTCTTTCCTCAGGAACAGCAGCAATTCACCTAGCCTTAAAAGCCGCTGGAGTCGGTGAGGGTGACATTGTTTTCTGTCCTACACTTACTTTCTCTGCGTCGGCTAATCCAATAATATATCAAAATGCCACGCCAGTTTTCATTGACAGTGATTACAAAACTTGGAATATGGATCCCGTAGTATTGGAAGAAGCATTTATAAAGTATCCTAGTGTTAAAGCTGTAATAGTAGTGCATTTATATGGTTTATCTGCGGATATGGATCGTATTTTGAATATCTGCAGAAAGTATGATGTAACTGTCATAGAAGATGCAGCCGAATCGCTAGGTACATTTTATAAAGGTAGACCAACAGGAACTATCGGTGATTTTGGTGTCTTCTCTTTTAATGGGAATAAAATTATAACTACATCTGGTGGCGGAATGCTTATTTCCGATGACGTCAACAGAATAGAAAAGGCAAGGTTTTGGGCTACACAATCTAAAGATGAGGCAATACATTATGAACATAGTGAATTAGGCTTTAATTATCGTATGAGTAATGTGGTTGCTGGTATAGGTAGAGGTCAACTTAAAGTTTTAAAAGATAGAATTAAAAAGAAAAGATACATATATGAATTTTATAAGCGAGAATTAGGAGAATTGAAAAGAATCGAGTTTATGCCTAATAATGATTGGGATGAACCAAATTACTGGCTAAGTTCAGTTTTATTACCTGAAAATATTAAGCCATTGGAGGTAATCGAAGCACTTCAAAAAGAGAATATTGAGTCTAGACCCTTGTGGAAACCAATGCATATGCAGCCATTCTTTAAAGAATATAATTATTTAGGAACAAAAGTGTCTGAAGATTTATTTAAGAGAGGTATTTGTTTACCTTCTGACACAAAAATGTCTGACTATAGCTTACAAAGGGTATGTGAAGTTTTAAAGGGGTTTTGGTAAGAATGAACTATTTTTATAGGTTTATTTTAAAAAGAGTATTAGATATTCTGCTCTCATTAATTGCAGTAATTGTTCTTAGTCCTCTGTTAGGATTAATTGCTTTGCTTGTGCGATTCAAGTTAGGTAGCCCTGTTATCTATAAACAGAGTAGACCTGGACTTAATGAAAGAATCTTCATTCTATATAAATTTAGAACCATGACGAATGAAAGAGATCATGAAGGAAATTTACTTCCTGATAACTATAGATTAACTAAGTTCGGTGCTTTTTTACGCTCCACTTCGCTTGATGAACTCCCAGAACTAATAAATATAATAAAAGGAGATATGAGTTTTATCGGCCCAAGACCATTAAGGGTAGAATATTTACGTTACTATAATAAAAAACAAAAACGCAGACATAATGTGCGACCAGGCCTATCCGGACTAGCTCAAACTAATGGAAGAAATGATTTAAGATGGGAAGAGAAATTTAATTTTGATGTTTATTATGTTGATAATATTTCATTTATTATGGATTTAAAAATATTTTTAAAAACAATTATAAAGGTGTTCAAAAGAGAAGGTATTAATACTGATACAGCTCAACCCGAAAAATTTAGAGGGACATCTGAATAGTAATGTCAAGAAGGAGAATTGAAAGTATGTCGCACAAAGAGGTTTATATAATTGGCGCTGGAACATACGGAGAAGCAATGTGTGAGTTAGCAGAAATTCTGGGATATGACGTTAAAGGATTCTATGATGAAGATAAAAAAATAATCAATACTAAAGTTATGAAAAAAAAAGTAATTAATAAATTCTCGAGGATTAGTGTTGAATCAATTAAGAATAAGCAATTTATAGTTGCAATAGGAAACAATAAAGTTAGAAATGAAATTATGACAAGAATTAATAAGCTGGGCGGAAGTACTCCAACACTTATTCATCCTACGGCGGTTATTAGTCCAAGTGCAACAATTGGTAAGGGAGTTTATATTCAAGCTAATGCCTATATCTGGACAAAAGTAAGAATTAATGACTTTTGCATTATTAGTCCAGGAGCAGTAATTGCGCATCATTCTTCTATAGGAGATGCGTGTTTAATCTCTTCCCAAGCAACTGTGGGTGCTTCGATAACGATTGAAAAAGAAGTTTTTATTGGCATGGGAAGTACCACTGTAACAGGAATTTATAAGATTGGTCAAAAATCCACAATAGGTGCAGGAGCTCTTGTTTTAAAAGATGTTGATAGCAATGCTGTATATGCAGGCGTCCCTGCAAAAAAAATTAGGTCAAAAGAAGAATTTTAAAAAGCTAATTAGTCTTTGATTTTTTGTTTAATGAGGGGGATTGGTATGGAATTAGTACACAAAATCATTTTTTTTATGTTTGGATTTATAATTTTTTGGGGGATGGTCGGTTATCCTTTCTCACTAAAAGTAATTTCCCATATATATAAAAACAGAAAATTAGTTAAAGATTATAATCATCAACCGACAGTTACTGTTATGGTTGTTGCTCATAACGAAGAGAAAGTGATTTTACATAAACTTAAAAACTTAACTGAATTAAATTATCCTAAAGAAAAAATCGAGTTTTTAATAACTTCTGATAATAGTTCAGATAGTACTAACAAAATTGTTAATGAATTTATAGAAGAAAATAAAGATATAAATATCAGATTGTATGAAGTTAGGGAGCGAAAGGGAAAAACTAATGCACAAAATGAAGCCCAAAAATTAGTGGAAACCGAGTATTTAGTTATGACTGATGCAAATTCCCTCCTTGATAAAAATTCTATTTCAGAATTAATGGCCGCTTTTTCATCACCTGATATTGCATATGTTACAGGAAAGCTTTCTATAATAAATACAGAGGTAAGTGATATAAGTAGCTCAGAGTCAAGTTACTGGAACAGTGATCTAGCAATCCGAGAAATAGAAGGGAATATACAAAGCATTACAGCTGGAAATGGAGCTTTATATGCATGTAGAAATAAAGACTATTATAACTTTGATCTTATAAAATCGCATGATAGTGCTATGCCATTACATTTTGTACTAAAAGGAAGACGTGCAATATGTAACCATGATGCTATTGCTTATGAAAAAGTAGGGGAAGAGGTTGGGGATGAGTTTGGTCGTAAAATCAGGATGAACCGAAGAATACTAGAAAAAATAATCCCTGATATTAGACTGTTAAATATATTTAGATATAAATGGTTTTCTTATTTCTATTTTGGCCACAGAACATGTAGGTATTTACTTTGGATTTCACATTTGCTTGTATTTATATCTAATCTTATGCTTGTTCAACACTCGATATTTTATGCTATTACTTTCACAGGACAAATTTTATTTTACTTAATGGCTTTAACGAAACTAGTAACCAAAACGGACAACAAATACCTTACATTAATTTATTATTATAATGTTACAATTATTGCTCAATGGATTGGGGTATATAACATATTTACTGGTAAGGCAAAGCCTTTTTGGGAGAAAGCTGAAACTACAAGATAAAAATAAGAGGGTCTAGTTTAATAATATCTTGTATATTGAGTTATAAAGTTGATTTACTTGTTAGTTTAATATAAACAAATAATTATTAGTCAGTCCATTATTAAAATATATAGGATATACGAGGTATGGTGATAACATGAAGGTTTTACATCTATGTTCATATTATATTGGCAATAAATTATACAGTAATATGTTTAAGCAAATATCTTTAGAAGGTCATGACCAAGAAGTTTTTATACCAGTACGAAAAAAAGAACAAATTGGAATAAACCAATTATCTAAGGAGTATAAAAATGTCAGCTACTACTATAGGCCAATATTGAAAAAATACCATCGATTATTTTATCTCAGGAAAGTAAATAAGCAAAAGAATGAAATTAAAAAGATTTTGCAATCAAAATGCTCTATTGATTTAGTGCATGCCCACACAGTTTATAGCGATGGTGGTACAGCTTATGAACTATACAAAGATTACGGAATCGAATATATTGTTAATGTTAGAAACACAGATCTGAATTGGTTTTATAAATATTTGTTTCATTTGAGACCATATATGTATAAAATATTAACGAACGCGAAATTTATTGTTTTTATTTCCCATTCATATAAGGATAAACTCTTATCTATGCTTCCCTTTAATGTAGTCAATAAAATAAAAAACAAATGTATTGTTATTCCTAATGGCATAGATAATTATTGGCATAGAAGTAAGCTATTAAAGCCTAAAAATTTAGATTCGAAAAATATAAAATTACTGTTCATAGGGAATCTTAACAAAAATAAAAACATTAAAAAAGTACTAGAAGTTTTAAACATACTAAAAATAAATTATGATATGACGTTAGATATTATAGGAAATGGTCCACAATTAAAAAGTGTTAAAGACTACATTAAGAAATTAGGTTTAACATCTAACGTTTTTTATCATGGCTATTTAAATGAGAGAGAAAAAATCCTTGAAATAATGGATAATTGTGACATTTTCGTTATGCCTTCCCATAGGGAGACTTTTGGATTAGTATATATAGAGGCTATGTCTAGAGGCCTTCCAGTGGTTTATACTAAAGGACAAGGCATAGATGGTTTTTTTGAGGAAGGAGAGATAGGTTATCCTGTTGATCCAGCTGAAACAAATGCTATCGTAACTGCAATTGAAAATATTATTATGAATTATAGCAATATTTCCAAAAACTGTATAGTGAATTCAAAAGCTTTTAATTGGAGTTCTGTTAGTAATGAATACATAAAATTGTATAACAAATAAATGATACAGATTAAAAGTTTAACATATTGATTAGAAAAGAAAATCACAATACAAATATTTAGATGGTAAGTTTAAAACTTGGCGGTGTTCAATTTTGAAAAGAAAGTATTTTTTGTTGATTTACATTACATATTTTTTAAGCTTATTAGCTTTTTACAATACAATTATTTATGAAGAATATAGTTATTTTTTTTATTTCAGAAATGAACTAAAAATAGAAAATATATTTATAAGCCTTATATTATTTTTAGTTACATTGTTATTAACAATGTCAACAAGGAAAAGGTTTTATAGAGTCACTAATGAAGCTTTTTTATTCTTTAGTGTAATACCATCGGCCGTATATATAATTTATAATGACAGACCAACTGTATTAGTTATTAACGTATTGATAATAATAGGCATATTTATAATTGATAAATTAGATAGTGGTAGGGATATACAGAGGAAAATCTTCAGATTAAAAAAAGTAAATATAGCTTTTTTTGTGCTATTTATTAGTATTCTAATGATCCCTTATATAATTAGGATTGATAATATAAATTTAGCAAATATTTTCTTGGAAGATATATATGAATCACGATCTTCCTACGAAAGTAATGTTTATTTGAGTTATACTTCTTCTCCTCTTAGTAAAGTATTGCTCCCGTTCTTGTTAATATCATTTATAGAGTTAAAAAAACATTTTCTCGCTATCTTAGGTTTATTGTTCATTATTCTTATTTACTTGACAACCGGTGCTCAAAAAGATGTATTAATAGGTATGACTTTGGTTTTGTTTTGTTATTTCATTATTAAAAAATATGGAATAAGCAAATTGATGTCTTCAATTACACTAGCGACTACAGCAGCAAGTATTCTAGGTGTAATTCTCTATTATTTTAATCATCTCGCATTTTTTGTAACATACATTCGAAGGGCGTTATTCGTAGGTCCCGGACTATCAAGTGTTTATTTAGACTATTTCACTAGCAATCCGTATACAAATTATTCACATTCGAATATTGGGCAATTATTTAATGATGGAGATCGTTTAAACTTAACAAGATGGGCGGGACATAACTTATTAGGTAGAGATGTTAACGCTAATATAGGCATCTTTCTAGAAGGTTATGTAAGTTTTGGGATAATAGGCTTACTCATAAGCTTAATGATGATGTTGATACTAGTTGGATTTTTAAAGAAATTAAATATAAGTTATGTGTATATGGGAATATGGATATCTTTTATGTATGTAATCAACTTTAGTCTATTGGAAACATTATTAATCACACATGGTTTAGTGATTTTTGTTTTAGTAGCATACTTTTTAGTACCCAGAGAAAATAAAACGAGGTGTAAATATGAAAATAGGAATTCTTACGTTTCAGGAGTCAAATAATAATGGCGCCATGTTACAAGCTTTAGCTTTACAAGAGATTACATCAGAAATAGCTAATGGTTCCGCTAAGATTATCAATTACCATAGTAAATTTAAACAACAACAATATAAGTTAAATTTTAGTGGCAATAAAAAAGTATTCTTAAATAAGTTGCTGTCTGCTTTTGTAAGAAGAAAAGTTAGATTAAAAGCAGAAGAATTCAGAAGAAAGTATTTAAATATCGAAAATAAAAAAATCATTGACAAAAAGGAATTAAAAGAATTAAACGGTAGATTTTCAGTTTTTATTACCGGTAGTGATCAGGTTTGGAATGTTAATAATATCGGTACAGATTCTACTTATTTTCTTGATTTTGTAGACAAATCGAATAATAAAATAGTATCCTATGCACCAAGTATTGCTTTATCAGAAATTCCCAAGAAATATAAGGGATTCTACTATGAAAATATTAACAGGTTTAATTATTTAAATTTGTCAATCAGAGAAAAAACTGGTCAAAAAATCATTAAAGACCTGACTGGCCAAAATGCAACCGTAGTAGTCGATCCTACACTTTTACTTAATAAAGACGAGTGGATTAAAAAATTCAATTTGCAACCTACTTCTTACAATAATGAGAAATATATATTTGTGTATTATATTTCTTATAACCCAAATTTAATTAAATTCGTCAAAAAATTAAAAGAAAAAACAGGATATAAAGTGATTGTGGCTACTAGAACACTTAGAGATTATAAAATTGGTTTTCAAAATGTTGTAATCTCACCTAAAGATTTTGTAAATTATATTTATAGTGCAGAATATATTGTAACAAATTCCTTTCACGGAACCGCATTCTCTGTTAATTTTGAAAAAAAATTCTTTGCTTTTGGAAACAGTGATAAGCTTTCCAAGGTTAATAGTCGGATCGAAGACTTTCTTGATGATGTTTCGCTCTCATCTAGATATATAAGTGGAGATTATGAATTAGATTCGTTATCAAATGAGGTGATAGATTATCGATCTTCTTCAGCAATATTAGAAGAAATGAGGAATAAGTCACTTAACTTCTTGTATAACTCCCTAAATAGAGATGGTGAAATTTAAATTGTTAAATAAATCTATATTCGTAATTGACAAGCAAATATTTAGTAATATTTTCACTCTTTTTAAAGGCTCAGTTTTAGGGACAATAATAATGATGTGTTCACAACCAATAATTACTCGATTATACACACCTGAAGAATTAGGTTTTTTTGCTTTAATTTTTTCTATCGTAACGATGTTTTCCCCGGTAATTAATGGTCAGTACGATTTGTTAATAGTAAGTGCTAAATCAGAAAAAGAGGCTGACACGTTTGCAGTAATTTCAGTAATTGTCGGTCTTCTACTAGTTACCTTTATAGCCTTAGGATTAATTGTAATTCAATTTAGTAAATTCAAGGTATTTGAAGATGTGGGTTGGTGGATTCTTTCATCATGTATTCTTTTAATCGTATTTGGTATAAATAATATATTAGTTAGCTATAATAACCGACATTTAAGATATAAATTAATTTCTAAAGTTAACATCATCAGAAACTTTGGCAGGTCACTGTTTCAAATTTTATTTGGGCTAGTAGGTTTTGGAAACCTAGGAGTGTTAGCGGGTAATTTTATTGGTTTTCTAATGGGAATGAAAAAGCAATCTGATTTCTTAAGGGGACAGCTACATAGATTTTACAAAGTTAAAAAAAATGAAGTTTTAAAATTAATGAAAAACAACTATAAACAACCAGTATTTTCAGCTCCTGGAGTATTTTTTTCATCTTCTGCCAATTCATTGATAGCATTATTCGTAGGTTCTTTATATGGGATAGAGCAGTTGGGTTACTATTCAATAGCGATATTAATATTAAACGCGCCACTTTCCATGTTCAGTTCAAATATTGGAAAAGTTTTTTATAGGACTGCTACTAAAGAAAAAAATGATCGTGGACAATTCAAAAACAGTCTCAATAAGTTTTCTATTATATTAATTTTGATTGCTGTACCTTTATTCGTCATTTTATTTTTTACAATAATACCAATAACTGAGTTAGTTCTTGGAGAAGGCTGGGGAATAGTAGGCTTGTTTGTGATTTTCCAAATCCCAATGTTTTCTGCACGTTTTATTGTTATGTCCTTAAATACTTCATTTATTATAAACGGTAAACAACATATAAAACTGACCTTACAATCTCTGTTCTTTTTTTTCACTATTTTGTCTGGTTTGTTAGCCAGCATTCTAGAGTTAGATATTAATAGTTTTTTAATCATAACAAGCTTTCTTGTTGCTGGTGTCTATATTTTGATGTACGTATATATTTATATAGATAGTAAGCGAACAGTGATTTGAAAATAGTTATTAAAATTTTTTCTTTTTACACATTAACTGTTAGCGTAGAAAAAAAGTTTGAAGGTATATTGTTGAAGGAAATGTAAATTGATTATTTTTACATAGTGAAATTTCCATTGACGATTAACTTCAGAGGTATGTATAACTGGTATGCTGATTACTAAAGAAAAAAGGTAGACGGGAGTGTATACCATGAAAATCACAGTAGCGGGCACAGGCTATGTAGGTCTATCAAACGCCGTCCTATTAGCGCAATACAATGAAGTTATTGCAATAGACATCATTCAAAAAAAAGTCGATTTATTAAATAATAAAAAATCGCCAATAGTCGATCCTGAAATTGAGGAGTTTTTAGCAACTAAGGATCTTAATCTACACGCAACGACAGACGGACAAGAAGCTTATCAAGATGCAGAGTTCGTTATTATCTCAACACCAACCAATTACGATCCTGAACAAGACTACTTCGATACGTCAACTGTAGAGTCTGTCATAGAGCGTGTGTTAGAAATCAATCCGAATGCTGTCATGGTGATCAAATCAACCATTCCAGTCGGTTACACTGAATTAGTTAGAGAAAAATATCATACGACCAACATCATTTTTTCACCAGAGTTTTTACGTGAAGGGAAAGCACTATATGATAACCTTTATCCTTCAAGAATCATTGTCGGTGAACAATCCGAGCGTGCGGAAACATTTGCAAACCTCTTAGCTGAAGGAGCAATTAAGCAGGACATCCCTAAGTTGTTTACCCATTCAACCGAGGCTGAAGCGATTAAACTTTTCGCCAATACGTACCTTGCGATGCGTGTTTCTTTCTTCAATGAGCTAGATACGTACGCGGAAGTGAATGGCTTGGATAGTCAGCAGATCATTCAAGGGATTAGCTATGATCCACGGATTGGTGATCATTATAATAATCCTTCCTTTGGCTATGGTGGTTATTGCTTGCCGAAGGACACGAAGCAGCTGTTGGCGAATTATAAAGGGATACCGAATAACATGGTTTCAGCTATTGTTTCTGCGAATGATACACGGAAGGATCATATTGCCAATCAAATCTTAAAACGAAATCCAAATAAGGTTGGTATTTATCGTTTAACGATGAAGACAGGTTCAGATAACTTTAGACAATCAGCGATTCAGGGAGTAATTGAGCGCTTGCAGAGTCAGGACATAGAGGTTATTATTTATGAACCGACATTGGAAGATGCTCAGTTTAACGGTATGCGCGTAATTGACAGCTTTGATTCGTTTAAAGAAGAATCTGATGTTATTGTTGCGAATCGGATGGAAGATGAGTTGAAGGATGTTTCGGATAAAGTGTATACACGTGATGTGTTTCAGAGAGATTAATAAATCATAAGCCCGCCGAGTTGGTGGGCTGTTTTTACATAAGTGATCGAGGAAATACAAACAAAATGGTGATAACATGAATTGGAGAAAAATTGCAGAAAGTTGGCTCGCGTTTGACCAACTAGATGAAGAATTAAAAACAGAATTGGAACAAATAAAGCACGATGATCAAGCTATGCAGGATGCGTTTTACGAGCCGCTCAAGTTTGGAACGGGTGGTATTCGTGGCGTATTAGGTGTGGGGATTAACCGTATGAACATCTACACGGTTCGCAAAGCGGCAAAGGGGTTAGCGCTTTATTTGGAGCGTTACGGATCAGACTTTAAAAAGCATGGTGTCGTGGTGGCTTACGATTCTCGCTATAAATCGAAGGAGTTCGCGATTGAGACGGCTCGTGTGCTTGGTGTGCATGGAATTAAAACCTATGTATTCACTTCACTTCGCCCGACCCCTGAGCTTTCGTTCGCCGTCCGTCACTTAGGCACGGCTGCTGGGGTGATGATTACAGCAAGTCACAACCCACCGGAGTACAACGGTTATAAGGTTTATAACGAAACGGGTGGACAGTTACCACCAGAGCAAGCAGATTTAATGATTGAAAAAGTAAACGGAATCGAAAATGAACTAACGATTGAAGTGATGGATCAAGAAGCATTGGAAGAACAAGGTCTTTTGCAATGGATCGATGAAGACGTAGACGAAGCTTATTTATCTGAGCTAAAATCGATTACCCTTAATGAAGATGTAATTTCGAAGCAAGCGGACAAGTTAAATATCGTCTTCACGCCACTCCACGGAACAGCAGGCAAGCTTGTCCCACAGGGGTTAAACCAGTTGGGCTTTAATCAAGTCCATTTAGTCGAGGAACAAATGGTTGCAGATCCGGAGTTTTCCACTGTTCAATCTCCAAACCCAGAGGAGCATCAAGCTTTTGAATATGCAATTGGATTAGGTGAAAAGGTTAATGCTGACGTTCTCATTGCGACGGATCCGGATGCTGATCGATTAGGAGTGGCTGCAAAAAACGCAGCTGGAAACTACCAAGTGCTATCAGGGAATCAGTTAGGTGCGTTGATGTTCGACTATATCCTTGCCAATACGAAAGAAATCCCTTCCAACGGCAAGATGATTAAAACGATTGTGACGTCTGAACTTGGACGAGCAGTGGCGGAACACTACGGCATTCAGTCGATAGATGTGTTGACAGGATTCAAATTTATTAGTGAAAAAATTGATGAGTTTCAACAAACAAATGCTCATACGTTTATGTTCGGTTACGAAGAAAGTTACGGTTATTTAATCAACGACTTCTCACGCGATAAAGACGCCGTTCAATCGACAATGATGGCTTGTGAAATGGCAGCCTTCTATAACGAAAAAGGTATGACGTTATTTGATGCGCTTGAAACATTATATGAACAACATGGCTATTACATCGAAGACCTTCATTCCGTGAAAATGGAAGGCATTGATGGCGCAAAACAAATTGCTAAATTGATGGATCGATTTCGGGAAAACCCAGTGAAAACAGCCGGCGATTTGAACGCCGAGATTGTTGAAGATTATACAACTGGAAAACGTACGTATTTAGCTGAAGGTCGTGAAGAAGAGATTGAACTACCAAGTGCGAACGTCCTAAAAGTAAAAATGAGCGATGATTGCTGGTATTGCCTCCGCCCATCCGGAACAGAGCCGAAGATGAAATTTTACTTTGGTGTGAAGGGTGAGACGAGGGAGGAATCGAATCGTCGATTGGAGCAGTTGAAGAAAGCAGTATTATAAGAGACTCAGTGAGAAAAGGCTCGCCTACTGGCGGGTCTTTTTAATTTAAGAAATAGATTCTGATAATTAATAATATAAAATTATATTAAAAAATTTGTTGAATTTGGAAAAATAACATGATAATATACAACATGTATACAAGTTATATTTAACAGGAGGATGAATATGAAGATTAACGAAAAACAGAAAAATACGAGGTTAACGGACGATTTACTAGAGCGGTTTCGGGAAGTGGAGCCAGCAACAATTGGTCACCATTTGCATTATGGGTTTATGGATCCGTCTGTCAAATCCATGTTGGATGATGTAAAAGTTGTTGGTACTGCGTTTACGGTGAAAACAACGACGAATGATTCAACGATGGTTCACAAGGCTGTCAGTTTGGCAGAAGAAGGTGATGTTCTTGTCATCGATCGTACAGGAGATAAAAAACACGCGGCGGTAGGAGAAATGGTCGTTTATGCAGCGAAGGCGAGAAAGCTGGCGGGAATTATCATTGACGGACCATGTACGGATATCCAAGCATTGCGTGAAATTGGACTTCCGGTCTTTGCGACAGGTCGGTCAGCAATTACAACGAAGTTATACGGAATTAGTGGTGAGATTAATACAACCGTACAATGTGGCGGTGTAGCTGTTAATTCTGGGGACTTAATTGTTGCAGATGACAATGGCGTGTTGGTGATGGATGAAACGGTCGATTATGAGGATGTATTAAAAAAATCGAAAGCTAGTGAAGATCGTGAGCCTTACTCAAAAGAAAAATTAGACAATGGAGAAGTATTAAGTAGTTTGACAAAAGCGGATAAATTAATTGAAGAATATTTTCAAAAAAATTAGGGGGTTTGATTGATGAAAAAATGGATGATTGTTGTTTCTCTTTTTTTACTGATGGTTGTAAGCGCTTGCAGTGAGTCTGGTGACGCAGGAAGTGCAGAAGCTTCAGCAGAAGAACCGATTGAAATCAAGTTCGGCACGAAAATGCCTGAAGAATCTTTAGAAGGCCAAATGTTCAACAAATTTGCTGAGCTCGTAGATGAGAAAAGTAATGGAGAATTAGACGTGAAGGTCTATCCAGCCGAACAGTTAGGTAAAGGTACATCACAAATCGACAATATGATTATGGGTACGCAACAAATGTACGCAGATGGTATTACGTATTTCAGTGATTATGATTCACGTGTAGATGTAGCGAGTGTTCCGTTCCTATTCCGTGATTTTGAGCATTATCAAAAATTCAACACAGGTGAAATGGGACAGGATATTCATAATAAATTGGCTGAAAACGGAATTCGTGTCTTAAATACAGAACGTAACTTCGTTCGTGGTCCATATCGGGTCATGTTGTCAACGGAACCAGTCAAAGACGTTAGCGATTTAGAAGGTTTAGATATGCGTTCATTTGAATCAGAATATTACTCTGCAGCCTATGACCATGTCGGTGCGAATCCTACAGTCATCGCTTGGACAGAAACTTACTTGGCACTAAAACAAAATCTAGTGAATGCAGTTACATCTCCAATCTCTCTTGTTTGGTCGATGAAATTCACAGAGGTTGCTCCTCACATGACAATTACAGAAGAATACCCTCAAGATATCGTTCTGACGATGAGCGAGGAATTTTACCAAGGATTATCGGAAGAACATCAACAGATTTTAGTTGAGGCTGCTAATGAGACAGGTGAAGAGAATAATAAGCTGATTGAAGCTGAAGTAGAAGAACAACTTCAAAAGATGAAAGACGAGCATGACATTACAATCCATGAAATCGACAAACAAGAGTGGAGTGAAGCATTTTCAGAATTCCACTATCAACTTGAAGAAGATAGTGTCGTACCTGAAGGATATATTGATCAAATCAAGTCTATCGAATAAGTGGTGATCCTAGTGAAAAAGTTATTGAATGGAATAGCAAACGTATATCTTTTCATTGCGCTAGTAGGTATGGCCATCCTCGTTGTCATGATGTTCTACGAGATTATCATGCGTTATTTCTTTAGTTCATCGATGGTTTGGTCACATGAGTTCTTTTCATTTTTGATTGTTTGGATTACGTTCATGGGATTCGGAAAACTGATTGTTGACCGAGAAGATATTATGATTACCTTCTTGGTCGACAAGTTCAACCCATTAGGAAAAAGAATTATGGGTGTCTTTAATACATTGCTACTCTTAGGAACGGCAATCGTCATGTTTTATTATTCTATTCAACTGACGATGAGCGGATTCGCACGAACGACGTTGATTATGAAGGCGCCGATGGCTTGGTATTATATCCCTCTGGCACTGTTAATGGCATTAGTCGTATTGACATCCATCTACCATGTCATAGCGGTCGCTAAAGGACATGTCGATATATACCATCCGGAAGAAGGTGATCACTCATGATTTTTGGTCTAACGATGTTTATTGTGTTTTTAGTCTTGTTGCTGATTGGTTTTCCAGTTTCATTTTCAATGATTATCTCAACGTTAATAGCACTTTTCATGGGTGGTTACTCTCTGGAGGTATTCACCACTCAAGTCATTGAAGGAATCAAAGGATATACACTTTTAGCTGTTCCACTATTTATTTTAGCAGGGAATTTAATGAATTCTGCAGGTATTACACAGCGGATATTTGATTTCTCTGTTGCAATTGTCGGGTTTATCCGTGGCGGCTTGGCACAAGTGAACATATTGGCGAGTGTCATTTTTTCCGGTATTTCCGGTACGGCTGTCGGTGACCAAGCGGGCCTCGGTGCAATTGAGATGAGAGCGATGGTCGAAAAAGGTTATTCAAAGCCTTATAGTGCAGCATTAGTTTTGGCTTCTTCAGTCATAGGAGCGATCATTCCGCCAAGTGTTCCGCTAATTGTCTATGCGTATTTGGCAGAGGTTTCAGTAGAGAGGTTATTTGTCGCTGGGATTGTTCCTGGTTTGCTCATTGCGTTGACCCTCGGAATCTATGTTTATTTTCAAGTATCAACTGGAAGAGTGCAAGCACCTGATCCTGAACCTTTTGAATGGAAAACAGTTGGTCAAACGATTAAAGATGGGTTCTTTGCGTTGATGGCACCTGTCGTTATTCTCGGTGGGATGCTAGGTGGCCTGGTGACCCCGACGGAAGCCGGTGCAATCGCTGCCGTGTATGCAATAATTTGTGCGGCGATTTACAAGGAGTTGACGTTTGAAAATTTGAAGGGCGGTTTTATTGCAAGTGTTGGCTCGACTGCGCTCATTATGTTCCTAGTTGGTGTTGGTACATCGATGGGCTGGATTATTTCCGCAGAGCGACTGCCAATATTGCTGTCTGATTTCTTACTAGGACTAACAGAAAATAAATACTTAATGCTGTTGATCATTAATTTATTGCTGTTGATGCTTGGCATGGTGATGGAAGGAATTCCAATCAAGCTTATCATGGTGCCGATTCTGTTACCAATCATTGATGCATTAGGCATTGACCGCATGCATTTCGGAATCGTCATGTCGTATAACTTACTGCTTGGCATGATCACTCCACCAGTCGGAATTGGACTTTATGTCATGACACGGGTCGGAAAGGTGAAATTCGAGCATATTGTAAAAAATATCTTGCCGTTTTACGCACCGATGATTATTGCGTTAATTTTATTAAGCTATTTCCCACAACTTTCCTTGTGGTTGCCATCACTACTATTTGATTAGAATATAATGAAGGAGGACTTTTACATGAAAGTCGGCGTGATTCAGTTAAATACAAAATGGGATAAAAAAGAGAATTTAGATACGATAAAAAAATATGTGGAAGAAGCAGCGGCCGAGAAAGCAGAGCTTGTTTCTTTACCGGAGTACTGTAATTTTATGGGGGAAGAAAAGGATAAAAATAAGAACGCAGAAGAAATTCCTAACGGTGAAACAACGCAGGAATTAATGAAGCTGGCAAAGCAGCATGAGATGTATATTCATGTAGGTAGTATATTAGAGAAAAAAGATGAAGAAAAGTCATATAATACGAGTTTGATGATTGATCCAAAAGGTGAGTTGGTTGCCAAATATCAAAAAATCCATCTATTTGATATTGAAATACAAGGGGTATCGAAATATATGGAATCCAACACGATTGAAAACGGTCAAAAGCCACAGATGGTCGAACTTCCATTTGGGAAAGCTGGTTTAAGTATTTGTTATGATTTGCGCTTCCCGGAATTATACCGTGGCTATGCCCTTGATGGAGCGGATATATTATTTATTCCTGCTGCTTTTACGCGTTATACGGGTATGTTACACTGGGAACCGCTGCTTCGCGCTCGTGCGATTGAAAACCAATGCTACGTTATTGCAGCCGGGCAATTCGGAACCAACGTACCTGGTAAAGCGTGCTATGGAAACAGCATGGTGATTGACCCTTGGGGTACGGTCGTTTCTAGAGCTTCTGAAGGTGTCGGCATCACTTATGCCAACTTGGATAAAAAGCTGATTGAAAGTGCTAGAGAAAGTATTCCTTCATTGAAAAATAGAAAGCCGGAGTATTACGATTCACTCCAGTAAAACAGACCGATGAATCTTTATTTGATCTTTGAATCAATTGCAATGATTTTCCTGATGATTTCCATTGGCGCCCTTGTGTCGAGAACAATAACTTTCAACAGCGACACACAGGGCGTCTTCATCAGTCTAATTGTCAATGTCGCCATGCCATGTATTATCTTGGCGAGTATTTTTACAGTGGAAATCGACTATCGTCTGATTAACCAAATGGGAATTGTATTTTTATCATCCATTGCAATTGGTCTCATCGGCATATTAATTGGCTTTCTCTCAGCACATTATCTCGTAAAAGAAAAAAGAAACGCCAAAGAATTTGCCATAATGTCAGGCTTAGGCAATACGGCGTTTATCGGCATTCCGGTTTGTGCCATGATTTTCGGTGCAGAGGGTGCATTGCTTGCAGCTGTCTTTGATGCAGGTGTGGATGTGATTATTTGGTCATTAGGCGCAGTCATGCTTCAATATAACGAAAAGTTTTCGCTTCGCTCTTTTAAACCGATGATTAATCCACCAATGATAGCAATTGTATTAGGACTATGTATGACATTAGCTAATTTAAAGCCTCCCGAGTTATTGATTGATCTAACCGTGAATCTCTCAAATTTAGCTGCGCCAATGGCCATGTTTTATATTGGGATTCTATTAATGGAAATGTTTCGGCACCGAACGAAAAATGAAGGGATTATTCCTGAAAAAGTATGGTTACCTATTTCAATTAAACTATTAATATTGCCGATTTTTGTCGCCATCTGCCTATCCATCTTTCATATTAATGCTGTTACATCACAAGTGATTGTGCTGCAAACGATGATGCCTACGTTAACTTTAGCTTCGATTTTGTTTGCACGGTTTTCAGCGAATGTCGAATTGGGTACTAAAACAACAGTCATTTCAACAATTGTTTCATTAGGCTCAATACCTTTGGTTGTATTTATTGTTAAAATCATCCTAAATTAGGTATAATTTGGTTCATCACTATAAGTTGTGGTGAACATTGAAAAAAGTAGAACCTTCCTCTAATGTGATAAGTAACCAACAAATA
>NZ_JAHLZF010000022.1 GCF_018967645.1 Allobacillus halotolerans | reverse complement strand
CGTTCTATTCCATGGTAGCGAAGGAAATTAATGTGCTACCCTCGATTAGAAGCGCTCTATTCCATGGTAGAGCCGCAAATTAATTCGCTACCCCCGATTAGAAATGTTCTATTTAAGTATAGCGACGAAAAACGGTGGTCTTCTCCTCAAAAATTGCGTTTGACCTCTGATGATCATCCGGAACTGGATTTAGGTAGATACGTTTATCCCTCCCTTATTTTCAAAGCCGCATGTCCCGCCAATCCACTCTTAAGCGTTTTAACTGCCCCCAATAGTTGAGGAAATAATTTTTAATATATGATAAAATCAACGAGTAAACCACATGATTTACCTATAACATTAGCGGCGATTCGTTAACCATCATGAGAAATGAAAAATTCCTACATAGAAAATTTGAAAGGATGATATCCATGCAACAAACATTGTTTTCAGGAATCCAACCATCCGGTCAATTAACAATTGGTAACTATATCGGTGCGATGAAGCAATTTCCCGAGCTTCAATACGACTTTGACAGCTACTTCTGTATTGTCGACTATCATGCGATTACGGTACCTCAAGACCGTTTGAAGTTACGTGAACAAACTCGTTCATTGGCTGCACTCTATCTTGCTAGTGGAATTGATCCTGATCAATCCACCTTATTTATCCAATCGGAAGTGAGCGCACATGTGGAGCTTTCCTGGATGCTTCAAACCATTGCTTCGATTGGTGAATTGGAACGTATGACCCAGTTTAAAGACAAGGCAAGCGGAAAAGAATCAGTTCCAGCTGGTTTGTTGACTTATCCACCACTAATGGCGGCGGATATCTTGCTTTATAATACCGACATTGTACCTGTTGGTGATGACCAGAAACAGCATTTAGAGTTAACGAGGAACTTGGCTGAACGATTCAATAAACGCTATAATGACATTTTTACGATTCCAGACATCCGCGTTCAAGAAGTCGGGGCACGTATTATGTCTTTACAAGATCCAACCAAAAAAATGAGCAAGTCAGATGAAAACCAAAAAGCTTCTATTTATATGTTGGATGATTTAAAACGAGTCGAGAAAAAGATCAAAAGTGCTGTTACAGATTCAGAAGGGATCGTCGAATACGATAAAGATAATAAACCAGGAATTTCAAACTTACTCGATATCTATGCCGCTTTTTCAGATCAATCCGTAAACGAACTGGTTACTACTTACCAAGGAAAAGGGTATGGGGAATTCAAGACAGATCTAGCTGAAACTGTTGTAAACGCCCTAAGACCAATTCAAGAAAGATATCACGAATTGTACGAATCAGAAGAATTGGATGAGATTTTAGACCGTGGGGCGGAAAAAGCAGAAAAAGTTGCCAATAAAACCGTTAAGAAAGCTAAAAAAGCGATGGGAATTGGCCGCGTCCATCTTAAAAGATAATTTTTTTCTCTAATAGTAAATAAAAAACAACCGTGAAATTTTATCACGGTTGTTTTTTACGTTCCCAAACCGGGAATATGAAAAGTACAATTAGTCAAGAATAGTAACTTCTACTGTTCTTCTACCCCACTGGTAAGCTTCTGCTTTTGTTGGCACGTGAAGGTCGATGATATTACCGTTGATGGCACCGCCCGTGTCACCAGCGATAGCTTCACCATAGCCTTCAACATAAACGCGGCTTCCTAGTGGAATGACATTTGGATCAACAGCAATTACTTTCTTGTTTGGACTGTTGTTCAAGTCAATACCTGTTGCGGTTACTCCTGAACACCCAGCACAATCAGCCGTATAAGCAGTTGCTTCTACAGTAAGGGTTCTACCCTCTTTCTGACTAGATTGCTGGCTTTGATTCGATGATTGATTTGATGAAGTCGATTGACTTGCTGTATTCGTTGCTTTTACTTTATCTTGTTTTTCTGTTGATTGTTTCTCTGTTGTTTGTTCTGTTGATTGTTTTTGTTTTTTCTCGGTTTTTTGTTCCTGTTTGTTGCTAGATTGAGCGTTTTGTTGATTACTAGATTGTGTAGCTGCAGATTCATTGTTACTTGACTGAACTGCTTGTCCACCTTCTCTAGCTTCTACTTTTTCATTGAACTTTTCTAGTGGAATGTCGAATTCTAGTTCTTGACCGATCAGAATTAAATCAGAATCAAGATCGTTCCATTCTTTAATATCCTCAACCTCTACATCGAAATCTTTTGCAATTTGAGATAGTGTTTCCCCTTTAACAACCTCGATTGTACGTGTGGCATCAACTTTTAATGTTTCACCCGTAATAATCAATGTATCCTCTAAATTGTTTATCTCCATAATGTCGGAAACAGTTGTATCAAATTTATCTGCTATTTGGTTCAGATAATCACCCTGTTTCACCTGGTAAGTTTCCTCTGCTGAAACTGAACTACTGAAAATTGCTCCAGAGATGATTAGTCCGCCAGCTAGCGAAAGAAATGTTTTTCTCATAAAAGATGTGTCCTCCCTCTAATCATTTTGACAAAACCAATGTTATCACAGGAGGACCCACCTTGTGGTTACGCAGGAATTAAGTGTATATGACAAACATAACAGGAATTCGACAAAATATTACCGAATTTTGTCGAATGTAATGATAGTGATATATTCCGAGGTATTTTGACCTATTTTACGGGATTAGATGCTTTTGATTGTGTTTTGTTTCTTTTGTTCCATCTCCCATAGTTTCTCAAAGAAGGGTTGACCTTTTGCCATCTTTTCACAAATTTCATCGTGTTTTTCACTCCAACCCTGCTTGATCTCACCGACTAAATAATGAAAACCTTGCTCAAAACCCATTTCTTGGATCGACTCATATTGTTCTGGTGTCCATTCAGTGAGCCAATAACGCAGCTCATCGATTCGTTTACTTTGATTCAGCTGATCGAGCATCAACATAAGTAAATGTTTCAATTGCCTTTCTTTCCTTGTCAAACCTAGCATGTATTGTGGTTGCAAAGAAAGGATATGATACTGTTTATCTTGGCTTTTGGCATTAAAGGAAAACTCCTGGGGCTTTCTGCTTTTGATGAGCTCCAGAACAAGTCGTTCCTGACGGGGAATCATTCGGCTTTTTCGAATTGGAATTTCATATCCCAGCGTATCGATCACCATCGTATGAACACCTTCAGTCATAATAAAGGCATGATCGAGAGGTATACGTTGGTGTTGTTTTTTTAAATAAGCTCGCTCAAAGACGAGATCTAATAAATCACGAGGTATATCTTGTAAGTCATTCTCTATGTAATCGAATAGATCTGCCTCGACATAGATGACAGGAATCTGATCAAGAAGTTCAATGGAATCACTTTTTCTCCACTCGTGAAAATGGCAAACATTGTATCCATTTTCTTCACCTTCAAACCAATTCACCCAAATATCATGAACGTATAACATATAAACCCCTCACTTTTTAAAGATCTTCTTCCTACGCTCATTATGACCAAGTGAACTATTTTTATTCTAAATTTATGACTGAAATGGATTTTTATACATGGAAAATATGAGCATCAAAAGTCCAAGCGGTAGTAAATAGCTTTCCGGTCGTTTATAAATAAATAGAAAAAAATCAGTCAGATTCATACCGACAGGGAGAAAATTTAAATAACCGATAATCGACACGCCACCAACGCAAGTAAAACCAAAACCAATCATGAATACGATTAATTGCCACATCGGAATACCTCCACGCTTGTCCCTTTCTTCATTATATGCATTTGTTTTTTGTACATGCTGAATCTACATAATTGAAGATGCGAGAAATAACTAAAAAGGATGCTATTTCATGTTCAACATTCAGCCGATTCCATTGCAGATCTGAATGAAGTGTAAACGAAGCCTTACTATATGCACCCAAAGTTTCAAGTTATGTACCCTTGAAATAACTATATGCGCCCAGCAGATGAAAATATCTGCCCATATTCGTGATATTTGAGCCTGAAACTGTAATATATGCGCCTGAATTCAAAAAATATGACCCCATTCACCTAACAAAGCAAAACAAAAAGACTCTCGAAATTTATCGAGAGTCCTCATTGATTAGATGTTGACTTTAATTATATTTTTTAAATACTAATGATGCATTATGCCCGCCAAATCCTAATGAATTGGACATGGCAACATTCACTTCTTTTTCTCTCGCTTCATTTGGAACATAATCCAAATCACATTTCTCATCAGGCGTTTCATAATTCACTGTTGGCGGCATGATATTATGTTTGATTGATAAGACCGATACAATAGCCTCTAAGCCACCTGCTGCGCCGAGTAAATGTCCCGTCATTGATTTTGTTGAACTCATGGCTAATTGATAGGCGTGCTCACCGAAAACAGTTTTCACCGCGTTCGTTTCATATTGATCATTATATTCTGTACTTGTTCCGTGTGCGTTAATGTAATCAACCGAATCGACTGCGACATCTGCATCATCCACTGCTTGTTGCATGGCACGGGCAGCCCCTTCTCCTTCTGGTGCTGGGGCGGTCACATGGTAAGCATCGCCTGTAGATCCATAACCACAGATCTCAGCATATATTTTCGCTCCACGCTCTTGAGCGTGCTCTAAAGATTCGAGGATTAATATACCAGCACCTTCACCCATAACAAAACCATCTCGATTTTTATCAAATGGGCGGCTGGCTGTCTTTGGATCTTCACTTTTCGATAAAGCACCTGCTTGCGTAAATCCAGCGAAGGACATATTTGTCATTGGGGCTTCGGTTCCCCCTGTAATCATGGCATCAGCATCACCACGTTGAATCACTTTAAATGCATCACCAATGGAATTCGTTCCAGATGCACATGCAGTCACTGTACAAGAGTTAATCCCTTTTGCACCAAACTGGATCGAAACTTGGCCGGCAGCCATATCAGGAATCATCATCGGAATAAAGAATGGACTCACCCGACGATGTCCTTTTTCAAGAAATTTTTCATATTGTGATTCATATGTCGACATTCCACCAATGCCAGAGCCGATCCAGACACCTGTCCGCTCTGCATTGGAGTCATCAATCGTAAGTTCAGCATCATCTAATGCCATTTTTGCCGCAGCGACAGCGAACTGGGTGAATAAGTCCATTTTGCGTGCGTCTTTTTTCTCCATATATTTCTTCGGATCGAAATCTTTTACCTCTGCTGCTATTTTTGTTGGAAAATCATCGGCATTTACTCGAGTTAATTCACCGATTCCAACATGGCCGGAAATCAAATGGTCCCACATCGTCGATACATCATTTCCGACAGGTGAAACGACACCTAACCCCGTAACTACCACGCGATTTTTCGTCATGCTATAATACTCCCTTCTCTTTCATAAAAATGAATTGTGTAAAACTCTATAACATTCTATTTTCCCCATCTAAACGCGACTGCACCCCATGTCAAACCGCCGCCGAAACCGACTAATACGACTAAGTTTCCATCTTTAATCGTACCTGATTTTACATCTTCAGACAAAGCGATCGGAATGGATGCTGCAGATGTGTTTCCGTACTTATGAATCTTTTTAGACATTTTTTCTTTTGGAATTTCTAACTTTTCTCTTGCCGCTTCCATGATTCGGATATTTGCTTGGTGAGGAATCAAATAATCTACATCATTTTTAGTTAGTCCAATTTTTTCAACAACATTCAAAGCTGATTCTCCCATTTGGCGCACAGCAAACTTAAACACTTCACGTCCATTCATATAAAGGAGGTCTTCTTCTGTTTGATATAAATGTGGAATTCCTCGCCCATCGGCTCCTAATTCAAAAGATAAAACACCTCGATTATCAGAAACCGGACCCATGACAACAGCGCCTGCACCATCACCAAACAGGACACACGTGTTCCGGTCTTCCCAGTTCGTAATTTTCGATAGCTTTTCAACACCAACAATCAAAATATTTTTATATGTTTCAGACTCAATGAACTGCTTTGCTGTCACCATGCCATACATAAAGCCGGCACAAGCTGCACTCAGGTCCATAGCTGCTGATTTAAAAGCACCGAGTCGTTCTTGGATTTGCGTTGCAACAGAAGGAAATCCCATGTCGCCAGTAACCGTCGCCACTAAAATTAAGTCAATTTCATCTGCGTTAACTTTCGCTTCTTCCATTGCATTCTTGGCCGCTTCATAAGCCATATCTGATGTATTGATCTCATCAGGTGCAATTCTCCGCTCCTCGATGCCTGTACGTGTACGAATCCACTCATCTGAAGTATCAACCATTTTTTCTAAATCTTTATTCGTTAAAATTCGCTCGGGAACAAAATGTCCCGTTCCTAAAATACCTGCGTTCATATTGGAGTCAGCTCCTCACTTTATATTCCTCTTACTATCTTATTCTATGACCTGGTATTAATTTTAACAGAAAAAAAAGCCCTCGAAAAGGCTTAATTAAAGAAAATCAATATCAATGAGCATCATACTCCATATTTTCATGTTAAAAATTTATTTTTCATTCGTTTTCGAATATGCTTCCATTTTTTGATCCAACCAATTGCGCACAGATGGGGGGACATGGTCACCATAAGTCCCTAAGTGGACATATTGATTTTCAAAACCGAGTCGAATGATTCCTGAAGTTAAATTCCTGTCATCTAGCAGTTGAGCAATCTCCCGATAAATCTCTTCCATTTCAATGACAGTACTTGTAAGTACATTATTTTTCGCTAATTCATATTGATCATTAATGTATCCAATCGCTGAGATTCCATCTTTTTTCGCCTGATGAATAATAGGCGTATTAAATCCCTCACCAGCTGGAAAAACAACGTCAATTCCCTTCTGCACCATTTCTTGATAGTGCTTCATGGCTTGTTGTTGGTCGTACCCGCTCCCTATGGTTTTATAATGGATACGGACCTGAGGATTCACAGTGCGGGCACCCTCAAAGAAACCTTCTAGTGTTGTTGTTTCAGCATATGGTGATAAGATGCCAATTTGATTTTTTCTTGTCATTTCAGCTGCAAGCATCCCAGCATAGTAATACGAATCATAGTGATCGAATTGGACTGCAGTGATATTACTGTCGTAAGCCGTACCGTCGAAATACACAAACTGAATATGAGGGTAGTATTCTTTTATTTGATCAAAATATTGTCCAAGACCTTCACCCTGTCCAAAAATCAAGTTAACTCCTTGCCGGTCGAAATCACTGACAATCTTTTCAAGCTGTCTCGCTTCCGTTACATTTTCTTCAAACATCACGCTCACATTGAATGTATCCTTGATCTCTAAAAGACCTGAATAGGCACTATGCCCCCACGTTTCATCATGGATGGTTCCTTCAAGAATCAAGCCAACATTTTCTAATTCCCCATCTTCGGTTAATAAATTACAACCACCCAATAAACTGGTTAGTACACCAATCAATAATAATAAGATTTTCTCTCTCACGTTATAGGCACTCCGGTTACTATTTTCTTTCATTGTGCTATGTTTTCGGGAAATTCGCAACAGTCAGGTACGAATATCTAGGTCTTTTTCTACATTGTACATGGTTCCTCAAACAATTTGATGTTGGGCTATGATAGAAAATAGATTGATTTCAGTTGATCTTTTCCATGTAAGTAAGCTTTTTGAGGCATTAAGTCATTCATCCCATGCATAATCATCCATCGAGCCAATTTTCTGGCTGGGATGTTCATTTTTGTTTCCGTGTTTTTCTTTTTGCCCTCTCCCTCGTTCGGATCCCGTTCTTTTTTAGGATCTTCTGGTCTGAGTATTGTTTGATCCATCGGTAGAAAACACTCATCATCGCTAATTTGAACTTCTTCTATTGAAATAATTGTTACCTGGTCGCCAGCTACTTGATCTACCCGATTTGAAAGTAAAATACCTTGCGTTAAATCAGATTCCGGCATTTTTTCAATAAAAATACCATAACTTGATGGGGACGTCGTTTTCACTTCCCCTTCTTCTAAATGAAAGCCTGCGTTCCGGCCAAAGGATAACTGTAATTGTTCAATTTGGTTATTGATCTGTTCTGAAGCATCTTTCGCCTCTATTTCACGGTAAGCATACACTTCATAACCTTCTTTTAATAACTCATCAATCACATAATAACAAAACCACTGTTCTATAGGATAAACAATAACCTCCATCAAATTTCACTCCTTATCTAAATAAGACTTGAACGATTCATGAACTTCCGAAGAAATTTATTTATTTTTACCGAATCATTTGATACACTAAATCATGGAAACAAGTTTTATGTTTGAACAATAGAGGTGAAGATCAATGAAATATATTGGGACAATTGTTTGGAGTTTCCTACTTAGCGCGATGATTGTATATGTACTTGGAAGTATGAGTGGCGCTTCATTCGACCTTACAGGTACATTTGTAATGACAGCTGTATTTACACTAACAGCAGTCATTGTCGGAGACGGCATATTAAGTAATGACGATGCTACCAATTAATGGTGAAAAGGTTGACTCTGGCGAAGCAAGCAGTCATTGAGTCAACCTTTTTTTTAGCAAAAATAACTTATGAGCAAGTGAGATTTTGTTCAAGACTCGTCAGACGACGAGTTTTCTTTATTGCTACCAAGGTAATAAACTTAAGGCAGCGATCGCAGTAAGAGGCAAAATGAGCCGTCTTAATCCACCAGGGCGATGTCCATACGGTGGGTATCCATATCCGGGACCATAGTACCCCCATTGTCTCGTTTCAAAAGTATTCACGTTAGGTATAATTAAATACACGTGGTCATCGTCCAAATCCATGATCACACCATCTATCTTTTCGCCATGCACCGTTTCGATAAGTACGTACTGTTTCATATGCTTACGGCACAGTGCATACATTGGACTTGATTGTTGTTGCGACACATAAACCACTCCTTTCAACGTTACTATATTCAACAAGAAGGGGATATGTGCCTGCAAGAGGAGGTTTCATCATGACAGAGTTGTGGGAATTATTACAGTTTTTATTTTTAGGATTGTTTCAAGGATTTACTGAACCGATTCCAATATCATCGAGTGGCCACTTAAAAATTGTCCAAGCATTCATGGACCTTGATTTACCTGGAGGCCTTACTTTCGAGGCATTTATCAACTTCGGTTCATTACTGGCAGTCTTGGTTGTATATAGAAAAGACATCTTTTCACTCGTCAACCATGCTTCTGACTATGTGTTTAAAAAGAATGAAGAATACAAAAGTGATTTTACGTATTTACTATTGTTGGTCATTGCTACGATTCCAGCAGGTTTATTAGGTGTATTCTTTGAGGACCTTTTTGGAGATTCATTTGCAGAAGTGAAATATGTAGGTTTAATGCTTATATTTACAGGTATTGCTCTGTGGGTTATCCGTAATCTGAAAGGCTACAAAGATGACACAGAAATAACCCTTAAAGACGCAATTATTATCGGATTGGCACAGTCATTGGCGCTGACTCCTGGCATCAGTCGCTCTGGTGCGACAGTTGTTGCTGCAATGCTTGTTGGCTTAAAGCGAGATAGTGCACTAAGATTTTCATTTTTAATGTATATTCCGGTTAGTGTTGGAACGACAATCTTTGCAGTGGATGATTTGGTCGGCAATCCAGAAATCTCCAGCCAGTTTATACTCTATATCATCGCTTTGTTGGCAGCCATTGTGTCTTCTTACTTTGCTTTGTTATTCTTCATCAATGTCATGAAATCCGGAAACCTGAAATACTTTGCGTATTACTGTTTAATCGTTGGTGTTTTAGTCTTTTTCCTTTTATAATGATGTGCAACATGTCGGGAAGAGCCTCGTGTTCTTCTCGATATTTTTTTATATCCTTTCAAAATTTCGGTGATCATTGAAAGTGTGTTTAAAGTGAATCGCGCGTTTAACATACCGGTTTTAAATCAAATGTTAGAGGTTGAGATACGAACATGGTTGGTGCCGGTTTTTATGTAAGAGAAGTACAAGAAACGAATGATCATGACGATGGGCGTATACTGAAGTTTGCGAATATACATTGAAGAATCGCGAATTAACACTGAAGGTTTGAGAATTAACCCTGAAGATTTGCAAATTAACACTGAAGGTTCACAAATTAACACTGAATCCTCGCAGATTAACCCTGAAGCCTCGCAAATTAACAATGAAGCCTCGCAAATTTACCCTGAAGCCTCGCAGATTAACCCTGAAGATCTTCAAATTTACCCTGAAGCACCGCGATTAAGCGGATCATCTGACACCAACCGCCATCATCGAAGGTATTTACCATCCAATATTTTAGAGCCACAAAAAACAAAGCCCCTCTCAAAATGACGAATTTTGAAAAGGGGCTATTGATCAATCAGGAATTCCAAGTGCAATTTTTGCATATCGGGACATATTATCTTTTGTCCATGGTGGATTCCACACAATATTTACTTCTGTATCTTTTACTTCAGGCATGTCTGACATCGCGCGCTTGACATCTTGCTCGATGTGTCCAGCAAGTGGACAGCCCATTGCGGTCAATGTCATTGTAACGATTGCAGTGCCTTCATCATCTAAATCAATATCATAAACTAAACCTAAATTCACAATATCAATGCCTAACTCTGGGTCGATCACGGTTTCAAGTGCACCCCATAGATTATCTTTTAAGGCTTCATCCATGTTACAACCTCCTCTTATTTCCTTACTTCTATTATAAACAGATTTTATATTTATTTAAAGAAATAAAACTATTTCGCTTGCTCCGCAAACCAATTGCTTAAATGAATCATTGCTTCGCGGCTAACCTTATGATCTCTTCCTCTCTCCGTCACGTACTGTACTGGATAATCAGGTTGCTGTTCCAGTAATTGTTCGACGAAAGATGTTGAATGACTGAAAGGTACGACTTGGTCTTCTTCTCCGTGCCACACGAACAGTGGGCGCCCGTTCAACCGATCTAACTGCTTTGAAAGGTCAATTCCTTGTAAGGAAGCAATTTGCTCCTCAATCTCTTCTTGTGAAAAAGGAAGCTCTATGCCTTGTGAAGCAATACCTTTGATTAAATAATTGGCCATCTCTTGCGCTTTGGCTGAACCCATCATAATGCCAGCGTATGTAATCCAGTCATACTGAGTCAGCGCTGCTGCTGTAGAGATACCGCCCATGCTCGTCCCGGCAAGTCCGAACTGATCTTCATTCATTAATCCTTGTTGCTGAACCCACGTATAAATCGTATGTAGCTCAGAAACGTTCAACGATACTATTTTCCAAAAATCCTGTTGGACTTTCATGAAATCAGTTTCTTTTGCTCTTTCCCCATGATGGAAGCTGTCTGGCAATATGACGAGAAATCCTTTTTCGGCTAAATAATAGGCTTGTGCAAGGTTCTGCTCCTTTGAGCTCGTAAATCCATGAAAATAGACGACGACAGGTTTTTGTTGTGTCTCATCATTTGATACAAGAAGGCTTGGGATCTGTTCAATGTTTTTGTGAGTGATGGTAATCAATCTCGCTCACCCTTTCGCTAAATGTTTTTCTACAATAGTATCTAAGAATAAACTGACATTCAACCAATACACGCAATGCCGGAATGCTTTCCGATACTTAATATGGTATACTGTATGAATTAGAGCGCGTTAACGATTAATTCAGCTGAGGTGAAAAACGATGGAAAAACATATTATTGCACTTGATCTGGACGGCACATTACTCACCGATCAAAAAACAATTTCTGAAAAGAATTTAAAAACAATCCAAGCTGCAAAAGAAGCGGGACACATCGTCGTCATTGCTACAGGCAGACCGCATCGTGGCAGTAAGCAATATTACGCCCAAATGGACTTAACGACACCTATGGTTAATATGAACGGTGCATATGTGCATCACCCAAGAGATAAAAGTTGGGGTGTCAAACATTCACCGATGCCTAAAGATACGGCATACGATATTTTCGATATTGCGAATCACTATGGCTCAAAAAACATCATGGCTGAGATTATTGACCAAGTATATATTGAAAAAAACGACGAGAGTCTCATGACGAATTTTTTCACAGCAGGGCTTGAAGAATCAGCTATATTTGGCGATTTAAAAGAAAACTTAAAAACGGACCCATCGTCCATTCTTATTTATCCAGATAAAGAGGCAGTGCCAAAAATTCAGGAAGCATTGAATGAAAATCACGCGTCACTCATCGATCACCGTAAATGGATGGATCCTTTTAACGTTGTCGAAGTCATTCGTTCTGGTCTACATAAAGCAATCGGTCTACAGATGATTTCCAAGTATTACGACATTCCACAAAAACGAATCATTGCTTTCGGTGATGAAGACAATGATCTGGAAATGATTGAGTACGCTGGAGTCGGTGTAGCCATGGGTAATGGCATTGACGAGTTGAAAACGTTAGCGAAAGAAACAACATTGACGAATCAAGAAGATGGCATCAGTCATTTTCTTGAGGACTATTTACGTTTAAACAAAAAGCAATTCTCCAAAAACTAATTCGTTATTTATATTTTAAATATAATTGCACAATCTATACCTGAGCACTCGTAAAGTGTTCAGGTTTTTTCTTGTCGATTTCTCATGAGGAGGGCTTTGAGTGGACCGAGATAAAAAGCAAACCACCGATGTTCAGACAACACAACAAAAAGGTTCATCCAAGCCATCGGCGGCCGATCGTACGTTTACAGACAAAGACAGAAAACTGTCTGAAAAAGACCAACATACACGAGGAGGTTTTTAATTTGGCTAACAAATGGATTGAGCAAGCACGTCAAGCCGTACAAAGTTTAACCAACCAGCAGACGCATGCTAGTCAAGAGGATCGTCAAAAAGAGCTCGAACTCGTTCAACACAGTATCCAGGCTGCTTATGAACAAAGTACACCTGATGAAGAAGAACAAGTTCGTGAGCTTGAGAACCAATTAAATAAGCATCTATAAAAAATTCTCGCCGCATTGAGCGACACAATTCCCCCTATTGTGTCGCTCTTTTTTGTAAAGAGTATGTAAAATTTGGGCATTTTCTAAAAAATTATGTTGTACTAATCAAAGAGATTACTTATAATGAAGTTGTTCCAATATTAACTACCAATAAGGGGGAAATTAGTTTTGAAAAAAGTTCTTATGTTGTTGGCTGCAATTTTGCTTGCCGGCCTACTAGTCGCATGCGGCTCAGATGATGAAGGTTCTGGAGATGGCGACAGCGGAAGCTCTAAGCCAGATAAACTCGTCATGGGCTTTGTTCCATCCCAGGATGCAGAGACCATTGCAACAACTGTTGAACCACTTGCTGACGAATTGGGAGAAATCCTTGGTATCGAAGTTGAAGCTCGTACGATGACGAACTATAACGGCTTGGTTGAAGCAATGGGTGCTGAACAAGTACATATTGGATTCATCCCAGCGTTCGGTTATGTAATTGCTAACCAAGAATATGATATTGAAGTTATTTTGAAATCCATTCGCCATGGTTCTTCCACGTACAAAGCACAATACCTTGTACAAGCTGATTCAGATATCGAATCACTAGAAGATCTTGAAGGAAAAAGATGGGCTTATGCAGATGCTACATCTACTTCCGGTTTCTTATTCCCAGCTAACCAATTGATGCAGAAATTCGACATCGAATCTCCAGATGCGTTAACAACGGAATTCTTTGGTGAAACTGTCCAAGTAGGTGGACATGATACAGCTGCAATCGCTGTATATGAAGGCGATGCTGATGTTGCGACAACATTTGACGATGTTCGTGAAAACTTGGAAGAAGAATACCCAGACATTAAAGATAAATTAAGAGTTTTAGAGTATACAGATGAAATTCCTAACGACACAATCTCTGTCATTCCAGAATTAGATGACGAGCTTGTCCAAGAAATCAAAGACGCTTTCATGTCATTCAATGATGATGAGAAAATGATTGGAATCATGAACGACGTATACACTTGGGATGCTATTGATACAGCTGAACATTCTGAATACGACGTCGTTGCTGAAACTTATGAGCGCTTCGGTGATTCCGTATCTCTCGATTAAAAAAATTTAAAAAAGTGATTCATTAAATGTACTAATTATGGTAGTTTATTAGAGGGAGGATGAATCCTCCCTCTTTCCCTATATTTATAGATGAATTCTGGGAAGATACATAAAAATCTTGAGGTGAAAATACATGATTCAATTTAAAGATTTATCCTTGGTTTATCCTAATGGTACGCAAGGTTTAAAGGATGTTAATGTGACGATCAATGACGGAGAATTCGTTGTTATCGTCGGCCTTTCCGGAGCTGGTAAGTCAACGTTTATTCGGAGTATTAACCGTTTGGTTACACCGACCGATGGAGAATTATTAATCGATGACGAAGACATACTCGGTTACAAGGGAAGTAAGTTACGTAGTCTTCGGACAAAAGTCGGCATGATTTTCCAAAACTATAATCTAGTAAAACGATCTAGCGTTTTTAAAAATGTTCTCGCTGGACGATTAGGCCACACTGGAACATTGCGATCCATTTTCAACCTCTTCAGCAAAGAAGATAAAGCGCTTGCTTATCAAAACCTCAAGCGTGTCAATATTGAAGAAAAACTTTATAACCGTGCCGATCAGCTTAGTGGTGGACAGCAACAACGTGTAAGTATCGCTCGTGTATTGACACAAAAACCTGATTACATACTCGCAGACGAGCCAGTCGCTTCACTCGATCCACCAACTTCTCACCAAGTCATGAAATATTTGAAAAAAATTAATCAAGAAGACGGCATTACAACAATCGTTAACCTTCACTTCATCGATATGGCCATGGAATATGCTGACCGAATTATCGGGATGAGAGCTGGTGAAGTCGTCTTCGATGGTCCAGTATCCGAAGTTAGTGAAGAAACATTTGAAGAGATTTACGGCCGCTCCATTCGTGAGGATGATTTACGAGGTAGCGTTGAAGAAGATGGTGAAGCAAATGAATAAACCGTCCATTCAGGAAGATCGTTATGCACCGATGCTTTCTCCTTGGCGTGTGAAAGGAAAGATTACATTAATCTTTTTCTTGATCATCGGGTTATTGTTCTTTAGCTCACTTCAGACCGGTGTTGACCTACAAGCTTTAATCAGTGGACTATCGAACATGAATCAAATCATCGTGAAATTATTTCCACCAGACCCTGGAATTATAAACTTGGCGATGGACCGATTGATCGAAACGATTCACATGGCAATCATTGCATCAACATTTGCAACAATCATTGTTATTCCAGTTAGTTTACTCGCTGCTCGGAATTTGGCAACCAATTTATTTGTATACAATATTACTCGCTTTATTTTAAATATTTTGCGTACGATCCCTGATGTTGTTTTAGCTGTTATTTTCGTAGGACTTTTCGGGATTGGCGTATTCGGTGGTATTGTCGCACTTTTTGTTTTCTCTTTAGGAATTTTAGCGAAGTTAATTAGTGAAACGGTAGAGTCTATCGATATGGATTCCTTCGAAGCGATGCGTGCTTCAGGTGCAAGTTCTGTTCAAGCAATCGCTTTTGCAGTTGTCCCACAAGTATTGCCACAATTCACTTCGTTTTCGCTATATGTATTTGAGATTAACATCCGGGCATCGGTCGTTATTGGTTTAGTTGGTGCTGGAGGTATCGGAAACCTTCTCATGCAACAATTCAGCTTCTATAACTATGATGCTGTCATGATGATTATCCTAATTATATTTGCCGTTGTTGTCGTGATTGAATATATCAGCGGTAAAATTAGGGAGGCGGTTATATAATGGCACTAGAACAACCACCAAAAAAACAGATACCAACTTCTAAGCGGATAAAAAGAATCGCCATTGCATTAGCAGTATTGGCCATGTATATATGGACTTTCGTTTCCATTGATATCGACTTTGCTAGAGTCATCGAACGTGCCTCTGCAAACTTCAGTCGTGTCCTCCCTCGACTCTTCAGTCCAAACTGGGATATGGCTGGTGAAGTAGTCGAAATGATGATTGAAACGATTTTCATTGCGTATGTCGGTTCATTGGCAGCTGCAATTCTTGCGATTCCTTTAGGATTCCTTGCAGCACATAATATAACGAACAGCAAAATTTTAACCACAATTGGAAAATGGATTTTAAGTGCTGTCCGTGCTTTCCCTGAAATTATTCTAGCCATATTATTCGTTGTCGTCGTTGGTCCGACACCATTCGCTGGTATTCTAGCCATCGCCATTGGTTCAACAGGTATGCTAGGTAAACTTTATTCGGAAGTATTGGAATCAATCGATATGAACATTGTGGAAGCAATGAAGGCAAATGGTTCAAACGGCCTTCAAATTATGTTCCATGGTATTTTCCCTCAGATTATACCTGAATTTCTATCTTACGCGATTTATCGTTTTGAAGTAGACGTACGGGCATCAACTATTTTAGGTTATGTCGGTGCAGGTGGTATCGGTACGATGATTTTCTTTGCTCAGTCCTCTCGTAACTGGAGTGATATGGGGATGATTCTACTCGTGATTATCGTTGTCGTTACCATTATTGACTACACAAGCTCCTACATTCGAAAACGAATCGTTTAATAACTTACAAAAACACTGATTGTACCCTTCACTGAGTTCAATCAGTGTTTTTTTGTTTATAATTTTCAGCCATTTATAGACTGAATTAGATCAGTTGTGAAATAATGAATAACGGATGGGATAAGAATTTTCCTATTCATCTGATTTACTTATAGTGTATGATGGAATATGGTACTATACGAAGGAGTGACAACATGATTATTTTAAAAAACGATACGTTTATTGAACGAAAAGACGCCCTCATTGACATGGAAGACAGAGGTTTCCAATTCGGAGATGGAGTTTACGAAGTCATACGAATTTATAATGGGAAGTTCTTTTTACTGGAAGACCATCTTAAACGACTTCAGTACAGCTTGAATGAAGCTCAGATCGATGTCGACCTTGCAAAGCGTGGAATCAAAGAAAAATTAATCGAGTTGGCTGAGAAAAATTCAGTTGATGACGGTGGACTGTATATTCAAATCAGTCGAGGCGTCGCACCCCGAAATCATTTGTTCCCTGCAGACGCAGAAGCAACAATCTTTGCTTATCCGCTACCATTGAAAAAACCAACCGATCAACAAAAAAATGGCGTGAAAGCCATTCTGGATCAAGATATTCGTTGGCTCCGTTGCGATATCAAAAGTTTGAATTTAATGGGTAATATTTTAGCGAAGCAAAAAGCGAAAGACTCTGGAGCATATGAAGCAATCTTATATCGCGATGAAAACCACGTGACGGAAGGTTCTTCTACGAATATTTTCATTGTCAAAGACGGCAAATTAATCACTCATCCAAAAAACAATTATATTTTACATGGCATTACGCGAAAGTACATTCAGTTTTTAGCTGAGAAATTGGAAATCGAATTTGTCGAACGTGTTTATTCGGTGAAAGAAGTATTAGAAGCCGATGAAGTTTTCCTTACTTCTACGACTTCTGAAGTGACTCCAATTGTCGAGATCGATAACGAAAAAGTGAACGATGGACAGCCAGGACCGATTACGAAGAAATTATTAGAACAATACGATCAATATTTACATGTTGAGCGTTTAGATTAAGAGATTAAACAAATGAGCAGGCACTGACTTCGGTCGGTGCTTTTTTGTGTGTAAAAACGTTCAATATGAAAAATAATAGTTTGATGTAAAAGGCAAAAATGACAAGAGAATAAAGATAGATCCGCCCTCGCCTCGGAAACTAAAGTAATTCCGAAGCGGATATGTATTAAAGAGCTCAAAATAGGGATAAAGTTTGTGCGCTACACATTTGTTGTGAAGTATCCTAGGTAAATCGTAAAAGTAGCCCTATCCCTGAATAGAAGTGTTCTAATCAGGGGTAGCGAGCAAAAATGATGCTCTATCCCCGATTAGAAGCGTTCTAATCAGGGGTAGCGAGCAAAAATGATGCTCTATCCCCGAATAGAAGCGTTCTAATCAAGGGTAGCGAACAAAAAAAATGATGCTCTATCCCCAAATAGAAGCGCTCTAATCAAGGGTAGCGAGCATAAACGGTGCTCTATCCCCGATTAGAAGCGTTCTAATCAGGGATAGCGAGCAAAAATGATGCTCTATCCCCGAATAGAAGCGTTCTAATCAAGGGTAGCGAACAAAAATGACGCTCTATCCCTGAATAGAACTCTCATTTTTCATCAATAGTTTTTCTACACCATAGTAAAGGACAAAAAAGAAAATGACATGTCCAAGGAACCAATCAAAAATGGCAGCTAAGTCGGTTATCGCAGGTGTATCCGTTTTTCCAATAGTTGTTAATGGAAAGTATGTCAAAAAGGCAAAAAATGATAGAGTTGCCGCCCACTCCATTCGCTTATTTTTAGAAGTGATTTCCTTTAGTTCAATTAGCCATAAATACATACGTACGAGAATAATCGCGACGAGTGTATGGAGAAAGAACTCAAACGCTGCAATCCAAATATTCACCTTACCTAACTCGATCAAAAAATCAATATTCATCAATAAAGTATATAATTGCTTACCTGTAAACTGTTCGATCAAATAAAAATAGAGACCCATTAAAATAGCAGAAAAGCTTCCTATTAAAATGGAAATAATCCACTGCTTCATCTTATTTCCTCCTTTACTACGTCGTTATAGCATTTTAGAAAGGTTTCAACCTTGAAATAGAGCTTGTCCCTATATAAATATAAAACTTTTGTCAAAGACAGATTCGTGCTAATATGGATAGAGAGATTATTAGGAGGTAGTTAAAATGGCTGTAATCGTTGAATCCACACCGAATCCAAACGCAATGAAGTTCACTGTCGACAAAATGATTTTTGAAGGTGACGATAGTATCTCAGTAATGCCGGGTGAGACGAGTGAATATGATATCATGAATGATTTGATGCATCTATCTGGTGTTGATAATGTGTTTGGTTATCAGAATTTCATTACGATCAACAAACGCATTGATGCTGAGTGGGATGAACTCGTAAAGGAAGTAGAACGCGTTATTGAAAATTATGGTTATTAAGTCGTTTTCGTTGATCTGTATATGTACTAATCAACCAAACTTAGGCTTAATTTAAATACTAAATCTAATATTCGTAACATAAGTGAGCTGGCAACGGGTGCATCCGTTGCCAGCTTTTTCGTTAGTTATTGAAGTTTTCTAATAAAATCGAATGATACTGCTTCTCCCCTGCCTGCTCCCATGAAAAGACAAGCGTCAGCACGCCTGCATTTGGTAGATTTTCTTTCTCGATTTCTGTTGCAATCTCAAATGACTTCCATTTTTCACTACCATGAAGCTCGACGTTTTTCTTTTCTACCAATATATAGTGCCCATCCTCAACGGAATAAGCGATATCCGAATTAAGGTTCGTTTCTCCTGTTATTGTATATTCTCCTTGTTCACCTTGAACGACGATGTTTCGAATATTTTCATGTTCAGTTCGATTCTGTTCTGCTGATTCAGATGCATCCTTCTCTTGATTATCCTTTGATTCATCTTCTTCCTTTTCTGGTGCATTCTCTTCAGGTGACTCAGGTATGGTGACAGAGAGCTTTTGCACAAAAGCATCCGGTACAACCTTCTCCCCATTCACTGTTTGTGCTGTAAGGGATACTGTCGCTTCATATTCATTTGAATCAACGCGTTTCCCACCAGACGTATAGTCCCATTCTTGTTCAAAGGATAATACATCACCAGCAGCAATCTCTTCTTCAATGATCGCTTCGGTAAACATTCTGTCTTCTGAAAACATATATACCTTATCACCATCGGAATCTTTAACAACAATCTCATATTGCTGTCCAGAAGAGAAGGTTAGTTGAACAGGCTTTTCGGAATCATTGCTAAGATTCATTGTAAATACACCGACATCGTCTTTTGCTGTATGTTCCACCTCAAAGGAAAGTGATTCCACTTCAGACTCTCCTTGATCGTTACCATTTGAATTGCCATTCTCGCCAGACACACCACATGAAACCAATACCAACGAAAACATCCATAAAAGAACAACTTTTTTCACAACGACACCTCATTGGATTCATTTATAGGATTAGTCGGCGATGGCTATTATAAAGTTACAGTTAATCTTCGTCCTTCCGGAAAAAGCCGAACACTCCTGTCGTTTGGACGATATTTACAAAGGCGTTTGGGTCTGTATCTTTTACAATCTGTTCGAGATCATACAGTTCATAACGTGTGATCACCATAAACAGCATTTCACGGTCTTCTCCTGTGAAAGCGCCTTTTGCTGGAATGCGGGTAATTCCTCGAACCATTCGCGAATGAATCGATTTAGTCAATGAATCTCCTTTTGTACTTACAATCATAGCCGTCAACTTATTATGACGCGTATGAAGTGCATCAATTACACGAGTCGTTACATACAATGTCACCAAAGTAAATAACGCTTTTTCTGGATCATATAACCAACCGGCGAAAAAGATAATCATTGCATTCATAACTAGAAAATAAATACCTATTGGACGATCTTTAATACGGGATAAAATCATCGCAATGATGTCCATCCCACCTGTAGATGCACCCCACTTGAGACTAATTCCAACACCGATTCCGGATAACAAACCACCAAAGACTGCATTTAATAAAATTTCTTCAGAAAACTTAACAAATGGAATTGTTTCCAAGAAAATTGTTGTAAAAGCTACAGAGATAATGCTGTAGATGGTAAATCCTTTACCAACTTTAAACCAACCTAAAATAATGACTGGTATATTCAACAACGCCAGTAAAACCCCTGTACTAATATTGACACCCATAAAATCTTGCGCGAAACTCGCTGATAATTGGGCAATCCCTGTAAAGCCACTGGCGTATACGTTTGCCTGGATTAAGAAGAAATTTAGAGCCATTGCATTTAATAATGCACCTAGAATAACGATGATAAATCGCTTTGCTTCAAAGAAAAACATGCGGGACCTCCCTTTCATAATGACATTGACGTTTTTTCATTAGACCATTAAACTAAAGTATAATAGCAATAGAATGAAATTTCTAGGAGGAAACCTATGAACGTTCAAGTTGTCATTGACTCAGCGGCAGACTTACCAAAAAAATATTACGAAGAATTAGCTTTAGAAGTAGTACCTTTGGCTGTCCACTTAAATGGTGAAGAGTTTATCGATAATGTAACCATCGATCCAAAAACCATTTATGACGCCATGCGTGAAGGAGCAGCACCTAAAACTTCTCAAGTTACACCTGAAGCATTTTACGAGGTATTCAAAAAATACACAGAGAAAAAAATACCTATCGTTTATATCGGCTTCTCCTCTGGATTATCTGGTACATATCAAAGTGCAGTCATCGCAAAGCAACAGATTGACGAAGAATTCCCAGATAATGAGATTTATCTGATTGATACGCTCGCTGCTTCAATGGGATACGGCTTGATCGCTTACCATGTTGCCATGGCAGCCAAAGATGGAGCAACTGTTCAAGACTTACTCGACCTAGCCAACTTTTATATTAAACATATGGAGCATATCTTTACGGTTGATAAGTTGGAATACTTACAACGTGGCGGCCGAGTCAGTAAAACCCAAGCTTTCGTTGGTGGACTACTCAATATTAAGCCTCTTCTCCACGTAGAAGATGGAAAGCTCGTTCCGCTTGAAAAAATTCGCGGTTCCAAGCGAGTTTTAAGCCGTATGGTTGAAGTAGCAAAAGAACGTGGACAAGATTTTGAAAATCAAACATTGTCAATTACACATGGAGACGATTTAGAAACGGCAGAAAAACTAGCCGACTTACTACGTCAAGAACTGAATCCAAAAGATATCATTATCACCGACGTCGGTGCAGTAATCGGTGCTCATTCAGGTCCAGGAACGATTGCGTTATTTTTCTTGAATGAAACTCGAAATTAGTAATTACTGTACTATTCTCATAAAAGTAAATTTACATTTTCAAAATAAAAAAACTGAAATTCGATCAAACTTATTGAATTTCAGTTTTTTTGTATGGTTCCTTATTGTAAGCTTTTATGGCAAACTTTTTTCATCATTCCATCTCAAACCGATGCAGTAATTGTGCGTTGATTGCGACGATGATTGTACTCAAACTCATCAAAATGGCACCGACAGCTGGACTTAAAATGATTCCCCAAGGAGCTAAAACACCTGCTGCCAAAGGAATGGCGAAAATGTTATACCCAGTTGCCCATATCAAGTTTTGGACCAATTTATTAAAGGTTCGTTTAGAAAGACTGAATATCGCCAATATATCTTTTGGATTACTGTCGACAAGTACAATATCCGCGCTATCCATCGCAATATCAGTACCTGCACCTACTGCTATACCGACGTCTGCTTTCGTCAGTGCAGGTGCATCGTTAATGCCATCCCCAGTCATAGCGACAACCAAACCACGTTGCTGGATCTCTTCAACTTTTTCAGCTTTTTGGTCTGGTAATACTTCCGCATAAACTTCATCGATGCCAATTTCTTTTGCAACATAATTGGCTACCTTTTGATGATCTCCTGTAAGCATAATCGCTTTAATATTTCTTTTGTGTAATTCTTTGATAGTCTCTTTAGAACTTTCTTTCACTTGGTCTGCTAGTGCGATGGCACCTTTTAGTTCATCATTAACAATTAGAAATACAACTGTTTTTCCTTGTTCAGACCATTTGTTAAAGTTCTGATCATCGAAATTAAAGCCTTGTTTCATAACATGACCTGGACTTACAACTTTCACATTTTTGTTGTCGATCATCCCTTCAATACCGACACCTGTAATCGAGTTGAAATCGGTCATTTCGTGAAGTGAAAGCTTCCGATCGTTCGCTTCATTGATAATGCCTGTAGCAATCGGATGTTCGGAATCATTTTCGATTGTTGCCGCATAACTCAGTATTTCATCTTCCTTCATATCACTATAGGACTGAACATCGGTTACCCCGAACTTCCCTTCTGTTAACGTTCCTGTCTTGTCAAAGATTACAGCATCAATATTTCTTGCCTGCTCAAACTGAGGTCTGTTTCTGATCAACAATCCATGTTTAGCTGATAAAGCTGTAGAGACTGCAACAACGAGTGGTGCTGCCAACCCTAAAGCATGTGGACAGGTGATGACCATTACTGTTACCGTTCTCTGAATTGCAGTATCAATATCCGCACCGATGCTGATCCAAATGATGAATGTGATGATTCCAGCAGCTAAGGCAATATAGAATAACCACTTGGCCGCCCTGTTTGTGATATCCTGTGTTTTCGATTTTGTTTCTTGCGATTCTTTGACCATTTCGATGACCTGGTTCAAATAAGATTCGTCCATTAATTTTTCTACTTTTATTGTAAGAGAACCTTCTCTATTAATTGAACCACCTATCACTTCATCATCAACCGTTTTTTCCGTAGGGACCGATTCACCTGTCAGCATTGACTCATCTACTTGAGAAGTGCCTTTTACAATCGTCCCATCCAGAGGCATCTTCTCACCCGGTTTGACGAGTAATAAGTCTCCTGACTGAATCTCGTCAATTTTTACTTCTTCAATTTCATCGCTATCTTCTTTGATTCGATTGGCCGTGTTTGGCATGAGTGAAGCCAACGACTCCAATGCCTTTGATGCATTGTTGATTGATCGCATTTCAATCCAATGGCCAAGAAGCATAATGAGAACCAATGTCGCCAATTCCCAAAAAATTTGTTCGCCATTAAATCCGAATACAACTGCTATACTGTAGAAGAATGCAATCGATATTGCTGTCCCGATCAATGTCATCATACCAGGTTCTTTTGCTTTTAGTTCATCGACAGCTCCTTTAAGAAAAGGCCAACCACCGTAGAAATAAACAAAAGTTGATAATACAGCTACAATGTAAAGGTCACCTGGAAAACGCCAATCGACTCCCATGAAACTTTGAATCATCGGAGATAAAAGCATGATTGGAATCGTTACGACGAGTATAATGAAAAACTTGTTGCGAAATTCGACAATCATATCCCCATGATCATGGCCTTCGTGGCCTCCGTGATCCCCGTGACCTCCATGTGAGCCATGATCTCCATGGCCTCCGTGTGATCCATGGTCTTCGTGACCTCCGTGTGATCCATGGTCTTCGTTTTTATGAGAATCATGGTGACTTGAATGATGGTGATTCTTATGTGACTGATGATCGCTACCGTTATGATGATTGCTCACTTTTTTACCCCCCTAGAGTATATTCCACTTGTAGTATACCCTATATAGGTATGTTGAAACAAAATATTTTAGTGAAACAATACTTTTAATAAGTGGTGAGCGAAATTTGAGTCTACTGATTGTCCAAAAAATCCTCGAGTGCCCTATTGCCAGGTCTTATACCCCTGAATGGACGAAGTAAGTTGTCGGAGAGTCCTATAGAGGGGCCCTATACCCCTGAACGGATGAAGTAAGTTGCCGGAAAGTCCTATAGAGGGGCTCTATACCCCTGAACGGATGAAGTAAGCTGTCGGAAAGTCTTATAGAGAGGCTCTATACCACCGAACGGATGAAGTAAGCTGTCGGAAAGTCTTATAGAGAGGCTCTATACCACCGAACGGATGAAGTAAGCTGCCGGAAAGTCTTATAGAGGGGCCCTATACCCTCGAATGAACGAAAATTTTTTCCGGAAAGTCTTATAGAGGGGCTCTCATAATATTCGGTGGTTGTGATACTCCTAGGTTTGATTGCAACACGAAGAAAGTTAACAATGCCCCCTTGAAAATCAACTGAATCACTCTACTCAGCTGTTTATTTTCCTTTTCAAACGGTCATATTCCTCTTCAGTTATTTCACCGCGAGCTAATCGCTCATTCAGTATCTTGATCGATTGATCTTCCGATGGCTTTGTTTTGTTTTCACTACTGTTAAAGACCCAAAAAAGAAAAGTAATTAGTAGGATGATGAGAATCAATTGAATAAACCCCCATCCAAAAAAACCTCCCATATCGTAACCATGCATCATCATGAACACCTCTTATCATAATTTGTTTACGTTTTGTTATAGTTTTGTACTTAATTTTAATCATAATACAAAAACGGAAATCCAGTGAAGCTTAGCCGGATTTCCGTTTTGTCATCTTATATATTTTTATGTCGTTGTTTACGGTACATCGTGATCGCAAAGATAATAAAGGCTCCCATAACGCCAACAAATACAATTGTTATAGGCCAATATATACCACTATCTTCTTTAACAATGAAGATATTTGCGGATTCTCTGTCTGTTGCAATCCGGTATTCTCCGTTCTCCCCTTCTCTGACAAGGTCGTTAATCAATAAACCTTGCAACTCTTTACCTGAATCAATATCCGTTAAATTGATATGTTGAGAAGTTTCTGTCGTATTGATCAAGACATAGGTTTTCTCATCATCCAATATGCGTTCAAAAGCGAGGAAACCATTCTCATCATGGAGCACCTTCATTTCTCCTGAGCTTAAGGATTCGTATTTGTCTCGCATACTTGATAATTTTTCTACATGTCGTGTTACTTGATCATCTCCGGCAAGGAAATTAATCATTTTATGTGTGGATAAATCATCAATCGATCCATCCATCGGTATTTCTGAACCTTGGAATAGTATCGGATCATTCGGTGCAGTGAATAAATAGGTCAATGCTAATTTCCACCGAGTTACCGGGTGATTCCCCGTCGGTTCCAATGCTCTCGTAAAACGGTCCGTATGCAAAAAATCAATGTAGTGAACGACATCATTTGATTGAAAGAAAGGTTGGTTCAACAATGATGTGAAATCTGCTCCATAACCAGTAAAGCTTGAGAACGTTTCCTCATGGTCACCAAACCGTATGACCTGATCGAATAGTTCTACGCCCTTTTCCAAAGAAGATTCATCAGACATACCGCCTAACCAAAGACCATCCACTTCGTTCATCAACAGTTCGAGTGATTCTGCAGGCAATTGATCAGCATTTTCAATATAAAATCCATCAAATTGAAATTGTTCTACCCAATCGCTCAACCGATCAGAAATATAGTCTACCGCAGACTCATTAGTGAAATCAATCTGACCATCTGCTTGAATCCAGTCTCGTCCCAATAATTCCGATGAAGAACTTACCTGTTGCAACGGAGTTTGGACCAATACATCGATGCCAGCCTCATGTAACTGATCAACAAGCTGCTTCAATTCCTCTTCACTGCCATACGTTTCCTGGAGATTCTCAAACGAATTGACATGCTGACCTAAATAATCTTCTGAATCAACAATCGGTGAAAGAATCACTTCTGTGACACCAATCGTTTTCAAATGATCAATATTATTTTGAATACCTTGATAGTCCCCACCATAAAAACCGGCTGTTGAATCCCGGTCAATTTGTTCCGTATCATTTTCAGTTGTTCCATTTTCAAAGCGATCCACTAATATATAATAATAAAAATGGGACGAATCCTCTTCTGCAGATAGTGGAGCTACCTGCAATCCTGCAAATACAATGAAGAATAAAAGCGCCCCATAAATTAATCGTTTAACCATTTCTCTCACCACTTTTTATGTAAATTTCGTAGAAGTTCCATTCACAGATGTTGAATAGGGAATCATGAGAAAAGCCTCATTTGAAGAGGCTTTTCAATCACGTTATGGCAAAATTCCCATCGGTAAACGTCCAAATCCTAAAGCAATCGTCAAAATCAATGCGATGACAAACTGAAGCCAGCCACCGAAAGTTGGCTTTCCTTTTTTGCCGCGGATTAAGATCATTTCCATTGCTGCAATAATCCAAATACCACCGGCCGACTTAACCAAGGCTTCTGTAGTCTCTGACCATGGTGCTCCGATATAGAATCGGAAAAATAAATCTAATCCTGTTAGCAAAATAAGAACATAGAATAGTCGAAGTACCATATGAGTGATCTTTGCGGCTTTCTCTTTACCTTCTTTACCCATAAATGAAAGTACAACAATAAATAAAATAATTCCGACTGCCCATGTAGTAATGTGTAAATGGGTCATTTTCTATCGTCCTCCTCTCTTAACTATCCTACCATCTCTCATTATTCCATGTGTTCATTTCATTGACAACTTTTAAACATTTTAAACCGATTATAATACAGCTAACTGCCCACCATGTTGCATAGGAAAAACCATACCAATGGCTTCAGTTTTTCTTTACAGAGGTATGTGGGAGGGGTTTCAGGGGAATAGTTCACAGAGATAACCATTCTACGTTATAATGGAATTTGGAACAGAATACCGGTAACGGAGGCGATTTTAATGGGTACAAAAACAGAACAAATTATTGAACAAACCGATCAATATGGTGCACGTAACTATAACCCTCTACCAATTGTTCTCTCAAAAGGAGAAGGCATTTGGGTAGAAGATCCTGAAGGGAACCGATACTTGGATATGCTAAGTGCTTACTCAGCTGTCAACCAAGGTCATCGACACCCAAAGATTATTCAAGCATTGAAAGATCAAGCGGATCGGATTACACTCACTTCCCGTGCGTTTCACAACGATCAATTAGGCCCATGGTATGAAAAAATCTGTAAATTGACGAACAAAGATATGGCTTTACCGATGAACACAGGAGCAGAAGCCGTTGAAACAGCTGTCAAAGCAGCAAGACGTTGGGCTTATGACGTAAAAGGCGTTGCTGATAACCAAGCGGAAATCATCGTTTGTGAAGGAAACTTCCACGGACGTACGATGTTAGCCATTTCTTTATCGTCTGAAGAAGAATACCAACGTGGTTATGGACCATTACTACCAGGAATTAAAGTGATCCCTTATGGTGACGTCGATGCGCTGAAAAATGCAATTACAGACAATACAGCTGCGTTCTTATTTGAGCCGATTCAAGGTGAAGCTGGAATTAATATTCCTGAAGAAGGTTTTCTAAAAGAAGCTTATGACGTCTGTAAAGAAAACAATGTCTTATACATGGCAGATGAAATCCAAGCGGGACTTGCAAGAAGTGGTAAAATGTTCGCTTGTGACTGGGAGAACGTCGAACCTGATGTATTGATCTTAGGAAAAGCGCTCGGTGGCGGTGTCTTCCCAATCTCATGCATTGTTGCTAACAAAGAAATCTTAGGTGTCTTCAACCCAGGTTCACACGGATCGACTTTCGGTGGAAACCCATTGGCTTCTGCAGTATCCATTGCTTCCTTAGAAGTATTGGAAGAGGAAAAATTAGCTGAACGTTCCTTAGAGCTCGGTAATTATATGCTGGAAAAACTTCGTGAAATCGACAATCCGAAAATTAAAGAAATTCGTGGACGTGGACTCTTTATCGGAGTTGAATTGACGGAATCTGCAAGACCTTACTGCGAAGCTTTGAAAGAAAAAGGATTGCTCTGTAAAGAAACACATGATAATGTCATTCGTTTCGCTCCTCCATTAATCATTGAAAAAGAAGATTTGGATTGGGCAATTGATAAAATTAAAGAAGTACTATAACGAAAAAAATCAGTTAGCGAACAACATGTTCCTAACTGATTTTTTTAATCGATGACTTCGATATCCACTACTTTACTTTGTCCCCAAGGAGAGAGGGCGATTTCTACTTTGAACCTTGGTTGTGAGCGGTTCACCTGAAAATCAGATGTATCCGTTTGATATTGATCGATTCCAAACCGGACAACATGAGTCATCTCCTGGCTCTTATGCGAATACCTCGTTTTCATAATAACTTCTTGATCATCTGCATCCATTTTTTTATCACTTGCCGCTTTTACTTGATAGAGTCCTTGCTCGTTTGGTGTCAACAGCACATAAATGACTTGATTTCGCTCAGGTGCTTCCGTCATAAACCAATTTTCTGGTCGAATTTCCTCCGCTGTAAAACGCAAATATATGGAATCATTAAAAATAATATCTTCATGTGGCATCGCTTTTGTTTGTAATGTGACCGTTTCACCAACACGTTCAATCAAATAGCCGGACAAAACCATACCGAACAAAAAAAGGATTTGGAAGCCAACAAGACCCATTAACAATTTTTTACGAATCATTGCGCTCCCCTCCTCCTTCTGTATATACTTTTTGTTGTCGATTCAATAGATAACCAATCCCGAGAAGAATGACTCCGGCAATTAAAAAGAATAAGGACTGACTTAAATAACCCCAAGCAACTTTCGTATAAACGACAAATGTACTGATTAAAAAGCTCGCTGTTCCAATATTCATTTGTTGGCGATCCCGCCGGTTGAACCCTTCCATCAATAAAGATACGGAGAAGATAAAAAGAGCAACAGAAGCTAGATAGTCACTGATCTCAGGTACAACGAAGCTTGGAATAAATATAACCAACTGCAAGATCGAAAATAATTCTTGTCTGCTATATAAATATAAGACGATCAAACTCATCAAGAAAATATGAATGACAAAATACGCAATATTAATCTCTTGATAGAAATTTAACTCCATATCCACAAACAAAACATGAAAGACGGCAAATAAAAACATGAAAAGTGGAGCGAACGTCTCAAACACCTTTCCGGCAACATTTGATTGTGTCATTTTGCCGATAAAATAGAGTAAAATCAAGAAGACTGTCACCCAAACAAAGGATAGTTTCTCCGTAGACAAGCCAATGATTTGAATGAAGTAAGCTAAACTGAACACAACCGCCATCCAACGTATTTTGCGTATATAAACGATTATTCCAAACCCTAAGATAAATACAGCGAACAACAACCAACTGAACTCACGCAGACCAAATAAATCAACCATTTGCCCAACAACAATGATAAGTATGCCTGCTGCCCAAATCCATCGGCTTGAATAACTTAAATAAAGTAATAAAGCTACGATGCTCCATACAAGGAAAGTAAACACACTATTAAAATGGTAATGATACATGTCTCCAATTAGGAAAATTGACAGTCCGAAAAGTAATAAAGCAATCAAATAACTGACTTCACCAATTAACCGTTTGCCTTGTTCAAGCCATCTGGTTCCCAAGAAATAAAAAAGCATCAAAGAACCTATTAAAATGGCTGTTCGAATTAGTGGATAAATATCGGTCCAATTCGATGCCAAAAAGGTCAATAAAGCCAAGCTTAAAAGAATCAAAGCAAACGTAAAAAAGATCGATGTATTATTCCTCGTTGGATAAAGACTCAAAATAGCTTTCCGCTGCTGTGAATCGATAATTTCTTCTTCTACCCAACGTTTCGATTCATTTTCTAACCATTGATTTTTCACTTCGTTGCCTCCCTTCTATTTCTTTTTGAACGCCACGACTCTGCCATATGTCAACGAACGATAAAGCCATTCAAATGGGCCAATGCGAAATTTTTTTAAATAGAAATAGCTTACTACCAATTGAATGAAGTAAATGATTACTACGAACAACATTAACTTGCTTAATGGCTGTGTGCCGTACAGGTTCATACCGACTCCATAGAATAGCCAAAAACCAATCACACTCTGGAGTAAATAATTCGATAGCGATAGCCTGCCTACAGATGAAAATAACTTCACAAGAATAGATGTCTTCTGCATCGAAGTAAGAAGCATGAGTAGCGCAAAGAAATAGAAAATCGCTGAAGCACTTCCTCCAATAGAATCTTGTATAAAATTCAACCAAGCCTTATTTTCAAACAAGTATGGTCCAGCTTTAAAAACGACCGCAATGACAAATGTAATTCCAACTATTCGCCGGATTATTTGCTTATTTTTCTTCACTTCTTCAAACAACCGAAGACGCCCGATTATGATTCCGAATAAAAACATCGGTAAAATAGTCATGATCGTAAGCAGTAGTTGAATCGGTTCAACCATCAATAGCCAATCCGATAAATTTTGTTGAAAAATTTCACTATATATACCTTGGTAAGCTTCGGTAGCTTTGTTGATTTCATGCTCATAAATAACTACCATTTGCTCTCTGACTGAATAGGCCGCCAATGTGAACAATATAGTAGGAACAGCTAATAAACTTATTGCCCAAATCAATAACTTTTTAATGGAAACTTGCAAGAAGCGAATGGCGATCAAACCAATAATACTATACGAAAACAGAATGTCCCCATACCAAATAAAGATTCCATGCAAAAGTCCAATTCCCATTAAAATAAACATTCTTTTTAATAATATTCGATTCGCTTCCAATGAATCCCTTTTTTCATACATGATCCATAAACCAATGCCAAATAAAAGCGAGAATAACGGATAAAAACTCGCTTGGAAAAAGAGGTCAATCACTGTCAGTATAAGATTGCTATCAACCGTTTCTCCATTCGCTGCCATCGTTTCATAAAATGATTTCTTTCCCCCATACATGAAGTGAGGCGAATGAAAAGAAAGTATATTAACAACTAAAATACCAAATAAAGAAAAACCTCGGATGGCATCAACTGCGATAATCCGATTCTTTGTAGGCGCGTTCATAACATCCATCCTTTATTAATCCTTATCCTATTGTATAGGAACAAACACTAGATTTGAATATTTGTCTTATTTGTGAATATTGAAAATACATTTTTTTCCTTTATAATAAAATATGGTGAAGAACGTTTCGAGGTTTAATTGGGCATGTAATCAATTTAATACTTCGATTGAATGGAGGTTCGTTATGGAACTTGTTAAAGCTTTTCTAATATTAATAGCTATTTTTCTTGCTATTACTCTAATACAAATCATCATTCGAAAATCCTTACACATGAACATAAAAGATATTTTTACGAACAGACACGTTAACTCATTGCACAAGAAAATAAATTGGTATATGGGTGGAATAGGATTATTCCTGTGGATTGTACTATTGATCAATACATCTGCAAGTCCGAGCCCTTCATTTCATGTTTTCTTATGGTTTATTATCGTGTGGGCGTTGCTTGATTTCATGATTTATGCATTTTTCACATTGAAGTATACATCAAAACGAAAAGAAATCCTTGTTCATTTTGCAGAATTAACCATATGGATAGCGGTGGTCGTCACTGTAATAAACTTCAATATTTTTGGTTTATCTGTTTAATAGTTAGTGTTGGTTAAAATATTTTTTATGAAATTTCGTTTTATTTTAAGTACTTGTCAAGTTTTACAACATAGTCTATTTCATGCAATTCATTGTTTAAGCTAGTTAAATAACCTTTAACAACTTCCATTAATTTCGTAGTAGGAATGAATTCTTCAGACTCAAACTCTTGCCAGATTGAAAAAATACGCCAATTGTCATTAGCCTCATAGATAAAGTTAAGAATTACTTCATCGTGGTCAATAGTCTCATAATTCATATTTACCCTGTAACCCTTTTGAACTTGTTGGATCCACTTTCCTAATTGAATTCCAAGCTCTGCAAGGTTGATAAATGGGTCGAAGAAAAACACTTTTCCATTTAGCGAAATTTTGAACTCACCTTCAATAAATCCATTGTCGTAAGCGGAATACTGTGGTTTAGTTTCTATTGGTTCAGTGTTTAAAGTAAATGAGATTTTAATGTCCATAAAATCACCTGTCGTTATATTTTTTTCATTTTTTTAGCACATACATTTTATTCGGATTCCTCGTCACTTCGATATTCGAGAATATCACCAGGTTGACACTCTAAAACCTCACAAATTGCATCTAAAGTTGATAATCGTATAGCTTTCGCTTTTCCATTTTTCAAAATGGAAATATTGGCCATCGTGATACCGACTCTTTCGGAAAGTTCTGTTACACTCATTTTCCTTTTCGCTAACATTACGTCAATATTGATTATAATTGCCACTGTCTTCACCTCAGACTGTCAAATCATTTTCCGATTTTATTACTAAAGCATTTTTGAATAACTTTTGAAGAACCGCTGCAAAAACCGCAATAACAACAGAAGTAAATATAATTATAAATCCGATAATTGCTACACTTGGGTGGAGGGAGCTTTGCGAAATAAGAAAAATAGTCCCGATCACATATAATCCACTGATTAAAATTGCACAGTATTTTATAGAATTTAATGCCTCTAAAGATTGATCGGTGAAAGCTTTACCATGATCAATATAGTTTAAGAGTTTTAGAGCTTGATATAGAGCAAAGAAAAATGGGATTGCTGTTACATACATCCCTATTAAAACTGGATATTGCAAATAAGCAAATTCTGGATACATGGACGCGGTATAACTCGCTAACCAAGGCAAGAAAAACGCTGACAAAAGAAGTATCATAATTCCAATAAGAAAAACCGTTGTTTTTAAAAAGAATGTTGTTCCTCGTTTCATAAACAGCACCTCACTTTATCGTTATCCATATTTTAACGCTGTATTTATTGAATTACAATAAATTATTATCAATTTTTAATATTTTTTCTGTTCAACTAAGGAATGTCTTTAGAAAAATTAAAAAAGCTCCCTTGGTAAACTGACGGATTCGTTTTGTGAGTATTAAATATAAAAAATTTGAATCACCGTTATTGGTTAGGACATCGCAATTAACACTCGGGATAGCATAATAAAAAGGAACTTGGATAATCAAGCTCCTTCAATACTGAATTGTATAATCTTTTCTTCCGCAATCGCGCCCGTTAACGGAAGAACATTTATTTCTACTAAACCCCGTTAATTCTAATAGCTCACTATAATTTCTTTGAAATGAGAAACATTTCTGCAAAATCATTAACAAGTGTTTTATCTGGATTAGTTTTCACATCATATTTCATTCTTTCTAACCCTTCTTCATAGTCTTTATCGTCAACTAAAGTTAATACGGAAATATCTCTATTTTCAGCGTAATGCAAGTAGTCAACGACCTTTACATTTTCCATCCTATACTCGATTTTTAAGTTTACTTCTAAGCCCCTGCTTGTAAGCTCGTTAAAAATAACCTCTTTATTCCAATATCTTTTTAAATCTTCATAATAAGCTGATGGGAAGTAGTGATAAACCCACCATTTAGGCATATCGTGAATCGCTATATTATGTAATTTATAAATACCGCCTTTTTTTAATACACGATATATCTCATTCAACGCTTGTTCTTTTCACTGTAATGATGAAACGCATAGTTGTTAGAAATGAAATCGAATGTTTCTGAATGGTACGGCATTTCCTCTACATCAGCATTAGTAAATTCTATGTTTTTTACTTTTTCATTAGCCTTTTTTAACATTTGGTCTGACAGGTCAAGTCCATACCAATTTATATTAATCCCATCAAAATAATTAATTTGTTTTTCAAGATATAGACCTGTTCCACAAGATAAATCTAATACGTTATATTCTGCCTTCACGTTGTTCTCAATATACTCTTTCAAATCGTACTCAAATTTTATTTCATCAACTCTAAAATGGTTTTTATCGTATTTATCAGCTATTTTAGAATAATTAGTAGTTTTCAAATCATCGTCCCCCTCTTTAAGGGGCTTTATATTAATAATAATTTTATCAAAAAATTACTGTTACCTTACTAAGCATTACTACTCTTTAGTCAATTAGCCTTCTTCAATTAAATGGCCCTTTTTCAGAGCTGTTAAGTGCTTTTTAAAATAATCTTTTGCACTTTTTTAATACGCTTTCAAGATCATGGTTATGTAAATCACCTAAATGACGTTTTAATTCAGAACCGTGTATGGAAGTGATTTTAGAAGTACGTGCAACAGATGGTTTTAACAGTCCTGCTTCTTTCCAATACTCCAAAACAACGTCAAATTGGTTTCTTGGTTTCTGACTGGTGACCGGTGCTATAATAACATCTACATCTAGCGCTAACTCATTTCCAACAATAACAACAGGGCGTTGTTTGATTTGATGCGTTCCTTTAAAACGAACATCTGCCAACCAAACCTCACCCTGTCTCATTTTATTGCTCATTGTATATGTCATCCTCCTCGTTATCCCACCAGGAGTAGTTTTCCCCCAACAAAATTACATCGGGAGTCATATATTTCTCCTTAATCTTGTCAAGTACCTTTTGTCTTTCTTGTTCACTCAACATATCAATTTCTTTTATAATTTTCTCGGGAATGGACATATGTCACACACCTCCATTATGCTATACCCTTATTATACATTATTACCTTAGTAACATAAATGCGCATACATTTTAAACTTAAAGAATTTATCAAAAATATTTGTTGGTTTTCTTATTATATATTTTGAATTTCTTAAAACAAACATAAATAACGAGACTTCTACATGTAACTGTAGAAGCCTCGTCTGTTAACATCATTATCCCTCGTTTGTATCAATGAGCAAGTTTCGATCGAAAAAGTATAAATACACATGATTCAGTTCGATGTTCCAAATCATTTCAATCGCTTGCTTATAAAGTTCAACTTGTGTTTCGTAGCGTTGTTTCAAGTCATTGATCTTCTCATCTGTCATTTCTCCGGTAATCGTATCCGTTTTGTAATCAATCAATTCATATCCATTGTCTGTTTCAACCAAGCAATCAATAACCCCTTGAACGAGTACGGATTCATCAGTCGGGTCTTCCCAATCCGGATAAATCTTACTTGCTGCAACTTCCATCGTGAACGGAATTTCCCGCTCGACCGAAACAGCATTCGCAAGCATTGCTCCAACATCGGAATGCATCAACGTCAAAATCGCTTCCCGGTTGATGACCTCTCCTTCATCTGGTGTTAACGCTTCTTTGAATACGAGCTCTTGAATAAATTCTTCTAATTGCTCAGCGTTCCATTCCTTATTCACTGGTATATGCTGCATCACGGTGTGCATGGCACTACCCGCTTCAGCTTTCGTCAATGGCTTTTGATCAACTTGCATGAAACGCGGACGGTCTAGTGAAATACGTGGTCGCTGACTAACGATGTCGGTCGCGCCATATTCATCCACCGGCTGCCTTAAACGCTTAATCTCCGTTACCGTTTGCTTCGCCCGTTTGTCCGCACTCGTTTGATATGAATAGCTGAAACGTAAGCGACGATCTACTTCCTCATATTGTTCGGAACGCTCAGGTAAGTAGTCTGCACTCCACTGTTGGATCGCTTTGTATAGTTTCTCGTCTCGCTCTGCAGTAATCCATTCCGGATCCAGATATTCACTGGCATGATCTACATGAATCGTCCATTTTGATTCATCTTGGCGAATTTCTTCGGGTATTCCACCGGCTAAGCCAGAAATTCGTAACTCATCATTTTGATGATGACGAATCAAAGCAGATCCAATCCAATTTAAATAGGTCGCTTGGTCCGTCCGTGTATGAGGCGGTAATACCCATTCCGAATGGTTGGCTACTTCATTCCATTTTTCCAATTGTTTTTGCCAATCTTTACTTTGACCAACCACGACGAGCTTTTCTTTTGCCCGTGTCAGTGCGACATAAAGTACTCTCATTTCCTCAGCAAGTGACTCTCGTGCCGTTGCGACTTTTAAGGCTTCAAACGGAAATGTATTATACAAAATTCGCTGATCGACATCCATATATTTCGAAGCCAGCCCATAATCTTTATGCAATATATAGCGTCCTTTTGTATCCTGTTGGTTAAATTCACGTCCGGCTGCACCTAAGATGACATAAGGAAACTCAAGACCTTTACTGCTATGAATCGTCATGATGCGAACAACGTCTTCTTGCTCCCCAAGCGCTCTTGCCGATGCTAGGTTTTTGTTCCGCTCTTCCATCCGTTCGATAAAACGCAAAAATCGAAACAACCCTTGATAAGACGAGCGTTCATAAGAGCGTGCCCGGTCATATAAGGCACGTAAGTTTGCTTGGCGTTGCTTACCGCCTGGCGTCCCACCGACATATTCAAAATAAGCAGTGTCCCGGTAGATTTTCCAAATCAATTTGGATAACGAACCATAACGGGCTTCTTCTCGCCAACTTTCAAGCAGTTCCTTTAGCTGTTTTAGTTGCTCAACTAAAGATGAGTCTTCGCCTAATCGAATATAGTTCAGCATCGCTTGATAAAAAGATTCTCTTTTTCCTTTTAAGCGAATTTTAGCAAGTCCATCCTCTGTAATTCCGACGATTGGGGATTTCAGGACACTGGCCAATGGGATGTCTTGCATTGGGTTATCAATGATTCGCAAGACGTTCATCATCACTTGGATTTCCATCGCTTCTAAATAGCCTGTCGACAGATCGGCATAAACAGGAATGCCCATTTGTTTCAATTCATCTTCAATGACTGGCGCCCACGTTAACGAACGCATCAAAACGACGATATCTCGATATTGAATCGAACGTGGTTGTTCCGTTTCTTTATCGATGATTTGACTGTTTTCAATCCAGTCTTTGATTTTTTTGGCATACGTACGTGCCTCAATTTGGGCATCTTTCAGGTATTTCCATTCATCGTTTTCAACGGAATCTTCTTCATCTTTTCGGACGACGTGTAATTCACAATCAACATTTGTCGTCGTCAGCTTTTCATAGACTTTGTTGCTGTAAATCAGTTCGGCTTCTTTCTCATAATCCATCTCGCCGACGCGTTCATCCAATAGCTGACGAAAAATATAGTTCGCGCCATCTAATACTTCTTTTCGGCTTCTGAAGTTGCGTGCCAAATCAATTCGCATAGCCGCTAATTCTTCTTGTTGAAAGTCTTTGTACTTTTTCATGAATAACGTCGGTTCCGCATGACGAAAACGGTAAATACTTTGCTTCACGTCACCGACCATGAATAATTGGCCGGCATCCTCTCCTGCAGTTAGTAGCTGCAAAATTGCCTCTTGAACTAAGTTCGTATCTTGGTACTCATCAATAAGCACTTCTCGAAATTGTTTTCGATACTGATTGGCGATATAGGATGGCAAATAATTTCCCGCTTCATCTTTTCCATCCGATAAAATTTGAACACAATAATGCTCAAGGTCTGAAAAATCAACAACCGCTTGCTCTTTCTTCTCCTGTTGAAATTTCTCATGAAATTCTTTCACGACGGTGACAAGCTGTTCGATTTGTGGTTTGATTTTTTGTAAATCATTCAACAGAGAATCTGGGTGTCTAGAAAACCATCGTTCTACCAGCTTCTCCATCCGTTTTTTAAATTTATCGCGCAGGTCTTTGACTGACTTTTTTAGGTCTTCGTCACATTCTGCTTTTTTCCCGGATAAACGGCTGAAGGTTTTTTGCTCATGAAATATTTCGTATAGCTGCTCCCATGGTTGCTGAAGTGAATTTTTCACGAGCTGAATCTGTTGAAGGTCTTTTTCCAATGTATCGACATAGTGGGCAGGGCCTTCTGGGAATTGAGCCATTTCTAATGCTTGAAGGGCTTCAAATTCCATCGCGTCAACCTTTTCTTCAATGTCTTTCCGAACAATTGGCATCCACTCTAGCTCATCCATCGACATGTCATCACGTACTTCATAACTTCCTGAAAGCCGGTCGAGCCAATCATCCGGGTCAGGGTGCTGGCGTGAGAATTCATAGACTTTTAATACGAGATCCATGACAGCTTGGTCATTCCGGTCATTGGAAAAACTGTCGACAAAACGGAAGAAAGCTTCTTGCTCTTCCCCTTCTTTCCCATACCATTCTTCAAACGTTTCTTGCAATAAATCATTTCTTAATAAATCGGACTCAACGTCGTCTAATATACGAAAACCCGGATCAATTTCGAGCTCGAAACCGTATTTACGAACGACTTCCATACAAAAAGCGTGCAAGGTGGAGATATGAGCTTTTTGTAGTAAGGATAATTGTTTTCGTAAATGTTGAGAATCTGGAAATTCAGCAAGTGCTTTTTCCAACGCTTGTCCGACACGCGTTCGCATCTCTTGAGCTGCCGCATTCGTAAACGTTGCTACGAGCATTTCATCGATTTCATACGGATCATTTTCACGCGTGATTTTTTGGATGATTCGTTCGACCAATACAGCAGTTTTCCCTGAACCAGCTGCAGCGGCAACTAAAATGTCTTTTCCATCCTCATAGATGGCTTGTTCTTGTTCTTTTGTCCAGTTCATGCTCATTCTCCCCCTTTCGGCATCATTTTGGATAAGATGATTTCATCTTTTTCGGGTTTCAATCGACGGAAATCATTCTCTTCAAGTTTTGGATCGAATTGACACACAGAGTTGAACGGGCAAAACGTACAAGCAACCTGGTTATTGCTTTCATATGGATTTAATTTGACTTCTCCCTGGACGATTTCATCTCCTGCTTGTTTCATCAAGGACCGAGTGTATTGACTCATACGACCGAATAACTCTCTGTCCATGATACTTGAAGACTTCGTGAACGCTCCATCCTTTTTGAAACCAAACGGCGCAATTTGACTTGTCCCTGATTCCATCGATGTATCCATGGCAGATGCGATTTGCCTGTCTTCAAGCAGCAACCCTTTCATTCGGTATTCCTTCAATAGTTCCTTCTCCAGCTGCTCTTCTGACAGAGGATTATTAATGATTGGGTTATGCACATGGAAGTACAGAACACCTGCTGGGTCAGCTTTCTTGCCAAGCCATTTTTCTGAATGGGTTAAAACGACATCCAAATAAGTAAGCATCTGCAAGGACAAACCGTAGTAGACATCTACAAGACTTAAATCTTTCTCGCTAGACTTATAGTCAATAATGCGAAGATACAAGTCGTTATCAATCTCTGTTTGATCGACTCGGTCCACTCGGCCATTGAGCTCCAATTTATAACCGCCCGCCAAATCAAGGGCAAGCGGAGGTAGCTCCTGATTACGACCAAAACCGATTTCAATGCCGACCGGTTTAAATTCAGACTGTTTCGATTGATAGACAAGCATATTCGTCGCACGCAAAATAACATGTCTTAATTTATATAAAATGTATCGATAACGATTGGAACTAAATAAGATTTGATTATTTAAAATCGGTGCTAAATACGTGATGGCTTCATTTGCGTAATTTTCCACGTCTTCATTGGTCAGTTCGAATAACGCTTTTCCATCTCGCTGTACCCATTCCGTAATTAATCGTAACGACTCATGGAATAACTGCCCAATATCCGGAGCTTCCAATTTAAATTGCTTTCTCTCTTTTAAACCGAGCGTGTATTGAGAAAAATAATGATAGGAACATTGAAAATAGGTTTCTAATCGGGAAACACTGGATTGGATTGTTTCCGTAAATAACTCTTTGGTCGTATCTTCGTCGATGGATACAGGTAAATTTGAATGAAATAGACTCGTTAAAATCATGCGTGTTTTTGAATCTTTTTGATCCATATACCAATGAAGGGTATCCCAATAACTATCCGCGATTGGATAGCCACGTAAATACTTGGATAACTCTTTCGTCAACACCGCACGCGACTTCGTCGGATTCGCAATAAAGCGTAAAGGTTCTTCCTCGTCTTCATCATCCAACACCCATTTACTTTCCGCTTCAGGAAACATGTTTTTTAGCCGTTTGATCAATTGGGCAGGTGTTTTCGTTTTTCCTTCTTCATCGCTCAGCGGATAACTGATCCATAATTGGTCAGATGGTAATGTCAATGCGAGATACATATAAAAACGGTCGTCCAGTAGCACGCGGTCCGCTCTGTCGGCTAAAGTCATACCGACTTCTTCTAACATTTCACGTTCTTCATCCGTCACTAGGCCATCAGATGCTGGCTTTTGTGGATACTGCCCTTCATTGACACCGAGAATAAAACCAACACGGACATTACGGATTCTCGACCGTTCGACATCCCCTACAATGACGTGGTCAATCGATGGTGGGACTTGGGAAAACTCCAACGTTCCAATTCCAGCTTCAACAAGTTGTCTGAATAGCTGATCTGACAGTTCATCATCGCCAAGCATCTCGACGAACTCATCCAGTAAACCGATCAGGGCGTTCCAAGCCTGCTCCTGCTCGTGAGCCGTTTCAACCTTACCCGCTTCTTCATATGAATCACGCAAGCGCTCCAGCTGTTTTCCAACTTGAATATGCTCCAGCCATTCATAAATCGCGATACACTTTTCTTTTACGGTCTTGGCTCGTCGATATGCATGATCAAAGGATTCGAGAGCATCCAACACTTGTTTTCGATACTGATTAATCTGTTTCTGAATTTGTTGCTCTTCTGTTGTCTGTTTTCGGAAAGAAATGCCGCTTAACCGCTCATACTTCCACGTATAATCACTCGTCCATTGGTCTTTTCTCCGGATGCCGTATTCCAATACGTAATTTTCCAAGAAATCGATTGCTTTTTCATCCAGTGGGTCCTCTTTATCGGTTGCCGGGATAAACCCTGTTTTCAGTAGTCGAAACATCGCATCATATGACCAGTTTCGTTCGATCAATTCAATGCCTGTTCGAACAAGCTCGATCAATGGATGATGGAGCATCGATTTCTTTTGATCGACGAAGAAAGGGATACCATAGTCTTCGAAAATCGTTTCAATCAAATCATTATACGTATCTTGATCACGAATCAATAAGCCAAAATCACGATAACGATATTGCTCATCGCGAACGAAACGAATGATTTCTTGTGCAACCCGTTCTACTTCTGCCCGAGGATGAACAGCTTCCATGAACGTAATCGGAGTGTCGCCGTTGTAGGCTGGCATTGGATTTGCCTCAAGGTTTTTCTCCAAATGTTGCATCGCTTTATTATTGCGGAATCGCCGCGTTTCCGGATCCAATTGAACGGAATGAAGCACAGGTACATGCGCATGTTCAGCAATTTGATTTAGTTGTTCGAAAGTCGTACGCGGTTGATGGAATAGATCTAATTCATCTGTAGACCCTTCGATACCATCAAGCGTCATAGCTACTTTCAATTCTTTCGCCTGTCGCATTATCGCTTCCAGGACAAAAAGCTCCTGTGGTGTAAATCGATAAAAGCCATCAATATAAAAACTGGCATTCTGAAAAAATTTCGTTTCTTCGATTTTTTCAACGAACAGTTCCAGTTGATCTTCCGCATCGATATATAAATCGCTCATTCGCTCTTGCATTTGAGCGTAAATCAGTTGCAAATCTTTCAATTTAGCATGAAGAGCTAACTCATTTGCGGACAAGCGGTCTTTATGTTCGAGTTCCATTACAATATTTTGCAAGATTTCTGGATTGATTCGATACCGCTTCATTTCTGTAATCATCTTTTCCAGCCGGTCAATAAAGCCTTGCTTTTCCATTGCTTTTTGGAAACTATCAAAGCTTTCCTTATATTCTTCGACAATTTTACGAAGCATCATTTGTGTTCCAGTGCTGGTGATAAACGGTTTCGTTCCACCGCCCACTTGTTGGAATACATACCAAGCTAACCTAGAAAAGCTCAACACTTGTGCCCGGGTTGAACCTTTAATGCGGCGATTTCGAATCAATTCATATTCGACTTGAAAAGCCATTTGGTCAGGAACGATATAGTAAATCGGATCTCCTGTCGGGTCCATCAACAATTTCTCTTCCAACTCATCCAATATGTATTCAGTGACATTTGCACCTGATCTTCCAGTAATCCATTGAAGTGCCAACGATTTTCCCCCTTTTAGAAAAAAGACTGAAAACGGAAGGTTGTCCGTTTACCAGTCTTTCATTTATTCGTTATCCTTGTTTTCAGAATCAAATTGATTCGCATTCGAGTTCATCCGAGCTTCGATGAATTTACCGATCGCCCAAACGAAGACAATACAAACACCAATGACAATGGCTTTTGTCGGATTCGTGGCGAAAGATGTTATGCTGCTTCCCACATAGGATACAGAAAAAATCATAACAGCCTTCCCCAGTATAAGCGATAAGATAAACTGCTGAATAGAAATTCTTGAAAATGCAGCGACAACATTAATTAAAGCAGATGGAGAAAATGGAAAACAGAGCAATAAAAACAGCGGTCCAAATCCACGTCGGTCAAAGAACGCTATAATTTTCCGAACCTGTTTTTGTTCTTTGATTTTCTGAATCCATTCAAATTGTTCCATCTTCCGTAGAAAAATAAATAATAAAGTCGCTCCAAGAACTGCACCGATCCACGAAAATATAAATCCAAAAAACAACCCATACACGATGCTATTCGCTAATATAAATACAATAATTGGCAGTAATGGCAAAAAAGCTTCGATGAACGGCAGAACGATTCCCGGAACGGGGCCGAAGCTTCCGTAAAGTTCGAGAATACGTATAATCATATGGCCAACCACGGTATCAGAAATTAATGATGATAATTCGTCTAACGTTGAATACTCAAGCGACATACGACTTTCTCCAATCTTTTCTGTCTACTTTCATTGTATAGAAAAAGCCGTCTTTTGCCTACTATTTTTAATAACCATTTCGTATTCGTCATTGAATTGTTCGATACCTCATAGTATAATGGAACAAACGTTCGATAGTCAAGGATGGAGGGATCATCATGAGATATTTAAATGAAGAAGAGCATAAAACTGCATCCAGATATTTATTTTTGTCTATGGCGATTATTGTCGTCGAGAAAGACATTCAATTCGTCGAATCCGGACCGTTTAAGATCAAGGAGCCCTATTTAGAGCTCCTGCGGAAAATGGAACATCGCGCACGGATTGAACGCCGTGAGTTACGGAAAAAAATGAGGGATATGAATGTTGAGGTCGTTTTCTTACAGAAGGATGATTCGTTTTCCACATACTTATTTATGGCAAGAGGGTATGAAGAGGAAAGGCGTTATTTCAATCCAGCGGTTCGGAAGAAGGTTGAACAAATCTTGTATGAGTTGATGCGTCAAGCCTACCTTAATCGCTCTCCTGAGGTTTCGTAATTCGCTCCATCAACAAGTGCCTATATTGTGCCGTACGCAATACTTGGTTGGTCAATGAGCGATAAGAGACATTAACCGTCAGTTGCTTGCCTCCTTGAAAGTGGATGATTGTTCGTTTGGAATCGACTTTTTCGAGGCGTTCAATATGTTGGTGGGAAATCCAAGTGCATTCAGAGGAGCTAGGAGAAGTAGTCGGTAAGAAAAACATACCGAGCATCGGATCAATCACAATCGGGGCTTTGCGATTGACACCAAAAATTGCTCGGGTGCCTTCAAGTCTTCCTCTCAAGCTAGAGCCGTAGAATAAGCAACCGCGGTCGACAAATTGTTTTGGTGAAACATCCGTGAAGTATTCTTGATTTTTTTCCAATACGAATGATCCAAACTTCTTCCCTTCTTTCGGTTGGGGAACAATCGCCAATGTCGTTAAATTCAGTAAGGGCTTTTGGTTAAACTCCAAGTACAATCACTCCTTTACAAGATTATCTTTATACTATGGAATTCTCTCTTTTATGTAAAATTTAGGTTTGTTATTGATTAGCACTGAACACAACAAAAAATGAGCAGATTTTACATAGAATTTGATAAATTCATGTAAAAAACTACTCATTTTGATGATTATTCAACTATTTCGCTAAACACATTTGTACTGATTTAGTTCATTTTTCAGAAGTAGTAATTACATCACTCATCTATTTAACCCTTCTGTTCCTTCCGACTGTGAAACACTTGCATAGTTAATGCATAGGTGATCAGAGCGCTTCTATTCGACCAGATTTCGGATATGACGAATCATTCGGGTGATTAGAGTGCTGCTATTCGACCAGATTTCAGATATGGCGAATCATTCGGGTGATTAGAGCGCTTCTATTCGACC
>NZ_JAHLZF010000021.1 GCF_018967645.1 Allobacillus halotolerans | reverse complement strand
CAGATGTCAAAGATGAATAGGCTGTTTTACCCGTTGAAATCACTTGAGAGAATTTACACATAATAATGGACTTGACTCGACGAAGCACTCCAAACGCTCGACAAACAGCTCCAGCCGCTCGACAAAACGGTCCAACCGCTCGATGAAGCACTCCAAACGCTCGACAAACAGCTTCAGCCGCTCGACGAAGCGCTCCAGCCGCTCGACAAACGAGCTGAAGCACCCGACAAATTATTTAATAGACAATCAAACTAATTTTGTGTCAAGATATGGGTGGAATTAACGGAGATGTTGGCCGAAATAGGAGGTTTCCACACGGGATTGATACGATACATTTTAGACAGCTTGAATTAGGTGATCGGGAGAAGCTTGAGCAAATGGAAACGGGAATTGAAGACGATTATGTCGTCCGTATTTTTGATCGTTTAATTGAGCATAAAGAACATAAGGTTTTTGGACTCTTTGCAGGTGATCAACTTGCATCGGTTGGTGGCTATACCATTTTTGCCGATCAATACGCGATGCTCGGGAGGTTGCGGACGGATGTCCGATATCGTGGTGAAGGTTTGGCAACAAAATTGTTGGAACGCGTCATTCAAGAAATCGAAAAGTTAGATGGAGTCAATTGGGTTGGCGGTAATACCCAACGTCATAATTATTCAGGAATGAAGGTGTTGAATAAATTAGGGTTACCGCAATTGATTGACCTGCACGCTTCGACCGTCGTTGATGATAAAAAACTGAATACTGAAACGGGTCCTTTGTGGAAAGAAATATCTGAACTCGATGAGAAAAAACGTTGGTTGAATCCACTATCCAAAGATCCAAAAACAATATTTCCGTATGAAAGCTATTATCCTTTTCCAGCAAGTCCGACGTTATTTAAAGATGAAATCATCAAGAATTGGATGATGTTTAAAAATGAAGCGGAAGATCGTTTCGTTATCGTAAAAGAAGATCAGAAAAAATATAAATACGCTCAAACCATTTATTTATGGGAAGATTTGTGGGAGCAGCCGGGATTATTGAAAACCATTTCCCATGCGAAACATCGACTTGCTCAACAAAGTGAAGAAGACATCTACATCCGCTTCGATTTAACAGACAATCAGCGAGCAGAAGTTCCAGATGAGGACGCTTTTACTTTTCAAGATCCGTGGGTACTGCACGGGAAATGGTTCGATCGATAACCGAAAAACTATCCTAACGTCAAAAGACGAAAGGATAGTTTTTTTAGTTTATTTGATTTTTCGTGCGCTTCTTTTTCCTTTTGGTTTTGGTTTATCCATACCAACGATTTCAAAGTCAACAGCACGTTCATCGATGTTGGTGCTAATCACACGTACGCGAACTTCGTCTCCGATCCGGAAGATCTTACCCGTTCGCTCACCGATCATTGCTTGATGGCGGTCGTCATAGTGATAGTAATCATCTGTTAGATAACTAATATGCACAAGTCCTTCGACTGTATTTGGCAATTCCACGAACAATCCAAAGTTCGTCAAGGAGCTCACCAGACCATCAAATTCCTCACCGATTTTATCGGTCATATATTCTGCTTTCTTCAGGTCATTCGTTTCGCGTTCCGCATCGACAGCTCTTCTTTCGGCTGCAGATGTATGACGTGCGATATCTGGAAGTTTCTCTTTCCAATCGTCAATCGTTTGATCGCTTAAATCACCATGAATCAAATAGGTTCGAATCAAACGGTGGACAATCAAATCTGGATACCGTCGGATTGGCGAAGTAAAATGCGTATAAAATTCTGTTGCCAAGCCGAAGTGACCGACCGATTCTGGTGAATATTTCGCTTGTTGCATCGAGCGTAACATCAGTTTATTGACGACCATATCCTCTTTGCTTCCTTCAATCTCTTCTAACACTTGCTGAAGAGCTTTCGGATGGACATCATCACTCGTTCCTTTAACGACATAGCCTAAGTTTCCAATAAAATCGAAGAATCGCTGTAATTTCGATGCTTCAGGATCTTCGTGAATTCGGTGGATAAACGGTACATCCATCCAATGAAAATGCTCGGCAATCGTTTCATTCGCAGCCAACATAAACTCTTCGATTAACCGCTCTGCTACACCGCGCTCCAATATTTTAATATCTAATGGATGGCCTTGATCATCAACGACAATTCCAGCTTCCTTGAAATCAAAGTCAATTGCGCCGCGATTCATACGCTTTTTCCGTAAAATTTGAGCAAGCTCTTCCATCGCTTCAAACATTGGTACTAGACTTTCATATTTTTCACGCATGGTTGGCTCTTCACGACCTAATATGGAATTCACAGCTGAATATGTCATTCGTTCAGTCGTCTTAATGACCGCTTCAAAAATTTCATGATTCACTACTTGACCTTTTTGATCGATTTCCATTTCACAACCTAAAGTCAACCGGTCGACTTGTGGGTTCAAGGAACAAATTCCGTTGGACAGGCGGTGGGGAATCATTGGAATAACACGATCTGTTAAGTAAGAGCTTGTCCCACGCTCAAAAGCTTCTCGGTCGATCGGAGAGCCTTCCGTCACATAATAAGAGACGTCGGCAATATAGACTCCTAACAGAAAGTTTCCGTTTTCTAGTTTTTCAACCCGAATCGCGTCATCCAAGTCTTTCGCGTCTGCTCCATCAATGGTTACAATTTGTTCATTACGTAAATCCCGGCGTCCTTCCATATCGGATTCATCAATCGTTTCAGGAACTTCATTGGCATGTTCTAACGTATCTGCATCAAACTCTGCCTTGATGCCATGTTTATAAATGATCGAAAGAATATCAATGCCAGGGTCGTTCACATGACCGAGAATCTCAACAACTTCGCCTTCTGCACTCTTTTTATCTTTCGGAAACTCGGTAATCTTGACGATGACTTTATGTCCATCAGCAGCTCCGTTGTTGTTTCCTTCTTGGATAAAAATATCATTCGGAATACGTTTATCATCGGCAATCACAAAACCAAATCGCCCATTATCTTGATACGTACCGATCACCTTATCATTGTTTCGCTCTAAAATTCGTAGAACGACACCTTCTGGACGATTTCCTTCGATTGAATCGACATTTACCCGAACGAGTACAAGATCACCGTTCATTGCCGACATCAAATCGTGGCTATTGATGTAAACATCGTCTTTGTCCTCATCGTCTGGAATCAGAAAAGCAAATCCCTTCGCATGCATTTGAATCGTTCCGCGGACAAGATTCATTCTTTCCGCTAATCCATACCGGTTTTTCCGCGTACGGACAAGTTCGCCTTCTTCTTCCAACTCATTTAAGCGCTTCATTAACTCCATCAACTCTTCGCTCGATTCAGCCGAAAAAATCTCTTGAACTTCTTCGATAGACAGCGGGTGTGTGGCTTCCTCTTGAAAGTAATTCAGAAGGTCTTTTTTTAACTCACTCATCTACATTCACCTCTTTACCTTATGATTTCCAATCTAACTTCTCTAAAAACGCATAAACATCCTCATGTACCTGGTCTTTATAGTCACTTAACGTGATCACATGGGGGGCTCCCTCATACCACTTGATGTCTTTTTCATCCGCTTGTACGTGTTCATATATATAATTTGCGCTGTCCGTATTGATTAATTCATCATCTTCAGCTTGCAGCACAAGTGTTGGCGTATATATTTCATCAATATGGTCGTGAACCTCTTCGATCAGCTTACTTAACGAATCAAATGTTTCATCAGATTGTTCGAATAACCGATCAATTTCTTCGTCGATCTGTTCTTCATCTTTTTGTTGCAGTTGCTTGTATTGTTTCGCAAATTGCTTAAATCCACCGGAAAGCTCTTTAATATTATCAAAAAACACCGGTGTACAAATGGGGATCGCTGCTTTTAACGGCTTCTGATAAGCAAGCTTTAAGGACAATACACCGCCAAGTGACAAGCCAGCAACAGCGATCTCATCGTAACCTAGCTCTTTCAGATGATTATATCCATCAAGGGCATCCTGCCACCATTGATCGGCTGTCGTACCAACTAACTCCTCTGGCTCAACACCATGTCCTTCATAAATTGGTGCATGTGTTGTATAACCTTTTTTCTCTAAAAAACGTCCAAGCATCCGCACATCTGCTGAATGTCCCGTAAATCCATGTAATAGTAAAACTGCTCGATCTCCTGCTTCGAATGTAAATGGTTCTGGTTTCTTGATCTGCATCGTTTATTTCCTCCTTATTCAGGACATACCTAATCTTAAGATTCCCGAGTTGTCATTGAATTAATCATGGGTAAGTATTTTGAATGGTGAGTGATTCTTTCAGTGAGGTTAATTCGTGGTGAATGTTTTTAGTTCATAAAAAAACAGCAAGCTTTGCACTCACTGTTTTGCCGTCATTTATTAAGATACAATATAGCCTAACAAGAACGTGATGATCATGAAAGTAATCCCTAACACAACTGTCACACGGTGTAGAACGCCTTCTAAACCACGTGCTTTTTGCTTCCCGAATAACTGTTCAGCACCGCCAGTGATTACTCCAGATAATCCAGCGCTTTTTCCTGACTGAAGTAGAATGGTGATGATCAAACCGAGTGTATTAATGAAAAGCAATGTCACTAAGAAACCGTACATGTCTTTGACCTCCTATGCTTGCACACAAATCCATACAAATAATTTTACATAAACAAGCTGAATTTTGCAATACCCTTTATTGGCTTATAACTAAAGAAAAAACCTGAACGCTCATATGAAGCGCTCAGGCTATAAGCAAGGCTTATTAAGTTGTGGCAGGTGACTCTTCTTGTTCATGGGTTTCTTCTTCGATATCAGGTTCCGTTTCCGAAATGTATAATGCACAGGCTGCGTCACCCGTGATATTGACAGCTGTTCGCGCCATATCAAGCAAACGGTCGACCCCGAGAATCAACCCAATCGCTTCGACCGGAAGACCAACTTGCTGAAGAACCATCGCTAGCATGATCAATCCTACGCCAGGAACAGCAGCAGTACCAATGGACGCGAGAACGGCAATTAATAGCACGGTCAGTAGCTGTGTAAGCGTTAAGCTCTCTGCGTATACTTGTGCGATAAAGACGGTCGCGACCCCTTGCATGATTGCAGTACCATCCATATTAATCGTGGCTCCAAGTGGTTGAACGAAACTACTGACAGGTTCCTTTACCCCAAGTCGCTTCTGAGCTGTCGTCATCGATACCGGTAATGTCGCTCCACTACTCGCTGTACCAAATGCCACACTCATGGCAGGTGCGAAGTTTTTAATGAACCAAATCGGGCTTTTCTTCGCCATAAACTTCACGACGGAGCCGTAAGTTACGACAAGATGAATCAAGAGAGAAGCAAGGACGACGAGGAAGTATGCAGCTAATGATTTAATAGCATCCCACCCTGCGCCTCCGACGGCTGAAGCGATCAGACCAAAGGCACCGAATGGAGCTGTGTACATGACAATATTGACAACGTACATCACTAAATCGAATGCTTGATCTAAAAACTTCTTAATCAGATCGGTTTTCTTATTCAACGTCGCTAACCCAATACCTAACAGAACCGCAAAGAAGATAATTTGAAGCATTTCCCCATTTACCATCGCTGCGATTGGGTTTGTCGGGATAATATTCAGCAACGTATCGACGACGGATGGTGCTTCACTCGGCTCATAATCAACACCCGTTGTATCAATTAATCCTTTCTCACCAGGCTTGATGAGCAATGCTAACGACATAGCAATGGTAATCGCAATTGCGGTTGATGTCAGGAAGAAAAGTATTGTTTTCCCGCCAATTCTACCGAGTTTTTTTGGATCACCCAGTGAAGCTGTCCCGATGACGAGTGATACGAAAACAATTGGTACAACTAACATTTGAATCAACCGTAGAAAGATTTCTCCTAGTGGAGTAAAGAAATACGTATCAATCGGTCCAAACGCACTAGGAGCAAACATATTTAAGCCTAAACCGATGGCAATACCTAAAAATAATGCAATAACAATCTTTTTTGTTAAATTTTGCACCTTTTATTTCCCTCCTTAACAATAGGTTATTAATAATTATGTGAAAATTTAGTTAATTATTATTTTTTGTGAAAGCGATTTCTTATTCGAGTGAAAAATACAGTTTTTTCAATAAAACAAACTCGCTAACTAAACACCGTTGCGTCGCTGATATATATGTTTCCGAATCACCATTTGACTGTTTATTTGTAACGTTAAAACGAACAGCTTTTTTGCACCGCTTATTGTACTCTCTCGCAGATCAATTAACCGGCTTAAAACAATAGATCGCACGTATCAACATAGACGAACCCAGTAGATTTTCAGCCTGCCACTGCTTCCTTTCCTACCGGGACTCTATTGATAAAAAAGAGTCGAACCCTGCTGAACGTATCGGTTATCTGTGATGGTCCTCCGATAACACCTGTTATATTTTACAGTGTCTTCTCCTATAATGAAAGAGAAATTTTTCCCAGCAATAAAAAAGTGACTGTGAAAAATTCATTCAAGTTGAGGCAGGTACTAACATTCTAATTTAGTGTAGTGGAAAAACCGACTGGGAAGTATATTCCGCTAAGGTGCGGATCATCATGACGATGGGCGTATACTGAAGGTTTGCGGATATACATAGTAGGATCGCGGTTTAACACTGAAGATCCATAAATTAACACTGAAGCTTCGAAGATTAACACTGAAGATCTTCAAATTAACCCTGAAGATTCACAAATTAACACTGAAGAACCGCAAATTAACACTGAAGCCTCGTGATTAAACACTGAAGACAGCATATTTAACACTGAAGCTCTAAGAATTCACATTAAAAAACGATCCAGACACAAAAAAACCTTGATTAATGAGTATCTTTACTCACCAATCAAGGTTTCATCTTGTTCATCTTTTGCTTGGACAAATTTGTCCAGCCACAGTTCGTTTGCTCAGACGCACTTTATTTTAAGTTATAAAAAGCTGAGTCTCCAGCATAATATGCCGTTGCGCCGAGATAGTCCTCAATACGTAGTAATTGATTGTATTTCGCAACGCGGTCTGTTCGGGAAGGAGCACCCGTTTTGATTTGACCGGCGTTTGTCGCAACAGAAATGTCCGCGATCGTCGCATCCTCTGTTTCACCTGAACGGTGTGAGATGACAGCTGTATAGCCTGCTTTTTTCGCCATTTCGATTGCTTCGAATGTTTCGGTCAATGTACCGATTTGGTTTACTTTGATCAAAATAGAGTTGGCGATTCCTTTTTCAATACCTTCTGCAAGCTTCCTCGTATTGGTGACGAAAAGGTCATCTCCGACAAGCTGTACACGGTCTCCAATTTTTTCAGTTAGTAATTTGAAGCCGTCCCAGTCGTTTTCATCCAAGCCGTCCTCGATCGAAACGATTGGGTATTTATTGACTAACTCTTCATACCAATCAACCATTTCTTCAGCCGTTTTCGTGACGCCTTCACCTTTTAGTTCATACTTGCCGTCATTGTAAATTTCAGAAGCAGCAACGTCCATCGCAAGCTTGATGTCTGTTCCGATTTCATAGCCCGCTTCTTTGACCGCTTCAACGATTGTTTCCAATGCTTCTTCGTTAGATTTTAAGTTTGGTGCGAATCCACCTTCATCACCAACGGCTGTATTATAGCCTTTATTTTTCAAGACTTTCTTCAGTGCATGAAAGACTTCTGTGCCTGTACGCAATGCTTCTTTAAAGGTAGGAGCACTGACAGGCATGATCATAAACTCTTGGATATCGACGTTATTGTCCGCATGCTCACCGCCATTTAAAATATTCATCATCGGTGTCGGTAAGGTTGTCGCTTGGAAACCGCCGAGATATTTGTATAACGGCTGGCCGAGGTAGTCTGCTGCTGCATGAGCTACGGCCATTGAAACACCTAAAATTGCGTTTGCGCCAAGTTTTCCTTTGTTTTCGCTTCCGTCAAGCTCAATCATGACTTGGTCAATATCGACTTGTTCGGTTACATCGAATCCGACGATTTCTGGTGCGATGACTTCATTGACGTTTTGAACAGCTTGCTCAACGCCTTTACCAAGGTAGCGGTCTTTGTCACCGTCTCGTAATTCTACTGCTTCATGCTCACCGGTTGACGCACCACTTGGAACTAGTGCACGGCCGTAACCACCGGACTCAGTCAATACTTCTACTTCTATTGTTGGATTACCACGTGAATCCAATACTTCTCTACCATAAACATCGATAATGTAAGGCATGAAAACTCGCTCCTTCATGTTCTATTTATTTGTTAATTAGTGTAGGTCGCTTTCGGTGGACGCTTTTACCCAAAGGGCATAAGGGCGACATCTGCGATAAATCGCAGTGTCTTCTATACCGCGGGCACAATCTGTGCTATTCCGAAGCCCTGGATGGGCTAGTGTCAGCGTTGGCCACAGGACGTGGCCGTTCTTAGCTGACCCGCTGGAGTCGCCACCTTCGCATCTAAAATACAACTTACTGCTTCATTCATGCTCCAAAAAAGTCATTTAATTAAACTGGTTCCTGTCATTTCACCTGGTTGCTTGATTCCTAACAACTCCAGTAGTGTTGGTGAAAGATCTCCTAAAATACCGCCATCGTGTAAAGATAGTTCTTCATCGGTCACAATGACTGGTACTGGGAATGTCGTATGGGCTGTCATTGGACTACCGTCTTCGTTCATTACTTGATCAGCATTCCCATGGTCTGCTGTAATAACAGCACGCCCACCGAGCTCAATAATGCGGTCGACAATCCGACCTAGACACTCATCGACGACCTCGACTGCCTTAATCGTCGGTTCAAGTTTTCCAGAATGTCCGACCATGTCTGGGTTGGCAAAGTTCAAAATGATTAAATTCGGCGGTTCTTCCGCCAAGACCTCCATGAGCGCATCAGTGACGCCATACGCACTCATTTCAGGCTTCAAATCATAGGTTGCAACTTTCGGAGAATCGATTAATATCCGGTTTTCTCCTTCGAATTCCTGCTGCCTACCCCCATTCATAAAATAGGTGACATGGGGGAATTTTTCCGTCTCAGCAATTCGTAACTGGGTCATTCCGTTACGTGCAACAACTTCACCGATCGTATCCTTTGGTTGGTTCGGAGGAAATGCGACACCGACATGAAAGTCTTTGTCATAGCGCGTCATTGTGACCATATGCAAGTCATCCAGCAATTCATAGTCATTGACGAACACTTCGAATCGATTGTGGATGAATACATCGGTCAGCTGGTTTGCACGATCTGGACGGAAATTCGCAAAAATGATCGCGTCTCCATTATCTACGCGTGAATAAGGCACACCGTTATCATCTAACATGACAATCGGTTTGACGAATTCATCATAGACGCCTTCTTCATACGAGGCCTTGACCGCTTCAATCGCATCCTCACTTGCGTTCCCTTCACCAAAGCGGATGGCTCGATACGCTTTTTCCACGCGGTCATATCGATGATCTCGGTCCATCGCATAATAACGCCCGGTAACCGTTGCGAGTCTCGCATTCGGTACGTCTTTCAATTTTTCATTCAGCTGCGCTAAATAATCAACCGCTGTTTTTGGACCGACGTCCCGACCATCTAAAAAGGCATGTACATAAACGTTTTGGACCTCTTGCTGTTTTGCTACATCCAATAACGCAAAAATATGATCGATATGACTATGAACACCACCATCAGAAAGCAATCCAAAAATATGCAGGGAGCTTTGATGTTTCTTAACGTGTTCGATCGCATTTGAAAATGCTTCATTTCTGAAAAATCGACCGTCGCGGATCGACACATTAATGCGCGTTAAATTTTGATAAACGACACGACCTGCACCGATATTCAAATGGCCGACTTCCGAGTTTCCCATCTGCCCTTCCGGTAAGCCAACCGCTTCCCCGGAAGACTTGAGTGTTGTCGTCGGAAACTGCTTCCAATAACGATCGAAGTTCGGTGTATGTGCTTGCTTCACCGCGTTTCCGAATTCTTCGTCTCTTAATGCATAGCCATCTAAGATGATTAAAGCTGCGAGTGGATTATTTTGCATTGGCTCCTGCCTCCAACAATTTCAAAAATGATTCTTGTTCCATACTTGCTCCGCCGACTAATGCGCCATCAATATCGGATTGTGCAAGAAGTTCTTCAATATTTTCTGGCTTCACACTTCCACCATATTGAATTCGCACTTCGTCTGCAACAGCGTCGGAATAGAGTTCACGAAGTGTTTCACGAATCGTTTGGCAAACTTCGTTGGCATCTTCACTGGATGCCGTTTTTCCTGTACCAATCGCCCAGATCGGTTCATAGGCAACGACTGCTTTTTTCGCGTCCCCTTCTCGAATGCCTTCAAATGCTGCTTTCACTTGATTACGGACAAACTGGTTCGTTTCGTTGTTTTCACGTTGTTCCAGTGATTCGCCGACACAAACGATCGGAAGTAAATCATTTTCGAATGCTGCTTTCATTTTTTTATTGATGAGTTCGTCATCTTCGTGGAAAAATTGACGACGTTCCGAATGGCCTAAGATTACATAATCGACCAAAATATTTTCTAGCATTTCCGGGCTGACTTCACCTGTAAAGGCCCCACTTTTTTCATAGTGCATATTTTGAGCACCAATACGAATTGGCGTATCTCTAGCCGCTTCGGTTAAAAACGGCAAGTGGATGAACGACGCACAGATGACTGTGTCCACTTTTGAGCCTTCCGGTACTTCGTCGCGAAGAGCCATGACAAAACGAGCACCGTCTGCCGCTAATTTATTCATTTTCCAGTTTCCAGCAATAATTGGTTTGCGCATTATTTGTTCACTCCTTCTTCATCTTCCAATGCTTGTACACCTGGTAGGACTTTGCCTTCCATAAATTCTAAGGAAGCACCGCCTCCTGTAGAAATATGATTCATCTCTTCGGCATAGTTGAACTTCTCAACGGCTGAAGCTGAGTCGCCACCACCGATAATGGTATAACCGTCTGTTGTTGCCAATGCTTCTGCAACACCTTTCGTTCCATCAGCAAATGCATCCATTTCAAATACACCCATCGGTCCATTCCATAGAATAAGTTGAGAGTTTTTGATGGTATCAGCATATTCTTTCACTGTCTCAGGACCAATATCAAGCCCTTGCCAGCCTGCTGTCATTTCTTCAACAGAAACAATCTTTTTGTCGGCATCTTCAGCGAATTTATTGGCCATGACAACGTCTTTCGGCAAGTGCAACGAGACACCTTTCTCTTTCGCCTTCTCGATAAACTGCTTAGCTAGATCGATTTTGTCTTCTTCCAATAGCGAGTCGCCAATTTCATGGCCCATCGCTTTGATGAATGTGAAGGAAAGACCACCGCCAATGAGTAAATGGTCGACTTTTTCCAATAAATTATCGATGACACCGATTTTATCTTTTACTTTGGATCCACCGATAATCGCGGTAAATGGACGATCAGGATCCTCGAGCGCATTGCCTAGTACGTTAATCTCTTTTTCCAATAAAAATCCGGATACAGCCGGCAAATGATGTGCGATGCCTTCTGTGGAAGCGTGTGCACGGTGAGCCGTCCCAAACGCATCATTGACATAAAGATCAGCGAGGGATGCGAACTGTTTGGCAAGTTCGGGATCATTTTGTTTTTCACCTGGTTCAAACCGAACATTTTCCAATAATAAAACGTCGCGGTTTTCCATTTTTTCGACGGCTTCGTTCACTTCGTCTGAAAAAACGTCATCCAGTTTATAAACGGGTTGTTGTAAGTAGTTGCTAAGTGATTGTGCGACAGCGTCTAAGCGAAGCTCTTCGACGACTTCTCCGCCCGGTCGTCCAAGGTGACTTGCCAATATGACTTTGGCTTCTTTTTGAATGAGGTACATAATTGTTGTTAACGCGGATTTAATACGGGTATCGTCCGTGATTTCACCATCTTGCATCGGTACGTTGAAATCAACACGGACAAAGACTTTTTTGCCTTTTACATCGACATCTCTGACATTTTTTTTTCGCATGTTTACAAACCTCCAGCTAATGAGTTTCCTTATGTAATTGTTTACCCTGTGATGTCTAATTTTAAAAGAAGGCTTTGTTAAAGTTCTCGTTGTAATTGTGTTCAGCTTCGGTGGACGCTTTCCGCGGGCACGGCTCGAGCCTCCTCGGCCCAAACCCATGGCCTACGGGGTCTCGAGTCTCGTGCTATTCCCGCAGGAGTCGCCACCTTCGCTTCTCACAATTCAACAAATCTTTGCTCCAAAATCAACATTAAACTTTAACAGGCCTAAAAGAAAAGGAGGAACACTGAAATGCTCCTCCTTTAGTCTACCATTTTTCATCGCAAAATGAAGCGAGAAATCGTTAGACAATTATTCAATCTTTAGAAGCCTTGTTTACCCATATGAATCGCTAAATCGATACAACGGTGGGAGTAACCGGATTCGTTATCGTACCAAGAAATGACCTTGACCATATTCCCGTCCATCACCATCGTGGAATCTCCATCAACGATTGAAGAAAATGTGTTGCCATTGTAGTCTGAAGAGACGAGTGGTAATTCTGTATAGTCTAGATAACCTTTCAAATCGCCTTCTTCAGATGCTTTTTTCATGGCTTCGTTCACTTGTTCTTTCGTAACGTCTTGATCCAATTCTGCAACTAAGTCAACAAGTGATACGTTTGGTGAAGGAACACGAACAGCCATACCTGTTAATTTCCCGTCAACTTCTGGCAGTACTTTTGCGACAGCTTCAGCTGCACCCGTTGATGTTGGAATAATGTTTTCTGCTGCTGCGCGTGCACGACGGTAGTCACCGTGTGGCGAATCAAGAACATGTTGGTCATTTGTATACGAGTGAACGGTTGTCATCATACCGCGCTTCAATCCAAATTCATCAACCAATACTTTCGTTACCGGTGCTAAGCAGTTTGTCGTACAAGATGCGTTCGAAACAATTTTGTGCGCATCTTTGTCATATTCGTTTTCGTTTACACCCATTGCAACCGTCAAGTCGACATCCTTACCTGGTGCAGAGATGATGACGCGTTTCGCACCTGCATCCAAGTGTTTTTGCGCACCTTCACGATCACGGAAAATTCCAGTCGCCTCAATGACGATATCGACACCGAATTCGCCCCATTTCAAATTAGCAGGGTCACGTTCAGAAGTGACATGATATTCTTTGCCATCAATGACTAAGTTATTACCATTTACTTCAACTTTTTCTTCTAATGTTCCATGAACGGTATCGTATTTGAGTAAATGTGCAAGCATGTTTGCATCGGTTAAATCGTTAATCGCAACAACCTCTACTTCGTCATGTTTCAACGCTTCGCTGAAAATTCGACGTCCTATTCTTCCAAACCCGTTAATACCAATTTTAACTGCCATGTGACATACCTCCGAATTAACTTTATTTATGATTTATTTTCTTGCAGTTGTTCAATCAAATATCTGGCCACTGCCTCATCTATAATGAGCCACCCACTAGGAATCCACCGTAAAAAAGCAGCAACAGCTTCTTTTTTCGATGATCCGCCAGCGACCGTGATGAGTGATGGAATATTTTTAACTAATTCAGCGGAAATTCCTATTGTATCTACCCTATCAATAACATTCCCATTTTTATCAAAGTAATAACCAAACGCTTCACCGACTGCTTTTGAAGATTTTAATTTCTCTTTCGTAGCTTCATTCGCTTTTCTTCGGTTTGCCATCGCCAAAGCGTCACCTACACCATGAATCAGCACATCGGCTTGCTCCATCAACGAAACAATTTCTTTTACACCTGGTTGCTCCAACATTTTTTCTTTCAGATCAGGTCCCATTTCATCGGGCACATGAAGCAAACGATAGTCTCCGTTTGTTTCTTGTGCCATCTTGACGCAAATGGAGTTTGCTTGGTATTCATGCAAATCACCAAGACCACCTCGCGCAGGGATAAATAATGGACGCTTTTTTTCAAGTGGTTTCATATAATTTGCGACCATTGCCATTGTCGAGCCCCCAGTCACATCGACGATTGACTGATCCTTAATTTGTTCATGAAAAATGATGGCTGCTTCCTTCCCGAGTAACTGTTTTGTTTCAGGGGAGGAGTCTGCATCTCCGGGAACGATTTTAATTTGGTTCAAACCTAAGCGGCTCTTCAGTTGATGTTCAAGTGTCGTCAGATCGGTACTTTCTTTCACCATCCGATAATAACTTTCCACTATCTCTTGACCGGCTGAAGTGATTAACATTCCCCTATTTGTCACTTCAATTAATCCTTGGCGATCGAGAAATTCTGTTTCACTGCGGATATGCCGCTCGGTTTCTTTCAAATAGTCAGCAAGTGATCTTCTACCGACTGGCTCGAGCATCGCGATTCCCTTTAATATTTGGTAACGCTCATCCATTTTATTCATTAATTCCGGAATAAGGATTTGTTGAAATTGATATAAGCTTTTCATTCACTCATCACCTCCTTGCTTCAAGGTTTTTGATTGCGGGAGCGGGTCAATTAAATGTAATTGCAAAGTGAGTTTAACTAACTATCTCTCTTGGTGGTCACATAAAGACCAGTAGTGTGTCTCATTTTGTCCCACTTAGTGCAAAAAAATATTTCCTGATTCTATTATACAAAAAACAGATGAGGGCCACAACTAAAAGGCACGGGAATTTCTTTTATATGAATGAAATCCCTAACCTTTTAGATTTTTGGCCAAAAACTTCTCAACCGTCACAAATGAAAGATCCTCAGCGGTCAATTCTTCATCATCGACTCGAATGACCGGAATCGTCAGGAAATAAGTTTCCAACAGACGCTCATCCTGATAAATATTCTGTTCGACAATCGTGAAATTATACTCCGATTGAAAAATCTGCAGCATCTGTTTTGCTTCTTCACATAATTTACAGTTGTGCTTTGTATAAAAATAAACCATTTTCGTTTTACGCATGGTACTTTGCCCCTTAATGAAGTTCTTAATCCCATTATATCGAAAATTTACCCGAAAAGTGAATGGATTAATCTTATCTATGTGTATTTTTGATGAAATTATGATTTTTGAGATTTTTGCTGTTTGAGCTGGTGGATGAGTAGTTGGAGTTTGGTGTTATCGACAGTTGGAGTGCGCTTATCAGCAGTTGGCGTGGGTTTATCAGCAGTTAGAGCTGATTTATCAACAGTTAGAACAACTTTATCAGCAGTCAGAAGCGCTTTATCAACAGTTAGAACAACTTTATCGACAGTTAGAATACGTTTATCAGCAGTTAGAATCACTTTATCAACAGTTAGAATGCGTTTATCAGCAGTTAGAGCTGATTTATCAACAGTTAGAACAACTTTATCAGCAGTCAGAAGCGCTTTATCAACAGTTAGAACAACTTTATCGACAGTTGGCTCGATTTGATCAGCAGTTTGGTCACCAGTCGGCGTGCAACTCCATATAAAAAACTCCACTACACGAAATGTGCAGCAGAGCTTTTGGTAGCCTCCTCGGAGGGAATCGAACCCCCATCGCAAGAACCGGAATCTTGTGTGTTATCCTTTACACCACGAGGAGAAGTATGTTGTGATAAAATGAATTGCAGTGAAAATTATACGTTGGCTTGTCGCTAATTTCAAGAATTGATTTTATTAAACCAAGAATTAGTCTATCATAGAATCGACTATTTGGAAAGAAGCTTACTAATTTTATACGTGTACCCAACGTTTAAATGAGCATTTTGTTGGGAACATTGAATTATGTACCTACATAAGAAATCAACTTCATGAATAAAGTCAAAAAGGTTAAACTTTTTGTTTGACCTTATTTGACCAAAGAGGTAAGATTAAATTGAAAAAGAAATTAAAAGGAGTGAATGGAATGAATTTAATCCCTACAGTTATTGAACAAACGAACCGCGGAGAACGTGCTTATGATATTTATTCCCGTCTATTAAAAGACCGAATTATTATGCTAGGCGGACCGGTTGACGACAACGTTGCCAACTCCATTGTTGCGCAAATGTTATTTTTAGCAGCGGAAGATCCTGACAAAGATATTTCTCTATACATCAACTCACCAGGTGGTTCCATCACTGCTGGTATGGCGATTTATGACACGATGCAATTCATCAAGCCAGATGTTTCTACAATCTGTGTAGGTATGGCAGCTTCTATGGGTGCATTCTTGCTTGCAGCAGGTTCTGAAGGAAAACGTTATGGCCTACCGAACTCTGAAGTAATGATTCACCAACCATTAGGTGGTACGCAAGGTCAAGCTTCTGACATTGAAATTCACGCAAAACGAATCATTGAAATGCGTGAGAAGATCAACCAAATTCTTGCCGACCGTACAGGTCAGCCGCTTGATGTGATTCAGCGCGATACAGACCGCGATAACTTCATGTCTGCTGAAAAAGCGAAAGAATACGGCTTGATTGATGAGGTTATGGAAAAATAAAACGAATGATAAAAGGCTTTGACGATGTCGTCAAAGCCTTTTTTATATCTAAAACTTAAGTTGCTACGTCTTCTTTCAAATCTTCCTCCACTGCCGCTTCTTTATCAGGCATTAGTAAACTAAAGACGATCCCGAAAAATAATGCGATAAAGAACGTTGTGAAACGGGAAGTCATCATTTCTTCTAGCGGCGTGCTAATCCATAAGATGGTCGATAACAGACCGGAAACGATGGTCGCAATTACGCCAGCACTGGAATATCTTTTCCAGAAGAAGGCCATGATAATCGCCGGTGACAAAGTACAACCGACACCAGCCCACGCCCAACCAACAACGAGGTAAAGCAATGATTCAGATACGAGTGCAATGACCATTCCGATTGCACCAAAGAACAGAACTGAGAAACGAGATAACCACAATAATTGCTTCTCTGTTAGCTTGATGCCTAACGCTTGGTTGATAATGTCTTCTGTCACGGATCCTGTAACAACAACCAACTGTGAGTTTGCCGTCGAAATAATTGCTGCCAACACTCCAGCTAACAACAATCCAGCAATCCACGGTGGCATAAACTGTAAGATCATTGTCGGCAGTAATGTTTCAACATCGCCGAAACTACCTTGATCATAAAGTGCAATCGCTGCAATACCGATTGCGAATGCGCCTGTGTAAGCCAATACGGTCCATAGGATGGCAACATTTCTTCCTTGTTTCACTTCCTTGTCGTTTCGAAGGGCCATAAACCGTGCACTAAGCTGTGGTTGACCACCCAAAAATCCGAAGAACCAAGAGAAGTTAGTAAAGAATAACACACCGAGCGAGAAGCCTGTCACACCGCCAAACCATTTATCAAAGGTAGGTCCCGCGTCAACAAGCGCTGCGCTGACAGAAATATCATTGGCAAAAATATGGGCAAAAGCGACAATAGGAAGTGCGACTAATGTAATGACCATCATGACACTTTGAATCATATCCGTCCAAACGACAGAGATGAAACCACCCGCAAAAGCGATGGCGAGAATGACAACCGTCGATAGTATAACGCCCCAAACCGGCGGAATATCAAACGTTGTCAGTAACATTTTCCCTGCACCGGCCATTTGTGCACCGACATAAAACATTAAAAAGCCACCGATCAAAACACCTGCTAACCAACGAATCGTGTTTGCTTTTTGTCCGAAGCGTTTCGCTAAATAATCCGGCAATGTAAGTGCGTTATATTTTTCAGCTTCGTCTTTAAAACGCTTGGCAAGGAATAGCCAAGAAAATAAAATACCTGAAGCAATACCAGCTGCAACCCATACACCAGATAACCCTGCAGTGAAAACAAATCCGGTATAACCGAGCAGTAGCCAGGCTGATTCACCTGTTGCTCGTTCGGAAAACGCCAACGCCCAACCCGGAAGCTTTTTTCCTCCTAATAAGAAGTCGGACTGTGACTTACTTTGCTTACTGAAATAATAACCAATCGCCATGATGATCAAACAGTAGATGATGAATTCCGTTAGAATAATATTCATCGAAAATCCCCTTTTTTAGGCTAAGCCTTTACTGATCATTCAAGTTTGGTACCCACTTCACTCAACATCACTTTGTCATGAATCACATTCGCAGCAACAACATCAAATAATCCCATTCCAGTTGACTTAAAAACCACACTCCCCTCTGGATTATTTCTCCAATATTCACCAGCATCAAAACTATTTATTTGAACGACATCCGAAAATTCATGAATGTCTTCTTTCACAAACCAATTAGATTCAACCGCTTGAATGACATCGCCACACTCTTTCATCGCGTCTTCACTATCGACGAAAAAGTGATCACATAGTGCGTATAATTGTTGTGGAAATTCACGCATACTTGGTTGAAAAGAACCAATCCCAACAATCAATTTACCTTTTAGTAACTCTTGGTCGTCAGGTAATACAGGATCATGGGAAGACGTTGCGGTAATGACGACATCCGCATGTTGAATCGCTTCCTCAGCAGAATGACAAGGATAAATGGCTATATCATCCGGTAACCTTTCATACAGCCGTTCGATCAAAGGTTCCAACTTCTCATACGTTCGATTTGTGATATAGATCTCCTTAAAATCCCGTGCTGCACAAGCGGCTAATGTTTGATAAAATCCTTGAACACCCGCACCAATGACTGCAAGGCGCTCAGCATCTGGTTTTGCAAGTCTTCGTACGGCAGCACCACCAAGCGCACCCGTTCGGAATCCGGTAATAAAGTTTCCATCCATGATCGCTAACACTTCACCGTTTTGGCTATCGTTCAAGATCACGAGCCCTTGAATCACAGGTTTATCTTTATTTTCCGGAAAAGATGTGAGCAATTTCGTTGCGATTGCTTGGTCCGTAATACACGGCATAAGAATCATCGTATTCGTATCTTGCTGAACCTGCATCCGTGTAGGCATTTGATAATTTTTGTCAGCATAAATCAGGTAAGCTTCTTCCATCGCATCAATCATTTCTTCCATCGTGATCGATGACTCGATTGTTTGCTGATTGAGATAAAGCATAATAAGAAATCCCCCTTTCATTAAATAGATGTTAGACAATAGCTCCTTCAATCAATAGATCATTCTCTTTGAATCGTTCAAAGCGAAGTGGACGCAGATCCAGCGTTTCATATTGACCATAATGGATTAACTCAGCAAGACATTGGCCGACTGCTGGAGCTTGTTGCATCCCATGGCCACTAAAACCACAAGCCATATAATAGCCCTTGGCCTCAGGGTGCTCTCCGACAATTGCATTTTGATCCTCTGTATTATGGGCATACAATCCCGCCCAGCCGCTGATGATTTTTGCATGCTCAAAATTCTTGACGCGGTGTCCGAGAATAGGCCATAGTTGCTCCATAAAGAAGGAACGTTTCCAAGAAAAATCGAACCCAGGTGTCACTTTTTCACTAAAACCACTGATGAAATATTGTCCTTCATGACGGAAATAAACACCTGACGGGTCTACGGTCAATGGAAGTTGCTTAGCAAGGGGTTCTTCAATATCGAATTGGATAATTTGTCGTTTAAGTGGGATGACAGGGATTGGAAAACCACTATTCTCACTGATTTGCGCTGCCCAACCACCCGCACAATTAATGACTTGCGGTGCTTGATAGCGATTGCCATCTTTTGTTTCAATCCCCGTCACGACACCAGATTCGTGGGTAATACGTTCGACTTGTTCATTGACAAAGGTTGCTCCTAATTGCTTGGCATTTTTTGCATATCCTTGCATGACTGAGTATGGATCCAAATAACCGTCTTCCGCACAATACAGCCCACCAACTAAGTCATCGGTCGTTAATTCAGGAATAACATTTTGCAGTTCGTCAGGTGTTAATAGTTCAGACGGCACACCATAATTCCGCTGTAACTCTGCTTGCGCTTTTAATTCCGCCCAATTTTCATCTTGAGCTAGAAAGAAATATCCGTGTTGTCTAAAGTCAATTTCTGCTGGTTCTCCGTTGACAGCCATATCTTCTGGAAACGTCAAGTATTTTTGCAATGAATAACGACTGATCTGGATGTTGATGGCAGTCGTGAACAGTTGTCTGATTCCTCCGGCACTACGTGGCGTAGATGAATATTCATAAAGCGAATCTTTTTCAAAAATTAATATTTCACCTTCAAAACCTTCTTTTAATAAATGATAAGCAACGCTGGAACCGATTACGCCTCCACCGATAATAATGAGATCTGTCTGTCTCATGACGCTCCCTCCATAATGTCAGAATATTGTTTCTTTTTATCGTACAAAAAATATTTGATTGTTGACTATGGTTAACTTGCATAAATTAAATGAAAATTATTACTATTAAAAATGTTTTGTGATATGGTAAAATAAATATAAATTGTCAGTTGAACGGAGTGTGTAAGGTGAACGAATTTGTACAGTTTGCACAAAAGGCTGTGAAAGCGGTTTCAAATGTGTTACCTTTTTCTATTAGTCTCACAGATGATCAAGGCTTGATTGTCGGGGATTCTGATTCTCGCAGGATTGGTACATACCATGAGCCTTCACAACAAGTCATCTTGGAAAATAAACTTGTCTTATTTGACGAATCAACGACCGACCATACAAAAAATATTTATCCCGGCGCAGCGGTTCCCCTCCATTTCGACTTTGAGACGATCGGTGTTTTAGGGATCATTGGAGACCCAAAAGAAGTCGAAAAGTATGCTCTGTTAGTGAAAAGCTACATTGAAATGATGTGGAACGAGGCTGCACACCAACAACGTCGCACATTTGAAATCAGTCATATGGAAACATTTTTGCATTATGTCTTGTTTACACCCGATGCTGAAAAAGAAAAAATCATTGATTACTGTGAAATGATGAATATCCCACATTCGAAAACCCGCTTCATCATCGTGGCTGATTTTGGTCATTCATTGTCGACAATTAACCAAAAAACGTTAACGTTAGATGAAATTAAATACCGCTTCATTCACCTTATGAAAAATATATTCAACAATCATGATGATTTATGCGCTTTTTTGAATAATGATCGAATTGTCTTGTGCAAACCATCCTATGGAATTGAAGACTATAAAGAGCAATTGAAAGCGTTCGATGCACAAGCGAAACGTTTCTCGGAGCAAGCAAACCGTTTATCAATCAAAGAAATATCTATTGCCGCAGGTCCTCTCGTATCTTCCATCGGTGAATTGACAAACTCCTATCAAAAGGCCGATCTACTCATTCGTTTTGCAAAGAGAAATGGTTTGAATGGTGGAGCCTATCATTGTTTAGATCCGTATATACTTGCAAATTTATTTTATGACGGATCAACCCAACTACTGGAAGAACCACTTGAAATGATCCTCCAGCCATTGATGGAAGATCCGGCTAGTGCAGAGTTGATCAAGAACTTCACGACTTATTTGGAATGCAATATGAATATTAGCGAGGCGGCAGAACAACTTTTCGTCCACCGAAACACCCTACTCTATCGACTCAATAAAGTAGAGCGAATGACAGGCATTCCCTATAAAAATTTCAAACTCGCATCAATGCTTTATTATTATTTGCAGCGGAAGGCTAGCAGTTGAAAGGGAAAGTACTATTAGAGGAAAGTTGGCGGTCATAAAAGGTCGATGCGCGCTAAGGATATGTGCCCGAGATTTTAAAATTTGCGCCCAGGACTTGCGGATATGCTCCCTGCGTGTAGTATTATGTGACCAGTTTCGGTGAATATGTGCCCTGGTAGGAATAATATGAGACGAATCTTTGAAAATATGAGCCTTTATGGAAATGTGAAATTGAGCTTATCTTACGGATTCTCGACAGCGATCAACGTGTCATATGCGCCCGTATCAGTGAAATATGCACCTTCTTGTGGCGGATATGCTCCCTCCTTCTTCGGTTATGCGACCAACTTGGGAAAATATGCGACCAAACGGGCAAGATATGCTTCCAATCTCTCAATATATGAGCCTTCCAAAACACTTCGCAGAAAAACTTTCCATTCATCATTGCATTTATTTCTGAATATTGTAAAATAGATAACAAACCAAGGTTAAACTGTCACAAGCAGTTATTCTCCCTTGGATGCTGAAAATGTTTCAAATAACTAAAACTGTTCCATAGCCGAAACTCCTTGTTGCCGAGGAGATGCAAGGCGAATGTGAAGCCAGTTCATTGTTTTTAGTCGGATGACTAATAACTTTGTGCTGGCTTTTTTTAATGGTTTTATGACTGATGTTAAATGAGAGGAGTGATCAAGCTGAGTAACACATTGGAAGGGATTCGTGTTCTTGATTTGTCGAGGGTACTTGCCGGGCCGTATTGTACGATGATTTTGGGCGACCTCGGAGCTGAAATCATCAAGGTGGAAGCGCCTGGTGGCAGTGATGAGACGCGCGGTTGGGGACCTCCTTTTCAAGAAGGAGTCAGTGCTTATTACCTTTGTGCAAACCGGAATAAAAAAAGCCTTACTGTTAACTTGAAATCGGAAGAAGGTCAGCGAGTGATTCATCAGCTCGTCAAAGAGAGTGATGTCATCATCAATAATTTTAAGACGGGTACGATGGACCGACTCAATCTCGGATATGACGAGTTGAAAAAAATTAACCCTGAGCTTGTTTATTGTACGATTACTGGATTTGGTGAGACCGGACCGTATAAGGATTTTCCTGGCTACGATTTCATCATTCAAGCAATGAGTGGCTTGATGAGTATTACCGGGACGGAGGAATCGGGACCACAGAAGGTCGGTGTTGCTATCACGGACATTTTGACGGGGCTTTATGCATGTATTGGAATCCAAGGTGCCTTGTTGGAACGAACCCAGTCTGGTGAGGGACAAAAAATCGATATATCCCTCTATGATTCTGCCGTCAGTTCACTCGTTAACATTGCGAGCAATTACTTGATGGCTGGAAAAATTCCAGAGCGACTCGGGAACCATCATGCCAATATCGTTCCTTACCAAACATTTGATACGAGTGATGGCAGTATCGTCATTGCAGTTGGAAATGACCGGCAGTTCGCTCAGTTAACCAAACTACTCGGGCATTCGGAGCTGGCAGATGACGAACGCTTTCAGACAAACGCCAAGCGCGTCGAGAATCGTGGACAGCTCAGTCCTATTTTAAATGCCCTGTTCAAACAAGAATCAACCGCTCACTGGACGGAAGTTTGCCGGCAAAATAATATTCCGTGTGGACCGATCCAAAACTTAAGTGAGTTAACGAAAGATCCACAGCTACAGCACCGCGACATGTTTATCGAACAAGAACATCCTATTGCAGGAGACATCAAGCTCGTCGGCAGTCCATTAAAACTTTCAAAAACACCAGTACAGTACCAATCCTATCCACCATCTGCGGGTGAGCATAACGAAGAGCTTCTGCAAACAATCGGATATTCAACAGAGGAAATTGATGAATTGAAAAAGAACCATATTATATAGGAGGAATGAAAAATGAATTTTGAATTTAGTGATGAACAGAAGATGCTACGACAAACGGCGAGAGATTTCGTCGATAAAGAAATTATGCCTTACATGGCTGAATGGGATGAGAAAGGTAGCTTTGACCCAGCCATTTGGAAGAAGCTTGCCGACCTTGGGTTGATGGGCGTTTGTGTGCCGGAAGAATACGGCGGCAGCGGCATGGACTATAACTCACTTGCCATCGTATGTGAAGAGTTGGAACGAGGTGACACCACTTTCCGGACGGCCGTTTCCGTACACACGGGCCTGAACAGCATGACACTCATGCAATGGGCGAATGAAGAACAAAAGCAAAAATACCTGGTACCACAAGCAAAAGGAGAACAAATCGGCGCATTCGGTTTAACAGAGCCTGGTGCAGGATCTGATGTCGCAGCGATGTCTACCACTGCGAAAAGAGATGGCGATTATTACATTCTAAACGGCCAAAAAACATGGATTTCCTTGTGTGATGTTGCCGACAACTTCCTCGTTTTCGCCTATACGGATAACAAAGATAAAAAACATAAAGGGATCTCCGCCTTTATCGTTGAACGTACAATGGAAGGTTTCTCATCCAAAGGGATTAAAGGAAAACTTGGAATTCGTGCGGGTAACACAGGAGAGATCTTTTTTGATAACATTAAAGTACCGAAAGAAAATCTGCTTGGCGAAGAAGGTGAAGGCTTCAAAATCGCGATGTCTGCATTAGACAATGGTCGATTTACGGTTGCCGCAGGTGCGTGCGGGCTCATCCAAGCGTGTATTGAAGCAAGCGTAAACTACTGCCATGAACGCGAAACATTCGGTAAGCCAATCGGTATGCATCAGCTCGTCCAACAAATGATTGCGAAAATGGAAGCCGGCTATCAGATGAGCCGTTTACTCGTTTACCGTGCAGGGGAATTGAAGAACAAGGGAGTTCGCAACACACGCGAAACGTCACTTGCCAAATGGCAGGCTTGTGATTTTGCGAACCAAGCAGCAGATGACGCCGTTCAAATCCATGGTGCCTATGGTTATTCAAGCGAATATCCTGTTGAAAGATACTTACGAAATTCCAAAGCACCGGTCATCTATGAAGGTACGCGAGAAATCCATACACTGATGCAAGCAGATTACGTTCTCGGTTATCGAAAAGATAAAAAATTAAACAAGATGCTGCCGGCTTGGTCAGGTGAAGACAAATAAGCTATGGGAGGTATGTCCATGACAACCTTTGATGCAAACACTAAAGGTATTTTTGTGAATGGTGAATGGAAAGAAGCAAAGTCAGGCGAAACGGAAGTCGTTGATAATCCAACCACGTTAGAAAAACTGACCGAAGTTTCAAATGGAGATTTCGATGATGCGACGGACGCTATCGACGCGGCTTATGAAGCTTTTCCAGAATGGTCAAAAATGAGCCCTCGGAAACGATCGAATATTTTATACCGAGCGTATGAGCTCATGATGGAAGACGTCGATCGATTAGGTGAAATCCTGACACTCGAACAAGGAAAGCCGTTAAAAGAAGCAAAAGGTGAGATCAAAGGTGCAGCCAGCTTCTTGCAATGGTATTCCGAAGAAGCAAATCGCATATACGGAGAAATGATTCCAGCATCCCGTGAAGGCAATCGGCAGTTCGTCTTGCCACAGCCAGTCGGGGTCGTCGGTGCGATTACACCGTGGAACTTTCCTTCTTCAATGATTACACGTAAATGCGGACCTGCTTTGGCAGCCGGATGTACAGTTGTATTGAAACCAGCGATGGAAACACCACTTTCTGCGATTGAGATTGCGAAAATTTTCGAGAAAGCCGGTCTTCCAAAAGGCGTATTCAACCTCGTGACTGGAAAAGCACAAGAAATCGGAGAAGCCTTTTTAACAAATGATAAGGTACGTAAAATTACGTTCACCGGATCAACAGAAGTCGGAAAGTACTTAATGCGCGAAAGTGCCGACCAACTGAAGAAAGTTTCATTGGAATTGGGTGGACACGCACCGATTCTCGTATTTGAAGATGCTGACCTAGAAACAGCAGCTAATTTAACGCTTGCAAGCAAATTCAGAAACGCCGGCCAAACGTGCATTTGTGCGAACCGCGTTTATGTTCAAGAATCGATTAAAGAAGAATTCAGCAAAGTGTTATTGGAAAAAGTGAAAGAGCTGAACGTCGGTAACGGTTTAAACGACGATGTCGATATCGGACCGTTAATTAACGAAAACGGCACCGAAAAAGTACAGGATCATTTAACTGATGCAACGGATAAAGGCGCCCGCATTCTCTGTGGAGGAACTAAGTGGGATGGCGAATATGAAGGACACTTCTTTGAACCAACCCTGCTGGATAATATTACGGATGACATGAAAGTCATGAATGAAGAAACATTCGGTCCGCTTCTACCGCTTCAAACGTTTAAAACCGAAGAAGAAGCAATCAAAGCGGCCAACAATACAAAATACGGCTTAGCGGCATACTTCTTTACCGAAAACCTCGACCGTACCTTCCGCGTATCCGAATCATTGGAATACGGAATGGTCGGCGTCAACGAAGTCTTTCCTTCAGTCGCAGAAGCACCATTCGGAGGAATCAAACAATCCGGTTTCGGAAAAGAAGGCGGACACCACGGGATTGATGATTTTGTTGTGAAGAAACTAGTTACGATTAGTGGGAAGAAATAGAATAGTGCAGTTAACCCGAGAGTTCGTTACTCTCGGGTTTTATCATTTAGCCTTTGCTAAAGTGCGTTGTTGCTGATTCAACATCGGTTTCTCCGCCATTTATAGGCGGTTTTGCACGGTTTTTCGATGGCTTCGCTCCGTTTTTCGACGGCTTTCCTCCGTTTTTCGACGGCTTCTCTCAGTTTTTCAACGGCTTCTCTCAATTTTTCGACGGCTTCGCTCCGTTTTTCGACGGCTTCGCTCGATTTTTCGACGGCTTCTCACCGTTTTTCGGCGGCTTCGCATGATTTATCGACGGCTTCCCGCGGCAAACTAATTAACTATGCTAAAATAATCATAGATGACGCAATAAAGAGAGGTTGTTACTATGAAAATATTACTCATCGGAGCAACAGGCCTCTTAGGCCAAGCTGTCAAACAAGAATTAGAAGGCGAACATGAAATCATTGGGGCTGCTTTGGAAGGAGCCGATTTTAACGTCGACATGACCAAGCCAGATCAAATTCGTGAGATGTTTGAAAAAATCGGGAAAGTTGATGCAGTCATCAGCACGGCCGGCGACGCTCCTTTTGTTCCGCTGGAGGAATTGACACCTGAATTGAATGATGTTGGTATCGAGAGCAAATTAAAAGGACAGATCAACCTCGTTCTAATTGGGATGGATTATGTGAATGACGGAGGAAGCTTCACGTTAACGACTGGTATTTTAATGGACGACCCTATCCCTAAAGGAACGTCATCAGCCATGACAAATGGGGCGATTACAGGCTTTGTCAAATCAGCAGCGATCGAGTTGCCAAGGGGTATACGGATTAATAATGTAAGTCCGAATGTCTTTTCTGAAGCATCAAAAGAGCATCGTGACACATTTCAAGGGTTCGAGCCTGTTTCCATCGAGAAAGTTGCGTTGGCATTCCGGAAAAGTGTCAATGGAAAGCAAACTGGACAGACTTATAAAGTTTATTAAAATGCGACAATCCGAAACTTTTGTTATAAGTTTCGGATGTTTTTATTTTTCTATGGATAGATTCCCCCACGTTTGTGTCCATTGTTTCTGTTGGACTCTTGCTTGATAGATTGCCATTCTGTGTAAAATCTCCATCATCCACTCATCCGCTTCAATTACTTCGATGATTTTACCTTTTGTTCACAAAAGATGACACCCCTTGTTTGATTGTCTGAGAGATTATTGGATAACTTACATTATTCTTTTCAGTATAAATCTCCATTTCTAGATCATCAACACAAACAATACAGCGAAAACATTCGCTACAAAATGTGATAGAGCGCTCATCCAAGCGTTATTGGTTTTATGAAAAATCACCCCGTAAAGAACACTGTTGATCAAGATGAACACTAAATCATAACCGACAATAAGAGTTGGTCCAATTGCAAAATGTCCTAACGTAAAGAATATAGACGTTACAAGAATGGCTGGCGCAATCGGCATGAAGTGACTCATCTGTTTTTGGAAGAATGCCCGCCAGGCAATCTCTTCGCCGAGTGCCATGACTGTAAGTTGGATGATCAAAAGAAAAATGACTTGAAAAGAGAGGGCAACTTCTGTTCGTTCTTGTAAATGAGTGAAAAATTCAGGTAAGAATAAAGCAGCGATTGATAGACTGAGGACATTCATGATTAGCGGTAGAACGAGCCAAAACCAATTCGGCTTCATTTTAAATTCAATGATAAATCGTGGAAGACTGAGTTCATGTGAGCCAAATAAATCTTGTCGTTTACTTCTGTATAGAATAAATCCGATGACGCCAACAAGAATCGAAATTCCTGCAATCGACAATTCAAAAAGGCTCAAAACAGATAAGACAATCATAGCCGAAACGAAAATCAATAAAATTCCTCGCAACTCCATCCCTACTTTCACAAAAAAATGTCCATAGATCATTCTATGAACATTCTTGGTTGTTTATTTTTTTTGTTGTTCATACTGTTTATATAAATCTTTCACTGCGGTAGCCAATGCGGATCCTGCTTTACCGAGGTAGTGCTCTTTGATGAGTTTGACAGGTTCCTCGATTCCGTCTTCCAAGCAATAACCTCTTAAAATCCGACTGATGAACTCCCGGCCATGTTCAGTCGCCAACGTACAGCTAACTTCAATGACGACGCCATGCTTCTTATCCAGTTCCGCTGTCACCGTCAGTGTTTCATAGATCGTTTGTGCAGCCATGCCTGCCGGTAATTTTGCATGACCTGCGACAAAGTATGTATTCATGCTCTCGACCTCCCTTTCACTCTTATTCTATCATTTTTTTGGAGCACCGAGAGCAATAGAAATTTGAGTTGCGGTATGTTGAATCTTCCTTTTCATATCTGTTAAGCGCTCTCCTTCAAAATGTTGTGAAAGACCACTAATGGTTAAGGCTGAAATAACATGACCTAGATGATTATAAATCGGATATGAAATACCGACCGTGTCTTCATCTTGTTCGCCATAACTGATTGAATATCCTTGTTTTTTTATCTTTTTTAATTCTTGTTGGAGTTTTTCTTGGTCGATCGGCTCGCCATTTTTTATCGATCGAAGTGGTTCGTGCATGAAAACGTGGTTCTGCTCTGTTTCATCCATGAAAGCCAATAATAGTTTCGGACCTGATCCAATATAAAGCGGAGAACTTTTACCCACCTGCGTGTATAGCCGGATGGCACGGTTGCTCTCCACTTTTTCTATATAAGTGGCATGTAAGTCGTTTTGGATAACCAGGTGAACAGCTTCGTTTATTTCCTGACCTAATTCCTCCATATAAGGCTTGGCGATCCTGCGAATATCCAGTTGATCGGCTACTAAATTTCCAAGCTCCAACAAACGCAATCCTAATCGATATTTCCCATTCGGCTCAGGATCCCTTGCCAAAAAATCTTCTTGTTCCAATGAACTGAGCAAACGATAGGCTGTCGCTTTTGGGAGTTCTGCTTTTTCTGCAATTTCCTTCAATGTCCATTCTGTCTGTTTCTCATCGAATAACTTCAATAGTTGCAAGGCTTTAATGACGCTCTGATTCATTGTTTTTCCCTCTTTCATCGATCTAACTTCCATTCGCAAGCGTTCCGCGACTACTTTTTATCGAGACATACCTCTATTTAGAGGGTAGTACGACAATTGCATCGTCTACACCCTAAAAGTAAAAATTTTTTCTAAAGAAATTTCGCTGTCTGTTTAAACATTGACATACGATTCATCTTCGTAGGTTGCCTCTTGGATGACGACGTCTCGCTTCGCCATTTCCTCGATATATTCTTTCCCAGGTACGATTTGTTCTGGTGGATAGACACCTTGTTGTTCAATCACACCAGACCCGATCATTTGAGCTACGACGGAAATTGTATTTGCTGTTGCACGTGCCATTGCCGTCACCTGGTTTTCCATGTCTTTCGTAGTTGTCATTTGGAATTGATGGTATTGTTTTTGACCATTTTTCTTGCCGCCAACGACCACACGAAGAAGGACGGCATCTTTCTTTTCCCCGAGCTCCACAAAAGGATCTAACGCTTTCAGAAGCACTTCCCGTGTATTAATTTTTTGTCCATCGATATCAACAAACGCATCCTTCGATGTTAAATTCAGGTCAACTAATAGCTTGAACTTTTCTGCATGACCAGGATAACGAATCGTTTTATATTCGAGTGTGTCAACGTCTGCGAACGTAATTGGCAATGTTGACGTCCCGCCGGATGTATGGAATGCTTCCAACTCCCCATATTCATCAAAATGAATGGATTCGACTTCTGTCAGTGCCTTCACTTCTTGTTTTTTCCCGTCGCGAATAATCAACGCTGGGTCGGTATAATGATCGAATAAACCTTCCATGGAAAAAACATGATTGTATTCCAGTGGCGGTTCAGGTTTTGCTGGAATTCCACCGACAAACAGCCGGATGGACTCGACTTCATCTAATTTGCTTGCCCCATAACCAGATAAAATGTTGATCATACCCGGAGCAACGCCCAAATCAGGAATGATCGTAACGCCTGCTTTTTTAGCTTCTTCTTTCATGCCCAATACTTTATCCGTAATATTACCGATATGGCCACCGAGGTCGACGGATGATACACCGACTTTGATCGCTGTTTGAGCGACTTTTTCATTAAAAGAATAAAAAAGTGCATTGATGATGACATCAAAATTCCGCATATAATCGGCAAGTTCCACATCGTTTGAAGCATCGACTTGGTAGGCTGTCAATTTCGGTGAATTTAGCTGATCACAAACATGCTTCGCCTGGTCAAATGCTAAATCTGCCAAACCAACCTCTGTCACTTGTTCGCTATTCACTAAATCTCTCGCCGCTTCTTTCCCCATTAATCCAGACCCTAACACTCCTATTTTCATCCTGTGTCCTCCCCATGTAAACAGATTTAACCGGCAAGCTGATCCACCCAACCAACTTGCCGATTGTTTAACATTCGATTCAATTTTTATAGACGTTTAGTTATCAATTTGTGCACGTTGAAGCTTTCCGCTGTAATCCACATAGACCGCTCTCCACTCTGTAAAGACATCCAGTGCTGCTTGACCGGAATCACGGTGGCCGTTTCCTGTGCCTTTTGTTCCACCGAACGGTAAGTGAATTTCAGCACCCGTTGTTCCAGCGTTTACATAAACAATCCCTGTATCCAAGTCACGTTGTGCTTTAAAGACTTGATTGGCATCCTGGGTGAAAATAGAACTGGACAGTCCGAATTCCACACTGTTGTTCACTTCGACGGCTTCTTCATAACTTTCCACTGGGATGATTGACAGAACAGGTCCAAAAATTTCTTCTTGGGCAATACGTGCGTTCGGTTTTACGTCCGTAAATAATGTCGGTTCAAAGTAATAACCGGATTCATATTTCCCTTCCGTCAATTCACTTCCGCCAGTAAGTAGCTTGCCTTCTTCTTTTCCGATTTCAATATATTTCTTGATTTTATCAATGCCGCCTTGATTGATGATCGGACCAACTTTAATGTCATCATTTAACCCGTCACCGATTTTCAAGTTTTTCATTTCTTCTAATATATGTTTTTCAAGGTCTTCTTTCACTTTTTCATGGACGATAACTCGGCTTGTGGCGGTACAACGTTGACCACTCGTACCAAATGCACCCCATACGATTCCTTGTGCCGCTAATTCTAAGTCAGCATCATCCATGACGATGACTGCGTTTTTACCGCCCATCTCAAGCGATACTTTTTTCAACTGACGTCCACATTCAGAAGCAATATTTCGGCCTACTTCATTGGATCCTGTAAATGAAATCACTCGTAGGTCGTCATGATGCACCATCGCATCGCCGACGTCGCCTCCTGAACCGAAAACAACGTTGACAACGCCTTTTGGCAATCCAGCTTCTTCAAAAATTTTCGCCATTTCATAAGCCATTAATGGCGTTTCTGTTGCTGGCTTCCAGACGACTGTATTTCCTGCCACAATTGCCGGGAAAGATTTCCATGTCGCAATGGCAATAGGGAAATTCCATGGCGTAATGATTCCAACGACACCCACTGGCGCGCGAACACTCATTGCGAATTTATTTTTCAACTCCGCAGGAACCGTATGACCGAATAAACGACGTCCTTCTCCAGCCATATAAAAGGCCATATCGATACCTTCCTGAACTTCTCCGCGCGCTTCCTCTAACACCTTTCCGTTTTCTTGCGTCAAAATTTGTGAAAGATGTTCTTTACGTTCTTTCATCATTTGACCGATATCATATAAAATTTCTGCACGCATTGGCGCTGGCTCGAGTGACCATTCTTTCTGTGCTTTTTTCGCTGCTGCTACAGCTTCGTTAACATCGTCGGTTCCGGATAGTGGTACGTCGACTAATTTTTTACCGTTAGCGGGATTGACAACATCCCCGTACTGATCCGTCTTCGGTTCAACCCATTCGCCTCCGATGAAATTTTTCAGTTGGCTGACATCTACTTTACCAACTGATGTTTCTCCGATATCACTTCTTTGATCCACTTTGCTTGTCATGCTTATCCCCTCCAATAGAATTTATGATTGATTACGCAAATCATTAATCGTTTTCTTAATCGAAATTTGTTCAGGATCGGTCATAATTTCGATGACCGTCGGTGTAGTGGTATCCATGGCTTGTGATAAAGCACGCTGAAATTCTTCCGCTCGTTCAACTAAAATTCCTTTTGCACCGAGACCTTCAGCAATTTGAACGAAATTGACGCTTCCTAAATTGGTACCAATCACTTTTTCCGGATAGTGCATTTCTTGGTGCATGCGGATAGTACCGTACATATGATTGTTGAATACAAGGTGAATTGTCGCGAGATTGTTTCTGGCTGCCGTTTCAATCTCCTGCAACGTCATCATGAATCCTCCATCACCCGATAAGGAAACGACATGCCGCTTGGGATGAGCAAACTTCGCTCCGATGGCCGCTGGAACACCATAGCCCATCGCGCCTGATGTTGGTCCTACATAGGTGTTGCTCTCATTAAACGGAAAGTACGTATGGAGCCATCCTGCAAAATTGCCTGCGTCATTTGTGTAAATCGTGTCGCTCGGCAATTGTTTCGCCAGTTGATCGATGACAAAACTGTTAATCGGCGAATGTTCATCTAATTGAAGTGTGGATGCTTTTTCATACGCTTCACGTCGTTCACTCGCCCACTGTTTCCATGTCGGTTGGATGGTTAGCTGATAACATGTTTCTAATGCTTCTTTGGCATCTGCCTGGATACCTAACTGAGGTGCATACACTTTTCCCAACACTTCATCTGATATGTCGATATGAACCAATTTATGACTCGTTGAAAGAATTGAGTAATCCTGTGTTGTCACTTCAGATAAGCGTGTACCAACGGCCAGGACGGTGTCAGCATTTTTCACCGTGTCAATGATGTTCGGATTCGTTCCTAACCCTAAATGACCGCAAAATAACGGATGATTATGTGGGAAAACATCATGACGTCTAAAAGCTGTGATCACCGGCAAGTGAAATTTCTCAGCGAAGGCGACGAGCGCTTCTTCAGCCTGTGAGCTTTTTATGCCACCACCTGCAATGACAACCGGTTGCTTGCTTTCAGCTAATAAATTTTCTAGCTTACTCACCTCAGATTGCGAAGGTGTTGGTCGCGGTTTGGTGAATGGTGGACCGGGCTCTGCGTCACATACTTCTTTTAACACATCCTCCGGCAATGAAATGACGACTGGGCCGGGACGTCCAGATTGTGCAACGCGAAATGCCCGTTGCATGATTTCAATGGCTCGGTCGCCGTCTTGAAGTTCATACGTCCACTTGGAGATTGGTTTAAAAAATTGGTCCAAATCGACCTCTTGGAAGCCTTCCCGCCCACGGAATTTACTGTGAACTTGCCCGAGGAGTACAATCATTGGTGTGGAATCTTGGTAAGCTGTATGGACACCGATTGTCAAATTGGCACCGCCTACACCACGGGTTGCCATGACAACGCCAACTTTTCCACTCGCCTTCGCGTATCCTTCCGCCATAAATGCAGCTCCACCTTCATGTCGGTTGGATACAAGCTCAATGGTTGAAGAGTCATAAATGGCATCCATGACTGGTAAGTAACTCTCGCCAGGAACGCAAAAGACTTTATCGACTTCTTCACGCTCCATCACCGAGACAATTCCTTGAGCCCCGTTTATTTGTGATTGTTTTTTCAAGGATTGCACAGAATTCATAGCTCTTTCGCTCCTTCCTTGCTGAACTGCTTCATGCGATCGACGGCTTCCTGTAACCGGTCTGTCGGTACCGACAACGATACACGGAAATAACCTTCTCCCCCCGATCCGAAAGCCGAACCTGGAGTAACGATCACCCCCGCTTTCATCAGTAATTCATCCGCAAATTCAGCTGACGTATAACCTTCTGGTACAGGTGCCCAAATGAAGAACGTTGCTTTCGGCCGGTCGACTTCGATCCCGAGCGCTTGCAGACCTTCCAGCATGTCATCCATTCGTTTTTCATAAATCGCATTATTCGCTTTCACCGACTGCAAATCACTTCGTAAAGCTGCTGTTCCCGCTTTTTGAATCGGTATGAATTGTGACGTGTCGGTGTTGTTCTTCACCGTAGACAGTGCTCGAATCATCTCTGGGTTTCCTACGACATAACCGATTCGCCAACCGGTCATATTAAAGCTTTTTGAAAGGGAACCGAATTCAACGCCAACTTCTTTTGCGCCAGGAACTTGCATTAAGCTCGGTGCTTGGTAATCCCCATAAGTCACGAGGCTATACGCGGCATCTTGTGCTAGCATTGTCTGGTGTTGCTTTGCTTTTGTAACCGCTTCCAAAAATGTGTCAATGGTTACCGTACCTGCAGTGGGATTACTCGGGTAATTGAGTAACATTAATGTTGCTAGATCCCACTCCTCGCTAGTCAGTTGTGAAAAGTCTGGACGAAATCCATCTTCTGCATTTAGTTGATAATGATGCGCTTTTGCACCCGCCAAATGGATCGCTGCTTGATAAACCGGGTACCCTGGGTTTGGTACAAGTACGCTTTCACCAGGGTTCACAACAGCTGTAATCAAATTAGCAATGCCTTCCTTTGAACCGATTAACGCAAGGATTTCCGTTTCCGGATCAAGGTCAACATCGTATTGTGTTTTGTAAAAGTGAGCTACGGCTTCTCTGTATTCAGGAATTCCAAAGTAGTTAGAATACCGATGATTCTCAGGCTTTCTTACTTCCTCTACTAACCGGTCAATGACGAAGTCCGGTGCCGGCAAATCAGGTGCACCAATCCCTAAATCAATGACATCTACTCCTTGAGCTTCGAGATCCTTTTTCTTTCGTTGAAACTCAGAGAATACATATGGAGGCAATGTATTGACACGTTCCGAAGTATACTCCAACCATGTTCCACTCCCCTCTTTCTATTTCATTAAATGAAATAATATTTCATTAGATGACTTTATCACTCATTATATAAAAGACGTTACATTATTTCAATACTTAAAATAAAATTAATTTTTAGATAATTTGTTGGTTATTGTCGATTACTATGCTGATCCTGGAACTCGTTTAGGAGTGGCTAGATTTTTTATTGGCGGGTTCATTCGATTTATCGGCGGGTTTGCTCGTTCATCGGGCGGCTCGATCTGTTTATCGGATAGCTAGACCTGCTTATCGAGCGGTTGGATTCGCTCATCGGGCGCCTGGAAAAGCGCATCGGGTGGCTTCACTTGATTTTTCGACGGCTTGTACACAGAATTCGACGGCTTCAGCTCACTTTTCGACGGCTAACACACGGAATTCGACGGCTTCAGCTCATTATTCGATGGCTCCCACACAATATTCGATGGCTCGAACACGGAATTCGACGGCTTCACGTGAGTTTTCGACGGCTGCAGCAAAACACGCGCCATTCTCCAAAAACAAAAAACTGTTCAATAGGATTTCTCCCATGAACAGTTTGATGAAAAAAGAGGGTCTATGATTCAGCGGTAATGAATTGACTCAGCTTTTCGATCGCTTCGTCTTCATCTGGTCCGTCTGCTTGGATGCCTACAACTTCATTCATACCAATGGCCAAGCTCATTACACCCATTATACTTTTGGCATTGACCTGCTTTCCGCCTTTCTCCAAAAAAATCTCTGCAGAAAAACGGTTGGCTTCTTGGACAAATTTCGCTGCAGGTCTCGCTTGTAGTCCTGGATCGATTTTTACAGTAAGTTCTCTTTCAACCACTTTCATTACTCCCCTCTTCAAAAATCAGCTTATTAATACAATATTATAGCATGTTCTATTGCTTATTTAAAAGGCTTTGTTAAAGGCCGTTGTTGATATTGTGATCCGCTACCGGTGGGCGCTTTCCGCGGGCACGGCTCGAGCCTCCTCGGAAGAAAGACACTTCCTGCGGGGTCTCGAGACTCGTGCTATTCCCGCAGGAGTCGCCACCTTCGCTTCTCACAATTCAACAACTCAATGCAACATCATTAGAAAATCAACACTAAACCTTAACAGAGCCATTTAAAAAGAACGATACATTTTATTTATTAATTTTGCAACAGTTCACCTTTTCGTAATTTCTCTGCAAATTCATCAATTCGTTTCAGTCGATGATTGATTCCAGACTTGCTGATTTTTCCGGTTGTCGATAGTTCGCCGAGTTCCTTTAAGGAAACATCTTGATGTTCCAGTCTCAGTTTAGCGACTTCTTGAAGTTTTTCAGGTAGCGACTCCAAACCAACCGTATCATCTATGAATTTAATGTTTTCAACTTGACGAAAGGCGGCACCGATTGTTTTATTTAAATTCGCTGTATCACAATTGACCAGGCGATTCACGGAATTTCGCATGTCCCGCATAATCCGAACATCTTCAAACTTTAATAAAGCTTGGTGCGCTCCGATAATAATCAAAAAATCAGTAATTTTCTCTGCTTCTTTTAAATACGTAATATAGCCGTTTTTCCGTTCATGAGTCTTAGCGGATAAATCAAATTGATTCATTAAGTCACAAAGCGCTTCATTATGATCCTCATAAAATGAGAAAATTTCCATATGATATGACGATGTTTCCGGATTATTGACAGAGCCACCTGCCATAAACGCTCCTCTTAGATAGGCGCGTTTACAGCAATCTTTCTCCATAATTTCCTGGGAAATATGTCGAATAAAAGTCAGTGGCTCCTGCAAAATATTCATATCAGTCAATAGATGTTTGGCACCTTCAGATATTCGAACGATATAAACATTATTTTTCTTCAAACGCATTTTTTTCCGGACAAGCAATTCAACTGGAAGTCCGTATATATTTTTAATCAACGTATAAATCCGGCGAGCAATCGCTGCATTTTCTGTTTGAATATCCAACGTATATTTACGGTTGGAAAATGAAAGCGTACCATTCATTCGAATCAAAGCAGAGAGCTCAGACTTTTGACAGCAATGATCTGCTTCAATCGTTGTTAATTCTTTTTTTGTTTCCGATGCAAAAGACATCGCGCATTCTCCTCTATATTATCCTCATCACTATTGTACCAATTCATGCAGGATCTTGGCGATTTCATGCTCATTATGTTTCAAAGTTCCATCTTCATGTAAGTTTGCAATATTTCCCCGAACGACTTCAACACCCAATTGTTGGATAACTTCATCATCGCATAAGACCGGTTCAGCTTTTTCTTTTTCATATTCTGCGATAATCTGATTGGAAATTTCCTTATTATGAACAATGATTCGATCTAAAAAGGATTGGTTCGCATGTTGATGAATCGCTCGAATATGGTCAGAAGCTTTATAATGACTCGTTTCACCGTACTGGGTCATAATATTACACACATAAACAGAAGTTGCTTTTGTTTTATTTAATGCTTCCTGAATTTTCGGTGCAATCAAGTTCGGCAAAATACTTGTGTATAAGCTACCAGGTGCAATGACGATTAATTCGGCTTGCTCAATTGCCCGGATTGCTTCTGGTAATGGCTCTACGTCATCAGTATCATAAAAGACACGTTTAATTCGCTTTCCTACTTCAGGAATTTGCGACTCCCCACGGATGACGGACCCATCTTCAAACTCCGCCTTCAAGTACATGTTTGAATTGGAGATCGGATAGATGCGCCCTTTCACATTAAACACGCGCGAAATTTCCTTGATGCCTTTATAGAAATCACCAGTGATTGATGTCATTCCAGCCAAAATTAAATTTCCAAGCGCATGACCGGATAAACCATTTCCATTTTCAAATCGATGTTGAAAAAGCTTTAATAACGTTGGCTCTACCGCAGACATCGAAGCAATTACTTTCCGTATATCACCAGGTGCAGGTATGGCGAGGTCTTCTCTCAATCGGCCCGTACTTCCTCCATCGTCAGCTACGGTAACGATTGCAGACAAATTAACCGGATACTTTCTCAATCCTCGCAGTAAAACCGGCATCCCGGTTCCTCCCCCGATGACCACAACTTTTGGGCCATTTATATCTGTCATTTTTTAACTTTTCCCCTTTTTTTATCGATATCTCTATGATACACATGGGTTGTATAATTTCTGCCTAAAATGTCACCTAACTTCTCGGATAAGGCAACCGAGCGATGCTGTCCACCTGTACATCCGATTCCAATGACCAATTGGCTTTTGCCTTCGCGCACATAATGCGGCAACATGTATTCGAGTAAATCCTTCAGTTTCCTCATAAATGTTCGTGTCTCTTTCCATTTGAATACATAAGACGAAACTTCATGATTTTTACCAGTCAAATCTCTCATGGAGTCGACGTAATGAGGGTTCGGCAGGAAACGAACATCGAACACTAAATCCGCATCAATTGGAACACCATGTTTGAATCCAAACGAGACGATTTGAACGGAAAAAACTTGCTGTTTCTTCTCCTTGAAATGGTCGGTAATTTTCTGTCGTAGTTCTTTGGCAGGTAGTTGATCCGTATGTAGAATGGTTTGAGCACGGCCTTTTAGCTCATCTAAAATTTGTCGTTCCTGCTTAATCCCTTCTAACGGTAATCCTTCAGGTACCAATGGATGTGATCGCCTTGTCTCTTTATAACGGGTGACAAGCGTTTGGTCTTCTGCATCCAAAAATAATACGTGCTCCGCAATTCGATCGTCTTCAGCGAGTTGATCGAGCGTTTCGTACAACGTATCAAAAAACTCTCTGCCACGTAAATCCATGACAACAGCGAGCTTTTTATTCTCTTCTTGGTTATCCTTCATCAATTCTAAGAACTTCGGGAGTAAAGTCGGTGGTAAGTTATCGACACAAAAATATCCGAGATCTTCAAAGCTATGAACAGCTACTGTCTTTCCGGCACCAGACATTCCTGTAACGATGACTAACTCAACTTTCGACTTATCTTCCATGCGATCACCTTTTCTTCCTTTTATTTAGACGGTTGTTTTTCTATATATATTTACATAAATGGTTTGGTATGTTTAAGCGATCCGATTCTACGATTTGTGAAAGAGTTGACCGTGTTTAACTAAGTTGACCCTAACATGTATTGATCGTGCTTAAAATGTTTCCTTTCCTTCCATTATACAATGGATTGACGGATCCACCAAAGAAAATCGAACATTCTCTTAGATGATTCCGATATTCAATTAAGTATTTTTCATCAAAAAAACACAGGCAGTTTATAAAACTACCTGTGCGTGAAACAATATATTGAATAAAGGGGGTCAATATTTACTTACATTGTACCCGATAATTATTGCAACCGTGTTACAACAGCGTTAAAACCCTTTTACTTTTTTATTTCTTTGCTGCACTGATCTTTTCCATTAAATCTTCAATATACGATTGAGCGCGTTGTCCCGCGATACTTCCGTCACTTGTTGCCGTAACGATTTGGCGTAGTTCTTTTTCACGAACATCACCAGCTGCAAAAATTCCTGGAATGCTTGTTTCCATATTTTCATTCGTTACAACTTGGTTTTCATCGTTTAAGATTCCCAGACCTTTAAACGGGTCACTTAATGGAAGCAATCCGATGTAAATGAATACACCATCAATTTCTTCCTCGCGCTCTTCACCCGTTTGGTTATTGACGAGAACAGCTGTTTTTACTTGGCCGTCCCCTTTAATTTCCTTCATTTCAGTATTCCAATAAAAATCAATTTTTTCATTTTCAAAGGCACGGTCCTGAAGGATTTTTTGGGCACGTAGTTCATCCCGGCGGTGCACAATCGTTACCCGATCAGCAAAGCGCGTCAGATAGATTCCTTCCTCAACAGCAGAGTCTCCTCCGCCGACAACGAAAAGTCTTCTTTCTTTAAAGAAAGCTCCGTCACATACGGCACAATAAGAAACACCGCGTCCAGCAAACTCTTCTTCACCAGGGATTCCTAGCTTCTTGTACTCGGCACCAGTAGAAATGATGATCGAGCGTGTGCGGAACTCTTGGTCTCCTGCTTTAACGACTTTATAATCACCAAAATCTTCAACCGATTGAATATCACCATAAGCATACTCTGCACCAAATTTCTGTGCGTGTTCAAACATTTTGGTCGATAAATCCGGTCCTAATATATGATCGAAACCTGGGTAGTTTTCGACATCTTGTGTGTTAGCCACTTGGCCACCAGGCATTCCTCTTTCAAGCATCAATGTGTCCAAATTGGCACGTGACGTATAAACAGCTGCCGTCATTCCAGCAGGTCCTGCGCCAGCAATAATTACATCATACATACGTTCATCAGTCATGAATCCTCACTCCTTTTATCAAACATCCTACTACATCATATTCCATTATTCTGCGTTCGACAAACGTTCAGCTCAAACGCTTCCGTGGATGCTTGAAGCCATCAAAATTGGTTGATGAAATCCGCTAAATCCGGATGTTTTTTACAACCTTGATCCCAAATCTGCTCAGCTTTTTTCACCTGGCCAATTTGTTTTAAAGCATAACCATACCAAAGATAATAATTCAAAAAGCCGGAAACATTCCCAGCCTGGATTTTGTGAAATCGCTGGACTGCTTCTTCGCATGCATTGACTTGAGACAGGATGACAGCTATTTTTAGCTTTTGTGAATCGTAGGTCGGATATACGTTGTTCAATGATTCAATCAGCTCATCAGCTATCGCTTGTTGATTCGTGTGGTAATAAAAATAGATCAAATTGAGTCGACTATGAAGCGAACTGGAATCTTGTTCGAACCAAGACTCTTCTAATGTGATAGCAACATCTTCTTTTCCTAGTCGAAATAGTGCATAGGCGTAATCATGCCGTGCTGGAATATATTCTGGGAATTGAACCATCATTTCTTCCAAAATTTCAATCGCTTTATCCCATTCTTGATGCTCCAAATAATAATAGGATGATTCTTGGCAAATAAAGAATTCGTCTTCCTCATCCATCTCCAACTCATCATCCAGATCTTCAAGCATTACCTGATTTATGAGCGCAATCAATTCTCTCACATCATCTGAAAATTCACCATCAGGTGCTTCAGATAAATATTCTGTCGCATACCGCTTCGCTTCCTGAAAGAGACCTAAATGCGCATAATTATTCGCCAAAAGATAATACCCGTCGACATAATTTTCATCCAATTCAACGACACGCTGCAACAATTCATTCGCTCGGTGATATTGGTGCAATTCCGTGTATAGTACCGACAACTGGCTGAGAAAAAGTGGATTATCCGGTGAACACTCGATTGCCTTCTTGATCCATTTTTCCGCACGTGAAAATTGCTTTCGTTGAAAAGCTTTCACTCCATGGGAAAAATAGAACTGGCTATCCGCACGAAACGGGACCACATTTCCTTCTAAATTATTTTTCTGCTTCATACTTGATGTTTGCATAAAGGCCTCCTACAGAACTCATCAAAATTCTCTCCTTTTAGTATAACATATACCAAATATTCACAGTAGGTATATTTAGGAAGGAGAACATTCGGTCGGACTTTCGCGAAAAATGAATGCAACGATCTAATGAAGGCGGATGATCGTTCAAAGGGATGCGCTGAACGTTCAAAGATTTACGTTGATCGTTCAAAGGGATGCGCTGAACGTTCAAAAGTTTACGTTGACCGTTCAAAGGGATGCGCTGAACGTTCAAAAGTTTACGTTGACTGTTCAAAGGGATGCGCTGAACGTTCAAAAAGCGCGTGTAACCGAAACAAAATATAAAAAAAGATTAGAGCGTGGACTCTCGCTCTAATCTTTTCATCTCTATTTCATTTCTTCTTTCACAGGGTTTTGGGCTTCGTAAATTGCTTTTTCCAACTCTTCCGTATGTTGTTTCATCTCTTCGTCATCCCATTGGAAGTAATCTTTCATTTCCTGGATGACTGGCTTTTTATATTTTTTCACAAAGTCAATGTCAAAGAAGAGTGCGCCTGTTCGTCGGATAAAGAAGTCAACCGGTTTATAGACTGCTTCGTATTCGAGCGTATACATTAATTCTGCCCAAATATCAGCTTCTAAAAATACATGTTCATGCATGGCTGTCTCATAATAGTTGATTAGTTTTTCGGTATTCGCTCCATATCGGTTCATCCATTTTTCGAGCATTTCTTCTGGATAACCGGTGTTGAGCACTTTTTTCTTAAACTGTTTGAACCCTTTCGAACCACCGACTTCACCGCCAGCGAGTGGCATTTTTTTCGTTTTCGACTCAGGGAGCTTCCGGCCATTCTCAGCTTTCCATTGGGAAGCGACGAGGTCGACGATACTCTCAGCCATTTTTCGATAGCCTGTCAGTTTGCCTCCTGCAATAGAGATCAACTGAGAATCAGATACGAAAATTTCATCTTTCCGTGAGATTTCTGATGGGTCTTTACCTTCTTGCTGAATGAGTGGTCGAATCCCAGACCAAGAAGATTCGATGTCTTGTTCATTCACGTTCACTGTCGGGAACATCTCATGAATGGCCCGCATCAAGTATGCTCGGTCTTGTAATGAAGCGGTTGGATTCTCAAAATCTCCTGTATATGCTGTGTCCGTCGTCCCTACATACGTTTTTCCGTCTCTTGGAATCGCAAAAATCATTCGGCCATCAGGCGAATCAAAATAAATCGCTTGGGTCAGTGGAAATACAACACTATCGAATACAAGATGAATTCCTTTTGTATGGAAAAGCGGTTTTTTCAGCTTCGGATTGTCTTTCGAACGCAATTCATCCACCCATGGTCCTGCAGCGTTGACGACTTTCTCTGCATAGACCGAAGCGGATTCATCATTCAATTGATCGACCGCATGAACCCCGACAACTTTTCCATCACGATATAAAAACTGGTCGACTTTCATGTAATTGAAAGCGATCGCTCCATTTTCAACAGCTTTTTTTAATATTTCCATTGTCAATCGTGCATCATCGGTTTTGTACTCAACATAATAGCCGCTTCCTTCTAGGCCTTCGCGGCGCAACAATGGCTCGTTGTTCAGCGTTTCCTCTTTGCTGAGCATTTTTCGTCGTTCTTTCTTTTTCACGCCTGCCAGAAAATCGTACAGTCTTAAGCCGATATTCGTCGTAAACGGACCGAACGTCCCTTCATCATAAAAGGGCAGCAGCATCCATTCCGGTGTTGTAATATGTGGCCCGTTTTCATAAACGATTTCTCGTTCTTTACCGACTTCCGCTACCATTTTAATTTCAAAGTTTTTCAAATATCGTAAGCCACCGTGAACGAGCTTGGTCGAGCGACTGGAAGTTCCAGCTGCGAAGTCTTGCATTTCGAATAACGCAACACTCAAGCCTCTTGTCACAGCATCCAAAGCAATGCCGGCACCGGTAATCCCGCCACCGACTATAATAAGGTCAAATGACTGATTTAATTGCTGCTTAGCTTCTTGTCTATGTTTATTGGAAAATGTATTGGTCAAAAAAACCACCCCCTCACGAGAAAAATCAATTCCCTTCCGTAAATGCTTGTGTCGCTTTCACGGCACGTTTCCATCCTTGATAAAGCTCGTTGCGAATATTGTCCTCCATAACTGGCTCAAATAAACGGTCTACAGCCCACTGATTTTCAATCTCTTCTTTATTCGACCAAAAACCGACGGCAAGTCCTGCCAAATAAGCTGCACCTAGAGCTGTTGTTTCATTCACAACTGAGCGTTCTACAGGCACATTTAATAGATCACTTTGAAATTGCATTAAAAATTCATTTTTCACTGCTCCACCATCGACTCGAAGTTTTTTCAAATCAATCGAGGAATCGTCAATCATTGCATTGACGACATCTTTCGTTTGATATGCGATCGATTCCAAGGTTGCACGGATGAAATGTTCCTTATCTGTTCCACGGGTCAAACCAAAGACGGCACCACGGGCTTTACTGTCCCAATAAGGTGTTCCTAGACCAACGAAAGCCGGTACGACATAGACGCCTTCTGTTGATTCAACTCGTTTTGCATACCGCTCACTGTGAGGCGTCCGCTTGATCATCCGCAGTCCATCACGCAGCCACTGGATGGCAGAACCCGCAACGAAAATACTGCCTTCCAGCGCATAATTCACTTCCCCGTCAAGTCCCCAGGCAAGTGTCGTCAACAATCCGTTTTTTGATGATACTGCCTCTTTTCCCGTATTCATTAACATGAAACATCCCGTGCCATACGTGTTTTTGGCCATTCCTTTTTCAAAACAAGCTTGCCCGAATAATGCCGCTTGTTGGTCCCCACACGCGCCAGCAATCGGAATATTTTCACCGAGAAAATGATAGCTGATCGTCTCGCCGTAGATTTCCGAAGATGGCCGAACTTCTGGCAGCATCGATTTCGGTACACCGAGAATATCGAGTAATTCATTGTCCCATGTTAATTCATGAATATTGTACATCAATGTACGCGAAGCATTCGAATAGTCTGTTACATGAACTTGCTGACCGGTCAACTGGTAAATCAGCCATGTATCGATGGTTCCGAACATAAGCTCACCCGCTTCAGCTTGTTCCTTTGCTCCTTCCACTTGATCCAAAATAAACTTTACTTTCGTTCCTGAAAAATAAGGATCAATTAAAAGCCCGGTTTTTTTACGAAACAACTCTTCATACCCTTGATCTTTCAATTCCTGACAAATATTTTCGGTTTGACGTGACTGCCAAACAATCGCTTTATGAATCGGCTTCCCCGTCTTCCGTTCCCAAACAATGGTCGTCTCACGCTGATTGGTAATCCCAATTCCAGCCACTTGACTTGGATGCAAGTCTGCCTTCCGCAACACGTTTGTAATGCAGGATTGCACAGACGTCCAAATCTCATTTGCGTCATGCTCAACCCAGCCTGGTTGTGGAAAATATTGTTGGAATTCCTCTTGCGCCGTCTCGACGATCTCGCCTTTATGATTAAATAAAATTGCCCGCGAGCTCGTCGTTCCTTGATCCAATGCCATCATGAACTTTTCCATCGTCAAACACTCCCTCAATACTTCCGTTTAACATTCTTCTATAACCATCTTATCAAAAGCCACTCATAAAAGAACAGCAAACAGGTATAGAGAATATTTATTTTGAAGTCTTTAGGACTGCGTCGCATTTTCTATAAGACTTTCTGGGAATATTTTTGGTCCGTTCGGGGGGATAGAGCACCTCTATAAGACTTTCCGGCGATTTTTCTTGGCCATTCGAGGGTATAGAGACCCCCTATAAGACTTTCCGGCAATTTTTTTCAGTCGCTCGGGGGTATAGAGCCTCTCTATAAGACTCTCCAGCATGGTATGTCAACACTAAATTGGACAAATTTTTTAAGGTGTTATGATATACTTCTCGAATCTATTGTACGCCGCCT